>NZ_JBIALC010000001.1:38229-1434069 GCF_042873195.1 Micromonospora arida | reverse complement strand
GTGCTGGGCTCAATTGTTTAATGTTTAACCAGCAACCCTTTTTGCCCGGGGGCACGGGCACTTTGGAGACAATGGGCCCCCCCCCCGCATCCCGGGGGGGGGGGGCCCGGCCGGGGGGGGGGCCGGGGGGCCCGCGCGCCGGAGGTGTCAGGCCGTCGCCCGCTTCGGCAGCTTCCACCCGGGGCGGGGGAAGTGGCAGGTGTATCCGTCGGGGTAGGTCTGCAGGTAGTTCTGGTGCTCAGGCTCGGCCTCCCAGAAGTCGCCTGCCGCGGTGACCTCGGTGACGACCTTGCCGGGCCACAGGCCCGAGGCGTCGACGTCGGCGATGGTGTCCTCGGCGACATGCTTCTGCTCGTCGCTGGTGTAGAAGATCGCCGAGCGGTAGCTGATGCCGATGTCGTTACCTTGGCGGTTCTTCGTCGACGGGTCGTGGATCTGGAAGAAGAACTCGAGCAGCGCGCGGAAGTCGGTCTTGTCGGTGTCGTAGACGACCTCGATGGACTCCGCGTGGGTGCCGTGGTTGCGGTAGGTGGCGTTCGGGACGTCGCCGCCGCTGTAGCCGACGCGCGTGGACACGACGCCGGGCTGGCGGCGGAACAGCTCCTCCATGCCCCAGAAGCAGCCGCCGGCGAGGATTGCCTTTTCGGTGTTCACATCGTCTCCTTGCTGTCGTCGTGCCAGCGCACCTGGGCACGCGAGTACAGACACTCTCCGGGTCGGCTGTATTCCCGCAGCCTTCACCTTACCTGGACTACAGAGTCCAGAAGGTATGTTGAGTCGGCAGTAGATGTCCGCCCCTGCTGATGAGGTTGAACTGGCACTTCCCCAGTGACACCAGCAGCCGCAGCGCGACCCAATAGTGGACTTGACAGACCAGTTTCACCGTAGCTAGGTTCGGGATGTCCGGCGGGGTGCCTCCGGTAGCGACGAGGTGCCCGACTCGCCCGGCGGCGTCGAGTTCGACAGACGTCCCCGCCACTCCCGGTGACATCCTCGCGCCCCAATCGCTACCGGTCAGCGTGGTGTGGCACGACGCCGAGGCTTGGCGTCGCCAATGCTGGGAAACGGAAATGTGCTCCTCGTGCCAGTCGCAGACGAGGGCTGGATACAAGGAGGTACCTGATGAAGGCGATCGTGGTGACGGACGAGGCTGCGGGAACGGCCGGGATGACGCTGATGGAGCGGCCTGACCCGGAACCGGCCCTCAACGACGTCGTCGTTCAGGTTCATGCGTCAGGGTTCGTCCCGACCGAATTGGCGTGGCCCTCGACCTGGACCGATCGCCTCGGCCGTGACCGGAGGCCGTCGATCCCTGGGCACGAGTTGGCCGGAGTGGTCAGCGCCCTCGGGTATGGCACGACGGGACTGTCGGTGGGGCAGCGGGTGTTCGGCCTCACCGACTGGACCCGCGACGGCACCCTGGCGGAGTGTGTGGCCGTCGAGGCGCGCAACCTTGCGCCGCTGCCCGGCGACGTCGACTTCGCGGTGGGCGCGAGCCTGCCGATCTCTGGCCTGACCGCCTGGCAGGGGCTGTTCGAGCACGGCCGCCTTCGGACGGGGCAGAGCGTGCTCGTGCACGGCGCGGCCGGCGCAGTCGGGTCGATGGTGACGCAGCTCGCACGTGAGTTCGGCGCCTACGTCATCGGCACCGGGCGCGCTGCCGATCGCCAGACCGCGCTCGACTTCGGCGCACACGAGTTCGTCGACCTCGGCAGCGAGGCCCTGGAAGACGTCGGCGGAGTGGATCTGGTTTTCGACGTCATCGGCGGTGACATCGGGAAGCGGTCGGCAGGCCTGATTCGAGCCGGAGGGACACTGGTTTCCGTCGTCGGGCCGTCCGAGGCGCGGCCCGCGCACGGCCTGGCGATAGATTTCGTCGTGATGCCTGACCGTGCCCAACTGGATGAAATCGTCCAGAGGGTGCGAGGCGGGCGACTGCGGACGAACATCGGCAACGTCGCAGACCTCGACGACGCCGTCGCCGCTCTCAACCCGACCAAGCGGGTCACCGGAAAGACGATCATCCGCGCTCGCTCCTGAGGACTCTGGGGCGCCACCAGGCGCGTGAGTACGGTCTGAAACCACAAACTCGACAGAAGTGGTCAGAGCCTCCACGGCGAAACTTCCCGTGGAGGCTCTGGGTCACGCCAGCAGGCAACCGGGACGTCAGCCGCAGCAACAGCGAACCGTCGTCCACCTCCTCCGGTCGATAGGAGATCACGAGGCTGGGACCATGCGACTGCTGTCGGGAGGTGACGAACAGCAGGAACTCCAGGGTCACCTCGTCGGCCCAGTGAGCGTCCTCGAGCACGAGAACGTCGACACGCAGAGCCCGCAGCAGCTCCTCCAGAGCGCGGAACAGGCGATGCCGCGCCGCCTTCGCATCGTCAAGGGGCTGCAATGCCGGCGGCAGGTCCGTGGACCATTCAGGGAACAGGGGCCGTAACGCACCCGCAAGCTCGGTGAGCCGCAATCGCGACAGCGGACGGTCGATCCCACGGAACGCGTCGACGATCGGCCCCAACGTCAGCGACTCGCGAAGCGGTGGGCACACCGACACCAGGGCGGTGCGCTGGTCCGGTGCGGCCAGCCACTCTCGCAGCAGTCGGCTCTTCCCGATCCCCGCCTCGCCCTCGACCAGCACGATCGCCGGGGGCCGGGCCAAGGCGCCCCGAAGCGCCGCCATCTCCCGATCGCGACCCACGAAATGCGGAGTGGAGACGGTCGGTGAGGTCCCGTCGTCCTCGGGGAGGGGTCGAGCATGCGTGATGATCTCGCTTTTCGCTGCTCGGACACAAGTGCCACAGTGGCGACTCGCGTCACGGGATGCTTCTCGCAGCACGCCCGACCAGTTCTATGACCACGCCGTACGAGTGCAGATCCTCATTACTGCTCCGGAAAGCGACCGTCGGGCGACTGACGCAGCTGGGGTCAGCGGTTGTTCGCCGATGTTGGCCGCCTGCCACTGGACGGGGTGGCACCCTGAGCACGTGGACTGGGCAGTGAGCCGGGGGAAGCTGGCATCGGGATTACGGTGACCGGTCTCTGATGCGTACCGCGTTGATCGTAGTGGCCACGCTGGCGACGGCGGTGGTCGTGGACCTGATCTCTGGCATGGTCGTCCGCCGGGTGGCCCGTGGCCGTTACCAATGGTTGCTGGAGCCGCTGCGGCATGCCTGCCGCCGTCCGGCAGCGGCGCTGCTGCTGGTTGGGGCGCTGTACTACGCGCTGCCGTTGGGTCCGGCCGGGTGGCAGCCTCATCTGCGGCACGTCGTCCTGGTGGCCTTGGTGCTATCCGGGGCATGGTTAGTGATCAAGGCGCTGCACGTCGCCGAGGCGGTCGCGTTCAGTCGGCTGCCGGGCGACGTGGTCGCCAGCCGACGGGTCCGGCGGGCCCGGACGCAGATTCGTCCCGTGCGGCGGCTCACCGTCGCCGTGGTCACCATCGTCGCGATCGGCCTGATCCTGATCACCTTTCGGCCGGTACGCCTCTTCGGCGTCTCCGTGTTGACGTCGGCGGGGGTGGTCGGCGCGTTGATCGGCCTGTCGGCCCGTACCGCGCTCGGCAACGCGTTCGCCGGTGTCCAGGTCGCGTTCGCCGACGGCCTGCACGTCGGCGACGTGCTGGTGGTGGATGGCGAATGGGGCCGAGTTGAGGAGGTGAAGCTGACCAATGTGGTGATCCGGCTCTGGGACGAGCGGATGCTCATCCTGCCGACCACGTACTTCACCGAGCGGCCGTTTCAGAACTGGACCCGCAACGAGTCCAGAATTGTCGGCAAGGTCCAAATCCATGTCGACCACACCGCCGATCTGGACGACCTACGCCGGGAAGCGCGCCGGCTGGTCGAGTCCTCACCGCTGTGGGATCGCGACCAGTGGGTGCTCCAGATGGTCGACTCCACCCCCCAGACAGCGGTCATCCAGGTGCAGGCCTCGGCCGCCGACCCCGCCAGCGCCTGGGACCTGCGCTGCGACCTGCGCGAGGGACTGGTTCGCTACCTTCGGGACCACCATCCCCAGTGGCTGCCCCGCACCCGCAGTCAGTATCAGCCTTGAATGGGCAGACCCGACGGCCCGCTTACCTCCCGCTGTGGGACTGCCCGCTCTGCTCGTCCCGCCAGCCATCGGGCTGGGGATGATAGCCGTAAGCGGCAGCCCGAACGGTCTCCTCGTTTTCCAGCCCAGAGCCAATCGCGCCGCCGACGGTGGCCAGCGAGCTGGTGATCCAGGCGAGCGTCAGATAGTCGGTGAAGTGGACTGGCCCCTGCAAGGTCTGCTCCAGCACGGATGTGTCGATCAGCAGCGCCGCGGCGAGCACCGTTCCCACGAACAACACCACGTAGGACAGCACCGTGGCCAGAGTGAGGGTGAGGATCGTACCCAGGTTGAACAGCCGTGCCAGCTCAGCCGGCGTCTCGCGGCTCGGTTTCTCCCACAGGTCGTGCGCGACGATCAACCAGGCCACCAGCGCTGTCAGCCCGAGCAGCATGATCACGGCGAGCCGGAGTCCGTCGAGCGCATCACCCATCTGCCAGATGGTGTCCGTGGTGAGCGCGAACGCGGCCGTGCCGAACGCGCCGACCAACAGCTTCGACAGGCCCAGCAGGGCACGCCCCGGACGGTTGGCTCGAACCATGCCGATCAACAGCCGTAACCGGCCGATGAGCCTTGAGGCGACGTAGCGCCGCTCACCGGCGTCGGCCTCGCCAACCACCCGGTGGACGGCGGGAACCCGGCTCGCCAGCTCGGCCGGTGCCCAGCCGGCCGGCGGCACCCGCTGGTCGGAAGCCTCGGTCAGCAGCAGGCTCACCAGATCCGGAACGGCGGTGCGGGCCGCTCGCAGCTGGGGCAGTCCCAGCGCGGGCAGGGACACCACCGCGACTCGACGCCGAGCGGAGGTCTGCGCGACCAGTGGCACCCGCTCGGCATGCAGCGGCAGGTCGGTCAGGCAGATTGCGACGTCCCACTGGTCGTCGGCGCGCCGTTGGGCGAGATCATCGAGTAGCGCCTCAACGCCGCCGTCGCGGCGCGGTGCCACTTCGCCCCAACCTTCCCGGACGATCCACCGCACGTCGGCGTTCACCCGCTCGGCGAGCCCGTTGGTCAGCTCGGCGGTGAGCCGCGCGGCCACCCGGGCCGGGTGGTCCGGAGGGGTTGCCACCAGTCCGACGACGATCTCTGGTCGGTCCTGTTCCCTCCGCGTCATCGGTACTCCTCACCGGTAGCCGGGCTCGGCCGCTGACGGCGGACAAACCGGGGACCTCACGCGCCGTCGCGGCAGCTCCCCGTGCCGGCTGAGGAGCGGTACCAGGCCGCCGCGAGGAGCGCCCCGACCAGCCCGTACAGCGCCACCGCGACGCACTCGTCGAACCGGGCGCCCCGCCCACGCAGCCTAAGAGGCCACCCCGATCGGTGCAGTGGATTCAGGGGAAGGTGCTCTTGTGGCTCGCCCGAGCTGGGACGGGCCCGGCATGCGCCGCCAAACTCGGCCGGCCGATGCTCCTCGGCATCGTCGTCGGCACCGAGAACCACTGAGGGCGCGGACACCTGATGGGCGGTGACCGGGTCGGGCGGCACCGGCGAGGACGGCGGGGTGACATCCGGGATCTCTGGGAAGCGGGCGGCCGGCGGTATGCGGACAATGGGGGAATGAAGCGAGACGTAAGCCTGATGCGGTTGACCGGGGCGCGGGCCAACGGCGCGGTGGCGACGGGCGCGGCGGCTACCGGAGCGCGGGCTGCGGGGGCGGCCTCGCTCGGCGCCCTCGCCGTGGGGGCGCTGGCCGTCGGGGCCGTGGCCGTCGGGGCGCTGGTCATCGGGCGGCTGGCGATCCGCCGGGCGGTCGTGCGGGAGCTGCGCGTCGGCCGGTTGGAGATCGACGAACTGGTGGTGCGCAGCCGACCCACCGCTGGGGGATGACCTCCGGCGAACTCGGCCGCTGAGCGTTCCCGCCGCAGCCCGCGTCGCAGCGTGGACGAGTCGCAGCGGGCAGGATCGGTGCCTGCCTCATGCCCGCCCGCCGCCGGAGCAGACGACCGAGTGCCGTTCCGATGCCGACCTTCCGAAAGGGAAGCGCCGGGCCCGCGCCTGCCGGAGGACCGGCTGGCGGAAGGCCCGGCGCCGTCACCCGTCAGCGGCCCTGCAGGCGCTTCACGTTGTCGCCGAAGGTCCAGCCCTTCGACCCGTCCCAGTTCGCCGACCAGGTCATCAGGCCCTTCAGGCCGGGCACGGAGTTCCAGGCCTGCGTGACCAACGACGTCGACATGTAGCCACCGCCCGCGCCGTTCTGCGCCGGCAGCCCCGGGACCTGCTTGTCGTACGGCACCCGGATGGTGGTGCCCTGAATGGTGAGCCCGTTGTTCAGGCACTGCGTCTGCACCGTGAAGCCCTGCACGGTGCCCGCAGGGTACGAGTCGCCGGCGCAGCCGTACATGCTGCCGTTGTAGTACTGCATGTTCAGCCACCAGAGCCGGCCGTTGTCCACGTACTTCTTGATGATCGGCAGGTACGAGCCCCAGATCGAGCCGTAGACCACGCTGCCACCGGTGACGTAGGCCGTCTCCGGTGCCATGGTCAGGCCGAAGTTCGACGGCATCCGGGCCAGCACGCCGTCGATGATCCGGATCAGGTTGGCCTGCGACGTGGACAGGGTGTTGATGTTGCCGCTGCCGGTCAGGCCGGTCTCGATGTCGATGTCGATGCCGTCGAAGTGGTAGGCCGTCAGGATCGGCACGATCGTCGCGATGAACCGGTCGGCGACCGCGGCGGAACTCAGGTCGATGCCCGCTG
Organism: Micromonospora arida; assembly: GCF_042873195.1. Taxonomy (NCBI): domain Bacteria; kingdom Bacillati; phylum Actinomycetota; class Actinomycetes; order Micromonosporales; family Micromonosporaceae; genus Micromonospora; species Micromonospora arida. The sequence goes on along the minus strand of NZ_JBIALC010000001.1, from coordinate 1,427,277 downwards.
CGGCTCCGCCGATCGACATCAGGATGGTGGCGCCGGCCGCTTTGGCCTGGCACATCTCGGCCGGGGTGGCGACCTTCACGCCGGCGTCCATGCCGTTCTCCCAGAGGACCGTGCCGTCTGAGCGGATCACCGGGAACGCCGCGTTGATCACGTTGTAGCCGTGCTGGTTGAGCCGGCTGTCGGTGATCGGGATCCAGCCGAGGCCGGGGTGTACGCCGTTGGAGGCACCGTCCCAGTTCTCCCAGTAGCCCTGCAACACCTTGCCGGTGGGCCGCGACTTCACCGCGCAGGTCCCACCGGTTGGCGGTGGCGTGGTGGGGGGAGGTGTGGTCGGTGGTGGCGTGGTGGGCGGCGGGGTCGTCGGTGGTGGCGTGGTGGGCGGCGGCGTGGTTCCCGAGCACGCGCCAAGGTCACGCCAGAGCGACGGGGTCGAGGCAGGGTTCCAGCCGGCGCCGGGGTGCGCGGTGTGGGTGACCAGTGCCTGGTAGAGCCGGCCGCTGTAGGTGACCTGGGCGCCCGCCTGGTAGGTGGGGCCCTCGGTCCAGGCGGGGGCGGTGCAGACGACCATCGGGACGGCGTTGGCCGAGGGCCCGGCCGCCATGCTGCTGGGGACGAAGGCGACGGCGGCCGTGACGGTCATCGCCGCCCCGGCCACCACTGCGAAAATTCGACGGCTTCTCATGGCTCACTCCCCAGGCTTCGACGACCCGCGACCTCCACATATTGACGTTCGTGACGCTTAATATCAAGGGTTGTTTACAGATAGCGGGGCGTGGGGGAGCCTGGAGGATGTCGGCCGTGAACGTCGGGCAGATCAGACGCCCTCTCAAGCACTACTGATCGGGACAGGGCGGTTCGTAGGGCGGCCCTGGGACGTAGGTCGCCCATTCGGCCGGGGTGATGTCGTCGCCGACCGCGGCACAGAGCTGTTCGGGGATAAGGTCCGGGTTGGTGTTCCAGAGCCAGACGGTATTGCCGGTGCCCCCGGCGCCGAGAGTGTGGCCGTTGCGGTGGAAAGCGACGGCGTAGGTGCCGCCGCCCGGGGCGGGCAGCACCGCGAACACGGAGGGCCGACTGCGGTCCCTGAGATCCCACAGCCAGGTTCCGGCACTGGTGCCAGCGGCTGCCAGCGCGGTCCCTTGGGGGTTGAACGCCAGCGCGTACACGTAGTTGGTAGGGCCGGTCAGTGGTGCCCCGACCGGAACGGGCCGATGGGGGCGGCTGACGTCGTAGAGGCTGATGGAGCTGTCGGCGCTGCCGATCGCAAGGATCCTACGGTCGGGGCTGAAGGCGACGGCGTAGACGTAATGGCCGGCGGTCAGCGGCTCACCGAGTGGCACTGGCGCGTCGGGGCGGCTGGTGTCCCACAGGCGCACGGACCGATCGATGCTCCCGGCGGCGAGCAGGCTGGCATCGTGGTTGAAGGCGACGCTCGATACGTAGTTGCCGAAGCCCCGCAGCGTGGCCAAGGGTGTCGGCGCCGCCCGGCGGGTGATGTTCCAGAGGCGGACGGTGTGGTCCCGGCTGCCGGTCGCGAGGATCCGTCCGTCCGGGCTGATGGCGACGGTTTCCACGAGTTGGTCATGCGCTTGGAGGGTGGGGCCGTGAGGCACCGGACGGGTCGGTTCGGAGACGTCCCACAGCTGCACCCTGCCGGAGCGGGCAGAGACGGCCAGGGTGCGGTTGTCGGGAGTGAAGGCGAGCGCTCCAGAGAAACCGTCGGGGTTGGACAGGGCTGGGCCGACCGGTGTGGGCCGGTCGGGATGCTCGACGTTCCACAGCTGAGTCGAGGTGCTGCCGACGGCCAGAGTCCGGCCGTCGGGGCTGAACAGCGTCGCGCTCACCACGCCCGGGGTGGCGAGCACCGGGCCGGGTAACGGCCAGAGTCGGGCCGTACCGTCGTTGGAGCTGGTGACCACCGTCCGGCCGTCCGGACTGAAGTCGACGGCGGTTACCGGAGCCGGATGCGGCAGTGTGGCGGTGATCCGACGGCTGGCCAGATCATAGATCTGGACACCGATGGCCGGATCCGAGCTGCCGACGCCGAGCAGGCTGCTGTCCGGGCTGAACGCGACGGCGTTGACGAAGCTCTTCGGCCCGGTCAATGCCGGTCCGAGGCGAACCGGCCGAGCGGGGTGGCTCACGTCCCAGATGTGGGTTGAGAAGTCGGTGCTACCGGCGGCGAGGGTTCGCCCGTCCGGGCTGAAGGCGACCTGGCCAACCTCCTTGGACGGCCCGGCCGGTTGGCTGAGCCGACCGGGCAGGTGTGGGCGGGCGACATCCCAGAGGCGGATGGCCCCGTCGACCCCGCCGACGGCGAGGATACGGCCGCCGGGGTGGAAGGTCAGCGACTTCGCACCAGATGGGGAGGCCAGACCGGCACCGATCAGGGTGGGACGGGCGCGGTTGGTGGTGTCGTACAGGCGGGCTGTTCCGTCGGCGCTGGCGGCGGCGAGCACACGTCCGTCCGGACGGTAGGCGACGGAGTACACGGTGTTTCTGGCATCGACCAGAGGCGGTAGCTGGACCGGGTTGGTCAAGTCGCTCAGATCCCACCGGTGCACCCGGTGATCGCCGCTGCCAACGGCAAGGGTGTGGCCGTCCGGACTGAAGGTGATGGAGTAGCCCGGCCCGGTCGGGCCGGTCAGCGGATCGCCCAGCGGCACGGGTCGTGGGCCGCTCACCACGTCCCAGAGCCGAATGGTGGTGTCGACGGCCGCGGCGAGAAGTCGCCCGTCCGGGCTGAGCGCGACGGTGTACATGATCTGGTTCTTGCCCGTGAGCATTCTGATCGCGGGCAGGGTCGCCGACGAGCTGATCAGGCTCGACCGGGCCTCGGTGGTCGGGGCGATCCGGTGGGCGACCACCGCCAGTTGCCGGGAGAGCGAGACGTCCTTGTCGCGGAGTTGCTCGGCACGGCCTGCGATCAGCCGGGAGCGGGCCTCGTCACGCTGGTGGGCGACCTCGTGCTGCAGGGACACCGCCTCGCTGGTACGACGCACCGCGATCACCCCGGCGACCGTGCTGAGAAGGGTGAGGACCGTCAGGGCCGCGACGGTCTGGTAGAGCCGGCGGAGCCGACGGCGGGCATGCCGGGTGCTCGCCCGCAGGAATCGCGAGGGCAGAGCCGGTGGTGCCGGATGCCCGGCCAGCCACTGTTGGCCCGCGACCAGTCGGCTGCCGCGCAGCAGCAGGGCCGGGTCTCGGCGCTCGGTGATCCAGACCTCGGCGGCGTCGGTGACCTGCTGCCCGATCAGCAGGCCGGCCCGGTCGGTGGTGAGCCAACCGCGCAGGTGTGGCCAGGCGATGAGCAACGCCTCGTGGCTGATCTCGACGGTGTCGTCGTCGACGGTGAGCAGCCGCCGGTCGACGAAGCGGTCGATCACCTCGTCGATGTCCTCGCTCGTGGTGCCGCTCGGGGAGCCCTGCAGGAGGTGGGCGCGGCGCACCCGCCGCCGGGTGTTGGCGGTGCCTTGGCCGAGGTGCACGAGGCGAAGGAACAGACTCCGGATGAGCGCCTGGTGACGCGGGGAGAGACCGCTGTAGACGGCGTCGGCGGTCGCGGCGACCGCGCCGTCGATGCCGCCCGTGGCTCGGTACCGTTCGGCGGTAAGCCGGCCCCCGCCGGACTCCCAGGTGGCCAGCAGGGCGTGCGACAGCAGCGGCAGGGCACCGGGATCGTGGGCCGCCGACTGGTCCCCAGAGCGGGGCGCGAGTTCCCTCAGCAGCAGGTCGACGAGGCCGTCCTCAATGTCGACACCGGCTCTGCGGGCCGGTTCGGTGATCGCCCGGCGCAGTTCGCCGGCGGTCATCGGTCCCACCGTGAGCTGGTGTTCCTGGGCGACCACTGCCAGGTTCGGAATGCGGAGCAGGTCGGCATAGAAGTCGGCTCGCAGCCCCAGGACGACGACGGCACCCAGCCGCTCGGCCCCGGTGGCCCGTGTCGTCGCAGCGGGCTCGCCCCGTTTCTCCGTCGCGGTGACCAGCGCTGCGACGAAGGCGTCCGACTCCGTGGCGTCGACTCCCGGTGCGAACACTTCCTCGAACTGGTCCACCACGATCACGGGCGCCCCCGCGATGTCCAGGCCGGTGGCTCGTTCCTGCCACGCCCGCAGAGGGCGGGTCCCGGGAGTCAGGACGACGGTCTCGGGCGGTGCCGCGTCGCCGTCGGTGGTCGCCCTGATCGTGGAGATCAATCCGGCTCGGAGCAGGGACGACTTCCCGATCCCGGACGCTCCGGTAACCAGAAGGATGCCACCGCCGGCCTGCCGCAGGGAGCGAACCCGTTCGACGAGCTGGTCGGTCAGCCTCTCTCGGCCGAAGAACCAGCCGGCGTGGTCGGTGTCGAACCGGTTCAACCCGCGATACGGCTCCTCGCCGAGCCGGGACGTCCGGGTCCGGCGTACCCGGCGCAGTGCGTCCAGCCACCGCGAGACGTCGTCGTCGGTCACTCCGCACGCGCGGAGCACCTGTTCGAAGAGGGTGTGGGAGGACGGCTGGGGCAGGCCGCGTCCGGCGAACCAGTCGCCGATCGTCCCGTGCCGTCGCCCCTGGCGAGGAAGGGCGGCCACGACATCGCGGACCGACAGGCCCGCCCGTTCCCGGAGGTGCGTCAACTCCCGGGCGAAGTCCTGCCGGGTACGGATCGAGTCGGGACCGGGCGGGGATTGTTCAGACACCGACGCCTCCCTGCTCAAGCACGGAACCGGCACGCCACGGATTCGGTGCCGCCACCAATCGCGCACGGGACCAGGGCGTACGGCCTCGTACGGAGTCGCGCCCGAGGCTTCCCCACCCTGGGGCGGCGGGCCAATTCTGGTGTCCGACCACCGGTTGTCCCAGGAAACAGACGGGAACCGGACACGCGATCTCCCGATCTGGAAGGAAGTCCCGGCGATGAGAACACGCACACTCCGATGCGCCGTGGTGGTGGTCCTGAGCACCGGCGCAGTGGCGAGCACCCTCGTCCTGTCCGCCGCTCCCGCAGCCGCCTACCCGAGCAACTGCGGTGCCGTGCTCACCGACGGCGCCGCCGTGATCGGCTCCAACGGACAGGCGCTCGATCGGGTCTGCTGAGCGGCTTCCCCCGAAGACGGGACGTGGGGGCGGGACGGCAGCCGCCCCCACGTCCTCCCGGCCGTGTCGTCATCCTGACTATTCATGGCCTCGACGAACGCGCGTTTCCACCTGGTGCCGAGACCGGGTCTGCACGCAGTGAACGACCGCATGGCTGTCCCTCCACTGATCGCGAAAACCCACGTCATCCGGCATGTGGCCAAGGCCCAAATCCGTTTCCCACACTCCATTCGTCGTCCTCACCGACGAACCTGGCCTACACACGTCCGCCGCCGCTGGCGTCGCAGACCCGTGGGTACGACGCTTGGTCAGCCGCCTCGACCGATCGGCGGTGGTCGAACCCGGGCGCGTCTGTCTTAAGGTGACAGTCCCGACGCGCTATGTAGACCCGACACGAATGCTCATCTTCTCCACCGTGCCCCCGACGATCGGAAGAGCGATGACCGGCCTCGCCGTCCTGTCCGACGCGCCCGTCCGCTGCGACGAGGACCAGCTGCGGTTCGACCGATACGTCGAGCCGATCCTCTCGTTGCTGACCAGCCCCACGAGCACGACACCCTTCACCGTTGGTGTGCTCGGCGAGTGGGGCAGCGGAAAGTCGAGTGTCCTCACGATGGTGGATCAGCGGCTGGGGGAGGAAAGCCCGGATGCCTTCGTCCGGGTGCATTTCAATCCCTGGGTGTACCGCAACGAGCCGAACCTGCTCGTGCCGCTGTTGCACGCGTTTCAGGAGACACTGCTGGCGGATCGCAAGAAGCGATTCGCTCAAACCGTGACCCGGGTCGCCAGCATCGCCGGAACCCTCACTGCGGATGCACTCCTGACCACCCTCACCGCCGGCTTTCTCACCATGGACAAGTACGACCAGGCTGTCGAACGTTATGTGGCGCAGCGGAGCCAGGTCGAGAGCCAGCTGCGAAACCTGCGAAACCTGCTCCGCGACGAGGTCGCAGGCATCCGTCGTCAGGGCGCGCAGGTCGTGTTCTTCATCGACGACATCGACCGCTGCGAACCGGATCAGATCGTGGATCTGCTCGAGTCGGTCAAGCTCTTCCTCGACGTGCCCGGGGTGTTTGTGTTGATGGCCATCTCGAAGGAACTGGTGGACCGCGGCGTGGCCATCAAGTATCAGGGCTTCGGCCTGGACCCTGACGGCATGATGGACATCGGAGACGAGTACCTCGAGAAGATGATCCAACTACCGCTGTACCTGCTGCCGCTGGACGCCCGGAGCGTCCGGCAACTGGTCGAGGCGCACGCTCACCCGGATCTGCTGGCTCGGCACGGCGACCTGTTGCAGGCGGTGCTGAGACCGAATCCCCGCAAGATCAAGCGGGTACTGAACTTCCTCACCGTCACGACCGCGATCGTCGCCGGGACTCCCGGCCTCGACAAGTTGCACGACGACCTGGTGGTTCGGTTGGCCGTACTGCGGGTGCAGGTGCCAAGGCTGTTCTCCGCCGTACTGACCGACCCGCGGGTGCTGCTGGTTCTTGAGTGTCTGTACCGGGATCGCCTCGAGTTCACCGAGGACGGTTTCCGCAGCCGATACGGGGACGACTCAGGCGACCTCCTGTACCGTGCCGTCGCACCGCACTACCGACGACATCCCGAGCTGAAGGAAATATTCGACGCATCCACCTTTGCGGAGGAGCACGACCGGATCCATGACTACCTCACCCTCTTCGGCGGGCGGGCGGCATGAGCGGTGGTGTCGGCTCTCGGGCCCGCAAGTCCCAGGGCCAGGTGGACTTCAAACGGTACGGCCTCACCCAGGGCGACCCGTACCGGCATCGTGATCTTGATCCCCGGAACGACCGCGATCGTGCCCTGCTGCTGGACTTCGTCGCGGCGCCGTTCGACGAGATCGAGCAGCAGCTCGGGCAGGCAGCGGCAAACGGCAGGGCCGCCGCCTTCCTGCTGTCCGGCCGCGAGGCCACCGGCCGAACCTCCTTGGCCAAGCTCATCGCGCATCAGTACAGAGAGCTCCATCAACTGGACGACACGTTCAAGCTGGTGGTGTACGACGAGAAGAATCACAACAGCCTCCAGCGTGCGCAGGAGGTGCTGAAGGCGATCCGGAACGAGCTGATGGAGCTGGGGGGCTGGGGCGAGCACCGCGACCGTCTGCTCGAGGTGGTCCCCAACGGCCCGACCCAGCCGGAGATTCTCGATCTGCAAGCCCAGGCCGGCTACCTGGCGAACTACATGCGGAAGCGGATGAAGCCGGCCTACACGCTCGGCCTGTTGATCGAGGGCATGCAGGAAGACGACTTCCTCGACACGCTGGCCGTCGTGTTCGCACGGGTCGACCTTCTCATCGTCGTCACCCGGGACGACTACCACACGGCCGACACCGCCGACCTGGATCGAATGAACGAGCGTGAACGCTGGCGGCGGTGGGCACTGCCGGTGCAGGTGCCGCTGCTGAGCGGAGAGGACGTCGACCTGCTGGCCCGCAATCGGTGGCAGCACGAGGCGGCCGACCTGGAGTGTCCCTTCGAGCTGAAGGGTATCCGGGACACCTTCGACGCGCGCCGCCCGCCTGTCGGGCGGGCGCTGCACTGGCTCAGTTGGTTGCTGCAGTGGAGGCTGCGCAAGTATGACGGGGACGAGTGCTGGCCCGCCGCGCGGAACCTGCGCATCCCGGCGCAGTGGATCGAAGAATCCGTGCAACAGGCCGAGAGCGCTCCGCCCCACGCAGGAGGCTTGCGTCGTGTCCGCTGAGCTGCCCCGGCTGAATCCCTTTCCCGCGCAGGCCACCACCGCCATCGAGGAGGGGCCCTTCGCGGAGTCGTACCAGAGGTGGGCCGGCACCACGCCCACGCTGGACCTGCAACAGGTCCGCCGGCTGAGCCTGCTGGCGAGCAGGTTCCGCCGGTCCCACGAACTGGGCGGCGTCTCCAGCGGCCAGGTCGCCTACGTCTACGGTGCCCACGGTGCCGGCAAGACCCACGCCATCCGGGTGGCCGTCGGCCAGATCGCCACCCATCCCGGCGACGCGAAGGTGCTGCCGCTGTACGTCAAGCTCGACGGCCCGAACTTCGTGCAGGCGTACCGACGGCTGATGGCGCAGCTCTCCCTCTCCGACCTCACGCAGCTGGCACTGCGGTTCCTCGGGTCCCTGTCGGCCGTGGCCGACCCGTCGCCCGGGACCGCCGACATCCAGGACGACCTCCGCGGGGATCCCGCCGTGTTGCTGCAGATGTTCGACAACCACCTGTTGGAGCGCGGTCTGCTGCTGGAGGCGCAAGCAGAGCGGATGCGGGACGCCGTACGCGACGAGAAGAACTTTCAGCGTGCGCTGACCTATTTGCTCGAACCGGACCTGAAGGATGCCGCGTACGACTGGTTGCTCGGGCGGCAGGTCAGTGAACCCGAACTGCGGCGCGTTGGCATCTCGCGGCAGCTCGACACGCCGGACCAGTGCCGCTACGGCCTTCAGTTGCTGACGCTGGTCTGCGAGCAGGCGGGTCGGCCGCTCGTGCTCATCCTCGACCAGGCCGAGAAGCTGCTCCTGAATGCCCAGGAGCAGGTGGTATCGGAGACGGCTGGGCTGCTGCACTCCCTGGTCGAGGCGATTCCCGACCTCAGGGGCATGCTCATCGTCGCCAGCAACGACCGCGCGTGGGAGATGCTCCCGCAGGACCTGCGGCAGCGCTTTGGCGCGAACGAGATCGCCTGCTCGGCGTTGCAGCCCGACGAGGCGCGGGATCTGATCGGCCGGTACGTTGTCGCGTCCCTCGGCACGCAGATGTCGCCGAGCTACCGGGCCCCCTGGCCGTTCAGCGACGACGCCATGCGCAAGCTCCTCCGCAACAGCGGTGGCATTCCGCGGTCCCTTCTGCAGCTGGCATTTCAGTCCTTCGACGCGCTGGACGCGGACGCAAAGGAAATCGAAGCGGGCGACGTACCGGACGATCTCACGGTTCTCGACCGCGAAGGCGTCGACCGGGCCATCCGCCGCGTCCTGCGGCACATCGGGCCGGTCACCCGCGATCCGGAGTTGGGGTTTCACTACACGGTGGACACCCGGCACGGCGAACGCCTCCTGATCAGGCTCAGCGAGGCGATGTTCTACACCGACGAGACCGAGCGGGCAGAAGAGGACGTGGCGGTTCGGCTCACCATGCCCCCGATCAGGACTGACCGCACGGGCGGCCCCGCCGTGCCGGCCGGCATCCAGCCGAGACACGTCCTGATCGTGATCGGCTACGCAAGCACCGAGGTGCTGCGCCTGCTGCGGGATGTCTACGACGAGGTGCTCGTCTACCGTGATGGCGAATCCCTGGCAAGGGCCCTGGCGGCTCTGATCGGGGGAGTTCAGCAGCATGGCACGAGGCGAGACGAGCCGGTCGACTTCCCCAGGCTCTACGGCGAACTCGCCGACCTCGGGCTGGACCGGTCCCGTGACGCCGATGCGCTGCGGCGTTCGATCCACGGGGCGAACAGGCGACAGGTCGACAGCCAGATCGAACGGCGCTTCGATGAGTTGGCCCTCCGCTGGCCGGACGAGCGGCGGCGGTTGGTGGACAGGATCGAGGCGGTTCGGGCTCGGCGAGAGCGGGAGGAACTTGCCGAGATCCACGAGGTCTACCTGAGGCATCGGCGGCGCGACTGGTTCGTTGGTTCGCTGACGCTGCTGTCAACGACGGCTGCGGTGATCCTCTCGTTGGCGGTCGGTGAAGCCCTGCCGGACAACCTGCTGTATCTGGTGGCGGCATTCGCTTTCGCGTTCGCCTTCCTCGTGCTGGTCCAGGGCAACCGAAGCAGTACGGCTCGGGCCAGTGCCCCAGCGTCGAGGGCGGAACTCGACCGCATCGGTGCGGACCGGGTCCGAAATCGAGGACCTGCCCTGATACGGGCTCCACTGCAACTGCTCCGGTGGCTGCTGCAAGACCCGTTCTGGTCCGATCTCGAATCCGCTGATCCCTACCGCCGCTACGGCTTCGTGCTGACGAGTGCCCACCGCCGGTACGGCTTCGTGCTGACGAGGCCCCGTAAGGTCAATCGGAGGATGCTCAGGTCCGCGTTGGCCGTCGAGCGAGTGGCGGTGGTCCGCCGTGCCGTCATGAACGTCCTCGGTGAGTTGACCGAACAGGGTCAGCCCTCGTCGGAGGGCGCCGAGGCGGAATCCTCAAGCCCGTCTGGTGGCTCCCACGGCGTTACCGCGGCCGAAGCCGCCGATGTCGAGCTTCCGTATCAGATCCAGCATCAGCGGATCGACGGCTGGGCGAATATCGCCCGGCGGCCTCCGGCGCAACGGCTGCTCATCGCCTTGGCGAATCTCGATCGCCCGTGGGTGGGACGGCCAGAGCAGAGGGCGGACGAGAACGAGGCAACGCCCTCAGTCGGTGGTCCGGGTCAGCCGGCGTACCCGGGCGTCGTCGGCCAGGTCGACCGAAACGTACCGGGTGAGACCGACCCGGCAATCCTCTTCGTGCTGGATGTTGCGAGGGGCCGAGGTGCGGCCGGCGAGTTGTACGAAACGGGTCCTACCCGACACCCGGACCTGCTGTTGGACGCGCTGGCCGAGGTGTCCGAGGGCAGTATTCGGCAAGCCTCGCATCTGTTGTCCCCCTTCAGGCCATCGGGCCTGGGTTGGCACGACCAGCTACTTCTCACCACGGAGATCGAGCGGCTGTACCTCTTCGTCGAGCAACTGCTCTTCTTCCGAGACGGGGGAGTCGACCGCGGCACGGCCTGACCCCGACCGCTTACCGCGAGGGAATCGGGAGTTCCGGCGGAACCACGGCCGTTGTCGTCCATCCTCAGCAAGGCGCCCCGCCAGGTCTTCGGGGGTAGTCAGCGGTCAACCAGTGACGTACGCAACCTGCTCCACCAACGCCTTCGCCGGCACCCAACAGCAACGGTCACCTGATGATGAGCCGGCCCTGGACAGCCGTGGTCACGGTCCCTGTCCCGGCGCCTCGGCGATTCAGCCTGGGCGGCTGACGATGGTCAGCGTCTTACGGACGAACTCCAGTGCTTCGTCGCGGAGCGCCGGGGTTTCGGCCGACACGATGAGGTACCCAGCGCGTTCGGCGCTCCAGGTGGCCGCCGGCACGGCGTCGCCGGGGTTCTTCCACCAGCCGCACCTGACGAAGGCCGGGTGTGCTTCGATCTCGGCCATGCCCCGCGTCTCGACCAGGATGCCGGGCGGCGCGACGGGGAGGTAGCTCGCCGCGTACGCGACGGGGCGTGGCGGTGGTTCGGGCAGGGGCATCGCCATGGCGAGCCGGACGACCATCTCGAACCAGTCCAGCCCGTAGGTGAGGCTGAGCAGATCCATCAGGTAGTCGCCGGGGGTCCGGACGGCGATCTCCATCAGGGTCGGCCCGTCGGCGGCGAGCCGGAACTCGAGGTGCACGATGCCGGTGCGCATGCCGACGGCGGCGACCACCGCGGTGCAGAATTCCGTCACCTCGGCCGCGGCCTCTTCGTCGAGCTGGATGCCGGTGCGATGCGCGATCTCGACGAAGTGGGGCGGCTCGGCGGTCTCCTTGGCGGTGAGGTTGGCCAGCCACACCTTCCCGTCGCTGAGCAGGGCCTCCCAGCTGTATTCCGGGCCGTCCACAGCCGTCTCCACCAGGAGCGGGCCCTCGTCGTTTCGGCGTGCTACCGCGTCCTGGAAGGCGTCCAGGTCTTTTACCAGCTCCACTCCCTCGCTTCCCGCGGAGGACAGTGGCTTCACGACAACCGGCAGGCGGGCGGCGGCCCAGTCGCGCGCCGATTCCAGATCGTCGGTCATCAGGTACTCGGGTTGGCGGATGCCCGCCGCCGCGAACAGGCCTCTCTGCAGGGCCTTGTTGCGCGAGAGGGTCGCGGCGTGCAGGGACGGGCCGGGAAGGCCGAGCCGATCCTGGAGCAGTGCCGCGCCGAGGACGTTGTTCTCGGTGAACGCCACCACTCCCGCCGGCTTGCGGTCAGCCGCGGCGGCCCAGGCTCCTTGGGCCCACTGCTCGTCATGATTGCCGGGGGCCACCCGGATGTGGTCGACGAGCCCGGCCGTGTCGGCGGCTCGGGACGCGCCCTCCACGGCTGCCACCTGCAGACCCAGCCGTCGCGCGGCAGTGAGGTAGGGCCTGCCCATGAAGCCGACCCCGACCAGCAGCAGCTCAGACATGGTTGTCCGCCTTGTCGGCAGCGGTGACCTTGATGGAGGCGAACATGTCCCGCAGGAATTGTTCGAGCACGGCCGTGGATGCCGGGCCGACGATACCGGCGATGGGTACGTCGTACTCGGCGTAGCTGAGGGCCTGACTGACCGGCTCGTCCTCGGTGCGTTGCACCCAGCGCCAGGTCAGCGGGCTGCGCCGGAACTCGTCCGCACCCTTGATCGTGCAGAACCTCCCGCCCAGTGTGTGACCGGGGAAGATGAACCAGCCGTACCGGGCGTCCGGGCCGGCGTCGCGAGCCTCGGGGGCGGACGCACCGGGCGTCGAGAGGGCCCGCAGTTGCACCGACGGCATGTGCACGCCAGTCGCCAGTTCGAAGGTGTCGGCCACGCCGGCCCCGCCAAACCGGCTGGCGACCTCGAGGAAGACCAGGCCGTCAGGCGTCTCGATGCCTTCGAGGTGGAACAGGCTCGTGGTGATGCCGACGGCCTGTAGGCAGGCGGTGGTCCACTCCACGACGGCAGGCGGGGTGTCCGTCTGCACCGAGCCGAGCGGACTGCCCTCGGCGTACCCGAGGCAGGTGCCGACGTAGCGGCTGGCCTGGAGCGTGACCGGTGTGCCGTCGACGGCCAGCCCGTCGACGTGGATGATCGGGCCGCCGACGAACTCCTCGATCTCGAAGCCGCTCGGGTCCGCGTCGGAGGGCAGGCCGCTCCGGCGTACCGCCTCGACGGCTGCTTCGGCGGTGTCGAATACGCGTACGCCCTGGCTGGATGCGCCGTCGAGCGGCTTGAGAACCGTGCTGCCCGACCACGGGATGCCGGCTCCGGCGAGGGCCGAGGCCAGCGGGAGGTAGCGCGGCACACGCAGACCCGCCCGGGAAGCGGCGGCCTTCATCATGACCTTGTCCCGTACGGGAAGCACGTCGGCCTCGCGTGGGCCGGGCACGCCCAGCGCCTCCCGGATGCGGGCCGCGGCGATCAGGTCGAACTCGGACTGGGCGATGACCAGGTCTGGTCGTGGCTGGCCGGCGAGCGCTGTCACCACCTCGGTCTCCGTGGCGCCGGTCCCGGGCCGTTCGATCCGTGTGCCGGGCAGCCGTGCGGGCAGTGTCGCCATGCGCTCGGCCGTACCGATGAACGTCACCTCGTGGGCGTCGAAGTCGAGGCCATCCGCGTAGCGGATGATGTCATCGGTGATTCGGTGCAGGATCAGGATGCGCATGGGGATACCTCAGTTGAAGGACCAGTGGGAGCAACAGAACGGCGATGAGAACGGATCCGAGCACCGCGCCGAGTAGTACGGCCTGTGGGCCGTGCGCGGTGGCGAAGACGGCGACGACGAAACCCGAGATCGGCAGGGAGACCTGGTTCAGCAGGACGATGAGGCCGATCGTCTTGCCGAGGTGTTCGCGGGGAATGCGGCGGACTCGTTCGGCGCGGATGAAGACGTTCAGGATGCCGACCGTGCCGATCAGCATCGTGTAACCGATGGCGAACTGGGTGAACGTGGTCGCTTGGCTGATCGCGAGCCCGCCCAGGCAGATGATCACGAACGTGCCCAGGATGGCGACCAGCGGACTGATGCGCCGGGACAGTCGCGGGATGATGAAGAAGATCAACAGGGAGAGCACGCCTTCGGCGAAGGACAGAACCCCGAAGTAGCGGTCGGGCTTGCCGAAGGTGCCGGTGGTGATGGCGGCGCTGGTCGCCATGCCGACGCCGACCATGAGGTTCACCATCATCGTCAGCCCGACCAGGCCCACCATCGGGGGGAGCTTGAACAGGGTCCGCCCGCCCTCGGCCACCGAGGCCAGCACGCCGCGTACCGTCGTGGGCTCTGCATTGGTGACCGCACTGCTCAGGCTGCCGCGCAGCGTCAGGACGTTGAGCGCGGTGAGCGCGAACAGCGCCCCGGTCACCAGCAGGAGATCGGTCGTTCCCAACAGTGTGGCCAGCAGGACCGCGAGGGCCGGTCCGAGCACCGTGCTCGCCTGCTCGGTGCCCTGGATGACGGACTGGGCCCGCACCATGTGCTCGGCGGGCACGAACCGGGGGAGGGTGGTCTCCATCGCGATGTACGCCTGGGCACTGGCCAGGGACATGGATGCGGCAAGAACGCTCAGCGTCACCACCGTCGCGTCCGGCCAGGCCAGGACGGCGGCGAAGGCGGCCGCGGCGAGGAGCGCCCGGACGCTGTCGGCGATCAGATAGAGCCGGTAGCCGTCGACCCGGTCGGCGAGCACCCCGGCGACGGGGACGAAGATGACCCGCGGAAGCCACTCGACCAGGAAGACGAGCCCGCTCGCGGCGACACTGCCGGTGGTCTTGAAGACCAGCAGCGGGATGGCGAACAACAGGAACTGGTCGGCCAGCGCCGCGACCCCGCGGCCTCCGACGAAGCGCACGATCTGATGCGGCCGGATGTCTGCTGTCTGGGGCTCTCTGGCGGCGGCACGCACTGGTCCATTCACGCAGAGATCCCCCGTCTGTCCATCGAGGAGCGTAACAGCGGTCGATCAGCGGCGACAGCCCCGTCCAATCGGTGCGCGGTGAGCAGACCGTGGCCGGTGGCCGGGTTCGGACTCGCGCCGCCGCACTCGTCCCCGGTGATGGAACGGCCCTGCGTAACCGGCACGCAGTCCGCGGCCAACGATTCCACAGTGCTCGCCCGGCCCTGCTGAATCGCCAATGCCACCACGCCGGCGGCGTACGCCGTGGCACCTGACGTGCCGCTCGAAACGAGCCAGCCGTCGTCCGCTCCCGTACCGTCGTACTTGCTGTTGCGGCGGTCGAACAGGCAACCGGGCTGGGTCGGGAACAGGATGTAGTTTCCGTTGGGCAACATGCCGCACGGGCCGGACACGTCCGGCACGGCCCGTCCGGGAAAGACCGCCGACCGGTAGCTGGAGGCGAGATCGGCGGCCCGCAGCGCGCCGTCGGGGCCGATGTGCACCCCGCCGACGGTGATCGCACCAGGGGTGGCGATGGACTGGAACATCGCTGTCGGCCGGTCGGTCGAGCCGTTACCCGCGGCGAACAGCACGGTGCAGCCCCGCCGGATCGCGTTGGCGACCTCGAGATGCAGGTGGGGTTCCGAGCGCAGGGTGCCCCAGCTGCAGGAGATGACGTCGGGTTCCAGCTGCACCGCCCGCTGGAACGCGGCGACGGGAAATGAGAAGCCCTCGGTGGCCATCTTGACCATCGTGAGGGACACGTCGGGCGCCACCGCCAGGAGCAACGCCGACATCGCGGTGCCGTGGCCGCGTTCGTCGACGGCGGGATCGAGCTGTGGCAGTGCGGCCACGACGCTGGTCCGGTAGCCGTGCTGCCGGTGATGCGGATGGTCGTAGAGGCCGGTGTCGACCATGACGACCCGGACGCCGTCACCGCGGATGCCGGCGGCGTGGAGTTTCTCGGCTCGGGCCACTCGGACCGCGTCGCCGGGAAGGTTGAGGTGGTGCCCGGTACCGCGCACCATTGGCGGCGACGCGGTCGCGGTCAGCTCGAATCCGGATCGTGGTGCCGAGACCGCACCGATGAGGTCGGTGCACACCCGGGAGCGCAGCGGGCCCTGCGCCACGAGTTCGTACCGCGGGGAATCGCGGATGTACTTGTTGCGGACCACGGCGACGACGCTGCCGAAGACGTCGCGGAGCAGGCCCTGCTCGCCGCTGACCGTCAGGCCCACGTCGGTTCGCGCCTCGATCGCCAGGCCTTCCCGGGTGAGCGCCTCGGCGACCCGGTCGACGGTGGCCGGCGCGGGAAGGAACTCCTCGACAGGGTGGCGGAGCAGTTCGGTGGGGTCGTCGGCGAGGGTGCGCCCGGACGCCGCCCGTGGGACGACGGTCAGCACACCCCGCCCAGTGAACGCGGCGATCTCGTCATCGATCATCGGACGCCACCAGTTCGCGCAGGCGGCCCCGGTCGAGTTTTCCGGTCGGCGTCAGGCCGACGTCCCCCTCGTCGATCATGACGATCTCGGCCGGGACCATGTACGGCGGCAACACCCGGGCGAGCGCGGTGCCCAGTTCCGTCTCGGCTCCGGCCCGGTCGGCGCCGAGGACGAAGAGGGTGATGGCCCGGCCGGCGACGCGGTGCTGGGTCACCACCGCGCAACAGTCGACCACCCAGTCCACGGCGAGCGCGGCGGCTTCGACCTCGGACGTGTGCACGAGGTTTCCGGCGATCTTCACGGCGTCGTCACGGCGGCCGACGAAGACGAGCTGCCCGTCACCGGTACGCCGGACGAAGTCGCCCGACCGGTAGTACCGGGTCTCCGGAGAACCGCGCGTGATCAGCACCTGCCCGGTCTTCGCCGGCTCCTCGCAGTAGCCCAGCATGACCTGCGGGCCGCCGATGAGCAGCTCACCCGTATCGCCGTCGGGCACCGGTCGCAGGTCGTCGTCGACGATCAGGACGTCGACGGCGGGCAGCGGCGTCCCGATCGGCAGAAACTCCTCGTCGTGGCTGGCGATGTCGTCGGTGAGGTAGAGGGTGGCGCTGTGCGTGGTCTCGGTCGGACCGTAGCCGTGCACATAGGTCAGCCCGGGAAGCTTCTTGTCCAGGGCCCGCAGGAGCGAGGTCGGGCACGACTCGCCGCCGAACCACAGGCGCCGCAACGAACTCAGGTCGCGGCGGTCGATGTCGCTGAACCGCCCGAGGAGCATCCGGATGACCGAGGGCACCAGCAACACATCGGTGATGCGCCACTGCTCGCACGCCTGCGTGACCTGGCCGGCCATCGACAGCCGGGGCAGCAGGTGCACGCTACCGCCGACCAGGAAGGTGGAGTACAGATCGACCACCGACGCGTCGAAGAACAACGGCGCCACGTTCAGGTAACGCATCCGTTCCGGGAAACCGACCACCTCCTGTACGCCTTCGAGTAGCGCGCACAGACTGCGGTGGCTGATCATGACGCCCTTCGGGCCGCCGGTCGATCCCGACGTGAAGATGACGTACGCCTGGTCGTCCGGTGTCCTGTCCCCGTACGACGAGGGCCGGTAGTCGGCCTCGGCCCGCACGTCCCAGGAGTCACCGGTGACCACCAGGGTGCCGGCCGCCGCCTCGGCGACCAGCCCGAGGTGCTGTGGATGCGCCACCGTCACCGTCGGGCGGCACCTGGCGAACAGCAGGGCCGTCCGGGCCGGCGGCGACGACTCGTCGACGGGGACGTACCGCGCGCCGAGCCGGAGCGCCGCCAACATGCAGACCACGGAGTCGACGGACTTGTCCATCACCATGGCGACGGTGTCGTGCCGCCCGACGAGGGGAGCCAGCAGGTCGGTCAGCGCCTGGGTGCGCCGGGCCAGCGTCCGATAGGAGACCTGAACGTTGGTGGCCAGGTCGACCACCGCCACGGCGTCGTCGTCGTGGCGGCGATCGAGGACCTCGTCGGCGAAGTGGAGCGGGCCACCGGTCACCGGTCGACCGTCGCGAGTTGCTGGCACACGGCCTCCAGCAGTTCCGGGAAGGTATCCAACTTCTGGTCGTAGGACCCGAAGTGGCCCATTCCCTCCATCAGGGTCAGGCGGCTGCCGGTCAGCCGATGCAGCTCCCGGGCCACATCGACGGGGACCCAGGGATCGTCCGTCGAGTGGAACTGGACGATGAAGCGCTGATTCCGCTTGATCGCCGCCCAGTCCCATGGCTGGTCGAAGAATCCGCTGCGCCGTTCGAGTTCGAAGCCGCAGTCGGTGTGGTGCCCGGCCACCACGAAGGTGCCCAGCAGCGGCGCCGACTCCGCGTACCGCAGTGCGGTCAGGGCCCCTGACGAATGCCCGACGATGACCGTCTGGTCGTCCGGCCGGATGACATCTGTGAGGTAGGGCAGCCAGTACCGCATCCGGCCCTTGATCGGATCGGGGAAGGTCTGTGCCACCACGTTGTGGCCACGAGCCTCCAGCTCCCGTTTGAGGTACGGGAACCAGATGCCGTCGATGGTTGCGCCGGCGTTGCCGTGCACCAGGACGACCCGGACACCATCAGACATAGGAGTCGTCGTTGAGCTGGTCCTCGAGCATTGTCGCGAGCGAGCCGAGGGTGGCGAAGTGCTCCACCGTCAGCAGCTCCGGTTCGAGCTCGATGTCGTAGTACGACTCGAAGGCCAGCGTCAGCTCGATCATCTGGGTGGAGTTCAGGGAGAGCCCACCGTTGAACAGGGGCGTGTTCGAGGTCAGCTCGACGTCGTGGTTCGGGAAAACCTCCGCCGCGATCTTCCGCAGGTCATCCTCGATGTCCGCGCGGGTCTTCCGGTCAGCGCTCGTCACGTCAGCCGGCCTTCGGCGCGGTGCTGGAATCGGCGGGCCGGGTCGCCAGCTTGGACTGCAGGAAGACCGGAGTCCGGGGGATGTTCATCTCGTCCTGGTGGAACGGGTTGCGCTTGTTCTTCAGCGAGAGGTACATGGTGCGGCGCGCCCGCGCCTTCTCCTCGTCGGAATAGAACAGGAAGGCGATGTTGCCGGCGTTCTCCCGGCCGACCTCGGTGAGGGTGATGTCCTCGTCGGTCTCGATCGCGTACCCGCTGTCGACCATCCAGTTGATTTCCCGGCGGTACTTCTCCAGGTTGGCGACATCCGCTTTGCGGACGGTGCCGAAGACCGGGAAGAACACCATGACCCGGTTCTCGACCTCGTCCTCACTGCAGATCCGGCCCTGCTCGATGGGGATGATGCCGTCCTCGACATCCTTGATCCAGCGGTCCACGTTGGTGTGGTTGCGGTAGCTTCGCTCACCCATGTAGTTCTCGGCGGCCGGACCGATGCCCAGGGTGTAACTGGCGCGGTAGCCGTTGCCTCCGCAGGCGTGGTCCAGCCCGATCGGGCCGGTCTCGTCGAGGTGGGTGAAAAAGTTGATCAGAAGCTGCTTGTCGTACCCGTAGTCGGCAAGGCTCTCCTTGATCTGGCGGTACTGGACCCGCTCGATGCTGCCGGACGGCAGCACGTCGCTCACCTTGCCGGCTCGGATCTGCTTGTCGAGCCGGGTGCCCTCCCACTGGTTGAACCGGTACGTCTGCACGAAGCTGGGGCGCAGTTCGGCGCAGATGCCGTGGATGTCGGAGGCGAGAATCTCGTCGGTCTGACCGGCGAGGTTGTACATGAGGTCCAGGGCGAACGTCCTGATCCCGGCTTTGCGGATGTTCTCCGCGGTCTGGTACACCTGCTCGACGGTGGCCTTGATGGTCAGCTTGCGCCGGATCTCCTCGTTGAGCGTCTGCACGCCGAACGAGATGCGGGTGATACCCAGGGACTTGAGCATCTCGATGTAGCCGTCCGTGGACAGGCCGAGCGGGCTGCCCTCCAGCGAGATCCCGTCGACCTCGCTCAGGTCGAACTCGCGATGCACGGCCTGGATGATGGTCGCCATCGACTCCTGGTCGAGCGCCGAGGGCGTACCCCCACCGAACTGGACGTACTTGATCTTCGTGCCCTGGAAGTACGCCGAGCGGGCGTTGCGCTCGATCTCCTTCACCATGGCCTTGACGAACCGCACCCGCTGCTCGCCCTGGTACTTCGCCGAGGACTCCTTGAAGCAGGCGCAGAAGTTGCAGAACGCCTCGCAGAAGGGGATGTGGAAGTACAGCAGGATGTCCGTCTGCTGAGGGTGCGTCTGACGGTCCAGGAAGGAGAAGTACTCCGCCTTCTCCTGCTCGGTGCGCAGCGCGTCCTGGAAGCCGCAGATCTTCGGATAGAACCAGGTGACGTTGGTGCGCTTCTCCGGGCTCTCGAAGTCGTCCTTGAGGTAGAAGTTCGAGTCGAGACCGAGCATGAACGAGTTCTCGGTGGTGGTCATGTCTGTCGATCCCATCCCTTATGAGGCGGACTTCTTGCTGACGGAATTGGCGTCGCTCTGGTAGATGACCGGGTACTGCTGGCTCATCTCACCGTTGATCTGAATCCACTCGAACTTGTCCTCGGGCAGTTCGACGTCGGCCCAGATCGCCTCCGGCGGGCATTCGGCAACGCAGGCGTTGCAGTCGATGCACTCCTCCGGATTGATGTAGAGCATCTCCGGGCCCTCGTGGAAGCAACTGACCGGGCAGACGTCCACGCAGTCGGTGTACTTGCAGCCGATGCAGGCATCGGTGACGACGTAGGCCATGATCTGGGTCTCCTGATGGGTTGCGCTGCCGTGGTCAGGCGTGGACGGTCGAAACTTCGGTAAGCCGCCGCATCCAGCCGAACCGGTCGATCACGTCGCCGCGGTGGATGCCCTCGAGCACCTCTCGGAGGTGCGACGCCACGGCGACGGTGCCGGGCAGCCGGTATTCCTCCCCGTTGTAGCCGAGGCCGTTGATGGAGACGACGCCCTCGACCGTGCCGGTGCCGAAGCACTCGGTGATCCGGCCGTCGGCGACGCCCTGCAGCACCTCCGTCAACGGAACCGGCCGTTCGTCGACAGTGGTCCCCGCGTCACGCGCCAGCTTGATGATCGAGTCGCGGGTGATCCCCGGCCGTACGGTGCCGTCCAGGGACGGCGTGGTCAGAACGCCGTCGATGACGAAGAAGGCGTTCATCGCGCCGACCTGCTGGACCCTGCGCTCCGGATCGCCGCCGACCCACAGCACGTGGTGGTAGTCGTAGTTCGCGGCGATCTCCCGTGGGACCAGCCCCGGCCCGTAGTTCCCGACGGCGTTGATGTCGCCCGTGCCGCCCGGCCACGCCCGGACGTAGTCGTTCACCACCATCGCCCGTACCGGCAGCTCGGCCGGAGCCTGCCGCGTCAGCGGGCTCGCAACGATCGTGAAGAGGCACTCCTCGGCGGGGGCGACCTCGAGCGTCGGGCCGTTGCCGGCCAGGACGGAGTGCAGCAGCAGCGCTGACCCGGGCTCCGCCGGGATCCACTCCGCGTCCAGATCCACGAGCCGGCGGATCGCGAGCCAGCCGCGGTCGAAGTCCAGTTGCGGGAGTGCCATCCGACGGGCCCCGTTGTTCAACCGCTTGACGTGGCTGTCCGGGCGGTACACCGCGACGGACCCGTCGGTCATCCGGTAGGCGGCGAGGTCGTCGAACACCGCCTGCCCGTAGTTCAGCCCCGAGGACGTGGGGCGCACCGACGGCAGTGCGTCGCGGTCGGCGATGATCATGCCCTGCCAGGACCGCCGCTTGCTCCACCGCATCGAGTACGCGTGATCGGTGAGGGCGCCGCCCGGGCGCGTCGGCGCGTCGGCCTCCGGCTTGGAGCGAGGTGTGGTCGTCGCCTCGACGACCAGATCGTTGTCCTTGCTCACGATCGATTGCCTTCCTTGTCGGATATATCAACCCGCACGTCGCGGAGCACGGCGCCGACCAGGTCCTCGACCCGGCCTGGTTCGCCGACGAAATGGACCTGGGCGACCCGGTTGTGGAAGATGTCATCGGGATCGAGCGCCGCGCCGCGCTCGGCCTCGAAGACGATCCGTACGAACTCGTCCGCATCGAGGAACCGCTCGATGCCGGACAGGCTGCCGGCGAAGACGCCCGGCCGATCGGTGGTGACGAAGGCCAGCCCGGCGCTCACCGACGAAACGGGCTGGTGCACGTAACGGCCGCCGCGAGCCGCCTCGGCCGCCGCCAGGTAGAGGTCCACCCCGGGCCCCGCCATGACCAGTTCGGGAATGCAGTCGCCGGCCAGCCGAGCGCCCACCTCGATCAGCACCGGGTGGCCGTCCGCGGCGATGCGGGTCTCGATGTGGAACGGCCCGACGGTGATGTCGAAGGCGGCGACCACCTGCGCGGCGAACTCGTGCAGCAGCCGTCCGTACGGCGAGCGCTGCGGCGGTGTGGCGACGTGGCCCATCTCGAAGAACTGGGGCGGCGCGCTGAGGAGTTTCGTGGTGATGCTGACGATGTGCAGCCCGGCCGTGTCCACCCAGCCCTCGAGGGAGAACTCGGGGCCGTCGACGTACTCCTCGACCAGGGCGACCCGTCGCGGGTCGTGGTGGAACTTGACCTCGCCGTACCGGTGGATCTCCGCGCAGGCGCGCTGGTACTCGTCGGCGTCCCGGACGAGGCGCACCATCAGGCTTCCGCCCCAGTCGGCCGGCTTGACGACCGCCGGGAACGCGAACGGGCATTCGCCCACCTCATCGGCCGGGATCGTGATCGATGCCGGGACGGCGATGCCATGCTTGACGCAGCGCTCCCGCATCACGTCCTTCTGCCGGACGGCCTCGGCCGTGTCCTGGCTCAGCGCCGGCAACCCGAGGGCGCGGGCCAGCTCGGCCGCCGCGCCGACGGCGTACTCGAAGCCCGCGATGACGCCGGTCGGCGTCACCCCCAGCCGGTCGACGAGGTCCAGCAGAGCGGGCACGCCGTGGTCCGGATGCCAGTCGACGACGCGCGCACCGGAGTGGACCTCCGCCGGCAGCAGGTCGGGGAACTGCGTCGGGATCAGGCACGGGACGCCGGCGGCCACCAGCCGGCTCGCCAGCTGGATCCCGGCCGACAGCGGCTGGACGATTATCAACACGCGGGGCCGGCCTTCCCCACGTGCAGGGTGAACACCATCGGCACCGGACCGAAGTTCTCGAGCGTCCGCAGCCCTTCGGCCTGCGCTGCCCGGTCGGTGGTCACGCAGGCGTCGTAGTCTCCGGCGGCGCAGACGGCAGCGGCCACGGAGTTGCTGCTCGCGTACGAGATCGTGCCCCGATTCGTGACCAGGCAGCTGGGAGCGGGATGGGTGACGATGGTGTTGACGGACTCCTGGCCCGGACGTGCGGCGAGCACCATGTCGTACGTGTCCAGGATGAAGCTGTCGGCCATCGTGAGCCGATGCAGGTTGCCGAATACCAGGTCGTGCAGGCGCGGGTAGACGGCACAGGCGAGGATCGCCTCGGTGCCGTCGAACGTCATGACGTCGAGCCCATCCTCGACCTCGGCGTGCAGGATCACCCGGCCCGGGCGCTGTCGGTCGGCGAACCAGCGGTGAGCGGCTTTCTCCAGGTTCGTTCCCGTCGGTCCGAGCGTGTGGATAGTGGTGACGTGCGGCAGTGCGGTGGTGCCGGAACCTGCTGTGGAACGGCCGGTGGCGTCAGGCATCCGCCATCTCCCTTACTGTCGGTCGGTCGAGCTGTGAACGGATGCAAGGTCTTTGCGTACGCTCCGCAGCCATCCATGGGTGTCTGGACGGTTGCCGTGCTGGATCTCCATGAGCGTGTGCCGCACCCGGGCGGTCACCGCGCCTTCCTGTCCGTCGCCGATCACCGTGTCGTCGTCGCCGTCGGCGATCCGGCCGACCGGCACGATCACGGCGGCGGTCCCGCACGCGAACATCTCGACGAGCTGTCCGGACCGGGCACCGGTCATGAGGGCGTCGATCGGGGTCGGTTCCTCCGCGACCGGAATGCCGAGATCACCGGCCAGGGCGATGACGCAGTCGCGGGTCACGCCCCGCATGATCGTTCCCTGGCACGGTGGGGTGGTCAGCCGCACACCGTGACGCTCGTCGTCGTCGCGCCAGACGAAGAACACGTTCATGCCGCTGAGCTCCTCGACCCAGCGGAACTCGAGGCCGTCGAGCCACAGCACCTCGTCGTAGCCGCGCGCGTTGGCCTGCTTGCGGGTCAGCAGGCTGGCGGCGTAGTTGCCGGAACACTTCGCCTCGCCCATGCCGCCGCGTACCGCGCGTACCGTGTCTGCGGAGGTCAGCACGGAGATCGGTGTGAAAGCCCGCCCGAAACACGGGTCGGCCGGGTACGCCAGGAAGGTGCACCGGTAGCGCCGGGAGTCGCGGAGCCCGAGCGCGGACTCGGTCGCGATCATCAGCGGGCGCAGATAGAGACCCTGGCCGGGCTCCCCGGGAATCCACCTGTCGTCGGCGGAGACAAGGTGGGCGCAGGCGTCCAGGAACAGGGAGACCGGCATCTCGGCCATCGCCAGCCGTCGTGCCGATCGGGCCAGCCTGCGGGCATGGTCAGCGGGCCGAAACAACGCGGCCGAGCCGTCGGGCTGGCGGAACGCCTTCAGCCCCTCGAAGACGCTTTGTCCATAGTGCAGCACCAGGGTGCCGGGATCCATGGTCATCGGGGCGTACGGCTCGAGGGAATGGTCGGACCAGCCGTGGTCGGCCGACCATTCGACGACGACGGTGTTGTCGGTGTGGAAACGGCAGAAGCCGGGATCGCGAAGGGCAGCGGCGCGGTCGGTGATGGACAGGGTTCCGTCAGACATGGACCTCACTGCCCCAGAGGCTCAGGGATGCCCGGGGGCCGCCGTACCTGTCCGTCTTGTTTTCGGGCTCCAGGAGCAATCTCTCGTACAGGAAACCGGTGATCTTCTCGCGATAGGTCTCGTCGTCGGTGATCGCCTCGAATTCCTCGATCGTCCGGACGAGTTCCTTGGCCGACGCCACGATCTCCGCTTTGCTGGCCAGCCTGCGCCGGCCGTCGTCGCCGATCGTGAACAGGCCGTGCTCGGCAAGCCACGTGCCGAGGGCGAAGCCGGTGCCGGAGTCGAAGTTGCGCAGCGGGAGCGGCTCGGCCGGGTAGCGGAAGAGGCGTTCCAGGATGATGTACTCGAAAATGACATCGCCGTACGGCACGGATTCCTCGTGGCAGGCTATCGCCGATTTCAGGTCGACCTTGAGCTCCTCGGAGAGGCCGGTGCGCCATTTCGTCTTCAGTGCCAGGTGCTGATCCAGTGGGCGGGGCCCCGTGTGGTGGTAGTAGTCGTGCAGGTAGCCCCAGACGCAGCGAGCCTGATAGACGTCTTCCGGGTCGACCTCGGCGGACGCCAGCACCTTCGTGTCGGCGAACGGGGAGCCGACGCCACAGAGCCGGGCCACGATTTCCAGAGTGTGGGCGTAAATGGTCGTGTGCCGATTGAAGAAGAACCAGGCGAAAGACTGATTCACTGTCGGCGTAGCTGTCGGAATGTTTTCCGGGAAGAAGACGACGCAGTTCCCGTCGCGCAATCCGGGAGAGGCGGAAAGGAGCCGGGTCGACTGGAACACCGCTTTGTCGTGCGGATAGCGGGACTGCAGCTCGGGGGTGCAGTCCGGATCCTGGCGAACGACGGTGAAGGCCTCGAGGAAGGCGCCGCGGGAGCCGTCGCCGTTCGGGAGGGTGACCGGTCCGACGAAGGCGGCGACCTCCCCGTCCTTTGGTGCGGGGACGGTGTCACGGGTCGCGTCGAAGGCCGGCTTCTCCAGGAAGCCGGCGTCTGACCAGGCCCGCAGGTCGTGAACCGTGGCCTCGATCTGGCTCGCCGGCATCAGCGGGTCGAGCTGCTCGACGTCGCGGCAGAGCCGTTCGAGTTGCGCGGTCGCCTGGTCGCCGTCGCCGCGGATCTGGGCCGCGCGGATCAGGCCGGCGACCGGCACTATACGACGCTCGAATTCCAGGACCTGAGAGAGCGTGCGTGGTTCCACATTATCCTCTCGGCAGCATCGACGCCGTTCGGCATCCCACCCCTGATGCACCTCGAAGTATGCACGAAAGCAGCCCATCCCCCGAGGAAGCCCTTGATCGGAATCTTGCGGTGCTGCTCCGGCTCCGTCAAACAGCTCTCGATATCTGGGATATAGGCGTCAGTACCTAGGCGGGATCGATGATCTTGCTCACCTCTTGTTTTGTCCGATTGCACTGCAATTATCTGCTCACGGTCAGCGCGGAGCCGCCGACGCGCCGCTCCGCTAAAAGCCAATAATGGAGCATCGGCCCGTCAATCAAAGGAAATGAGCTGTATGTCCAACTTGGATTGACCGATAAATGGGACGGCGCTCAGGATGGGTGGCCGACACCCGCGACGAAGGCATAAGCCAAATGTCGGCTATGCGTAAGGGTGATCATCCAGGAGTGGACACCGGCCGCCTCGGCCAGCGCCGCCGCACGCCCGGCCAGGGCCAGTGCCGGCTGACCGGAGTGACGGCGGAGCACCTCGATCTCCCGCAGGGCCACCCCGGTCAGACCGGTCCCGAGTGCCTTCAACACCGCCTCCTTGGCGGCGAAGCGGACGGCGAAGCGTTCCGCCGGGTCGCGCTCGAGCAGGCAGTAGGCGCGCTCTCCCGGGGTGAAATGCCGATCTGCGAACCGGGGCTGCCGGGCCAGCAGAGCCCGGATGTCATCGACGTCGACGAGGTCGGTGCCCGCACACACGACCACCCGGCCCACCACCTGGCGAGCGACGCTGTCGGCGGCCGCGGCGATCCATTCGTCACCCCGACTCACGGCCGCACCGTCCCTCCGAGTCGCCGCAGTCTGTCTACGATCGGCGACAATACGGTCGGTATTCTGCACCCGTCATTCCACAATCTTCCCCTGCGTGTTCGTCCTCGGTGACCTGAGCGCCCAGGGATGCGGCCACTGAGAGGACCCGGCGATGAGCCTGTCGTTCCCGTTGCATCAGAATCCGAGCCCGGCGAGCGCGCAGCGGCGAGCCGAGATCATGGCGAATCCGGGGTTCGGCACGTACTTCACCGACCACATGGCACGGGCGGTGTGGAGGCCGGACGGCGGCTGGCAGGACTCCGAGATCATTCCCTTCGGTCCGATCCTCATGCACCCGGCGGCGGCCGTCCTGCACTATGCCCAGGAGATCTTTGAGGGGATGAAGGCGTACCGGCACAGTGACGGCTCGATCTGGTCGTTCCGGCCGCAGGCCAACGGCGAGCGCTTCGCCCGGTCCGCCCGGCGGCTGGCACTGCCCGAACTGCCGGTTCCCGACTTCATGGCCTCGGTCGAGGGCCTGGTCCGTGCCGATCAGGTGTGGGTGCCGGCCGAGGACGAATACAGCGTCTATCTGCGGCCGTTCATGTTCGCGTCCGAGCCGTTCCTGGGGGTTCGCCCGGCGAAGGAGATCACCTACATGGTGATCGCCTGCCCAGTCGGCGCGTACTTCTCCGGTGGCGTCAAGCCGGTCTCCATCTGGCTCTCCACCGAGTACACCCGGGCGGCGCGGGGCGGCACGGGCGAGGCGAAGTGCGGTGGCAACTACGCCTCCAGCCTGGCGCCGATGGTCGAGGCCGCCGAGCACGGCTGTGAGCAGGTCTGCTTCCTGGACGCCGCCGAGGGCCGCTACGTGGAGGAGCTCGGTGGCATGAACCTCTACTTCATCACGGCCGACGGCCGGATCATCACCCCGGCACTCGGCACGATCCTCGAGGGCGTCACCCGGGGGTCGATCCTCATCCTTGCCAAGGATCTGGGCCTGGAGGTCGAGGAGCGCCCGGTGGAGATCCGGGAATGGCAGGAGGGCGTGGCCTCCGGCGCGATCACCGAGGTCTTCGCGTGTGGCACCGGCGCGGTGGTCACGCCGGTCGGGCGCCTGGTCTGGGAGGGTGGCGAGGTGACGGCCCCGAAGGCCGGCGCCGAGGACTCGGTCACCATGCGGCTGCGCCGCCACCTGCTCGACATCCAGTACGGCCGGGCCGCCGACCCGTACGGCTGGATGACCCGCCTCGTGTGACGAGGTCCGTCGCCACGGCCGCTCAGGTCAGCCTCTGCTGCCCGCGGTGGCCCCGTGGGCGCGCGGCGGGTGTCACGGCGTGCGGTAATGGCCGCTGAGCCGACCGAGCTTCATGGCCAGGTGCAGGCACAGCCGTTCGTTGCCGTCCTTGAGGTCGGTCCCGGCGAGCTGCTCCACCCGTTGCAGCCGGTAGTAGAGGGTCGTCCGGTGCAGTCGGAGCTTCTCGGCGGTCGCGTGCGCGTTGCCCGCCAGGTCGAGGTAGGCCTCCAGGGTCTCCAGCAGCACCTGGTGGGCGTCGTCGCGCAGCAGCCGCTCCAGCCCGGGATGGACACCGGCGACGTCGAGGTGCTGGCTGTCCAACTGAGACAGCACCCGGTAGATGCCGAGGCCGGCCCAGGAGACCACCCCGCCCAGCGCGGGCAGCTGCGTGCCCACCCGGGCGGCCTGCGCGGCCTCCTGGTAGGACTCCACCGCGCTGGACAGCCCGGCGCGGGGCTGGCCGACCCCGGTCACCGTCCGGTCCACCGAGGCCAGGCCCCGGGTCGCGGTGCCCAGTGCGTCGTTGAGGTGCCCGGCGGAGGCTTCCGGTGAGGGCCGGCCGGCGACCCGGTCGCCGCAGACCAGCAGCACGCCGTGGTCGTGCCAGACCAGGTGCAGCGTCTCCCGTACGCCGATCCACCGGCGGGTGGTGACCAGGGCCTGTTCCAGGGCGATCCGGGCCACCTCGTCGGGCTGCCGTCCGGCGGCCGGCACGAGCTGGGCGACGAGCGCGACTGTCGACCCGTCGGCGACCACCACGCCCTCCTCCAGCAGCGCCCGCGCCGCGTGCTCGCGCGCCTGCCGGCTCTCCACCAGCAGGGTGCGGGTGGCCTCGGTCTCCCGCTGTGAGGCGAGCTCACCGAGCAGGTTCTCCCGGTACAGGGCCAGTGACAGGTCGGTGAAGGGGCCGGTCGCGGTGGCGATGTCGGCGTCGGTCATCGAACCGTCCGCGTCGATGAACCAGACGAACCCGAGCAGCAGGTCGTCGTGCCGGATCGGCACGCAGACCCTCGCCAGCAGGTCCAGCTCGGCGCACGCGGGGGTCCGGATCGGCGCGTGCGCCGTGAGCACCCCCATGCCCCGGAACCAGGCGATCACCTCCGGCGTCGTCTGCCGGCGCAGGATCGACGTCCGGCGGACGTCGTCCATCGGGCCGTCGTGCTCGCTGTAGGCGACCACCCGCTGTCGCCGGTCCTCGATGAGGGCGGGTCGCCCCACCCGGGCGGCGACGGCGTCGACGATTCGCTGGAGCTCACCGTGCATGTAACTCCCCTGGTTGCGCTGCGTGACAGGGATCGCGCGACCGCCAGTCCTTACCCTCCGGTGCGGGTGGGTCATCGCGCAAGGTCCACTGTCGAAGTCGCGACAAAAAGACGGGCGGCGTCGCGACTGTTCCGGCATCTGTCCGAAGACCGGGGGCGACAGACGTTTCTAGGGTTCCGGTACGAATCGCACCAGCGCCGCCGCGCACGGTCCGGGCGTGATGACGGGCGGCGCCGGTGGGGAGGGGATTGCCGAGTGGGAACGGGTAGGCCCTGGCGGGGCGTGCTGGTCGCCATCACCACGCCGTTTCGCGCCGACCTGTCGGTCGACTTCGACAAGCTCCAGGAACACGTCCGTTGGCTCGCCGCCGAGGGGTGCCACGGGGTCGCGCCCTGCGCGTCGATGGGGGAGTACCGGGCCCTCTCCGACGACGAGCGGTCCGCCGTGGTGAGGGCGACGGTGCAGGCCGCGCCGTCCGGCTGCGCGGTGGTGCCCGGCGTCGGTGGCTACGGCAGCAGGCAGGCCCGCCGTTGGGCGGAGCAGGCCGCCGAGGCAGGTGCCCACGGCGTGCTCGCGCGGCCGCCCGACGGGCCCGCCGCCCGCGCCGCCGACGTGGTCGCCCAC
This sequence comes from Micromonospora arida, assembly GCF_042873195.1. Classification (NCBI taxonomy): domain Bacteria; kingdom Bacillati; phylum Actinomycetota; class Actinomycetes; order Micromonosporales; family Micromonosporaceae; genus Micromonospora; species Micromonospora arida. Next base: position 1,397,772 of record NZ_JBIALC010000001.1, on the reverse strand, counting down.
TACCGGGAGGTGGCGGCGGTCGGCCTGCCGGTGGTCGTCCACAACGACCCGTACGACTCCCGGTTGGACCTCACACCGGACCTGCTGGCGACCGTCGCCGAGATCGACGGGATCGTCGCGGTCAAGGAGGTCACCGGCGACGTCCGCAGGTTGCACCGCCTGCGCGACCTCTGCCCGCACGTCGACGTGCTGGTCGGCGCGGACGACGTGGTGCTCGAACTGGTGCTGTGCGGCGCCACCGGATGGGTCGCCACCCTGCCCAACGCGCTGCCCCGCCAGGCCGTGCGCCTGTACGAGCTGTGCGTCGCCCGCGACCTGGGCCGGGCGCTGGCGCTCTATGCCGAGCTGCACCCGATCCTCGGCTGGGCCTCCGGGCCGGAAGCCGTGCAGGCCGTCAAGCTCGCCATGGAGTGCGCCGGACGGTTCGGTGGGCGGTGCCGTCCACCGCGCGGACCCCTGTCCGGGACTGCCGCCGATCGGGTGCGCCGGGACGTGCTGCGGGCCCTCGGGGCAACGTCCGATCCGGCTTCCGGGGCCGGCCCTGGCTGATCCCCCGGTGGGCGCCGGTCATTCAGGTGTCGGAAGTCGCCGGCCCACCTGCCGACATCTGCACAGTGACCGGCACCGGCCCGTACTCCTAGATTCGCTGCGCGGCCTGCTGACAGATGTTCCGCTACACCCCCACCGGGACGCCAGCGCCGTGTTCCCTCCGACGAGAGGTGGTTCCGTGCACCGTGCTACCCCCCACCGCACCCGGCTGAGGCGGGCCGTGCTGGCCGCAGCCGTGGTGACCACGCTCGTGGCGACCGGCGCGGCGCAGGCCGCCGCGGCCCCGGCCAATCCGGCCGGCGGCACCGCGCCGTTCCAGGTCCTCGATCCGCAGGCCTGGCAGAACCCGGACACCATGACCTGGAACGACTACAAGGCCGTGCCCGGCAAGAACTGGGCCGACCCGAGCGTGTCCGGCTCGGTCCGCAACTTCAAGATCGCCCTGGTGGCGCTCGACTATCCCGATGAGACGTTCGCGGTTTCCCAGCGGGCCCGCTCGACCGTCTTCGGCAACCCCCAGTCCGTCGCGACCAACATTCCCCGGGCGGACGTGCCGAAGTTCTACCAGGACTTCCTGAACACGCCGAACACCCTCAACAAGGGTCACACCCTGCACGAGTACTGGATGCAGGACTCCAACGGCCGCTACGGCGTCGACCTCACCGGGTTCGGGCCGTACCAGATGCCGTCCAAGTCCTACCAGTACGGGCTGGACAACGGGTTCAACCCGGGTGCCTGCCCGAGCGGGGACGTGTGCGGCAAGAACATCCGCACCGACGGCCTGGGTGCCTGGCGGGCGGCCGTCGGCGAGGAGGTCGCCAACCAGTACGAGTTGGTGTTCATCCTCAGCGCTGGCCAGGACGAGTCGTCGACCTGGCAGGAGTTCGGGCAGATGATCTTCCAGAACAAGGAGGACGTGCCGGACGCCTGGGGCCCGCCGGACCCCAACCTGCCGAACTGGGCGAAGACCCGCTACGTGGACTGGACCTCGTGGAAGGCGGCGGCGACACTGTGGCCGAACGCCGGCGGCGGTTCCTCGACGCAGGGGGAGAGTTCCGGCATGGGCGTCTACGCCCACGAGCTGTCCCATCTGCTGGGCATCGGCGACAACTACAACAACCCGTACGGCGAGCCGCTGCGCAGGGCGTACACCGGGATCTGGAGCATGATGTCGCGTGGGTCGTTCAACGGCCCGGGCGGTCCACACACCCGCTGGCAGATCCCGCCGACCAACGGCGGCTCGATGGGTTCGCTGCACACCCTGCGGGACAAGATCAAGATCGGCCTGGTCGGTGAGGAGCACGTGCTGCGACTGTCGCGGGAGTCGTTGGCCTCCTCGGGTCTGGTGGTCGCGCAGGTCACGTCTCGGGCGGTCGACGCCGGCCCGAAGGGTCTGAGCGGCGTGAACATCGCGTTGAACAAGGACCTGTCGCCGACGTGTGGTGTCAGCACCGACCCGTTGTGCGACGGTGGCAACTTCAACAACTACACGGTCGAGGTCGTCGACCGGATGGGCGCGGACTCCTTCACCCCGGACAGCGGCGTGCTGGTCAGCAAGACGAAGAACGCCGACAGCGCGCCGTTCCAGTGGGTGGTGGACGCCAACCCGCAGGACATCGACATGATCGACTTCTACCGCCCCGACGGCACCCCGCAGAAGATCACCATGGGTGACTACCGGCAGCTCTCCGACGCGCTGTTCCACGCCGGCGCGGACACCGGCAGCCAGTACGAGTACGTCGACGAGGCGAACCGACTGCACTTCTACATCATCGACCTCAAGCGGGACTCGGCCGGCTCGCTCTCCTACACCGTGGCGGTGCGGTCGCTGGACGGCACCGGCGGGCCGAGCAGTCACGACGTGCTGCTGGGCAAGGGCGAGGTGACCGGCGGCGGCAAGCCGACCAACCGCGGGGTGACCTGCTCGTTCGAGCTGACCAACACCGGTTCCTACTCGGCCGGCGGGCAGCAGCACCCGGAGAACGTCAGCGCGTACCTGAAGTCGGACGTCTACCGCCTGTCGGCGGAGGTGGCCGGCAAGGGCTGGCGGACCTGGCTGCCCAACCAGCTCGCCACCGCGCAGTTCGGCAAGGCCACCACGGTCAAGGTGTCGGTGGGTGCCACCGCCGCCGCCGCGGACACCGGTTTCGTGAAGCTCACCGCAACCTCGGAGAGCGACCCGACGAAGACGGTGACCAAGCAGTGCCGGGTCGAGAAGTCCTGACCGACGCCCGAGGTTGACCCCGTTCCTGCCGGGTCCGTGGCGGTAGGCCGCCACGGACCCGGCAGGTGGACGGAAGGAGGATGACGTGCGGCGAAGCATCACGACTCTGCTGCCCCTGCTGCTGGCCGGCGCGACCGGCTGCGGCACCGTCGGCGCCGCCCAGGAGGCGGTCGATCCGACGACCGTCCGGGTCCTGGTTCGCGACATCAACATCCGGGCCGCGGGGGTGGACTGCGCCGGCACCGGTCCGTACCAGCACTTCCACAACCGGGCGCCGTTCCGCGTGCTCGCCCCGGACGGAGCGGCGCTGGCCAGCGGGCAGCTGCCGGCGGGGACTGCGGTGGCCGCCTTCGCCGAGGATCTGGGGGTCGAGCGCATGCCCACCTACTGCGAGTTCTCCGTCGGAGTGCGCGTGCCGCAGCGGACCTCCTATCGGCTGGAGGTGGACGGCCGGCCGGCGCTCGACCTGACGCCGGACAGCAGCGAGGGCCCGGCGCTGGTGGCGGTGGTCCCGTCATGAGGCGGGTACTCCTGCCGCTGTTGCTGGCGGCGGCGCTGCTGGGCGGATGCAGCACGCCCGAGCCCGCGCCTGCGCCGGCGCCCGCCGGAGGGGCGGCGGCGCTGCCCGGGCCGGTCCCCGCCGGCCTCGCGTTGCGCCCGGCGCCCGGCACCGCCCCGGCCGCCCCGGCGTTCACCGGCGCGCTGACCGACGGCACACCGTTCGCCGCCGCCGAGCTGTGGGCGCAGCGTCCCGTCGTACTCACCTTCTTCAGCTCCTGGTGCACCACCTGCGCCAGCAGCCAGGCCGCGCTCAGCGAGCTTGCCCGCAGCTATCGGGACCGGGTGGTCTTCGTCGGCGTGGCCGGCGCGGACCAGGCCGACAGGGTCCAGGACTACCTCCGCGCTCACCGGGTGGAGTACCCGGTCGTCCTGGACGACCAGCAGACGATCTGGCGTTCGTACGCGGTGCGGGAGCCCCCGGCTGTCGTGCTGGTGGCCAAGGGTGGCGCCCTGCTCCGCGGCTGGCCGGGTGGGCTGGACGCCTCGACGCTCGACCAGCGGCTGAGGGAGCTGGTGCTGGCCGACCAGCCGTAGTCCCGTCGCGCAGGCACCTCGGTGCGGCCCGCGTCGAACCACACCCGGTGAAGTTCCTACACGTGCAGGTGGTGGCACAGGCCGTCGGCTCGTAGCGTACGCAGCCTCGGACACATCAAGGAGATTGCATGCCTACAGTGGGAACGCGCTGGCGCACAGGCGTGGCCGTACTGTCCGCGACTGTGCTCGCCGCCCTCGGCGCGGCGCCGCAGGCGCTGGCGGCGGACGGCCCGCCGTCGATCGTCGTCCAGGACGGCGTCACCCAGCCGGTGTTCGGCTACGCCGACGCCATCCGGGAACGCCTGTTCATCGACTCCACCTTCGACAGCGACAACGACGGTCTGCGCGACATCATCGCGTTCGACCTGATGCGGCCGGCGGCCACCGCGCAGGGGCTCAAGGCCCCTGTGGTGATGGACGCCAGCCCCTACTACTCGACGGTCTGCCGAGGCAACGAGTCCGAATGCAAGGCGGACCTCGACGGCGACGGGCTGCTCGACACGTGGCCGCTGTTCTACGACAACTACTTCGTGCCGCGCGGCTACGCGGTCATCCTGCTGGACATGGTCGGCACCAACAACTCCACCGGCTGCCCGACCACCAACGCCAACCAGGACAACCTGAGCGCCAAGCAGGCCATCAACTGGCTCAACGGCCGGGCCACCGCCCGCAACGCCGCCGGTGAGGTCGTCAAGGCGGACTGGCACAACGGCAAGACGGGGATGATCGGCAAGTCGTACGACGGCTCGCTGGCCATGGCCACGGCGGTAACCGGCGTGAAGGGCCTGACCACGGTCGTGCCCATCAGCGGACCGACCGAGTACTACGACTACGTGCGCAGCAACGGCGTGGTCACCCGTGGCAACAGCTACGTGGCGTCGCTGGCCAACACCGTCACCAACCCTGAGCGCCGGGAGTACTGCAAGCCGGTGCGCGACGCGATAGGCGCCGCCGACGGCGACGAACACGGCGACTACACGGCCTTCTGGAACGAGCGCAGCTACGTCAAGAAGGTCCCCAACGTCACCGCCAGCGTGCTGCTCTACCACGGCCTCAACGACGACAACGTCCGACCGGACCACTTCAGCAAGTTCTGGTACGCCCTGGCGGAGAACAACGTGCCGCGCAAGCTGTGGCTGTCGCAGGAGGGTCACGTCGACCCGTTCGACTCGCGCCGCGCGGTGTGGGTGTCGACGCTGCACCGGTGGTTCGACTTCTGGCTGCAGAACGTCGCCAACGGCATCATGGACGAGCCGCGGGTGGACCTGGAGCGGTCCGCCGACGTGTGGGAGACCCACGCCGACTGGCCGATCCCCGGCAAGGCGGACACGGAGGTGTTCCTGCAGCCCGGCACCACCGGCGCGGGCGGTCTCGGGCTGGTGCCCACCGCGAAGCCGGCGACCGGCGCGTTCCAGGACAGCCGCACGCAGAGCCAGAACACCATGATCCTCAACCCGGACGTGGTGCAGCCCAACCGGCTGGCCTTCCTCTCCGCGCCACTCTCCGCGCCGCTGCACATCTCCGGCACACCCACAGTGCAACTGCGGGCCTCCGCCGACCAGACCGACACCAACCTCGGGGCGATCCTGGTCGACTACGGCACCGACGAGCGGGTCGCGCACCGGGCCTCCGGCGAGGGGATCATCACCCTGACCACGGAGGACTGCTGGGGCCAGAGCAGCCCGACCGACGACGGCTGCTACAAGCAGACCACGAAGCGGGTGGCCACGGCCGACTACGAGCTGGTCACCAAGGGCATCATGGACGCCCAGAACCGGCAGTCGATCCGCGTCGCCGTGCCGCTGGTGCAGGGGGAGTCGTACAACTTCAGCTTCCCGCTGCTGCCGGAGGACTATGTCTTCAAGCCCGGCCACCGGATCGGCGTGATCATCGTGGCCAGCTACCCGCAGTACTCCAGCCAGGCGGACACCACCGCCGCGAATCTGCAGGTCGCGCTGAAGAGCAGCAACATCGTCCTACCCGTGGTCGGCGGTACCGCCACCGCGCACGCCGCCGGCCTCTGACCGGCTGACCGGCGGGCCGCCACGCGCGGCTCGTCACCGAGACGGCCCGGCGATCAACCCTCCGGCGGAGGGCCGACGATCGCCGGGCCGTCCCGCTGCCCGCACTGGCTGCTGCGCGGTGCAGACTCGACGAGTACTGGTAAGCGGCCGCCTGGGAGACCCCGTACGCTGGCTTGGTGATCGACTTCCGCGCGGCAGTTGAAGCACGCGATCCCGATGCCATCACGGCGGCCCTTGCCGACGATGTGGTCTTCCGCAGCCCGGTGGCGTTCAAGCCCTACCCGGGAAAGGCCATCACCGCAGCGATCCTGCGCGGCGTGCTGCGGGTCTTCGAGGACTTCCGGTACGTCCGTGAGCTGAGCGGCGACGGGGGTCGCGATCACGCGCTGGTGTTCGAGGCGAAGATTGGCGACGTCGCCATCGAAGGTTGCGACTTCCTGCACCTGGACGAAACCGGCCTGATCGATGAGTTCACGGTCATGGTTCGCCCACTGTCCGCCGCGCAGACTCTGGCCGCCGCGATGGCCGCCCAGTTCGAGCAGATCCAGCGTGAGGCGACCGCCGGTTAGCTCGGCCGCAGCCGGTCGCTCGTTGCACGCCTCCGTCTGGTCCACACTCCCCAGGTCGATGATCTACCACGAGCACCGGGCCACGACCGCGCCGGCAGCAGCGGAAGTGCCACCGCCGGCGCGGCCCGACGTCAGAGCCGGGAGGTGAAGGTGGCCAGGAAGCGGTGTGGGGTGACGACGCCGGCGTTGTCGAAGCAGATGACGTCGACGTCGGCGTTCGTGGTGTACGTCCAGGGCTGGGTGAGGTGGCAGTAGTTGCTACCGGCGCCCTGCGCCACCACCTGGGCGTGTGTCTCCTTGATGCCGACCTGCGGGAAGGTCGCCAGATAGCGGCCGGAGGGCGCCAGCGGCGCCACGGTGTTCGCGCCGACGCCGAGCACCGAGTTGTCGTTGGTCGGCCCGCCGACGGCGGTACCCAGGTAGCCGAAGTACGAGGGCGGGCCGAGGGAGCCGATCACCGGCCGCCGACGGTGGTACGAGAGGACGAAGTCGGTGTTGATGAACGCGCCTGCCTGGTCGTAGCAGAAGACGTACACCTGCACGCCGGTGCCGACCGCGCTCCAGGAGTAGACCTTGCAGCGGCGGGGACCGGCGTTCGGCTGCACGGCGGTGACCTGCACGTTGCCGGCGAGCAGATCGGCCAGTCCCACCCCGGGCAGCCGCACCAGGTACTGCCCGACGCCCAGCGGCCCGACCGTGTTCACGCCGCCGGTGGAGTTGTACGACTGCGCTACCAGGCCGCTGCTCCACTGCACGTACGCGTGGGAGGTGCCGGCCGGCAGCACGCCCGAGCTGGTCGTCCAGAGCACTGTGAACGGAGTGTCGTCGCGCGTGCCGCCCGGCTTGTGGCACTGCACGTCGACGATCTCGTCGGTGCCGGACTGAAACCAGCGGACCACCTCGCAGTAGTGACCGGTCCGGTTCACCGGGGTCACGTGCGGCACGCCGCGTGAGCTGGCACCTATCTGCGGGAAGCGGACCTGGAACCGGCCGGGTGCGAGCTTGATGCCGTCGGCCCAGGCGGCTGGGAAGGCGGTCTTCCAGCTGCCCCACTGCCGGCCGGTGTCCAGCACGGTCCAGACCGGCACCGTGGGGTCCTTGACGTACGCGAAGCCCCAGCGGTCGGCGGTGGCCGCCGCAGCCGGCGTCGGCGGCGCGAGTGCGCCGGCGGCCAGGACGGCGGCCAGTGCCGTGGTGACGAACGATCGGAGACGCATCTGTTCCTCCAGTCGACGGGAACATGTCGGAGAGGAGTGTGCGCGTAGTGACGTGATGGTCACAGTCGGCTACATCGTGCTCTGGTGTCGGCTGTCCGCCACTCGTGGCTCAACTTCTGAGCAGTGCAACCGAGACCTCAGGCAGCCCCGGGATCGGTGCCCCGGACGGCCGATCCGGTGAGCGACGCGGAGCAGCCGGCGCCTGACCGCTTGCTCAGCGGAGGTGGTCGGCCAGCTGGCGCACCGCGTCAGTGAACGCCTTCTCGGATTCGCAGGGCCGGTGTCCTTTGATCGGTGGCGGGAAGATGTCGCCGGACGGAGGTGTGACGCCGTACGGGTCGCGAAGCCGACGGTCCACCGTCGCCTCCCGGTCGCACGCCGCGGGTGCCTCGTCGGGGCCGTGCGGCGGAAAGACGCGACCCCCGATGGGGTCGGTGTCCCGCCACAGATTCACCCACCGCCAGTCCACCCGGTCGGCGATCTCGTGGATCACCTCGTCGCTGACGTACGCGGGAAAGAGGCGGGCGTACAACCGTCGCAGGGGCGAACCGTGGGTCAGCAGCCCGACCCGCTCGGTGACCCGTGGCGGCAGTTGGAGCACTGTCGCGGCGAGCAGGACGGAGCCGTGGCTGTGCCCGGTGAGCACCACCGCGTTGCCGGAGTCGACGAGGTGGGTGATCCGGCAGGTCAGTTCGGGAACGGCACGTTCGGCGTAGCACGGTGGCGCGAACGGGTGCGCGGCTCTGGGCCAGAACGTGCCCAGGTCCCACAGCACGCCGACGTACCGGCGGAATCCAGGGGTGTGATGGGCGAAGATTCCACCGACGATCAGGCCGATGATGAGAGCGGCGATCAGATAGCTGCCGACACCGATGCTGAAGTTGACGAAGCTGACCGGCAACCCGACGTAGCGCTGGACCAGTTCGCCGGGAGGCGTCGGCAGCAGGCCGAGCGCGACCGCTGCTATGCCGATCCCGGCGAGGCAGGCGTAGAGCACCGCAAGCGGCATCAGCCGCTCGGTGAACCGGGCCCGGGCCAAGATTCTGCGCACCTGCCGCAGTCGCGGTGTGGCATCGGTCGGCGCGTCCGGGAAGTCACGAGCAACGATTGCCGATGCGGCCCGGATCCGCCCTGGTCGTGACGCCACCGACACCACGCCGGCGACGGCCAGCGTCACCAGCACCGCCAGCGAAAAGCCGAGAATCGCCCAGATGCAGGCAGGCGGCGGGCTGGCTATCAACGCCTCGGCGGTGGGCGCGCCCCTGTTCAGAACGTCGGACACCCGATAGAGCAGCTCGGCGGAGAACGTGAGCGCCAGGCTGATCGCGGCTACGGAGGTCGCCAGGGCGCCGAACCCGAGCGCGGGCGCCACATCCGGATCTCGACCCCGGTGCCAGAACAGCACCACCCCCAGGGCAGCCAGCAGCACTGCCTGACCGATGAACAGTCCGACGACGGTCAGGTTGTAGCCGGGCAGTCCGTTCCGCTCCGGCCAGGATGCCGAACTGGTCAGAACGTGGATCCAGACCAGCACGGTCAGAGCGAGGGCGATCGTGCGTAGCGCGCTGACCAATCGGTCGAGCCGCAACTCCGTGGGCGTGGTCAGGGGTGGGGTGCAGAGCAGAACCGCGCATGTGATCAACAGAAGTCCGGCAGCTGCCGTCAGCGCGACGGTGCCGATCGACAAACCCTGTGCGGCCCGGGCTCCGAGCAGGCTGAGATCCAGCGTGGCAAACGCCGCCGCGACGTGAATCGAGCGCAGTCGACCGACCAGCGGCTCATTGTCCCACCGGCCGACGGCGGTCAGCCGGTCCGCCGCAAGAGGTTGGTCAGCCGCGCGGAATACGTCAGCCGGGAGTGCCGGGCGGGCGCTGAGCCCCCACACCAGGCTGATGGCCGCAGCCGGTGCCAGCGCGAGCACCGCCAGGCGCAGTCCGGCAGGACGCCCTCCGAGCCAGGAGAGCCAACTGCGTCCGGCCAGGCACTCCGGTGAGGACATGCACTTCCACGCGATCACATCCAGCGCGACCCCCACGATGCTCAGCACGTACATCAGGGTCAGGGTGAGCGCCAACAACCGGCACAGGGCCTTGATCACCGGGTCGGAGCCGGCTCCGACCGGACGCATCCAGATGGCGAGGTTGATCAGCATGAAGGGCAACAGGATCACCATCGACAGCGTTCGCACCGCGTTGCCAGCAGGCAGGTTGTTCCAACGGTAGGCCTCCAGCGTCACTCCGCCCGCCTCGCCGTCCTCGTGGTTTTCCGGCCGCGGCCGGTAGAAGCCGCCCCGGTGGTCACCCGCCACCTGCTGCACGTGCGGTCGATCCAGCAGGTCATCCGGGCCGGTGGCGGACACCCCGTGCACCCGCAGTTCCACGAAGCCGTCAGCCCCAGCGCGCCCGCCCCCGTCTCGCTGATCCATCCGGTACCGGCCTCCCGGCGTGTACGAGGCTCACACCGACCCGCTCGGGTGATCCGACGGCGCCCGTGTGGCGCAACGGGCGTACCCCGCGAAGGCAGGTGCAACCCCGTGCTCGTAGCGCGACGCTTCGTGCCTGTTACCGGTGGTGGACCGACCCGACGGAGGAATGGGAATCGCGACGCCTACCAAGCGGTGGGTGGTCCGCTGGCATTCTTCGTGTATCGACTCGACGACCGGCCCGGCGTGGTACCAATACCCAGATAGGCGAAGCCGGCAGGAATGGGCGGCCCATGTCGACAAGGGCAGCAGCGCTGCTTCGGAAACCCGGGCAACCGCAGCGACCGAGCCTTCTGGAACTCTTCTTCGACCTGGTCTTCATCTTTGCCCTCAATCGGGTCTCGCAGCGGCTGGTCGAGGAGCTTACCGAGCAGCGAGTCGTCCTCGTCGAGGCTGGCGAGACGCTGCTGTTGCTGCTGGCCTTCATGGTGCTGTGGTTCGTCACGGCGTGGGTTACCGACCTCTACGACCCACAGCGGCCCCAGCTTCAGGTGCTGGTCTACACGGCCATGCTCGGGGCGCTGGTGATGGCAGTCGCGGTGCCGCACGCGTTCGGTGACAGAAGTCTGGCCTTCGCTGGTGCGTACGTCGCCGTCCACATCGTTCGTGGGCTGATCATCGTGCCGATGCTGCGTGGCCACGAGGCTCAGCGCCGAGCGGCTGGAGTGTTCTTCTGGTTCACGTTGTCGGCCGTGCCGTGGATCGCCGGCGCGATCGCGACGGATCTGGCCCGCAGCCTGTTGTGGACGCTCGCGATCGCCATCGACGGTGCGGCACTGCTGCTGTTCTATCCCGCGCCGTGGTCCCGCCCCACCCAACGGCAATGGCCCGTCCTGGCCGAATACCTGTCTGAGCGCTACCAACAATTCTTCATCATCGCCCTCGGCGAACTCATTCTGACGACCGGGTCGGCCTACAGCGACACCTCGTTCCGGAAAGGAGGAGCCGCGGCAGCCTTCGCGGTTTCATTCATCACGACCGTGCTGCTGTTTCGCGTCTACGTTTTCAGGGCGGGCCAACTGTTGCCCGAAGCCATCAGAGCCGCCGCTGAGCCCGCGCACCTCATCCGGGAGGCTTTCCTCGCGCACGTACTCATGGTGGCCGGGATCGTCGCTGCTGCCGTCGGATATGAAATCGTGATCGAACATCCGTTCGGGCACACCAACGCGGCGTGGATCCTCGTTGTTCTCGGCGGACCGATGCTCTTCCTGATCGGACGAGCCCTGGTGGAACATGCCGTATTCGCCCGGGTGTCCCACTCCCGGATCGTCGGCGCTCTGGCGCTTGCCGGCGCCTCGCCGTTCATGATCCTTCTGCCGCCGCTGGCCGTGGCCGTCACCGCCGTCGTCGTCCTCGCCAGCATCGCGGCTTCCGACGCCGTCCACGCCAGGGGAAAACCGCCCGAAGGGCCGCACCCGCCCAATCCCAGAGAGTGAGCGGCAACACGATGCACCCGGCTCAGGGCTGTCGGCGGCCGCGCATTCGTTCCACTGGTCGGCGCAAGCGTCTGCGACAGGGCGATCCCGCGTGGGGAAACGAACCGGACATCGTCCGGCTGTCTGCTCATGACCCCGTGGCGTCCGCTCGCTGTCCACCCCCGAGGCACTCTTCGGGCGGGGCGTAGGCACGAATGGTGCCGTTGTGCCGAGCAACCCTGCCGTCAGCGGTGAGGGGTACGAGGCGTTTACAGACGGGGCACCGTCCCCGTTGGTGCTGCGAGAGCTGAGTCACGGTGCCTCCCCAGGTAGGTCGTGCGCGTCTTCAGTCTCATCCGCCGAGCCACGCCGCCCATCGTTGCCGACCGAGGCTAGGAAGCGCGCTGATCACGGGAGGCGCCGGCCACCCTTTTGCGGCCTGGTGCGCAGGCACCGCTAGCTTCGCGGCAGCACGGTGATGGCCGCGACGGCGCTGTTGACGACGGTGGCCGTCACGGTGCGGGTCACGGCCGCCGCCGCGGCGTCGGCGCCCCAGTCGCCCCGCTCGAGTTCCTTGGCTCGGCTGATCACCGGTGACGTCCAGGGGATCTCGCGGTGGAACTGCGGGAGCGTCCCGCTCGCCGAGAGCAGCGCCGCCAGCGCGGCAACACGGGCCTGCGGCTCCGCGCCGTCCACGAGGACCCGGCGAACGTCGGCCAGCAGGCGGGCCCGTCGTTCGGTTCTGCCGTCGCGTAGGGCCGTCGTCCGGAACAGGCCGAGCACCTTACGGGGCTCCTGGTCGATGTCGCCTCGCGCGATGAGCCGCTCCAACACCGGCTTGCGCAGGGCGGGACCGATCGCGGCCAGGGCCGTCTGCACCCCCCTCGGTTTCTCGGCGAGGTAGTCCCACGCCGGGCGCAGGAGACCGTCCGATGGTGGGTGACCCGCCACGCTGCTGACCCGCCCTCGGCCCTCGGTGGTCAGGTGACCGCCGAGGGCGAGGTCCGCGAGAACCGCCCCGCCGAGGACGTAGAAGAGGGTGTTCTCTCCCGCGATGGTCCCGGACCTGGGTTGGAACAGGAGCAGCAGGAGATCTTCCACCAGGGTCGGCGCGTCCAACCGGGCTTCGGTGGTCATCGGCGGGGCTCCCAGCGGAAGAGTCGGGTGGCCAGAGCGACGGCGACGACGACCCAGCCGAGCGTGGGCGCGAGCAGGAGCAGGGAGTCGGTCACGGCGACGCCGCCGTTCCAGGCGTTCATGGTCAGTTCGGTGGCCGCGCCACCGGGCAGCAGCCGCTTGAGCGCGGCGAGATTCTCGGTGCCGGTGATGCCTACCCAACTGGCCACGGCGATCACGCCGAGGGAGACGGGAAGGGTGGTGACCTGGGCGTGTTCGGGTGAGTTCGTCAGCCCGGCGGTGGCCAGCGCCAGGGCGATCATCATGGCCAGGGTGGCGGTGGTCGCGACCACGAGCAGGGCGATGTTCGCCGGTGCGCCGGCGACCACGGCGAGGGCGGTCAGGATCGCGGTCACCTGCACGCCGGCGAGGACGACGACGGGTAGTAGTAGGCCGGCGAGGATGGTGGTGTCGGTTGCGGCGGTGGAGCGCAGGCGTTTGAGGAAGAGGTTCTGGCGTCGGGAGGCGAGGGTGGTGACGGCGGTGGTGTAGAGGCCGAAGGCGGTGATTGTGAACAGGATGATCGCGGCGATGTAGCCGAGGCTGCCGAGGTCGGCGAAGGTGTCGTGTTGGCGGACGAAGTAGGCGCTGACGACGACGGGGATGATGAGGCTGGTGATCAGCACTAGTCGGTTGCGGAAGATCTGGATCAGTTCGCTGGAGGCGATGGGCAACACGGTGGCGCTCCTGTCGAGATGGCGGGTCAGTTGTTGATGGCGCGGAAGACGTCGTCGAGGCGGGTTGGCCCGGCCGCCAGGTCCCGCAGGTCGATGGCGTGGTCCTGTGCCCAGCCGAGTAGGAGGTGCAGGTCCTTCTGCAGCTCGAAGGTCTCGACTACGACCTTTCCGTCCACGTCGACGGCGGCCTGCAGCGGCAGCGCCGGTGCCGGTGCGGGGATGGTGAAGCGGATGACGGCGGGCAGGGTGCGGGTCAGTTCGGTCACGGTGCCTTCGCGGTGCAGGGTGCCCTGGTGCATTAGTCCGATGCGGTCGGCGCGTTGTTGTGCTTCTTCCAGGTAGTGGGTGGTGAGCACGATGGTGGCGCCGTTTTCGCGGAGTCGGTCGACGCTCGTCCAGACGGCGTCGCGGGACTGGATGTCCAAGCCGGTGGTTGGTTCGTCGAGGAAGATCAGTTCTGGGGTGCCGTAGACGGCGGTGGCGAAGTCGAGTCGGCGTTTTTCCCCGCCGGAGAGCTGCGCCACTTTGCGGCGGGCTCGGCTGCTGAGGTCGACGAGGTCGAGTACCCGGTCGACGTCGTCGGTGCGTCCGGTGAGTCGGCCGATCAGGCCGACGGACTCACGGACGGTGAGGTCCGGGGAGAATCCACTCTCCTGGAGCATGACACCCATTCGGGGACGTACCGCTCGGCGGTCGTCGGGGCTGTGCCCGAAGACGCGTACGGCGCCCGAGGTTGGCCTCCGGTGTCCCTCGACAACCTCCAGGGTCGAGGTCTTTCCGGCTCCGTTGGTGCCCAGCAGTGCGTAGAGCTCTCCGGGCCGTACCTCGAAGGAGAGGTCCTTGACGGCGTGGAAGTCGCCGTAGGTGAGGTTCAGCCGTTCGACTTCGATGACAGGTGTGGTGGACATGCACCTATGACAGCGCGGGCGCGGCCGACCCGTCAGTGGCACCACGTCATCACCGCATGTGACGTGGTGTCACTGGTCGGCGCCCCTGGCTGCCGGATACTGAGGTGGTGACCGGGAGATCGCCGCGCTTCACCGAGTCGACGCAGGGAAGACTGCGCCGGCTCAACCTGGCCACGTCACTGCCGCCGGTGGTGTTCGCCGCGGTGGTCCTGCTCTACACCGATGCGCGTACCTGGTGGCACGTCGTCGTCCTGGCGCCGGGGGCCGTGGCGGCCGTGGTGGCCTTCGAACGGTGGACGGCCAACGACCTCGCCCGGGTCGCGCTGCCCTGCCTGGTCGTAGCGGCAGCGGTCTGGCCGCTCGGAGTCCTGGTGACCGGCAGCCCCAACGCCTACTGGGGTTTCTGCGCCGTAGGTTCGCTTGCCCTGCGCGAGGTGCGACGACGCCGGAAGCTGGTGATGGCCGGGCTGTTCACCTACGTCGCCGCCGTCGGCGCGGCGCGGCTGCTGGTGCAGCGAGACGACATCGGTCACGTCCTGGTCACCTACGTTCTCATCCCGACCGCCCTCACCGTCGTCGTGACCGCCTTCACCGTGGTGGGCGAGCGGTTCTACGACCTCATCCGGGAACTCGAACAGACCCGGGAACGCGAGGCGGAGCTGGCCGTGGTCCGGGAGCGCGTACGGTTCGCCAGCGACCTGCACGACATCCAGGGCCACACCCTGCACGTGGTCAAGCTGAAGATCGCCCTGGCCCAGCGACTGCTGCTCCGCGACGCCGCTCGGGCGGAAAGAGAGCTGCGGGAGACGTACGCGCTGGTCAGCGACACCATCGCGCAGACCAAGGAACTCGCCTACGCGCAACGGCGGCTCAACCTCACCGCCGAGATGGAGAACGCGAAGAACCTGTTCGAGGCCGCCGGCATCCGGGTCCGGGTGACCCGGGAGGCCGAGGTCGATGCCAGCGCCAGCGAACTGCTCGGGCAGGTGCTGCGGGAGACGACCACGAACATCCTGCGGCACGCGCAGGCCACCCAGGTGCAGATCACGCTCGCCGCGTCGGGCATCACCATCGTCAACGACGGCGTGACCGCCACCACGGCCCCCGAACTCAGGGGACTGGCGGCACTGAGGCAACGGGTGGCGGGCGACGGGGGTGAGCTGACCGTGGAACAGAAGGACGGGCGGTTCCTGACCGCTGCGGTCTTCCCACCCGCTCGGGCCGACGCGGCCCCGACGGTCAGCGGGAAGGACGGCCGATGACCACCATCGTGCTCGCCGACGACGAGGCGCTGCTGCGCACGGCCCTGGCCGCGCTGCTGCCGATGGAGGGCGACATCACCGTTCTCGCCGAGGCGCAGGACGGCCGGACGGCAATCGCCGCCACCCTGCTTCACCGGCCCGACGTGCTGGTCATCGACCTGGAGATGCCGGGCGTGGACGGCCTGGGCGCGGTCGCCGAGATCCGCCGCGAGCGACCGGAGCAGGTGATCCTCATGCTGACCCGGCACGCCCGCCCCGGCGTGCTGCGCAAGGCGCTGAAGCTCGGCGTCCAAGGCTTCGTCAGCAAGTCCGCCGAGCCGGCCCACATCACCTCGGTCATTGCCACCCTGCACTCGGGAAAACGCTGGATCGACCCGGATGTGTCCGTGCTCGCCGTCACCGAGGACTGCCCGCTCACCGACCGTGAAGTCGACGTCCTGCGGGTCACCGGCGAGGGCTACTCGGTGGTCGACATCGCCGCTCGGCTCCACCTCGCTCCGGGCACCGTGCGCAACTACCTCTCCAACGCGATGCGTAAGACCCAGACCCGGACGCGCCACGAAGCGGCCCGCTACGCCCGCGAACACGACTGGCTGTAGACGCGTCCATCGTCGCGGACCGCGAGTTCCGGCTGGTTGGTGGCCTTCGCTGTCGACGCCGGCGCGGGCCGGACGGTGGGGTACCAGGCGAGGCCGGCGCTGCTGGCTACGACAACGCCCTGACCGCGCGAGCAGCGTGCTGCCCGCCGCCGCGTCCTGTTCACGACCGTCAACACGGTGATGGCCGACGGCGAGGCCTTCGCGATCGACCGGTCCACCGACTCCGGTGACGCGTCCCTGCTGATCTTCGGCGCCGTCAACGTCGCCATGGTGGTGCTGGTCTGGCTGCGCGAGCGGCGAGCCCGGGCCACACGAGCGGGCTGACCGGCCCGAGCGATCAAACCGTCAGTAGTCGGTGAAGGCGTTCACCCAGGCAGGCAGCTGTTCGGACGGGAGGAAAGCCCGGAGGTCGCCGACCGTCTGGGTCGCCGTGCCCCACACCTCGTACGGGCTCCCGGCGCTGATCGGGGTGCGGTCGTGCAGCAGTCCGTGCAGCAGCTCCAGCGTGATGTCATCCACCCGGCCGTGGAGCCGGGCGGTGTGCATCAACGCGAGCAGGCTCTGCCGGCGGGTCTCCGGATTCGGCGAGCGTAACCCGCGGGCGACCCTGGGCAGGACCGCGTCGGTGTCGGGGTTGTTGTAGACCAGAGCGATCAGTGCCGCCCCGACGTGCTCTTCCCCGCGGTCGAAGGCCGCGTCGATGTCCGTGGGCTCCTGGCAGCGGTTGAGGTTGCTGGCCCGCTCCCAGTCAAGGTCGACGGGCTCGGCGTCGTCGCCCTCCGGTGCACTGTCGCCCGCTGCCGCATAGGTCACCGGCCGAGTGTCCGCCAAGGCGGGCAGGACATCCAGCAGGGCGGTCAGCAATCGCCGCCCGACCGCCGGATCGGCGACCGCGGAGCGAACCTTCTGAGGATGACGCGACCGGCGAGTCGAGCTGCGCCTGTACGGCGTTCGCCGTGCTGGCCGAACCCGCCAGTCGGTTCGCCAGTGTCTGAAGGTCGTCCTGAAACATGGCTCGTGCGCGCGTTTCCGCTCGATCGATAGAACAGTGGTCCGTTCAGCACGCCGGTGGTGCGGGCGGTGACTGGCGGCCGGACGGATGACTCCTTTTGGTCCCTTTTGGAGCACTGACCGCTGCATTTCCAGTTCGCGCAGAACTGTCGAAGTCTTGGTCAGCTGAACGGCCAGCGGCCCGCCGGTGGAGGCATCCGGCAATTCTGCTGATTTCGCTGACGGAGTTGACGAGGCAATTCGCCAGCGCTATGTTCCCTGACGCTGTACAGGCTGTTCCTTGCCGCTATACAGCGCATGTCGTCCATGACGGCCGCGGCAGCACATCTGCACAGCTGGACCTTCCGGCCTGTCAAGGCTCCGGAAGGTGAACCACCACGACCGAGAGGCAAGCGAATGTCGAACCAGAGCCCCGCGCCGGGTTACGTGCCTGCGCCGCCCCCGCAGAAGAAGAGGATGTCGACGGGGCTGAAGATCTTCCTGATCATCGCTGGCCTGTCGGTCATCCTGTGCGGCGGCGGCTTCGTCGCTTGCAGCGCCCTGGTCGGCAAGGCGGCGAGCGACGTCAGCAAGGATCAGGAGGCCAAGGCCGGGCACGTCGTGCTGAAAACGTGCGAGATCGACTCGGCGGACAGCGACCTCCTGCCGAACGTGAAGTTTGACCTGGAGGTGAACAACTCCAGCGAGAACCAGAACACCTACTTCATCGACGTCTTCGTGTACGACGCCAAGGGCACTCGGGTCGGCAACACCAGCAGCATCGTGTCCGACGTGCGGCCGGGCCAGAAGGCCGTCGAGCAGGGCTCGATCCTGCTGAGCCAGAAGGTTACGGGCAAGATCACTTGCAAGGTCGACAAGGTGTCCTGATACGGCTGCACCGAATCGCGCCGATCACGCTCGCCGGGCTCGCGCTCGGGCGGGCGCGCTCGGCGGCGGTGACGCGAGACAGGCGTTGCGCCGATGTCCACCGACTCGTCTCGGTCCAAGAGCACTGCCGAAGTCCAGGTGTGCCACCCGAGGGCAGCAGTTCGAGCAGACGCGCGGCCCAGCGAACGGCCCCCAGCAGGCTGCTGGGGGCCGTTCGGTATTTCTGCTACGCGGTGCCGGGATGGCCCTCAATGCGCTGAGGCGTCCGGCCGTGCCCCGTTGCGCTGTCGGCCACGAGTCCGTCGAGGAACGGGGTGTTCTCATCTTCAGGCACCTCGATCGGGTCAGCCAGGGGATCCCCGGCCGGGAGGTCGCCGGGCTGAGCCGGCCCCTGCCCCGGCTCACCTCCGCCGATGCCCTCCTGCGGCTGACCGGCCGACCCGTCATCTACCGGCTCGTCCGGCCCGGTGGGCTCGACTACCGGGTCCATCGGCCGGCCCGGCTCGTCGCCAGCCCCATTGCCAGAGGCCTCACCCTCGGGTACGTCGGCGCCGGGCGTCTCGTCGACGGGCGCGCTGCCGGGAACCTGGCCACCGGGCTCACTGTCGGTCGGCGGCTGGTCAACCGGCGCCTCGTCCCCGGTACCGGTCGTCGGCGGTGGAGTTGGTCCGGTGACCGGCGGGGACGCTGGAGGGGGAGCGGGCATCGGTGGCGGCTCGGCCGGAGTCGCCGGCGGTGGCGTCGGTCCGGTGACCGGCGGGGACGCTGGAGGGGGAGCGGGCATCGGTGGCGGTTCGGCCGGAGTCGTCGGCGGTGGAGTTGGTCCGGTGACCGGCGGGGACGCTGGAGGGGGAGCGGGCATCGGTGGCGGCTCGGCCGGAGTCGCCAGGGGAGGCGGGATCACTCCGGGCACCGGACCTTCCTGGACTGGCGCGAGCACCTCCTCAGCCCCGCCCGGACCCGGCGCGACCTCGATCGGGGTCGTCGTAGGGATCGGCAGCGACTCATCGCCCACGAGAATCCGAGCCGCCGCCTTGCGAATCATCTCGTCCACGTGGGCCATCTCGCGGGCGTTCGACTCCGCCCGGCGTGGGGCGGGAAGCAGCCCCATCTTGAAGGCCACCTCGGAGATATCCGCCGGCAGGACGACGTCCTCGCTCAGCCGCTCGGCCCACTGTTGTAACCGGTTCCGATCGCTGCCGTACATGAGCCACCGGTCGCCGACGACGAGGTCCGGCAGCAGAGCCTTGTCCGTTGGGCTCGTCCTGATCCACGCCTGCACGCCACCCTCGGAGGCGAAGACCTTGAGGGTGTTGCGGTGCTGCAGACCGGTCTTGGCGTCCCGGTAGGTGAAGATGAAGGTCAAGGAGTTCGGCCCAACCCACGCCTCGGCGTGCATCACCGTGCCGTCCGGCGTGGTGCAGGTAGCCACCAGGTCGGAGTTGTCGGTGCCCCGGCAGTCCCAAGCGGACCCGACCTCCATCCGACTGAACACGGGGTTCTGCCAGGCTTCGGCGGCGGCCACGGGCGTCGACCCCGCGCCCTGGACGAGCGGCACGACGACCACCCCCAGGGCGGCCGCCGCGGCCATCGACGTCAGCTGCATGCCGGCACGGCCGACCCTGCTGGCGGCGTGCCGGCCGCTCTTGGCCCGGCGCTCCCGCCGGCTTGGTTGCGGGACGGCGAGGGGAGTCGTGGAGGGCATCGCGGCCTCGATCCAGTGCCCGACGGCGTCGGGATGAACCTGGGGCAGCGCTGTTCGAATGACCTCTGCCATGTCCTCACGGGTCAGGACTGGATCGACGAAAATGACCTGCTCATCGGGCAGGGTCACACATGTCGAGCCGGTCTTCAACCGGACGATCTTCAAGGTGCAACCTCGGGGAGGGGGGATGGGACGGGGCGGTGCCGGCGAACCTTACTTCCTGGACCGCAGGTACGCCTGAACAACGGTTGCCACCGCGTCCAGCTCGTGTGGCTCCAGATCTTCGATGTTCGCGATGATCATTTGTTTGGTCGGGTCGTCCGGTAGCGCCCGCTCCCAGACGTGGTAGCCGCACGCTGACTGGGCTGCTCGGGTCACTATCGCCAGGTCCAGGTCCAAGCCGCGGGCCAGGCCCTCCAGCGTGCCCGCCTCGGGCATCGCCTTCAGCGGCTTGGTAGCGAGGTTGTAGACCGTCATGTGACTTTTCAGGCCACCGCTCTCGGCGATTGCCCGGTAGCTCGGGTTGCTCAGCTGCCTTCGGCGTTCTTCGATGAGGTTAGCGAGCGCCATGCCGGCGACCGTCTGATCTGGCATCAAGACCTCTTCGCGGGTGGATGGACGATCAGGCTGAGGGTCGGTACCGGCGTTGCGGCACGGGTAGTGAACTGTTCTTCGGGACTGTACAAGATATTCCGAAGTTTCCACTCTGCGCCCTTATACGGTGCGCTGGCGAGGCCGGTGACGCCGCTGGTGCGGTCGCCGCTCTCAACCCTGATGTCACTGGAGGCCTCGCCGATCACCGGAGTGAGGCGTACGGTCGTCCGCGCGGGCGATCTCCTGCCGCAACAGCGCTGCCTCGTCTTCGCGGTCGCAGAGCAGCAGCACCGTGAACTCTGGCTGGCCGAACGGGCTGGCCCAGTGATGTACGGCCTGCGACAGGATGCGGAACAGTGTGCGCCGATCCTCGGCACTGCTCGACAGCAACCGGGGCGCGTTCTCGACGACGATCAGATACCCGTCCGCGGGCAACCAGTTCAGATCACGGAGACATTCGGACAACGCAGCCCAGTTCCAGCCGAAGTAGCCCGGAAAGAGCAGCGCGTCGGAAAACTCGTAGAAGGCGTGGTCCGCATCCGTCATCCTCGTTGCGTCGAGCCGGGCGACGACGAACCTGCCCGCTGCCGGTAACACCGCCGCCAGCTCGACCAGGGCACTGCGCGAGCAGACCACGACCTGATCGGTGGAGCCGTTCCACCGGCTGCTCATCCCACGATGACCAGGTTGGCCATGTCGACGACCGGCCGGTAGCCGAGGGCGGCGTAGATCCTGTTCGACGTCGGGTTGGCTTGGTCGGTGAACAGGCAGACCCGCGCGCCCTCGGCCTGGATTCGGCGGGATACCTCGGCGACCGCGTTGCTGGCCCAACCGCGCCCCCGCTGGGCCGGCGGTGTGTACACCGGGCCCAGGCGGGCCACCCCGAACGACGGTGGGTTGGCACCGGTGAGGTGCACCGGCTCCCCGGTCTCGTCGAGCCAGAACCACAGCCGTCCGGCGTGGATCCGACGCAGCACCTCCGCGTGGTCGGGCGCTTCGTGCGCGCTGGCACCGCGCGCGCGGCCCGCCTGTTCGTCGGCGTCGCCCACGAACGCGGCGAGCCACTCGGTGACCAGTCCCGCGTCGTCCTCGGTCGCGGCCACCAAGCCGCCAGGCACTGGTGGCGGCCACGTCAGCTCGCCGAGCTCGTGCAGCCGTGTGTGCAGGGAGACCTGGACTTCACCCCCGCCGAGCCGGGCCAGCGTGGTGGCGCACAGGTCGACCGCGGGCCGGGCCCCGTTGACCGCGAGGACCTCCTCCCCGCGATCGTGCAACGCGTGGGCCAGCGCAACGGCCGCCTCGTCGGGCATGGGCAGCAGGAATGGCGGATAGGGGGCATACGGCGCCGAGCGCATCCCGGCACCGACCACGGTGCCGGAGTCGTCGCTGACCACCAGCCACCAGTTGCGGTCGGGCTGCGGGAGCCCCTCGGCCTGCTGTGACAACAGCCGGTGCGCGATGGTGGTCACGACCGTGCTGACGACCGGATCGGCGCCGAGGTAGTCGCCCGCAGCGGCCAGGAACTCGCCCGGATCGCTGAGGAATCGCAGCCGTATTCCGGTCCTCGGGACAATGCTCATCCGCGTACGCTAGCCACCGCCTACCACATCGACACGCGAATTTTGGGCGGCCGAGGACCTGTAAGCGCCGGACCAACCGTGCGGCGGACCCACGGTTGGTCCCGGCCAGGCGGACCCGGCGCGACGCCGGGTCCGCCCGTTTCAGACGTGCTGGATCTCGCAGTGCCGCTGGTCGATCTGCACACCTTCGAAGAGGTGCTGCGCGGAGTCAGAGGGCGGCGAGCCTGAACTGCTGGTTGGTTTGTCCGTGGCAGTCGTACAGCTGGATCTGGGCTCCGTTGGCGGTGCTCCAGGCGTCCAGGCATCGTCCGGACTGGACGTTGCTGATGGTGCCGTTGGAGTTGACGTTCCACTGTTGGTTGGTCTGGCTGTGGCAGCTGTAGATCTGCACCGCCGCGCCGTTGCCGGTGCCTGCCGCGTCGAGGCACATGGTGCCGTACACCTGGAGTTGTTTGTTCGAGGTGTAGGTCCATGCCTGGTTGGTCTGCTTGTTGCAGTTGTAGAGCTGTACCCGGGTGCCGTTGGTGGTCGAGGCGTTGGGGACGTCGACGCAACGGCCGGACTGTGTGCCGACGATCTCGGTGGCGGAGCCGGGTGGGGTGGTCGGCGGATCGGTGGGGGTCGGCGTCGGGGTGGTCGGCGTCGAGGGCAACAACGGGCAGGTGCTGCGGTAGGTGACCACGCCGCTGGAGTCCAACAGCGGGCAGAGGAACTGGCTGTACCGTGCGTCGTTGTCGACGAACATCTTGACGAACGGCAGCATGGTCCGGACCATCACCGGGTTCGACCGCCCGACCATGAAGCCATGATCCGCGCCGGCGACCTCCAGGTAGACGCTCTCCGTCGTGGCCGGGAGGCTGTTGTACAGGCCGGTGGCGTAGGACGGGGTGACCACCGTGTCCGCCTGACCAGCGAAGATCATGGTGGGCACCCGGTCGTTGGCCAGGTTCGACGACGGCGAGTACGGCGCGATGCCGACCACAGCCTTCAACGACGAGCGTCGGGTGGCCGCACTCAGCGCGCCGCCGCCGCCCATCGAGTGACCGGCGACCGCCAACCGGGTGGGGTCGACCCGGTCGCGTACCGGGCTCTGCTGGGTGAGGTAGTCCAGTGCGGCGAGCAACTGGGTGCCTCGGGCCGTGTCGAAGTCGTTGCGGCTGTTGGTCTCGATGCCGATCACGACGAAGCCGTGGGATGCCAGCCACGGTCCCATCCAGGCCAGCTCGGCGGAGAACAACGCGGTGTAACCCGGCGAGATCGCGATGGCACCGAAGGTGCCCTGGCTGGTGTCGGTCGGGTAGTAGATCCTGCCGCCGTTGAAGCCGTACCCGGTCGGGACGCTGACCGACGTGTTGGCGAAGGGGCCGTTCACTGCGGTGACGCTGGTCCGGGTGGGGTCCGGGCCGCGTTGGTAGGGGTTGTCGGCGGCCGACGCGGACCCGGTCGTCAGGGTGATGGTCAGCAGGCCGACCGCGGCGGCGATCCCGGCCGCGGCGAGCTTGAACAGCCGGCCACGAAGGCTGGGCGCCACGTGGTCGGCGGGGGTGTTCCCCGCGGGCGGGGGGTGGTTCGCGGGTCCTCGCACTGTCGGTACCTCCTGGTGGTGGGGGAGCCAAGGGCGGGCGGGCTCGTCGTGTGCCGAGCCCGCCCGCCCCCGGCGTTTCTCCGTTGGTCAGCGCTGCAGGGTCAGCAGACCCGGCCGGTACGGCAGCAGGCCGTAGTCGCCGCCGGAGCTGGGGGAACGGCCCTGGTAGAGCAGTTGCAGGTTGCAGGCGTCGACGGTCATGGTCTGGTCGGCGTTGGTGCGCAGCAGCTCGCCGTGGCTGATGTCGTTGGTCCAGGTGGCGCCGCTGTTGGCCTTGCCAGCGAACGGGTTGCTCTCGCTGGTGGCCTGCGGCGTCCACGAACCGCCCAGGCTGCTGGCGGTGAACGAGCGGAAGTAGCGCCCGTTCGAGCCGATGGCCTCGACGATCATGAGGTACTTGTTCAGGCCCTGGAGCTTGTAGACCTGAACGGCCTCGAACAGGTTGTTCGTCGAGTCGGTCATGATGGTCGTGTAGTTGGAGCCGAAGCTTCCGGGGAAGTTCCCGATCGGCATGCTGGCCCGGTAGATCCGGCCGTTGTCACCGGCGAAGAACAGGTACATGTTCTGGTCGTCGCCGATGACAGCCTGGTCGATCGGACCGGTGTTCGAGTTGGAGATGCTGCCGGTGAACAGCGTCTGCGCCGACGACCATCCGTTCGGGTTGGTCGGGTCGCTGGAGGTCCGGTACGAGAAGGCCGTGCCGCCCCACTGGTAGGCGAGCACCCAGATGTTGCGCGGCGCGAAGTAGAACAGCGACGGCGCGACGGTCGCGTTGTTCATCGCGTTCTGGCTGGCCGAGCCCATCTGCGAGTAGTTCGAGAAGAGGCCGAAGTTCATCGAGCCCCACGTGGTGCCGGTGTCGTGGGTGGTGGCGTAGACGAGCTGCTGACCGTTGTACGGCGCGACGGTGAAGTCCTTCAGCGACACCCACCCGGACCTCGGCTGCGCCAGCGCACCGGTCGACGACCACCGGTACGACGAGGGAAGGTCACACGTGCCGCCGGTCGGCGGCGGCGTGGTCGGCGTGGGCGTGGGCGTCTGGGTGCCGCCGCCGAGGGAGGCCAGCCGGAACTGCTGGTTGCTCTGGCCGTTGCAGTCGTAGAGCTGGATCTGGGCGCCGTTGGCGGTGCTCCAGACGTCCAGGCATCGTCCGGACTGCACGCCGCTGATGGTGCCGTTGGAGTTGACGTTCCACTGCTGGTTGGTCTGGCTGTGGCAGCTGTAGATCTGCACCGCCGCGCCGTTGGCGGTGCCCGCCGCGTCGAGGCACATGTTGCCGTACACCTGGAGTTGCTTGTTCGCGGTGTAGGTCCATGCCTGGTTGGTCTGCTTGTTGCAGTCGTAGAGCTGGACCCGCGTGCCGTTGGTGGTCGAGGCGTTGGGGACGTCGACGCACCGGCCGGACTGTGTGCCCACGATCTCGGAGGCGGAGCCGGGTGGGACGGTGGGGGTGGGTCCCGGCGTGGTGGGCGTGGGGGTGGTGCCGGGGCCCGCGCTGTTCAGGGCCTCCAGCGTGGAGGTGTAGGCGGCCTTCTTGTTGCCGCTGCAGTCGAAGAGCAGCGGAGTGCCGCTGGAGCGCCACGAGTCGCAGTCGCGCACGCCCCACACGGTGAGCCCGTTGCAGCGAGCCACGGCAAGGCAGTCGTTGACCACACTGCGGTAGGTGTTGGCCTGCGTCGTGCCGGATCCCTCGATGTCCAACTCGGTGATCTGCACGTCCACCCCGAGGGCGGCGAAGCTGGACAGCGTGGTGCGGTAGTTGCTGTTGTACGGCGAGTTGGCGTTGAAGTGCGACTGGAAGCCGACGCAGTCGATCGGCACCCCACGAGACTTGAAGTCGCGCACCATGTTGTACACGGCCTGCGTCTTGGCCCAGGTCCAGTTGTCGGTGTTGTAGTCGTTGTAACAGAGCTTCGCGTCCGGGTCGGCCGCGTCGGCGGCGCGGAACGCCGCCTCGATCCAGTCGTTGCCGGTGCGCTGCAGGTTCGAGTTACGACGGGCGCCGCTGTTGCCGTCCTCGAACGCCTCGTTCACCACGTCCCACGAGTAGATCTTGCCCTTGTAGTAGCCGGCCACCCGGCTGACGTGGTTCAGCATCGCGCTGCGCAGCGCACTGCCCTCCATGCTCTGCATCCAGCCCGGCTGCTGCGAGTACCAGGCCAAGGTGTGGCCCCGGACCTTCCAGCCCCGGGAGAGGGCGTGGTTCACGATCCGGTCCGCGTTGCTGAAGGTGAAGTTGTTCTGCTGCGGCTCGGTCGCGTCGATCTTCATTTCGTTTTCGGGGGTGATGGCATTGAACTCGCGGTTCAGGATCGTCGTGTAGGCGCTGTCGTTGAGTTTGTTGGCGGCCACGGCGGCACCGAAGTACCGGCCGGACTGGGCTGCGGCGGCACCGAGGGTCGTCTCGGCGGCCTGGGCCAGGTTGGGCAGCAGCGACACGACCAGGGCCAGAATTATCGCGGCTGTTCCGGAAAGAGTGAGCGTTCGCAGTCGGGTGCGCCTGATGGGACGGGTCCGGGGAACCATGCTGATCCTCCTGTGGTGGGGGTAAGAGATTCCTGTTGCTGTTCCGTTGGGAGGCCCCGCTCGGATGGCGGCGGGCACGATGTCGAGTCCGCCCGAGCGGGCCGGGGCTCACGTCAGGGCACCAGCCCGGATGCGAGTCGTTCGGGCTACCTGGCCAGCGGGTGAAGTGCGGTGACAGGTAGGCCCGGTCGCCCGTCGGGGGGTGGTTGTGGGCGTTGGGCGTTTTCGGTGGTGGACGTGGTCACCTGGCAGGTGGGTGGGCCCGACGGTCGCGTGGAGCGCCTCCAGTGCTAACGGATCTTGTTAACGTTCACACTTGTCGATGGCTCTCAGGCTGGCAGAAAATTCCAGAGTTTTCAACCGGTAGTTTCGGACCTGTTACGGATCCGGGCGCAAGGGCGGGAGTCCTCGCGAGGTGGCTGGTCGACCCGCGTTACGCGGTGGACCAGACCGGAAGCGACAAGCTGGACGTACGCATCGGCGGGCTCCACGCGCTGTGGCGAATCGCGGAACCTTCTGCGTACGCGGCGCAGAGCACGAGTCGACGAACCGTTGGGTCTACGGCCGCTCGTCGGCCTCGGGGGTGAGCTGCCGCATCAGCACCGCGAACCCTTGCCCCGACTGGATGACGTTGGTCAGGCGGATCCGGAGCACGTCGTTCGCTGCTCCCATGTCGACGACCTAACCTCCTAGGATGCTCTGCGGGTTGTGCCTCAACCCACTGTGTCGCCCCTGGGGCAGGCAGGAGCCGGGACCGCCAGCAGCTTCAGCTGCTCGAACCGCCCGCAGCAACGCATCTGGCAAGGGGAGCGTGACGCTACGGAGGTGGCCGCACACCTAGTGAAAACACCGGGTTCCGACGACGCGGGTGGCTGAAAATTCGCGCCGAAACTCGGTAACCAAATCGGCCGGTCAACCCGTCAGGTCAGTGACGGATCGCCACTCGGGCGGTCGGCCGAGGAGGAACAAGGGACATGGGCGACGTGCGTGGGCGTTTCAGGGACGACCTGGCCCAACATCCCGCCCCGCCGCTGGGTGACCTGGTCCAGCAGTCTGTGGTGCAGGGCCGCCGACTTCGTCGCCAGCGTCGCCTGGCGCAGTTCGGTGCCGGCGGATCGGCGTTGGCGATGCTGCTCGTGATCGGTCTGGCCGCCGGGCCGCTCGGCGTCGGTGCGGATGACACAGGTCAGCCTGGCGGGCTGAACGTCGGTTCGCCGGGTGGGTCGGTCGACACCGCCACGCCGTCCCCGGCTGGGTCCTCCGATGGCGCCCCGGGCGGGTTGGAGTCGGGCACCGGCGAGGAGCCGCGCGGGGACCCCCGTCCGCCGGTTCCCTCGACCACGGTGATCGACACCCTGAGGATGGGGGCGGGTCCGGACGGTGAATTGCTGACCACCACACCACAGGGCGCCCTGGAACTGCTGACCCGGCTGCTGCCCAAGGGGGAGACCAGCGGTTATGCGAGTCTGCAGAGCAGCGGGGCGGGCCCCGGTATGCCGTACGTCCAGCTCTACCTGGACCGAGGCGATGGGCCGGGCATGGTGCGGCTCTCCATCTACCGGGACAACCTCGGTGGCAACCCGGTCCCGGGGACGGTGGAGCTGACCGAAATGCCCGGCAACTGCGTGCAGAACCAGATGGTCACCGTGCACCACCGCGGCGGCTTCCAGGTCAATTTGATGATCTCCACCTGTCTGGTCTGGGAGCCCAAGGGAACCGTTCCGGCACCGGCCGCCCTCTCCGTGAAGGAGGCGACCGAGATCGCCGGCAACCCGATCTGGGGGACGCAACTGCCGGCCGAGTACGTCATCAACGGTGCCAAGAGGTTCCCCAAGCTGACCCGGTCGAATGGCTGACGAAGACTTCGTGGAGTTCGCGCAGGCGGCCGCTGGCCGGCTGCGCGACGCCGCGTTCCTGATGTGCCGCGACTGGCATCTCGCCCAGGACCTCACCCAGACGACGCTGGCCAAGGTGTACGCCAACTGGAGGCGGGTCCGCCGGGCCGACGATCCCCACGCGTACGCCCGCAAGATACTGCTGCGCTGCATGATCGACCAGCAGCGACGTCGTTCCAGCCGCGAGTTGGCGATGTCGGCGCCGCCGGAGCGGGGCGAGGAACATCCGGCCGAGCTGCGCATGACGTTGCTGGACGCGGTCGCCACCTTGCCGTTGCGGGACCGGGCGATCATCGTCCTGCGTTACTGGGACGACCTGAGCGTGGAGGCGACCGCCGAGGTTGTGGGCGTCTCCATCGCCGTCGTCAAGAGCCAGAGCATGCGCTCCCTCAACCGCCTGCGCGAGTTGCTCGGCGAGACCCGTTCCGAGCTGTTCGCCGAGGAACGCCATTGACGGGTCCGGTCTGCGGCCGGGGTGCGGCGGGTCCCGGTGGTGTGGGGCCGCAGGCCGGCAGCCGCCGCGTCGGTGCTGCGGCGGCGACGAAGGTGCCGCCACGCGTCGTCGGCTGAAGGGCCACGTGTGGTGGCAGGTATCTGCGTTTGGGGAGGTTATCGGTGTCCGTGTCGAGCAGCAGGACGAGCCGAGGCCGGATTCTCGGCAGAGGCCGAGGTTCGGTCGCGGTCGTGCCGGCGGTCCTGTCGGCGTTGTTGGTGATGGCCGCAGGGTGCCATCGGGGGGAGTCCGGTGTCAGCCCCGACGAACGACACACCGCGAACGCGGAACGGGGCGATCCGAGCCCGCTGCTGGGGGCGGGCGATCTGGGAGCGGACTGGCATGAGGACGACGCGCGAACTGGTCTAGCGTCCTGGCCGTGGGAGCAGGACAGCTGCCCCAACTACAAGAGCAGCGACTACCCGGCCAAGTCGCATCGGCGCGCTGCCGTGGAGCGCTACTACCGGCTGTCTGACGGCTCGTCGCGGGCGCACCACGTCGTGGAGACGTACGAAAGTGGATGGGCCGAGCGGAACGTCGATGACGTCCGTCGGGTCCTCCTGCGGTGTGCGAGCTACCCGGTCCTCGGATCGCAGGTCTCGTTCGACGTGGTCGATCCGCATTATCTGGAGGGCACCGGGATGCTCATTCGAGGTCGTATCGCGCATGCGGACACCCCGAACACCGTCACGTACTTCGTGATGGTGAAACGAGGCGAGACGGTCTCGACGGTCCGCCTGCCCGATCCGGGCAGCCAGGCCGTGGTGGACTCGGTCGCGGCGAGGGCGGTGGCCCGCCTTGGCTGAGCGGAAAGGGCGGCAGCTGCCGCGACGCTGGGTCCTCTCCGCGGCCACCATGTCGCTGGCCGGCGTTGCGACGGCCGCTTTCGGTGCCACGCGCGACCGCGACGGCGACGGAGCCGGATCATCGCACGATTCCTCTCCTGCCAGCCCGATCCCCACGACGCCGGCCATCGACTGGATCGGCCAGGCGAGAACGCGTATCGAGGCCTACGTGGAGCGGTACGACGGCCACCTGGCGGTCGCGGCACTGGATCGACAAGGAACGGCTTCGGTGACGGTCGGCGCCAAACGGTTCGAGACCGCCAGCATCGTCAAGGTCAACATCCTCGCGGCTCTTCTGCTGCGTCAGAACCCACCGGGCAAGGCCCTGGGCTCTGACACCCGACGGTTGGCCGAGGCCATGATCGTGTCCAGTGACAACGATGCGGCGGTGGCCCTGTGGCAGCGGATCGGGGGCTCGCGCGGCCTCACCGCCGCGAACCGCGCGCTCGGTCTGCGTGAGACGAAGCCCAACTCGCACTGGGGACTCACCACGACCACGGTCGCCGACCAGCTTCGTCTGCTGACCGCGCTGACGTCACCGACGGGACCGCTGACCCCGCAGGACCGTACCTTCATCATGGGCCTGATGAAGAAGGTGATCCCCGAGCAGCGATGGGGTGTCACCGCCGCGGGGGAGCCGGGCAGTCGTTCCGAGTACGTCAAGAACGGCTGGGACACCGCTGATGTCGACGGCGGCCGCTGGTTGGTCAACAGCATCGGACGGATCGTCGAGGCCCGTCATGACTGGCTGATCGCCGTGCTATCCGACCATCACGTGAGCCAGAAAGCGGGCGTCCGCGTCGTCGAGAAGGCCGCCACGTACGTGCTCAAGGAACTGCGTACCGCCACTGCGGGCGACGGTCCTCCGCAGGGGTAGGGCCCAGCGCCAGCGAGGCTACGGGTGGTGGGCGGTCGAGGCTCCCGCAGCGCGCGGACTTGAGGGTCTCCGATTCGGCGCCCTCATTCGTCGAGCACCTGCCAGAGTGGTTCATGCCCTTGAGTACGTACCATCTCAGAGCCTCGGTCGCCGTGTCCGACATTCAGAAGGCCGTCGCCTTCTACGAAGGGGTGCTCGGTCTGCGGGCGCTGCGGTCCGGCCCCAGCGCCACCATCGCCGACGGCAGCCGCGTCTATGGCTCCGGTGGCGGTCCGGCGCTGAACGTGTACCAGTCGGTCACCGCCGGGAAGACCTCGGCGACGTTGGCGACGTGGTACGTCGAGGACCTCGACCAGGTCGTCGACGAGCTCACCTCGTCCGGCGTCGAGTTCGTTCGCTACGAGCAGTTCGAGCACGACGACAAGGGGATCACTGCGCGGGCCGGAGGTGGACGTATCGCATGGTTCCAGGACCCGGACGGCAACACCTTCGCTCTCGAGGCCGACGTGTGACCTCCAACGGAAGGACTGATCCGGCTCAGGGCGCCAACGCCCTGGGCCGGATCAGCGTCGCAGTTGTTGGAACTGTCGATCAGGTGACGTTGATGTCGCTGCACCACATGTAGGTCTGGTCCAGGTGCGACGCCCTCCAGAGCACGAACAGGATGTGGTTCCCGCTGCGTGACGGGAGCGAGACGTTGAACGAGATGTTCTGCGCCGGCGCGTAGCGCCCGGTCGTCGTGATCAGGTCGAGGTTGCCCCACCCGAGCTTCTGGGTGGATGGGTTGAACCCCTGCTTGGTGACGTAGACCTGGAAGTAGTCAGCGCCGTGGCTGGCCTGGTCGTACAGCTGGACCGTGAGGTTGCGGCTGACGGTGGTCGACTTCCACGCCCCGGGCTGGTTCACGCTGTCGTTCCTGGACAGGGCGTTGCTGCACAGCTGCCCGTCCGGGGTGCGAGCCTGGTACTGGCCGCCGAGGCCGTCCCGCAACTGGCTCATCCAGTTCCACATGGTGTCGGGGTTTGCCTGGAACGCCCGCCAACACATGGGATCCTGCTGCTGCATGGCGGGGTTCATGTGCTGGTTGCCCCAGGTCTTCCAGCACTGATAGGCGCGACTCATCGGGTTGATGATCGTGCCGTGGGCCTGGGCTGCCCCGGTGAAGGGCAGCATGCCGGCCACGATGGCGAACACCATGACGAACGCTCGCAGGGACCGACGGACTGGTGACCGGGATCGTCCGCCGGATCGATCGGACTTGAGTGAACGCACTGTTCATCCTCCGCTCTTCGGGACTGCAAATCAGAATGGGAACGCTCCCAAACCAACTGTTGCATCTATCCACTCAGATATCAACGATTATCTATCTATGGTCGGATGTGGATCGAGCTGACCGGGGTGTCCGCAGCCGCCCGGTTCGGAGCCGGGTGCGGGTAACGACCACGCCACCGGCCGACCAGCGCGGTCACAGGCCGGCTGCCGCGTCGTACCGACGCCGA
Organism: Micromonospora arida; assembly: GCF_042873195.1. Classification (NCBI taxonomy): domain Bacteria; kingdom Bacillati; phylum Actinomycetota; class Actinomycetes; order Micromonosporales; family Micromonosporaceae; genus Micromonospora; species Micromonospora arida. Next base: position 1,366,098 of record NZ_JBIALC010000001.1, on the reverse strand, counting down.
AGGTCGGCCATCTCCGACTCGGTCAGCGCTTCCCTGGTCGCCGGCTCGGCGTACTTGGGCGGGAACATCTGCCGCAGTCGGTCGATGAACATGACCTCGGCGGTCGCCTCGACCACCTGGATGCCCGGAGGTGCGGTGGACACGTCCATGATCACCGGACCGGCCAGTTTGACCGCCACGTCCCAGGGGCGCTGCTTCTCGGCTACTCCGCAGAGGTGGAAGCCGTAGACCGTCTGCACGTCGGCGAGCGCGGTGGCCTCGGTCGGCTCGTAACCGTAGACGCGGACCCCACAGATAACTGCCGGCTTCTCCGTGGTGGCCGCCTGCTGGGCCCCGTGGCCGGCGTGGTTGTGCTGCCCCGGGTCCGCCTGTTCGAGCGTGGTCCGCATCCGGGCAATGATCTGCGATTGCAGATCCGCCGGCTTCGCCTGCGGGTCGGTCCGGTTGACCAGTACGACCGCGCCGGCCGACACCACCAGCAGGATCACCGCTACCCACACGAAGCGGTTCCGGTACCAACCCGCGAAGTTCTCTCGGGAAATCATGATTGCTTCTCACCTCGTCGCCGGTTCTGGTACTGGCAGGCCGAATCGGACGCCCCCGGCGGGTCAGGCGTCGAGCGCGTCAGCCGTTGGGGGGGACACGTGCCGGGGGTTACCTACGGCGGGCGAGGACGATTGCCCGGCAAAGCGCCCGTCGTCGTAGAGGTGGCCCGGCGATCCGCCAGGCGAGCGTCCGCCAAGGCGGCGTGCTGCCGGCGCTGCGATGCTCCCGTGCTGGCCGTTCCCAGCGCGGTTGCCCCCGCGCTGCGGCGATATGAGCCATTCCAACACGTCTGGATCGGCTTTGGCAACATCGACGAGCATCAGCGTGAATTCGGCCCGGTCACCCGCTCCAGTGGTTGAGGATCACCGCCTGCGCAATGCCGCCTCTGTGGCCGCGACAAAGCCGTCGGGGTTGTCCAGCATGATGTTGTGGCCAGCCTCTGGTACGGCGACCACCCGCACGCCGGCGTCGGTCAGAGCGCGCGCACCTCTCGGCTCGTTGTCGGCCGGATGGAGGTATGTGCGCGGCACGGGCAGTTCGACCAGTAGCTCACGCATGGTGGGGGTGGTGCCGCGGCCGAGGTGTGCCGCAGTGCGGTAAAGCGCCTCCGGGCCGGTAAGCCGCATCGTCGCAGCCCAGGCTGTGCCGACCCGGGTGAGCGTCTCGGACCGGCCGCCGCCATGGACGAACTGCTCCTCTGTGTAGCGGGCGCCGAGGCCTTCGCCCGGCGGCTGCGGGTCGAGGGTGGCGTCGACAAGGACCAGTGCGGAGACAAGGTGCGGATGGCGGGACGCCAGGACGATGGCGACGGCGCCGCCCATGCTGTGTGCGATCACCTGCGCGGCGCTGACCCCGGCTGCCGACAGGGCGATGGCGAGGAGGTCGGCGTGCTCCTCCAGTGTGTACGAGGCGTCGGTCGGCCGGTCGCTGATGCCGTGTCCGAGCAGGTCCATCAGCAGGCTGCGCTGTCCGCTGAGGGTGGGGTTGGTAGCCACCGCCGCGTAGTACGCCGGCGAGGAGGCACCGAGCCCGTGCAGGTAGATCCGAGTGGGTTCGGTGCCGGGGAGTTCCACCCAGCGGATCGTCGTGCCATCTGGTCGAACCTGGGCGCCGCGCATCACATACCTCCTGACTAGTACCTCGTGTTCGAGGTATCTCTCGGCCGAGGTAAGCTAACACGGTGTTGGAGTTCGCGATAATGGGCTTCCTGGCCGACGCCCCGCTGCACGGCTACGAGCTGCGCAGGCGCGTGGCCGCACTCACCGGCCACGTCCGGCCGATCGCGGACGGGACGCTGTATCCGACGATCAAGCGGATGGAACGTGCGGGCTTGCTGCGCCGCGACGTACAGGCTGGCCAGATGGCGGCACCACGGCATGTGCTGACCCTGAGCCCGGCCGGGCAGGCGGAGTTGCTGCGTCAGCTCCGCGCACCCGACGAGCTGTTCATCACCGACGAAAACCGCTGGTTCACGCTGCTGGCCTTCCTGCGCCACCTCGACGACGCGGCGGCCCAGGGTGCCGTGCTGCGCCGGAGGCTGAGTTTCCTCACCCAGCCAGCGAGCTTCTTCTGGGACGGCGACCGGCCACTGCGCGCCGACGACTTCCCCGACGACCCCTTTCGCCGGGGGCTGTTCCGCATCGCCACCGCCACCAGCCGCACGGAGATTGCCTGGCTGCGGGAAATGCTGACATCGCTCGCGCGATGACCACCGTCATCGGGGTCCTACCAGCGGTATCCGAACGGATCGGCGGCGGGCGCAGCGGGGATCGGGATATGGTCCGTGGCACCTGATTTGCCGCTTCCAAGGGGAAACATGAGCCGCTTGCCGTACGTGAACCCGGCCGATGCCCCGGCGCCGGTCCGCGAGGCGCTGCAGGCCGCGCTTCCCCTGAGCTTCTTCCGCGTCATGGCCCACGCCGAGACGGCGTTTCCGGACTGGATGCGCTGGGGCGGCACGCTGCTCAAGGACCTGGCCCTCGACCCACTGCTCCGCGAAATCGCGATCCTGCGAGTTGCCCAGTTGAGCGACGTGACATATGAGTGGGCTCAGCACGAGCCCATCGCCCGCTCCGTCGGCGCCACGGACGAGATGATCCACGCGCTCGGGCGCGACGAGATCGGGGACGACTGTTTCACGTCAGACCAGCGGATCGTCCTGCGGTTCACGACCGAAGTCGTCCGCGACGTCCGCCCGCCCGACGAGACCACCGCCGCACTGAGCGGGCTGCTCTCCCCGCGCGAGGTGGTCGAACTCCTGATGGTGATCGGGCAGTACATGATGATCGCCCGGGTCGCCGCGGTAACGGACCTGGAAGTCGACAAGCCGATGGGCGCCGACGTTTACGGTGCGCGGCCCTGACTAGTGTCATGAGTACCTGTGCACCCCACATCGAACGTCGTGATTAGGCGCACTGGAGCCCACCATGTCCCGTCGATGAGACTCGATTCAACGCCGGCACAACAGCCGGTCGAGTTCGAGGGGCCCGGACCGCCAGCGGCAAGTTCGTCACTGTCTATCCGTTGGAGCCAGCCACCTGGGTCGGTCGACCCGCCTCAGCGGGCATGGCCGGACGTTCCGACCCAAGCGGGATGACCGGCGTAGACCGGCAGGCATGGAGGGCTGTTGCGGGTCGGGCACTTGACGACATCGTCGAAGATGGATGATCCAGGGCAGTTGCGCCCAGGAACATAGGTTCGCGTTCCTGATGGTCAGCGGGAGGGCGCCTTGACCGCACAGATTTCGGCCGTGGTGGCGATCGTTGCTGCGTTGATCTCGTGTGTTCAGTTGTTGGTCGGCCGGTCCGTCTCACGCGGGGGCATTCTGTCCGGTGCGATGACGAATCACTGGTCGGCCGAGAACGTGGCGCTGCGAGACGTGGTCTACGGACTGGAGAACAAGGAATACGCACAGTGGTCTGAGGAGGAGCGTGCTGCGGCGACTGCTGTAGGCATACAGATCTCGCAAATCGGCTTCCTGCTCCGCAATTCCTACGCTGACCGCAGGGCGTTCCTCGACTTCTGGTCGAACTGGTGCGTCCGACTCTTCGTCATCCTGTCGCCGATGATCGCCGACCTGCGCACGCGTCAAAACAGCCCAGATCAGTGGATCTACTTCGAATGGCTGGCGCGGAAGGCGTATCGGCACACGTTGCGTAGGCCCTGGTGGCAGCGGCATTCCTGGGCGTCACTGAAACGACAGACGCACCAACTGCCCGATCCCGATGCCCTGAGGTCGGCCGGGCACTCCCGTACAAGGGTCACTGACGGGGACTCCGCGACTCGACCCGAGGCGGGCGAGGAGGGCTGACCCCGGGGGGCCGGGGCGCTCGTCTCCGTGGTGGCTCCGGTCGCGAATCTGCCGAAAACGCCCTCGCTCCACCGCGTCGAGTGGCGGTAGTCGATGGCGGCAGTCGTTCTCTGCCTCCGTTCCGGGGTCTTGGCGTGGCTCGACGAGGTGGTCGCCCGAGATCTCATGGTGCGAGGTGACGTCGTTCGGTAGCGGACAGACCTTCGATGGCCCTATTGTGCTAGGCAACTAGTGGAATGGGGTGGCGAGGTGATCGAGTTTCACCTGGACGCACGGTCCGGGGTCGCACCGTACATGCAGCTCATCCGACAGGTACGGCACGCGCTCCGGCTCGGAGTCCTGAACGAAGGCGACAAGCTGCCCACCGTGAAGGAGGTGGTGGCCCGGGTCGCGATCAACCCGAACACGGTGTCCAAGGCGTATCGCGAGTTGGAGTACGAGGGCCTGGTCACCGCCCGGCCAGGACTGGGCACGTTCGTCACTCGCACGCTCGGCGGCGACTCGCTGAGCAAGCACGAACCGCTGCGGCAGGGCCTGGCCCGCTGGCTGACCGAGGCACGGGAGGCGGGCCTGGACGACGAGAGCATCGAGGCGCTCTTCCTCAGTAGCTTTCGGGCATTTTCGGAGGCCCGAGGATGACTAGCGCCTTGATCGCGGACGCTCTGACCAAGCGGTACGGGCGGCGTTCCGCACTGAAGGACTGCACTCTGGACATTCCGGCCGGTCACGTCGTGGGCCTGGTCGGGCCGAACGGCGCCGGTAAGTCCACGCTGCTGCAACTGGCCTGTGGGCTGCTCGATCCGACCGCGGGGCGGATCGAGGTGCTCGGCGCGCGGCCGGTCAGCGGGTCGCCGCGGGTCGGGTTCGTCGCGCAGGACACCCCGGTCTACGCCGGTCTGACCGTTGCCGACCACCTGCGGATGGGCGCGCACCTCAACCCGTCCTGGGACGCTGCGCTCGCCGAGCGGCGCATCGCCCAGGTCGGCCTCGATCCGGCACAGAAGGCGGGCAAGCTCTCCGGTGGCCAGCGCGCCCAACTGGCCCTGACCGTCGCGGCGGCGAAGCGTCCCAATCTGCTGCTGCTCGACGAGCCGGTGGCGGCACTCGACCCGCTCGCCCGGCGCAACTTTCTGCAGGGGTTGATGGAGCTGACCGCAGAGCAGGGCATGAGCATCGTGATGTCCTCGCATCTGGTCGCCGACCTGGAACGGGTCTGCGACCACCTGATCGTGCTGGTCGCCTCTCGGGTGCGGGTGGCCGGCGAGGTGGACGACCTGCTCGCCACCCACCACCGTCTGGTCGGGCGGCGGCGCGACACCGCCGACCTGGGCGCCGGGCGAGCCCTGGTCGAGCAGAGTCACACCGAGGTGCAGTCGACCCTGGTGGTGCGCAGCACTGCGCCGATCGTCGACCCGTCCTGGCAGGTCGACCGGCTGGACCTGGAGGACATCGTGCTGGCGTACATGAGCGGTGCCACCGGCGACGGGCCGGACCGGGTTCTGGAGGGACAGCGATGATCTGGATGACCTGGCGGCAGTTCCGGACTCCGGCCCTGGCCACCGGCGCCCTGTTGCTGGCGCTCCTGGGCGGTCTGGCGCTGACCTGGTCGGAGGTGACGGAGCTGGCCACGCAGACCGGATACACCGGCTGCCAGGGCGATGCCTGTCGTGCCGCCGGCGAGGCGTTCCTGCAGGCGTTGCAACGGGGATGGGCGAGTGAGTTCCACATCGCCGCCATCGGGGCCCTGTACCTGCTGCCCGCCCTGGTGGGCATCTTCTGGGGCGCACCGCTGGTGGCCCGGGAGTTGGAGTCCGGCACGTACCGCATGGTCTTCAGCCAGTCCGTCAGCCGCGGCCGCTGGCTGCTGGTCAAACTGGCGGCCGGCTGCGGTGCCGCCGCGCTCGGTGCCGGCCTGCTCAGCCTGGTGCTGACCGAGTGGGCGCAGCCGATCGACGGGGCCTCGGCGGACCGGATGAACCCGCTGGTGTTCGCGGCCCGGGGGATTGTGCCGATTGGCTACGCGACGCTGGCCTTCGTGGTGGGTGTCGCCACGGGGCTGCTGCTGCGGCGGACTCTCGCCGCGATGGCGGTGACCCTGCTGGTGGTGATCAGCCTGCAGATCGCCGCGCCGTTCGTGGTGCGACCCTGGCTGGCTCAGCCGGTCACCACGGTCAGCCCTCTGCAGTTCGACGGTGATTACGGGATCTCGATGAGCCCTGACACAGGGCGGATGACGGTCCATTTCGAGCCCGACCGCAGGGGTGACTGGATCGTGTCGAGCACCACGATCACCTCGACCGGAGCGGAGTTCAATGGTCCGGCCGATATGACCCAGTGCGGGCCGAGGGCGTCCGGTGGGCGCGAGGCGTGCCAGAGTTGGCTGGGGAAGCAGAACCTCAGCCTGAAGGTGAGCTACGTGCCCGGCTCGAAGTTCTGGGACCTGCAATGGCGGGAGTTCGGCGTGCTGTTCGCGTTGACCGTCGCGCTGTCCCTGTTCTCCCTCTGGTGGGTCCGCCGCCGACTGGTCTGACGGCACAGCCAGCGGCCGAGAATCCGCGCCTCCCGGACCGCCCTGCCTAAGGCGAGTGGCGCCGTCGGGTGAGAGCACGGTCGACTCCACCGTGGGCGGTGATCGGATGCTGGCAGGCCGTGGTGCAATCCGACAGATACCACCCTGAAACGACCTCAATCGTCATCAGGCTCAGGTGGCCGCCAGCTCCCGAGTGACCCGCCCGGACTACGTCGTTTCAGGTGCTTGACCTGTCAATTTTCCTCCGGTAGTTTAAATTTGCATCTACCGATATCTATGAAAGCAGGTGAAGCGTGCTGTTGAAATCCATCGCCATCGCCGCGTCCGTCGCAGGCGTGCTGGCCACCGCCCCCGCCGCCTCGGCGGCAGCACCCGGAGTGTCGATACAAGGCTGGGGGGCCGGGAACTGCCCGCAGGGCATGCTCTGCATCTGGCCCAACTGGAATCACCCGCCGCAGGGTCCCGTGGAGACGCCGTCTCTGACGACCAACAGCGAGTGGACCGGCAGCATCCAGGGGTTCAGCTTCTACAACGGCACAGGCCGCGACGCCGTAATATCCGGGTTCACTTTCGGCTCGTCGATTCCCTTCAAGAACTGCGCTCCTGCCGGCGGGACCGGGGGCGACCTGTATATACCGGTCAAGGTGACGAAGGTGACTTGGCAACTGACCCCCTGCTGATCCTTCACTGGTGGCGCGCAGGTGGGTTGAAGCGGGGCATTAGATGTTCGGTGCCGCCAGGGAGAGTGTGCGGCGACTCAGTCTGCCGGTACCGGAGCGACACCCACCGCAGCCCGCGTGCCGGAGCCGCGGTTTCTGGTCGACGCTGTGCGGCGTCGTTCGCGCCCAGCACAGCCAGCCGATCCGATGCGCGCTTCCGCGAACCCGTTGGCTCCGGCCGCGGTGCAGTTGCAGGCGTTGACCGATCCGACAACGGCGCGATTGCCGTCGGTTATCGCAGTACATCCGAATCAGCTGCCCCAGCGGCTTGATCCGGTGGTGGTTGGCGGCGGATGACCAGCAGGGCGATGTCGTCGTTGGGGTGCTCGTCCGCGGTGGTGACCATGATGTGGTCGCACAACGCCTCGGCTGGCCCGGACCGCACGGCGTCGGCGAGGCGCTCGATGCCGGTGTCGATGACTTCGCTGCGGCGTTCGATCAGTCCGTCGGTGTAGAAGACGAGCGCCGCGCCCGGCGGCAGGTCCAGGACGGTGGTGCGGCGACTGGTTGATGGTCGGCCTACACCCAGTGGCCGGTCCACCGGCAGGTTGACGGGCTGGGTGGGCTGGCCGGGCACAGCCAGCAGTGGTGGCAGATGGCCTGCGGAGGAGAAGTGCACCCTCGTGCGGTCGGGTGTGATCAGGGCGTAGACGGCGGTGGTGAGGGTGCCCGCTTCGAAGTGGTGGATCTTGCGGTCGAGGGAGGTCAGCGCCACGGCGGGATCGTCGGAATCGAGCGCGTAGGCGCGTAGCGCGCTGCGGATGCGTCCCATGACGACGGCGGATCGCAGCCCGTGGCCAGAGACATCACCGATGACGGCACCCAGCCAACCCGAGGGCAACGTGAACACGTCGTACCAGTCGCCGCCGATGCCCAGGTCGTGGCCGGGCACGTACCGGGCGGCCAGGTCCAGGCCGGGGATGTCGGGTAGCCGGCCGGGCAGCAGGCTGTGTTGCAGGGCCAGCGCCGCCTGCCGGTCGAGGACCTGCGCTCGAGCCTGACCTGCGAGGCTGGCACGATCGGCAACGAGCTGCAACAGCTGCACGTCGTCGGGGCCGAACCGCCGCATGGCCAGGGAGCCGACGTGCAGCACGCCGACGAGGTTGCCGTTGGCGAGCATGGGCACACCCAGCAGGGCACGTACGCCCGTGGCGAGCAGGATGGGATTGACAACATCGTCGGGTGTGACGTCATGGATCGTGACCGGCGCGCGTGTCGCCGCCACTCTTCCGGCGAAGCCGCGTCCGACCCGGATGCGGAACCCGCGGCGTACTTCCTCCTCCAAGCCCTTGGCCGCGGTCGCGACGAGCTCGCCGGTGTGGTCGTCCAGCAGGAGGATGGTGGCGGTGTCGACCTTGAGCAGGTCCCGGACCCGCTCAAGTAGCTCGTCGAGCAACTCGGCGACGTTCAGCCCCGACAGGGCAGCATCGGTGATCGCCTCGATACGTCGCAGCCGCTCCTCGTTCGTCACCACCTCGGCATCGGCCACCCACGCAGCCTAGACGCCGGCACGACGCCGACGGGACGTCAGGACCGAGATCAACAGTGTCGTGCCTCCGACGTGGGGTACCTTCCCATGTCACATTGATGCAATGGTCGCCTGGTGAACCGTTCCGGGAAGCTGTCCACGCCCAATGCCACCGGCTTCACGTCCGACAGGGAGGGGAATCAATGGTGAACCCGCCGCTCGACCACGATGCCCCCACCGCCAGGAAACCCCTGCTCACGGTGTCATTCACCCTCGCCGACCTCAACCGCGTCCGACACGAGGTTGAGGCCGCCAGTCGCCGGTGCGGCCTCGACCACGACGAAATCGAGAACTGGGTCATCGCGGTCAACGAACTGATGATCAACGTGGTTCGGCACGGGGGCGGCAGAGGTGACTTACGCCTGCTCATGGACCGCCGGCTGACCTGTGAAGTCAGCGACCAGGGGCGGGGGTTCAACACCGCTCGCTACGTTCCGCCCACCGAGCGACCGCCCCTGTCCGACGCGGGAGGAATGGGCCTGTGGGTGGTCGGGCAGATGGCCGACTACCTCCTCGTCGACAGCGGACCGGCAGGCACCACCATCCGCATCGCGGCACGCGCCCGCGGCAGTCTCGGATAGCCGTCACCCGCGCGGCCCGAGGAACTGCTCGTAACTGTCTCGTCGGCGCTGGCGCGGCACACCGGTGACCGGCCGGCGTAGCCACGCGATGGCCCACCGCCGGGCGACGATTGGCGGCAGAGCTGCGGCGCCATGTCGCCGCGGAGGGCAAGGCGCCAAGTGGCACCGTTCCGACGATCCAACGTGGAGGAAGGGCGGGTGTACCGTCGCCGCATGACGGTGCTGCAGGAGTTTGTCGCCGCTCTTTCCAGCGGCCGGATCCAGGTTGTCGACCTCACCGCTCCGCTGTCGGACCAGACCCCGATCCTGGGTCTGCCCGAGCAGTTCGGCCAGACCTGGCCGTTCCGGCTCAGCGAGATCAGCCGGTACGACGACCGTGGTCCGGCCTGGTACTGGAACAACTTCTCCACCGGCGAGCACACCGGCACCCACTTCGACGCCCCGGTGCACTGGGTCACCGGTCAACAGGGCGCCGACGTGTCGCAGGTCCCGGTGAGCCAGTTGATCGCCCCGGCAGTGGTGATCGACCACGCCGCCGACGCCGCCGACGACCCTGACTTCCTGCTGGAGATCGAGCACGTCAAGGCGTGGGAGGCGGAACACGGCGCCCTGCCCGCCGGTGGCTGGCTGCTCTACCGCACCGGTTGGGACGCGTACGGCGACGACCCGGAGCGGTACGCCAACGCCGGGCGCACCCCGGGCATCTCCGTGGAGTGCGCCCGCTGGCTGGCCGAGGAGTCGCCGATCCAAGGCGTCGGGGTGGAGACGGTAGGGACCGACGCGGGGGCCGCGCACTCGTTCGACCCGCCGTTCCCGTGCCACTCGTTCCTGCTCGGCCAGGACAAGTACGGCCTGACCCAGCTCCGTAACCTGGCGCAGTTGCCGGCGACCGGCGCGGTGGTGATCGCCGGGCCGCTGCCCATCGTCTCCGGGTCGGGCAGCCCGTGCCGGGTCCTCGCGCTTGTCGAACGGTAGGCCGGGCCACCGATGCGGGTAGCCGAGGTGGTCGGGCGGGTCCTGTACGGACACGGCGCACGGCACGTCTTCGGGGTGGTCGGCAGTGGCAACTTCCATGTCACGAACGCGCTCGTCGCGGCCGGCGCCCGGTTCGTGGCGGCGGCCCACGAGGGCGGCGCGGCGAGCATGGCCGACGGGTACGCCCGCACCGCCGCGACGGTGGGACTGCTCTCGGTGCACCAGGGTCCAGGCATCACCAACGCGCTGACCGGCCTCACCGAGGCCGCCAAGAGCCGTACCCCGATGGTTGTTCTGGCCCCGGAGGCGACCGCGCCCCGGTCGAACTTCTTCATCGACCTGCCGGCACTCGCCGCCGCGGTCGGGGCCGACTTCCACCGGGTACGCGCGACGCACGCGGCCGAGGACACGGGCGCGGCGTACCGGGCCGCAGCCCGGGGCGCGACGGTGGTGCTGGGCCTCCCGTTGGAGGTGCAGCAAGCGGTGACCGAACCGTGGTCCGGCCTCGTCCCGGCGGTCGCGCCGACCCCGGTCACCGCTCCGCAGATCGAGCCGTTGCTGGCCGCACTCCAGGCCGCACGTCGACCGGTCTTCATCGCCGGTCGGGGCGCGCGGTCGGCCCGGGAACCGCTGACCCGGCTCGCCGACGCGTGCGGTGCACTGCTCGCGGTCTCGGCCGCCGCGAAGGGTCTGTTCGTCGGGAACCCGTGGAACCTCGACGTCGCCGGCGGCTTCGCCACCCCGCTCGCCGCCGAGCTGATCGGCACGGCGGACCTGGTCGTCGCCTGGGGCAGCACGCTGAACATGTGGACCACCCGGCACGGCGAACTGATCCCACCCTCCGCCGTCGTCGTCCAGGTGGACCACGACCCGGCCGCGTTCGGGGTCAACCGCCCGGTCGACCTGGCGGTGGCCGGCGAGGTGACGGCGGTCGCCGAGGCGTTGCTCGCCCGGCTGGGCGTCGGCTCCAGCGGGCCCGGGGGCGCGCGGACCGGCGGGTGGCGTACGCCGGAGCTGGCACAACGGATTCGTGACCATGGCCGGTGGCGGACCGTTCCGTACCAGGATGAGGGCGGCGGTGCGCCGACGACGATCGACCCGAGGACTATCTCGGCCGCCCTGGACGACCTGCTGCCGGCCGACCGGACGGTGGTGGTCGACTCCGGCAACTTCATGGGCTACCCGTCGATGTGGCTCGACGTGCCGGACGTGGCCGGATTCTGTTTCACCCAGGCGTTCCAGTCGGTCGGGCTCGGGCTGGCCAGTGCGCTCGGCGCGGCGGTCGCCCGCCCGGACCGGCTCACCGTGGCCGCAGTCGGCGACGGGGGCTTCGTCATGTCCGCCACCGAACTGGTCACCGCCGTCCGGCTGGCGCTACCCCTGCTCGTGGTGATCTACGACGACGCGGCGTACGGGGCGGAGGTGCACCACTTCGGCCCGGACGGGCACCCGTTGGAGACGGTCACCTTCCCCGAGACCGACCTGGCCGCGATCGCCGGTGGCTACGGCTGCGACGGGTTGACCGTCCGGACCGTCGACGACCTCGAACCGGTACGCCACTGGCTCGCTGGTCCCCGTACCCGACCGCTGGTGATCGACGCCAAGGTCAGCGCCGCGCGCGGCTCGTGGTGGTTGGAGGAGGCGTTCCGTGGCCACTGAGCCACCGTCGTACCTCACGTAGGTCAGGCGTAGGCGACCCGGTCCCGTCGGGGGCGCGCACACGAGGGTCGTCCGGCGGCAGGTGGCAGACTCATCGGCGTGGACGACGTGGCCGCATCGACGGTGGATGGTGAGCTGGAGAGCGTCAGCCTGGTGGACCTCGCCGTCTCTCGGCTGACCCGGGAAATCCTCAGCGGCAAGAGCGACCCGGGCGAGCGCCTGGTGGAGGAGCAGTTGACCCGGCGGCTGGGGATCAGCCGGGCTCCGTTGCGGGAGGCGCTGCGGCTGCTGGCCCAGCAGGGGCTGGTCGAGCACGTGCCCCGGCGCGGTGTTCGGGTCGCCACCCTGTCGGACCGCGACGTGCGGGAGCTGTACGAGCTGCGTGACGTGCTGGAACGCTTCTCGGTACGGGCGGGGATCCCGTCGTTCGGGCCGCGATCTTCGCCGGCTCCGGTGCACCGTTGTCGTTCATCGGGTTGATCCACGGCGAACGGATCGAGTGGAACGCCAACGGCCAGGTGGCGCTCGGCTACCTCTTCGTCGCGGTGATCTGTGTGGTCTTCGCGCTGGGCCGCCCCACGCCCCGCGATCCCGGCCCGGAGGAGGTCGAGCCGGACGTGGAACCGGGTCGGACCGGGCCGGTCACCGATCGGTCAGCGGAAGAGCAGCGGACGTCGGCCCTGAGCGGGTGAGCCGGCCGGCCCGGTCGGGGGCGTCACGGCTCTCGACCGGCCCGGGAAGTTCCTGACCGAACGGATCGAAGGGACGTACCGCATGGAGATCGACCGGACGGACGTGGCCGCCGAGGTGGCGGCGGCCTTCAGCCACCGACTGACGGAGTACGCGCCGTCCGGGACCGGACCCGGACGGCGCGTACTCCGACATGGCGCGCGGTACTAGTTGCGCCTGCTCCACTGCTGGTTGGCGCCGCCGTGGCAGGCCCAGAGGTGAAGTTGCGTCCCGTTGGCCGTGCCGGATGCGACGGCGTCGAGGCACAGCCCCGACTGGGCGCCGGTGATGGTGCCATTGGAGTTCAGGTTCCACTGTTGGTTGGCTTGGCCGTTGCAGTCCCAGATGATGACCGCGGTGCCGTTGCTGCTGCCCGCTCCGCTGGCGTCCAGGCACTTGTTGCCGTACACGGTCAGCGTGCGGTTGGCGGTGTAGGTCCAACGCTGGTTGGTGCCACCGTGACAGTCCCACAGTTGCGGACGAGCACCGTTCGTCGTGCTCGAGTTGGGAATGTCGATGCACCGGTTGGCCGGGCTGCTGGCGATCAGCACGTTCTGCTGGCCGGGCGGCGGGGTCGACGGCGGGGGAGTGGTGGGCGGCACGGTGGACCCGAACTGGGCGAAGAAGTTCCAGACCTCCTGCTTGACCCAGCTCCGCGCGCCGCTCTCACAGCCGGCGCACCCGTCCACCGGGCCCTGCTGGTGGCCACCGTCGAAGGCGGCCCAGAGCACCGGGTATCCGGCCTGGCAGGAGTACGCGGTGGTGATGTGGGTCAGGCTGCCAGCCCTCGGCTCGGGCGGGCTCTGTGCGGCGCATCCGTTGTTGCGGACGAACCTGTCGCGCAGCGACCGTCCGCTGGGGATGTTGTCGTTGATACCGTGGATCCCCAGGTACGCGACCGGTCCGGTGCCGCCGCTGCATCCGCTGATCGCCCCCGGGGCCGCGATTGCCGCGACCGCACGGAACACCGTCGGTCGGGAACACGCCAACGAGTAGCTCATCGCGCCGCCGTAGCTGAACCCGACCGAGAAGCGTTGTGTGGTGTCGACGCAGAGAGCGTTGTCGATCATGCGGATCATGTCGTCGGTGAAGGTGACGTCTTCACCGTTGGAGTTGCCCCAGCCGTTGTTGAGGCCCTGCGGGGCGACGAATATGGTGCTGTTGTTCGCCTGCGACTGCATGCCGTAGTAGGCCCACGCCGCACCGTCGCTTCCTCCCGACGCGACCTGACCGGCGGTGCCGCCCAGCCAGTGGAACCCGAAGGCCAGCCGGTGGGCGTAGGTGTTGTTGTAGCTGTCCGGCAGTCGAAGGATGAAACTACGGCTCTTCCCACCGCTCTGGATGGTGTGGGTGCCGCTGTTCAGCCCGGGCGCCTTGCCGCAGCCGGCAGTGGTGGCCGCCGCCGGTGCGACGGTCGTGAGAACGTACGTTCCGACGGCGATCAGAACCATGACCGCCATGGCTGCCCCCAGCCAGGGGCCGGAGAGTTTGCGAAGCGGCACGGTCGCGCCTCCTTGCGAGTGGTTGAACATCCGTTGGACCGGTCCCCTCTGCGGGAACCTCGTCGGGCTCAACTCCGGCTCCAGCGTTGGTTGGCCGCGCCGGTGCAGTCTGAGATCTGCACGCGCGTGCCGTTGGCCGTGCCGTTGCCGACCAGGCTCAGGCAGCGGCCCGAACCAACTCCGGTGATCGAGCCGTCGGCGTTGAACCGCCACTTCTGGTTGGACTGGCCGTTGCAGTCCCAAATGATCACCGAGCTGCCGTTCGCGGTGCCGGCGCCATTGACGTCGAGGCACTTGCCGCCAAAGACGCGCAGCTCCTGGGCGGCGGTCGAGGTCCAGCTCTGGTTGCTCTGACCGTGGCAGTCCCAGATGATCGCCGCCGCGCCGTTGGTCTGCGAGGCGCCGTTGACGTCGAGGCACCGTCCGGAGGACGTGCTGCGCAGGGCCGACGTGTCGCTCGGCGGCGGGGTGGTCGGTGGCGGAGTGGTCGGCGGTGTCGTGGGATCGGTGCCACCGAACTGGGTGAAGAACCTCCACACCTCGCCCTTGGTCCAGGTCCTGGCGCCGCTGTCTCCGCCGCCGTCCACCGGGCCGGGGGTGTGCCCGCCGTCGAAGGCTGCCCAGACCACCGGATAGCCGGACCGGCAGCCGGAGTAGGTGGTGGTGATGTGGGTCAGGCTGCCCGCCCTCGGTTCGGGTGGGCTCTGGGCGGTGCACCCGTTGTTCCGGACGAACGTGTCACGCAGGGACCGTCCGGCGGAGATGTTGAGCACCGAGTCCCCGAGGCCGTGGATTCCCATGTACGCGACCGGCTGGGTGCCGCCGCTGCACCCGCTGAGCTGCCCACCGGAGTAGACCGCGACAGCGCGGAAGACACCGGGCCGGGAACAGGCCAGCGAGTAGCTCATGCCCCCGCCGTAGCTGAAGCCGAGCGCGAAGCGCTGGGTGGTCTCGACACACAGATCGGCCTCGATCAGGCTGATCATGTTGTCCACGAAGGTGACGTCCTGGCCGCCGGGGTTGGCCCAGCCGTTCCCGTTGCCCTGGGGTGCGACGAAGATCGTGCTGTTGTTCGCCTGCTGCCGCAGCCCGTAGTAGGACCAGGCCGCCCCGTCGGACCCGCCGCCGTCGACGTCGTTCGCGGTGCCGCCGTTCCAGTGGAACCCGAAGATCAACCGGTAGGGGTGGTTCCTGTCGTAGTTGTCCGGGATCCTCAGGATGAAGCTGCGGTTCTGGCCGTTGCTCTGAATGGACCGCTGGCCACTGGTCAACGTGGGCGCCTTGCCGCACCCGGCGGTCGCCGCGGCCGCTCCGATGTCCGCGGCCGACGCGGTGGTGCTCAGACCACCGGCCAGTGCCCCGGCGCTCACGGTCACGACGACGGCCGCCGCCGTCGCGAGCAATCCAAGGATGGGTCTACGTCTTGTCATGAAGGGGCTCCCGCCATTCGGCACGAACTGGTTGAAAGGGGTCCACGGCCGACCGGCTCATCGACGCAGGTCTCCGCCGCTGGTCTCGCCGCCCGCGCGGGACCACTCGGCAATCGATTCGACAGTGGTCACCTCGCGCGCCCAAACATCACGAGACCGTTCGACCGACGGTGCCGGAGCACCTGGCTCGGCGTCGAATCGATTCGCTCCGACGCTAGATCGCGCAGTGAAAGATGTCAATGCCGTGTCCGGCAGGTTGCGGGCCGGTCGGGTCGGTCAGGCGCTCGTGAGATCGGCCGCGCCGAAGGAGACCGCGAACCGCTTGCACCAGATGGAGACGCTCCGGAAGTCACCTGGATCCACCGACGCCGGTAGCTCGTACACCTGGTTGCCCTTGTTGCCCTTGAGCTTCGCCAGCTCGACCCATTCGCCGTCGTCGAACACCCGCCAGCCAGCCGTGCCCCGGATGACCGGTTGGTCGGTCAGCCACACCCGCAGGTCCGGGCCGTTCGACGTGTCCAGGTCGCGGATGACGAGCTGGTGGCGCCCGTCGGCGAGCCGGTGGATCTCGGCACTGCCGGTCGTCCGGTGCTCATGGGTGACGAACTCGCCGGTGGTCAGGATCTCGTTCGCCGCTGGGGTGGCTGCGGAGGTCGCGGGGGCCGGCGTCGCGGATCCTGGGGTCGTGGACGCCGGGATCGGGGCGGCCGAGGTCGTCCCTACGCGGGGAATCGCTTCGTCGACGTAGGTGTCGGTGAAGAGCTTCCACGGCTGGAACCAGTAGAGGGCCAGCATCGCCACGACGACAGCGCCGGCGAGACCGGCTCGGACCACCGGCGACCGGAACATCCGTTTTCCCACCCCCGCAGCGTACGGCCGTAGCCGCCGTCGAACTGTTCGCGAACCCTTTCGGAACTCTTACGACCGGGGGCGTCCACTCAGCAGATGGCCACCTACCGACGCGACAGCGTCCGCGAACCGGGTGCCGGGTAGGTCAGCCTCGACCGCCAGCGCCGACGACCAGTCGTCGACATCCCGCAGCACGGGCAGGATCGTCGGTTGTACGCCGCGCCCCGCAGCGCGGCGAGGGTGCGGCGCCCGGTGTCGTCGGTCGACATGGGTACGTCGCGCAGCCCGCTCGCGTACCTCGGATCGCGCAACCCGAGTGCCCACCAGCCGCCGTCCAGCGCCGGTCCGAACACCGCCTCGTGTTCGGTGAGCCGCTCCAGCGCGGTGGTTAGCAGGGCCGGCCGGATCTGCGGGGTGTCCATGCCGATCTGCAGCACCGGCCGGCCGGGAAATGCCACCGCGGTGTCGCGTGGGCGTTCGCGAGGCGGTCGGCGAACGTGCCGGAGTCTGCTGCGTGGCTACGCTGGGCCGATGGACATCTGGGCGAGACGTTGACGGGGCGGGACGGGGAAGGTCCGTGACACAGCGCGTGCTGGTGGTCGACGACGATCAGACCGTGAGCGACGTCATCCGTCGTTACCTCGAGAACGACGGTTTCCAGGTGAGCCTCGCGGCTGACGGTGCGGCGGCACTGGCAGCCGTGGAGCGGCAGGCGCCACACCTGGTCGTGCTCGACCTCATGCTGCCGCTGATCAACGGTCTGGAGGTGTGCCGGGCGCTGCGGGTACGGCCGGACGGCGTACCGATCGTCATGCTCACCGCGCGCGGTGACGAGTCCGACCGGGTCCTCGGGCTGCAACTCGGCGCGGACGATTACCTGACCAAGCCCTTCTCACCCCGGGAACTGGTGCTGCGGGTCCGTTCGGTGCTGCGGCGCGCCGGCGGTGGAACGCCACCCGAGCAGCCGGAGGCGCTCACCGACGGCAACCTGGTGGTGCACACGGCCTCCCGAACCGCCCGCCTCGCCGGTGCGGATCTGGCCCTGACGTTGCGCGAGTTCGACCTGCTCGTCCACCTCATGCGACATCCGTCCCGGGTGTTCGGCCGGGCCGAACTTCTTGAGCAGGTCTGGGGCTGGAACTTCGGGGACCACTCGACCGTGACCGTGCACGTACGCCGGCTGCGAGAGAAGATCGAGGCCAACCCGGCCGATCCGCAGCGGATCGTGACCGTCTGGGGCGTCGGCTACCGCTACGAGCCGGCCGATGCGTGACGTACTCCTGATCTTCGCGATCGCCCTCGGCGCGGCACTCGGCATCGGGCTCGCCGGTGCGGTGCTGCTCCGCGCGCTGCGACGCAGCTCGATCACCGTGCACCTCAACGTGCTGCTCACCACCACTGTGGTCGCCGTCGCCGTCGGGGTGATGGCGGTCGCGAAAGCGATGTTCCTCTCCGCGCACGACCTTGAGGTGGTTCTGATCACCGTCGCGGCGGCAGCGGTGGTCAGCCTCGCCGTCGGCGGGCACTTCGGCCGGCGACTGGCCCGCGCCGCGGTCTGGCGCGACCAGGCCCGGGAGAGGGAACGGCAACTGGAGAAGGGCCGGCGCGACCTGGTCGCCTGGGTCTCCCACGACCTGCGGACCCCGCTCGCCGGGCTGAGGGCCATGGCGGAGGCGCTGGAGGACCGGGTGGTGCGTGATCCGGACACGGTCGACGAGTACCACCGGCGCATCCGACTGGAGACCGACCGGATGACCCGACTCGTCGACGACCTGTTCGAGCTGTCCCGGATCAACGCGGGAGCGTTGCGGTTGTCGTTGTCGGCGGTGCCGCTCGGAGAGGTGGTCTCGGACGCGCTGGCCAGCACCATCGCGTTGGCCGACGCTCGCAGGATCACGTTGATCGCCAGCGAGTCGGGGTGGCCGACGGTCGCCGCGAGCGAACCGGAGTTGGCCCGGGTCGTGGCGAACCTGCTGCTCAACGCGGTCCGCTACACCCCGACCGACGGCACCGTACGCATCGAAGCCGGCCGGGAGGACGACCACGCCTGGCTGTCGGTTGCCGACACCTGTGGCGGCATTCCCCCGGCCGACCTTCCCCGGGTGTTCGACATCGCGTTCCGTGGTGAGCCCGCCCGTTCGCCCGGCCCCGGTGACGGTGGGGCGTCCGGAGGGCTCGGCCTGGCCATCGTTCATGGCCTGGTGGAGGCGCACGGCGGTCGGGTCGAGGTGCGCAACACCCCCGACGGTTGCCAGTTCATGGTCCGCCTGGCCACCGCCTGAGGGCACGTTCGGTGGCGCTGTCGGCCAGTTTCTCCCACAGCGCGCGCAGGGCGTACCCGTCGTCCCCCAGGCCCGTCGACGGCTCTCGTCAGTCGATAACCATCGATGGAAGGTCCACATCGTGGGTCCACGCTGTTGGCCGGATCTGACTACGCTTTCCACTGTCTCGGACGCGATCGATGGAGGGCGCATGTCGGTGAATGAGCCGGCGAGCGGAGAGTTCGCTCGCATGCTGGACGCGACGGTTGGCGCGTTGCGCGCCGCCGGCGCTGCGCCGGAGGACGAGGAGGCGGCGCGGCTGCGTCGGGTCGGTGAGTCCGCCGAGGGGCAGGTCCGTGCCGAGTTCGGCGCCGATGGCCGGCTGGAGTCGCTGACGCTGGACCCACGGATGATGCGGCTCGGCGCGGCCGAGGTCTGCGACCACGTGATCGCGGCCGTGAACACGGCGATCGACTCGATGCGCGGCGGTGGCCCGGCGGTGGCCTCCGGCGACCTCTCGCAGCTCACCGAGCAGTTGGAGCAGGTTCGTGACACGGCCGTGCCGCGGCTCGGTGCGTTCCTGCAGGCGCTCACGGACGCGCAGGAGCGAATGGCCCGAGGAGGCTCCCGGTGAACGGCTTCGAGGTCGAGCCCACGCTGCTGCGTTCCGGCGGCGATCAGGTCATCGGCGCCGCCGAACGCTTCATCGGGCAGTTGGAGAGCTTCGAGGCGAAGATGCAGGGGTACGGCGAGCCGTGGGGTGCCGACGACATCGGCTCGCTGATCGGCATCGCGTACACGGAGGCGTCCACCTGGGTTCTGGACTGCATCGGCGTGGCCGCCGAGGAGATCGGATCGGCCGGCAGCGACCTGACGAAGATGGCCGACAACTTCGAGCTGGTCGAGGACGCCGCCGCGGGCGCGCTGCGGGACATCCAGGGAATGCTGGGGTGACGGCATGGGACTCCAACTGCCAGGTGAACTGATCACGGCACTCGGCTGGATCGGCTACAGCTGGCCCGAGGCCGACGAGGAAAAGCTGTTCGAGATGGGCCAGGCCTGGCTGGACTTCTCCGGCACGGTCGCCGACGCCTCCGGGGAGGCCGGTTCGGCTGCGGCGGCGATCTGGTCGCAGCACCAGGGCGAGTCGATGCAGGCGTTCCAGAAGTGGTGGTCCAATCCGGAGAGCGGCCCCGGAACGCTGCCGGACTACTCCCAGGCCGCGATGCTGATCGGGACCGGGTTGATCATCGCCGCCGCGATCGTGCTCGCGCTGAAGATCCAAGTGATCGTGCAGCTCGCGATCCTCGCCTTCGCGGTGGCTCAGGCGATCGCCACCGCCGTCGTCACGTTCGGCGCGTCGCTGGCCGAGGTCCCGATCTTCCAGATGATCACGCGAGAGATCGTCGGTCTGCTGATCGACCAGGTGATCCAGGAGCTCCTCGATGCCTAGCAGGGCGCCGAAGAGCTCGAAGAAGCGCGGTGGCGCGGGTAAGCCGAAGGTTGGCAAGGGCGTCCGCGCGGCGGTGAAGAAGGCCGCCGCCAAACCGGTGGTGCGCAACAACGACCTGCCCGAGGTCACGATCAAGGTGCAGCGCAAGTCGTTCCACGCACGCGGACAGTTTGACCGCAAGATGAACGCGCTGAAGAAGCTCAGCGACGAGGGCAAGCTGTTCAAGCAGGCGAACCCGGTCGCTCGGGACAAGAAGATCACGGCCGACTACAAGAAGCGCATTCGGCAGAAGATCTTCGACAAGTACTGGCCCCACGACAAGAAGATGGCTAACGCCCTCGCCGCCCGACTCCGCAAGCAACAGCCCGACCATGTGTGGGAGCTGCAACTCGGCGGCGCCGACGACGTTAGTAATCTGAAGCTTCTGCACGGCAGAACAAACTGGGATGTCGGCGGGCAAATCTGGCGTCAGATCATGAACCTGCCCGACGGCACACCGATCCGAATAGAGGTAGTGGATTGAATCCCGAGTTGCGGGAGCTCATCGCGGAGCTGCGTACCGACCTGGAAGCGGACCAGCCGGCGACGCTGGCGTGGGCACAGATCAACGAGGGCGCTCCGGCCGACCAGATTCCCGCCGAGCTGCCGCAGCCGGTCCGGGAGCTGCTGGAGACCGCCAACGGCATCCTGGCCGGCGCGTTCGACCTGCCCGGCGTCGCGGATCTCGACGACATCCAATACTACCTCGAGCAGATGCCCGGGTTCACCGGCGTCGCCGACGAACCCGCCGAGTGGTTCGTCATCGGCACACTGAACGACGAGCCGCTGCTGATCCGACGCGACACCGGCGCGGTCTGGTACTTCCCGGCGGAGACCACCGACGAGTGGTTCATGCGTGAGATGTTCCTCGACGTCGCGCCGGACCTCGACTCGTTCCTCGCCTACTACGTCTTCGGCGCCGGGTACGGGGAGGTCGGCTTCGACGACGACGAGTGGTGGGGCTTCCTCGACGAGCACGGTCTCACCACGCCCGGTGACGATGACGAGGAGGCGGACGATTGACCGCGACACATGAGGAGCTCACGGCGCTCTGGGGCGCCGATGGGATGATCTACTTCCCGGTCGACCGGTTCGACGACGTCCTCGGCCCGCTGACGCCAGAGGTCTTCCCGCCGTTCGGGGCCATCCCGGTCGACGTGCCGATCCTGTTCACCGTCGACGTCGACGTGTCCGGCATGGAGTTGTTCTCCAAGCTTAAGATCGAGATCGGCGAGGCCAGCCCACGCATCCACATCGTCCTCGGCAGCTCACCCGAGGACCCACAGCTGCTCTTCTGCCTCGACGCGCTGACCGGCGGCGTCGTGCTGCTGGATCTGGAGACCCCCAACTTCGAGGCCGTCAACGCGACCTTCGCCGCGTTCGTCGAGTTCCTCTACCGGCTCGGGCAGCTCATCGCCACGGACCCGGGCGGTCGGGCCCGCGCCGCCCGCGCCGCCGCGATCCGGGAGGAACTGATGGGCGTCGACTCGTCCGCGTTCGCCGACCCGAAGTCCTGGTGGAGCATGGCCTTCGATCAGCTGGAGTCCACCAGCGGCTAGGCTCGTCGCGGCCGGCCCGGCCGGGATAGCACAGGCGCCGTCGAGGATGCGCTGGTGGTTCGCCGCGCCCGCGGCACCGGTACGGACGCGATCGGCTGCTCCGACGGTGCTGCCTCTCGACGCCATGCCTCGGCGAGGAGGGCGTAGGTGTAGCCGTCCACCCAGCCCAGTTCGGCGTGCCAGGAATCGCCGACGCCGTGCTGTTCACGACGCATGCCGACCTTCTCGAGGATTCGCACCGAGGCGAGGTTGTCCGCGAAGCAGCCGGCGGTGATTCTCCGAACGCCCAGCCGGTCGAATGCGTGCGCCACCACCGCGGTCACCGCCTCGGTCGCGTACCCATTTCCGCCGTAGGCTGGATCGAAGATGTAGCCGAGCTGTGCCTCGGTCCGTGGTGGCATGCCGGGTTGACCCATGCCGTCGACGACGGCGAGCGAGACGGTTCCGATCACCACGCCGTCGAGCGTGGCCGCCATGCTGTGGTCGTCGGGGTCTGCCGCCGCGCGTCGCCATGCCGCGCGGAAGGACGCAGGGTCGACCTGCGTGCGGAGTAGCCAGCGCGTGACCTGCGGCAGATTGCGGTACTCCAGGATCCGGTCGACGTCTTCGTCCCGCACCGGGCGAAGCTCGAGGCGTTGAGTGCGTACGCTGGTGTTCTCCATGAGGCGGGACGCTAGTGGACGCACCCCGGCGAGACGCCCGATTATTGGTCCGCCCGACCGACATGTGGCGCCCACCTCATCCGTATGACGCACACGAGGGCGAGTGTCACGACGCGTCGTCTCGGGTCGCCGTAAACTTCGATCATGAGGCGAGACCTCACGGAGGCCCGCGACTTCCTCGAGTACCAGGCCACGCGCTCGTAGCAGGGAGGACCGGCATTCCGGTCAGCTCAACGAGGTGGCTTCCAGGGCTCAACGACCTGGCCCACTGCCCTCGGCGAGTTTCTTCAGGTTGAGCAACTGTCGCCGAGCCATGATCAGGTCGCCGACGGACAGCCCGGGTGCGACCCAGCGGGTCGTCTGCATGACGACCTTGAGCAGCAAGCGTGTCGTGCCCTGCTCCTGAGGCACGAGGACGTAGGACATGAAGGCGCCCATGATGGTGCTCGTGAGTTGTCTGCCGGGGTCGACCGCGACGATCCTGCCCAACTTTCGTCCGCCAGCGGTGGTGAACGACTCTCCGACGTGGGGCTCGGGTAGGCCCTCCAGTTGTTGAGGTGAGCGGCGGCCGAGGTTGTCGATCCAGTCGTACGAGTACGGGGCAAGCCTCAGTTGGGCTACCCACGGCCACACCGCCGGGGCGGGCACGTCGATCCGCACTCCCCGCCACGCCTGGAGAGTGGGTGAGACGACGAAGTCGTCGCAGGGATAGGTACGCAAGGTCTCGCTGTTGGTCACGCCCCACCGGTCACCGATCACGCATCCATCGTCCGCCATGCGGCGGCCTTGACGGCAAGCCGATCGGCTTGCCGTCAAGCATTGTCGGGCGTCCTGGAGCCGGTCGTGTGAGACGAGTGCGGCGGTTGACCCAGGAGTGGGGCTCAGTCGACCCGTTGGGCCAGCACCTGCCCCGGCCAGGTCCCGGCCAGGAAGGTCTCGGTGGGAGTGAACCCCTGGCGCTCGTAGTACGCCACCAACTCGCCACCGCTGCCCGCCCAGCAGTCGACCCGTAGCAACCGCACGCCTGCTCGCCGGGTTTCCTCGACGGCGTGTGCCAACAGTGCCGACCCGAGTTTCTGGCCGGCGAATCGTCGGTCGGAGACCAGGAGGCGGACGTACCGCTCGGGTTCTTCCGCAGGCGCGATCGGTGCCCGCGGATCGGGCCCGGAACCCAACACCAGCACTGCGGCCGGCGTTCCATCCACTTCCGCGATGAACGGGAGGTTCTCGGTCAGGTACCGATCGACCTGCTTCACCCTTGCGGGCTGTTCGGAGAACGGCGTCGTGCCCCACTGCTCGGTGTTGCCGTGGTCGTTCATCCAGACCACCGCGGAGTCGAGCATGGCCAGTACGGCAGGCGCGTCGGCCGGGCCGCCACCCCTGACGAGTACGCCGCGGGTGGTGTCGTCCATGGCGGAATGATAATCCGCGGCTGCCGACCACTACCGAGGCGATCATCGGGCCTGGCTCTCGCCCTCAGGGCCAAAACCTCGGGAGGCCAGGGTCCGATTCATCGCCGCCAGTAGGCGCTCGAGGGTTCTGCGGTCGCTGTCGGTCAGGCCGCGAAGGATGGCCGCCTCGTTGGCCAGGTGTTCCTCGATGAGCCGGTCGGTCAACGCCACGCCGGCCGACGTCAGCCCGACCACCCTGCCGCGCGCGTCGGCTGCGGAGACCGAGCGGGACACGAGGCCGCGGGCGATCAGCCGGTCCACCCGCTTGGTCACGGCTCCCGTGGTCACGAGCATCCGTTGGCTCAGCTGGCCCGCCGTGAGCGTGTAGGGCTCGCCCTCGCGGCGCAGCGCCGCGAGCACGTCGAAGTCGCCGTTGCCGAGGTCCGCCGCGGCGAACGGCGGCCGCAGGGCCACATCGAGTACGGCGGCCAGCTGCTGGATGCGACCGATGATCAGCAACGGGGTGGGGTCGAGGTCTGGTCGCTCGCGACCCCACTGCCCAACGATGTCGGCGATCCGGTCGTCATCCACTGTTGCATCTTACCTTCCGGGGAAGATAACTTGTCTTCCATGGAAGACAACTCGCCTCGAACGTCGGATCCGGTGGTCACGGCGTACGTGGATCCGTCCTGCCCGTTCGCCTGGATCACCTCCCGCTGGCTCATGGAGGTCGCCAAGATGCGGCCGCTCACCCTGCGGTTCGAGGTGATGAGCCTCGCGGTGATCAACGAGCATCGTGATCTGGAGCCCTGGTACCGCGAATTCAACGACCGGGCGTGGGGTCCGGCCAGGGTGTGTGTGGCGGCCGCCGCGCAACACGGCTCCGCCGCCCTCGCACGGCTGTACCCGGCGCTCGGCCGCCGGATCCACGACGCCGGCGACAAGGACTTCGACACCGTCGTCCCGCTGGCGCTGGCCGAGGCCGGCCTACCCGCCGACCTGGCCGACGCCGCCCACCGCAGCGACCTCGACCCGCAGATGCGGGCGAGCACCGCCCACGCACAGCAACTGGTGGGCGAGGACCTCGGCACCCCGACGGTCGTCGTCGACGACGTGGCCTTCTTCGGCCCCGTGCTGACCTCGATCCCTCGTGGTGAGGAGGCCGTCCGCGTCTTCGACGGCGCTCGCCTGCTCGCCGGCTGCCGGGCTTTCTCCGAGCTCAAACGCGCCCGGTCCGACGGCCTCACCTTCGCGTAGCTCCACCACCGCCGCTGGTGCCCGCCCTCCGCCAGGTACGAGTCCTGCGCCCGCTCCCGGCTGAGGCGTTCTGTGCTGCCGGGGCAGATGCGACGCGGGTGGCACCGCCGACGACAATGCGAGCGTGACCGACACCGTACCGGCTTCGCTGCCTGCTGTGATCGAACTCGTCGATGAGTACATGTACCGCGTGCTGAAGGGCGCAGAGGACTCGGTGCTGGTGATCGGGGAGCTGATGGGGGCGCTGACCGAGCTGAACGCCGAGGTCAGCGAGGGGAGTGTTGGCAAGCTCTACCCACTATTCGGGGACCTGTCGGACATCGTCGACGGCTTCCCGTTCGACTACGGCGACGGTACTGAGATGATCGCCCAACGCGAGATCCGCGACGCTGCCTGGGACTGGATGACCACGGCGCGTAACGCCGACGGGTTGAAGACCTACGTCGACCGCTGGATCGCGAGAAGCGCAGCCTTACCGACCATCGAGGACGGGCGGCCGTTCCGCGACGTCGCAAGATAGTGGGGTGGCGGCGGGTTCGCATCGAGCGTGTGAGGGCTGCCGCCCATCATCGGCTCTCGGGGTGGGCGTCGCGGCGGCCGCGAGCACGTGGTCGCGGTCGAAAATGCGGGGGTACGCGGAGCGCCGGTGCCGCACACTCGCCATCATGCTGGCATCGGTTCGTAGCGTCGCGGATCTGGCCGCTGCGCAGGCGCAGGGTCATCAGGTCAAATTCCTGTTCTTCTGGGGGCACCAGCCCGAACGTGACGGGGGTGTCGGTGCAGGCTGCCTGAGCCAGTGGTGGCCGGCGCCGTTCACCGCCGACGACATGCGGTTCGCCACTGCGGAGCACTACATGATGTGGCGCAAGGCCGCCCTTTTCGGCGACCGCGCGATGGCGGAACAGATCCTCGCCGCGCCGCATCCCCACGCCGCGAAGGTGCTGGGGGGACGCGTCGCGGGTTTCGATCAGCAGACCTGGAGTGAACACCGCTTCGCGATCGTGGTGGCCGGCAACCTCGCGAAATTCGATCAGCATCCCGCGCTCCGGGCGTTTCTGCTGGCCACCCGGCAGCGAGTCCTGGTGGAGGTCAGCCCGGTCGACCGGATCTGGGGCATCGGCCTGAACCGCGACGATCCGGCTGCGGGTGACCCCGGCTGTTGGCGAGGGCTCAACCTGCTCGGCTTCGCGCTCATGCAGGTGCGTGAGGTGCTCGACGATCAAGGTCGGCAGGGGACGGCTCCGGCATGACTCCCGGCGTCGACCGACGTCCGGTCATCTTCCTCGACGTGGACGGACCACTGATCCCGTTCAAGGCCCGACCGGTTGGCCGGAGACGTTCGTCGGGCGGTACCGCCAAGCGGGAGACGGAAGACACCGGCAATCCCCTCCTTGATCGTCTCAACCCGGATGACGGTCGTCGGCTGCTCGCCCTGGGCTGCCGGTTGGTCTGGGCAACGACGTGGATGGCGGAGGCGAACGAGGTCGTCTCCCCCCGGCTCGGGCTTCCGGACCTGCCCGTCGTCGATTGGCCCGACGACGACGAGGAGACGGGGCGTGGCCTGCACTGGAAGACCGCGTTCCTGACCCGGTGGGCAGCAGGAGGCCCCTTCGTCTGGCTTGACGACGAAATCACCGACGCCGACCGCCGATGGGTGAGGGCTCACCACCCGGCACGGGCGCTGCTGTATCGCGTTGACCCGTACACGGGCCTGACCGAGGCGGACTTCGCCGTGGTCCATCGATGGATTCAGGTCGCGGGGGAGCGGCCACGGTCGATCCCTTGACACTCGTAGATGCGATCGCTAACACTTGTCCGCAACGCGAACTTAACGAGCCGAACACATTGCGTCTGTGGTCGTGTGACGCGCCAGAGGCACCGCTGCGAACACTCCATCCGGTCGCCAGGCCCGCCCAAAGCCTGAGCCCGGACGCCGCCTGCTCTTGTTAACGCTAACATAGATGATCTTGCGAGAGGGGTCGGGATGGTGGTTCTGTCGGGATCATCGACGATGCGCCTACGTGCCCTCCTCGTGCTCTCCGCCGTGGCCGCCGCGGCTGTCGTGGTGGTCGCCGACCGGCCGGCGCGTGCCGCCACGCTGCCGACCGGCGCGGTCTCGCTGGAGGCGGTCAACCAGGCCGGACGGTACGTGCGGCACATCGACTATCTCGGTCAACTCGACCCGGTGACCTCCAGTAGCGGCAACCAGACCAAGCTCGATGCCACCTTCACCGTGGTCAACGGTCTGGCGTCGCCGACCTGCTACTCGTTCCAGACCAGGACCGGCATGTTCCTGCGGCACCGCGACTACCGGCTCCGGGTCGACCCGAACACCGGTGACGCGGCGTTCCGGGCCGACGCCACCTTCTGTGCCGTGGACGGCTCGGTCAGCGGAGCGGTTGCGCTCGTCTCGTACAACTATCCGAACCGGCGGATCCGGCACCGCGACTTCGCGCTCTGGCTCGACTCCTACCAGGACACGGCCGCGTTCCGGGCGGACAGTGCCTTCCGCCTCGTCGCGCCCTGGGCACCCAGGACCAGCAAGGGGCCGGTGATCCCGGGTCTCTTCGCCGACCCGCACCTCGCCGTGTTCAACGGCCGCTACTACCTGTACCCGACCACCGACGGCTACGCGAGCTGGACCGGCACCTACTACAAGGCGTTCTCCTCGACCGACCTGGTCAACTGGACCGACCACGGCGTGATCCTCGACCACGGTCCGGACGTCTCCTGGGCGGACAACTCGGCCTGGGCGCCGGCGGTGGCCAGCGCCAACGGCCGCTACTACCTGTACTTCAGCGGCGGCGCGGCCAGCGGCAACACAGCCAAACAGCTGGGCGTGGCGGTGGCCGACAGCCCCACTGGACCGTTCCGTGACGCGCTGGGCCGGCCGCTGATCCGCAGCGACCAGTTCTCCGGCGGGCAGACGATCGACCCCATGGTGTTCACCGACGACGACGGGCAGTCCTACCTGTACTGGGGCCAAGGCGTCGCGCGGGCGGTGCGGTTGAACGCCGACATGGTCTCCTTCGACGCGGCGCAGGCGCGGATCATCACCCCGTCGGGCTACAACGAGGCGCCGTTCGTGTTCAAGCGCAACGGTCTCTACTACTTCATGTGGTCGGAGAGCGACACGCGCAGCGAGGACTACCGGGTCGCCTACGCCACCGGCCCCTCACCCCTCGGGCCGTGGACGAAACGCGGTGTGGTGCTGCAGAAGCGCCTCGACGTCGGCATCAAGGGCACCGGTCACCACTCTGTGGTCCGTGCACCCGGCAGCGACACCTGGTACATCGCCTACCACCGCTTCGCCGTGCCGATCGGCACGGCACCAACCGCGAGACCGCCATCGACCGGATGGAGTTCAGCACCGACGGCACCATCCGGCCCGTCGTACCAACGCTCTAGCTGACTCGTAAGCCCCTGCGCGAAGGAGAGAGACACATGTCGAGAGTCCTCGCCCGGCTCTGCGCGGTTGCGGTGGCCGCGAGCCTGCTGTTCACCACCTGGTCGGCGGCGACACCGAAGGAGGCGGCCGCGCTCGACCCGACCGTCGGCTACCTGATGGCGCACTTCACCGGCGAGTCGTCGACCGACCAGCAGATCTACTTCGCCCACAGCACCGACGGCCTACGCTGGACCGACCTCAACAACGGTGGGCTCGTGCTGCGGTCCACCGTCGGCACCCGCGGCGTCCGCGACCCCGCCCTGGTGCGCTCGCCGGCCGGCGACCGGTACTGGATCATCGCCACCGACCTGTGCATCGGCTGCGGCCAGGACTGGTCGACCGCGATCAACAACGGCAGCCGCAACCTCGTCGTCTGGGAGTCCACCGACCTGGTCAACTGGTCGGCGCCGTGGCTGCTGAACGTCGCCGGCGCAATTCCAGACGGGCGCAACGCCTGGGCTCCGGAGGCGATCTGGAACCCGGCCACCGGCGACTACGTCCTCTACTGGGCGACGAACGTCCCGCTCAACGGTGCGACCAAGCACCGCATCTACTCCGCACGGACGGCGAACTTCCGCAGCATCACCACACCGCAGGCCTACATCAACCGACCCGGTAACCAGGAAATCATCGACACCCAGATCGTCGAGGTGCCGGCCGGAGTCGGCGCCTACCGCTACGTCCGGGCCTCCCGGGACGGCCAGATCGCGATCGAAGGCAGCAACTCCATCCTCGGCACCTGGACCAGCCTCGGAAACCTCTCCGGCATCGGGCTGACCGGCGCGCAGGTCGAAGGCCCGATGTGGATGAAGACGAACACCCGCAACGAGTGGGTCCTCTACCTCGACCAGTACTCCAGCGGGCGCGGCTACCTGCCGGTCCTGACCACCGATCCGTCGAACCCGGGCAGCTACCGACTGCCGGCGTCCGGCTCGTACGCGATGGGCGGCACCAAGAAACGGCACGGAACGATCCTCAACCTGACCGCGGCCGAACAGAACCGGGTGCTCGCCCGCTGGCCCGCCACCGCGGTCAACCGGATCCAGTCGTACAACTTCCAGGACCGGTACGTGCGGCACTACGACTACGACGTCCGCATCGACCCGAACGTCAGCCCTGCCCAAGACGGCCAGTGGCGGCTGGTGCCCGGCCTGGTCGGCTCCGGCACCGTCTCCATCCAGTCGGTCAACTACCCGGGCCACTACCTGCGCCACTACGGATACGACTTCCGGCTGGAAGCCAACGACGGCACCGCCACCTTCGCCGCCGACGCCACCTTCCGACAGGTCGCCGGCCTCGCCAACTCCTCGTGGACGTCGTTCCAGTCCTACAGCCACCCGGACCGCTACCTCCGGCACTACAGCTACCTGCTCCGGCTCGACCCGGTGTCCGACGCGCAGAGCCGTGCCGACGCCACCTTCCGCGTGACCAGCTGAACCTGGTCCCTCTCCAAGGAGTTCCGACTGTGGCACCACATCGACGGGTGCTCTGCGCCCTGGTGGCCGCGTTGACGGCGATGGTTGGCGTCGTCGCCGTCGCGTCGTCGCCGGCCACTGCCGCCACCAACCAGTTCCGCGGCATGAACTGGGCCATGTTGGGTGACAACTTCAAGACCAGCCCGCTCGTCGTGCAGGGCCTCAGCATGTCCGACAGCAACGCGACGGTGCGGGCCAAGGCCAATGCCCTCTACGACGACATGGCCTCCACCATGGGGGTCAACACCATCCGGCTGCCCATCAACACCCACACTGTGGGGACGGCCTGGTGGGAGGCGTACCGAGGCGCCATCGACGCGGCCACCGCCCGCGGCTTCAAGGTCATCCTCGCCTACTGGGAGGACGGCGCCGCGTCCGGCGGCAGGATCACGAACCTCGCCGCGTGGAACGCGATGTGGTCCACCGTGACCAACACGTACGGCACGAACACCAACGTCTACTTCGAGCCGATGAACGAGCCGCACGGCTACAGTTCGGCGGAGTGGCGCAACGTCGCGGCGAACTGGCTCAGCTACCACTACTCGGCGGTGCCCGGCCGGGTGCTGATCGGCGGCACCGGCTTCAGCCAGGACCTGCGCGACATCTGCAACGACAGCCGCTTCAACTCGACGCTGCTGTCCTTCCACTACTACGCCTTCTTCTACGGCGCGATGACCTACGACGCCTTCCGCAGCCACATCCAGGCCCGCCTCGGCAACTGCGCCTCCCGCGCGGTCGCCACCGAGTTCGGCGCACCGATGAACGACGGTCGCAACTACGCCGACGCGGGCAGCACCGACAACTTCGTGCGCTACATCCGGGCCATGGCCCAGGTCATGCGGGACAACCAGATGGGCGGCACGTACTGGCCCGCCCTCGGCGGCAAGACGGGCACCATCGGCTACGACTGGTACTCGATGTTCGCCCTCAGCGGCAGCGGCAGCGGCAGCGGCACCAACCTCAATCTCACCGTCCGCAACACCTCCGGCGCGGACCGGATCCGGTACGCGTGGGGTGACAGCGTCGGCGACGGCCCGACGACACCCCCGCCATCGACGGGGACGTTCTACCGGGTCGACGTGCGGCACAGCGGCAAGGCCATGGACGTCCAGCAGCCGAACACCGACAACGGCGCGCGCGTCGGCCAGTACACGTACGGCGGTGGTGCCTGGCAGCAGTGGCAGTTCCAGGACGCCGGCAGTGGCTACTGGCGCATCGTCAGCCGGCACAGCGGGAAGTGCCTCGACGTGGTGAGCGCATCGACCGCCGACGGCGCCGAGCTCGTCCAGTACACCTGCGGCACCGGCACCAACCAGCAGTTCCAGATGGTCGCCAACGGCGGTTACTTCCAGCTCCGGGCACGACACAGCAACAAGTGCGTGGACGTGCCGGCCGCGGCGACCGCGGACGGAGTGGTCCTCAAGCAGTATTCGTGCAACTCCGGCACCAACCAGCAGTGGTCCCGCACGGCCGTCTGACGGTCGTCTGGACGTAGCGACCGATCAGCGGTGGCCTTCCCAGGCCGGACAACGGCGTCTCACCCGGCTCGACGGCAGGCTGCTCAGCGGCAACACCCCATTCGTGGCGGAGCCGGTCGACCCGCTCGCCGTCGAGTCGCTGGAGTTCCTCGAACCCGACCACCCGGTGTACGCGCTGCGCCCAGCCGATCCCCTCGCGATCGTCTGGTGCTTCTACTCACCACGCGCGTCGTTCGCCTACCCGGGTGGCGAGTCGGTACTCGACTGAGCCCGTTACCTGACCTCCTAAGGTCTCCAGAAATGTCGTGTCGGGCGATGACCAGGTGATGCGCTCTCGGGCGTGCCAGTAGCCGGATGCGGATCCTCAGCGATCGGTTCTGCTCCGGCTCGCGGACCGGTCCTGCAATTGACAGGCATGCTAGTTTGATGTCTCGCGAAGCGGAGTCCACGGAAGCACCGGGACAACCAGCGCGGACCTCTGTTCCTACCTCGTAGCCCAGCGCGCCCTCATGCGCGCTCGGGAGGAGCTGTCGTGCCCAGAGAAGTAATCGCCTTCGTGCCCCAACACACCACCACCAAGTCGCGTGTCATGGCAATCGTCGACAAAGGCAACGGCAACGAGTTGGATGCCATCGCGACGCTCGATTGGCCATACCAGGCGGTCGCCATTTGCAACCTGTTGAACTCTCCAGACAAGGGGCAGGAGAACTTCTCCGGCCTCTGGCTCAGTCTGCCGGCAAGCGTCCGATCCGGGCTTGAGCAAGCAGCCCAACAGCGCGTCGACGTTACCGATGAACGGCAGTTCCTTGCCACCTGGTTCGTGAGCGAACTCGACGCCCCCAACCTGCCGAGAGATGGCAGCAAGATCGATTGGGCGGGGCTGTTTCCCGCCGCGCAGTGTCCCGCCGATGGGTGCGACTACTGCGACGGCTGTCCGTCGTATGCCGAACGCCGACGTGATGACGCCGGCAGCGGCCAGTGCGGTCCCGGCGGGTCGTGCCGCTGCCTGATGGAGAGCTCGGACGACGACGAAGAAGTCTGCGTATGTCCCTCGTGGGGCGTCGGCCCTCGCTGGGCTGCTGCTCTCTACCAGTCGTTGTGCGGTATGGCGGAGGTCCTTGTTGATCAGGCGGATGGCCTCATGTGGGGGATCGAAGGTCCCGCGGTCGCGTTTCCGGCTTCGTTGATCGCGCAGCCGCCAGAATTCTTTGTTCGGCTCGCGCAGACCTGCGTCGACCTGTGTGACCTGCTGGCCAGGGGAGTGACGCCTGTGCCACACACCATCGCTGAGCTGCTGATGCTCGACGAGGCAGCGCGTTCTCACCTCGAGAGCCACCTGACGAGTGCCGGCCTCGATGTCGACGCCATGAAGCAGGAGTTCGAACACCTTCCCGAAGGACACGGTGACTTCGAGTTGGACGCCCTGTGGATGTTCCAGTTCACCAACTCGGACTGGGAGAAGATCACCGAGTCCGAGACGACGTACCAGCCGTACTCCATGGACCGCATCTTCGACCTGCTCCCGGAGGCTGCGGAGTGGCCCCGGAACGCGAAGCCGGCGTAGCAACGGATTCGTGTCCACCAGCACAGCGCACCGTGCTGGGCCGGCGGTGACAGCGTTCGCGCTGTCACCGCCGGCCTGGCCTGGCCTACGCAGCGGCGGTCACGGCAGCGGACGGCCGAGTCGGGCACAGGTAGGGGTTCCGTAGGTTCCGCCCGTGAAGGCGGGGAACTTCAGGGACGCCCGTGACTGCGGCCCGAACTGGCCGTCCGCGGTGATGCCCGCCTTGCTCTGGGCGAACTTCAGCGCGTTGAAGGTCAATTGGCCGAACGCCGCGTCATCGCTGAGCAGCGCCTTGCCCGCGGGTGCGAGGTAGCAGTCGTTCAGGGCCCACTGGAGAGCCAGCGTTCCCGGCCCGGCGTCGCCCCAGACCAGCGAGCATGGCAGGACGCCGTACCTGCCGACGGGCGCGGCGACCTGATAACCCGCCTGGTTGCTGACGACGGTGTAGGACTCGCATTCCGGCTGACTGCGAGCGTGGGCGGGGCTGGCGGCGACGAGCGTGCCCGCGAGCACGGTCATGGACAATGCGATCAGTGCTGCCAAGCGCTTCATCGAGTTCTCCTTCATCGCAGTGTCGTCCGGTGCCCGGGCCCCCGTCGGGCTTCTCCCGGGCAGCCGGACTCCTCGGCGGACACCCACCGCACGGCTCGTGTCCTGAAGTCAGGCTGGTTCGGCACGAGGTTGTCCGACAGGGCGGCGGCGCCGGACAAACAACGTCGGACACTCCTTCCGACGTTTGCGCAGCTCGGTCAGCGACTCGACGGTGGGCCGCAGGAAGGGTCGTACCGCTCTGAGGGGATGTGCGTCGCCCACTCCTGCCGGGTCAGCTGACGACCGGCAGTGGCGCAGATCTGGGCCCTGGCGGCGCGGAGATCGAACGACCAGCGGATGATCCGCCCGTCCTCGGCGCCGGAGATGAGAGTTCCGGCCGCAGTGAAGGCGAGCCCGCGGACTCTCGCACCATGGCCGCTGAGGGTCGTAACCCGTTGTCGGGTAACGGTGTCCCAGACGACGATGGTGCGGTCGTCGCCAGCGGACGCGATCCTGCGCCCGTCGCGACTGAAGGCGAGGACCTGGACGGGTGCGGTGTGGCCGTGCAGGACGGCCAGTTCGCTGCCGGTCACGGCGTCCCAGAGCTTGACGCTACGGCTGTCGCCGGCGGTCGCGAGCAGAGCTCCGTCAGGGCTGACCGCGACGTCCTGCACGGTGCCCTGCTGGCTCTTCACTCGGCTGAGAAGTTTGCCGGTGGTGACGTCCCACGTGTTGACGAAGCCGCCCACGCTCGCGCCCAGGAGACGGCGGCCGTCCGGGGTGAAGGCCAGCGACGTGACGATCTGTGCCGGGAACCTGGCCGTGATGTCGGTCGGGTTGTTGATATCCCCGACGTCCCAGATGAAGGGGCCGAGCGTGGCGGCTGCGACGAGACGGCCACCAGGATCGAAGGCGACGTCGGTGGACGCACCGATTCCCTTGGACACGATCGGTCGGGTGGCATGTCGTCGACGTTGGAGATCCCAGATCGTGATGATGTTGTTCCGAGTCACGGCGGCGAGCCGGAGCCCGTCGGGGCTGAACGCGACGGCCTGCACCTCGTCTGCGTGCCCGGCGAGGACGGCCACTTGTTCACCGTCGGTGTCCCAGAGGCGGACCGTGCCGTCGCTGCCCGCCGAGGCGACACGGGTTCCGTCCGGGCTGATCTTCAGATCCTTGACCTGCGCTGAGAATCCGCTGAACGGGGCGTCCTTCAGATCGTGGAGCACGATGGTTCCGTTGAAGCCCGCCGAGGCGAGCATCGCCCCGTCCCGGCTCAGTGCGACGGACACCGTTTCGGTGCGGCCGCGGTCCTGGAAGGTCTGCAGGGACTCGCCGCGTCGCACGTCCCAAATGGTGATCGCGCCGTTCTCGTCGGCCACAGCGAGCTTGCTGTCGGTAGGCGCGGAGATGGTCCATGCGTAGCGGCCGGCCAGCGGTAACGGCGGAAGGCGGACCGGCTGACCGCCGGCAAGATCCCACAGGTACACCCCGCGGTCGTCGGCGGAACCCGCGAGGACGTACCCCGAGGGACCGAAGGCGACCGAGAAGACATGCTGGGCGGGCAGCCTGGCGAACACCGTGCCGGTCGCCACACGCCAAGCGGCAGGGTGCTCCACCCCGTCGCTGGAGACGAGGATCGCGCCGTCGTGGCTGAACGTGAGCGATCTGACCGGACTCCGGTGCTCGCGAAGCACTGAGCGAGTTGTGGTCCGTAGATCGTAGAGGGCGATGTCGCCGGCGCGGCCGGCATTCGCGTCGGTGCCGGGACCGCCCGTGAGGCCGACCGCAAGTGTCGTCCCGTCGGGGCTGAAGGCGATGCCCGACCCGAGACTGTTCTCCGTCAACCGGGTCTTCTGTTGGCGCGTCGGTACGTCCCAGATGATGATGGACTTGTCGATCCCGACGGAGGCGAGCAGCCTTCCGTGGTCGGCGAAGGCCAGGCCGGCGGTCCGACCCGTGTGGCCGACGAGGGTGGCGATCCGCTCGCCACGTGCGGGGTCCCACAATCCGATGGTGCCGTCACCGGCCGCGGAAGCCAACAGGGAATGGTCCGGGTTGAACGCGACCGTGTAGATGGACGGCCCACCGACATTGAGCTCGGTGCGGCGGGGCGCGGCCGCCGCGCTGAGCACGCTGCCCTGGGTCTCGGTGTTCGAGTTGAGGTGGTCGGCCTCGACGGCCAGCAGGCCGGCCAGATCGGGATCGGTGGCGAGCAGGGATCGGGCTTGCAGCGACAGCTCGCTGGAGAGCGTGGCCACCTGCTGTCGGCGGGCGTCCTGGCGTTGTCGTACCGCGACGCCGCCGCCCAGCAGGGCGAGTACGAGCAGGGTGGATATGCCTGCGACGAAACGCTTGAACAGGCGGGCCTGACGCCGGCCGGCGTTCTGCTCGGACTCGGCGAGAGCGGAGCTGGCGTGCAGGAAGGCGCTTTCGAGTTCGTTGAGCTCCTCCGGACGGTCGTCGGCCAGGGCCTGCGCGCCCAGGAGTTGGGTTCCCCGGTACAGGGCTCCGGCATCATGGTCGAGCGTCGCCCAGGTGTGCGCGGCTTCGGTGAGTCGTCGGTGGATCAGCAGGTTTGCCCGATCATCGGTCAGCCATC
Organism: Micromonospora arida; assembly: GCF_042873195.1. Taxonomy (NCBI): domain Bacteria; kingdom Bacillati; phylum Actinomycetota; class Actinomycetes; order Micromonosporales; family Micromonosporaceae; genus Micromonospora; species Micromonospora arida. The sequence continues at coordinate 1,330,020 of NZ_JBIALC010000001.1, read as the reverse complement.
GGTGTAGCCGCGGCCAGGCCCGGATGAGCGCCTCATGGGCCACCTCCACCGTGCCGTCGCCCATGACCACCAGACGGGATTCGGCCAGCTGGTCCAGAACTCGGGCGGTGACCGCGTCGTCGGCGATGCCGTCGAGTTCGGTACGCATGATGGGCCGCCGGGTGTCCTCGGTACCGTCGCCCAACGCGGTGAGCCGCAGGAAGATCCTGCGAGCGGCTCGTTGCTCGGCTGCCCCGAAGTGGCCATAGGCCCGCTCGGCGGTCTGGGCGATCGCCCCGCGCACGCCGCCGCTCGCCTGATAGGCCGACAGGGTGAGAGTTTCCCCGCTTCGTCGTTGCCAGGTCTCGAGGAGCGCGTGCGAGACGAGCGGCAACGCGCCCGGCTCGTCGGCGGCATCGGCGAGCACTGTGCTGACCAGGTCGGCTTCGACGCCCATTCCGACCTGGGCGGCGGGCCGAATGATGATCTCCCGCAGGTCGGTGGCGCTCACCGGCCGCACCAGGAGGTGCGCCTCGTCGTCCAGCGCGACGGCCAGGTTCGGATACTGCATGAGGTGGGCGAGGAAGTCGGCGCGTACCCCGAGTACCACTGTGGTGCGGCGATCGGGCCCCTGCGCGGCGTCCATCAGCGCCTCGATGAAGCGGCGGCGTTCCGCCTTGTCGGGGCAGAGTGTGAACACCTCCTCGAACTGATCCACCACCAGCAGCGCGCGGGTCTGCGGCGGGCCGCCCGCCAGTGCGCTGCGCACCGCGATGTCGAGCGCGGCGTCATCCGCCGCCAGGTCCCTCCGGATCTCTGCTGCATCCTGGCCGGTCAACTTCGCGACCTCGGCGGCCAACGCCTCCAGCGGGCGTTCGGTCGGCGTCAACAACATCGTCCGCCACCGCTGGGCGAGCCCACGGTCAGCGGTGATGGCCCCAAGCAGACCGGCGCGCAGCAACGAGGACTTGCCGCTTCCGGAAGCCCCGACGACCGCGGTCAGGCACCGCTGATCGGCCCGTGCCAGCAGCCGTTCGACCAGCTCCGTACGGCCGAAGAACAGCTCCGCCTGCTCGGGCTGGAATGCCGTCAGCCCCTGATACGGGCAGCGTTGCGCTGCGGTCTCGGCTGTGCCGGAGGCGACCGCCGCTTCGGCGATGGCCGACCACCGTGCCCGCCACTCGGCCGGGTCGCCGCCACAGGCCTGGACATATCCGAGCGTCACCTCCAGCGACGGCAGCCGGTCACCCTTCGCCGCGTCCGCCAACGTGCTTGCCGAGTAGTGCGCGCGCCGAGCCAGGAGCCGATAGCTCGGGTTGCCCGCGTGCTCCCGCAACTGTCGTAGCTGCCACGCCAACCGTTGCACCGGGCCCGCCGTCGGATCCACGGGTTTCTCCGGACGGCCCAACACCCACCTCCGCATACTGGGCCGTAACTCTGGCCGCGCGACCATGGCGAGCTTCGGCACGGGCGCCCATCGGATCGGGCCAGAAGAAGTATCCAGTTGCGGCCATGCGGTTGCGGCCTCGGGCTCGGTCCGCGCCGGCAGGCAGCAGGTGACGACTGTCCGTTCGGAGCGGGGGAACGCACAGCTGGGCCTGGTGTTGCGCTACCGTCAAGGCGCGCACCTCGGCGTCGATCAGTCCGCGTCTGCCGGCCGTCGACGGCCCGCACTGACCCACCAGATCCAAGGAGAACCCGATGCCGGAGCCTGAACCCGCCCAAGACGACCCCGCGGTGGCTGCCGACGCCTCAACACCGGCCGAGACCGAGACCGAGACCGAGGAGCCTGCCGTTCCCGCGAATCGGGCTGCCCGACGCGCGAAGGGCAAGGTCGCCTCGCCTCAACCGCATGGAAAGGGTCAGCACCTCGGTGGCCGGGGCTCGGTCCAGAGCCCTCGCCAGTATGGTAACCGCCGTAGCGGTTGATCAGCAGAAGCCGCTGCGACGCTCGCGATCTCGACCCGGCCGGCCCGGAACCTCTGCGCCGTTCCAGCACCTGTGCGTTCTTGCTGCGGCGTGAGCCGACCGTACACAGTGGAGTCCGGAGTCCGGAAGCCGGAGTCCGTCGGCTTTGTCGGCGACCACGGGTACGGTTTCGGTGCTCGACACGTACGGGCATCGGCGGCATGTCGTCGGGGCGGGAAGGGCCAGCCCGGTGGCGACGGACCGTGGGAGGGAGCGACGGTGGCGCAGCGGAGAGCATTGGTGGTTCGGGGCGGTTGGGAGGGGCACCAGCCGGTCAAGGCGACGGAATTGTTCCTCCCCTTCCTCGAACGAAGTGGCTATGCCGTACGAGTCGAGGAGTCGACGGAGATCTACGCCGACGCCGCCGAGATGGCCGAGACCGACCTCGTCGTGCAGTGCATGACGATGTCGCAGATCACCGCGGACCAGGTGGCGGGCCTCAGCGCGGCGGTCATCGCCGGCACGGGCTTCACCGGCTGGCACGGCGGCATCGTGGACTCGTTCCGCGCGTCATCGGAATACCTGCACCTGGTGGGCGGCCAGTTCGCGACCCATCCGGGCTTGGAGCCGTGTGAGCGTCACGGCGGCCCGGAGGACAACTTCCTGCCACACACGGTGCGCGTCACCGACCTCGGCCGGGAGCACCCGATCACTGCGGGCATCGAGGCCTTCGACCTGATCACCGAACAGTACTGGGTGCTGCACGATGACCTGATCGACGTGCTGGCCGTGACCACCCACCCGACGCAGGCGTGGCATCCGTGGCATCGCCCGGTCACCTCACCGGCGATCTGGACCCGGCAGTGGGGTGCCGGGCGCATCGTCGTGACCACCCCTGGGCACAGCCTCGACGTGCTGGAGCACGCGGATGTCCGTACCGTGATCGAGAGGGGGATGGTGTGGGCGACCCGCACCGCGTCGGCGTCATAGGTCTCGGGGTCATCTCCCGCGCGTACCTGGACACACTCGCGGACCACCCTGAGGTCAACATCGTCGCGGTGGCCGACCTCGACGCCTCCCGGTCGGCCGAGGTCGCGGCCACGATTCCTGAAGCCGAGGCGATGAGCGTCGAGCGCCTGCTCGCCCGCCCGGACGTGCAGACGGTGCTCAACCTCACCATCCCCGCGGCGCATGCCGACATCTCGCTGGCCGCGATCGACGCCGGTAGGAACGTGTATGTGGAAAAGCCGCTCGCCGTGACGTTTTCGGACGGCCGCTCGATCATCGATCGGGCCGCGTCGGCCGGCGTGCGCGTCGGGTGCGCGCCGGACACTGTCCTGGGTACGGGTACGCAGACGGCGCGGGCGGCGATCGACGGCGGGCTCATCGGCCGCCCGATGTCCGCGTCGGCCGTCATGGTCACTCCGGGACACGAACGCTGGCATCCCAATCCCGACTTCTACTACGCCCCGGGCGGTGGCCCGATGCTGGACATGGGGCCGTACTACATCTCGGCGCTCATCCACCTGCTCGGGCCGGTCCGGGCGGTGACCGGAGCCGCCAGCCGTCTACGCGCCGAGCGCGTCATCGCCTCGGGCCCCCGCACCGGCCAGCGGATCCCGGTGGGTGTGGACACCCACCTCACCGGCGTACTCGAGCACGCCAACGGTGCGCTCTCCACCATCACGACCAGCTTCGACGGCGTCAGGACGACGGCCGCGCCGATCGAGGTGCACGGGGAGACCGGCACGCTCGCCGTACCCGATCCGAACTACTTCGACGGTGAGGTGCGCCTCTTCCCGCTCGGCGGCACCGAATGGCGCGCTCTCGAACCGCAGGCTGGTTACGCCAAGGCTTCCCGGGGCATCGGTCTGATCGACCTTGTCAGAGCCGACGATCAGCGTCCCCCGCGCGCTGACGGCGACGTCGCACTGCACGTACTCGAAACCATGACCAGCCTGCTCCGGTCGGCGAGCGAAGGCCAGCGGATCGAGCTGACGACGACGGCACAGCGGCCCGTGCCGGTTCCGCTCACTCCGCTCGAGGGCTGGAAGGCGTACGACGCAAAGACACACTGAAGAGGGCCAGCCCGGAACGGGTTCGTGGTCATCGTGGAAGGCCGAAGTGGTGGGCGATCGAGGCGCGCAGCGTTGCGGCGTCCCCGGCGGACCAGGCGATGAAGCAGTCGGGGCGTACGAGCAACGCGGCCGCTGTCGTGCCCTCCAGTGAACCGGTGACCACGTCGACCCGGTCTCGCCATGGTGCGGCGATCCCGGCGTAGGCACCCGTGGAGTCCAGCAGGAGCGGCCGGGCGGCGCGGGTCAGCTCGGCGAGGCGTTTCGCACCGTGCTCGGTGTGCACGACCACGTCGGGCGCGCAGCGGCCGGCCAGAGGGTCGGCGGGATCGGCGGGGTAGCGGATGTCCGCACCGGACATCAGCGCCGCGATGTGCCCGGTCACCTCCGGCTTGCGCAGCAGTTCGGCGAAGAGTTCCCGCAAGCCGCTGATCTCGTCGCCAGGGCCGATGAGCGCCGACTGCGCCTGGGTGGACATGACGACCCGTTCGGCGACGGGGCGACGCTCGCTTTCGTAGGTGTCGAGCAGGCCCTTCGGTGCCCAGCCGCGCACCGTGGCGGCGAGCTTCCAACCCAGGTTGACCGCGTCCTGTAGGCCCAGGTTGAGGCCGGGGCCGCCCATCGCGGGGTGCACGTGCGCGGCGTCGCCAACCAGCAGCACCCGGTCGGCGCGGTAGCGGGCGGCGATGCGGGTGTTGCGGCCGGTCAAGCGCCGCAGCAGGCCGGGGCCGTCAGGCGCGCCGAGAGGGATGTCGGCACCGAGCACCCGGGCGACGCTGGCGCGGATTTCCGCCAGGCTCATCGGGGTCTCGTCGTTCGTTGGCGTTTCGGGCCACTCCGTCGTGCTCAGGATCGCCGGGCGGCCGGGGAACGGGGCCCAGGCGATCAGGCCACGCGCGGTGCGGGTGTGCTGGAACGGCGGGACGACACCGTAACCGGGGACGCGCAGGCCGCCCGTCTCAGGGTCGAGGGACGACGCAGGCACGGTCACCGTGGCGGTGCGGGAGATCGACCGGTCGTTGGTGACACCGGGGAAGTCGATACCGGCGAGGCGGCGCACCACGCTGCGGCCGCCGTCGGCACCAACGACGAAGCGACTGGTGAGCTGCGTACCGTCGGCGAGGTGGACCTCGACCGCGTCGAGGCGTTGGCGGAGGTCGACGACCTCGTGGCCGCGGCGCAGGTCGACTCCGAGCTCGGCGGCTCGGACGGCGAGACCGGCCTCGAGTTGGGCTTGCGGCACTCCGAGCACGTAGTGCGGGTTCTCCGCGAGCATTGTGAGATCCAGCGGGAACGCGCCGAAGGTGAAGGCCGGTTGAGGGGCCGGCGGGGTGCTCTCACCGCTGAGCCGCGCGTAGAGGCCGCGTCGGTCGAGCAGGCGGACGACCTGTCCCACGAGGCCGTTGGCGCGGGGCTCGCCGGTGGGCGCGGCGTGGCGTTCGAGGACGACGGGGTGCACGCCGGCGAGGGCCAGTTCGCAGGCGAGCATGAGGCCGTTGGGGCCGGCTCCGACGATGGCGACGTCGATCATGGTCGTGATCCCTTCGGGGTGCGCGTCATCGCCACGGCAGGCGCGGCACGTGGCCGGCCCGCCGCGGGACTGTGATGCGGCTGGAGACGTGGGTGAGGTGGTGCCTTCGTGAGGGCGGAGCTTCAGCGGGGTGGGGCCGGGAGGCCGGCGGCGACCTGGGTGAAGGCGTCGGTGATGAGGCGTTCGATCGGGGCGGGTGGGTCGGCGCTGTCGAGATAGTGCTGCATGGCGACGACGACGGCGGCGCTGGCGGCGGCCGCGACGAGCCTCGGGTACATGTCGGTGGCGAGGTCGGTGCCGGTGCGCTCGGCGACCGCCGCGGCAAGCTCGGCCTCGGCGAGGGCGGTGGCGCGCAGCCGCTCGCCCTGTAGCGCGGGCTCGGCGAGCATGGTGCGTACGCCGGCCACCCACCGGGCATGGTCGGGGGAGGGCATCGCCTCGACCTCGGGACCGCGCGTGAACTGATCCAGCGCGGCCTGGGTGAGCGCCACCCAGAGCGGCTCGTCGGCGGGACGTTCGCGCAGCGCGGCGGCGGTGCGCAGGCTGCGGTCGAGGTGGCGGGAGGCGATCGCCTCGGCCTTGCTGGAGAAGTAGTTGTTGAAGGTACGCGGGGAGACGCCGGCAGCCTCGGCGATGTCCTCGACGCGGACGTTGTCGTAGCCACGCTCCGCGGTGAGGTGGATCGCAGCCCAACCAAGCGCCGCCCGCGTCTCGGCCTTCTTGCGCTCCCGCAGCCCCGTCATGCCGCCACGCTAGCACCAATTGCGTGACACGCAAATATGCGTGTCACGCAAAAAGTGACTGACGGTGGGTTCGGCCGCGTAGGGTGATCGCGTCGACAGGCGGGAGGGCCGGCCTGCGCCGACAATGGGGGAGTGGCACCCGCCTTCGTCCTGCACCACCACCGCAAACCACGACCGCACTTCGACCTGCGGCTTGAGGAAGATGGTGTGCTGCGCTCGTGGGCGGTGCCTCGCGGTCTACCGGACAGCCCCAGCGACAACCGGCTCGCGATCGCCGTGCCCGACCACGACCTCGCTCACCTCACCTACGAGGACGTCGACAAGTCGATCGCCGACATCGGCACCTGGGAGGAGCATGATCGCACCGACCGCCGGATGCTGTTCACGTTGCACGGCCGCACCGGTCGCCGGCGATACGCGCTCATCCGCACCGGCGAGGGGTGGCTGCTCCACCTGACGAAGGAGCAGCTCCCGGACGATCGCGGACGGTAGTGCGCTAGGCGGCGACGACGGTCAGCGAGACGTGGGCACAGGCCCTAGCATCGCGGCATGGCGACACGGCTTGTTCAGATCAACATGAAGGCTCGGGACGACTCCACGCTGGGCGGTTTCTGGGCGCAGGCGCTCGGCTGGGAAATCTCCAGTGAGGGACCCGGCGTGACCAACCTCGAACCCGAGGGCTTCGTCTACCCTGACCCCGTCGCTGTCTGCGTCGACCTCATCGTCTCCTCGGAGCCCAAGACGGTGAAGAACCGCGTGCACGTGGACCTCGCCACCACCTCGGCGGCCCACCAGGCGCAGGTGGTCGCCCGCCTGACGGATCTCGGCGCAACCGCCGCCGACGTGGGCCAGGGCGGTGTGCCGTGGACGGTCATGGTCGACCCGGAGGGCAACGAGTTCTGCGTGCTGGAGCCCCGGGCGCTCTACCGGGACACCGGACCGATCGCCGCCGTGGTGGTCGACTGCGCCGATCCGCGAGCCATGGCCCGGTTCTGGAGCGAGGCCACGGACTGGACCCTGCACGAGGTGACCGATCAGGGTGCGAGACTGCGCTCCGCCAAGGGTGTCGGCCCCTATCTGGAGTTCGTCCGTACCCCTGACGTGAAGAGCGGGTGGAACCGCGTCCACCTCGACGTCCGCCCGTACCCCGGTGACGACCCGGAGGTGGAGGCGGCCAGGCTGCGGAGTCTCGGTGCGACCCCCATCGACCTGGGGCAGGACGTCCCGTGGCGGGTGCTCGCCGACCCGGAGGGCAACGAGTTCTGCCTCCTCACACCGGGCTGACCAACCGGCGACACCGTGCCGACGGAGAACCGGACGGCGTCGATCGATTCGGGCAACGGCCCTTTTACGGCGAAAAGTGGCAGTTCGTGGCCGGAACGAGGTCCCGCCGCGAACGTTGGCATTAGGGCAACGCCACTCTATGGTTGGGGCATGCCGCCGGTGACCTTCCGCTCGCCCGCCGCCACCGAGGTGGCGGCGGGCGGTGCTGTGCGCGTGCCGACGGCGACCCGTCCCAAGGCCGACATGCGGGTGCCGGTTGTCCGCGCGCCGCACACCGCGCCCACGCGCACAACGTCGAGCCCGATGCGAACCGGCCGAGGCCCACCTGCGGAGTCGTTGCATACCCAGAACGACCGCCAGGGCGAAGCTATCCAAGCTTCGGCCCTTTTTGTTTTTCCCACCCGTTTTCCCTGGAAGGCAGATCATGAGCGTCGATCATCGTCCTACTCTCGACCAGAGTTGGCTGGCTGACCTACGAGCGTCCCTGGCGGACGACTTCGCCACCCAGACGGCTCGGCTGCGGGAACTGACCGAGCTCAACGCGGACACCGGCGACCCCGGCGAGGCCCACAACCAGGCCGCGCTGCTGCTGGCCACCCGCCAGAACATCGAGCAGATCACCGGTGCGCTGAACCGGATCAGCGACGGCACCTACGGTGCCTGCCAGAGGTGCGGCCAGAGCATCCCGGCCGAGCGGCTCGAAATTCTCCCGCACGCTCGCTTCTGCGTGCCGTGCCAGGAGAAGCAGAACAGGTGACGCCCGGGTGTGGCTGCCGTACCGCCGGCACGGCAGCCACACCGTCAGGTGCGAGAGCCCGGCCTTTCATTCAGTGAAAGCTCCGGTTCCCCAGCGGGGACTCCGCACGGGACGATCCGGCTCCATCGACGTCCGTCGGCATGGAGGTCCGGTCACATGACATTCGCGCGAAACCAGTGGTATGTGGCCGCCTACGGCAGTGAGGTGGGGCGAAACCTGCTCGCCCGGACGGTGCTCGGTGAGCCGCTGGTGCTGTACCGCACCGGTGCCGGGCAGGCGGTGGCGCTCGCCGACCGGTGCGTACACCGGCGCTTCCCGCTGTCGGAGAGCCGCCTCGACGGCGACACGATCGTCTGCGGCTACCACGGCTTCACCTACGATCCGACCGGCGCCTGCGTCTTCGTACCCGGTCAACAGCGCATCCCGCGCACCGCGCGGGTGGTCTCGTTCCCGGTGGTCGAACAGGACTCCTTCATCTGGGTCTGGATCGGTGACCTGGACCGGGCCGACCCGGCTGCGATCCCCCGCGCACCGTGGCTGGCCGACCCGCGCTACGCGGTGGTGCGGGGCATGGCGCCACTGAACGCACGGTACGGCCTGCTGGTCGACAACCTCCTGGACCTGTCCCACGAGACCTATCTGCACGGCGGTTACATCGGCACGCCGGAGGTGGCGAACACCCCGATCACCACCGAAGTGGACGAGGACCGGGGGATCGTCTACGTCAGTCGGCACATGGACGACGCCGAGTGCCCCCCGTTCTACGCGCGCTCCACCGGCATCCAGGGCCGGATCACCCGGTGGCAGGACATCGAGTACCACCCGCCCTGCCTCTACCTGCTGCACAGCCGGATCGCCCCGCAGGGTGTCTACCCGCCCGCGGAGGGCGAGGACCGCGAAGCGTTCCACGCCGAGATCGTGTACGCCATCACCCCGTCGACGGAGCACACCACCTATGACTTCTGGGCGGTGGCGCGCGACTTCGCGATCGACGACGAGTCGGTCAGCGAATACCTCCACCACAGCAATCACACAGTCGTCATGCAGGACGTGACCGCGCTCAACATCCTGGAGCAGGTGATCGCGACCGAGCCGGACAGGTATCAGGAGTTGAGCATCAACATCGACACCGGTGGCCTGGCCGCCCGGCGGCTGCTGGCGCGGATGGTCGGGTCGGGGACGGTGGGAGCGGCGCGATGAGGCCTCGGGCAGGCTCCCGCACCGGGGACCGGGTCTACCGGATCCACTGGGTGCCGGGCACCGACACCCTGCGCGGGATCTGCCACTGCGGGGCCGAGCGCCGCACCGAGGAACCGGTCGAGTTGTGGGAGTGGCTGCTCGGCCACCCGCAGGGCCACCAGGGTGCGGCCGTGCCGGTGCCCGGACCGCCGAGGCGGCTGGCGATGCGCGAGTGACGGTGGACGTGCTGACCGGTGTCGAGCTGATGGTCGCCGGCCGCAATCAGGTGGCGGCCGAGGTGGTGGCGATACGCCTCTGTCGTGCGGACGGCGGTGACCTGCCCGAGTGGGCGCCGGGCGCGCACATCGACCTGGAGTTGGGCGTCGGGCTGGCCCGTCAGTACTCCCTCTGCGGTGACCCGGCGGAGCGGTCCGTCCTGCGGATCGCGGTGCAGCGCGAACCGAACGGGCGCGGCGGCTCCCGGCTGGCGCACGAGCGGCTCACCATCGGCTCGACCGTCCGGGTGAGCGGACCCCGCAACACCTTCCCGCTGGTCGCGGCACGCCGCTACCTCTTCATTGCCGGCGGCATCGGTATCACCCCCGTCGTACCGATGGTCGCCGCGGCCGACGCCGCGGGCGCCGACTGGCGGCTGGTGTACGGCGGACGCAGCCGCGCCACCATGGCCTTCGCCACCGCCCTGCGGGAGAAGTACGGCGACCGGGTGAGCCTGCACCCGCAGGACGAGACCGGGCTGCTCGACCTGGCCGGGTTGCTGGGCCGGCCCGGCACCGGGCTCGTCTACTGCTGCGGCCCGGAACCATTGATCACCGCGGTCGAGGAGCACTGCCGCGGCTGGCCACCCGGCTGCCTGCACGTCGAGCGTTTCACCGCCCGGGGCGACACCGGCGCGCCGGAGACGACAATCGAGGTCGAACTCGCGCTCTCGCAGCGGACGGTGACCGTGCCGCCGGGCACGCCGATCCTGCGAGCGGTGGAGGAGGCCGGAGTCCACGTCCTCTCGTCCTGCCGGGAGGGCACTTGCGGCACCTGCGAGACGCCGGTGCTCGCCGGTGTGCCGGAGCATCGCGACAGCCTGCTCACCGCCGAGGAGCGGGCCGTCGGGGACACCATGATGATCTGCGTCTCCCGGGCCCGTACGCCCCGACTCGTGCTGGAGCTGTGAGCGCCCGGCGTGGGCGGGGATGATGACGGGGTGCGCGCAGAACCGGGACGGTCGGTGACGAGCAAGGTGCTGGCGTTGCTCGACGCGTTCAGCCCGGCCACCCCGGCGTTGACCCTGAGCGAGTTGGCGCGTCGCACCGGGATGCCACTGCCCACCGTGTACCGGCGGGCCGCGGAGCTGGTCGCGTGGGGGGCACTGGAACGCGGCGACGACGGGCGGTACCGGATCGGTCTGCGGCTGTGGGAGGTGGGCTCGCTCGCCCCCAGGGGCCTGGGGCTGCGGGACCTGGCCCTGCCGGTGATGGAGGACCTGTACGAGGTGACCCACGAGAACGTTCAGCTCGCCGTCCGGCAGGATCTCGAACTCGTCTTCATCGAACGGATCGCCGGGCGACACGCGGTGCCCGTGCTCACCCGGGTGGGGGGTCGCTTCGCGCTGCACGCCACCGGCGTCGGGCTGGTCCTGCTCGCTCACGCGCCCGCCGAGGTCCAGGAGCAGGTGCTGGCCGCGCCGCTGGAGCGGTACACCGAACTGACCATCACCGACCCGAAGCGGCTGCGTCGCTGCCTCGCCGAGGTACGCCGGGCCGGGTACGCGGTCAGCGACCGTCAGGTCACGATGGACGCCCTCTCGGTGGCCGCGCCGATCCGCGTACCAGAGGGTGTGGTGGCGGCGATCTCGCTGGTGGTCGCCCACGACCGGGCGGACCCGGTGGCGTTGGCGCCGCTGGTCCAGGCCGCCGGCCGGGTGGTCTCCCGGGCGCTGAACAACTCCACCCGCCCTGCCGTCTGATGTAGACAGACTGCAAATCGTTGACGCCCGGTCAAATTCTGCATTACGTTGCCGGTGCGCGTGTTACTCCCCACCTTCGTGCGCAGATCGGCATCGACGAAAGGGAGCACTCATGTCACTGGACGGCAAAGTCGCCATCGTCACCGGGGCCGGGCGGGGTCTCGGCCTCGCCTACGCGCAGGAGTTGGCGCGGCGGGGCGCCTCGGTCGTGGTCAACGACGTCGACGCCGAGGCCACCGCCGACACCGTGGCGACGATCGAGACGTCCGGCGGTCGGGCCGTCGCGGTGGTCGCACCGGTCGGCCCGACTGAGACCGCGAAGGAACTCGTCAGCACGGCGGTCGAGCACTTCGGACGGCTGGACATCCTCGTCACCAACGCCGGCGTGCTGCGCGACACGGTGCTGTGGAAGATGAGCGACGACGACTTCGACACCGTCATCAACGTGCACCTGCGTGGCACGTTCACCACCGTGCGCGAGGCGGTGCAACACATGCGGCAGGCCGGCGAGGGCGGGCGGATCATCTGCGTCGGGTCACCCACCGGGCAGCGGGGCAACTTCGGCCAGACCAACTACGCGGCCGCCAAGGCGGGCATTGTCGGCATGGTCCGGACCTGGGCACTGGAGCTGAAGCGGGCCGGCATCACCGCCAACACCGTCGTCCCGGTCGCCGCGACCGCGATGACCGCCACCGTTCCCTACTTCGCGGCGGCGGTGCGGGCCGAGGCGAACGGCGAGCCGATGCCCGCGTTCTTCCGACATGAGCTGGGATTCGGCACGGCGGACGACGTAGCCGGGCTCGTCGCGTTCCTCGGCTCCGACGCGGCGGCCTCGGTGACCGGGCAGGTGATCGGTGTCGGCGGGGACCGCCTGCAGATCTGGACCCACCCGGAGGCGGCGCTGACCGCGCACCGCGAGGGCGGCTGGACGTACGACGCGCTGCTGGAGGCCTGGCCGACGACGTTCGCCGGTGCCGCGCAGAGTGTCGGCGAACGCTTCCCGGAACTCCCCGAGGAGTTCGAGCCCGCGCCGTCCTGACCGGCCCGAGCAGACCGGCCCGAACAGACCCGCCGACGGAGGTTGGCCCCATGTACCAGCCCGCGATCGACCTCGACGACGTCACGGCGATCGACATGCACGTGCACATCGAGGTCGACGACCACGGTCACACCTCACTGCCCGAACCACTCGTGGCGGCGGCGTCGGCGTACTTCAAGACGGACGGCCCACGGCCCGCCGTCGAGGCGGTGGCGCGGTACTACCGCGAGCGGCACATGGCGGCGGTCGTCTTCACCGTGGACGCGCGCACTCAACTGAAGCACCAGCCACTGTCGAGCGTCGCCATCGCCCGCGCGGCGGCCGAGCACGCCGACGTGCTCATCCCGTTCGGGTCGGTCGATCCGCGCACCGGGGGAGCGGCCCTCGAACTCGCCGATCGGTTGATCCGGGAGGAGGGCGTTCGCGGCTTCAAGTTCCACCCCACTGTGCAGGGCTTCGACCCCAGCCACGACGAGTACGCGCCGCTGTGGGGCCTACTGGAGCAGGCCGGCGTCCCGGCGCTCTTCCACACCGGGCAGACCGGCATCGGCGCGGGTACGCCAGGCGGCTACGGCCTGCGCCTTGGCCGGTCGAACCCGATCCTGCTCGACCCGATCGCGGCCGACTTCCCCGACCTCCAGATCATCATGGCCCACCCGTCGGTGCCCTGGCAGGACGAGGCGTTGTCGGTGGCCACGCACAAGCACAACACCTGGATCGACCTGTCCGGCTGGAGCCCGAAGTACTTCCCGCCCGAGCTGGTGCGCTACGCGAACTCGCTGCTGAAGCGACGGGTGCTCTTCGGCACCGACTACCCGATGCTCACCCCGGACCGGTGGCTTCGCGACGTGCAGGCGACCGACCTCAGGCCGGACGTGCTCCCGGGCATCCTGAAGGACAACGCGGCCCGACTGCTGGGCCTGGCCCGGTGACGACGAGAGGAAACGCCATGACGACGACCATCACCTACGACCGGCTCGGCGACCTCGCCGGCACCGATCTCGGCTACACCGGGTACCGCACGGTCACCCAGGACCAGGTGGACCTGTTCGCGGACGCCACGGACGACCACCAGTGGATCCACGTCGACCCGGAACGGGCGAGGACCGGCCCGTTCGGCGCACCGATCGCGCACGGCTTCCTCACCCTCTCCCTGGCGGTTCCCTTCTGGACCGAGCTGCTCGAGGTCAAGGGCGTGACCACGAAGGTGAACTACGGCCTCGACAAGGTGCGTTTCCCCGCGCCGGTCGTGGTCGGGGCGCGGGTGCGGATGCGGGCCACCGTCGTCGAGGTCGTCGAGGTCCGCGGCGGCTACCAGCTCGCCGTCGACCAGACGGTCGAGATCGAGGGCGGGACCAAGCCGGCGGTCGTCGCGCGCGGGCTGTACCGCTTCTACGCCTGATCCCGGGGGCATCCGTCGAGCCGGGCGAGCACACCACCTCCACCCCAGGAGAATGATGATGCACCAGCACGGAATTGGCGCCTGGCTGGCCAAGCGCCGGCTCAAGTCCCCGGACCAGATCGCGATCATCCACGGCGACCGGTCGCCCATGACGTACCGCCAGTTCGCCGACGCCGCGGACCGGATCTCGGCGGTGCTGCGCGAGCGGGGCGTCGGCAACGGCGACTCCGTCGCCTACCTGGGCGAGAACAGCCCCGAACTCCTCCAGGTGATGTTCGGGGCGGCGCAGGTAGGGGCGGTCTTCGTGCCGGTCAACACCCGACTCGCCGCACCCGAGATCGGCTACGTCCTCGCCGACTGTGCCGCGCGGGTGTTGATCCACGACCCGGACTTCGCGGTGCCGGTGGCCTCCGCCGCGGCGACCGCCCAGACCCCGTACATCATCGTCAACGGTGCGGGCAGCGTGGACCGGCCCGGGCTGGCCCACCTTGCCCGGGTCGCCGCCACCCCGTTCACCGACCACGCCGACACCGCCCACGAGGATCCGGCCGCGATCGTCTACACCTCGGGCACGACCGGCCGGGCCAAGGGTGCGGTGCTGACCCACGGCAACCTCACCTGGGTGGCGCTCAACTGTGTGGTCGACTACGACGTCGTCTCCACCGACGTCGCCCTCATGATCTCGCCGCTGTTCCACGTCGCCTCGCTCGGGATGGGCGCCCTGCCCGTCATCCTCAAGGGCGCCACGATGGTCATCGAGAAGGGCTTCGAGCCGGGCCGCGCGCTCGCGCAGATCGAGCGGCACGGGGTCACCATGCTCAGCGGTGTGCCAACCACCTACCAGCTGCTGGCGGACCACCCCGCCTGGGCGTCGACCGACCTGTCGACGTTGACGAAGCTCACCTGCGGAGGTTCGGCGGTGCCGGCCCGCATCCTCAACGCGTACGAGGCGCGTGGCCTGTCGTTCTCCCAGGGTTACGGAATGACCGAGGCCGCGCCGGGCGCCACCGCGCTGCCGCCCACGATGACCCGCGTCAAGCAGGGCAGTGTCGGTCTGCCGCACTTCTTCACCGACGTGCGGATCACCGATGCGGCCGGTGCGGTGCTGCCCGCCGGCGCTGTCGGTGAGATCGAGGTGGCCGGTCCCAACGTCTTCCCCGGCTACCACGAGTTGCCGGAGGCGACCGCCGAGGCGTTCACGGCCGACGGGTGGTTCCGCTCCGGCGACCTCGGCCACCTGGACGCCGACGGCTACCTCTACATCTCCGGCCGCCTCAAGGACATGATCATTTCGGGAGGCGAGAACATCTACCCGCTCGAACTCGAGCAGCTGCTCACCGAGGTCGACGGGGTGACCTCGGCGGCGGTCATCGGCGTGCCGGACGAGCGTTGGGGGGAGGTGCCGTGGGCGATCGTGACCGTACGGGAGGGGGCGTCGGTGGACACCGCCACCGTTCGGGCCCGCCTGGACGGCAGGATCGCGCGCTACAAGCTCCCGAAGAACGTCGTCATCGTGGACGAGCTGCCGCGGACGGCGTCGGGGAAGGTGCGGAAGGCCGATCTGCGGAACCGGTTCGGCGCCTAGCCGCGGGCCGGGCCGCGACGAGTTCGGCGAATTCCGCCGCGGACGCCTCGGCCAGCTTGTCGTGCATCCGGCGGTAGGTCCGCACCGATCTCGCGGCGGGCCACTCCGCGTCCATGAACTCGGCCGGCAGCCTCGGGTCCGCGCGCAGCAGCGCGAGCCAGTCCGCCACGAGCATGGTTCGTACGGTGAGGGCGCTCGGCGCCATCGCCAGCGCGGACGGGTCGTCCCACACCTCGATGAAGGCGAGGTGCGCGCGTCGGATCGCCTCGATGTCCCAGGCCGCGCGCACGCTCTCGCCGATCGGGAAGCCGGCGAGTTCGCGGGCGTGGAAGGCGACCACGGTGTTGGGTGCGAGGTCCTGCCGCAGCCGCTCCAACGACCCGGCGAGGTCGACCTCGCCGGGCGCCAGCCAGAGCCCGTCCCGGATCGGCGCGAAGCCCTCCCAGGTGAGGGTGGAACGCAGCCGGTGCCGCAGCATCCGCTGGCCCTCCGGGATCGAGAAGGTGACCAGGGTCCACCCGCTGCCCTGTGGGTCGAACGGCCGCGGCCCGCGAACGCGGTACGTCGCCTCGCGCAGCACCGCGGCCCCGTGCTCGGTCAGCGAGAACAGTGTCTCCCGGCCGTTCCTGCTGCGGGCGAGGATGCCGCTGTGCACGAGACGGTCGAGGGTCGCGCGGGTGGCCGGCGCGGCGACGTCCGCGCCTTCCAGCACGTTGATCAGAGCGCTTGCCCGGATGGGTCCCGTGGCGGCGTCGACGACGTGTTCGCCGAAGAAGGCGAGCAACAACTGCTTCGGCTGACGACTACCCACAGCGCTTCCCTTCGGCGAACTCGTTGGCCTGGCCGCCGATCACCGCGCGGATCGCGGGGCCACAGCCTGCCCGCGCTTGGCCCGCTGGATCTGGTCGTAGACGTGCGTCCGCAGTTCCGTGAAACGGGGCAGAGCGCGGGTCGTGATCTGATCGCGCTCCGGCGGCAGGTCGATCGCGAGGTCCTCCTGGACCCAGGTCGGCGACGTGGACAATACTAGAACCCGCTGACCGAGATAGACCGACTCGTCGATGTCGTGAGTGACGAAGACAACCGAGATGGTGCGGCTGGCGTGCAGCTCGCGGACCAGGTCCTCCAGGTCGGCCCGGGTCTGCGCGTCCACGGCGGCGAACGGTTCGTCCATGATCAGGACGTCAGGCTGGTAGGCGATCGCCCGCGCGATCGCCACCCGCTGTTGCATCCCCCCAGACAGCTGCCACGGGTGGCTTCGCGCGGCGTGCGCGAGCCCCACCGCCTCAAGAGCGTCGACGACCAGCTTGTCCCGGGCCGCGCGGGTGAGCTTCTTGTGCCGCAGTGGCAGCTCGACGTTCCCGCGCACTGTCAGCCAGGGGTAGAGGCTGCGACCGTACTCCTGGAACACGACGGCCATGGCCGGGCTGGGCCCGGTCACCGGCGAGCCGTCCATCTCGACCACGCCGCTGGTGGGCCGCAGCAGGCCGGCGAGGCACTTCAGCAGGGTGGTCTTGCCACAACCGGACGGCCCGACGATGCAGACGAGCTCACCGGCGTCCATGGTGAAGCTGATGTCCCCGATCGCCTCGACGGTGCCCGTCGCCGACTCGTAGACCTTCCGCAGGTGCTCCACCCGCAGCAGCGTGCTCCGATCAGGCACGGTTGACCTCCCTGATTCCGTGGTACCAGCGCAGAACACGCCGTTCGACGAGACCGAAAGCTACGGCGAGGAAGACGCCGACGAGACCGAGGAGGAGGATGCCACTCCACATCTCGGCGATCAGGTAGTTGCGCTGGAAGTAGGCGATCCGGTAGCCGAGGCCGGAGGAGGAGGCGAACATCTCGGAGATGACCATCAGGATCAGCGCTACCGAGAGGGCCTGCCGGACCCCGGCCATGATCCGTGGGCTGGCCGCCGGGAGCACGAGGAACCAGAGCCGCTCCCACCAGGTCACCTGAAATGATTCCGCGGTCTCCGTCATGACGCTGTCCGTCCCCCGGACACCCTCGATCGTGTTCAGTAGGATCGGCCAGATCGCGCCGGAGACGATCACGACGATCTTCATGGTGTCGGTGATCCCGAGCAGGAGCATCGCCACCGGAATCAGCACCGGTGGCGGGATGGCCCGGAGGAACTCCAGCAGCGGTTCGAGGA
Source organism: Micromonospora arida (assembly GCF_042873195.1). Taxonomy (NCBI): domain Bacteria; kingdom Bacillati; phylum Actinomycetota; class Actinomycetes; order Micromonosporales; family Micromonosporaceae; genus Micromonospora; species Micromonospora arida. The sequence goes on along the minus strand of NZ_JBIALC010000001.1, from coordinate 1,312,402 downwards.
GTTCGCGCAACCAGCGGGTCAGGCCGATGACGGTGCCGGCGGCGATGCCGAGCACGATCGACGCCGCGACACCGAGGCCGAGGCGGGCGAGGCTGGGCAGCACGTCCTCGACGAACGCCGGGCCGATCCAGGTCTCCCTGAAAGCCTCGGCGATCGTCAACGGGTCGGGGAAGAACCGATTCGTCGACCTCGTCGCCACCAGACCCCAGAGCACCAGCAGCAGCGTCGGCAACCCCAACGGGTAGAGCAGGCTCGCCGCGATCCGGGATCCGACCGTCCGGCTGCGTGCCGTGGTGGCGATCCGCCCGGTGTACGCGGTCACAACGGCTCCTCTCCTCGTACCGACTGGTGCCACGACAGCACCCGACGCTCGATGAACCGGAAGACGATGTTCACCATGAGCCCGAGCAGGCCGGTGACCACGACCAGCGCGTACAGGCCGGCGGCGTCTCCGGCGGACCGGGAAAGCTCGATCATGCGCCCGAGGCCGGGGTTACCGATCACCATCTCCGCGGTGATGGCGAGGATGAGCGCCACCGCCGCCGCGAGGCGCAGGCCCGTCATGAGGTACGGCAGGGTGGTGGGCAGGACGAGGTGCGACAACTGTTCCCGCCGGGTCAGACCGAAACTGCGGGCGGTGTCGCGCGCCACCGCATCGACGTCGGCGACACCGTAGATCACCTGCACGAACACCTGCCAGAACGACGCGTAGATGATGATGACGAGGGCGGCCTGCCGCTGGATGCCGAACATCAGCACGGCGAGCGGGATGAGGGCGACCGATGGGATCGGTCGCAGGAACTCGACCATGGTGTGGGTCGCGCGCCGTAGGAACGGCACCAGCCCGACGACAGTGCCGAGGACGACGGCGGCGACCGTCGCCACCGTCAGGCCGATCGCCCAGGACGTCATGGTGCTGCCCAGCCGCCGCCAGAACGCGAGGTCGACGAGCTGCTCGAACAGCCGCGCCAGCACGTCTGTCACGTACGGCAGATACAGCGGGTTGATCAGGCCCAGCGTCGGGATCAGCTGCCAGACGACGAGGAACCCGGTCAGGCCGACGACGCCCAGCACCGCTTTGCGTAACGCGCGCAGGCGTCGGCTGGGGAACACTCGCATGTCACTCCCGTCGTCAGGCGGGCGGCGAGGCCCTCCCCGGTCCGGGGGGTCGGGGAGGGCGGGGACGCGCCAGCTACTGCTGCTGGATGAGACGATCGAAGTTGGGTTGCTTGTCGAGAACCTTGTACTTCTGCGCGAGCTCGGCGAGCGTCTGCAGGCTCGACCGGTCGACCTCCCAACCGAAGGCCGGCAGCCGCACCGACTCGGCCACCGGTGGCGGCAGCTCCAGGTTGTCCTTGATGGCCTGCCGCAGGGATGCCTCGTTGGCGGGGTCCTTGGCCCACTCCAGCGTCTTCTTCATCGCTGCGGTGAAGTCCTCGACCAGCTTGGCGTCCTTCTCGGTGCGTTCCTTGGTGGTGATGGTGGTGAGCGTGGCCAGGCCGGGCACCACCGCCTGGTAGGGCGCGACGATGAAGGTGTCGCCGCGGGTCTTCAGTTGGGTGACGAAGGGCTCCGGCACCCAGGCGGCGTCGATGTTGCCGGATTCGAGTTGGGCCGGGGCGTCTGGGAAGGCGACCTCGACGAACTTGATTGTCGACGGGTCACCGCCGTCCTTCTCGACCGCCGCCATGATCGTCACGTCGCCGGCCGCGCCCAGGCTGTTGACCGAGACCCGTTTGCCGGCGAGGTCGGCCGGTCGTTTGATGCCGGATTTCGCCGAGGCGACCACGGCGTTGATGTCTTCGCCGTCGGCGTACGAGGAGGCGTAGTTGCCGATGATGACGACGCCGAGATCCCGCAGGTCGGCCCGGAACGGGCCGAAGGGCTGGCCGATCGCGAAGTCGATGTCGCCGTTCAAAAGTGCCGGAATGGCCTGCGCGCCGCCCTGGGCGGGCAGTACCTCGACCTGGAGCCCGCGCTCGGCGAAGATGCCTGCCTTGACTCCGCCCCAGAGCGCGGCGGTCTCGGTGATGGGCAGCGCCGCGACCCGGACCTTGCGCAGGTCCCCCGAGGGCTGGTCGGACGTTTTGGACGCGTCGGAGTCGGTACATCCGGTGAGGGCGATCGCGGTAGCGGCGATCAGCCCGAGAGCCATGACCTTCTTCATTGACGAGGCCCTTCCTGGGCGGGGTGGTGGGTGCGTCGGAAGTCGGCGGATGCCTCGGATCTGCAGGTGAACTACCGCTGCGTGGGGGCGCACGCCGCTGTGTTGGCCATGGTCAGTCACCCCGGCATCGAAAGTCAATAATTTCTGACGCCCGTCATGAATAAGTTGAACAACGCTCTGCTGTGGAGGCGTCGCACCGGCTCGCGCTCAGACCTCGGGCAGGCCCACGTAGTTCTCGGACAGGCTCCTGGCGTACGCCTCGGAGGTGGCGACGTACCTCAGCGTGGCGGTCTGCAGCTTCGTCTCGTACGGGTCGTCGCGTTCCAGCCGGTGCAGCATCGAGGTCATCCACCAGGAGAAGTGCTGGGCTCGCCAGACCCGGCGCAACGCTGTGGCCGAGTAGGCATCCAGCAGATCGGTGCGGCCCCCGTCGTACCAGGCGGCGAACGCGTCCCCGAGCAGCGCGACGTCGGCGAGGGCAAGGTTCATGCCCTTCGCGCCGGTGGGTGGGACGATGTGCACGGCGTCCCCGGCCAGGAACAACCGCTCCCACCGCATCGGCTCGACCACGAAGCTGCGCATCGGGGTGATGGACTTCTCCAGGATCGGCCCCTCGTTGAGCGACCACCCCGGCACCGTCTCCAACCGGGCCCGCAGCTCCGTCCAGATCCGCTCGTCCGGCCACGCGGCGATGTCCTCGTCCGGCGCGACCTGTAGGTACAGCCGAGAGATCTCGGGGGATCGCATGCTGTAGAGGGCGAAGCCCCGTTCGTGGTTGGCGTAGATGAGTTCGTCCACCGCCGGCGCCGCGGCGGCGAGGACGCCCAACCAGGCAAAGGGGTACGCCCGCTCGTAGGTGGTCAGCACCCCCTCGGGCACCGCGCCGCGGCTCACTCCATGGAACCCGTCGCAGCCGGCCACGAAATCGCAGTGCAGCTCCTCTTCCCGCCCGTCCTGTCGAAAGTGGACGACCGGCGCGTCCGAGTCGAGACCGTCCAGGCCTGTCGCGTCGGCCTCGAAGAGGATCGAGCCACCGGCCGCGAGTCGGGCGGCGATCAGGTCCTTGACCACCTCCTGCTGCCCGTAGACGGTGATCGCCCGCCCGGTCAGATCCGCCATCGGCACCCGGTGTGACTCCCCGGCGAAGCGCAGCTCGATGCCCTCGTGGCGCAGCCCTTCCCGTCGCAGGCGCTCACCGACGCCGCTGCGGCAGAGCAGGTCGACCGAGCCCTGTTCGAGGACCCCGGCCCGGAGCCGGTGCTCGACGTGCTCGCGGCTGCGGCTCTCCAGCACCACCGACTCGATTCCGCGCAGGTGCAGCAGGTGCGACAGCATGAGCCCCGCCGGCCCCGCCCCGACGATGCCGACCTGGGTACGCATTCCCGGCATGCTCCTCTCCTCCCGGCGTCAGAACGGGTACCGCGTGATGGCGCCCTGCACGGTGAGCCACTGGGTCTCGGTGAACGCCTCGACGTTCGCCGCGGCCCCACCGAACCGAGAGCCGGTGCCGGACGCCCCCACCCCACCGAACGGCGCCACCGCCTCGTCGCTCACTGTCTGATCGTTGATGTGCACGATCCCGCTGGGGATCCGGTCGGCGATGGCCATCGCCCTCATCACGTCGCGGCCCAGGATGCCCAACGACAGGCCGTACTCGGTCTGCCGCGCCAACTGCACGGCCTCGTCCTGGTCGGCGAAGGTGATCACCGGCGCGACCGGGCCGAAGACCTCCTGGGCGTACGCCGGGGTCGCGGGGGTGACGTCGGTGAGCACCGTCGGCCGATAGAACAGCCCCTCGTACGTGCCCCCGGCCGCCAGTCGGGCACCCGCGTCGACGCTCGCCGTGACCAGTGCGTGGACCTTGTCGCGCTGGCGCTCGTCGATGATCGGCCCGAGCGCCACCTGCTCCTTCGCCGGGTCGCCGACCGGCAGGTGGTTCGCCTTCTCCGCCAGCCGCTCGACGTACCGCTCGGACAGACTCTCGTGCACCAGGTGGCGGCCGGTGGTCATGCAGATCTGGCCCTGGTGCAGGAACGACCCCCAGGCGCCAGCGGAGACCGCGAGGTCCAGATCGGCGTCGTCGAGCACGATCAGCGCCGAGTTGCCACCGAGTTCGAGGTGTGCGCGTTTGAGGTGGCGTGCTGCCGCCTCGCCGACCTTGCGGCCGGCAGCGGTCGACCCGGTGAAGCTGATCACCCGTACGTTCGGGTCGGCCACCAGCGCCTCCCCGACCTCGACACCGCCGGGAAGGACGTGCAGCAGCCCGTCGGGCAGGCCGGCCTCCTCGAAGACTCGGGCGATCGAGACACCGCCGCAGACCGCCGTGCGCGGATCGGGCTTGAGCACCACGGCGTTGCCCAGCGCCAGGGCCGGGGCGACGGAACGGGTGGCCAGGATGAGCGGGAAGTTGAACGGCGCGATGACCCCGACGACGCCGACGGGCAACCGGCGAGCCAGGCTGAGCCGCGGTTGCGCGCTCGGGATGATCTCGCCGAGCGGGTGCGAGGCCAGCGCCGCCGCCTCGTAGCATTCCTGCGCCGCGGTGTCGGTCTCGACGCCGGCCTTGGGTGGAATGGACCCGGACTCCCGCACGATCCAGTCGCCGATCTCGGCGGCGTGCCGCTCGAACAGCTGCCCGGCCCGGCGCAGCACCGCGGCCCGCTCGGCGTAGCCGGTGGCGGCCCAGGCGCGCTGAGCGGCAGCGGCGCGAGCGCAGGCGCGCGTCACGTCCTCGGCGTTCGCCACGCCGACCCGGCCGATCTCCTCGCCGGTGGCGGGGGATCGCACCGGTGCCGTGCCGCCGGCCGGTTCCACCCAGCCGTCGCTGTGCAGGGTGCCCTGCCAGGTCGTGACGTCCAGCAGTGTCATGGCGGTCCTCCTCGGAGCGTGGGGCCGGTGGGCTGGTCCCGGGGTGACCGGGCGGACTTCCGCTCATGAAGGGCCCGGAGGTGTTCGCTTACCGAACGGCCGTTCTCTCCATGAACGTTGGCACGTGGTCCCGCTCGCGTCAACGCATCGCCCGGCGTGATTGCCGGTCACTGTGGACGGCGGTCCGGCCTGTCGTTGACGGATGCCGTTCCCCGTCGTACGTTCGAGATGAGTACGGCAGTCCGCATAGCGAACGGCTGGCGGCAGCACGGTTCGCGCAGGAGGCGGGGAGGCCCATGGCGAAGCTCGTCTCGCTGACCGACGGCGTGGCGCACCTGGTCCGCGACGGCGACGTGGTGGCCCTGGAAGGGTTCACGCACCTCATTCCGTTCGCCGCCGGTCACGAGATCATCCGCCAGGGGCGGCAGGATCTGACCCTCGTGCGGATGACCCCCGACGTCATCTACGACCAGCTGATTGGGGCGGGCTGCGCCCGTCGCCTGGTCTTTTCCTGGGGTGGCAATCCGGGCGTCGGGTCGCTGCACCGCTTCCGGGACGCCGTGCAGCACGCCTGGCCACGTCCACTCGAACTGGAGGAGCACAGTCACGCGGGCATGGCCAACCGGTACGTCGCCGGGGCGTCCGGGCTGCCGTTCGCCGTCCTGCGCGGCTACACCGGCACCGACCTGCCCCGGCACACCACCAACATCCGGCCCATCACCTGCCCGTTCACCGGCGAGACGCTGACCGCCGTCCCCGCCCTGCGTCCGGACGTGACGGTGGTGCACGCCCAGCGCGCCGACCGGAACGGCAACGTGCAGATGTGGGGCATCACCGGGGTGCAGAAGGAGGCGGTGCTCGCCGCCCATCGGTCACTGGTCACCGTCGAGGAGATCGTGGACGAGTTGGAACCCGTACCCGGGCAGGTGGTCCTGCCCGGCTGGGCGGTCACCGCGGTGGCCGAGGTGCCCGGAGGCGCGCACCCCTCCTACGCCCACGGCTACTCGGTACGCGACAACGACTTCTACCGCGACTGGGACGCCGTCAGCCGGCACCGCGACACCTTCCGCGCCTGGCTGGACGAGCACGTGCACAAGGCCGGGGCGGCGGCGTGACCGACGAACTGACGACCGGCTGGACCGCGGACGAGATGATGACCGTCGCCGCAGCCCGGCAACTACGCGACGGCGCCGCCTGTTTCGTCGGGATCGGGTTGCCCAGCACGGCGGCGAATCTCGCCCGGGCGACCCACGCCCCGAACCTGGTGCTCATCTACGAATCCGGGTGCCTCGGCGCGAAGCCGGACCGGCTTCCGCTCTCCATCGGAGACGGGATCCTCGCCGACACCGCTGACGCGGTCGTCTCGGTGCCCGAGGTGTTCAACTACTGGCTCCAGCCCGGCCGGATCGACGTGGGCTTCCTCGGCGCCGCGCAGCTCGACCGCTACGGCAACATCAACACCACGGTCGTCGGCGGCGACTACGACGCCCCGACGGTCCGGCTGCCCGGCGCCGGTGGCGCCCCGGAGATCGCCGCCTCCTGCGGCGAGGTCGTGGTGATCGTCCGGCAGGACCTGCGGACGTTCACCGAACGGGTCGACTTCGTCACCTCGGTCGGGTACGGGACGGGCCCGGGCGACCGGGAGCGACTCGGTCTGCGGGGCGGAGGCCCCCGAGTGGTGATCACCGACCTCGGCGTCCTCGAACCCGATCCGGTCACCTGCGAACTCACCCTGACCCACCTGCACCCCGGCGTGACCCGGGAGCAGGCGCGGGCGGCCACCGGCTGGGACCTCGCCGTCGCCGAGGGACTGACAACCGGTGCGCCGCCGACGGCACGCGAACTCGCGGCGCTGCGGGCGCTGGAGGCGACGAAGTCCGACGGGAGACGACCATGACCACGCAGGACACCCAGGCCAGCAGCGGGCTGGTGCTACCGCGGTACCGGCGCGACGACGTCGACGCCCACCCACCCCTGCTCAGCCCCGGCTACAAGTCGACAGTGGCGCGGGCGCCGAGACAGCCACTGGTCTACCTGCCGCAGCGGCTGACCGAGGTCACCGGGCCGTTGCTGGGGGAGGGGCGGCTCGGTGCGCTCGACCACGACCTGACCCGCCAGCACGACGGTGAGCCGCAGGGACAGCGGATCATCGTGCACGGGCGGGTCCGCGACGGTGACGGCCGACCGGTGCCCCACACGTTGGTCGAGATCTGGCAGGCCAACGCCGCCGGTCGGTACCGCGACGCACGGGACACCTGGCCGGCGCCGCTCGACCCCCACTTCGAAGGGGTGGGTCGGGCGCTCACCGACGACCAGGGGCGCTACCGGTTCATCACCGTGCAGCCCGGCGCCTACCCCTGGCGTAACCACGACAACGCCTGGCGGCCGGCGCACATCCACTTCTCCCTCTTCGGCCGCGCGTTCACCCAGCGGCTGGTGACGCAGATGTACTTCCCGGGCGACCCGCTCTTCTTCCAGGACCCGATCTTCAACGCGGTCCGCGACCCGAAGGCCCGGGAACGGATGATCGCCCGGTACGACCACACCACCACCGCACCGGAGTGGGCGCTGGCGTACGAATTCGACATCGTGTTGCGCGGCCGGGAGAGCACCCCTTTCGAGGACGAGGACGACGATGAGTGAGCAGTTGGGCGTCATGCCCGCGCAGACCGTCGGGCCGTACCTGCACATCGGCCTGCGCTGGCCCGACGGCCCGTACGTGGTGCCCGAGGGCACGCCGGGCGCGTTCTGGATCAGCGGTCGGATCGTCGACGGCACCGGGACGCCGGTGGTCGACGCGATGGTGGAGAGCTGGCAGGCCGACCCGGAGGGCCGGTTCGACCATCCGGACGACCCCCGGGGGGCCCGGCCGTCCGCGCTCGCGGGTTTTCGCGGATTCGGGCGGAGCGAGACCGACGGGCAGGGGTGGTACCGGCTGCTGACCGTCAAGCCCGGTGCGCTGCCCGAGCCGGACGGCGGCACCGAAGCCCCCCACCTGACCCTGTCGGTCTTCGGGCGCGGGCTGCTGCACCGCCTCGTCACCCGGCTCTACTTCCCCGACGAGTCGCCGGCGAACGCCGCCGACCCCGTGCTGCGCAGCGTCGACGCCGACCGCCGTGGCACTCTGCTGGCGAGTCCCGCCGTGGACGGGTTCCGGTTCGACATCCACCTTCAGGGCGACCATGAGACCGTCTTCTTCGCCCTCTGACGGCCTGCTCGGCGGCCTCTCCGGTGCCTCGGACGTCGACGCGGAACTCAGCGACCAGGCCCTGCTCCAGGCGATGCTCGACGTGGAGGCCGCGCTCGCCCGGGCCGCGGCGGACGCCGGCATCGTGCCCGTGCCGGCGGCCGAGGCGATCGTCGAACAGTGCCGCGCCGAGCGATACGACCCGGCGGCGCTGGGCCGGGCCGCCGACGCCACCGGCAACCCGGTCGTCCCGCTCGTGGGAGAGCTGACCGCCGCCGTGCCGGAGCACGCCCGATCCTGGGTGCATTGCGGAGCGACCAGCCAGGATGTGCTGGACACCGCGCTGGTCCTGGTGGTGGTGCGGGCGCTCGGGCCGCTGCTGGCTCACCTCGACGGGGCAGTGGACGCCGCCGCCCGGCTGGCCCACGCCCACCGGGACACCGTGATGGTCGCCCGGACACTCGGGCAGCAGGCGGCACCCAGCACCTTCGGGCTCAAGGCCGCCGGCTGGTTGACCGGTCTGGTCCAGGCCCGGGACCGACTGCGTCAGGTCCGCGCCGCACAGCCCGCGCAACTCGGCGGCGCGGTCGGCACCCTGGCCGCGTTCGGCCCGGCCGGCGCCGAGGTCACCGAGCGTTTCGCGGCGCACCTGGGCCTCCCGCCCAGCCCGCTGCCCTGGCACACCCGCCGTCAACCCTGGCTCGACCTGGCCGCCGCCCTCGGTGGGGTCCTGGTGGCCGCCGGCAAGGTCGCGCTCGACGTCGGGTTGCTCGCCCAGAACGAGGTGGGTGAGGTCGCCGAGGGCGGCGCCGGACGAGGCGGCTCCTCGGCCATGCCGCACAAGCGCAACCCGGTTGACTCGATCCTCGTCACCGCCGCGGCGCGACGCGGTCCGGGTCTCGTCGCCACCCTGTTCGCCGCGGCGGTGCAGGAGCACGAGCGGGCCGCGGGCGGCTGGCACGCCGAGTGGGAGCCGCTCCTCGATCTGCTGCACGTGACCGGTGGCGCCACCGCCCGGTGCGCCCGGATGCTGACCGGGCTCCAGGTCCGTCCGGAGCGGATGCGGGAGAACCTCGACGCGACCGGCGGCCTCCTGCTCGCCGAGGCGGTCGCCGCGCGCCTGGCGCCCGCCGTCGGCCGCCGCGTCGCACACGATCTGGTGACCCGCGCCGCCGCCGAACCCTCGTTCCGCGCCGCGCTGCTCGCCGACCCCGAGGTCCGCGCCCACCTGTCCGACACGGACCTGGCCGAGGCGCTCGACCCGTACCGCTGGCTCGGCTCGGCCGGCCGGTTCGTCGACCGTGCCCTGGCCGCCGTCCGGGGAGCGGGCGGATGACCACCCGGTTGCATCTCACCGTCGACGGCCCGGCCGCCGCGCCGGTGCTGCTGCTGGGCAGTTCCCTCGGCACCGCCGCCGCGATGTGGGAACCCCAGGTGTCGGCGCTCGCCCAACGGTTCCGGGTCATCCGGTACGACCACCTGGGCCACGGCCGCTCGGCGGTGCCGCCCGGGCCGTACACGTTGGACCTGCTGGGCCGGGAGCTGCTGCGGACGCTGGACGACCTCGACGTGCCGTGGGTCCACTACGCGGGGTTGTCCCTCGGGGGCATGGTGGGCATGTGGCTCGCCACGTACGCGCCCGACCGGGTGCGGCGGCTGGCGCTGCTCTGCACGTCGGCGTCGCTCGGCCCACCCGAGCAGTGGCGGGCACGAGCCGCGACGGTCCGGGCCGAGGGAATGCCGGCGATCGCCGACGCGGTGGTGGCCCGCTGGTTCACCCCGGCCTTCGCCGCCGCCCGGCCGGAGGTGGTCGCCACCCACCGCGCCATGCTGACCGCGACGTCGCCGGCCGGATACGCCGCCTGCTGCGAGGCGATAGCCGCGATGGACCTCCGACCCGACCTCGGCCGGCTCGCCGCGCCGACGCTGGTCATCGCCGGCGCGGACGACCCGGCCACCCCGGTGGAGCACGCCCGCGAGATCGTGGGGCGCATCGCACGGGCCCGGCTGGCCGTGGTCGACGCGGCGGCGCACCTGGCCAACGTCGAGCAACCCGAGCAGGTGTGCCGACTCCTGTTGGAACACTTCCACGAGGGACGTGGTGACTGATGAACGACCGCGAGCGGCACGAGGCGGGCATGACGGTACGTCGACAGGTGCTGGGTGACGCGCACGTGGACCGGGCGATCGCCGGCACGGACGAGTTCACCGCCGACTTCCAGGACTTCATCACCCGCTACGCCTGGGGGGAGGTGTGGAGCCGGCCGGGCCTCGACCGGCGGACCCGTAGTTGCGTCACCCTCGCCGTGCTCGCCACCCTGCACCACGACGAGGAGTTGGCGATGCATGTCCGGGCCGCGCTGCGCAACGGGCTCAGCCCGGAGGAGGTGGCGGAGGTCCTGCTCCAGGTCGGCGTCTACGCTGGTGTACCGGCGGCGAACCGGGCGTTCAAGGTGGCCCGGGAGGCCCTGCGGCAGGAGGCCGGGTGAGCGTGAGCGATGAGGCGACGAGGTCGCCGGAGTTCGTTCAGTCGCTGGAGCGCGGTCTCGCGGTGATCCGGGCGTTCGACGGCGAACATCCGCAGCTCACGCTCAGCGAGGTGGCCAGGCGGACCGGGTTGACGCGGGCCGCGGCGCGCCGGTTCCTGCTCACCCTGGTCGAGTTGGGCTACGTGCACACCGACGGCCGGCTCTTCTCGCTGCGGGCCCGGATCCTCGAACTCGGCTACGCCTACCTGTCCAGCCTGAGCCTGCCCGAGGTCGCGCGGCGGCACATGGAGGCGCTGGTCGCGCAGGTGCACGAGTCCTGCTCGGTGTCGGTGCTCGACGGCGACGAGGTGGTCTACGTCGCCCGCGTGCCCACCAAGCGGATCATGACCGTGGGGATCAGCGTCGGCACCCGGTTCCCCGCGTACGCCACCTCCATGGGCCGGGTGCTGCTCGCCGCGCAACCGGTGCAGTGGCTGGACGACTACCTCGCCAGCGCGCAGCTGCGGCCGCTGACCCGGCGCACCGTCACCGACCCGGCCAAGCTGCGCGCCGTCCTGACGAAGATCGCCGCTCAGGGGTACGCCATCGTGGACCAGGAGTTGGAAGAGGGGCTGCGTTCGGTGGCCGCGCCGATCCACGGCGAGAACGGGTCGGTGATCGCCGCGGTGAACGTCTCCGCGCACGCCAGCCGGGGGTCCTTCGAGATGATCCGTCGAGAGCTGCTCCCGCCGCTGCTGGCCGCCGCCAAGCGGATCGAGGAGGACGTCCGGGGCGGCCTGAGCCGGTCACCGACGGCCGGCGGGCTCAGCTCAGCTTGAGGGCCGGCGCGGTGACGACCCGCGCCGGACGCCGCAGGTACCACTCGGCCACCGCAAGGTTGATCAACCAGCCGGCGACCACCAGCCCGGCCCGGACGTTCCCGTCGGGCTGCTCGCCGGTCGCGATGAGGTACGGCGCGTGGGTGAACGCCTGGGTGCCGGCACCGAGGCCGATCGCGTAACCGCGCGCCATCCACCTGCGGTGCCGGGCGATGTCCCGGCGTAGCACGGCGGCGAGGCCGAGCAGGATCGCGCCGGCCATGGCCGAGCCGAAGACGAGGCGCATGCCGGCGAGCACGTCGTTGTCATGGGCCGGCAGGTCGTACGCGACGGCCATCCACAGGCCGGTGAAAGCGACCGTCAGCCCGCAGGGGACGAGCGCGCGGCCGGCACGGCGGTGCCAAGAGTGGCGGCGCAGACGGGGCACGAACTGGAACGCGCCGAGGATCGTGTAGACCACCGCGCCGACGATGTGCAGCACCACCGGCAGCGGATCGGCGACGAAGCGCGCATTGGCCGGGGTGACCTCCGGTCCGCTGCCCAGCTCGGTGAGGCGTCCCGTGCCGGCGAGCATCGGGATCAGGCCCAGCAGGATCAACGCGGCCGGTAGCCGCCACTCGCGCATCGTCATGCCACCGATGGTGGGCGCCGCACCCGCCCTCGCTCATCGGCACAAGGGCCGCGATCGGATCGGCCCATGGTCGGACGCCGTCGTCGTACTTCCGCCGGTCACCAGTGCCGTCGGCGGCGGTTGGTCTCGTACGCCCACATCGCCAACTCGACCCGGTTACGCACCCCCAGCTTGGTCATCAAGCTGGTGACGTGCGACTTGACCGTGCTCAACGTGATGTAGAGCTCGTCGGCGATCTCCTGATTGGTGCGTCCCCGCGCGACGGCGACCAGGACCTGCTCCTCCCGGTCGGTGAGCGCCTCGATGGGCTGCGTGCGTGGTGCGGCCGGATCCGCGTCGGCGAACGCCTTCAGCAGCCGCGTGGTGACGCTCGGCGCGATCAGCGCGTCCCCGTTGGCGGCGGCGTGCACGGCCTGGCTGAGCAGGTCAGGTCCGGCCTCCTTGAGCAGGAAGCCGCGGGCGCCGGCCCGCAGCGCCGCGTACACGTACTCGTCGAGGTCGAAGGTCGTGATGACGACCACCGCGAGCGGCTCCGGGACCGTTGGCCCGGCGAGCGCCCGGGTGGCCTCGATGCCGTCCATGCCCGGCATCCGAATGTCGAACAGACACACGTCGGGGCGGAGCCGCCGGGCGAGTTCGACCGCCTCGCGGCCGTCGCCGGCACCACCGACGACCTCGATGCCGGGCTGCGTGTTCAGGATGATGGTGAGGCCGGTACGGACGATCTCCTGGTCGTCCGCCACGAGCACGCGAACCGTCACGCGCCGACCCCCTCGCGCGGAAGCACGGCCGTGACGGTCCATCCGCGGTCGGGATCGGGGCCGGCCTCGCAGGTGCCGCCGAGCAGGTCGGCGCGCTCCTTCATTCCGACCAGGCCGAAACCGGGCGGGCCGGTCGGACGGGCGGCGCCGGCCTCGCCATCGTCGCTGACCCGCAGGCGCACGGACGTCTCGTCGGCCGCGACGCTGACCTCGATGCGGGTGGCGTGGCGGGCGTGGCGACGGGCGTTGGTGACCGACTCCTGGGCCAGGCGGTAGAGCGCGGAGCCGACCGTGGGCGGAAGGTCGCCGAGGTCGCCGCACAGCTCCACGTCCACGGCGGGCCCGGTGCGGAACTGGCCGGCGAGCCGCCCGATGTCGGCGACCTGCGGGTTGGGCGCCAGGTCGGCGGGCTCGTTGCGGCGCAGGACGCGGACCATCGCGCGCATCTCGGCCAGGGCACGGGACGCCTCGGCCTCGATGGTGTGCAGCGCCTCGACGGCGGCACCCGGCTGGGTCGCCGACGCGGCGATGCCGGCCTGGGCGCGGATCGCCATCGCCGACACGTGATGGGCCACCGTGTCGTGCAGGTCGCGGGCGAGGCGTTCACGCTCCAACAGCTTCACCCGATCGAGCTCGCGCAGCCGGGCGGCGGCGCGGAAGCGGATGGCGACACCCAGCGTGGCGGCGGCGAACATCACCGCGAAACCGGCGACCAGTTCACCGCCGTCGACCGGGCCGACCAGACCGGCGGCGGTCACCTTGGCCACCACGAAGAACGAACCGAGCACGGCTTCCCGGCCGGATCCCCAGCGGAACAGCGCGTAGACCAGGAGGACCAGGAAGCTCGCCGTGAACAGCTGGCAGGGATCGCCGGGCAGCACGAACGGCGCGACCGTCGTGCAGCCGAACGCGATCACCACCATCGCGAGCGGCGCCCTACGCCGCCACAGGAGCGTGGGCAGCAGCGCGAGCGCGACGACGACGCAGCCCACCCGCCAGGGCAGATCGGGTCGGAAGAAACCTTCCACCACGATCGCCGGCCCGAGGACGACGATCACCGCCCAGTCGCGCCATGTCCGCGACGGGGCGGGGGAGACACGCGGCTCGGTCAACACCGCGTGCAGGCGAGCGTGCATGGCATTCATCGTACGAACGGTGGTGCGACTCCAGATCGTCCCAAAGTACGAGGCGGGTGGCCCGGTTGCCGGTCGATGGGTTCGATCACGGGAGCTGGAGTTTGGCGCGGACGGCGGCGGCATCCGCGTGGTCGAGGGCCGTGAAGATGTCAAGTGCCCGCTGCCAGTCGGCCCGGCCGGAGGTGGGGTCGCCGAGAGCGTGGCGGGTGTCGCCGAGCCGGCTGAGGGTGTCCGCCTCGCCCCAGCGGTCGCCGAGATCGCGGGTCAGCTCAAGCGTGCGCTCGTAGCACTCCACGGCCCGGCCGTACTGACCGAGGTGATGGTGGGCGAAGCCGAGACTGTCCCAGGTGGCGGCCTCGCCGGCCCGGTCGTCGAGCTGTTGGAGGAGTGCGAGTGCCTGCTCGCAGTACGCCAACGCCCCGCGGTGCTCGCCGAGCTGGGCATGGCACCAGCCGACCGCGTTGAGCGCGTCGGCCTGGGCCCGGCGATGGCCGGCGGCCCGGGCCAGGACGAGGGTCCGCTGCGAGTGCTCAAGGGCCTTCCGTGGCTCGCCCTGCCGGTCCCACAGCGAGGCGAGGTTCTGGTGCGTACGCGCCTCGCCCTCGGTGTCTCCAGCGCGGACGTACAGGTCGAGGGCCTGTTCGAGGTGGCTCAGCGCGTCGGCGTACTGGTTGACCACGGTGTGGGCGCCGGCGAGGAAACGGTGCGCGACCGCCTGCGCGACCGGGTCACCGAGACGCTCGGCGGCGAGCAGGGCCGCCCGACAGGTCTCGACGCGATCCTGCCAGTGCCCCTGCCGGTCCAGGAACGTGTCGAGGGCCCGCCCCAGCCGCCAGGTGTGCGCGTCGAACCCGGCACCGGCGGCCTGGCGGAGCGCGGCGAGCAGGACCGGGTGCTCGGCGGTCAACCAGGCCATCGCCTCCGCGTGGGTGGTGGGCCACTCAGGACGTACGCCGGCCGCGGGCGGGGTCACGAGGTGGTCGACCGGGTCGCTGTGTGGGCGCAGCAGGGCGTCGGCGGTGTGGGTGGTGTGGGTGTAGTGGTCGAGAAGCCGGATCGTCGCGGCCCGGCGGTCCGGCTCGGGGTCGGTGCCGTCGCTGAGTTCGGCGGCGTACGCCCGCAACAGGTCGTGTGCCGTGAACCGGCCGGGCCGGTACTCCGCGAGCAGGTTGGCGCGGGTCAGCTCGGTCAGCAACCGGCGGGTTCCGTCCGCCGGAAGACCGGCCAGGCTCGCCGCCGCCGCCACCGTGATGTCCGGGCCGGGGTGCAGGCTCAGTAACCGGAACAGGCCGGCCGCCGGCGGGGTGAGCGCGGTGTACGACCAGGAGAACACCGCACGTACCTCACCGACCGCGTCACCCGCGTCCAACACACCGAACCGCCGACCGGCCGTCCCCAACTCGGTCGCGAGGGTGGCCAGCGGGAATCCGGACTGCTGGGCTCTGGCGGCGACGATGCTCAACGCCAGCGGTAGCCGGGCGCAGGCGGCGATGATCGCCTCGGCGGCCACCGGCTCCGCGGCCACCCGTTCGGCACCGAGCCGATTGGTGAGCACGTGACGTGCCGCATCGCGGCTGAGCAGGCCGAGCGGGATCGGGTGCGCGCTGTCGAGGCTGACCAGCGAGGTGAGCTGGTTGCGGCTCGTCACCAGCACCACGGTGGTGGACGTGCCGGGCAGCAACGGACGGACCTGTTCGGCGTCCCGCGCGTTGTCCAGCACGATGAGGACCCGCTTGCCGGCCAGCGCGCTGCGGTACAGGGCGGCCTGCGCGTCGAGGTCGGCGGGCACCCGGGCGGCCGGCACCTCGAGCGCGTCCAGGAAGCCGTGCAGTGCCTTCGCCGCGCTCAGCGCCTGCCCGCGCGGGTCGAAGCCCCGCAGGTTGACGTAGAGCTGACCGTCGTCGAACCGATCGGCGACCCGATGCGCCCAGTGCACGGCCAGGGCGGTCTTGCCCACCCCGGCGGTACCCGAGATCGCGGCGACCACGACGGCGGTGGGCGCGGCGACGAGCTTGTCGAGAAGGGCCAACTTGTCCTCACGCCCGGCAAGGCTGGCCACGTCGGCGGGCAACTGCCGGGGCACCATCCGGGCGGGTGCGCGTGGCGCGCGGCGGCGACTCTCCTCGATGCGGTCCCGGGCGGTGGCCAGCGCGCCCTGCTCGGCCGGCGTGGCACCGAGGAGCCGGACCAGCGCGTCGAGCCGGTCGGTCGGTGGCAGCGTCTTGCCGGTGAGGTATTCCGCGACAGCGGTGTGCGACCAGCCGGTACGGGCGGCCAACTCCCGATAGGTCAGCTCACTGTCGCACTGTTGGCGGGCGTGCCTGCGTCGTAACGCCCGCAACAACCCGGCGAGGTCGTCGGACGTGTGCGCCCCCGCAGCATCCAGCGCCCCGCCCCCCACCGTCGACAATCGACGTTCGTCAGTGTACGGCGGTGTACGGAATCCCGGCCAGAGGCTCGGCCAGATCGGCGATCCTGCTCGGGTGCAGAGCGCACCGATCAAACCATTGGAGGTCATGTGTCCGTACATCTCAAGCCTCTGGTCCTGGCCCTGACCGTGCTCGCGGCGACGCTCACCGTGCCGGCGGCGGCCGCGTCGGCGGCGCCGGACCCGGCCATCTGCAAGACGAAGGCGGCCTGCGCCGACGGCGGCCTGCGGGCGACATCGTCGGGCAAGGCGGCCCGCACCACGGGTGACATCACGACACACGCGATCCGGGTGCCCACGCCGCCCGCGTTCCCGCCGAACACCCCCTGCTACCGCGAGGAGGTCTCCGAGGAGGTCTACGAGACCGCCACCTACACCACCATCTACGAGCTGTACTTCCAGGCGAGCGTCTGCCTGTTTCCCAACGAGATCGTGCTGTACGGCCTGGACACCTCCCTCTCGTTCCCCAACGACGTGCAGGACCCCCGACTGACCTCGATGCAGTTCGTCGTGCGCGACGAGATCGTCCACCTCAGCCCGACCGACAAGGATGGTTACTCCGAGCTGTGGGTGACCTTCTGCACCGACCCCGCGCAGCCGAGCACCTGCCAGCGGTACCTGCACCGGCTGGGCCTCATCTTCAACCCCGCCTGGGTCTACCCGTTCTCCGTGTTCGAGCGTCTGAGCTGACGGTGTCGGGGGCGGCGTTGCTCCCATGATTGGTCAGGGCGTCTCCCCGGCAGCTCATGGGGCGCGCCCTGATCACCCGTGCCGGCACCGGTTGCCAGCGGATCTCCGCGGCGTTACGTTGAGGTTGCCATCGATGAGCTTCTACATCGCAAGGTAACGGGGGCCCGCATGTCCACGTCTGTCACTCGCCGCACCGTCCTGGCCGGTGGGGCCGGTGCCGCCATCGGCCTGGCCCTGCCCGGCGTCGCCGCCCACGCCGGTGGACACCATCCCACCAGCGTGAGCTTCACCCTCGACGCGAGAACACTCGACGGCGGTGAGCAGGTCACCTCGGTCACCCTCGACACCCGCAGGCTCGGGTCGATCGACCCCGCCGGGCTGACCCCCGGCACGTTCACCGTGCACGCCAAGGCCACCAGCCCGATCCCGATCGCTCCCGGCGACCTGATCTTCAGCGAGTACGACCTGGACCGCACGGTGACCACGGCCCGGCTCGACCGGCACGGCAACATCGTGCTGGAGTTGAGCCACGCCGAGGGCCAACCCGGCGGTGGCACCCTCGGCTACATCCTGAGCAGGGGCCGCAACGTCCGGCTGGACCTCGTCTACACCATCACCCAGAACACCCCGATCGTCCGGCGGCACGGCTCGCCGGTCACCATCAGCCGCTTCGTGCAGGCAGGGCTGTCGAACCCCGAGGTGGACGCCTTCAGCTACCACGTCTCTGGCTCGGGTATGAAGTACCGGCTCTACTCGCCCGACCACTCGCCCCGCCACGACCGGCGGCCGCTGATCGTCTGGCTGCACGGTGGCGGCGAGGGTGCCTCGCTGCCGGACGGCTACTACGACAACGAGACCACGCTGCGCGCCAACCGGGGAGCGCTCGGCTTCGCCACCCCGCAGGCCCAGCGGATCTTCTCCGGCGCGTACGTCGTCGCTCCGCAGAGCACCTCCTACTGGATGGAGGACGGCCCCCGCTTCGCCCCGCTGATCCGCGAGATCGTTGCAGACCTCGTACGCCGCAAGCGCGTCGACCCGGACCGGATCTACGTGGTCGGTTGCAGCAACGGCGGCTACATGTCCCTGGAGATGACCTCGACCTACCCCGACCTGTTCGCCGCCTCGGTGCCGATCTGCGGTGTCGTCGAGCCGCTCAGCGGGGAAGGCCCGCCGCTGATCACCGACGCGGAGTTGGCGAGCATTCGGACCCCGACCTGGCTGGTCACCTCGCGCGACGACGACACCGTGCCACCCGAGACCAACACGATCCACGCCCACGACCTCATTCCGGGATCACTGATCAGCCTGTACGACCACGTCGTCTGGAACGGCTACCAGTTCCCCGGTCACTGGTCCTGGATCTACGTGGCCCGCAACGACCCGAGCCTCAACGGCACCCACATCTGGCAGTGGATGGCCCGCCGCCGTCGGTGATCTGCTCTCCGGGGTAAGGCCAAAGAGTGCCGCGCCGCCGTCCGGCACGGACTACTTACGGCGTAGCTCGCGCAACACGCCGTGCCGGCGCACCGCCCAGGCGAGGCGCCGGACGCTCGGGTGCCGCACGAACAGCACCGCCGCCCGGCGGATCAGACCGAGCCGGTCGTCGCTCAGCTGGTTCTCGATGGCCTGCCAGATCAGTTCGCGCACCTTGGCGCTGGCCAGCACCGCCCGCACCTCACGCCGCACCACAGGATCCTCGGCCGCCGACGCGATGGCGGCAGCCTGACCCGGCCGGTCCGCCAGCGGCTCCACCGCGGCCGCGACGAGCGGCCTGCGCACCTCGTCGCGCTCCAGCAGCAGCAACACCGCTTCCCGAATCTCGACCGTGTCCAGGGCGGACCGCAGCAGGCTCAGCAGGCTGCGCTCCACCTCGTGGTCATGGTCCGGAACGGACAGCGTCGCCAGCAGTCCCGCAATCTCCTCGAGATCGACGACGTGTCGCACCCCGGAACGGAACTCCGGCAGCTCCCACGCGACCTGTAGAGCCTTGACGAGATTGCGGTTCATGGGCCATCCGCTACCCGTAAGCGCGAGCCGGCGAAACCCCCGAGCCATCCGATTTTGCCGCGCTGTGCCGGACGATTCGGATTCCAGCGGTCGTGGTGGTCACGAGTGCCGCAGATGCAGCGACCAGCAGCAGGGTGGTCTCGGCCAGGACAGTCCTCATGTACTCGCCTCCGTTCGCGGTGGCGTTCAGGTACTGCACGGCTGCGATCAGGTTGAGGGGTACGGCGATGACCGCGCTCATCCACCACCTCGCCCCTGGCGCTGTGGGTGCGACCGCTGGTCCGGCGCGTCCGGCCCGGATGACCCAGTGGGCGACGCTGGCCCAGGCGGTGAGCAGCGTGAGAAGCAGAAGACAGAACGTCGCTGTGGACAGCTCGCGAAGCGGCACGATGGTGTTGAGCATCTCCACCAGGCCGGACCCGTCGTGGGTGACCACGCCGATCCGGTGCTCGTACGCTGCAAGAGCGACGATGGTGTGGGCGACGTCAACGATCGTGAGGGCCACAATGGCGGTCACGGCGGTACGGGCACCGGGCATCCGGCGACGATAGCCGAAGGAGAAGCGCTCAACACCACGTCAGCGTCGAGTTGACCCGCGTGACGTTGCTGATCGTGTTGTTCGCTCCACCGCACGGGCTCTGGGTGATGTTGGTGCCGTTGACGGTCAGATTCTGGAATCGGATGCCGGAGGAGATCGGGAACTCGCTCCGGGCCGCGATCCGCACCTCGCCGCCGCCCGTCACCGTCCCGGACACCCCGGCGATCACGACGTTGTAGCAGTTCTCCACCAGGATCGAGTTGTTCCCCGTGTTGGAGATCGTCACCCGGTCGATGACCGCGCCACCGGACTCCGACACGCAGAAGATTCCCCGACCACCGCCGGACGCGAGCACGGTTCCGACCCGGATGTTGGTCGGGTACGAGTTGCCCACCCGGCCGTTGCGGTTGGCCATCCGGAACGCAGCGTACCCGGTCCCGGCCCCGGCGCCCTGCGCGTCGACGGTGCCCACAGTGGCGTTGATCGTGTCATTGAGCAGCAGGCCGGAGTCCCGGGTGTTCCGGGCCGTGACCGTGCCGATCGTCAGACCGTCCACGCCGTACGTCTCCACCCCGTGGGTGCCGGTCCCCGACACGTACACGTTGTCGATGCGGACGTTGCGCACCTTGACCGCTCGATCTCCACCGTGGTTGTCGATGCGTACGCCCAGACCGGCGGAGAGCCGCATGTCGATCTGCCCGAGAGTCAGGTTGTTCACGTTGCGCATGAAGATCCCGTACAACGGCGCACCGGTCAGCGTGAGGTTCTGCACCTCGACGTCCGTGGTGCCCCGCGAGTACACCGGCGCCTGGTCACCCGAACCCGACCCGGTCACGTTGATCGTGCCGCACACGGCCAGGGTCGTGTACGACGGCAGCGACAACCGCGAACCCGCGCTCATCGAGCCGGAGCCGCGAACCACCACCCGCTGCTTCGACGTACGGCCCGCCGAGAGCGAGTTGACCGCCGCCTGCATCGCCGACAACATGTCCGCGCCCGAGTAGACCGTCGACGAGCCATTGCGGGCCGTCCAGGTGCTCCCGCTCAGTACGGCCTCGGCGTTGCTCGACCCGCTGCCACAGCCGGTGGTCGGTGGCGTGCTGCCGCCACTTACCACGACCAGCTGCCACTGCTGGTTCGGGCCGTTGAGGTCGGCGTACTGACTGATCCGGCCGCCGTCGGCGGTGGACCGCTCCCAGACCTCAAGTGCCTTGGCGGAGTGGCGGTTGATCAGCCGGACGTAGCCGCCGTCGGAGTCGAGGACCTGGAACTGCTGGTTGGTGCCGTTGAGATCGGACCACTGGCGGTACTCGGCGCCGTCGGCGGTGTTCCACTCCCAGAGGTCGACGACCTTGCCGCTGTGCCGGGCCTTGAGGCGGTAGTAGCCGCTGCCGGAGGAGACGAACTGGAACTGTTGCCACGCGCCGTCGTTACGGGACCACTGCTGGATCACTGCGCCGTCTGACGTCGAGGTGTCCCGGACGTCGAGGACCTTGCCGCTGTTCCGATTGACCAGGACGTAGTAGGCGTTGGTGTCGATGCTCGCCGCCGCTGCCGGCGGTGCGCCGACCAGAGCGGCACCGGCCGCGCCGACCAGCGTGGTGATCATGGCGAACACCAGGCCCGTACGCCGGCCGCGACAAATCGATCCGCCGCTGGACGGTCTTCTGGTGATGCTGAAGGGCATGGCTCCTCCTGGCTGCAATGGGCTCCGGGCGAACCTGGACGGGTGTCGACGACCGCGGTACCTACTCGAGGTGGAAGGTGGCCGAGGCGCGCTCGGCGCTCGAAGTGACCGCCTCGATGTAGAGCAGTCCGTCGCGGTGGCGCACGTGGCGGCCCGGGAAGTTCTGCGACTCCAGGGAGATCCCGGCGCTGTCGGCGAGGCCGGCTTGACGACGGAAGCTCGCGTCGCCGCCGAACAGCGCCGAGCCGTCGTTCTTCTCCACGTACAGGGCGTAGCCCCGGTGGCGTAGGTAGTAGCCGGGGAAGTTGGTCGACTCCAGCGACACCGAACCGCCGCCCGCGAGGCCGGTGACGATGCGGAACTGGGAGTCGGCCAGGTTGGTCACGTTCGGCTCGATCCGTGCCCGGTAGTCGTAGTGCCGGATGAAGCTGCTGGCCTGGTCATGGGACCGCAGCCGCACCGGTGTGACTCCGTCGGGCACTGGGATGCCGAAGTTCGGGGTGCCGTCGGCGTTCCAGTACACCTTCTGTAGCCGGGTGCGTCGGTTCGGGTCGTTGAGCGGATCGCCGGTGATGTCGCGGTAGTTCCGGTCGTGGTAGACGAGGATGTCACTCTGCCCGTCCTCCGAGACGGTAAACGAGTTGTGGCCGGGGCCGTATTGGCCGGTGGCCGCGTTGCTGGCGAACACCGGGCTGGGGCTCTTGCTCCAGGAGGCGGCGTCGAGCAGGTTCGCGCTGGCGGAGGCGCTCAGCATCCCGAGGCAGTAGTTGGCGTCCGTGGCGCTGGCCGAGTAGGTCAGGAAGATCCGGCCGTTTCGTTGGATTACCGCCGGTCCCTCGGCAACCCGGTAACCGCGGGTCTCCCAGTCGTACGTCGGCACGACAAGTCGGGTCACGGTGCCGGTGATCTGCCACGGGTTGGCACCCATTCGGGCGAGGTAGACGTTGGAGTTGTTTCCGATCGACGGCTCCTGCTGTGCCCAGGTCAGATAGCGCACTCCGTTGGCGACGAAGGTCGAGGCGTCCAGGCTGAAGGTGTCCCAGGGTGTCGTGATCCGGCCGCGTTCCGTCCACGGACCGGTCAACGGATTCGCGTTGGCGTTCTCCAACACGTACATCCGGATCCGCCACACGTCGTCGGTCCGGCCCGCGGCGAAGTAGACGTACCACCGGTTGTTGATGAAGTGGATCTCCGGCGCCCAGATGTGGGCGCCCATCTCTCCGCTGGTGTGACGGCTCCAGATCGTCGTCTCTGCGGCCGTTGCCAACCCCTGCAGGGTGGTCGCCCGGCGCAGCACGATCCGGTCGTACTGCGGCACCGTAGCGGTCAGGTAGTAGTAGCCGTCGGTGTGCCGGAAGATGTGCGGGTCGGCCCGCTGGTTCACCAACGGGTTGGTGAAGTTGACGGCTGGCGCGGCGTGCGCCGGCGCGGCCGCGGGCAGGCCGGCCGACACGGCCAGTACCACCAGCACCGCGGCCAGCGCCGACCGCAGACGTCGAGGGACACCGTGGCCGGCAGACCCCCGGCGGACGGCCCGACGGGTGTTCGGGTCGGTTCGAGGGAATGGCAGCGGCATGTGTCCTCCGCGAGATTGGGAACGGCCATTGACCAGCACCTGTAGCGCCGCCGCGATGCCATGGCCGGTCCGGTCGACGTCGAGCGGTGGCGTCGGGCAGGACCGGGGGAGAGGCGCGAAGGGCTGGGAATGTGACGGTGGCGTTGCTACCAGGTGGCGGAGTTCATGTTGGCGTTAACATCGATACATGTCAAGGCTTGATGGCCGCCGACCTGGCCGGAAGAGCGGCCATCGCGTACCTGGGGGTAGGGTCCTCGGCGTGCTGCGACGGTGGGTTCTGGCGATCCTGATGGCGGCGTGCGGCGTGCTGGTGGCGGTGACGCAACTGGCCGCCGGTCTGCCCGTCGTCGGCGGCGTCGAGTTGCTGGTCTTCCTGGCGTTGGCGCTGCTGCTGTCGCCGTGGGCCTTCCCCCGCTCGATGGGCGCCGCCGAGGCGCAACGGGCCAGCGCGGTGGACGGCCGGCCGATCGTGTACTGGCGTCCCGGCTGTCACTACTGCCTGCGGCTGCGGTTCTCCCTCGGCCGGCTGGCCCGGCGGGCGCACTGGGTGGACATCTGGCGCGACCCGGCCGCTGCCGCCGCCGTCCGGGCGGTAGCCGACGGCAACGAGACAGTGCCCACCGTCGTGCTCGGCGATCAGGCTGTCGTGAACCCCGACCGGGCCTGGGTCCGCGAGCAGCTCCGCGCATCCTGACCCTTCATCTCACCGGCACACCGGCGCGGTACACCGCGAGCGGGCGGCGCAACACCGTTATGTCGCTCGTCGGGTCGCCGTCCACGATCAACAGGTCGGCCTCGAACCCGGGGCGGACCCGGCCCTTGCGTCGCCCCAGGCCACACACCTCGGCGCCGACCGACGTGGCCGCGGCGAGGGCGACGGTGGCGGGAATGCCGCAGGCCACGTACTCGAGGAGCGTCTCGGGCAGGATCCCGTGCGGCTTCGCAGGGCCGAGGCCCGCGTCCGAACCGGCCACCAGGCGGACCCCGGCCCGGTGCAGGGTGGCAACGCCCTCGCGCAGCGCTGCCTCGCTGAGCCCGGCCCGCGCCGCCATCTCCACCACCTCCGGTGGCGTGACCACGGCCGGGTCGGTGCCGAGCGTGGCACAGACCGCCACCCCGGAAGCGGCCAGTCGGTCCGCGAGCTCAGCGGGAACACGAGCGCCGGCCACGGTGACGCAGGTGCAGTGCTCGATGCCGTCCACACCGACGCGCAGCGCCTGCTCGACCGCGCTGAGCGCGTGCGCGTGCGCGGTCACCGGCAGGCCCAGATCGTGGGCCTGCGCCAGTGCGGCGGTCAGCTCCTCATCGGTGAACTGCGGCCTCGTGGTGTCGGTGCCCAGGGTGAACACCCCGCCGCTGGCCATGACCTTCACCAGATCGGCACCCGCCGCCGCCCGCAGACGTACGGCCTCGCGAACCCCGTCGACACCGCTCGCCTCACCTCCCAACGACCAGCAGTGCCCGCCGACGCTGGTGAGCGGTGCGCCGGACCCCACCACCGTTGGTAGGTCGTCCCGCACCCGCCGATCCCGCCAGCGCAGCACCGCGCCTCGGCGGTCGCCCAGGTCCCGGACCGTCGTCACGCCAGCGGCCAGATGTTTGCGCAGTGACGCCTCGACGACCGCGTCGAGGCCCGCCTCGCGCTGCTCGGCGAGCCGACCGAGCGCGTCCGGTCCGGCGTCGGCGCAGAGGTGTACGTGCGCGTCCACCAAGCCGGGTAGCAGGGTGCCGTTCGGCTCGTCGCGCACCGGCCAGCCCTCCGGCACCGCAGCCCTGCCCCGGCGCACGTCGGCGATGCGTCCGCCGTCGAGCAGGACCAGCGCCCCACCGTCCACGAGCCGTTCGCCGTCGAACATCCGGGCCACCCGGACCGCATGTTTCGTCATCGTCATCCCAGCCCCCGCTCGGCGCAGTTACCACCGGTCATGGCCTGACCATCGCACCGCCGAGCGCGCGCAGCTTCCCTCGCCAGAGCGATGTCTCGTCCCCCAGCCGGGTTAGCGGCCCGCCGCATGGTGTTCCGCGCCGGGAATCCGCCCTTTGCTCTGCACCCGCCCATGCACCAGGCACGGTCCGTAACTGGCGCATGGGCGGGTGCAGAGCAAAGGTGGGGTGTGTCTGGTGTGGCCGGTGAGGGGCGGGGCCACCGCGACCAGCGCGACCCGGACGGATGTCTGGTCGAGGTCGGACACAGCCTTCGGCGCCCCCGGGCGCCGGGTTCGTCCTCACATCGATGTCCTCATGGCATCATGCTGGCCCATGGATCATCAGGGGCGGTTTGGTCGTGCCGCGCGCGAGTTGAGCATCCCGGACGACGAGATCAGCCGGTTCACCGGGCACCTGCGTCTGTCGATCCGGTTGGGCGGCGGTTCCGGCGGTGCCCCGGTCGGGCAGTTCGGCGGGCTGCCCCGGCTGCCGGTGGGCGTGGACTGGCCGAGCGCCGGTGCCGGTCCGTTGCCGTTCATCTTCTCCGTCGACTGTGCGGCGTTGCCGAGAGTCGACGGCTTCGGCCTGCCGGCGGACGGCTCGCTGCTCTTCTTCCTCGACCACGCGGAGGACCACCTGGCCGGTGGCACCGGAGACCGGAGGTACGCGCGCGTCGTGTACGTACCGGCCGACACCGAAATCGAGGTGGCGGAGGACCCCAGCCTCCCCGCCTTCGTCGGCGAGCAGTACGACCTCCGCGCGAGACTTGGCGCGGAACTGCCCCCTTGGATCACACCGCACGACGACGAGGACGAGGGCGACGAGGACGACCTGTCGCCCTTCCAGCAGCAGTTGGCGCGTGACCTGGAGCGTGACCTGCCGCATCTGGAGGAGCTCCGTGCGCTGGCCGACGACCTCTGGCCGCCCGATGAAGGGCTTGCCAGCGCCGATATCGGCGGATATGCCGACGACGAGGTGATGAGGAATATCGCCGAGCAGACCCTCGCCGGGCGGGAGAAGGCCGGTGAGATCGTCGTCCCGGTGGCGCAGTGGTATTCCCAGGTGGAGCAGGAAAAGCACCGGCTGACGAGCGAATGGGTGTCGCTCGCCCGGTTTCCGCTGGCCGATGGGTACTACTACGGCAGTTTCGTCATCCGCCACGACGACCTGGCCGCCGGTCGGCTGGGCGAGGCGCTCTCCGTGACCGATTTCAGTGAGTAGAACAGCGACGGCAGCACACCTGCGCTGCCTACGGCCGTCCGACGATCAAGCGGCCGGCTACCCTGACCTGCGGTGCCTCGACACCGCGTGACCAGAGGAGTCGATGCTGACATGACGGCAGGGCGACCGACGCCGACCCAGGACGAAGTGCTCGGATACTTCGACACGCTGTCCAACTGGGGGCGGTGGGGCGACGACGACGAACTCGGAACGCTGAACCACATCACCGACGACGTCCGGCTCGCGGCGGCGCGGGCCGTGCGGCACGGCAGGAGTGTGTCCTGCGCGTGGGAGGTCGTCGCACCGGAAGGCATGGAGCGGTCGACGACGACGTGCCCGTGCACCGCCGACATGCCGGGTGCGGAGAACATGCCGCCCGCCTTCCACGCCGACCGGCGCTGGGGCTTCTCGTCCGAGCGGCTCGGCATCTCGTTCCACGGCAACACCCTCACCCACCTCGACTCACCGTGCCACATCTACTGGGACGGCACGATGTACAACGGGCGGTCGCACTCGTTGGTCGACGCCGCGACGGGCTCGGCGTGGGCGGCCGTCACGGCGGCCGCGAACGGGATCATCACGCGTGGTGTCCTGCTCGACGTTGCCGCGGCCCGCGGCGTGCCGTGGCTGGAGCCGGGGGAGGGCGTGCATCCCGACGATCTCGAGGAGACTGAGCGTCGCCAGGGGGTGCAGGTGCAACCCGGCGACGCGGTGCTCCTGCGGACCGGCTACGGCCGTTTCCGGCACGAGAACGGTGCGGCCAGCGGCTTCACGCAGGCGGGCTGGCACGCGTCCTGCCTGCCGTGGCTGCACGAACGGGAGGTGGCGCTGATCGGCGCCGACACCCCCCAGGACGTTCAGCCGTCGGGGTACGACGACGTGTTGATGCCGGTCCACGCCGTGAGCCTCGTCGCGATGGGCCTGTGGATGCTCGACAACTGCGACCTGGAGGCATGCGCGGCGACGGCGGCCGAGCTTGGCCAGTGGGACTTTCACCTGGCGGTCGCACCGGTCCGCTTCGCCGGCACGTCAGGCAGCCCGGTCAACCCGATCGCGACGTTCTGACCGGGAAGGCGTACGCGCCGCGGCGGGGGCTTGCCGCGGCGTTGCTCAGCTCAGCTCAGCTCCAGGACGGTCGGGTCAGGATCTCGTCGGCGTACCCGTCGTCAGAGGCGAGCCACTGGCCGAGATCCTCGTCCCGGTAGGCGGTGGCGAGGGCGAGCCACCCCAGGAAGAAGCCGCTGCCTCCGCAGAATGAAGACGTGGTTGACCATCGGGCTGCCGCCTTCCGGGACGACGGCGGTCACCAGTGCGGTGTCGCCCACCACGCTGATGCGCGTCACCTCGGCGTGCCCCTCGCTCACCATGCTCCCGTCGGGCAGCGCGTGCCGGAAACGGAACACGCCGTGGCCTGTCCCGTGGCGGTCGACCCAGCCCAGGACGCCAAACCGGATCTGATGACCGACTGTCCCCGGCTCGTCGTAGACGAAGCCGCCGATGCCGGCGATCCACGCACCCGGCGTGGCCGGAACCTCGGGTGGGTCCTGGTCGTCGGCCCGCGCCGATCCCGGGGCACCGACGAGCACCACGGCCCCGCTGAGTACGGCGACAAGCAACCCGCGGATCGTCATGGCTTCTCCATTCTTCGAACATTGGCTGCGCGCCGGCCGTAGTCGGCCGCCACGGCGATGACGAGCGGTCCCCACCCGAGCATCGGCGCGTAGTAGCGGAGCACCTCCCAGCCGGGAGCCGGGTGCACCGGTTCGTCGTCGCCGATGCCTACCCAGGTGCTCTGCACGAAGTGGAACCTCTGGTTCAGGAGGAAGTAGACGCAGATGGCGACGAGCGACCAGCCGCCGATCAGCGCGACGCGCACGACCGGACGCGCGGGTATGCGGCGGCCTCCAACGCGGGGTAGCCAGTGCGGAAATCGTTGTCCCCACCTGTGCACCAGCCCGAGTGTCAACAGGGCCAGTCCCATCGACAGGGCGGATAAGAAGATCATGTACCACTGCGTGACGGCATCGTCGGTGAACACCAACGACAGGCGCCAGATCGCGGACGGCAGGACGCAGAGCGGGACGGCGTAGGCGGCCCAGATCGCCCAGGGCGGCGGGGCGGCGGTCGAGACGTGGGCAGAGTCAGCGAGGTTCATGGACGCTCCGATCCGGGGAGGCGGTCATGGCCGTGTCTACGATCGCCGGCTGCGTATCAGCTCTCCTCCCCGACAGATGGGGGAAGCACTCCCTCTGCCGGGGGACAGGCCATCCGGGGTACGGACGCGGGCGGTGCGGGGCCGGCGACGGTCGCCTCAAGGAATGCTCAAATTCGATCGAGGTCAGCCACTGGAGCCGCGAACGCACATACGCTCACCGGACCGGTCCGCCGGCAATCACCCGTCGTAGGCAGAAGGAGGGGGAATGCGGCGATCACAACGGCGCATCGCGCTACTCGCGCTGTCCACCCTGGTGGGTAGCATCCTCGTGACGACCGGCCCTGCGGGCGCGGATCCCACGGGGGCGTCGGCTGCCAGCAGCCGATTCCAGCCTGAGGATCGTGAGTCGGTACGCCTCGTACACGTCAGGCTGACCGGCGCGGACATGCTGGACAAGGTGGCCGCGGCCGGCTTCGACCTCGAACATGGCCTCCGGCGCGTGCCGAACGGCATCGAGGGCGAAGCGGTGGTGACCGCCGAGCAGGCCACCGAACTCACGGCGATGGGCGTCGAGCTGCTCGGTGACGACGCGGGCTTCGCCTGGAGCCACGAGGCCGACGGTGGCATTGGCATCGGCGCGGCCAGCGCGCGGGCGGCCCAGCCGGCCAGCCACGACGCGACGGTACGCGTGGTTCGCGCCGACTGGTTCACCACAAAGGGTCAGGGCTTCCTCTACGTCGAGGCGCGGACCACCGAGGGGCAGCAGGCGGACCCGATCGTAGGGATGCAGTTGGAGAACGACTCGGGGAAGGGCACGCCGTTCGGCTTCGCCCGGACGATGAGCCGGTTCGTCGACTCGGGGCAGTACATGTTCCACCGGAACCTTTTCAAGCTCGACGTACGCCCCAACAAGATCAAGCTGACGAGTTCCACCGGTGGCGTCGCGACCGGCGTCGTCTCGAACTGGCTCGAGGACGCCCCGCCGCCGCTGACGGCGAACCCGTCCTACAAGTCGGACTTCGTGGACGGCTACCGGCACCCGCAGCAGCTCTACAGCCGTGCCATGGAGATCGCCCGTCAGTACCCGGACATCGCCGAGATCGTCTACCTGCCGAACCAGACGAACGGGTACCAACGCAAGGCGCAGGCCCAGATCGGTGGTACGGGGCAGGCGGCGGTCGTCGTCACCTCGGCGGCGTGGGGTCACCAGGGCGGCAACGACATCACAGTGGACTTCGTGGACCGGCCCGACGCGAACCTTCCGCTCGCGGTGGAGGTCACCGGCAAGGCGGTTCGTGTCCTGCTCGCCACGGACGCCTCGGGTGCGCCGACGAGCACGGCCGCCGAGGTGGCCGAGGCGCTGCGGACCCGCTCTGCGGGGCTCATCGACCGGGCGCACCCGTACCGCACCAACGAGGGCACCGGCATCGTCGCTCCGACGGCCGGCCCGGTCGCGCTGACCGACTTCCTCGACCAGAAGCGCGTCGGGGCACCGGAGGGCGAGGTGCCGCGCGGCCCCGCGACGATCCCGGTCCTGCGGATCGGCAAGCACCGTGACGGTAAGAAGCCTGGTGTCCTCATCCAGGCGCAGGACCACGCCCGCGAGTGGGTGCCGGCGACGACCAGCCTGGAGTCGGCCGAACGTCTGGTGCACAACTACCGGTCCGACCGGGAGACGAAGAAGATCGTCGAGAACACCGACGTCTTCTTCATCCTGTCCAACAACCCCGACGGGGCGAACTACAGCTTCTACAACTTCGCCTCGCAGCGTAAGAACATGACGAACCACTGCCCGGACGCGAGCGCCGATCCGGCGCAGCGGAACTCCTGGGGCGTCGACCTGAACCGGAGCTACCGGGTCGGGTCGGGCCACGACGGCTACGCGGGAGGGTCGACCAACTGCGTCAGTGGCACCTACCAGGGGCCGGGGGAGCTGTCCGAGCCCGAGTCGAAGAACATCATCTGGCTGGTCGAGAAGTACAAGAACATCAAGTTCATGATGTCGGTGCACTCCAACGGCGGCCAGCTCTTCTGGCAGCCCGGCGCCTACATCGCGGACGGCCGGATCACCACGCCGCGTCCGCCACTGGGTGACGAGGCGTTCTACTGGCAGTCCGCCGCCCGGATCCTGTCGCAGGTCAAGGCGCACCGGGAAACTGTCGTCACGCCGGAGAACGTCGGCGGCTCGTCCGACGTCCTCTACTCCTCGGCGGGCAACGTACGCGAGGACCTGTACCACACCTACGGGATCTACGCGTTCGGCTGGGAGGTCGGCGGCTCCGTCTACAACCCGGCCACCGGCGACTGGCAGGGCGGTTCGTTCCAGCCGGAGTGGGACGGGAACCCCGAGCTCGTCAGTGGCCACGCCGAGACGATGGAGTACGCCAACGGGATCATGGAGATGTTCCGGGTCGCGGCGGACTGGGGCAGGGACAACAAGAACCCGACGTCCCAGCTGGTCCCC
Organism: Micromonospora arida; assembly: GCF_042873195.1. NCBI lineage: Bacteria > Bacillati > Actinomycetota > Actinomycetes > Micromonosporales > Micromonosporaceae > Micromonospora > Micromonospora arida. The sequence goes on along the minus strand of NZ_JBIALC010000001.1, from coordinate 1,281,653 downwards.
GGTGCGGGTCGCTACTCCGGGCCTGTCGACGTGCACTTCGAGACCAGCGAGCCGGCCACCATCTACTACACGACCGATGGCAGCCGGCCCACGCTCGAGTCGCCCCGCTACGCGGCGACCGAGTTCCGTGAGCCAGGGCAGGTGTTCCACGTGACCGAGACGACGACGTTCCGCTGGTTCTCGGTCGACAGCGCCGGCAACATCGAGAAGAACTACGACCCGACGAAGAACGACAAGCGCAACAACTACCGCACCGCGACGATCAAGATCGCCAAGAGGTAGCGCCCCACGGCAATCGTTGCCCTGTCGGTGCGGACCACCCGCGCCGACGGGGCGACTTCTGCACGAACAGGTCGCGCCGGTCAGCCTCGTCGGCCGGCCCACAACGGGCTGTCCACGTAGTGGTTGTCGTAACGGTCCTGGGTCTCGGCGACGTCCTGCCAGGTGGCTTCGCCCTGGTGCACCTTGTCGAGCAGTCGGTAGTAGTCGAACCGGGGCTTGCCAGGGGTGATCACGACGAGGAAGTCGGCATCCTGGCCGTCGGCGGGGGCGAAGGCGTGCCGGGTGCGGGGCGGAACGAACAGCGTGTCTCCCTTGCGCAGGGTGCGCACCTTGTCGTCGACGAGCATGTCGAGGGCGCCGTCGAGGATGAAGAACAGCTCGCCGGACTGGGTGTGCAGGTGTGGCGGAGCACCGTCGCTGCCGTGCTTGAGCAGGGTGCGGTTGCTGGTCAGGGCGCCGCCGGTGTGCTCGGGGTCGAGGAGCAGCGTGATCACGCTGGCCGGGTCGCTGTCGAGAACCTCGGCCTGGGCTGCGCGTACCAAAGTCATTGTCGGCTCCTTCGTCGTTCAAACGATTCCTAGACATTAGATGTCCAGAATAAGGCGACGCCACCGTTCATGACCGACGTCCCAAATCCTGGACAGGTAGAGTCCAGGAACATGCGGATGAGTCAGGGTGTCGAATGGGCCCTCCACACGTGCCTCAACCTGAGCTGGCTGGACGCGCCGGTGCCGACCAGCACCCTCGCCGCCTTCTACGAGCTACCGCCGGCGTACCTGAACAAGCAGCTCCAGGCCCTCGTCCGAGCCGGAATCCTGACGTCGACCTCGGGGCCGCGCGGGGGCTTTCAGCTCGCCCGCACCCCGGCGGAGGTCTCCCTGCTGGACATCGTGGCCGCGATCGAAGGCCCCGAGGAGCTGTTCCAGTGCGACCAGATCCTCCGCAAGGGCCCGGGCGAGCACGCGGGCGTCGACTATCGACAGTCTTGCGCGTTCGCCCAGGCCATGCGCGGCGCCGACCTGGCCTGGCGGCGGGAGTTGGCCGGTAAGACCGTTGCCGACGTCCGGGCCGACGTCGAGCGCGGGCACCCCGAAGCACCAGCCAACACCCGCGCCAGGATCGTGGAACTGCGCTAGGCCGTGGTCCGGCCCGCGGTCAGAATTGTCGAGATCACCTCAGGTGCGGTGAGCCGCCACGTTGATGACATTGCCGTCCGGAGCGCGGACGAAGAACCTGCGCACACCCCACGGCTCGGTGGTCAGCGGGTGCACGATCTCGTAGCCGAGCCGCTGTGCCTCGACATATGCGCCGTCCACGTCATCCACCTGCACGCTGATGACCGAGTCCTCGGGTGCGGTCGCGTCGCCGGAGACGAGCTGCACGGCCACGTCGGGGTCGCGCGAGGTGTAGCGGGCCACCCAACCCAGGTTGAATGCCTCGGCGCTCAAACCGAGAAAGTCGGTGTAGAAGCCCTTCGCGGCGCTGACGTCAGCCACCGGAAGGTTGGGCAGAATGCGGATGACGCGCATGCGAACCTCCAGCTCGGATGTCTGAGGTCCCTGATTATCCGCCTGACACAGCATTCGCCATGGCGGATCCTGACGCGGTGGCAGCCGACGACATGAGCGATGCCGAGAACTGGACCGGCGGGTTCTACGAGCTGATCCTGATCCTCGGGGCAGCCGATGACGCCCGACTCGACCGGGCCGTGGACGCGTCTGCCGATTAGGCTGCCGGGCCTAGGACGGTAGCGGCGATGCCAGCGGGGGGCGAGGATGAGCACCGACGATCGGATCGTACGGGCCCGAGAGATCTATGAACGGGCGGTGTTCGGCGGCGACGCCAGCGGGCTGAGAGGCGCCGAGCAGGGTCTGCACGCCGTCGAGGCCGATGCGGCGTTGGCGCGGGGGATGATCCTGCACGCCCGGTTTCAGAGCGCGCCCGCCGACGCCGGCTCGTCGCCTACCGAGGATCCCGCCGAGCTGCCGCTGTTCGAGCGTGCGCTCGAGCTGTACCGGGCGCTGGGGGACCCGCGCGGGGAGGCCGAGGCGTTGTTCTGGATTGGTTGTCTGCACCAGTTCATCCGACGTGACGACGAAACCGCGGTTCCGTACCTGGAGCGGTCCTGCCGGCTCGCGGCGCAGACCGGCGACAAGCCGACCCGGTCGGAGGCGCTCCGGCATTTGGGCATCGCGGCGCACGCCGCCGGCCGGCTGGACGAGGCGCGCGAGCGGCTTGAGGAGTCGACCCGGCTGCGCCGGGAGGTCGGAGCGCTGGCGGGCGTGGCCTCCAACCTGGTCGGGCTGGCTTACATCGCCGCCGCCCAGGACCGCGGAGCGGACGCCCTCGCCATCCTCGACGAGGCGCACGTCATCGCACGTACGCACGGCGCGCACGCCATCGCCCGGCACATCGAGCAGGCGAGAACGCAGATCTGAGCCTGCGACCACGGGCGGGCGAGCGGCCTTCGGGGTTCGGTCGGCGGTGCTGGAGCAGTCAGCTCAGCGCGGCCGCCTTGCCGAGCAGCACCGCGCGTTCGCGCTGATTGGCGCAGAGCCGGGCGGCCAGTTCCAACTCGGCGCGCGCCTCCGGAAGCCGGCCGAGGCGGGTCAGCAGCTCGCCGCGTACGGTCGGGACGAGGTGTGACCCGGGGAGCCGGTTGGAGGCGATCAGCTCGTCCACGATGGCCAGGGCTGGCGCCGGACCCGAGGTCATGGCGACGGCGACGGCCCGGTTGAGTTCGACCACCGGCGAGGGCGCGACCCGGCCGAGAGTCTCGTAGAGCCGGACGATCCGAGCCCAGTCGGTCTCCTCGACCGAGGGTGCCGACGCGTGCGTTGCCGCGATCGCGGCCTGTAGACCGTAGGGGCCGAGGCCGCGCTGCGATGCCCTGGCCAGTGCGGCCAGCCCACGGCGGATCGCCGGGAAGTCCCACAGCCGGCGGTCCTGGTCCTCAAGGAGGATCGGGGTGCCGTCCGGGTCGGTCCGGGCCGGGAAGCGCGCGGCCGTCAGCTCGCACAGCGCGAGCAGGCCGTGCACCTCCGGCTCGTCCGGCTGTAGCGCGGCAAGTGTGCGGGCCAGCCGGATCGCCTCGTACGCCACGTCGAGGCGCAGCAGCCGGTCGCCCGACGTGGCCGTCGACCCCTCCGTGAAGATCACGTAGAGGACGCTGAGCACACCGCCCAGCCGCTCCCGGCGCTCGCCGGCCGGCGGCAGCTCGAACGGCACTCCGGCCGTCGCGATCGCCTTCTTGCCCCGGGTGATGCGGGCCTGCACGGTCGGCACCGGCACCAGGAACGCACGGGCGATCTCCTCGGTGGACAGGCCGCCGACCACCCGCAGGGTCAGCGCCACCCGCGCCTCGCGGGAGAGCACCGGGTGGCAGCTGACGAACATCAGCGCCAGCACATCGTCGTCGATCCGGTCGGGGTCGATCTCCTGATCGAGCGCGGGATCGGCCGCCAACAGGGCGTATCGCTCGTGGAGGGCGACCCGGCGGCGGATCGCGTCGATCGCCCGCCGCCGGGCCGTGGCCATCAGCCACCCAGCCGGATTGGCCGGAGAGGCACGTGGCCAGGACACCAGCGCCTCGGCCACCGCCTCCTGGGCGGCGTCCTCGGCCAGCCCGAAGTCACCGGTGAACCGGGTCAGCGCGGCCACGATCCGCGCCGACTCGATCCGCCAGACGGCCTCGACGTCGGCCGTACCCATCAGACCTGGCCGTTGCTCTCGCCGCCCTGCGGGACCTCGTCGGCCTCGGCCACCCGCCGGACCTCGATCTTGGACCCGCGGACCGCCGGGACCCGCCTGGCCCATTCGACCGCCTCCTGTTTCGTGGCGACATCGAGCAGGAAGTAGCCGCCGAACAATTCCCTGGTCTCGCCGTACGGACCGTCGGTGACCACCGGTGCCTCGCCACCGAAGTCGACCACGACGCCCTGGCGCGGATCGTCCAGCCCTTCGGCCGCGACGAGAACGTCGGCTTTCATCATGTCCTCGATGAACTGGCGGGTGGTGGCCATCATCTCGTCGAGGTTGGCCATCATGGCCGCGTTCGTCTCATCGGTGCCCCGCATGATCAACATGTACTTCGACATCGCGTTCTCCTCATCCGACGGGGCCGTCTCCCGGCCCCAGCATCCCCACGTCGAACGGGCGGCCCACGGATCGACACGAGCCCGGACCATTCTTTCCCTGTCCCTGCTCCGCGATCTTGCACTTGCTGTCCCGGCATAAGGGGCATCCCGCCTATGTCGACAACTGAAACTGCATGATCGACGCGGCGGGGGAGCGCCGCCGACGCTTGATTCAATAGGCGTTCGTCAATAGATTGAGGGTGGGCGCCGCCGGGGTCCGGGGGACCGGACCGTCGGCGACTGACAGGTCCACCCCCGAGCCGGGCATTTCGGTCGTACGCGCGACCGGTCGCTGTGGCGCACCGCCGCGCCGCATCCAGGGCACGTTGTCGCGCCGCGTCCGTCCAGGACGCGCCGCCGTGCCGCCTCCGCTCAGCTCGATGGCAGAAGGACCCTTCATGACGATTTTCCGTGCCCGCCCCGCCGCGACCCTGGTGGTCGTCGCCGCGCTGGCCGCCGCCGCGACCACCACCGGAGCGGCCCTGCTCACCGGCCCGGCCGCAGCCGCCCAGGGCTGCCGGGTCGACTACACGCCCAACCAGTGGCCCGGCGGATTCACCGCCACCGTCAAGGTCTCCCCGGGAGACGCGGCCGTCTCCAGTTGGACCGTCACCTGGACGTACGCCGGGGACGAGCGGGTCACCAACGGCTGGAACGCCACGGTCAGCCAGTCCGGCGCGACGGTGACCGCTCGCAACGCGTCGTACAACGGCAGTATCCCGGCCGGCGGCTCCACCGAGTTCGGGTTGCAGGGCACGTACGGCTCCAGCGGTGGCGCGCCGACCGGGTTCAGCCTGAACGGCGTGCCGTGCAACGGCGCCACCCCGCCGCCGACCACTCCGCCGCCGACGACGCCGCCACCCACCACCCCGCCGCCGACCACCCCGCCGCCCACCACCGAGCCGCCGACCGGGTGTGCCGGAGCGGTGCTCTGCGACGGCTTCGAGGGCCAGACCGGTTCGACGCCGTCCGGTGACTGGGCCGTGGTGAGCCCGGACTGCTCCGGCGCGGGTACCGCCACCATCGACACGGCGACCACGCACAGCGGCAGCCGGTCGGTTCGGATCAACGGCGCCGCCGGGTACTGCAACCACGTCTTCATCAGGTCCACGAAGAACCTCGGCAGCGTGGGCAACGTCCGATACGGCCGGGTCTGGGTCCGGCACACCACCGGCCAACCCACCGAACACACCACGATGATGGCGATGGCCGACGCCGCCGACGGCAACAAGGACCTGCGGTTGGGTGGCCAGAACGGCGCGTTGCAGTGGAACCGCGCCTCCGACGACGCGACCCTGCCCGAGCAGAGCCCGGCCGGGGTGGCGCAGAGCCTGCCATTGCCCACCAACCGGTGGACCTGCGTCGAGTTCATGGTGGACGGCGCGGCCGGTCAGCTGCGTACCTGGGTGGACGGCACCGCCGTCGCCGGGCTGACCGCGGACGGCGCGCCGACGCACGACATCGACGGCCAGTGGTACAACCGCACCTGGCGGCCGCAGCTCACCGACCTGAAGCTGGGCTGGGAGAGCTACGGCGGCGGGGCCGACACCCTCTGGTACGACGACGTCGCGCTGGGGTCCAGCCGGATCGGCTGCTGACCCTCGGAGGTCGTGGCCGGGGACCGTGAGCGGTGCCCATCCAGATCAGTGAATGTGTCAAGGGTGTGACCCGGAAGCCGGGTCACACCCTTGATCGTCATTGATCCTTCTTCACGATACGGCGGGCCCACAGCTGCTCACCTCACCCGGGAGGATGTCTGAACACTGTCTGCCCGCGCCGTGGCAAGGGGCGGGAGGCCAATCGCCGCGTCCACCCTCGGCAGCTGGGCGGTCGGAGACCGAGGGAGAGGCGATCATGGACCGCACGTTGACCGACATCCTGGACGCGGCGGCGCACGGGCACTTCCCGCCATCGGACGGCGGGACCACAGTGGTGCCACAGCCAAGCCGCCGCGATGCCGGAGTCATCGCCTTCACCGGGCATTCGGTCGTGTTCACCGACGAAGACCCCCAGTGGGTACGCCGTACGCTGGCGACTGTCGACTGCGACTCCCTGGCGGCCACGATGAATCCGCGTTTCCTGGGGGCGCTGCTCGACCGCACCCGGCGCTCCATGGACACGATCGACCTGCTGACCGTGGCGGGCAGCCTTGACGGGCCACCTCCATTGCACCTGGCTGAGCTGGCGGACGCCGATCACCCTCGAGAGGTCAGGGCACGTCGGCGTCGTGACGACATCCGCGTCTGGGCCGCCGAGGGTGGGGTGGTCGTGCTCGGCCGCGGGGTAGCCGGTCGTTGGGAGGCAGCGATAGAGGTCGACGACGAGTGTCGCCACCGGGGTCTGGGAAGGGCGCTGGCGACGGCCGCCCGCCATCTGGTGCCCGACGGCCAGCCGATCTGGGCCCAGCAGGCCGCCGGCAACGCGCGCAGTGTGCGCGCCTTCCAGGCGGCGGGCTTCCGACCGGTGGGCGCCGAGGCGCTTCTTCTCCAGGCGTAGGCACTCCACCGGGGGAGCCGCACGTGCCACTGTGGGCCGAACCGTGATCGGCAGGAGGGTTTCCGAGATCACGCCCGAGGGCATCTCGCGGATGACGTCAGCCGCCCGCTACCCCTGATCGAGGAGAGCACCATGTCGGTCCAGGCATTTCTCTACATCGTCGCCGTCATCCTGATCGTGCTCGCTGCTCTGCCGCTGCCCACGAGGGGTGTCTCGCTCGCGCTTCTGGGTGCCGCCTGTGCCCTGCTCGCCTACGCCTGGCCGGTGATCACCGACTGACCTTCCCGTGAGTCGTCGTTTGCGGCCGGTGGCCGGCAGCCAGAGCGTGATGGGCTGCCAGCCACCGGCCGCAAGCCTGTTGCCCTCACGGGGTCGGGGATCGCTTGCTGAGTTTCTTTCACGAGCGTAGGAAGAACACCACTCATCGATCCGCCGTACAGCATCGAAGGAGATGCCTGTGACCACCTCCAGAGGGCTCCGTCTGGCCGTGTCCGTGCTGGTGACAGCAGGCGCCGTCCTGCTCGGCACGGCGGCCCCTGCCGCACCGCCAACGACTCCCGCACCGACCGGGCACCCGTCCTGCGACCCGATCGACCCGACCGCCTGCCTGCTGCCGTTCCCGAACGACTACTTCACCGTGCCGGACCGGAGCAGCCCCACCGGCAAGCGGGTGCGGTTCCCCGCCGCCGCGATGCCCGCCAACGTGCAGGGAACCCCGGTCGACCCGACCGAGTGGAACCGGCAGGACGGGTTCAGTCCAGGCTCACCGATCCTGGTGCGCGTACCCGGCCTCGACGCCGCGGCGAGCGGGATCGCGCCGGTCACCGACATCGGCCGCTCGCTGGCGCCGAACGCGCCGATCGTGCTGCTCAACACCCGGACGGGTGAGCGCACGCCGTACTGGGCCGAGTTGGACGCGCACGCCGCCGGCCAGCCCGACCGGCAGCTGCTGATCATCCGGCCGGCGGTGGCGCTGGCCGAGGGCACCCGCTACGTCGTCGGGTTGCGCGGTCTGCGGGACGGCAACGGGGCGTTGATTCCGGCGCCGAAGGCGTTCACGGCGTACCTGACCGGTGCCGGCCTCAAACAGCGTGACGCGCGGGGGCCGAAACTGAGGCGGATCGTCGCCGAGCTGAGCCGGACCGGCGTCAAGCGGCACAGCCTCTACCTGGCCTGGGACTTCACGGTGGCCAGCCGGCACGGGCTGACCGGGCGGATGTTGGCGGTCCGGGACGGCGCCTTCGCCGACCTCGGCCGGGCCGCGCCGCCGGTCACCGTCACCCAGGTGACCGACTATTCACCGGAGCAGGACCCGCTGATCGCCCGGCAGGTCAGCGGCACCATCGGCGTACCGTCCTATCTGACCGGCGACGGTGGGCCCGGCTCCCGCCTGCACTACGGGCCGGCCGGCGGCGCCGGGACGCCGCCCACGCCGAACGCCCTGCCCACGCCGTCCGGCGCGACGGTGGCGGCGGACTTCGTCTGCAACATTCCGCGCAGTGCCTCGGCCGCGCGGCCGGCGCACCTCTCGCTCTACGGCCACGGACTGCTCGGCCGGCCAACCGAGATCAATGCCGGCAACGTCAGGACCATGTCGAACACCCACAACTTCACCTTCTGCGCTACCAGCTGGATCGGCATGGCCGCCGCCGACGTTCCCTTCGTGGCCAGCGCCTTCACCAACCTCAGTGTCTTCCCCGCGGTGGCGGACCGGTTGCAGCAGAGCTTCCTGAACTTCCTCTTCCTGGGTCGCGCGATGATCCACCCGGCGGGGTTCGCCGCCCACCCGGCGTTCCGGGACGCCACCGCCCGGCCGCTGATCAATCGCGTCGGCGGGCTGCACTACGACGGCAACAGCCAGGGCGGCATCAACGGAGGTGCGCTCACCGCCATCGCCCAGGACTGGACCCGGTCGGTGCTCGGCGTACCGGCGATGAACTACTCCACGCTGCTGCAACGCAGCGTGGACTTCGCACCGTTCCAGACCGTGCTGGACGGCTACTACCCGGACAAGGTCGACCAACAACTGGTCCTCGCGCTGCTGCAGATGTTGTGGGACCGGTCCGAGGCCAACGGGTACGCCCAGCACATGACCGACCGACCACTACCGCGCACCCCGGCGCACCAGGTGCTGATGCACGTGGCCTTCGGCGACCAGCAGGTCTCGCCGGCGGCGGCGGAGGTGCAGGCGCGCACCATCGGCGCGCGCCTGCACACCCCCGCGCTCGCCGACGGCTGGTCACTGGATGTGCGGCCGTACTGGGGCATCACGCCGATCCGCCGCTACCCGTACAACGGCTCGGCGATCGTGATCTGGAACAGCGGCGCGGCCTACGCGCCACCGCCGACCAACCTCGCACCGGCCGGGCCGGAGTACGGCGACGATCCGCACGAGTTCCCCCGCGCCCAGGCCGGAGCCCAGAAACAGAAGGCGGTCTTCCTGCTCACCGGCGAGGTCGTCGACGTTTGCGCGCGGACGCCCTGCCCTTGACGCTAGATCGGAACGAAGCGGGGCGCTGGCCGTGTCAGCGCCCCGCCGGGAAACGTCGACCCTGTCGGGTCAGCAGCGCACCTCGGTCTCCTTCTGCGCCACGTCCGAGATGCCGCCGAGGGCACGGGTGCACACCGACAGCGTGTTCGCGCCCAGGGACCAGACCTCCGGACCACTGGAACACTGCAGGTCGCGCAGCGTGCTTCCGGTGACGATGGAGGTGCAGACCTGGTACGAGCCGTGGCTGGCCCGGTACTGCTGCCACACGTACGTGTAGGCGTAGTTCTTGCCGCAGCCCTTGTACTGCTTGACCGATGCCGCGGTCTGACCGCCGACGGTGACGTACGCGGTGGCGCCGATCTGGACCGAGTCGACGCAGCGCGGGTTGGTCTCGGCGTGCGCGGGTCCGGCGAACGCCAGCGTCGCGGGCACAGCGAGACCGGCGGCCGCGAGGATGCGTACGCCGCGGCGGGAAAGGTTCCTCATGGGTGACCTCCTTCAATGCACCGGGACCGTGGCGCCCGGTGTCGTCGATGCACCACATTGATGGCGGCCTTGTCCCGTTCGGTACCCTCTGACACGCTCTGACAACGCCTGACGACGTCGTCTGACATGGGGGAGTGATGAAGGACCAGCGTGCCGCCGCCCAGTCGCTTCAGGACAGACAGGCGGCCGAGAGGTTCGCCGAACAGCTTCGGACCTTACGGACCAGCGTGGGTGACCCGTCGTTTCGGAAGATGGCCGGACGCTCGGGCCGGATCTCACACACCACACTGCACGAGGCCGCAGCCGGCACCAGGTTCCCGTCCTGGGAAACGGTCCGGGAGTTCGTCCGAGCCTGCGAGGCGGACGAGGCCCAGTGGCGGCGTCGCTGGGAGGACGCGCAGCGTCCCGCGTCCGCCTACGGTTCAGAAGACGGCGACACCGCCCCGGCCAGCACCGATTCCCCGACCGGCGCCGACACCCAGATCACCACGGGTGAAATGAAGTCCGACACCGGGACCCGCGCCCCGGAGACGAACGGGCCCGTCGTGTCCGTCGTTACCGTGCCGTCGCCGGAGCGGCAGAACCCGCTGCGGAACACTGACTATCCGCCGACCGACCAGGACGTCACGAGGGGACGGCGGCACCGGTTGCCGTGGCTCGCCGCCGCCGCCGTGGTCCTGGTGGTGGCGATGGTCGCCGTGCTGGGCGTCATCGTCCGCGGCCGGTCGTCCCGGGACGACCCCGGCACCGTGGCGGCGTCGTCCACACCGCCCGTGTCGCCGTCAGCGTCGGCGTTCTCGGACGCGCTGATCCCCGGCGACTCGAGCAAGTTCATCGCCGACGTCACCATTCCCGACGGCACCCGGGTGCGGGTGAACTCCCAGTTCGTCAAGGTGTGGGCCCTCAAGAACGTGGGGAAGGTCGCCTGGCACAACCGTTTCCTGGCGCGGACCAACCCGACCGCCGACGCCGACGGTTGCCAGGTGCCGGATCGGGTGGCGATCGGTGACACACCACCTGACGAGCAGGTGATGATCAGTGTTGAGGTCACCGCGCCGAGCCGCCCGGGGAAGTGCTGGGTGAGCTGGAAGATGGTCGACGAGAACGGGCAGGAGTTCTTCCCCACCCGCCGGCCGGTGTATTTCATGGTCACCGTCACCGCCTGAGTGCGCCCCCCGGTTGCCCTGGCCGGTGTAAGAGCGGCGATCGCTCGATGTCAGTCCCGGGTGCCACCAAAGCTGACAACAGCACATCCATCGAGGTCGGCGACGGCCTGACGGATCTGACAGACAGTGGGGGTACCGAACAGCAGGCCGATTCTCGCAAGGTGATGTCCGTTCCGAACGACTCACCAACTGCGAGGAGGATCGACCTTGCGCCGTCCCTGGTTATCCGTCGGGCTCGCCGCGCTCTGCGTGGCCGTCGGGGTTCCGGCCCACGCGTGGGCCGCGACATCCGGCGCCACAGCGCAGCGAACCGTCACCGCGGCCGCGCGGCCGGTCGTGGACATGGAGGCCACCGTCCTGGCCGCCCAGATCGACCCCCGCCGGGCCGACAACACCCTGACCCCGGGCGCGAAGAACTCCGTGCTCGCCGTCGAGCAGGCGTTGCAGGCGCAGGGACTGCTCAACGCGCAGTGGGTCGACGGTTACTTCGGCACCGTGACCGTCTCGGCGTACGCCGCCTACCAGCGTTCGCTCGGCTACACGGGGCTGGCCGCGAACGGGCTGCCCGGCACGACGTCACTGACGAAACTCGGGCAGAACCGCTACACGGTCGCCAACACGATCGGCCCGGGCGCGAAGGTCCCGCGTGACGGGTACGTCGTCAACGCCCGTACGCAGGCGATGTTGGCCGAGGCGCAGCGTCTGCTCGGCTACACCCTGGTGCTCGACCAGGGCTCGTACAACCCCGGGGGCGACCCCACCTCGGCCGGTACGCACGACGGCGGGGGTGTGGTGGACATCGCTGTCACCGGCATGACCGCGGCCAAGCGCACCGCCGTCGCCCGGGCGCTGCGCAAGGTCGGCTTCGCGGCCTGGGTCCGCAACCCGAATCAGGGCGACTGGCCGTGGCACATCCACGCCACGGCGATCAACGACACGGACCTGTCCAGCCAGGCGCAGCACCAGGTCGGCGACTACCACCTCGGCATGAACGGCCTGGCCAACCAGGGACCGGACGACGGCCCCCAGGTCCCGATCAGGACCTGGGAGCAGTACCAGCGCGGGCAGTGACCCGCACCCCTCACCGTTTTGGAAAGGACACCATGAACATCCGTAAGAGCCTCGCCGCCGTCGGCGTCGCGCTGGCCGCGAGCACCTCGATCCTCAGCGTCGCATCGCCAGCGTCGGCGGCGGCCCGCGACGGGGTCTGCGACAGCGGCGAGTTCTGCTACTACTACAACAGTGACAACGCGGGATCGGTCTCGGACTTCACCGGCTCGCTCGACGACTACGGCACCGAGCAGCCCTCGTGCTACGACTTCAAGGGCGCCGGCGCCGGCAAGGGCCTGTGCATCAAGAACGAGGCCGCCTCGGTCTGGAACCGCAGCACCAAGACCGTACGCGTCTACTACAACAGCGGCTACGCCGGTTCTTACCAGGACTTCGCGGCCGGCGCGAAGACCAACCTCAACGCCACGCTGAAGAACAACAACGCCTCGCACCAGTTCTCGCCGTCGACCCGCACGAACCTGTCGTACGCCCTGTACCAGGCCAGCGGCGGCACTGTCACGTGCGGCTTCGACGGCTACACCACCACGCCCGGCCGGCACGAGGGCATCGACATCGCCCGCAGCGTCGGCTCGGACGTGCGCGCCCTGGTCTCCGGAACGGTCATCTACGTCGCGCGGGGCGCCACCGGCAGCGGCGGCCTGTCCACGGTCTCCGTCTACAACTCCTCGCTCAACAAGACGGTGATCTACCTGCACACCGCGCCGAGGTCCGGGGTGAGCGTGGGCGACGCCATCAGCAAGGGCGAGATCATCGCCGATGAGTCGTGGCACGGGGTGTCCTCCAGCTCGGGCGCGCACACCCACGTCGAGGTCCGGGCCGGGCGGCAGACCCACGCGGCCGTCAGCGTCGGCGACCCCACCCTGGACAACGCCGACCCGACCGCGTTCTGGAACTCCCAGGGCTACAACGAGAAGTAGGACGCCATGAGTATCCGCAAGGGCCTCGCCATCGTCGGCGCCGTCCTCGCCATGTCCACCTCCATCCTGAGTGTCGCCTCGCCGGCAGCGGCGGCGGCACGGGACGGAACCTGCGACAGCGGCGAGTTCTGCTACTACTACAACAGCAACCAGGCGGGATCGGTCTCCGACTTCACCGACTCACTGGACGACTACGGCACGACCCAACCGACCTGCTACGACTTCAAGGGCGCGGGCAGCGGCAAGGGCCTGTGCGTGAAGAACAACGCCGCGTCGGTGTGGAACCGCACCGGCAAGACCGTGCGGGTCTGGTTCAACAGCAACTTCGCCGGTGCGAGCCAGGACTTCGCGTCCGGCGCGAAGGGCAACCTCAACGCCACGCTGAAGAACAACAACGCCTCGCACGAGTTGGTGAGCGGGCCGACGGGCTGTAGCACCGACGGCACCAACAGCAAGCTGCCGAGCACCATCCTCGTCTACCGGGTCGGTCTCGGCCGGGTCGACCGGGTCGACTTCAAGACGTACGTCAAGAACGTTCTTCCGAACGAGTGGGTGACGAGCTGGCCGGCGGCCTCGCTGGACGCCGGTGCGATGGCCGTCAAGAGCTACGGCTGGTACTGGGCGCTGCACTCGACGCGGAAGACGTCCGGCGGGCAGTGCTACGACGTTCGGGACGACACCGGCGACCAGGTCTACCGGCCGTCATCGGCAGTGTCGTCGACGTCAGCGGCGGTGGACCGGACCTGGTCGGCCCGGATGACCCGGAGCGGCAACATCCTGCGGGCCCACTACTGCGCGACGACGACCGCATGCGGTGGCTGGGTGGACGGGGACTGGCTGTCGCAGTACGGCTCGCGTGACCTCGCCAACGAGGGCAGGAACTACCAGGCGATCCTGCGCTACTACTACCGCGACATCGCGCTCTCCTGAAGTAAGGCACCAACCGACGCCGCCCGCCGCAGCTCTGCGGCGGGCGGCGCGCTCACGGGTACGGCACCGGCTACGCCGGCGGCTCGACCGCCTCGACGAGCACCTCGAGCACGTGCCGGTACGGCTGGCCGGTGGCCCGACTCATGCCCATCTCGCAGGTGCGGTTGCAGGAGGCGTACGCGTCGTGGTCGCGCTCATTGATCTCGGCGGCCTGCGCCGCGGTGGCGCCGGCGGTGACCTCGGGGTGCAGCAGCCCTCGGTCACCGGCGAAGGCGCAGCACCCCCAGCTGTCCGGCACCGTGACGGTGTCGGCGACGGCCCCGGCCACCGCGCGCAGGTCGTCGATGCCGCCGAGGTGCACAGTGGAGCAGGTGGGATGCAGGGCCAGCGAGCCGAGTCGCCGGGGCTGCGGCAGCGCCGGCAGGAGATGCTCGGCGGTGAAGGTCACGCTGTCGACGAAGCGCAGCGCGCCGTACCGTGCCCGGTCCTCCTCGGCCAGCGCGGAGGTCAGCTGCGTCAGGCCGTGCGTGCACGATGATGCGTCGCACACGACGGGCAGGCGACCCTCGTCGCTGGCCGCCCAGAGCGCGGCCAGGGTCCGCTCGGCCATCTCCCGGTGACCGGCGGGGTAGCCCTTGGACTGCCACGGGGTTCCGCAGCACAGACCCGCTGTGCCGGTCGGTACGACGAGCGGCACCCCCGCCAGTTCGCAGAGGCGCAGGAACGCCGCTGCCGAACCGCCGGACGAGCCGTCCTCGGGTGCGAAGAGACTGCCGACGCAGGCCGCGAAGAACACCGCCTGGGCGTCCGGCGCGCTGCGGGGGGTGGGTCGGGGCGCACCAGCGCGCGGCATGTCGTCGCTCCACAGCGGCACGAGCTCGGTGGTGCCGAGCCCACGGATCGCCCTGGTGGCGGCGCGGGTCACCGGTGCCGGTACGGCGTGCGCGGCGGTCAGTCCGACCCGGACGCCCGTCACGGCGGCCTTCCAGTGTCGCGCGGCAGTGCGGGCGGTGCGCTGGGCGCGAGGGGTGTGCCGCTCGGCGCGCAGCCGTTTCATCGCCGCCCCGGTGTCGATGCCGACCGGGCAGGCGGTGACGCAGAGGCTGTCCGCGGCGCAGCTGTCCACCGCTGCGTACTCGTAGTCGGCGGTCAGCTCCCGGCGGCGCTCCTCGTCGCCGGCAGCGGTGGCGAGGGCGATCTGCCGTTGCAGGACGATGCGCTGCCGGGGCGTGGTGGTGACGTCGGCGGTGGGGCAGACCGGCTCGCAGTAGCCACACTCGACGCAGGCGTCCAGCTCGGGGTCGACCGTCGGGACGGCCTTGAGCTGCCGCAGGTGCACTGTCGGGTCGTCGTTGAGCAGCACACCGGGGTTGAGCAGGCCGCTCGGGTCGCACAACCGCTTGAGTTCGCGCATCACGTCGTACAGCTCGTCGCCGTACTGCCGGCGGACGAAGGGTGCCATGGCCCGACCGGTGCCGTGCTCCGCCTTGAGTGTCCCGCCCTCGGCGAGCACCAGGTCGACCATGTCGTCGGTGAACCGGGCGTAGCGGTCGATCTCGGCCGGGGTGTCGAAGGACTGGGTGAGCATGAAGTGCAGGTTGCCGTCCCGGGCGTGTCCGAAGATCACCGCGTCCGGGTAGCCGTGCCGATCGAACAGACGGATCAGCCCGTCGCAGGTGCCGGTCAGGCGTGGCATCGGCACCGCGACGTCCTCCAGCAGGGCCGTGGTGCCGGGCGGGCGGGCCCCGGCGACGGCGGTGTAGAGGCCCTTGCGCAGGCGCCAGAGGTTGGCCCGTTCGCGCGGGTCGCGGGTCAGCTCGGTGCCGGTGACGGCCCGCAGCCGGTCGAGTACGGGCCGGGCGTCGGCCAGCGTCGCGGCCAACTGCTCCGCGCTGTCCTCGGCGAACTCCACCAGCAGCGCGGCGTGGCCGGTGACCGTCAACCCGCGCAGGGCCGGGCTCGCACCCAGGTCGCGCTGGCTGACCCGCAGCGCGGCCGCGTCGAGCAGCTCGGCGGTACGGGCGCCGGCGGCGAGCAGAGCCGGCAGCGCGTCGGTGGCGTCGGTGAGACCGGGCAGGATCAGCAGGCCGGTGGCGGCGTGGTCGTGGATCTCGACGGTACGGAAGACTGCCTCGGCCACGAAGCCGAGCGTGCCCTCGCTCCCGATCATCAGGTGGGCGAGCATCTCGACCGGGGTGCTGTGGTCGAGCAGCGAGTTCAGCCCGTACCCCATGGTGTTCTTCATCGCGAACAGCCGCTCGATGGTGGCGCGCGAACCCGGCGTCGATCGCACCCGATCGCGCAGGCGCAGCAGCCCGGCGTGCAGCTCGGGCTCGTCGGCCCGCAGCCGGTCGTCGGCGTCGCGGGCGCCGGAGTCGACGACGGTGCCGGACGGGAGCACGAAGCGCAGCGACTCCATGGTGCGGTACGCGTTGTCGGTGGTGCCGCAGGTCATCCCGCTGGAATTGTTGGCCACCATCCCGCCCACCGTGCAGGCGGCCTCGCTGGCCGGGTCCGGGCCGAGCCGGCGTCGGTAGCGGGCCAGCCGGGCGTTGGCCTGCCGGATGGTCAGGCCCGGCTGGAGCCGGATGCGGCGGCCGTCGTCGAGGACCTCGGCGTGCCGCCAGTCGGTGCGCACGTCGACCAGCACGCCCGCGCCGCCGGCCTGCCCGGCGAGGCTGGTGCCGCCGCCGCGCAGGGTCAGCGGCACGCCGGCCTCCCGGGCGCCGGCCATCAGCGCCCCCACCTCGGCGGCCGAGGCGGCGCGAACCACGGCCTGCGGCTCGAACAGGTACGGCGAGGCGTCGTGCGCCGCCGCCAGCCTTCGGGGCAGCTCGGCGCTGGCCCGGCTCGGATCATCGAGGCGCGAACGCAGCAGCTCGGCGACCGCGCGGGCGCGAGCGCCGGCCGCGGTCGGCGACGGTACGGGTACGACGGGTCTCATCGGCGGATCCTCCCGGAGCGTGGTCAGCCGGCCACCGGCGGCACGGCGGGACGGCCGGCGATCAGCAGTCGGCGGGGACCGGTGCTGGCCGGAGCCGGCAGCCGCAGCAGCTGCCGGCCGGGGGTGATGCTGCCGAGCACGGAGGCGTGTCGCGCGCCGGTGCCCGAGAGCAGAGTGCCCGGCAGCCCGTGCACGGTCAGGTAGCCCAGCAGCGCGAAGGCCAGCGCCTCCTTGGCGTCCGACGCGACGCCCAGGTCGTCGCTGGAGGACAGTTGGACGCCGGACAGCTCCTCGGCGATCATGCGCATCAGCGTCGGGTTGTGTGCGCCGCCGCCGGAGACGACGAGCCGGGTTACGCCGTGGTCGCGGCAGGCGCCGGCCACCGTGACCGCCGTCAGCCGGGTGAGCGTGGCCAACACGTCCCGCGGGTCCGGTGTGGGCGCGTCGTCGAGGGCGGCGAGCAGGTAGGGCAGATGGAACAGCTCTTTCCCGGTGCTCTTCGGGCCGGGCAGCCGGTAGTACGGCTCGTCGAGCAGCTGCCTCAGCAGCTCCGGATTCACCTGCCCGGCGGCCGCCCCGCGCCCGTCCCGGTCGTACTCCTCGGTGCCCCCGCTGAAGTGGCGCGCGGCGGCGTCGATGAGCGCGTTCGCCGGACCGGTGTCGAAGGCAAGCGGGTCCGCGTCCGGCGCGACGACGGTGATGTTGGCGATGCCGCCCAGGTTCAGCGCGGCCGGGACGCCGGGCAGGCCACCCAGCAGCAGTGCGTCGAAGAGGGCGACCAGGGGAGCGCCCTGGCCGCCGGCGGCCACGTCGCGGCTGCGCAGGTCGGACACGACCGGAAGGCCGGTGGCCTCCGCGATCCAGGCCGGCTGACCCAGCTGGAGGGTGCCCCGAACCGTGCCAGCGTCGACCCAGTGGTGCATGGTCTGCCCGTGCGAGACCACCAGGTCGGCCTGGCCGTCGCACAGCTGGGCGAGGGCTCGCACGCCGGCCTCGGCGAAGGCCTGGCCGATGCCGGTGTCCAGCACGCAGATCGCCTCGGTGGTGGTCGCCGCGGGCGGCAGGGCGGCGGCGATCTGCGTGCGCAACTCGTCGGAGTACGGGTGGCTGAGCCGGCCCAGCGGTCGCATCCGCAGGGTGTCCCCGCTCAGCTCGAACTCGGCCGCGGCGACTTCGATGCCGTCGTAGGAGGTTCCGGACATCAGGCCGATCACGCGCATCACGTCCTCCTTCACGCCGGCCGGCGGGCGCCGCCGCCGCGTCGTCGTCGACC
The DNA here is from genome assembly GCF_042873195.1 of Micromonospora arida. Taxonomy (NCBI): domain Bacteria; kingdom Bacillati; phylum Actinomycetota; class Actinomycetes; order Micromonosporales; family Micromonosporaceae; genus Micromonospora; species Micromonospora arida. The sequence continues at coordinate 1,263,461 of NZ_JBIALC010000001.1, read as the reverse complement.
TCGTCGGTACGTCCATGGTCGTACGGAGTCTTTGGGGCCGGGTGGAACCGGCTGGTCGAGTTGACGCACGGCTCGCTCCAAACCAGCGGGTGTCAATAAGCGACGTGGTCCCACCATAACGCGAAACTTTTTGCCACCGCCCGTCCGGGCTGGTTACGCTGTGGTTTCAGCCTGCTGATACGGGGATTGTTCGCAGCTGCGCCCTCGGCCTGGCCGCGGCGGCGGGTCGCGAGGACGCGCTCGACGGCGAGCCGCCGCCGGGCAACCGGAGCACCTCTCCCCGCTGGCCGGCGACTGCACACCAGCGAGAGGAACGAGCACCCCGTGGACCTCAGCACCCTCGGCACCGAGACCCGCAACGACAAGACCGGCGACCTCGACCGGATGTCTCCCACTGAGTTGCTTCTCGCGATGAACGACGAGGACCAGACGGTCGCTGACGCCGTCCGCCAGGCCGTGCCGGACATCGCCGCCGCCGTCGACGTCATCGTGGCGTCGCTCCGTCAGGGCGGACGGCTGATCTACCTCGGCGCGGGCACCAGCGGGCGGATCGGCATGCTCGATGCCGTCGAGATCCCACCCACCTTCGGTACGACGCCCGAGCGGGTCATCGGTCTGCTCGCCGGCGGGGCACGAGCCTTCGGTGTCGCCGTGGAGGGCGCGGAGGACGACCCGACCCGCGCCGTCGCCGACCTCGACGCCGTCGGCCTGACCGCCCGCGACACGGTGGTCGGGCTCGCCGCCAGCGGCCGTACCCCGTACGTGGTCGGTGGGTTGGATCACGCCCGCGCGCTCGGCGCGGCGACCGTCTCGGTGGCCTGCAACACCGACGCGGTGACCAGCCGGCACGCCGACGTCGCCATCGAGGTGCCCACCGGCCCCGAGGTGCTCACCGGCTCCACCCGGCTCAAGGCCGGCACCGCCGAGAAGCTGGTCTGCAACATGCTCTCGACCGCCACGATGGCCCGGCTCGGGAAGGTCTACGGCAATCTGATGGTGGACATGAACGCCACGAACGAGAAGCTCGTCGACCGGGCGCGCCGGATCGTCGCCGAAGCCGCCGACACCGACCTCGACACGGCCGCGCGGGCGCTCGCGGCGGCGCACGGGCATGCCAAGACGGCCATCGTGCTGCTGCTGGCGAACTGCACCGCCGAGGAGGCCGCCGCCCGGCTGCGCGCCGCCGACGACGACGTACGGGCGGCCGTCGCGGCCTGATCCAGACGTTCGCGGTGGCGCCCTGATCCGGTCAGGGTGCTCGTAGCCCGGTCGGGCGTCAGTTCCCCAGGTCGAACGCGAACGCGCCCGCCTCGACGCGGTCGATGAGCTGGCGGACGTCGTCGGCCTGCTGGACGGCGTTCTCCCACCCGCCGCTGGTGATGTCGACCAGCAGCACCGGGGCGGGGTCACTGCGCAGGTCGAGGACGAGCTGTTCTCTGGAGCCGTCACCGCCGATGATGGCGATACCAGGGTGCGCGACGCTTGCCCCGGCCGATCGCGGGCTACACCTCCGTCGATGTCTCGACTGAGCGATGTGGACAGACCGGGAGCGTGCCCGGCCGGGTCACACCCGAGCTTCGGTGGGTGTCGGCGTGGGGTCGAGCGGCAGGTCACGCAGCCGGCGGATCGGCGTCGACAGGTAGATGATCGGGGACAGCACGGTGAGCGCCCCGAAGATCAGCAGGGTGGTACGGGCACCGAGTGGCCCGGCCAGGACGCCGGCGAGCAGGCCGCCGACCGGGATGGCACCCCAGGAGACGAACTTGACCGTGGCGATCACCCGGGAGAGCAGTTCCGGTGGGCTGGCGAGCATCCGGTAGGTGCGGGTGGTCACGCTGAGCACCACGTTGGAACTCGCGAAGATGAGGTTTCCGACGGCAAAGGCCACGAACGCGGCGGTGCCGGTGCCCAGCGGGATGATGAGCGCGCCGGCCACACCGACGAAGGCCGCGATGATCAGGCCGCGTGCGGTGCCGAACCGATCGGTGAAGCGGGTCGTCAACGCCGCGCCGATGAGCGCGCCGAGGCCGTCGGCGGCGATCAACAGCCCGACCATGAGCGGCGGTGCGTGCAGCTCACGCACCAGGTAGAACGGGAACAGGGCGAGCATGGCGCCGTTGACGAAGTTCGTCGCGGTGGCGTCCCACATGGCCGGTCTGATGATCGGGTGCCGGATCACGAAGTGCCAGCCCTCGCGGATCATCGTGATCATCGGCGGCCGCTCGGCCGGTCGCTGCACCCGCCGGGCCGGCAGGGTGCGCAGCAACGTGGCGGAGAGCAGGTAGCTGACGGCGTCCACGAACAGCGTCGGCACGGCGCCCAGCAACTGCACCGCGAGACCGCCCAGGGATGGCCCGCCCAGCGAAGTGGCGGCGTGCGTGCCGGAGGTGAGGCTGTTGCGGGCCTGCAACTGCGCGGCCGGCACGATCTCCGGCAGGAAGGTCTGGTTCGCCACGTCGAACAGCACGTTGGCGAAGCTCACCACCAGGGCGACCGCGATCAGTTGGGCCACCGTCAGCATGTCGAACCACCAGGCCAGCGGGACCGACGCGATGGCGAGCGCCCGGACCAGATCCAGGGCGACCTGCATGCCGCGCAGCGGCAGGCGCTGCACGATCACGCCCGCCGGCAAACTGATCAGAAGGTACGCCAGATAGCTCGCCGCCGTGATCAGACCCATCTCGAAGGCCGACGCGTGGAGCACGGTCAACGCGGTCAGCGGTAGGGCCAGCGTGCCGACCGCCGAGCCGAGTTGGCTGGTCGTGCCGGCGACCCACCACCGCCAGAATGCAGTAAGTCTCATAATGGAACTCACTATAGGGGTGCACGGGAGACGCCGTCGACCCCGCCGATGCGGGATCGACCGGCATTCGCTGCCTATCGCGCTCGGCGCACCATCTCGCTGATCCAGGTGGGCGCGAACGGAGACGTACAGCCGGGGGAGGTGGGGTAGTCCTTGAGCACCTCGAGGCGTTCGCCGATGTCGATCGCCCGGGTGCGGTGCTCGGCGTGCTCGATGCCGATCTGCGCCAGGCAGTGGTTCATCGCCCACTGGAGGCGATCCGGCGCGTCCTTCATCTCGGTCTCGATCACATCGAGCAGTCGCGGGAGGTCGAGACTCTCAGGCTTCTTCGTCACGCGCTCGGTGGTCAGCGCCCAGCCGGCACTCGCGACCACGGGATCCGGGTCGGCGAACCAGGCCAGCCGCAGCTCTTCGGAGTGCGGGCTCTTCTTCACCACGTAGTTCACCAGCCAGTCGTGCACCTTCGGGGTGCGCGCCTCGCGCAACATGACGTCCACCTCGTCCCGCTCGAACGCCCGGGGACGGCAGATCAGGATTGCCAGCAGCCGCGCCGAGACGTCACCAGTCGCCCAGAGCTGGCGGGCGAGATCGTGCTGCGTCTTCAGCCGCTTCGCGAGCGCCCGAAGCGCGCCGAGGTTCACACCATGATCGTCACCGTGCCTGGCGTTCACCTCACGTGCCTTCGGGTCCTCCAACCCGGCCAGCTCGGCCATCACGTCGGTCACCGTCGTCGTATCCATCGCAGCCTCCTGCCACATCGGGGCCGGACGTTTCACACTCGCGTAACGGGTATCCAGGCGTACCAGTGCGACCGCGGTGAACAGCTTCACGGAGTGAGGGGGCACCTATCATGCCTGATCCACAGCCCACGCTCGTGCTCGTGCACGGCGCGTTCGCCGAGTCGGCGAGCTGGAACGGTGTGCTTGAGCGGCTGGGTTCGGCGTACAACTCGGTGGCCGTCGCGAACCCGCTGCGCAGCGTCGCGGGCGACGCCGAGTACGTGCGAGATGTCGTCCGCGGGATCGGCGGCCCGGTCATCCTGGTCGGCCACTCGTACGGCGGCATGGTGATCACGCAGGCCGCAGCCGGCGACACCTCGGTGCGGGCCCTCGTGTACGTCAACGCCTTCGCCCCGGACACCGGCGAGTCGGCGCTGGCGCTGTCCGCGAAGTTCCCCGGCAGCACCCTCGCCGACACGCTGGTGCAGTACCCGGTGTCGAGCGGTGGGAACGAGGTGGCGATCGGCCAAAACCAGTACCACGCGCAGTTCTGCGCGGACGCGTCGAACGACATGGCCGCGCTGATGGCCCGGACCCAGCGGCCGATCACCGAAGAGGGCCTGGGCGGCAAGCTCACCGGCGATCCCGCCTGGCGATCGCTGGCCAGCTGGTTCGTGTTCGGGGACGCCGACAAGAACATTCCCGTCGAGGTACACCGCTTCATGGCCGAGCGGGCCAACCCCCGGGGGCAGCGCGAGATCGTCGGCGGCTCACACGCGATGGCGGTGGCCCGGCCGGGCGAGGTCGCCGAGACGATCATCGAGGCGGTCCGGGGCGTGAGCTGACGGTCCGGGGCGGGCAGCTGACGGTGGGCCGACGACGAGCGGTCGCCGGCCCACCCGGTCGGCTGGTTAACGAACCCGCAGCTGCTGGTGGACCGCTGCGGTGGGAGCGTGCACCGGGTCACCGGAGTAGGCGACGTGCACCGGGTGCACCCCTGCGGGCAGCCCGTCGGTCGGCAGCGTGACGACGGCCGCGCCGGCGCGGAGCGGAACCACCTGGGTGGCACCGCCGAAGGTGACGGCGACGTCGCCGGTCACCTGCGGAGCCTTCCGGTGCGGAGACTGTGCCCGCACGTCGACGGTCAGCGTGAACGTGTCACCCCGGACGACCGAGGCGGGCGCCGCCTTCGCCTTCACCGCGACCCGTGCCGTGCCCGGAGGCGTCAGGGTGACCTGGGCCGAGCGTGACTTGGTCGGATCGACCACCGAGGTCGCCACGACGGCGAGCGACGACGCGGTCTCCGTGGCGGCGACCGAGAGCAGACCATTCGCGGAGATGGTGGTGCCGGTGGAGGTCGCTCCCCGGACCGACCACGTCACCGCTGGGCTCACGCCTGCGTTGGTCGTCACCTGAGCGGTGAACTGCCTGTTCCAGTTCCAGCCCTTCGTCAGGTTCACCGTCGCGGGCGTCACCGACACGGAGTCGACCCCCGACCACAGGTGGTCCCGGGCGAAGATCGTGAACAGCTGCCCGGCCGTCATTCCGTCGTGCGCGCCGGGGACCTGGGTCGTCGCGGCGGCGTACCCCCGGGCCCGGAAGTTGTCCGCGATGGCGTTCTGGGCGTTGAGGTTGCCCTCGAAGACGCCGTTGCCGAGGAAGACGGTGAGGTCGTCGTCCCCGACCGCGTTCGCGATGGTGTCGTAGTCCTGGGTGGTGAGCGACGGGTTGCCGGAGAAGTGTCCGTAGAACGCGAAGGTGGTCGGGTAGTTCCTGATGACGACGCCGCCCGTCATTCCACCGTACGAGAACCCGGCGTAGGCCCGCCCGGAGCGCTCGGTCGAGACGTTGTAGCTGCTCTCGATGAGGGGCAGGATCGTCTGGACCAGGTTGTTGGCCGCGTTGGTCTGGTTGTAGGACGCGAAGCCGAGGCTGGTGCCCGTGAAGTGGTTGCCCATGGTGACGACCACCGTCGGCTCGATCTCGCCCCTGGCCGTCATGTTGTCCAGGATGTTCGGGACGTTCGCGGGGACCATGAAGTCGGTCTCGTCGCCGAAGATGCCGTGGGCGAGGTACGCGACCTTGTACGGCTCCGCGCGGTTGGCGTCGTAGTTGGCCGGCAGGTAGACGCCGAGGTAGTGGCCGCTGTCGCCCAGGATCGTGGTGTACGGGATGTACTTGACGGTTCCCCGCTTCGCGCGGTCGGCCACCGGCAACTCGTAGTCCGCACGCGCCTTGAGCCCCGGGTCGTTCTGCTTCTTGGCGTACGGCACGTGGACGGCATCGAGGACGTCGTTGTTCCTGACCCGGAACGAGGACTCGCCTGGCGGCCGAGGGTTCGTCGAGGCGGGGTCCCAGATGCGCTTGTTCTCCCAGCCCTGGGTCGGGTCCCAGACGCGGTACCAGTAGCTGAGACCTCCGGCGTGCAGCGGGACCGAAACCGACCAGTTCCCCTTCGGGTCCCGGGTCATGTCCCGGAGGAACTCGGTGCCGCCCGCGTGGTAGCGCCCCGGCTGCCACTCTTCCGGCTGGTAGCGCGTGGTGCCGGTGTCGACGTCGAGCAGGGTCAGGTCCCCGGCGAGCCGGACCTGGGTGGCGTGGGGATTGCGGTAGACGAACGTGACTGTGTATCCGGTCGGTGACTTGCGGTCCGCCTTGACCGTCGCACCCGGCGCGGGCGCGGGCCTGCCGGCGGCGGCAGCCGGCGCGGGGACGATGGCCCCCGCACCGAGTGCCGTGAACGTGAGAATCGAGATCGCAAGCCGGAGCCTGCGTCTTCCGGTCGTTTCCCTCATGCGCGAAGACTCCTTTGTGGTGGTCGCTCGTCGCGGTCTGGTCCGGTGCTGGAGTTGAGGGCTTCGATGGCAGCTAAATCGAATTAGCATCGGGAGTGTGGCTGGATACCCCTTTCGATGTCAAGGGTGTCCAGGGCCGAGGCCGGCCAGCGCCTCGACGGGTGCGCCACCCGCGGCCTGCGGGTTTTCCCAGCTGACCGCCGCTCGGATGGCAGGGTGAGGGCCATGGACAGGAAGCACGTCGAGGATTGGCTTGCCACCTACGAGCGGCTCTGGCGGACCCCGGGCACGGACGCGTTGGTTACGCTCTTCACCGAGGACGCGAGCTATCAGCAGGGGCCGTACTGGACGCCCGTCGTCGGCCTGCCGGCCATCGCTCGGATGTGGGAGAAGCAGCGCAAGGGCCCCGACGAGGTGTTCCAGCTGACCACGGAGATCGTCGCGGTCGAGGGTGACACCGCCGTGTCGCGCCAGGAGGTCCGCTACGGCGACCCGGTCGACCAGGAGTACCGCGACCTGTGGGTCATGCGGTTCGCCGACGACGGACGGTGCCGCTCATTCGAGGAGTGGCCGTTCTGGCCGGGGCAGCAGCCGGCCGAGCCGTCCGACGGCTCCTGACCTGAAACGGTTGCGGTGGCGACGCCCCAGCCACCGGGTAGGGGACCTGACCGACACGCCGTCGGGGTGGGTCGCACTACCTACCGTGAGCTGGGGCGTCACCGTGACGATGTCGACCCGTCAGACCGGGGCGGCCGGGCAGCTCGCTCCGGTCGGCGGTGTGGTTCTGGTGATGAGGTACCGCTCCACCTGACGACGGGTGCACTCGGTCCGTGGGTAGCTGGCGTGGCCCGACCCCTCGTAGGTGACGAGGTGGCCCCGGCTGCCGAGCTGGCGCACCACCCGCTGAGCCCCGTCGTACGGGGTGGCCGGGTCGTACCGCCCGTTGAGCACCAGCAGCGGCGCGCTCGTCCGTACCCGCAGCTGATGTTGTGGGTTGGTCGCCGTCCAGCCCAGGCAGATCGCGCCGAAGCGGACGGCCAACGGGGAGGCCCGCAGGTGCGGTGCCGCGGCGCGGGACAGGTCGAGATACCGGTTCCAGTCGGCGAACCCGTCGACCGGCAGCGACCAGTCCTGGCAGAACGCCGGTAACGCGTACTCGGTCAGGGCCTTGTCGCCGTCGACCGGCACCATCGGGGACGCGAGTGAGGCGGGCTCGCCCCGCTCCAGCGCGAGCAGCATGTTCGCGAGATCGGCCCAGGTCGCGTCGAAGAAGTTGACGAAGGTCGCGAACCCAAGCTCGAACCAGGTCAGCGGGGTGCCGGTGGCCGCGTCGAGCAGCGTGCCCGCATCGGCGCGGCGCATCAGTTGGTCGTAGAGCGCCGGCACGTCACGTCCGTGCAGCGCGCAACCAGGGTTCCGCTCGCACCAGGTCACGAACTCGTGGAACAGCGCCTCGTTACTGGCCGCCCCGCTGCGGAAGTATTCCCTGACCCCCTGGCTGTGGTCCATCACGCTGTCCATGACCAGTGCGCGGACACGGTCGGGAAACAGCTCGGCGTAGGACTGCCCGATCAGTGTGCCGTAGGACCACTGATAGAAGCTCAGCTGTCGCTCACCGAGCGCGGCCCGGATGGCGTCCGTATCGCGCGCGACGCTCACACTGTCCAGGTGGTCGAACAGTGGGCCACTGTGGGCGCGGCAGTCGTCGCGCAACTGGCGGTTGTAGGTACGGAGTCGCTCGAACTCCGCCGCGTTGGCTGGCGTCAGGGAGGGATGCTGGCCCAGCAGCTCCGATGAGCAGCGCACCCGTGCGCTACGGACCGTGCCCCGGGGGTCGAAGCCGACGATGTCGAAGCGGCGTAACACGTCCGGCCCGAGCTGACTGGCGGCCGTCAACGCCACGTCCACCCCGGACAGGCCGGGCCCGCCGGGGTTGAAGACCAGAACACCGATGCGGGCGGCCGGATCGGTGGCGGGTCGCCGGGCCAGGGCCAGCGGGAAGGTCTCCCCGCCCGGTCGGGCCCAGTCGACCGGCAGGCGCAGGGCGCCGCACCGTGTACCAGGATCGTCGGGCTGTTCCGGGCACGCCTGCCAGTCGATCCGACCGTTCCAACCGCCGGCGGTGTCTGTGGCGACGGGCCCGGTGCCACCGGCCGTCGGCGTGGTGCCCGCGAGCGACGGTGGGGCGTTGAGCGAGAGGGCGACGAGGACCGCGACGACGGCCGAGAGGCTACCGAGGAGCCGCCGGCGTCGACGGGCGACCCCGCGGGGATGCCGGAAGGTGGTTCTCTTCGTGGTCAACATTCGTCCAGCCTGCCGACGCCCGGTCCACGTCGGATCCATGCCGGTCCGCAGACGCTCGGCGCAGGGCGATCATCGGTACGCCTCAAGCCGCTCGGACAGCATCGTGGCCTGCGGATGACCAACCCGGTCGAGGATCGCCAACGCCTGTCGCCACAGGTCGACCGAGGTGTCGTGGTCGCCCACCGCCTGATGGGTGTCGCCGAGGCGGACGAGTGTGTCCGCCCTTCCGCACGGGTCCTGGACGTCGGAATAGAGCGCCAGAGCGCGCCGGTAGCAGTCTGCCGCGGTCGGATGCTTCCCGAGGCCGTGATAGGCGAATCCGAGACTGTCCCAGGTGTGGGCCGCGCCGAGCTGGTCCTCGACCTTCTCGTAGAGCGCCAGCGCCTGCTCGCAGTAGGTGATGGCGCGGGCGTGCTCGTCCAGCCGCGCGTGGCTCCAGCCGAGAGCATTGAGCGCGGCCGCCTCGCCGAGCCGGTCGTCGGTGCTGCTGGCCAACGCCAGTGCCTGCCTGGCATGAGGCAGTGCCGCCCCGGCGTCGCCCTCGATGTCGGAGAGCCAGGCGAGGTGCAGGTGCGCGCTGGCCTGCCCCGGGAGGTCGCCGGCCTGGTCGTACCGCTCCATCGCGCGCCGGAGGTGATGATGGGCCGCACCGAACCGGCGGTGCTGGATGTGGGCCAGCGCGAGGTCCCGGTGGGCCAGCGCCTCGGCCCGTGGATCACCGCGGCGCTGCGCGACCGTGACCGCGATGGCCTGTACGGCGGCCAGGTCGTGCCACTGCGAGAGCCGGCTGAGCAGGGGAGTGAGGGCCTGGGCGAGGTGCCCGGCGTGGGCGTCCGAACGGTGCGCGACCGCGTCGTCGACGGCGGCCAGCAGCACCCGCTGTTCGATGGTGAACCAGTCCAGCGCGGCCCGGTGGTCGGCGAACGCCGACGGTGACGCGTCGGCCGGCAGGGGCGGCGGATCGAGCGGCTGCCAACCAGCGTCGACCAGCCTCGCCGCGTCACGGGCGACACGCAGGTAGTGGTCGAGCACGCGCCTGCGGACGGCGCTACGGTCGGCCGGGCAGTCGAGCGCGTACGTCAGCTCCTCCCCGTAGGCGCGGAGCAGATCGTGACAGCGGAAGCGGTTGGGGGACGGCTCGGCCAGCAGGTTCGCCCGGGTCAACTCGTCGAGCGCCGGCCGGATCAGGTGCGGCGTGGCCCCGGCGAGGCTGGCTGCTGCCGCCGCGCTGACGACGTCGGCGGCGGGGTGCAGGCTGATCTGCCGGAACAGTCGGGCCGCGTCCGTGCTGAGGAGTCGGTACGACCAGGAGAGCACGGTACGCACGTCGGTGGCGGCATCGTCGGTGGCCAGGGCGGCGAGCCCGCCCCGGCTCGCCGCGAGATCGTCGGCGATGGCCTGGAGCGGAAACGCGGGCCGGGCGGCGGCCCGCGCGGCCACGATGGACAGGGCCAGGGGCAACCGCGCGGTACGTCTGATCAGCTCGTCCACCGCTGCCGGCTGGGCGGCGGCCCGTTGCGCACCCAGTCGGCGAACGAGCAGTTGGCGCGCTTCGTCGTCGCTGGGCAGGTCCAGCGCGAGGGGATGGGCGCCATCGGTGGCGACCAGGCCGGGCAGGGTGTGGCGACTCGTCACGAGCACGCCGCAGCGGGTCGACCCCGGAAGCAGGGGCCGCACCTGTTCCGCGTCGCGGGCGTTGTCGAGCAGTACGAGCAGCCGTCGGTCCGCGGTCAGGCTGCGGTACAGGGCGAACTGGGCCGCCGGCTCCGTGGGGATTTCCAGGGGTTTCACACCCAGGGCGGGCAGGAGCGAGTGTACGACGACGGCCGAGGGGGACGCCTCCTGCGTCGCGGTGCCGAATCCACCCAGGTCGACGTGGAGCTGCCCGTCGGGGAAGTGATGCAGGTTGTCGTGCGCCCAGCGCAGCGCCAGCCAACTCTTTCCGACGCCGCCCGTACCGGTGACGACGACGGTGCTGGCCGAGCGGGAGTCACCGAGCAGCAGCGTGGTGAGCCGGGCCAGCTCCGCGGCACGGCCGGTGAACAACGTCGGTGGGGCCGGCAGCTGCCGGGGGGCGATTCGCGGCGCGACTCTTTCCGATGGCCGCTGATCGAATGTCAACAGCTCCCGCTCCGCTCGCAGGATGCGGGTGTGCAGGTGTTGGAGATCGGGACCGGGTTCGACTCCCACCTCCTCGGCGAGGAGGTGACGGAGCTGCCGGTACGTCGCGAGCGCGTCGGCACGCCGGCCGGTCCGCGCCAGGGCCACCATCAGTTGCCCCCATGGGCGCTCGCGCAGCGGATCGTCGTCGATCTGGCTCCGCAGCGGTTCGATCAGCTCGTGATGCCGTCCGGCGCGCAGCTGGAGGTCCGCGACCTCTTCCGCCAGGCTCGACCGCTGCTCCTGGAGCCGCGCTCGGACGGAGAGCAACACCCCCCAGCCGGGGAGGCCCGCGAACGGCTCCCCACGCCAGAGCGCCAACGCGGCCTCGAACGACTCCTGGGCGGCTGACCAGTGACCCTGCCGCAGCGCGGAATACCCGCGCTGGGCCAGGTCGTCGAAGGCCACGCTGTCCACCGTCAGCCCGTCCAGGGCGAGGCGGTAGCCGGTGGGCCCGGCGAGGATGGCGGGGTCGGGGAAGCCGGGGGAACGCAGCGCCCGGCGCAACGCCCAGACATAGGTCTTCACGTTGCCGGCTGCCGTCTTCGGTGGGCGCCCCTGCCACAGCTCGTCGACGAGTTGGTCGATGGACCACCCGGTGCCCGGCTGTGACATCAGCACGGCCAGGAGGCGCACCTGCATCGGCGTGCCGAGGACCAGCCGTTCCCCGCAGGCCGACCGCACCTCGACCGGTCCGAGCAGTTGGTACCGCGCCGCCGCTGGCGCCCCGGCGGGGTCCATCGCCTCATCGTAGGGGCCCGAACCATTCCGCCTCATCGGCTGGACGGCCGCGCCCGCGCCCCTCTCCTGGTGTGCTCCGTCACGCAGGTGGGCATGGTCAGGACGTTGGGGTGCGGCGAGGTGGCTGCTACAGTCGAGATTGTTGCGGCCGCAAATTTATCAGCGGCAACTACTTTGGGAAAGGATGCCTCCGATGACCAAGCTCTCCGTCATCTACTACTCGTCCACCGGAACCCTCCACGCCATGGCCAAGCGCCTCGCCGAGGCCGGCGAGAAGGCGGGCGCCGAGGTGCGGCTGCGTCAGGTTCCGGAGCTCGCCCCGGCCGAGGCCATCGCCTCCAACTCCGCCTGGAGCCAGCACTTCGACGCCACGAAGAACGAGCCGAAGGCGACCGCCGACGACGTCGTCTGGGCGGACGCTGTGCTGTTCGGCACGCCCACCCGCTACGGCAACGTCGCCAGCCAGCTCAAGCAGTTCCTCGACACCCTCGGTCCGCAGTGGGCGCAGGGCCAGCTCGCCAACAAGGTGTACGCCGGCTTCACCGCCTCCATGACCGCGCACGGTGGCCAGGAGTCGACCCTTCTGGCGCTCTACAACACCATCCACCACTTCGGCGGTCTGGTCGTCGCCCCGGGCTACACCGACCCGCTGAAGTTCGCCGACGGCAACCCGTACGGCGTCTCGCACGTCACCGGCGGAAGCAACGACGCCCCGCTGGGCGATGCCCAGTTCGCTGCCCTTGACCACATGGCCGAGCGGGTCGTCAAGATCGCCGGGAAGCTCAGCGCCTGAGCGCTCTGGCACCGTAACGCACGCCCGCGTCGACGCGGGTGCTCAGCTGGGCGAGGGCCGGTCTCCCGATGGGGGCCGGCCCTCGGCGGTCTCACACCGCGATCGCCGCGACGGCGGCAAGCGGCCGATGCTCGTCGGTGCCGGGCCGCCGGAGACGTTCCACCTCCCGGAAACCGGCTCGGCCGAGTCGTTCGGAGACCTCGTCGACCGGCCAGCGGTAGGCGGTCAGGACCTTGTGGTCGAAGGCGCCGACCTCTTCGGCGTCGAAGACGCCCAGGACCAACCGCCCGGCCGGGACCAGCACCCGCCGGAACTCCTTGAGCATGCCGTCGAACTCCGGCGGCGGAAGATGAATCAACGAGTACCAGGCCAGGATGCCGTCGATGGAGTCCTCCGCCACGTCGAGGCGTTCCATCGAACCGATGTGGAACTCGACGCCCGGGTGGGACGCCCGCGCATGCGCGATGAACTCGGGGACCAGGTCGATCCCCATCGCGTCGACGCCCAGCTCACGAAGGTAGCCGGTGAGGTGGCCAGGCCCGCACCCCAGATCGAGCACCCGGCCGGGCAGGTCACCCAGGTGTCGTTCGATGAGGGCGAGGTCGTCGGCGTCCACCTGCTGGCTCGTGCCGAACAGCTCGATGTAGAGCTCCGCGACCGACCCGTAAGCCTGCCGTACCGTGTCCGTTTGCGTCGCGGCACTATACGGGTCACCAGACCTTGCTGAGGCGGCCTACCGTGATGGCCATGACACGTCGAGCCACACTGGCCGGCATTTCTGCGGGCCTGCTCCTGCTGGGTTGCTCGGTTGGCGCGCCGACGAAGAGCGAACCCAAACCTGAATCCGCCCCGGTTTCGGCCGCCAGCGCCGATGCCGATGCCGATGCCACCACGACGGCCGAGGCGATCGGCCTGCTGCGTGGGGGGACGGCGTTCGTCAATCAGACGAGTTATCGCAGCGACGTCGACATCGCCAGCCAGGTCACGTCGCTGTCGCACACCGACAACGTCCACAAGCGTCTGACCGCCAAGGTTGCGGCGCCGGGTGGGGCCATCGAGATCCGGATGATCGACGACGAGGTCTACATGAAGACCAGTCTGTTCCGCGGTGTCGGCGACGGATGGATGGTCCTCGACCCAGCCCGGGTGCCGTCGGACTTCGCCCTCAGCTTCGCACCGGGCAAGAACGACTCCGGCGGCTCCGGCCGCCTCATCGACGCGATCGTCACGGCACGAGCGGACGGCCCGGAGATCTCCGGGACGATCGACGCGACCCGGATTGCCGCCGGTAACGGGATCAGCTTCCGCCCCGGTCCCGGTGGCGTCTTTCCGGACAGCGCGCGCAGGCACGCGTTCCGGGCATCGCTGGACACCGAGGGTCGGCTGGTCAGCTTCCTGATGCCGGAGGCCGGCGGGCTGCCGAACGCGTCCCTGCGCTACAGCGACTTCGGTACGACAGTCAGTGTCGCTCGGCCGCCCGGAGCGGTCGCCGCCCCCGACGCTCTCTATCCCCAGCTCGGTTTGGGCGGAGGGAAGTAGCGGCGACACCGGCGTTTGCCCTCTGCGGCTAATGCGGTTAGCCTTTAGCTAATCACGTTAGCTTCAGTGGAGGGGCGTCATGACCGAATACCTGGACATTGCCGGCAACACCATCGCCTACGAGGTCACCGGGCAGGGCCCACTGGTCGTCCTGGCACACGGGATGGGCGACAGCCGGCACTCGTACCGGTTCGTCGCTCCGGCCCTGGCCGCGGCCGGATACCGGGTCGCCAACGTCGACATCCGTGGCTGCGGCGACTCCAGCCTCGGCTGGGGCGGCTACAGCCGCACCGACATCGCGGGTGATCTCGTCGCCGTCGCGCGCCACCTGGGCGGTCCGGCCGTGCTCATCGGCCAGTCGATCAGCGGCGGTGCCGCGACCATCGCGGCCGCCACAGCGCCCGACCTGATCACCGGCGTCATCGAGCTGGCGCCGTTCACCCGCGCACAGTCCTTCGACCTCGGCGGATTGGTGCGGGTGAAGCGCTTCCGGGCCGGCTACCTCCAACTGGCGCAGGTACTCCTGCGGGGCAGCCTGGCGAACTGGAAGAAGTACCTCGACGTGGCCATCCCCACCAAGCCCGCCGACTGGCACAGCGAGCTGGCGCGCATCGAGGCCAAGATGAGTGAGCCCGGTCGGATGAAGGTCCTCCAGGCCATGGCCAAGACCACCCCGGCCGACGCCGGTCGGCAACTGTCCAACGTCACCTGCCCGGTCCTGGTGATCCAGGGCAGCGCCGACCCCGACTGGGCCGACCCGCGGGCCGAGGGCGAACGCATCATCGCCGACCTGCCGCGAGGGCTCGGCGAGCTGGCAGTCATCGAGGGCGCGGGCCACTACCCGCACGCCCAGACGCCCGACGAGGTCCTCGCCCTGGCCCTGCCCTTCCTCGCCCGGACGCTCACCAATGCCTAAGGCCCGGCTCACCCCGGCAACGGTCACCGAAGCCGCAGCCGCGCTCGTCGACGAGGTCGGCTTCGACAACCTCAGCATGGGTCTGCTCGCCGAACGGCTCGGGGTCAGGACCCCCTCGCTCTACAAGCACGTCACCAGCCAGGCCGAACTGGCGCACCGGATCGCCGTCCTGGCCATGACCGAGGCCGGCGATGTCATCCGCGACGCCATTCAGGGCCGGTCCGGCAGCAATGCCCTCGCTGCGGGCGCCCAGGCGATGCGGACGTACGTGCGGGAACACCCCGGCCGGTACGCGGCCGCCAACGCCACCCGCCCGACCGGCCCGGACGACCCGTTCATCCCGGCCAGCGAGCGGGTGCTCGCCTCCTGGGCGGCAATGCTGAGCGGGTACGGCCTGGATCCCGCCCAGGAGATCCACGCCATGCGGACGCTGCGCAGCGTCCTGCACGGCTTCGCCACCCTGGAGGCGGCCGGTGGGTTCCAGATCGACGCGTCCGTCGACGAGAGCTTCACCTGGCTGATCAACTTCATCGATCAGGGCCTTCGCGCCGGCGCCGCCAACGGCAGCGACGTCGGCCGCTGACACCGGGTCGCCTCGACCCGTACCGGCTGCCTCACCGTGCGGTGCCTACCCCTGGTGGCAAGTGGTTGGGTCCGGCAGGGCTCGCAGTACGTCGAGTTCGTGCGACGATTTCGGCTTGGCAGAGACTGCGGCGACGTTGACCGAGATCCGCGCTGGGATCGACGTACTGGATCGGGAACTGGTCTGCCTGCTCGCCCGGCGGGAGGCCCTGGTCCGGCAGGCCGCCCCGCTCAAGAGCGACGGCCAGGCGGTCCGTGCGCCGGACCGGGTGGCGCAGGTGATAGCCCGGGTCCGCACGTTGGCCAGCGAGGCCGGCGCGGACCCGGATCTGATCGAGCGGATCTACCGGGGCATGATCCAGGCATTCATCGACATGGAGACCGGCGAGCATCACCGCATCACCGGCGGGTCGGCGCCGAGAACGCGGTGATCGCCCGGGGCGTGCGCGCTCAGGTGGCGGAGCGGCTCTCACCGTCCGGGCTCGCCGAGGTGGGCGGCGCGTAGCCGAGCTCGTACGAGATCTTGTCGGCGGTCTCCAGGAGCAGCGGAAGGTTGCTCTTGAGCTGGTCGAGGCTTGCGATGACCTCGATCGCCGTGATCGAGGCGGCGGCGATGACCTGCCCCCGCGAATCCCTGACCGGCGCGGCCACGCACATCACGTACGCGTCGTGCTCGCCGTTGTCCACGGCCCAGCCGCAGTCGTTGATGCGGGCAAGTTCGGCTTCCAGGGCGTCGTGGTCGGTGAAGGTGGTGTCGGTGAATTTCTCGAAGACGACGTGCGAGAGAAGACGGTCGCGTTCCTGCCGGGGAAGGTAGGCCAGGATCGTCTTGCCCACGGCGCTCGCGTAGATGGACACCGCGCGTCCCACCCGCGAGGGCAGCTTGACGGCGTCGAACGCCGGGCTGTCCACCTTGTCGATATAGATGATCTCGTCGCCGGTCAGTTGCGCCAGGTGTACGGTGTGGCCGGTCGCGCGTTGCAGCGCACGCAGGTGTGCGGCCGCGGGCTGGCGGAGGTCCATCGAGCCGAGCGCCAGCTCGGACAACTCGATCAGGCCGCTGCCGAGCACGTAGGTGCCCGCGCCGGTGCGGCGGACGAAGCGCGCGGACTCCAGCGTCTGCAGGATGCGCAGGGCTGTGGACTTGTGGACGCCGAGCACGTCCGCAGCCTCCGTAAGGGACAGCGGGTGCTCCGCGGATCGACGGATGAGGTCGATCGCGCGACGGATTGATTGCGCCAAGGCTGTGTCTCCCTTCGCGCGACGGTAGCGCCGTCGCTTTCATTGCGCATTATGCAATATAGATGACGCCATGCGCAATCGCCTCTTGACACCGTTGCGCATGGCGCTACGATCGTTGCAATTTAATCGGTTCGGTGCCAACGCGTAACACTGGAGTAACGATGGGTAAAGAGCGCGCTCATTTCGGCATCGCCAGGGCGACATGTGCCCTCGGCCTGGCCGCCACCCTCCTGACCGGTTGCGGGTCGGACGGCGATTCCGGCGACGGCGTCACGAAACTGACCTTCGCCGCCTCGACCTTCGGCGACCCGGGTCGCGGGCCCCTGCTGACGAAGTGGCTCGACGAGTTCAACCAGAGCCAGACCAAGGTCCAGGTGTCCGCCGCTGCGGTGCCGTACCCGACCTTCGGCCAGACCGTGCTCACGCAGATGGGCAGCGGCAAGGGCCCCGACCTTGTCCGCTTCGACATGCCCGAGTTCGAGGCGGCCTCGGACGCCGGCCTCGTCGCGCCGCTGGACAAGGTGATCGACGCCAGCAAGTACGACCTGCTCAAGCAGCCGGACCAGTTCATGGTCCACGACGGTGTCCGGCACGGCGTCATCTTCGAGGCGTCGAACTACGCGATGTTCTACAACGCGGACCTGATCCCGACGCCGCCGACCACCTACGAGCAGTTCACCTCCACCGCGAAGTCGCTGACCAAGGGTGACGTCTTCGGCCTGGCGTTCCGTCAGACGGAGGCCGAGGAGGCCGGTGTCTGGCAGGACATCTTCAACTACGTCTACGGCTTCGGCGGGGCGTGGTCCGACGGCAAGAACCTGACGATCAACTCGCCGGAGAACCTCAAGGGCCTGCAGGCGTTCAAGGACCTGTACGACGCGAACGTGATCCCGCGCGGCGCGGACGCGGCCACGTTCCGGCGGATGTTCGCCGAGGGCAAGGTCGGAATGGAGCTCAACAACGGCGGCTACGTGACCGCCACCCGCGGCCAGAACGCCAAGCTGAACTTCAACGTCGCGCCCATCCCGTTCCCCGTTCGCAAGCAGGGCGCGATCCTCGCACCGATCGTCATCAACGAGGCGAGCGAGGGCAAGGATGAGGCCGGCACCTTCATCAAGTGGGCGCTGGAGCCGCAGAACCAGGTCAAGCTGCAGGAGATCCTCGGTGCGAGCAGCGTGGCCACGACCACGCAGCGCAGCGCGGAGGCGCTCAAGGCGACCCCGTTCCTCCCCGTCTTCGACGGACTCACCGAGACCAGCCTGCCGCAGATCGTGCTGGGGTTCGAGGCCAAGACGCCGGACATCCGCAAGGTGGTCGTGCAGAACGTGGTCGCGGCGCTGCAGGGCAAGGCCGACCTCAAGTCGGCACTGGATCGCGCCCAGCAGCAGGCGAGCGAACTGGTCCGCTGACCGCCCGACACGGCGACGCTGCCGGCGCAACGATCCGTGCGCCGGCAGCGTCCTTCCCCCAGAAGGATCGCACCCGATGACTGTGGTCGAGCAGACCGGAGCACCGAAGACAACAACCCCAGGCCGGCCCCGGCGTCGGCCCAGCCCGCTGGGTAGCAAGTGGACGCCGTACCTGTTCCTGGCACCCGCCGCCCTGTTCATCCTCGTCTTCCAGGTGGTACCCCTCATTCAGGAGGTGTACCTCAGCTTCACCAGGACGAGGCTGCTCAACCCCACCCGCAGCGAGTGGGTCGGGCTCGACAACTTCAACCGGATCTTCGGCGACCCCGAATTCCACCGCACCCTGCTGATCACAGTCGTCTACGTGATCACCTGTGTGGTCGTCGCGATCGGCGCCGGACTCGCCGTCGCGCTCCTGCTCAACAAGAAATTCCGCGGCCGGGGCGTGGCACGGGCGCTGGTGACCGTCCCCTGGGCCGCACCGGGCATCGCGGTCGCGCTCATCGCCACCTGGATGCTCAACGCCCAGTACGGCATCGTGAACCGGTTCCTCGACGCGGTCGGGCTCGGCGTCCCGGGTGGCGCCATCCTGGACAGCTCGCGCTACGCGCTCCCGGCGGTGCTCGCCACGACCATCTGGCAGCTGTTCCCGTTCACCTCCGTGGTGCTGCTCTCCGCCCTGCAGTCCGTTCCGCAGGACCTCAACGAGGCCGCGACAGTGGACGGCGCCGGACGATGGGCCACCTTCCGCGCGGTCACCTGGCAGGTCATCAAGCCGACCGTGGGCCTGCTGGCCCTGCTGATGACGATCTGGTCGCTGCGGCGGTTCGAGCTGATCTGGCTGATGACCAAGGGCGGACCGGTCGGTGCCACCGAGACGCTCGTCATCGACCTCTACTCGCAGGCGTTCGACTCGAAGGAACTCGGATCGGCGGCGGCCATCGGAATGGTCGGCGTCGTCATCTCGCTCATCGTCATCATCGGCAGCCGCCTGGTCGCCCGTGCCGTGGAGAAGGGGGACGTCCGATGAGGCGCTTCCGATTCGGTGTCACCGCACGGATCATCGCCGTGCTCGTCGTGCTGGGCATCGCGGTGTTCCCGCTGTACTGGATGTTCGTCACGGCGCTGTCCAGCAACAGCGACCTCTTCGCCGATCAGCCCCGGCTCACACCCGACCTCGGCCAGTTCGGGGTCTTCGTGGACGCCCTCGCCGAGGGCAAGGCGGCCGGGTGGCTGCTGAACAGCCTGATCATCGCCGTCGGCACGATGGTTCTCTCCGTCGGCCTGGGCATCCCGCTCGGCTACGCGCTGTCCCGGTTCTCGTTCTGGGGCAAGGCCGTGCTGACCGTCGTGCTGCTGTTCACGCAGATGCTCCCCGAGGCGCTCATGGTCGTCCCGCTGTTCGCGCTGTTCCGCCGCTTCGAACTGCTCGACTCGCTGACCGGCCTCGTCCTGGTGAACTCCGCCTTCGTCCTGCCGATCGTCGCGCTGATCCTCAAGGGCGCCATCGACGGCATCCCGAAGGAGCTGGAGGAGGCCGCGCGCGCCGACGGCGCCCGGCCCTTCACCACCCTGACCCGCATCAACGTGCCGCTCATCGCGCCGTCGATCGCGGCCACCGCTGTCATCGCCTTCTTCCACGCCTGGAACGAGTACGTGTTCGCGGTGACGTTCATCTTCAACCCCGATCTGCAACCCGCCTCCGTCGGAATCGCGAACTTCATCGGCGAACTGGGTACGCCGATCCAGACGGTGATGGCTGTCGCCTTCCTGTTCACGCTGCCCGCCGTCGCCTTCTACCTGTTGGTGCAGAAGTACGTGGTGTCCGGCATGACCGCCGGTGCGGTGAAGGGTTGAGCCGAAAAATGAAGATCGTCTCTGTCGACACACTGGTCGTCGACCTCTACCGTACGAACCTCGTCATCGTGCGGGTCCACACCGACGACGGGATCATCGGGCTCGGTGAGGCCACCCTGGAGGGCAAGGAACGCGCCGTCCAGGGTGCCATCGCCGAGCTGGCCGAGGCGGTGGTGGGCCTGGATCCCACCAGCATCTCGAAGATCCTCTACGAGACCGCGCGGGACTGGTACTGGCGCGGCGGGCCGGTGATCATGACGGCGTTGAGCTCGCTGGAGATGGCCCTCTGGGACATCTCGGCGCGTGAGCTCGGCGTACCGGTCTCCCGGCTTCTCGGCGGCGCGACCCGCGACCGGGTCCGCGCGTACGCGAACGGCTGGTTCTCGGGTGCCGTCACGCCGGAGGACTACGCCGCCGCCGCGCGCCGGACCGTGGAATCGGGCTTCCGGGGCCTCAAGTGGGACCCGTTCGAGAACTACGACCTGACCATCACCACCGCGCAGTTGGACCGGGTGCTGGCCCAGATCGACGCCGTCCGTCAGGCGGTGGGCCGCGAGGTGGAGCTGTTCGTCGAGGGGCACGGCCGCTTCGACGTCCGCCACGCCATCAAGGTCGCCAACGAGATCGCCCAGTTCGACCCGGTGTGGTTCGAGGAGCCCTGCCCACCGGACAACCTCGATGCGCTCGTCGACATCCGTCGCGCGTCGCCGGTGCCGATCGCCGCGGGGGAGCGGTGGTACGGGCGACAGGGCTTCGCGCCGGCGCTGGCCCGCCAGGCGGTCGACTTCGTCCAGCCCGACGTGACGCACGCCGGCGGCATCGCCGAGCTGGCCTTCATCTCCACGCTCGCCGCGACCAGCTACGTGGGCTTCGCGCCGCACAACCCGAGTGGTCCACTCAGCACCGCCGCGACGCTGCAACTCGGGGCGACGTTGCCCAACTTCCGGTACCTGGAGATCATGGCGACCGACGTGCCCTGGCGTCCCGAGATCACCAACGAGCGGCTGGTGCTGACCGACGACGGCGACATCCTCATCCCGACCGGGATCGGGCTGGGCATCGAGGTGGATCTCACCGCGATCGAGCAGCATCCGTTCACACCGCACCCGCTGCGGATGTTCCAGGACGCCGTCTTCGACATCCGTCCCCGCGACGAGCGGTCCTTCTTCAACCTGGAGAGCGACTCATGACGCTGCCACGGCCCCGGGGGTCGGCCGCGGCCGCGGACTGGGTCGGTACCGCCGCCGAAGCGTTGCCGGACGATGCCGACAGCGTTCTCATCGGCCGGATCTGGGACCCGTCCGGCGACGGCCCCTCACCGGTGACCGTCCGCGACGGCGCGGTCATCGACATCAGCCACCGGTTCCCGACCGTCCGCGACATCTGCGAGCTGCCCGATCCCGCCGCGACGGTGGCGGGGCTCGACGGGCCGAGGGTGGGCGACTTCGGGGAGATGCTGGCCAACACGGGGGCCGCGACCCGGGACCGCAGCCAGCCCTGGTTGCTCGCCCCGGTCGACCTCCAGGCGCTCAAGGCCGCGGGCGTGACCTTCCCGATTTCCATGATCGAGCGGGTGATCGAGGAACGGGCGCGGGGTGACCTGGCACTGGCGGCGGACATCCGGCACCGCATGCTCGCCGACGTCGGCGTCGACCTGCACAGCCTGGAGGCGGGCTCGCCGGAGGCGGATCGGCTCAAGAGTCTGCTGGTCGCCGAGGGCATGTGGAGCCAGTACCTGGAGGTGGGCATCGGCCCGGACGCCGAGATCTTCACCAAGGGACAGATCCTCTCCGCCGTCGGCACCGCCGTTCCGGTCGGCGTGCTCGCCGCGTCGACCTGGAACAACCCGGAACCCGAGGTCACGCTCATCGTCCAGTCCAGTGGCCGGATCGTCGGCGCCACCCTCGGCAACGACGTGAACCTGCGCGACATCGAGGGCCGCTCGGCGCTCCTGCTTCCCCTGGCGAAGGACAACAACGCCTCCTGCGCCCTCGGCCCCCTGATCCGGCTCTTCGACGACCGGTTCGGCATGGATCGGGTACGCGAACTCGAGGTGCGCCTGGATGTTCGCGGCGAGGACGGTTTCCACCTGGAGGCGGTCTCGGAGATGACCCAGATGTCGCGCGATCCCGAGGAGCTGGTTCGGCAGCTGATCGGGCCGCACCATCAGTATCCCGACGGCGCCGCCCTGATGCTCGGCACCATGTTCGCGCCCATCCAGGACCGGGACCGCCCTGGTGAGGGCTTCACCCACAAGGTCGACGACGTGGTACGGATCAGCTGCCCAGCGCTCGGCACCCTGGTCAACCGGGTACGGCACGCGGAGGAGTGCGAGCCCTGGCACTTCGGCGTCCGCGATCTCATGGGCAATCTGGTAAGGAGAGGCCTGCTGTGAACGTGGTCAACACTGTCGATCCGCGCGACGGTAAGAGTCGCGCGACGGATCTCACCGAGACCGACGAGTCCCGGCTGGAGGTGATCGCCGGTCAGACGTCGGCGGCGGCGCAGTGGCTGGCCGCGCGCGGGAGGCTCGGCCGCGCGGAGCTGCTGGACGCGATCGCAGCGTCGCTGGAGTCCCGCAGGGAGGATCTGGTCGCTGCCGCGGAGGCGGAAACCGGGCTGAGCCACGCGCGACTCGACGGGGAACTCACCCGGGCGGCGCTCCAGTTCCGGATGTTCGGCGATGTGCTGCGCGACGGAGCGTACGTCGAGGCCGCCATCGACCACGCCGCCGACACACCACTCGGACCGGGACCGGACCTGCGGCGGATGCTCGTACCCCTCGGACCGGTCGCGGTCTTCGGGGCCAGCAACTTCCCGTTCGCCTTCTCGGTCGCCGGAGGTGACACGGCCGCCGCGCTCGCCGCCGGGTGTCCGACGATCCTGAAGGCCCACCCGTCCCACCCGCTGACCTCACACGCCTCCGCCGCCGCGATCGAGTCGGCCGTCCGCGACCTCGGCGGGCCCGAGGGCGTCGTCGCGACCGTGTACGGGGAGCAGGCCGGTCGCGCGCTGGTGCGCCACCCGGCGATCCGCGCGGCCGCCCTGACCGGCTCGGTCAACGCCGCCCGTGCCATCCAGGCGGCCATTGACGAACGACCCGACCCCATTCCCCTGTACGCCGAACTGAGCAGCGTGAACCCGATCGTCGTCCTGCCCGACGCGGCCGCCACCCGAGCAGACCAGATCGCCGAGGGGCTGTTCGGCTCCTTCACGAACTCGGGCGGTCAGTTGTGCACCAAGCCCGGCCTGGCGTTCGTTCCGTCGGATCCGGGTGGCGACGGCCTGGTCGAGGCGCTGCGGGCGAGAGTCGACGCGTCGGGCGGCAGTGTCCTGCTCAACGAGCGCATCCGGGACGCGTACGAGAACCGGTCCACCGAGTTCGAGCGGGCCGGCGCCCGGGTGTCGGCGCGGCCCACTGTCGAACCCGGCGCGGGCTTCACAGTGGCCCCGACCCTCCTGGAGGTCGGCCTCGCCGGCCTGACCGCCGAGATCGCCGACGAGTGCTTCGGCCCGCTCCTGATCGTGGTCCGCTACGACGACGCCGCCGACCTCGACGCCGCGCTGGCCACCGTCCCGCCGTCGCTGACCGGCTCGCTTCACCGCGGGCAGGACGACGACGTCGACGTCGTGCGCCGACTGGTCGACGTGCTCGCCGCCCGCGCGGGTCGCATCGTCTTCGACGGCTACCCCACCGGTGTCCGGGTGTCGTGGGCCCAGCACCACGGTGGACCGTGGCCGTCGACCAACGCCGTGCACACGTCGGTGGGCGCCACGTCGATCCGACGGTTCCTCCGCCCGCTGGCGTGGCAGGACGCCCCGGCCTGGGTCCTCCCCGAGGAGTTGCGCGACGACTACACCGTCATCTCCCGGCGAGTCGACGGGAGGTTGCAGCCAGCGGTCGAATAACCGCGTCTGCCGGTCTCTTCCGGGCGCGTTTCCGGCCACCTGCGACTGGCGCGCGAATTCCTTGACGAAATTGACCCGACAGAGAATTCGCGCGCCAGTTGTCCTGGTGCCGCTGAAGCGCGCCCGAATTGTTTGGACGCGATTCTCCGCTCCGATTTCCGTCTTGACCGTCAATGCAATTCATGGTTCTGTTTTCGACAGGAACGATATTAGCGCTCGCATGGCTGCATCGCTCGTTACTGGTATCCCTTCACCTCACCATCGAATGTCGGTCGGCCGCTCGGTGCGGTCTGACCACATGCCGAAGAGGGAGCAGGAACATGCCCGTCGCACCTCCCCGTCCCCCGAGGCCGACACCGACACGCTGGCTGATGCTCGCGCTGCTCGCCGCCGTCACCGTGACGGCCGGAACGCTCGCCGCCCCGGCGGCCTCGGCGGCACCGCCCGCGCCGCTGGGCCCGACCGTCACCCGCACCGACAAGCCCCCGACCGGATACACGGTCACCTTCCGGTACCGGGCGCCCGAGGACGTCCAGCAGGTCCACGTCTACGGCGACTGGTTCTACTCCCGACCGGAGAACATCGCCTGCCAGGACTGCGGCGACGCGCGGCCGCCCGCCGAGTGGCAACCCGGCGACGTCGCGGCCACCCCGTGGCACATCCAGGCCATGCGGAAGGGCCCCGACGGGGTCTGGACCTTCACCACCCCGCTGCCGGCCGGCACCTTCCGCTACGCGTTCATCCACGACTGCGCCAACGAGCTCGCCACCGGCTGTGTCCTGCACGACGACCCGGCCAACCGGTGGCAGATTCAACCGCAGTACCCGGGAGCGCCCGGTGCGGTACGCAGCACGATCTACGTCCCGACCAGCAGGAAGTTCCCGACGTACGACACCGGTTACCAGGCGCCGGTCGCCAAGGTCGGCCGGCTGGAGTCCCGGCGGTACACCTCGCCGCTGTCGACCAACCCGGCGGGAGTCCACGACATCGTCGTCTACCTGCCGCACGGCTACGACCCCAACCGGGCCACGCCGTACCCGACCCTCTACCTGAGCCACGGCAGCGGCGACCACTCGACCGCCTGGACGATGCAGGGCGTGGCCCACCTCATCCTGGAGAACGCCATCAAGGACCGGGCGGCGCAGCCCATGGTGATCGTGTCCACCGATTTCAACGGCCTCCCCGGTGGCAACGAGGGCTACGTCGACGAACTGCGGAACAACATCTTCCCGTTCGTCGAGCAGAACTACCGTGTCTCGACCCGGGCGCAGGACCGCGCGTTCGCCGGCTTCTCCGCAGGTGGCAGCCGGGCGTACACGATCATGTACAACCACACCGACCTGTTCGGCTACCACGCGGCCTGGAGCGCGGGCGGCCCGGCAGCCACCCAGGCCCAGGTCGACAGCATGAAGTCGGTGGCCGGCGGCATCATGATCGGCACCGGGCTGCAGGACCGGCTGGGCAACATCGCCGAGAACTCGCAGCGCAACGCCGCCGCCCTGCGGGCCGCCGGCGTCGAGCTGGACGAGTACAACGTGCCGGGCGTGCACACCTGGCACGTGTGGCGTCCGCTGCTGAACCACTACCTGCGCACCCTGACGTTCCGGGCCACCACCACCGATCTCGACGTCACCACGTCACCGGCGGGCCTGTCGCACCACACGAAGGTCACCGCCACCGCGACGGTCGGCACGGTCAGCACCAGCACGTCGGCACCCTCCGGCACTGTCGACTTCTACGCGGGTGACACGCACCTCGGGTCGGCCCCGGTGCACCACGGCGTCGCCCGGCTGAAGAAGACCGTCCATGGTGAGCTGAACGCACCGGTGGTCGCCCGCTACCAGGGCGACGAGCTCTTCAACGACTCCCGCAGCGATCCGGTCGACGCCCGGTAGTCCCGGGCTGGACCCCGTACTCCCTGTGGTGGGGAAGCCCCGGCCGCGCGCCCCCGGTGAAGTCAGGGTGTGCGCGGCCGGGGCACGTCCGGGACCGTTCGTCAGCCGATCACGGGGTCGTGTCGGTGGCGCGCAGGCGCAGCATGGTCCAGGACGCTGGCGGAAGAGTGAGCTGGACGCTGGCGTCGGCGCCGCGTGCCGTGCCGTTTGGGCGCGGCGCGGCGTGGTCCGGACCGTCGGCCGTGTTCTTGGCGTGCAGGTCGGTGCCGCCGACGGTGACGCACTCGATGATGTCGCTGACCTGGGCGCCGGCGACGTCGATGGTCACTTCGGCCGGGGTCTCGAGGGCGCGGTTGACGAGGAAGACGGTCATCTCCCCGGTGGTGTCGTCCCAGGTGGAGACCGCGTCGACCGCGTCGATCTCACCGTAGCGGCCGGTGGTCGTCGTGCTGCCCTCGCGCAGCACGTCCAACACGGTGCCCTGAGCGTGCCGGGCGGTGCGGGCGAAGGGGTGGAAGATGGTCTGTCGCCAGGCCGAGCCGCCCACCTCGGTCATGATCGGTGCGATGACGTTGACCAGTTGGGCCTGGCAGGCCGCGCTCACCCGGTCGCTGTGCCGCAGCAGGCTGATGAGCAGGCCGCCGACGACGACCGCGTCGGCCACGCTGTAGTGGTCCTCCAGCAGCGGCGGCGCGACCGGCCAGTCCTCGCCGCTCGGCGGCGTGGACGGAGCGGCGGACTGGTACCAGACGTTCCACTCGTCGAACGCGATCATGATCTTCTTGGGCGACCGACGGATCGCTCCGACCGAGTCGGCGATGGCGGTGACGGCGTCGATGTACCTGTCCATGTCCTCGGCCGAGGCGAGGAAGCTGGCCAGGTCGTCGTCGACCGGCTGGTAGTACGCGTGCAGCGAGATCAGGTCCACGTCGTCGTACGCCTCGGTCAGCACGTCGCGCTCCCAGCTGCCGAAGGTCGGCATGCCGAGGTGGGAGGAGCCGCAGGCGACGAGTTCGAGGTCGGGATCGAAGCGGCGCATGGCCTTCGCGGTCTGCGCCGCGAGCCGCCCGTACTCGGTCGCGCTGCGCTGACCCACCTGCCACGGGCCGTCCATCTCGTTGCCCAGGCACCACAGCTTGATCCCGTACGGATCGACGGCGCCGTTGTCGCGGCGCTGGTCGGCGAGGTGGCTCCCACCGCGGTGATTGGCGTACTCGAGCAGGTCGACGGCCTCGGCGGTGCCACGGGTGCCGAGGTTGACCGCCATGATCGGATCCACACCGGCCTTGCCGACCCACCGCATGAACTCGTCGAGCCCGAACGCGTTGGTCTCCAGGCTGTGCCAGGCGAGGTCGAGCCTCGCCGGTCGTTCGTCGACCGGGCCGACGCCGTCCTCCCAGCGGTAGGAGGAGACGAAGTTGCCGCCGGGATAGCGGACCGTGGTGACGCCCAACTCCCGCACCAGCGCGAGGACGTCGCCCCGGAAGCCGTCGGCGTCGGCCGTCGGGTGTCCCGGCTCGTAGATTCCGGTGTAGACGCAGCGGCCGAGGTGCTCGACGAACGAGCCGAAGAGTCGACGTGGCACCGGAGCGACGCGTCGGCGGGGGTCCAGGGTCAGGCGGGCCGTGTTCACGCCGTTCTCCGGCGCGCTGTCGAGGTGGGTGTTCAGGGCTGGCTCCCTTCGTGCAGGTCAGACGCGGGCAGCACTGCCCGAGCGCCGGAACCGAGGGGTGGTGGAGGCAGTGTGAGCTCTGGACAAGGTGATCGTCTTCGTCTACGTTCTCGATCTATGTAAACGTTACCGATTACGTTTACGTAAGGGAACACGGCGCCTGGATCAATGTCCGGCCGACAGGGCCCCAGGGCCATGCCGCCCAGCGCGCGGCCGGGCGCCGGTGGCGTGGTGACCGACGAGGCCGAAAGACCAGCTTGTCGCGGTGATTGGGGTGACCGGGTGACCACTGTTGAGACGAAGATCGAGGCGACCTACACGGACGCGACCGCGCCCGTCGAAGGGGTCTTTACCGGGACGGCCGAAGTTCGGCAGCTGTGAGCGTTCACCCGGATCCGGGGAATGGCTCTTGACGGAGCGTGCCGTCCTGTTGCCAACGGGTGGCACCGGCGCTGAAATCGGGCCCCACTTCGACCTCGGCAGAGGATCCCGATTGCGTTATTCGCAACGGCGTCCACGGGTCAATCGCGCCCTTGCGATCGTCCAGGTAGGACGTTCTGTTGGACAGTCGGGTAAGGACCGAGAGGTCTTGTGTTCGTAATCGTTCTCAGTTACGTTGGCAACATCCTGGAAACGTAACCGATAACGATTGCAGTCCAGAGAGAGCGGCATGATTGAAGTCAATGCGCCGGTAACAATGAGTGATGTCGCCCGAGCTGCTGGCGTTTCCACCGCCACCGTCTCGCGCGTCGTCAACGGGCATTACGGCGTCAGCGCTCGCACAGTCGCTCAGGTGCGTTCCGCCATCGAGCAGCTCGGCTACGAGTCGAGCCTGGTGGCCACCAGCCTCCGGCGCAGCCGCACCAACGTTCTGGGCCTCGTGGCGCACAGCTTCCAGTCGTACACGGCGGAAGTGCTCAAGGGCGTGATGAAGGCACTGAGCCGCTCGGGCTTCGATCTGATCATCTACGCCAACAGCGACCTCTACGGGTCGTATTCGGAGGGTTGGGAGCAGCGCCACCTGACCCGCCTGTCGGGCACCCTCACCGACGGGTGCATCGTCGTCACGCCCTGGGGTGACATCCGGAGCCGGACGCCGGTCGTGGCCATCGACCCGGTGCGGGGCTCGACGGCACCCTCGGTGATTTCCGACAACCTCGCGGGCGCCACCACTGCGGTCGAGCACCTGCTCGGCCTGGGCCATCGGCGCATCGGGTTCATCGCCGGCCGCGACAGCCTGGCCTCGGCCTGGTCCCGGGAGGAGGGCTACCGGGCCGCGCTGGCCGCCGCCGGGGTTCCGGTCGACCCCACGCTGATCGGCCGGGGAGATTTCAACCCCGAGTCGGCAACTCCGCTGGCGCGCGTCCTGCTGCAACGACCGGACCCGCCATCGGCGATTTTCGCGGCGAGCGACGGGATGGCCCTCAAGGTTCTGGAGGTCGCCAGGGAACTGGGGTTCTCGGTGCCGGGGGACCTGTCCGTGGTGGGGTTCGACAACATCCCCGAGTCGGCGTCGACCCAGCCGGGTCTGACCACTGTGGACCAGTCGATGTATCAGCTCGGGTACGAAGCCGCGCGGATGCTGAAGTCACTGGTGACCGGCGAGTGGGACGAGCCGAGCCAGATCGTGCTTCCGACCAGCCTCGTCGTGCGCGACTCGACCGCACCACCGAAGAGCGCGGCACGACCATGACATCAGCCCATTGGCGCGCGAGCCTGATCGCTCCCGACACAGCGATCAAGGCAGGTGTGCCGGTGGCAGCAGCCTGAAGGAGGTGCACCCAGCACGCACGGCCAGATCCACCGTTGAGTTGAGCCGGTCAGACGGGTCGCATCCGCTGCCGGCGCATGGAGGGAGTGGAGTGTGGTTACCGAACAGTATCACGGGCGTTTACGTCGTCTGGGCGTACGCCGGCGGCTCTCGGCGGCGTTCACCGTCGGGGTCATCGCCGCCGCGGCCGTGCTCATCGCGCCGCAACCAGCCGCGGCGGACACGCCGTGGCTGAACGTCTCCGCGGACCGCTACGCCACGTTCGCCGTCCCGGCGGCGTACGTCCAGGAGAACCTGGGCACCGTCTCGCAGGTCGTCGTCGAGGGAAACTTCGGTCCGTCGGCCAGCTGGGCGGAGTTCGGTCTGACCCGTCGGGGTGACGTGTGGTCGGGTGTTCTCGGCGCGTTGGAGCCCGGGCTGTACAACTACCAGTTCACGGCCGACGACACCAAAACCATCAAGGACCCGACGAACAGCACCAGTGTCGCGTCCGTCCCGCTCCTGAGCACCTTCCTCGTCGCGGGTGACTCGGCACGGTGGCTGCTCGACGCGCCAGCCGGCACCGGCGGAAAGATCGAGACGCTGACCTATCGGGCGAGGAACGCGCAGCGCTCCGCCCTGGTCTGGACGCCGCCGGGTTACGCGGCCAAGGGCCCGAAGGGATACCCGGCGCTCTTCCTGCAGTCGGGTGACGGTGTCGCCGCCACCGACTGGCTCGACCTCGGCCGATCCAAGCAGATCCTCGACAACCTCTCGGCCGCCGGCGCCATGAGCCCGATGGTGGTGGTGATCAACAACGCCAACGCTTCGGACGACAAGGAGTTGAAGGACCTCCGGAAGGCGGTCACCGACAACTACCGGGTCCTTCGCGATCCGGCGCACCAGGCGATCGCGGGTGTGTCCGACGGCGGCACGCAGGCGCTCCGGGCCGCGCTCACCAAGCCGGGTCAGTTCGGTTACGTCGGTTGGTTCTCGGGCACGTCGGCTCCGGAGATCGACCGGAAGGACGCCAAGGCGATCAACCACGGCGTCAAGCTGCTCCGCCTGTACACGGGCAACGTCACCGATCCCGCGTACAACACCACCTACCGCCTGACGAAGGCGTTGGGCCGAGCCGACGTCCGGTTCGAGTTCGACGGGGTCAACCCGGACGGCGGCGCAACCTGGACCACCTGGCAGGAGAACCTCGTCGACTTCGTGCCGCGGTTGTTCCGGCACGTGGCCGATCACGGGCCGAGCCCCGGTCACCAGCCGCTCAAGCGGGAGTTCACTCCGCCGCAGGCCGGCACCACCCCGACGCCCTTCGTCGCCGAGGACGGGTTCGTCACCTTCGAGACCACCACGGACTTCACTGACGCTCAGCACGTCACGGTCTGGGCGAACGTTGCGCCGGGCGGCAGCTGGCTGCGACTGCCACTGACCCGCGACGGTGACCGGTGGCGGGCAACTGTGGGCCCGCTGAAGCCCTGGTTCTACTACTACCGGCTGATCGTGGACCGGGTCGCGGTCAAGGACACCTCGAACCCGACGAAGGTCACCACCGAGCCGATGTGGAGCACCTTCTTCATCCCCGGGCCGGGTGCCCGACTGCTGTCGGACGTACCCGCCGGTCGTGGCGGGAAGGTCGAGAGCATGACCTACACCAGCACGGTGGCCGGCCAGGACCGCACCGCGCTGGTGTGGACCCCACCCGGGTACGAACCCGGCAGGGCGCAGCCGTACCCCGTCCTCTACCTCCAGCACGGCGGCGGCCAGAACTACACGGACTGGGTCGAGATGGGCCGCGCCAAGCAGATCCTCGACCATCAGTTCCTCGACGGCGACCTCACGCCGATGGTCGTCGTGATGGGCAACGGCAACTCGTCGAACTTCAACAGCGAGTTGCGGGAGAACATCCTTCCGACGGCCCGTGCCCGCTACAACATCTCCAGTGATCCGTCGCAGCAGGCCCTCGCCGGCCTGTCGATGGGCGGCGGGCAGGCGTTCGGGGTGCTGCGGGCCTACCCGGGCGAGTTCGCCTACGTCGCCGCGTTCTCGGCCGGTTTCGGCAGTGGCACCGGCGTCGACGTGGCGGCGATCAACAACGGCACCAAGATGCTGCGCCTCTACGTCGGTGACCAGACCGACTTCGTGTACCCGAGCTTCATGGCATCGCTGACCACGTTGGACAACCTCGGTATCCGCTACGAGTTCGACGGGGTCACCCCCGGGCCGCACGGCTGGGACGTGTGGCAGAAGAACCTCATCGACCTGGCGCCCCGTCTGTTCAAGCGCTAGGAGCCTTCGCCGGCGACGCCACCGGGAGCAGGGCTTCCTGGCCCCGGTGGCGCCCGCCGACGCATGGATGCAGTGCACCGCCATCGCCGAAGGGAACGATCTCAATGAAGAGAAGACGAATACTCGCCACGGTAGCCATGCTCGCGGCGGGGACCGGCCTCGTCGCCTGCTCCTCCGACGAGGGCGGCAGCGACGCGAGCAATTGCACGAACACCATCACCAAGCAGAACGTGCCGGTCGTGACGATGTGGGGCTGGTACCCCAACACCCAACTCGTCGTCGACAACTTCAACAAGCAGCACGACGATGTGCAGGTCTGCTGGACCAACGTCGGCCAGGGCAGCGACGAGTACGACAAGTTCCAGACCGCCATCTCGGCGGGCACCGGCGCACCAGACGTGATCATGGTCGAGGCGGACCGGATCCCGACGTTCCAGATCCAGGGCGCGCTCGTCGACATCAAGCAGTACGGCTTCGACGCGGTCAAGGCCAACTACGGCGAGGGCGCCTGGAAGGACGTGTCGGTCGGCGACAAGGTCTACGGCGTCCCGGTCGACGGCGGCCCGGTGGCGATGATCTACCGGAAGGACATCTTCGACAAGTACAAGATCACGCCGCCGAAGACCTGGGCCGAGTACGAGCAGGCCGCCCAGAAGGTCAAGGACGCCGGCGGCCCCCTCTTCGGTGACCTCGGCGCGAACGTCTCGGCGCTCACCATGGCGCTACAGATCCAGAAGGGCGCCTCGCCCTTCACCTACGACCCGGCGCAGCCGAAGGCGATCGGGGTGAAGCTCAACGACCAGGCGTCCAAGGACGTGCTGGACTACTGGGGCGGCCTCGCCAAGAAGGGCCTGGTCGGTACGCAGGACCAGTTCACCCCGGAGTACATCTCCGGCGTGATCAACGGCAACTACGCGACGTACATCTCGGCGGCCTGGGCGCCCGGCTACCTCACCGGGGCCGGCGTCGGTAAGGGGAAGGACACCGGCAAGTTCGCGGTGGCGCCGCTGCCGCAGTGGGACCCGGCCAACCCGGTGCAGGTCAACTGGGGTGGGTCGGCCTTCTCGGTGACCAGGCAGGCCAAGAAGCCGGAGCTGGCCGCGAAGGTCGCCTACGGGCTCTACGCCGACAAGGAGTCGCTCACCGACGGCTGGACCAACCAGATCATCTTCCCGCTGAACCTCACGGCGCTCAAGGACCCCGCGTTCGTCGACCTGAAGGTGGCGTTCTTCGACGGCCAGCAGGCGAACAAGGAGGTCTACCTTCCCGCCGCAGACGCCTACAAGGGCGTCGCGTACGCCCCGTTCGGTCAGTACTACCTCGACGCCATGACGAAACAGGTCAGCGAGATCATCAAGGGCTCCGTCACCGGTTCGCAGGCTGCCGACCGGCTCCAGGAGGACGTGGCGAAGTACGCCAAGGAACAAGGCTTCACCGTCCAGTGACCGGATTGGTGGGCCGCGCCGACACTGGCCGGCCGGCCCACCCGTCCCGCTCAGCGTCCACGTCCCGGAGACCAAGATGACACTCCTGACCGAGAAGCGCGCACGGCGTCCTCAGCCCGAGACGCGCAAGATCCGTGGCAAGGTGCACCTCCGCGAACACCTGATGGGGTGGCTCTTCGTCGGGCCGTTCGGGATCGTGTTCCTGGCGTTCCTCATCGCGCCGCTGGGGTACGCGCTGTACCTCAGTCTCTTTCAGAAGAAGCTGATCGGCGGCACCAGCTTCGTTCTCTTCGACAACTACGTGAAGGCGTTCACCGACCCGAGCTTCCTGTCCGGGGCGTGGTTCGTCATCCGCTTCTCGCTGGTCTCGATCCCGCTGCAGATCGTCATCGCGCTCGCGCTGGCCCTCATCCTGGACTCGGTGACCACCCTGTTCGCTCGCTTCTCCCGCCTCATGATCTTTCTGCCGTACGCGATCCCCACCGTGATCGGGGCCGTGATGTGGGGGTTCCTCTACAGCCGGGGCTTCGGCCCGCTCACCGACATCTTCGGGCTGTTCGGTGCCACCGCACCCGACTTCCTGAGCAGCGACCTGATCTTCTACGGGCTGCTCAACGTCGTCACCTGGCAGTGGGCCGGCTACTACATGATCATCCTGTACGCGGCGTTGCAGGGCGTCGACCCGACGCTCTACGAGGCGGCCCGGATGGACGGCGCCGGGCGGTGGCAGATCGCGACGCGCATCAAGATCCCGCTGATCGCTCCCGCCCTGATCCTCATCCTGGTCTTCTCGCTCATCGGCACCCTGCAGTTCTTCAACGAACCGCAGATCCTGCGATACCTCGCCGCGGGCACGATCGGCTCGGACTTCACCCCGAACATGTACGCGTACCAACAGGCGTTCTCCCTCGCCAACTTCAACTACGGGTCGGCGATCTCCTTCGCCCTCGGCGGGCTCGTGTTCATCTGCGTGTACGCCTTCCTGTTCTTCACCCGCAAGCGGAGGAGCTTCCTCTGATGACCGACCACACCAGCGTCCGCGCCGGCGCCCGCCGACCGCAGCGCTATCTCCCTATGCAGATCCTCCTCGGCTTCCTGGTGATCTACTTCCTCGTACCGTTCTGGTGGGTCATCGTCAACAGCTCCAAGGACGCACCGGGTCTGTTCGGCGGCGGCAACACCCTCTGGTTCACCGACCAGATCGACTACCTCGGGAACCTCCGGCAGCTCTTCACCTACGACGGTGGCATCTACCTGCGGTGGATGCTCAACTCCACGCTCTACGCCATCGCCGGCGGCATCGGCGCCACCGTCCTGGCGGTCATGGCCGGCTACGGGTTTGCCAAGTACCGGTTCGCCGCCCGACGCTTCAGCTTCGCCGTCGTGCTCGGCGCGCTGATGGTGCCCGCCACCGCTCTGGTCATCCCGACCTTCATCATGTTCTCCCGGCTCGGCCTGACGAACACGGTCTGGGCGGTGATCCTCCCGTCGCTGCTCAACCCGTTCGGCGTCTACCTGATGCACGTGTACGCGCGTGACGCGGTGCCCGACGAACTCCTTGACGCGGCGCGGGTCGACGGCGCGGGAGAGATACGGACGTTCATCCAGATCGCTCTTCCGCTGATGCGTCCCGCGGTGGTCACCGTGCTGCTCCTGTCGGCCGTGGCGTCCTGGAACAACTACTTCCTGCCGCTGGCCATGCTCTCCGACAACCGGCTCTTCCCGGTCACCGTCGGTCTTGGCCTCTGGCAGGGAATCGCGTCCGCGAACAACGCGGGAACCACCTCGCTGTGGAGCCTCATCATCCTGGGTTCCCTGGTGTCCGTGATCCCGCTGATCATCGCGTTCTTCAGCCTGCAACGACACTGGCGCGGCGGACTCTCCGTCGGAGGTCTGCGGTAGGCCGCGCCGACGCCACCAGCCCAATCCACCACACGCGCA
The DNA here is from genome assembly GCF_042873195.1 of Micromonospora arida. NCBI lineage: Bacteria > Bacillati > Actinomycetota > Actinomycetes > Micromonosporales > Micromonosporaceae > Micromonospora > Micromonospora arida. Next base: position 1,228,691 of record NZ_JBIALC010000001.1, on the reverse strand, counting down.
TTGATCGCCGCGCAGAACGCGGCCGGACGGATGACAGAGAGGTGTGCTGATGTCGACGACGAATCGACCGCTGCGCAGCGGGGAGTGGTTCGGTGCGGAAGGCCGCAACGGGTTCATCCATCGGTCCTGGATGCGCAACCAGGGGTTCGCGGACGACGTCTTCGACGGTCGCCCGGTGATCGGTATCGCCACCACCTGGTCGGAGCTGACACCCTGCAACGCCCACCTGCGCGACCTCGCCGAGTCGGTGAAGCGGGGCGTGTGGGAGAGCGGGGGCCTGCCGCTGGAGTTCCCTGCGATGAGCCTGGGCGAGCCGCTGATGCGGCCCACGACAATGCTCTACCGCAACCTGCTGGCGATGGAGCTGGAGGAGTCGGTCCGCGCCAACCCGCTCGACGGGGTGGTCCTGCTCTCCGGCTGTGACAAGACCACCCCCGGCCTGCTGATGGGAGCGGCGAGCGTCGACCTGCCGACCCTGATGTTGACCGGTGGCCCGATGCTCAACGGCAAGTTCCGTGGCCAGGACATCGGCTCGGGAACCGTCGTCTGGCGCTTCACCGAGGAGATGCGGGCCGGTCGGATGACCGCGGCCGACTGCTCCGAGGCGGAGGTCGGCATGTCCCGGAGCCGAGGCCACTGCATGACAATGGGTACCGCCTCCACGATGGCCTGTGTGACCGAGGCGCTGGGCGTGCAACTGCCGGGGGCGGCCGCCGTGCCGGCGGTCGACTCCCGGCGGTACGCGCTCGCGCACGCCGCCGGACGCCGGATCGTCGCCATGGTCGAACAGGACCAACGGCTGTCCTCGGTGCTCACCAGGCAGGCGTTCGAGAATGCCGTCCGGGTCAACGCCGCTATCGGCGGCTCCACCAACGCGGTCGTGCACCTGCTCGCGATCGCGGGACGCCTCGGCGTCCCCCTGTCGCTGGAGGACTTCGACACCCTCACCGCCGACGTGCCCATGCTCGTCAACCTCATGCCGTCCGGGACGTACCTGATGGAGGACTTCGCCTACGCCGGCGGCCTTCCGGTGGTGATGAAGGAGCTCGCCCCGCTGCTGCACATGGACCACATCACCGTCAGCGGCAGGAGCGTGGCGGAGAACGTCGACGGCGCCCAGTGCTGGAACCGGGACGTGATCGGCACCATGGAGGAGCCGTTCCAGCCCGCCGGCTCGGGCACCGTGGTGCTGCGCGGCTCGCTCGCCCCGTCCGGGGCGGTGCTGAAGGTCTCCGCCGCCTCCGCCCACCTCCTCACGCACACCGGCCCGGCGCTCGTCTTCGACCGGATCGAGGAGTACGTCGTCGCCGCCGACGATCCGGACCTCGACGTCACCCCCGACACGGTGATCGTCGTCCGCAACGCCGGCCCACGGGGCTACCCCGGCTTCCCGGAGGTGGGCAACGTGCCCATGCCACGACGGTTGCTCGCCGACGGCATCACGGACATGGTGCGGATCTCCGACGCTCGGATGAGCGGCACCGGCTACGGCACCTGCATCCTGCACGTGGCACCGGAGGCGTCAGTGGGTGGCCCGCTCGCGCTGGTACGCACCGGTGACCTGGTCGCCGTCGACGTCGCGACGCGCCGCCTGGACCTCCTGGTCGACGACGCGGAGCTGGCCCAACGCCGCTCCGGCTGGCAACCGCCGAAGCCGGTGGCCGACCGGGGCTGGGTGCGGCTCTACAGCGAACACGTGCTCCAGGCCGACAGCGGCGCGGACCTCGACTTTCTGGTCGGTGGCAGCGGCAGTGCGGTGCCCCGTCACTCACACTGACGGCCACCGACGGCCGAGGCCCACGAAGAACTGATTCCACGGAAGAACGGACGGCCCGCCAGTGCGAGTTCACGCAAAGGCCGCTGTGACAGCGGCCGACCGGCCACCGGTCATGGCCGACGTCGCTCGCCTGGCGGGCGTGTCACACCAGACGGTGTCCCGGGTCATCAACGGGGCACCCAGCATCAGGCGCGAGACGCGGGAGCGGGTCCTCGAAGCGATCCGACGGCTCGACTATCGCCCCAACACGGCCGCCCGCGCGCTGGTGCGCGGACGGTCCGGGATGATCGGCATCATCGGCACGGCCAGGACGCTGTTCGGTCCGACGAGCATCCACCGCAGCGTCGAGGACGCCGCCCGCGCGGCCGGCTACTTCGCCACCTCGGTGAGCCTCTCCGAGGTGACGGTACGGGCGCTCAGCGACGCCACCGAACACCTCATGCGCGTCGGCGTGGAGGGCGTCGTCATGATCGCCGGCAACGACGAGGCCCTCGAGGTGGTGCGGATGACGCGCTCGGGTGTCCCCTTCGTCGTCGTGGAGGGCGATCTGTCCAGGGCCAGCGTGACCGTCGGCGTCGACCAGGTGCTCGGCGCCCGGATGGCCACCGAGCACCTCCTCGACCTCGGGCATCGGGAGATCGTGCATGTGAGCGGTCCGCTCAACTGGGCGGAGGCCCGCGCTCGCCTCGAAGGTTGGCGTCAGGCGATGAGCGCGGCGGGCCTACGCCCGCCGGAGCCGGTCGAGGGGGACTGGAGAGCGCACAGCGGCTACGCCGCCGGGCTGCGGATCGGTGCGATGCGCGCGACCACCGCGGTGTTCGCCGCCAACGACCAGATGGCCATCGGTGTACTGCGCGCGTTGCACGAGCGTGGACGGCGGGTGCCGCACGACGTCTCCGTCGTCGGATTCGACGACGTGCCCGAGGCGCCCTACCTCATCCCGCCGCTGACGACGATCCAGCAGGATTTCGACGCGGTCGGTCGGCGGGCCATCACCGCCGTCACCCAGGCCATCGACGACACGGTGCCGCAGCGTCTGCCGCTGGTCGTCCCCAAGCTCGTGGTGCGGCACAGCACGGCGCCGCCGACCGTTACCTGAACAGCGGTTGATCTGCACCGGCTGCCCGCCGACGGGCGGGAGCCCCAGCGTGTGGCCGGGGCTCCCGCGCAGTCGATGGTGCTCGGGGCGAACGAGGTGTTCAGAGGGTGAAGACGAGCGTGGAGATGCTGCGGGCGCCGACGTTGATGGTGGCCTGGCCGCCGTTCACGCTGGTCGGCTGGCTGGCCGCGTTGGCGTTCTGCGAGGTGAGGTAGTGCTCGGCCCGGCTGACGTTCTGCGGGGCCTGGATCACGGCGTTGTTGACCGCGCTGTTCGAGCGGTTGAGGATCACCAGGGTGATCTTCCCGTCCCCCTGGTAGGCCGTCACCTCCAGCGGTGCGGCCTTCGAGCTCTTCGTCAGGGCGACCCGCTGGTAGCCGGGGCGGACGTACTTCGCGTACTGCGAGAAGGCGTACCCGCGCTTGAGCGGAGCGCCCGCGACGGTGCCGAACGTCGACTCGCCGTCACCGATGAAGGAGTAGTAGCGCTTGCCGTACCACCAGATGTAGGCGTTCCAGTTGGCCTCCATCGACTTGTGCACGGTGCGCATGATGTCGTCGAGGGTCTCGTTCCAGACTGCCGCGTTGGCGGGGTTGCCCCAGATGTTGGAGCCGCCACCGTCGGCGGCGTGCAGGTTCCACTCGGTCATCCACACCGGCTTGTTGTGCTGCTCCGCCAGCGAGTACGGCCGCAGTCGGCCCGACTCCTCGGTGCCGTACAGGTGCCCGCCGATGTAGCCGATGTTGTTGCGGGCGGACGCGTCGTTGAGGGTCGGATCGGTGTAGCCGTAGTTCATGTTGACCGCCTCGGCCACCATCAGCTTGGTGTTCTGCACCTTGCTGCCCTGGTCGCGGACGAAGGTGCGCAGCTCGGTGCCGCTCCAGTCCATCGAGTCGTAGTCCGGGTGCCAGTCCGGCTCGTTCTGCACCGACGTGACATCGATGGGTACGCCCTGGCCACGCATGTACTGCACGTAGCTGTTCAGATGGTTGGCGTAGTCGTCGTAGTAGTCGGTCTTCAGCTTGCCGCCGTTGACCCGGCTGTTGTTGGTCTTCCACGCCGCCGGCGCGGTCCAGGGCGAGGCGAGGATCTTCACGTTGGACCCGTACGACTTCGCCGTCTTCAACGAGTTCACGTGCGTCGTCCACTCGCTGGACACTGGCGACAACCCGGTCCGCACGATCGACAGCCCCAACTGGTTGGCACCCATCCCGACCAACGTCTGGGTGTCCGTCGTCGACCAGGCGCTACCCCAGATCGACTGCGCGGCCCCGAACCCGTCGACCGTCTGGTACCTGGTCGCGCTGTTCACGGTGACGTCCGCCGGCCCGTTCGGCGGCGGAGTCGTGGGCGGTGGGTCGGTCGGCGGCGGAGTCGTCGGCGGCGGAGTCGGCTCGGTGCCACCGGTGCAGCCCACCCCGTTCAACGCGAAGGTGGTGGGATCGGGGTTGCTGCCGGTCCAGGATCCGTTGAAGCCGAACGACACCGTCCCGTTGGTCGGGATGGCCCCGTTGTAGCTGACGTTCCTGGCGGTGACCGCGGTGCCGCTCTGCGTCAGCGTCGTGTTCCACGCCTGCGTGACGGTCTGTCCGGCGTTGTAGTTCCAGGTCAGCGTCCAATTCGTCACCGCGTCACCGAGATTGGTGATGGTGACGTTGGCGCCGAAGCCGCCCTGCCACTGCGACGACACGCTGTACTTCACTGAACAGCCGCTGGCTGCGGCCCCCGCTGGCATCGCCACGGCGACCGCTGCCGACGCCAGCAGGACGGCACCGGCCGACACCAGGGCGGCGTTGGTCACTCTTCTTCTTCTCATGAAACTCCTCCTGAGGTGGTGGTGGCTTCCAGGCCTCGGGAGGGCTCGTCTGCGGCGAGATTCAGCGATGGTGTGGGCGGCGGAAGGATTGGGAGCGCTCCCAGGTGCTGATTCCAGCAAGTTAATTCGTCCAACGACTCCTGTCAATGCAATCGACCCACGGTCAGTGGTGCCGTCACCGGCCGCAGGTGCCGCACTGCCGCCGATTGCGCAGGTGGTAGTCGGTGGACCCGATTACCAGACCCACCCCCATGACGAGGTACGCCGACATCGCCGCCCACAGGAACGCGTCGGAGAACTCGCTGTGCGAGCCCGACGTCACCTGCACCATTCCCATGCCGAAGTAGGCCACGATGCCCGCCCCGAGCCCGAAACCGGGCACCAGCAGCAGCGGACGAGGAATGGTGCGCCCGGCGAGCAGCGGCACCCACCCCGGCCAGACCTCACCCCAGTGGTACACCAGCGCCAGCGGCAACAGCACTCCGGCCAGCACCAGGCCGATCTCCAACCCCAGCAGGGAGGCGCTCTGGTCGACCTGGTCGAACCCCACCACGAACTGGGCCGCGAAGCGGGTCACGAGACCGCCCACGGCGGCCCACGCGGCCCAGCGCGCCCATCGCGCGGGTGCCGAGCGCCGCGTGCCCGGTCGGACCGTCCGGCAGCAGGCTGGGCAGTCGCCCCGGGTGCGCCGCTGATAGCGCGCGGTGGCCAGAGCGAGCAGTGCCGCTCCGGTGACACAACCGAGCCGGCTGACGAACGCCAGCGGGTCGAAGAACGGGCCGACGGTGAACAGCAGGAAGCCCACCAGCTCCGGCAGCAGGATCGCGGCGGCCGCGACCAGCGCTCCGGCGACCGTCCAGGCGAGCCCCGCGAGCGCCGGCCGCCAGGTCGCCACCCGGTCCAGGGCAACCGCCAGCCCGCCCGCTGCCGCACACAACGCCACCGACCACCAGCCGGTGAAGCCGAGCAGGTCCAGCCCGAGCCGCCCGAACTCCGGAGCCTCGCCGACCGTCCAGGCCAGACGCACGCCCCCGTATGCCACGGCCCAGCCGAGCACTGCGTACGTCAGGCCATGGAGGCTCCGCCTGACGATTCGTGTCGATGTCGTCATGCACCGATCCTGCCGGCGGGCCGCAGTGGGCGGACCCCGCTGACAGGGGAAGGCGCTCCCTCGCAGGAGGGACGTACCGACGGGGCCGGCGGCGATCGGCGTGGGCAGGCCCTAGCCGGACTGGGTCGGGTCGTCGGACCCGAACAGCGCCGAGGTGGGCGGTGCCGAACGCGGATCACGGACGGTGTGAGTGATGCCGGCTGCCTGTTCGTGCGCGCGGTTCACGATCGCCTCCGCCTCCCGGCGAGCGGCGCTCACCGTCTTCTCGGCGTCGAGCTTCGCGGCGTTGAGGTGGTCTTCGCCTTGCTTCTCGGCGAGTTGGAGGATCTGCTCCACCCGGTTGCCCAGGCCGCTGAGTGTCGGCCTTTCCGGGCTCGATCGCTGCCGTTTCGCGACGCCCGAGGTGCCCGTCCCCGTTCCGTCGCCGGACACGCCGGTCGGCTCGTCGCGGTTGGCCAGGCCGTCCTCCACCAGGTCGGACTCTGTCGTGCCGATCAGGGAGAGCCCGATTCCGAGTGCGGCGACCGCGACTCCGGGCCAGACCGCGTCCGGCCCGAGGGAGGGTCCGACCGCGACGCCGACGCCCAGCCCGAAGAGGGCTGTCGCGGTCTTGACCGGCTTACGCATGGGGTCCTCCTGAGGTGGTACGGGAACCGGGCCTCCCGTTCCAGCATGGCGAGCGAGTCAACCAGGCTCGGTCTCGTGTGGAGTGACGGGTGTGGTGAGAATCCTCGGCCTTCTATACCGTGGCACGGTCACGGGTGGCCACTTCCTCGACCGGGCCGTCCCGCGACGACGTCGCTTACGCGTTCGACATGGGGGGGGTTTCGTCGTGACCATGGAATCGCCGACGACCGGTCGGCACGAGGCCGGTGAGGCCGATGTACAGCAGAAGATCGACACGTCGGTGCCGCATTCGGCGCGGATCTGGAACTACTGGCTCGGTGGCAAGGACAACTTCGCTGTCGACCGCGAGGCCGGGGACCAGTATCGCCAGGTCTTCCCCGGCGTCGTCGACGTGGCCCGGGCCTCTCGGCAGTTCCTGGTTCGCTCGATCATGTTCCTCGCTGCCGACGCGGGCATCCGCCAGTTCCTCGACGTCGGCACCGGGCTGCCGACCGCCAACAACACGCACGAGGTGGCCCAACGGATCGCCCCGGACGCGCGGATCGTCTACGTCGACAGCGACCCACTGGTGCTGGTGCACGCCCGCGCGTTGCTGGTGGGCACGGCCGAGGGCAGGACCGCCTACATCGACGGCGACCTGCACGACCCGGCCGCGGTCATCGCCGAGGCCGGCAAGACGCTGGACTTCGCGCAGCCGATCGGTCTCATCCTCAGCGGCGTCATGGGTCACGTGCCCGACTACGAGGCGGCCCGTTCGGTCACACGGCAGCTGGTGGCGGCACTGCCGAGCGGCAGTTACCTCTCGCTGAACGACGGCACGAGCCTGATCAGCGCCGAGATGCAGCAGGCGCAGGACGACTACAACGACACCGGCGCGACCCCGTACACCCTGCGCTCGCCCGACGAGATCGCCGGCTTCTTCGACGGCCTGGAGCTGGTCGAGCCCGGCGTCGTGCCGTGCCCGCAGTGGCGCCCGGACGACGCGGTCGACACGCCGGCCGACATCGACGCCTTCGGCGGGGTGGGCCGTAAGCGCTGACGCTGTCGCGCGGCGGCGTCGCCACCAGGGTGGGTCGTTCCTGGTGGCGACGCCGCCGCGCGGTACGGACGGTCAGCTGGCCTGGTCGGCTGGCGGAAGGACGCTCTGCACCGCCACGCAGGGGTCCGTGGCGGGTGCGGCGGCGTGGATCGCTTCGGCGGCCCGGGCGGCGAGGTCGCGAAAGACCCTGCGCTGCTCCTCGGGTAACCCGCCCAGCACGTGGTCCTCGGCGTGGGCGACCCGCCGCTCGGCCTCGGCGAGCGTCTGGCGTCCGCGTTCGGTGGCCACGACCCGTCGGGCCCGCCGGTCCTGGGGGTCAGGCCTGCGCTCGATGAGACCGGCGTTCGCCAGGTCGTCGATGACGTAGGTCAGCACGCTGCGGTCGATGGCCAGGCGAGCGGCCAGGGCCCCCTGCGTGGGCACCTCTTCGTGCACGACGACGGCCAGGATGTGGTACCCCCACTGCCGTGCGGCAGGTCCTTCAGCAGCTCCTCGACGCGCTCGTGCCAGCGGCGCAGCACCATGCCCAGCGACCAACCGAAGTTCGAACCGCGCTTGCGGTTGGCCGGCAGTTCGCACGGATCGGTCACGGACATGTCCCGATGCTAGTGGCCGATACGTTGATCATGATCCGACATTGCGGCACCCCAGGAATGATTGGCGGCGAAGATAGGTTGTCTGACAAACGATAGGCGTATCACATGATAGGTTGATCAAACGATCGCGTGGATGGTGAAGCAATGTCGGACTACGGGCACGAACTCCGGTTTGGGTCGTTCCTGACACCCAGCGTGCACGACCCGGATCAGGTGGTGGCGCTCGCCGAGCTGACCGAGGCGGCGGGGCTGGACCTGGTCACCTTCCAGGACCACCCGTACAACGCGGAGTTCCTCGACACCTGGACCCTGCTGAGTTGGGTCGCCGCCCGCACGGAGCGGCTCCGGATCTCCGGGAACGTCCTCAGCCTGCCGCTGCGTCCGCCGGCCGTTCTGGCCCGGGCCGCGGCGAGCCTGGACCGGTTGTCGCACGGCCGTTTCGAACTGGGCCTCGGCGCCGGCGCGTTCTGGGACGGGATCGAGGGCATGGGCGCACGTCGGCTGACCGCGGGGCAGGGAGTCGCGGCCCTGCGGGAGGCTGTCGACGTCCTGCGCGGCGTCTGGGACGACACCGCCACCGGACCGCTGCGGCTGGACGGGGAGTACTACCCCGTACCCGGCATGCAACGCGGCCCGAAGCCGGCACATGACATCGACATCTGGCTCGGCGCGTACCAGCCGAAGATGCTCGCCCTGACCGGCCAGAAGGCCAACGGCTGGCTGCCGACGCTGGAATACCTGCGATCTCCGGACCGGGTGACCGCCAACCGGCTCATCGACGATGCGGCCATCGCCGCGGGCCGCGAGCCCCGGGAGATCCGGCGGCTGCTCAACCTGTTCACTGTCGACGTCTCGTCGCGCAGCCGCGGCTTCCTCCAGGGCCGGTCGAGCAGTGGGTCGACCAACTCCTTCCGCTGGTCCTCGAGGAGGGGTTCAGCACCTTCCTGATCGGGCGCGACGACCCACGCCTCATTCAGACCCTCGGGCAGGAGATCGCCCCCGCGCTGCGGGAGGCGGTCGCCAAGGAGCGCACCGGGGGTCAGGTCGGCACCGGGCCGGTCCGCACGACCGTCGCGCTGGCCGAGCGGCACCCCGGCCTCGACTACGACGCGCTGCCGCCGTCACTGACCGCCAGGTCCGTCGAGCCCGGTGACCAGGAGTACGAGCGGGTACGCCACACCTACAGCTGGCACGGCTCGCCGGCCCTGGTGATCCGTCCGCAGAACGCCGCCGAGGTGGTCGCCGCCGTGTCGTACGCCCGGACGCAGGATGTCCCACTGTCGGTGCGCAGCGGCGGGCACGGCATCAGCGGCCGGTCGACGAACGACGGGGGAGTCGTCATCGACATGTCGAGGATGAACAAGGTCGAGGTGCTCGACCGGGCAACCCGTCGGGTGCGACTGGAGCCGGGTGCCCGGTGGGGCGACGTGGCCCAGACGCTCGCCCCGTACGGCCTGGCCATGAGCTCGGGTGACTACGGAGACGTGGGCGTCGGTGGTCTCGCCACCACCGCCGGCGTCGGCTACCTGGCGCGCAGGCACGGCCTGACCATCGACCACGTCGTCGCCGCCGAGATCGTCACCGCGGATGGGCGTCTGCTCCGCGTCGACGACGAGCATCACGCCGACCTGTTCTGGGCCATCCGCGGAGCCGGTGGAAACTTCGGTGTGGTCACCGCGCTGGAGCTGGAGGCGTACGAGGTCGACAAGGTCGTCCACGCCCAGCTCGTCGCGGACGCGACCGACACCGCCGGACTGCTGCGCCGGTGGGGCCGACTGGTCGAGGACGCGCCACGGGAGTTGACGAGCTTCGTCTCCCTCTTTCCCGGCCGCCGTGGCAACCCCCCGGCTGCCCAGGTCACCCTCGTGTACGCCGGTGACGACGTCGAGGCGGCGCAGTCCGCCCTGAGCCCGTTCCTGGAGATCGGGCCGATCCTCGACCAGCAGGCGCAGCTCGTGCCGTACCCGGCGATCGTCGTGCCGCCGGGCAACCAGCATCGGGGGCAGGGGCTGAAGGACACCCGCAGCGGCCTGTTGCACCACGTCACACCGCAGGCGGCCGACCTCATGGAAAACATGATCCATTCCGGCGATGTGATGATCATGCAGTTGCGATCCGTCGGTGGGGCGGTCAACGACGTCGCCCGTGACGCGACCGCCTACCCACACCGCGAGCAGAACTTCTCGGTGCTCGCCGCCACGGTCCCGGACCGCCGGCCCCAACTCGACAAACTGTGGGCCGAGCTGTACCCGTACCTCGACGGCCTGTATCTCAGCTTCGAGAGCGGCACCGATCCGGCTCGACTGCTGGATGCCTGGCCCGAGCCCACCCTCGGCCGGCTGCGCGCCATCAAGGCCAGCTACGACCCGGACAACGTCTTCAACCGGAACTTCCCCATCCCACCGGCTGAGCCGGTCGACTAGGAAGTGTCGGCCGGCCAGCACTTCCGGAAGACGCCCTAAAGGGCGCCGGACAGGTAGTCGCGGCGACGCTGCGGTTCGAACTTCTCGATCGCGTACCGCAGCATGACCCGTGGCATGACCCGGTAGCGGCGGGCGAGGAACTCCTCCTCCGCCGCTCTGTCCCGGTTGCCCACCTCGCGCAGCATCCAGCCCACCGCCTTCCGGACCAGGTCGTGCGGGTCGTGCAGGAGCCGGTCGCCGAGTCGGAAGGTCCACTCGAAGTCACCGGCCCTGATGAAGGCGAAGGTCGCCATGACGGCGATGCGCCGCTCCCACACGAGGCTCGACTCGGCCAACCGGTCCAGGACGCTCCGGTCCCTGTCGAGCAGCCAGGGGCCGACGATGTACGGCGCGGACGAGTCCACCAGGTCCCAGTTGTCGATGCGGGCGGTGTTGGCCAGGATGGTGTCGAAGATCCGACCCCGCTCCTGCTCGTCGCCCTTGGCGAACTTCCGCACCAGGATGAACAGCGCGGTCAAGCGCTCCTCGTGCGCGCCTTCGATGAGCAGCTTCGTCGTCTCGGCCAGCGAGAGGTCGCGCCAGAACCGGGCGGCCACCGTGCGCTGGTCGGGCACGGAGACACCGAGGGCCCGGTCGCCCTCGCCGTACCCACCGGGGACCATCTGGAGGAACCGGCTCGACGCCTCGGCTCGACGTGGATCGGCGAGGCTGGCGAGTGCCCGACGCACGTCGACGCTGGTGGCCATGACCGTCGACGCTACCGGGGGTCAGCCCGCGCGGCGTAGGCGTCCGAGCATTCCATCGAGGTCCTGAACGAACAGGTCGTGGCGGAAGAAGTGCCCACCCGGCGCCTCGCGCCACTACGGCGTCCGGGTTGGGTCGTAGTACCAACTGATGAGGCCGTTTTCGTTCCCCGTGTCGATGGCACGGCCGACATTCGGGGCCAGAGTGGATGCAGCGTCGCCGCACGGTCGGCGGGGGTCCTGGCACCAAGGTCGAAAGAGGTCATCCGTGAGCGGGGAAGAGCAGCAGAACGGCAAGTGGGCGCCCTGGTGGATCTATGTCCCCGTCATCCTTGGCAGCAACTACGTCAAGCAGTACCTCGTTCAGGACCTGCCCGTGGCGGTCAACGCCGTGATCACCCTCGTGCTCGTCGGCACGCTCTTCCTGATCATCACCGTGGTGTATCGCAGCATGAGACACGTCGACCGGTAACGACGTGGAAGCGGGCGCGGTGGGGGTTCTGGCTACGCTCAGGGCATGTTCCGGGCGGCTCGGCGTCGTCGTGGAGGAATCACGGCGAGGCACCGGTCTGGGGCGGCAGATCATGGCCGACACACTCCGGACGGCATGGGATGCCGGCTGCCACAAGGCGATGCTGATGACGGGTTCGCGCAACCCCGCGACGCACGGTTTCTACCGCGCCTGCGGGTTCTCTCCCGACATCAAGACCGCGTATCTCGCCCGACCAGCGGCCTTGCCGGCCCGGAGTGCGAGCTGACCGAGCAGAAGTGGCCGTAGTACTTGGCCGCGTACTTCAGCGCACCGAAGTCGCCCATCGAGAAGCCGGCCACCGCGCGTCAGAAGGTGGTCTCGTTGGGCAGGCCGAAGAAGTCGTGCCATTTGGTGGCGCCGAGGAAGTTGGTGCCGGTGGAGAGGCCGACGTGGACGTCGTTGAAGCTGCCCTTGGTGAAGGCGACGATGTCGTCCTTGCCGTCGCCGTTGTAGTCGCCGAGGTAGGGGAACTCCCCGGGCAGGCAGAAGAGGTCGTTCCACTTGACTGTGGTGCCGACGAACGAGGTGCCGGTGGAGACGGCGGCGTAGACGTCGGCGTCGGCGTTGCAGGTGAAGGTGACGATGTCGTCGCGGCCGTCGCCGTTGATGTCGCCCACGCGGGGTTGTTCTGTCCCGACGGCGAACAGGTCGTGCCACTTCTGGGGCGCGCCAAATCTGCTTCCTGTGGAGAGGGAGACGATCACGTCGCTCGCCGTGGCCGGCCCCTGGGTGAAGGTGATGATGTCGTCGCGGCCGTCGCCGTTGACGTCGCCGAGCGCGGGAAACTCGCCGGGGATGGAGAAGTAGTCGTGCCACTTCAGGCCGGGGCCGAAACCCGTGCCGGTGGACAACGCCACGTACACGTCGGCGTTGGTGTCGTGGGTGAAGGCGATGATGTCGTCGCGTCCGTCGCCGTTGACGTCTCCGACCGCGCCGACCTCCGCGCCCGGCGCGAACCACTCGTGCCACTTCTGACCGCCGCCGAAACTGGTACCGGTGGAGAGGGCCACGTAGACGTCACCGAGAGTGCCGTGGGTGAAGGCGACGACGTCGTCCCTGCCGTCGCCGTTGACGTCGCCGCTGAGCAGGGTCTCGCCGTTGAGGCCGAAGAAGTCGTTCCACTTCACCGAGGTACCGTCGAAGGCGCTGCCGGTGGAGGTGGCCACGTAGACGTCGTTGAGGCTGCCCTGGGTGAACGCGACGATGTCGTCACGGCCGTCGCCGGTGAAGTCCGTCGGTGAACCGGCCAGGTACCGGCCCCCCGAGCCGCCGGCGTTGACCAGGGAGATGTAGTAGTTCCAGTTCCAGTTCGGCCCCGGGTCGGTGTGGTCGTTGCCGGGCAGCTCGTTGTGCCCCTTGATCGACGCACGGGTCTTCGGCAGCCCGTACTTGTCGCAGAGGTAGCGGGTCAGCGCGGCGGACGACCGGTACATGGCGTCGGTGAACCAGGCCGGATTGTCCACGAAGCCCTCGTGCTCGATGCCCACCGCGTATGGATTGGCCGAGCGCGCGTGGTAGGCCGTGTCGCCCTCGCGCACCATCTGCGTGATCTCGCCGTTGCTCGATTTCACCACGTAGTGCGCGCTCACCCCCGCCGACGGGTTCTGGAACCAGCTCACCGTGCCGGCGTACGACCCCTGCGTCACGTGCACCGCCACAGTGGTTATCCGCGCCGACCGGCCGGCCTGGTAGTTGCCGCCGTAGGCGGACACCCACCGGGCCGGCGCGTACTCCGGCACGGCCGCCGCGACGTTCGCGCCGGCGGCGCCCGCAGGGGCGACTCCCGCGTAGCGACCGAGTTCGGGTCGGAGCGGTCGAGGCGCGACCCGTACCGCTCCGGCGGCGATTCCGGTACGCAGCAGGTCGTAGACGTGGTCGGCGTAGAGCCGGGCGGTCGACGCGTCGACGGCCGCGCTGTAGCGCGCCACCACCGGATACCAGGCGGAGAGCCGGTCGCGTGCCCCGCCGGTCAGCCCCTCGTCGTCGGCCAGGTCGCGGAGCACCGCCGCACCGCCGCGGATGTTGGCGGAGGTGACCGAGCGCAGGCGGTCGACCGGTTCACCGGTGAGCGTGGCCGCCCGCTCCAGGCTGTGCTGGGTGGGATTGCTGACCAGGTGCATGACCCCGTACCCGTTGGCCTGACTGGGCAGGCCACCGTGCCCGTCCAGCCGGGACTCCCCGTAGGCGACGGCGACCAGCAGGTCCCGGGGTACGTCGAACTCGGCGGCTGCCCGGGTGAAGTCAGCGGTGAGCGAGCCGGGTGCCGCGGGTCCGGCCGCGTCGGCCGGCGCGACCGCCACCTGGCCGGCCAGCGCCGCCGCCAGTAAGAGGGTGCACGTGCGCCTGGTCAGTCGCATGAGATCTCCAATCCACTGATCACAGCGTCGTCTCGCCGTTGAGGCCGAAGAAGTCGTGCCATCGGGTGGCGCCGAGGAAGCCGGTGCCGGTGGAGAGCGCGACATGGACATCGTTGGTGGCGCCCTTGGTGAAGACGATGAGGTCGTCCCTGCCGTCCCCGTTGGCGTCGCCGAGGTAGGGGAACTCGCCGGCCAGGCAGAAGAAGTCGTGCCACTTCACTGTGGTCCCGGCGAAGCCGGTGCCGGTGGAGGTGGCGACGTACACGTCGGCGTTGGGATCGCAGGTGAAGGTGACGATGTCGTCCCGGCCGTCGCCGGTCACGTCCGTGGCGGATCCACCGGCGATGGCGTGGGTGCGGGCCGCCTCGTTGAGCTGGGCCCGGGCGGTGGCGGCCGCCTGGTCGTACCGGTCGGGGAAGCCGGACCGTTGGACGCACTGGGCGACCTGGCCCGCGCTGAATCCGGGGTTGTCACGGTCGCAGACGATGGCCCGGGTGACGTACTGGGTGCTGGCGTAGACCGGGTCCATGATCTGCTCCGGAGTGCCCCACCCGTAGTCCCAGCGCTGCTGGAACACCCCGAGCGACGACTTGTCGCCACACGGCAGGTTGTTCATGCGTGACTCGACCCAGCCCGCCTCGAAGGCGGACAGCGTCACCTTGTCGTTGGCGTTGTAGGCCCGGGCGACCCGGTAGACGACCAGGGTGACCGCCGGGTCGCGGTTGGCGGGGATGGAGGGGCAGGCCAGGGTGCCGACCGGGTCCGCGTGCGCCGGCATGGCCGGGACCGTCGTGCCGGCGACGCCGAGGGCCATCAGCAGGGCCAGGAGAATACGTCTCACGCTGCTCCTCGTCGGGTCGGGATGGCCGACGATGGCGTAACGGGACCGCCCACGACCGGGGACCGATTGCTGAGAGTTTCTTCAGCGCGCTGATGAGAGTCAATGTTCTATGAAGAATTCCTTCAGAGCATCGTTCAAGGCGGGCAGGTATTGACAGCGGTTGTCGTCGGCGGGTTTACTCGCCCGCAACCGCTGTCCAATCACGCGGCAGGGCAATGACGAGTGCGACAGGAGAGGGCAGCCATGGGCATACGTCGTCGCTCGTTGCTCGGCCGCGCCGCCGCGATCGGGGCCGCCAGCGCGGTCGGTTCCGTAGGCGCGATCCTGACCACGGCCGCTCCGGCCCAGGCGGCGGTCTGGAAGAAGCGGCTGACCGGTGCGGACCTGGACACCAGTCGCCGATGGCGGGTAGCCGGCACCGATCTGGGCATCCCGTACGTGCTGGAGAACGGATCCATCGGCTACCTCTTCGGCGACACCTTCGACACGCCGTGGCCCGAGGGCCCGCCCCTGCCGAACGACTGGCGGTCGCCGGTCATGTTGCGCTCCGCGGTCCACCCCGGCGCGCCGGGCGGAATCGTCTTCGACAGCGCCGCACGCGTCGCGGGCAACGGACGGGCACCGGAGCTGATGCACAACGGCCACTATGGCATCGGCATCGACGGTCTTCCCGAGGTGACCGTCATCCCCAACGACGGCATCAGCTTTCCGGAGACCGGTCGGCAGCTCATCTCCTACATGAGCATCGAGAACTGGAACTCCGCCGGCCCGGCCGGGCCGCAGTGGAAGTCCCGCTACGCGGGGTTGGCCTACTCCGACAACGGCAACGACTTCATCCGTACGCCGCTGAAGTGGTGGAACAGCCCGGACAACAAGGACCCGTTCCAGATGTGGACCATGCAGCGCGACGGCGAGTACGTCTACGTCTTCTCGGTCCGGTCCGGGCGGCAGGACGGTCCGATGATGCTGCGACGCGTCCGGTGGGATCGGCTGTTCTACCCCGAGTCGTACGAGGGCTGGGGCTGGAACGGCACCAACTGGGGCTGGGGGAGGCCCTGCACACCCATCCTCACCGGCCGCTTCGGCGAGCCATCGGTGCGCCGGCTGGCCGACGGAACCTGGGTGATGTCCTACCTCAACTGTCAGAACGGGTGTCTGGTCACCCGTACCGCGTCCGGACCCGACCGGGCCTGGACGGGGGAGAAGATTCAGCTGACGGGCTGGCAGGAGCCGGCGCTCTACGGTGGGTTCATTCATCCCTGGTCGAGCCGGAACGCCGACGACCTGCACCTCATGGTCTCGAAATGGACCCGCACCCCGGACGGCCGAAGCACCGCCTACCACGTCAGTCAGTTCACCGGATCGGTGTGACGGGCCGCCGAGCCGCCTTCGTCGTGGCCTCACACTCGCGTCTCTGAACCGTTGGACGCGCGTGCACGGCAGGGCTGACAACTGGAGGGGGCATGTCTTGACCCGATTGGGCGGTACCCGCCCCGAACGGTGGCGCACCAGGCAGTCGTCCGGAATGAGGTCCGCTGACGATCGCGAGTGTGGGTGCCTGATCGCTGGGTAGGGCTGAACCATGCTGAAGCGAGCGGTGTGGCAGGGACTGGTGGCGGGCATGGCCGGGGCGGTGGTGATGACGGCCGCTGAGAAGATCGAACAGCGGGTGACCGGTCGGCCCGACTCCTACGTGCCCGCCCAGGTTCTGGCCAGGCTTACCGGCCTGCCGGAAACCTCCGGGCAGCAGCCCCGGTGGCAGAATTTGGCGATGCACTACGGCCAGGGCGCACTGGTCGGTGTGCTGCGCAGCGTCATGGCGCAGGCCGGGCTGCGCGGCCCCTGGGCCTCAACGATGTTCACGGCGGTGCGCCTGACCAACGACCAGATCCTGGAGAACGCCACCGGCGTGGGGGCGCCTCCGCTGACCTGGCCCCGCCCCGAGCTCGCCATCGACGTGTTGCACAAGTCCATCTACGCGTTCGCCACCGGAGCGGTGGCCGACGTGCTCGCCGCCCGCGACGGAGCGGGACCCGGGCAGCGGCACGCGGCGCTCCGTCCCGGTCGCCACGCTGACGTCGGTCCGCTGCCCCGGGCAGCAGCACGTCGGGCATAGCCGCGGAGGTGCGCCCACGGCCAGGAAGCTGCGTGCGGGGCCGGGGAGTGTTTAGCTGCACGGATGAGTACACCCGTTCCCCTCGGTACCTGGCCAACGCCGTTGGAGGCCGCGCCCCGGCTCGCCGCCCGGCTGGGGTTGGCCGAGCTCTGGTTCAAGCGTGACGATCTCACCGGCCTCGGCGGGGGCGGCAACAAGATCCGCAAGCTCGAGTACACCTGTGCGCAGGCGATAGCCGACGGCGCCACCACTGTCATCACCTCGGGGGCTCCGCAGAGCAACCACGCCCGGCTCACCGCGGCCGCGACCGCGCGGCTCGGCCTCTCCTGTGTGCTGGTGCTCGCCGGCCCGCCCCCGGAGAGTCGGCGAGGCAACCTGCTGCTCGACGGGTTCGCCGGCGCTGAGATCGTCTGGAGCGGAGAGCGTCCGCTCGCCGAGGTGGTGGCGGCCGAGGCGGAGCGACGATCGGCGTACGTCATCCCGTTCGGCGGCACCGCTCCCGCGTCGATCCAGGGTTATGTGGACTGCGGTCGGGAGCTGCGGGCCCAGTTGCCCGACGCCGACGGGGTCGAGGTCGTCGCGGCGCTCGGTTCTGGCGGGACGATGGCCGGCCTGGTGCGGGAGTTGGGCGTGCAGCGGGTGATCGGCGTGGATGTCGGTGCCGTGCCGGACCCCCGGGCGACCGTCGCCGGGCTGCTCGTCGGCGAGGTCGAGCCGCACGCCCTGCGGATCGACGGCACCCAGGTGGGTGCGGGGTACCGCACGCTGACCGACGCCGTCCGGGCGGCGCTGGAGGTGACCGCGCGTACGGAGGGGGTCTTCCTCGACCCGACGTACACCGGTCGGGCGATGGCGGCGTTGCTGGCCGGCAGCTTCCCGCACGGCGACCGGGTCGTTTTCCTGCACAGCGGCGGGCTGCCGGGGCTCTTCGGTCACCCCGAGCTGTAGGGGCACCGACCGGGCGCGCGCGGCGGTGCCCTCCGGCGGAGTCGCGTCGGAGGGCACCGCGCCGAGCTGTCGACGGATCAGACGCTGGCGAAGTGCTCGCGGTGATCGCGAACGAACTCGGCGAAGGTCCGCGGCTGCCGACCGACGATCCGCTCGACATGGTCGTTGGTGAAGTCGCCCCACCCGGAACCGTAGGCGACCCGGTACTCGGCGAGGACCTCGGCCGACCACTGGTCGAGGTCGGCCTGGAGCAGGCCGTTGGAACGGCTGGGCTACGTCCGGCGTACGCCCGACCCGGCCGACCGCCGGGCAGAGTTGATCGTGCGGCCCGTGGCGTGGCGAGCCTCCCGGCGACCGGCGACGACACCGAGGGCTGAGCTGGCATGTGCCGGCGCCAACCGGGTAGGCCGCCGTGGCCCCGAGGGCCGGCGGAACGCCCAGGCTGACCGCTTTCACGCAGCCGAGGAGCACCGACATGCCTATCGCCGGGCGGGCCCGACTCACACCGACGGTCTCCCTGGTGCTGCTGGCGTCGATCCTGGTGTCGTTCCTGGCCGCGTCGGCGGCCCCGACCCCGCTCTACGGTGTGTACCAGGAACGCTGGCACTTCTCGCCGGTCACCACCACCGTGGTGTTCGCCGTCTACGCCCTCGCGGTGCTGGCGTCGCTGCTCACGTTCGGCAAGTTGTCCGACCACGTCGGTCGGCGGCCGGTGCTGGCCGTGGCGATCGCGGTGCAGATGCTCGCGTTGGTCGTCTTCATCTTCGCCAACGGCGTTGCGGCCCTGCTGGTCGCCCGCCTCGTGCAGGGGCTGGCAGCAGGCGCCGCCACCGGCGCGGTGGGCGCCGCCATGCTGGACATCGACCGGGCCCGGGGCACGCTCGCGAACTCGATCGCCCCCGGCATCGGAACCGGAAGCGGCGCCCTGCTCTCGGCGCTGCTCATCCAGTTCCTGCCCGCGCCGACGCGACTGGTGTACCTCGTGCTGCTCGTGATCCTGCTGATCCAGGCCGTCGGGGTCGCGCTGATGCCGGAGACGGTCACACCGATGGCCGGGGCCCGAGGCAGCCTGCGGCCGGACATCACGCTGCCCCGCTCGGTGCGCCAACCGGTCCTGGTGGTCATCCCGGTGCTCTTCGCGGTCTGGGCGCTGGCCGGGTTCTTCGGCGCGCTCGGCCCGGCGCTGATCCGCAGCCTCATGAACACGTCGATCGTGATCGGCGGTCTGGTCCTCTTCGTCTTCGCCGTCTTCGGGTCGATCGCCGTGCTGGTACAGCGCAACACCGCCGCGCGGACCGTGATCCTGACCGGAATCGTCGCGCTCATCCTGGGGATGATCGTCACGTTGGTGGCGGTCATGGCGCAGTCCATCCCGGTCTTCTTCGCCGGCCTCGCGCTCGGGGGCGTCGGCTTCGGCAGCGGCTTCCAGGGCAGCCTCAAGACAGTCATGCCGCTGGTCGAGGCGCACCAACGCTCCAGCGTGCTGTCCGTGCTCTACGTCGTCTGCTACGTCGGCTTCGGTCTCCCCACCGTGATCGCCGGCTTCCTCGTGGTCTACGCCGGCGGCCTGCCGAGGACCGCCGACGAGTACTCCGTCGCCGTCATCCTCCTCGCCCTGGTCGCCCTGTTGGGGGTGCGCAGGGCAACCCGGATGGCGTCGGGCTGATGCCGGGAAGCCGGCGCCGAGCAGGGACTCAAGCAGTAGCGTGGTGATCAGGAAGGGGGGCGGCGATGAGCCCGAAGGTGGCCCAGGGCGACGCGAGTGCGACGTCGCGGATCGAGAGCCTGGACGTCAAGCTTGAGGTGATCGTCATCCCGGTGTCGGACGTCGACCGGGCGAAGGCGTTCTACGAACGGCTCGGGTGGCGGCTCGACCAGACCCCTCCCGGCATCGTCCAGTTGACGCCGCACGGCTCCGCGTGTTCCGTACAGTTCGGCCCCGGGCTGACGTCGGCGGCACCCGGCTCGGCCATGGCGTACCTGATCGTCTCCGACATCGAGGCGGCCCACGACACCCTCGCCGCCGCCGGCGTCGAAGTCGGCGACGTCTTCCACGTCAGCCCGGACGGCCCGGTCGACGGGCCGGACCCGCAGCGGCGCAGCTACTTCTCGCGCGCCACGCTGCGCGACCCGGACGGCAACACCTGGCTGATGCAGGAGATCACCACCAGGCTTCCCGGACGCATCGAGGGCGGCCTCACGTCGTTCGGCTCCACGAGCGACCTGGCGAGCGCGCTTCGACGCGCGGCCGCCGCGCACGGCGAACACGAGAAACGTACGGGCGAGCATGACGACAACTGGCCCGACTGGTACGCGGCGTACATGGTCAGCGAACAGTCGGGGGCCAAGCCGCCCGAGTGAGCTACGCCCACGCGTAAGACCAGCTGATCGACGTGCTGCCGGTGAGTCACCTGATGACTCACCGGCAGCACCGTTTCCGTTTCGGAGTGCGCGTCGCTGTCCGCTGGGCGCTGTTCGTACGGGCGATGTACGCGAGTTGTACGCCGACCGTCCTACCATCCCCTGGACACGATGATCTTCGATCCGTGCGGCACCGCCGGATTCAGCGCCGACCCAGGTGCGTGCCGTGCCTCGTCGCCTGTGTGCGGTCCCCCGGCCGCCGGTAGGGAGGAGACCTCGATGACGAGTCCTGGTGCGGGCGGTGCGATGCCGTGACGCGGGTACGGTTTCTCGCCCTCGGCCCGCTGCACGCCGAGGTCGGCAGAGAGTGGCTCGACCTCGGGCCCGTCCGGCAACAGGCGGTCTTCGCGATCCTGCTGTTCAACGCGAACCGCGTGGTCACACCGGCGTCGATCCTGCAGGGAGTCTGGGGCGGCCAGGCCCCGCCGACCGGCACGAAGCTGATCCCGCCGTACATCTATCGGCTGCGACGCACTCTCGAGGCGGCGTGCGTCGGCCACGACGGTCCCGCGATCGACAGTTCCCGCATCGGCTACCGGCTGCGTCTCGGTTCGGCCCGTACCGACGTCGCGGACTTCGACGAGGCGGTTGAGCGGGCGGCTGCCGCCGAGACGGCCGGCGACCTCGCCGGGGCCGCGGCGCTACTGGCCGAGGCCGAACAGAGCTGGGCGGGCGAGCCGTTGGCGGGCCTGACCGGTCCGTACGCGGAGAGCCGTCGGCAACACCTGCTCGAACGCCGCATCGTCTGCCTGGAACACCGGCTGGAACTGCACCTGCGGCTGGGCGACTGCCACCGGGCGATCCCCGCGCTCATCGCCTTGCAGGCGGAGTATCCCCTGCGGGAACGGCTGGCGATCATGCTGATGACCGCCCTGTACCAGACCGGCAGGCAGAGCGAGGCGATGGACGTGTTCGGCGCCTTCCGTACCCGTCTGGCGACCGAGTTGGGCGTCGAGCCGACCCCGGCGCTGCTCGCGGCGTACACCTCGATGTTGCGCGGCGACCTGGGCCCGCCCTGGGTGTCGGGCCGTTTTCCCGAAGGACCCGCCCGGGCACGGGCGGCCACCACCACGTGATGCGCGGCGATGCCGCGCGGTGAGGCGGAACAGATGGACGACGGCCTTGCCCCGGTGCAGCCGGGGGACGCCGGATGGTTTCTGGGTCACTCCCTGCGGGAGCGGCTGACCGGCGCGGTGCCGACCGGCCCCGTCGACGAGGATCTCGGCCGGATCCGGCTGAAGATGTGGCTGGACGAGCCGGTCCACGCGAGGCGGCCCGACCTGATCGCGCAGCGGCTGGCCCAGCACGGGCTCGACGAGGCTGGTCTGATCCGGGTCCTGGGCGAGCAGCCCGAGACCGTTCGGGCCCGGTTCGACACGGCACCGGATTACGCCCGTCGGCTGGTCGAGGCCGCGCGGCGGCAACCGGCCGCCACTGTGGCGCCTGGCCACGGCGCGGCCGGACACGATGACGGCGCGGGATTCGCGGTGCTCGTCGGGCCACTGATCGCCGCCGCACTCGAACGGTTGGGCGCGCGGGTGGCGGCGCTGGTCGACGGCCACCCCCACCTCTCCGCCGAGGCGCTGACCACGCGGTTGGGCCCGGGGCCGGTCGACACCGTCAACATGCTGGTGGCCCGGACGATGGCGCTGGAACTCAACGTGCTGCGGATCCGGGGCGAGCTGTCCGGGAGCAGCCCGCACGAGCGCTTCCACGACTTCCTCCACCGGTTGGAGCAGCCGCAGCACGCGTTGCGCCTGCTGCGCGAATATCCGGTGCTGGCCCGGGATCTGGTGCGGGTCGTCGACAACTGGGAGGCCAGCCGGCTGGAGTTCGCCGAGCGCGTAGTCGCCGACCACGCGGAGCTGTCCGACCGGTGCGGCGGGCCGGACTCGCTCGGCGACCTGGCCGAGGTGAGCTTCGGGGCGGGGGACAACCACCGGGGCGGTCGCTCGGTGGCGGTCGTCCGCTTCGCGACCGGCGAGCGGGTGATGTACAAGCCCCGGCGCCTCCAGGTCGACGGCCACTTCCAACACCTGCTGGCCTGGCTCAACGAGCGCGGCGCGCACCCCGCGCTGCGGACGTTCTGGGTCGTCGACCGCGAGGTGTACGGGTGGACCGAGTTCGTCGAGAGTGGACCCTGCGCCGACCGCGACGCCCTCGGCCGGTTCCATCGGCGGCAGGGCGCGCTGCTGGCCCTGTTGCAGGCCCTCGGTGCGACGGATTTCCATCAGGAAAATGTGATCGCCTCCGGTGAGCATCCGATGCTCATCGATCTGGAGGCGATGCTGCACAACTGGCAGTGGGAGCGGCCGATCGGCGACCAGGCGGGCTACCTGCAGAGCGCCGGGGTCGGGTTGATGAGCAGGTCCGTCGTCACGGTGGGGCTGCTGCCGGCACCTGTGATCTGGACCGAGGGCAACCAGGTCAACCAGTTCGACATGAGCGGGATGTCCGGGGCCGGTGGGCAGTTGACCGCCCGGCCGGTCACGGTCTGGGACGGGTTCGGCACCGACGAGATGCGCCTGGATCGGCGGCGGGTCCCGCTCCCCGGTTCGGGGAACCTGCCCACCCTGGGCGAGCAGCGTCTGGACGTGACGGAGTTCGCGCCCGAGATCGGCGACGGATACCGCACGCTCTACCGGATCCTGCTGCGACACCGGGACGAGTTGCTGGGGCCGTCCGGCCCGTTGGCCGCGTTCGCGCACGACGAGGTGCGGGTGGTCCTGCGCGCCACCGAGTCGTACGTCCGGCTGCTCGCCGAGGCGCAGCACCCGGACCTGCTGCGTGACGCGTCGGACCGGGACCGGTACTTCGAGAACCTGTGGGCCGGGCACGAGCACCGCGAGGACCGCGACCTCCTCATCGCCGCGGAACTGGCCCAGATGTACGCCGGCGACGTGCCGATCTTCGTGACCACACCGTCGTCGACGGACCTCACCGGTGGCGACGGCACCGTGGTGCCGGGGGCACTGCGAAAGACCGGCCTGGACGCGGTCCGCGACCGACTGGTGGGCATGTCCGAAGACCACCTGGCCCAGCAGAGCTGGATCATCGAAGCCTCGCTCACCGCGCTGATCATGGGAGACCCGTCGCGGTGGCGTCCACCGAGCCGCCCGGGCGCGGTGGTCCTGCCGCCGCCGGTCGTACCCGCGAAGGTCGTGCACTCGCCTGTTGCCCCCGCCACGGTCGCACCCGAGCGCTTCGTCGACGCGGCGCGCATCATCGGGGATCGGTTGCTGGCGACCGCGCTCACCGAGGACGACCGAATCTGCTGGCTGGGCCTGAGCCTGATCGCCGACAAGGTGTGGATGCTCGGCCCGAGCGCCATGGACCTCTACAACGGCATCAGCGGCATAGCCCTGTTTCTCGCCCGGCTGGCGGACGTCACCGGCGACACCGTCTACCGGCAGGCCGCCGACCGGGCCGCCACGATGATGCTCCGCGAGGCGCGGAGCTGGCTCGCCGGCCCGACCGCGACCGCGGGCGTCGGCGGCTTCGACCACCTGGGCGGGTCGGTGTACGCCCTGAGCCACCTCACCGCTGTCCTGGACCGCGCCGACCTGGTCGACACCGCCGTGGGCCTGGCCGCGTCGATGGTCACGCACGCCACCGAAAGCCGCGAGTACGACATCATCAACGGCAGCTCCGGTGGGCTGCTGGCCCTGCTGTCGCTGCACCGGGTCACCGCGGACCCCAGCGTGCTCGACGGCGCCCGGACGCTGGCCCGGCACACGCTCAGCGGCGCGCAGCCGGTCGGCGACGGGGTCGGCTGGTCCGGCACCCTCTACGCGGACACGCCGCTGGCCGGCTTCTCCCACGGCGCGTCCGGTATCGCGACCGCCCTGGCCCGATGGGACCGGTACACCGGGAAGCGCGAGCATCGCGACACGGTGGACGCGGCGCTGCGCTACGAACGCACGGTCTACGACGAGGCGACCGGCAACTGGCGCGACCTACGCCCGGACACGCCGGAGGGCGACTCCATGGTCGCCTGGTGCCACGGCGCGGCCGGGGTCGCGATGGCACGCGCCGAGCTCCTGGGCTACGCCACCGACGACGCGCTGCTGCGCGACGACCTGCGGCGTGCGCTGACGGCGACCCTCAAGCCGAGCAACCTGCTGCACAACCACTCGATCTGCCACGGGGACCTCGGCAACGCCGAGGCCGCACTGGCCGCCGCCCGAGCCCTCGGGGACGACGAGGCGGTCCAGCGCGCCGCCGCGATCGGGGCGACCGCCGTCGCGGACATTGAGAACCGTGACTGGCGGTGCGGCGTGCCACGGGGGGTGGAGACACCGGGGCTGATGAGCGGCCTGGCCGGCATCGGCTACGCGCTCCTGCGGTGGGCCGATCCGGCGGGTGTGCCGTCGGTGCTGCTGCTGGAGCCGCCGACCGACCATCGCGGTGCCATCGATCTGCCATAGCGCGGTCCTACGGTTCCGCCGTGGAGGTCCATCCACGTATCGCGTCACCACCTATAGATGGGAGTTTCACATGGACTACATCAGGGCGTGGAAGGACCCGGTCTACCGGGCGTCCCTCAGCGCCGAGGACCGGGCCAGCCTGCCGGCGAACCCGGCCGGCTTCGTCGAGCTGAACGACCAGGAGCTCGACGGCGCCGACGGCGGCACGTGGACCCCGACTCCCACGATCACCGTGGTCACCGGGGCCGCCGGCTGCTTCTCCTTCAACGGCACCTTCTGCAACGGCACCTGCGCGGCGTTCACCGCCGGCTGTTGCGGCTGACCGATCCACCTCGGCGGGGAACCCGAACCGTCCCGCACGGGCGCGTTTCCTCGCCGGTACACCCCGAATTCCCTGAGGAGAGCCCTTAATGAACATCGTGCAAGCCTGGAAGGACCCCGAGTACCGGGCGAGCCTTTCCGCCGAGCAGTTGGCGGCGCTGCCGGAGCACCCCTGCGGCGTGGTCGAACTCGGTGACGACGTCCTGGCGCACATCGCCGGTGCGCGCACCGAGGGCCTGTGGACCCTCGGCTGCTGCGGCGGCTTCACCGCTCGCGAAACCCCGTGCGGTTCCTGTGGCGCGACGTGCGGCGGAACCACCTGTGGCACCTGCCAGACGCAGTCGACCTGCGGTCTGTGCACCGCCTGATCCACCCGCTCCACCGGCGGTGCCCGGACATCTGAGGTGTCCGGGCACCGTCCCCCGCGAGACCCGACCGCTGCGCGAGAGAGAGCACCCCCGATGACGCAGTCGCACCTGCCCGGCCACGACCCGGTGGACGTTTCGAACCCCTGCTGGTACCTGGCGTACTCCCTGCCGGAAAGGCTCGGCGGCGCGGCGCCGACCGGCTCGGTGGACGAGGACCGGGGGCGGCTCCGGCTCGATCGGTGGAAGAACGAACCGGTCTTCGCCGGTGACACGGACCTGTTCGAGAGCTGGCTCGACGCCCTCGACCTCGACGACGAGCCCACCCTGACCAGAGTGCTCGGCGAGACGCCGGAGACGGTCCGCAGCAGGTTCGCCGACATCCCGGACTACGTGCGCACCATCGAGCGCGCATGGCGCAACCACCGGCCGGGCGAGACCGCTGACAACGACCACCACGGGCACGACCATGACCACCACCACGAGCCGCACCCGCACGCCGCGTTCGTCGAGCTGGTGCGCCCGCTGGTGGACGACGGCGTCCGTCGGGTACGCGAGGCGGTGCATGCGGCCTGCGCCGAAACGCCGGGCCCACACCTCGATGCCGACCTGCTCGCCGACCAACTCTGCGAGCCGCCCTACGGGGCGATCAACCTGCTCGTCGGTCGGGTGCTCGTGCTGGAACTCAACGTCCTGCGGTTGCAGGGGCAGTTGGAGGGGGAGACCTCGCAGCAGCGCTTCCAGGACTTCGCCCGGCGGCTGCGCGACCCGAAGTACACACTCGACGTCCTGATGGAGTACCCGGTGCTGGCCCGGGACGCGACCATCCTCATCGACAACTGGGTGGACGCCCGGATCGAGTTCGCCCAGCGCCTCACCGCGGACGCCACCGCCCTGACCGCCCGGCTGGGGGACCCGGCGGAGCTGGGCAGCGTGACGGAGGTGTCGTTCGGCGCCGGTGACTCACACCGCGGTGGCCGCTCGGTCGGGTTCGTCCGCTTCGCCAACGGCGCACGCGCCGTCTACAAGCCCCGAGGACTGCAGGTCGAGCTGCACTTCCAGCAACTGCTGGACTGGCTCAACACCCGCGGCGCGCAACCGTCGCTGCGCACCATGTGGGTGCTCGACCGCGGCGACTACGGCTGGTCGGAGTTCGTCACCGCCGGGCCCTGCGCCGATCACGACGCGCTGCGCCGTTTCTACACCCGGCAGGGCAGCTACCTGGCATTGCTGCACAGCCTCGCGGCCGTCGACTTCCACCTGGAGAACATCATCGCCGTCGGCGAGCACCCGATGCTGGTCGACCTGGAAGCCCTCTTCCACCCGCAGGGCGAGCAGACGGACCAGCAGATCGGCGTCTCGGCGGAGTCGTTCCGGACGATGCGGGAGTCGGTCCTGGAGGTCGGGCTCCTGCCCCGGCCCATCATCTACCAGGACGACGACGGCGTCGGCGGCGTCGACTTCAGCGGCCTGGCCGGCACAGCCGGGCAGCTCACGCCCACCCCGGTCGCCACCTGGGAGGAGTCCGGCACCGACGAGATGCGCCTGGTCCGCAAACGGATCGAGATGGGCGGCGGGCAGAACCTTCCCAGCCTGAGCGACGCGGCACACCACACCCTCGACTTCAGCGCCGACATCATGGCCGGGTTCGAACAGACCTACCGGCTGCTGCACCGCCACCGCGACGAACTGCTGGCACCGGACGGGCCGGTGGCCGCGTTCGCCGGTGACGAGGTACGCGTGATCCTGCGCGCCACCCGCACCTACGGCAAGCTGCTGCAGGAGAGCCGCCACCCCGATCTGCTGCGCAACGCGCTGGACCGGGAGCGGTTCTTCAGCTTCCTCTGGTTGCAGGAGGAGTGGCCCGGCGCCGAGGCCCGGATCGCCACCGCCGAGCAGGCACAGCTGAGCCGCGGCGACATCCCCTTCTTCAGCACGACGCCCGCGTCGCACGACTTCGTCGCCGGAGACGGCTCGGTGGTCGCCGGGGTGCTGCCCACCAGCGGTCTGGAGCGGTCGCGGCAGCGCATCGACGCCCTCTCCGAAACGCACCTGGCCCAGCAGACCTGGATCCTGCGCAGCTCGCTCGCGGCGCTGACGATGGGCGTGGAGAGTCAAGGGCAGTGGTCGGAGTACCAGGTCACCGCCGCCACCGTTCCCGCCGACGTGGACCGGTTCGTCGCCGCCGCGTGCGCCGCCGGCGACCGACTGCTGCTGTCGGCCGACACCGGCGAGGACTCGATCGCCTGGCTCGGGCACACCCTGGTGGCCGACAAGATCTGGCAGCTGGGCCCGGTCGGGATCGACCTCTACAGCGGGTTGTCCGGGATCGCGATGTTCCTCGGCTACCTCGGCGAGGTCAGCGGCGAGCAGCGCTTCCGCAGCGCCGCCGAGGTCGCCGCCGGCATGCTGGTACGTCAGATCGACCTGCTCGACGAAACGCCGACGGAGAGCCTGGAGAACTTCACCGTCGGCGCCTTCAACGAGCTGGGCGGACCGCTGTACGCGTTGAGTCACCTGGGCGCCCTGTGGCAGCGCGACGACCTGTTGGACGCCGCCGGACGCATCGTGCCCGTCCTGCTGCACCTCGCGCCGCAGGACGAGGCGTACGACGTGATCAGTGGCGCGGCCGGAGCGATCCTCGCGCTGCTGGCGCTGCACGCGGCGCGGCCGTCGGAGCCGGTCCTCGACGCCGCCCGCACGTTCGCCCGGACCCTGAGGGACAAGGCCGAGCCGGCCGGCGACGGGATCGGCTGGGCGGGCGCGGTGAACCCGAGTCGGCCGCTGGCGGGTTTCTCGCACGGGGGGTCCGGCATCGCGGTCGCCCTGGCCCGGCTGGACCGGGCCCTCGGCAACCGCGACCATCTGCCGCTGGTCGAGGGAGCGATGCGCTACGAACGCTCGGCCTTCGACCCGGAACACATGTGCTGGCTCGACCTGCGCGACACCACGCCGGAGCGGTACTCCATGGTCGCCTGGTGCCACGGCGGGCCCGGTATCGCGCTCGCCCGCGCCGACCTGGCCGGCTACGTCGACGACCACGAACTGCTCGATCGCGACCTTTCCGACGCCAGCACCGGCATGCTGCGGTTCGGCCTGACCGGCGAGGTCATCACGGGCACCGGCAACCACAGCATCTGTCACGGCGACCTCGGTAACGTCGAGGCCCTGCTGGCCGCCGCACGGGTCCGTGGCGACGAGGACGCCGCCCGGCAGGCCGAGCTGGTGGCCGCCAGCATCCTGGACTACATCGACCGGGACGGCTGGCTGTGTGGGGTTCCGCTCGGTGCGGAGACTCCCGGCCTGATGAGCGGCATCGCCGGCATCGGCTACAACCTGCTGCGCCTGGCCTTGCCGGAGCGGGTTCCGTCGATCCTGCTGGTCGAGCCTCCGGTACCGGCGGTGGGCGGTGACCCGCGTGGCTGAGCAGCAGGTCTGGCCGTACCGGCCGCAGGCGTTGGCGACCTACCGAGGTGGCGTGCACGACGGTCAGGGGCGGAGCCCGATCCGGTCCTCACGACGGCCGCTGGTCGCGCTCGCCGTGCTGCTGCTGATCGGCGTGGGCTTCGCGGCGGTCATGCGGGTGCCGCGGACGGCCGACGGTGCCGTGATCGGTGCCGACGGGCCGAATCTGGTCTCCATGTTCGCCGGGCGCCTCAATCCGCAGCCGGCGCCGGGCACGGAGGTCACCCTCGTGCAGGAGGGTGGCCGGGCGACCCTGCGGGTCGTCCGGGCCGAGGTCGTCGACGACACCGCCGATCGGCGCTGGAACATCCCGGCGGAGGTGCCCCGGCCGATCACCATCGTCTGGCTCGCCGGAGACGCGAAGGAGAGCTTCGGCCGGCTCAGTCTCGTGGTCGCCAACCCCACCCTGCTGGAGCTGGTGCCGGGCGTTGAGGGGGTCCTCCGATGACGATGAGCTGGCTGCGACCGCGTCGCCGGGTGCCGATCATGCTCCAGATGAGCGCCACCGAATGCGGTGCCGCGTGCCTGGCCATGGTCTTCAGCTCCTACCGGCGGTGGACCTCTGTCGCCGAGTGTCGGGAGCAGTTGGGCATCGGCCGCGACGGGGCCACGGCGTTGCAGATGACCCAACTCGCCCGCCGGACGGGGATGCGGGCCCGAGGTGTCAGCGTCGACCTCGACGGACTGCCGCAGTTGCGGTTGCCGGCGATCGTGCACTGGAACTTCCGGCACTATCTGGTGCTGGAGCGGTGGGACCGACGCGGTGCCGTCGTCGTCGACCCGGGGATGGGCCGGCGGCGGATGAGCCGCGAGGAGTTCGGCGAGGGATTCACCGGCATCGCCATCGAGCTCACCCCGGGCGAGGAGTTCGAACGACGCCCCAGCCCGGGACGGCTGGCCTCGCTGCGGTTCGCCCGCAGCATGCTGACCTTCTCCCGTCCATTGCTCGGCCTGGTCCTGGTCGTCTCGCTGCTGCTCCAACTGGCGGTGCTGCTGCCCGCACTGATCACCAAGTTCGCGGTCGACACGGTGATCGGAAAGGGGCAGGTCGACGCCCTGACCGTCCTTGGCCTGGGCATGCTCCTGCTGTTGGCCACCCAGGGGGTGGGCACCTACGCCCGAGGTGCCGCTCTCAACGTGTTGCACGCGCGCATGGACGACACCATGATGCGGCGCTTCTTCGACCACCTGCTCGCCCTGCCGTACTCCTACTTCCAACTGCGCAGCAGCGGCGACCTGCTGATGCGGATGTCCAGCAACACCGTCATCCGCGACCTGGTCACCAGCCAGACGATGTCCCTCGTCCTCGACGGCCTGTTCGTCGTCGTCTACATCGGCATGCTCCTGGCGTTCACACCGCTCTACGCCTGGCTGGTGCTGGGCCTGGGTCTGCTGCAACTCGGCGCGATCGTGGCGACGTACCGGGCCATGCGGGAGCGCACGCACCGGGACATCGCCGCCCAGGCCGAGGAGCAGAACTACGCGGTCGAGGTGCTGGCCGGCGCCGAGACGGTGAAGGCGATGGGCGCCGAGCAGCAGGTCCTCGGTCGCTGGTCCGGGCTGTTCCAGACGCGGCAGTTCGCCTCGCTGCACCGCCGTCAGCTGGAGACCGGGTTGGAGGCGACGCTCGGGGTGTTCCGGATGGGGTCGCCGCTGCTCCTGCTGTGGGTCGGCGCGCACCAGGTCGTCGCCGGTGCGATGTCACTGGGCACCATGCTGGCGCTCAACGCCCTCGCCGCAGCCGTGCTCACCCCGCTGATGGGCCTGGTCAATACAGCCCGTCAACTACAGACGGTCGGCACCCACCTGGAACGGATCCGGGACGTGATGGACGAGGCCGCCGAGCAGGACCGGTCCACGTCCCAGCCACCGGGCCGCATCTCCGGGCAGGTGACGCTGACCGGGGTCGGCATGCGCTACAGCGCCAACGCCGCCTGGGCCGTACGCGGCGTCGACCTGACCATCCCGCCCGGCGCGAAGGTGGCGCTTGTCGGGCGGACCGGATCGGGCAAGACGACGCTCGCCAAGACCATCATCGGGCTGTACGTGCCCAGTGAGGGCGAGGTCCGATTCGACGGGCGTCTGCTCCAGGACCTCGACTTCCGCGAGCTGCGCCGCTGGTGTGGCATGGTCACCCAGGAGCCTGCCCTGTTCGCCGGGTCCGTCCGCGACAACATCTCCCTCGGGCATCCGTCGGCGACCTACGACGAGGTCGTCCTCGCCGCCGAGCGCGCGCAGATCCACGACGAGATCATGGCGATGCCGATGGCGTACGAGACCCGACTCACCGAGGGCGGCGGAGGGCTCTCCGGCGGCCAGCGGCAACGGCTGGCCCTCGCCCGCGCCCTCGTGCACAACCCGCCGCTGCTGCTGCTCGACGAGGCGACCAGCCACCTGGACGTGGTCACCGAGCGTCGCGTGGACGAGGTCCTCTCGGCGCTGTCGTGCACCAGGATCGTCATCGCGCACCGGTTGAGCACCGTGCTCAACGCGGACCTGATCGGTGTGATGGAGGAGGGTTCCCTGGTGGAGCAGGGCACGCACGACGAGCTGATCGCGCACGGGCGCTACTACGAGGCGCTGATCCGCGACCAGCTCCAGACGGCCCGGCCGCTGTAGCCGGGTCTATCCGGCCGGGGTCACCGGGCCGGAGTGGCCGGGCGCGACGCGTGCCAACAGCTGTCGCACCACGTCCGCGGCGGGGTCGCCCAGGTCGTCGTAGATCCGGATGGCCCGCTGCCATGCCTCGGCGGCGGCCGGAGGGTCCGCCATCGCCTCGCGCGCCTCGCCGAGCCGGACCAGGGTCAGCCCTTCGTGATACCGGTTGGCCGATTCCTGGAAGCGTTGGACGGACTGCTCGTAACAGGCCGCCGCCCTGGCCGGGTCACCGAGCCGGTGGTACGCGAAGCCCAGACTGTCCAACGTCGCGGCCTGCCCGACGCGATCGTCGATCGCCTCCTGTTGGGCCAGCGCCTCGGCGCAGTCGACGACGGCCTGGTGGTAGTCGCCGGTCAGGGCGTGCAGGTAACCCTTGACGTTCAGCGCGCGCGCCTCGGCGTACCGGTTGCCGATGAGCTGCGAGACACGCAGCGCCTCGGCACTGTGCTTGAGCGCCTCGTCCAGCCGGCCGTACTGGGTGCAGTGCTCGGTGTACTGGCGCAGGATCAGCGCCAGGCTGTCCAGGTCCTCAAGCTGTTCGTACAGTTCGAGCGCCCGCTGCACGTGGTGCTCGGCCGCGTGCTGGTCGCCGAGCCGCATGAGCGCGCGGGCGAGCATCCGGCTGGCCTGCGCCTGCGCCCGGACGTCGCCGATCCGCTGTGCCGCCGCGAGCGCCGCCTGCTGGGCCGCGAGCTGCTCCTGGAACATGCCCCGAGGCGCGAGGTACGCGGCCAGGGCCCAGGCGAGCTGGCAGGCGTACCGCTCGAAGCCGGTCTCCGCGGCCTGACGCAGCACCCGCAGCAGGACGGGGTGCTCGGCGTGGAACCAGGCCGCCGCGACGACCCGGTCGGGCATCGGCACGTGCACGTTCGCCGGCATCGGTGGTTCCAGCTCGATGGCTGCCCAGGTCGGCTGGAGCAACACCGCGCCGGGGTGCGCGCTGTGCAGGTAGTGGTCGTACATCCGGCGCGCGGCGGCCCGGCGCTCCTCGGCCAGGTCTGATGCCTGGGCCAGTTCGGCCGCGTAGGACCGGAGCAGGTCGTGCAGGGCGTACCGCTCGGGCAGGTGCTCGGTCAGCAGGTGCAGCCTGGTCAGCTCCTTCAGCAGCGGGGTGACGGTTGCCCGGGGACGGCCGAGCAGCGCGGCGGCGGCGTCTCCGGTCAGGTCGGGGCCCGGGTGCAGGCCCAACAGACGCAGCAGGCGGGCCGCCTCGGTGCTCAGCGCCCGGTACGACCAGGAGAAGATCCGGCGGACGTCCCCGTCGGCCAGTTGCTCCAACCGGGACTCGGACGGGCGCAGTTGGGCCGCGACGGCGTCGATCGGGAAGGTGGGCCGGGCGGTCAGCCGGGCCGCCACGATGGACAGGGCGAGCGGGAGGCGACCGGTCGACTCGATCACCTCGCTGGTCGCCGCCGCTTCCGCGATCACCCGGTCGTCACCCAGCCGGCTGCGGAGCAGCCTCGTCGACTCGGCGGCCGTCAGCACCTCAAGCGTCAACGGTCGGGCGCCCTCGGCCACGGTGAGGCTGCTGAGCTGGTCGCGGCTGGTCACCAGGACCGCGCACTGGCCGACGCCGGGCAGCAGCGGTCGTACCTGGTCGGCGTCGCGCGAGTTGTCGAGGACGACGAGCATCCGACGCGAGGCCAGCAGGCTGCGGTACAGCCCGGCCCGAGCGTCGACGCTGCTGGGGATGCGGCCGACCGGTACGCCGAGCGCCTCGAGGAAGTCGACCAGGGCATCGGCGGGGGACACCGCGTCCGCGTCGTCGTAGCCGCGGAGGTTGACGTACAACTGACCGTCGGGAAAGCGGCCGGCGGCCCGATGGGCCCAGTGCAGCGCGAGCGTCGTCTTGCCCACGCCGGCCATGCCGCTGATGGTGACGATGTCCACCGTGGCAGGTCGTTCGGGGCGGGCGCCGAGGGTCGCGTCGAGGAGGTCGAGTTCGGCGCTGCGCCCGACGAAACCGGGCAGGGCCAGTGGCAGTTGCTGAGGGCGGCCCGGTGCAGCGCCGGCCGACGCGTCGTCCGCGGGCCTGGTCGTCGCGCCCTGCTGGCCGAGGCGGTGGTGCAGGATGTCGTCGTGCAACCGGGTCAGCTCGGGGCCGGGGTCCATCCCGGTCTCCTCGGCCAGCGCGCGTCTGGCCTGCTGAAACGCTGCCATAGCTCCGGCGATGTCGCCGATCTGGTAGAGGCCGGTCATGAGTTGGGCCCAGGCCCGTTGCCGCAGTGGGTGACGGTCGAGCAGTGCCCGCAACCGGGGGATCACCTGGGCCGCCTCGCCAAGTGCGAGCCGCGCCGCGGCGTGGTCCTCCTCGGTCAGCAGCCGCCGCTCGGTGATCCGCGCGACCCGGCCGCTGAGGAGCCGGGGCAGCGGCAGCCCGGCGAAGGCGGGCCCCCGCCACATGCCGAGCGCGAGGGCCAGCTCCGGCTGCGCCGCCGCCGGGTCGCCGGCGGCCAGCGCTGCCCGTCCGCGCGCCGCCGCCGCGTCGAACCGGTCCACGTCCCGCTCGTCCGGCTCGACGCGAAGCAGGTAGCCGCCCGGTGTGGTGAGGATCCGGCGGCGCTCGCCCGCGGCGCAGTCGAGTGCCTGGCGCAGCCCCCGCAGGTAGGTGCGCAGGTTCGCGGCGGCCGAGGCGGGGGGCTGGTCGCCCCACACCATCGTCATCAGCTCCTTGGCGGAGATCGCCTCACCGGGGCGTAGCAGCAGAGCGGCCAACACCAGCTGCTGTTTCGTCGACCCGAGGGCGACCGGTCGGCCGTCCCGTGACACTGTCAGCGGCCCGAGCAGGTCGAAGTGGAGGGGCATCCTCACCTCAGGTTGCGGTGCCGGCCGGGCGAGAGTGGCGATCGTATGAGCATCGATCAATGACGTTAGCACCGATTGAACATGATCTTCATGTTTGGTCGGGCGGCCGCCCGCGGGGCCCGGTCGCTCCGTGGCATGCGCGGTGGCCGGACCGGTTGCCGGTCAGCGCAGTCCGCGGATGAGGTTGTCGACCAGGGTGCGGGCGAAGTCCTCGGTGAGCGGCAGGTCGGCGATGAGAAGCCGGTGGTAGCAGGCGCCCCAGAGCTGGTCGACGACGGATTCGGGGTCGATGTCGGCGCGTAGCTGCCCCCGGGTCATGGCCCTGGTGAGGGTTTCGACGGCGAGGGCCCGGCGGGGGGCGGAGTAGCGCTCGCGGTAGGCGGCGGCCAGTTCCGGGTCGGTCTGCGCCTGCCCGATGAGTTGGCTGATGACGCGCCCGGCGGTGGTGTCCCGCACCAGGTGGACGAAGGCGACGAGCTGGTTGGTCAGGTCGGCCACGATGTCGCCGGTGTCCGGGAACGCCAACGTGGGCGCGACGACGGTGAAGTAGCCGTCCAGGGCGAGCGCTCCCTTGGAGGGCCACCACTTGTAGATGGTCATCCGGCTGGCTCCGGCGTGGGCCGCGACCTTCTCGATGGTGAAGCCGGCCATGCCCTCGGCCAGTAGGAGTTCACCGGCGGCCGTGAGGATTTCCGCGCGTACCTGATTGGCCGGCCGGCGGCCGCGACCACGGCGCGCTGGCGTCTGGGCATCCGGCGTGAGTTCGGCCACTGGTCCTCCTGGTTATATGGACACGCTGTCTACTTGCTGGTTATATGGACACAGCGTACACAGCGGTGCCCGGACGCCACGAGGCACCGCGACGACGACCGAAGGAGACGAGGGACATGACGGGTCTACGACGGCGACGGTTGGGCGCCTCCGGGCCGGAGGTGTCGATCATCGGGCTCGGCGCGATGGGCATGTCCGACCTGTACGGGCCGGCCGACGAGGCGGAGAGCGTCGCGACGCTGCACGCGGCGATCGACGCCGGTGTGAACCTGATCGACACCGCGGACTTCTACGGGTCGGGTCACAACGAGATGCTGATCGGCCGTGTGCTGCGGGAGCGTCGCCGGGACGAGGTGGTGCTCAGCGTGAAGTTCGGCGCGCGCCGGACACCCGACGGCGGCTTCCAGGCGGCACCGTACGACGTGTCGGCGGCGGCGGTGAAGGACCGGCTGGCGTACTCGCTGCGACGGTTGGGTACCGATTACATCGACATCTACCGGCCGTCCCGGCTGAACCCGCAGGTGCCGGTCGAGGAGACCGTGGGCGCGCTGCTGGAGATGCAGCAGGCCGGCTACATCCGGCACATCGGGCTGTCCGAGGTGGGCGCGGACAGCATCCGCAGGGCCGCGGCGGTGGCGCCGATCAGCGACGTCCAGATCGAGTACTCGCTGCTCTCCCGGGGCCCGGAGGCCACCATTGTGCCGGCGCTGCGGGAGCTGGGCATCGGGTTGACCGCCTACGGGGTGCTGTCCCGAGGTCTGCTCAGCGGCCACTGGTCGGCGGACCGTGCGCTGACCGGCACGGACTTCCGGGCCAACAGCCCACGGTTCCAGGGCGAGCACCTGGCCGCCAACCTGCGCCTTGTGGAAGCGCTCGGCCGGGTCGCGCAGCGGCTGGGTGCGACCACGAGCCAGGTGGCGATCGCCTGGGTGGCCGCACAGGGCGAACAGATCGTGCCGTTGGTCGGGGCACGGCGGCGGGACCGGCTGACCGAGTCGCTGGCCGCGGTCGACCTGGTGCTCGACCAGGACGCCCTGGACGAGATCGAGCGTGCCGTGCCGGCCGGCGCCGCCTCCGGCCAGCGGTACGCGACCGCCATGATGGCGCTGCTCGACAGCGAGAAGTGACAGCGGCGGGCGCCTCAGGAAGCTGCTCGCCAGACCCAGTTGCGGCGTTCTTAGAGCGGCACCAGCCCGGCCCGACGCATGTTATAGGAGTGCATGAATTCGCACTCCACGGCTTCGGCGAGCGGCGTCAGGTCGGCTGGCGCGGTCATCGGTTGATTATCGTCTGGTCCGTTCCCAGGCCCGCACCAACTGCATCCGATTGCGAATGCCCAGCTTGTGGTATATGGAGCGGAGTTGGGTGTCCACGGTGTGGAAGGAGACGAAGAGGCTCTTGGCTGCCTCCTTCTTCGTGGCGCCGGCGGCGAGCATCTCGGCCACCCGCTCCTCGGCGGGGGTGAGCGCGCCGATGCCCCGGCTTGGCGGCCCGTCGATCGACGGCCGGTGGCGCGGGGTAGCGGCGAGGTCGGCGCAGCGCCGGTCCGCGATCGCCTGGTCGCCAGGAGCGCCGATCCGGGCGTAGAGGGCAGCCGCCTCGTGCGCGGCATCGCGCCCCTCCCCGGATCGCGCCCGGGGACTGTTCGCGAGGTCGAGCAACGCGTCGGCCAGCGCCGGCCGCGCGGCGGTGGCGCGCAGCCGGTCGACCGCCGAACGGAGGGCGTCCGGGTCGCCGTCGCGCAACCCTCGGCTCTGGTCGGCCAGCGCCTGCCACAGCGGCACGGGGGTACGGGTGGAGACCAGCTCGACCAGCTCGGTGACCCGGCGGGCGGCCCGGGTGTCGTCGGCCGCCACCGCCGCGCGCACCAGTCGGGGGCCGAAGTGCGGCACGGGCAGGAGTGACCGGACCGACCGGTGTAGGTCGGCAACGACCCTGGTGAGCAGGCCGGTCGGCGCGCTGAGGGCGGGGTCGCGCACCGCCACACAGAACGCGTACGTCCACATTGTTCGGTCGGGCCACCGGTCCTCGGCGAGGCAGGCGCGGAGGACGGCGCGGGCGTCGTCGGGTTCGCCCCGGCGGTAGCGGACCTCGCCGATCACCGCGACCAACAGGGCACGCACCTCCCTGCTGAGGTCCGCAGAGCCGGAGCTGAGCGTCGTCACGGCCAGCGCGGCCGCCTCGGGCAGCTCTCCCACGGCCACCATGCGCAGGCAGTCCAACGCGGTCAGGCCGGTGAGTGAAACGTCGGCCGCGTCGGGCGCCTGGCGCGTCGCGGCCCGCGCGTCCTGGTGCCGGCCCAGACCGAGCTGCACGAGGATCCGTTCCGCCCGGATGGACGGGGCGTCGGCGCGTGCCGCCCAGGAGCCCGGGTCGAGGGCCGCCAGCACGGCCTGGGCACCCGGAAGATCACCGTGCGCGAGCGAGCGGGCGGCCCGGCCGAGGGCGAGGTGGCGAGCCGACGTCGGGTCACCCGACGCGGCGTGCGCGGTGCCCGCGTCGCGCAGCAGGGCATCGGTGTCCGGATGACCCGTGCGGGCCGCGATCGTGGCGACCAGGGCGAGCAGGGTGCCCCGGCTGTGGGTTTCCAGTCGGAGGTTCAGCGCCTCCCGCAGACCGGCGAGGGCGATGCTCGGCTGCTCCAGCGCCACGATCTGCGCCAGGCGGCCGAGCAGAAGGGCCCGGTGGCGCTCGCCGCTGCGACTGGTGGCGAGCTCCGTCGCCAGGACGTGCAGCGCCTCCATCCCGCGTCCGGCGAGCCGGAGCTGGTCCGCCGTGGCGAACAGCCGGTGCCGTCGCTGCTCGGCGTCGCCGGCGATGTCGTCGGCCGGAAGGGTCCCGGCATTGAAGGGTGATTCGGACAATGGCGTTCTCCCCGGTTGTTACCAGGCGCGTCGAAAGGCCGTCCTGCGACCGAGCCTAGCCACGGCGACAGGTACGGGCGACCAGATCGACGAACCGACGGGAGTGCGCCGAATGACCCCACTGTCCGGGATTCGACCTGCGGTAATGGCGCGATCACGTGATGCCACGTACGACGTTCGGCACCGATCATCGAACCATGGCCCAGCTCACCGAACTTCCCGGTCTGCATCGGCTCCGGGTCGTACTGCTGATGTTCGTCCTCTACGCCAGCACCGGGGCGGCTGGTCACGCTCCGGTGTGGACCCGCCTGGTGCTGACGGCTGCCGCCGCGGCGATTCCGGTCGCGATCGCGGTCCAGTACGGCTGGCCCGGACTGCGTGCCCTGCTGGGGATCTCGTCCCGGCTACGGCTGCGGGGCGGATCCGTTTCCGCACCCAATCCGATCCGACCCGAGTGAGGAGACAGCGATCATGGCGAACAGCGATCCAGAGCCGCGACGAGGCGACCAGGGCGCCTCGCCCTTCGCGGGCCGCAACGTCGAGCTCGAACGGCAGAACCCGGACCTCCTGGTTCCACCGACGACCGACAGCCGGCTGGTGCCCAACCTCAAGTTCTCCTTCTCGCAGGCGCACACCCGGGTGGAAAAGGGCGGCTGGACCCGGGAGGTCACCAGCCGCGACCTCCCGATCGCCAGCCAACTGTCCGGAGTTCAGTTCGGTCTCGAGCCGGGCGCGTACCGGGAAATCCACTGGCACCAGCAGTCGGAGTGGGCGTACATGCTCAGCGGCAGCTGCCGGATCAGCGCCGTCGACCACGAGGGCCGCAACTTCATCGAGGACGTGAAGGCCGGCGATCTGTGGTTCTTTCCGCAGGGCGTGCCGCACAACATCCAGGCGTTGGAGGACGGCGCACAGTTCCTGCTGGTCTTCGACGACGGGGCGTTCTCGGAGAACAACACGTTTCTGCTCAGCGACTTCTTCGCACACACCCCTCGGCACGTGCTGGCCAAGAACTTCGGCTGGACGCTGGAACAGATGGAGAACCTGCCCGAGCGGGAGAAGTACATCTTCCAGGGTGATGTCCCACCGCCCCTGCAACAGGACCGGGTGGTCAGCCCGACCGGTGACATCCCCGGAGCTTCAAGCACCGAATGCTCGCGCAGACCCCGCAACGATTCCGCGGGGGTACGGTCCGGATCACCGACTCGACAAACTTCGCCGCCGCCGTGACCACCGCGGCGGCCCTGGTGGAGGTCGAGCCGGGTGGGATGCGCGAGTTGCACTGGCATCCCACCACCGACGAGTGGCAGTACTACATCTCCGGCACCGGGCGGATGGGCGTCTTCGCCGCGCAGGCCGCCGCCCGGACGTTCGACTTCCAGGCCGGCGACGTGGGTTACGTCCCCTTCGCGTACGGCCACTACATCGAGAACACCGGCGACGAGCCACTGGTGTTTTTGGAGATGTTCCGCCATCCCCGGTTCGAGGACATCTCGGTGATGCAGTGGATGGCGAACACGCCCCACGAGGTCATCGCCGACACGATCAACGTGCAGAAGTCGATAGTCGACGGCCTGCCGAACACCAAACAGGTCGTGATCTGAGCCAGCCAGCCAGCCAGCCAGCCAGCCGTCCGGCCGTCCGTCGGAGGACGGACGGCCGGTCCGGTGGGTCAGCTCCCCGCGGGTGCCGGGGAGGTGGGAGCCGCGGCAGGTCGTCGGCGTCGAGACACCGCACCCACCGCCACGTCGATGACGAGGAAGGCGAGCAGGGTGAGCCCGAACAGGGGCAGCGCCCAGCCGATCGCCACGGTCACCGGTACGCCGATCAGCAGCGCCCAGAGCGGCAGACCGCGTACGCCGCCGCGGGCTGGCGGGGTGCCGGCGATCGCACGGCGGTCGACACGGGTGGGCCGGCGTTGCCACCACATGCGGTAGCCCCAGAAGATGACGCAGAGCAGGCCGAGGGCGAGCGCGGCGAGCAGGATCTGGTTGACCAGGCCGAAGAGGATCCCCATGTGGGCCTGGATGCCGAGGCCGCTCAGTTTGGCCAGCAGGGGCCAGTCGGCGAAGTCGCTGCGGGCGGTGACCGTGTCGGAGGCCGGGTCGACGGCGATGCGGTCCTTCTTGACCGGCCAGGTGTTGTCGACCTGCGTGACGGTCCAGGCGGAGCCGGGCTCCGGCGCGGGAGTGATCTCGACCGGCCCGGAGAGGCCCGCGCCGCGAGCGACCGTCAGGACCCGATCGAAGGCCGCCGACTCGACGAGCCCGCCTGCCCCGGCGGCGCCGTGCTCGTGGCCCCCGCCGGTCTCGGCAGGGGCGGGGGGACCGGCGGTGAGGCTGGTGGAGATCTCCGGAGTGCGGGCGCTCAGCGCGTCGAGACCGGCGGCGAAGTTCGCGCCGGCGTAGCGGGACCAGGTCAGGCCGGTGACGGAGAGGAAGAGGAGTCCGACGGTGAGCCAGATGCCGGTGGTGGCGTGCCATCCTCGGGTGCGGCGGACACCCTTACCGGTGGACAGGTCCGGCACGAGCAGGTGCCGAGCGGCGGCTCGGGCTGCGCCGCGTCGACGCCACCAGAGGATGACCCCGCCGAGCGCCATCACCCACAGCCAACTCGCGGCCAGTTCGGAGTAGTGCTCGCCCACCGTGCCCAGGTGCAGGTGGCGGTGCAGGTCGTCCAGCCAGGTGGTGATCGGCGTGGACCCGAACCAGGTGGTGAGCTGCCCCTGGGACTCGCCGGTGTACGGGTTGATGTAGACGGTGTGCTGGTTCTCGCCGAGCTCGGGCAGGGAGAACACCACCTTGGTGGTCCGGTCGCCGTCGCCGGGTTGCACTGTGGTGATGCTGCCGTCGGGGTGCGCGTTGCGCGCGGCCCCGATCTGCGCGGCCAGTGGCAGCTGACGGTCACCCACCTGGGCGACGGTCAGCTGGTCGCCGTAGAGGATCGAGTCGAGTTGCGGGGTTGTGGTGTAGGCCAGGCCGGTCAGTGCGGCGACCACCAGGAACGGGGCGACGAGGATGCCGGCGTAGAAGTGCAGCCGCAGCAGCAGCGCGCCGAACGGCGACGTGCGCCGGGCGGCTCGGGCCGGTTTCTCGGCGGTCGTGGCGGGCTCCGGCGTCGGTGCGCCGGACAGTTCAGTCAGAGACATGGTGATCCGATCGGAAGAGTCGGGAAGCACGAAGGTGTTTCCCGTACTGGTCTGGTCGCCCGGTGAGGTGTCGCGTCGGCCCTGACTGGTAGTCGGGGGAGAGACGCCGGCGGTTCCCCGAAGACGGTTCCCGATGTCAGGGCTGGTCCGGCCGGACCGTGCGGCCCTGTTCACGCTGGTCGGCGCGGATCCACTGGCGAATCAGGACGATCATGACGACGATGGCGGGCAGCTCGCCAGCGCGACGAGCGGATGGGTGAGCAGTTTCGCGAGCCGGGATCAGCGTCGGGCCGCCCGCCGCCACAGCAGCGCAGCCGTTACCAGGACGAGGAGGGCCAGCACGGCAGCCGCGACGAGTACACCGGCGCTCGGACCACCGCCGGACTCTGCCGCTGCTGCGGCCGGGGCGGGCGCTGACGCGCTGACAGCGACAACCGGCGCGACGGTGGACGTCGGATCGGCCACCGTGAACGGATAGGACCCCTGAACCGGGTGCCCGTCGACGGAGACGACCCGGTAGGCGACCGTGTATGTCCCGTTCGGCAGGGTGTCGGTCACCTGCACCGTGCTCTTCGCTCCGGTGACCACCGGTTCGCCGGTGGGAAGCTTCCGCTTGGCGGCGTCGGTGAGCACGATGGTGGTGAACGCGGGGTCGAGTCGCTGCATGAATTCGAGCGTGACCTCGGTCGGTGCGCTCGGCACTGTCGCGTCCCGAGCGGGCGTGGCCGTTCGGAGCGAGTTGTGCGCCCAGGCCGGGCTGGCCGGGACGAGCACCGCCACGAGGACGGCGAGCACCGCCGCGCCGAGTCGGACGGCTGCGGGACGGGACGGCGGCACGCTCATGCGAGCACCTGCTCGCCGATCCACCCGCCCGGTTGACATCCGGGCGGGATGGCGAAGACAGCGGACCCGATCGGCGTGGTCCACTCGTTGAGCAGGTCCCGGTCGGCCAGCCGGCGCTGGATGGGCAGGAACTGTCTTGCGATGTCGGCCTGGTACGAGGCGAAGATCAAGCCGCTGTCCGCGTGGCCCTCCGCCGTCGGCACCCCGTCGTAGTTGTAGGGCCGGCGCAGGATCTTCAACCGGTCGTCGGTGACGTGGGCGCGGGTCATGTGCGAGAAGTCGGGGATGACGGTCAGGCCGTCGGCGTCGGTGGCGGCGAAGTCGGGTTCGTCGTGTTCGGCGGTCCCGGTGAGCGGGGCGCCGGTGTCGAGCCGTCGCCCGACGGCGAGTTCGCGGTCGGTCCGGCCGAGCAGGTCCCAGGTCTCCATGTTCATGCTGATCCGCCGGAGCACCACTGTGGTGCTGTCGCGCAGCCACGCCGGGCCTTCCGGGACCCAGAGCGCGGTGTCCATGGGCGCGCCGGGTCGGGGGTTGGCGGTGCCGTCGAGCTGACCGAACAGGTTGCGTTGGGTGTGGCCGCCCGGCTCGACACCGGGGCTGCGCCGGAAGCCCTGCTGGACCCACCGCACTGTCGCGAACGGTCGGCTGTCCTTGATCAGGACCCGCTGGGCGTGGGCGACGGAGATCGCGTCGTCCGCGCAGATCTGTAGCAGCAGGTCACCGCCGGACCAGGCCGGCTGGAGTCGGTCGATGCGGAACGACGGCAGTTCGGTGACCGATGCCGGCCGGCGGTCGTCGACGCCGGCCGCCCGGTAGAGGCCCGGCCCGAAGCCGAAGGTCACTGTCAACCGTGCCGGCAGCAGCCCGAGTTCGGCCTCGGTGTCGGCCAACGCGGGTCGGCCCTGGGTGAGCCGGGCGGCGTCGTCGGTGAGCAACCGCAACATCCGGCCCAGCGCGGCCCGGTCGGTGCCGCGCCGCAGGGTGAGCGCCACGAACGACGCGTGCGCCTGCGGTTCGGTGGACACCCCCGCCTGCCGGGTGCCGTGGAACGGCTCGACCAGGCCGCCGACGCTCGCCACCGGCGTGGTGTCGGCGGAGGCCGGTGGTGGCCCGCTGCCGGTACGAGTCGTGGCGATGGCGGCACCGCCGGCCAGGGCTCCTCCGGCAGCCAGGGCTCCGCCGGTGAGCAGGCCACGCCTGCTCACCGGCCGGACGGGTGGCGTCTGCGTCACGATGACGGGCTCATGCTCATCTCCGGCGTGGCACTCACGCCGGGCATGGGCTGACCGTGCCCGGGGGCGTAGCTCTCCTGCGCGCCGGTGAACGGCTTGGCCACGGCGCTGAACTGTTGGGTCTTGCCGTCGGCGAAGGTCAGCGTGAAGGTCAACTCGTCGCCGGCCTGAACGGGCTTGGTGAGGTTCATCAGCATGAGGTGGTCGCCGCCGGGCTCCAGCGCATGCGCGCTCTTGGCCTTGATCACGATGCCGCCCTGCTTCTGCCGCATGACCATCTTCCCGTCCTTCATGGCCATCTCGTGCAGCTCCATCGGCGACAGGGAGGTCGTGGCCCCAGTCACCGTGACATCGGTGTCGCCGTCGTTGACCAGGGTCCCGAAGGCCGCCGTCATGCCCTTGTCGGCCGCCTTCACCCACGGGTCACGAATGCCGAGCACACCAGCGTCCGGGTTGGCCGGGGCCGACGCGGACGGGCCCGCCTGCGCGGTCGACGGAGAGTCGGACGACCCGCACCCGGCGGCGCCCACCGTCAGGATCGCGGCGGCGAGGATGGCGGCCGAGCGACGGCGTGAAGCGTTTGGGCTGGTGGTGCGCATGTGTTCTTCCTCCGATGGTTGCTGCTGGGAGGTTGGTCGGCCGCAGCTGGGAGAAAGTTCCGGACTCAGGGAAGGTTGATCGTGAACTCCCCGGTGTGCACCTTGCCGGCGACCTGGAAGTCGAAGAAGGCCCGGTACCGGCCTGAACTCGGTGCGGTCAGCCAGAACTTGACCGTCCCGTCGACCAGCTCCTGCTCGGGGTGGACGTGCACGTAGCCGAGGTCACCCTCACGAACCACTACCAGGTGCCCGTACGCGGCAAGGTATCGCTCCAACTGCACGGGGGTGGTGGTGTCGGCGCTGGCGACCTGGAAGTGGATCGGCGCCGTCACCCCCACCGTCGGGGTGCCGGTCATCGACACCGCGTACGGACCAGCCGTCGCCTGGGCCTGTGGCG
This sequence comes from Micromonospora arida, assembly GCF_042873195.1. Lineage (NCBI taxonomy): Bacteria > Bacillati > Actinomycetota > Actinomycetes > Micromonosporales > Micromonosporaceae > Micromonospora > Micromonospora arida. Next base: position 1,184,350 of record NZ_JBIALC010000001.1, on the reverse strand, counting down.
GCGGCAGCGCGGTCGGGGTGTGCGCGCCGGGCACTGTGTGGTCGACGCCCAGCACGAGCGGCAGCGGCGTGCCGTTGGCAGCGGTGACGGAGAAGTCGGCGTAGACGCGGTACCCGCCGGGTCGGGCCAGCGTCATCGGGACGCTCCAGGTGCCGTCGGGTGCCATCGTCGGGTGCAGGTGCTGGTAGCCGGTCAGGTCACGGCCCACGACGATCATGTGCAACGGCTTGTCGTGGACGACCGCGAAGCGTGTCGCCGGCTGCCGGTCGGTGCCGACGATGCGGAAGCGGTAGTCGGCGCGTACCCCGGCGGGTTGGGTTCGTTCCAGCGGTTGCAGCGTGTACCCGCCGGCGCTGACGGTCGTCCCGGTGGCAAGCGTCTCGCCCGTTGCGCCGTCACCCCGGTGCGTGTGCGGTCCGGTGCCCTCCGGGTGTTGGTGTCCGTCGTTCGCGGACCCTGCCGGGCCGGAGGCGGGCGGACCGCCCGCCGGCTGCCGGGCGTTGTTGGCGGCCGGGCCCTCGTTGCCGCTGATGCGCGCCAATCCGAACCCGCCGAGCAGGGCCAGCACCAGGGTACCGACGAACAGTGCCAGGCTGGTGTTGCTCAGCCGGGACCCGGGCGTCGCCGTGGCCAGATCCGGGTCAGGCGATGCCCCGGAGTCGACGGGCGGTCGACTGTCCGTCGTGGCGGGGGCTTTCGCGTTCTCGTCGGTCGGAGTCGGATCGACAGCCACGCCCGTCCGAGCCACGACGACGGCGGCGTCCTTACGGGCGGCCGGCACGGCGCTGGGTCGCCGCTTACCGTCCGAGGTCTGCGTACCGCTGCCGGTCGCCGCGACGGTCCTGTCTGCTCCGGTCCTGTCACTGACCGCTCTGCCGCCGCCAGTCCTGGCAACGGCGGGCTTGCTACCGGTGGCCTTGGCGCTGGCAGTCCTGGTGCCGGCGGTCCTGGTCCCGGGACGGGTGCCGGCGCCGCGTCGAGCGGATGTCGCCGACGCGGTACGGCCCCGGCCGGCGGGTCTGCCAGTGGGGGTCGTCCGCCGACGCCAGACGACGAATCCGGCCGCCGCGGCCGCCACCGCGACCACCGCCAGGCCGACCCACGCGACCGCTCCGGGGCCGCTCTCGTCAGTCGATCCGGTCGGCGCAGCCGCTGCCGCGGACGGTGGAACCGCCGTCTCGGCCGCGACTGTCGGCACTGCCGACGCCTGCCCGGACGACCCGTGTTGCTCGGCGGTGGCCAACAGCGCCGGATCTGGCTGGGTCGACGGTGGGCTCCACCCCTTGGGCGCCGCCGTCACCGGCCCGTCGTAGCGGAAGGTCAAAGTGCCGCGTACGGGGTCGCCGTCCGAGGCGACCGACAGGTAGCTCACCGAGTACTGCCCCTTGGCCGGCAGGTGCGCGACCGCCACCGTCGCGGGGAACCCGGTCGTGTACTCGCGTGGCTCGAACTGCCCGTTGACCATGAAGTACTCGCGCACCGGCTTGTCCAGCGGCTTCGGCTCCCCGTACGACCAGCCATTGTCGACCCGGATGCCACCCGGCGCGGTGATCGTGAAGAACGCGTTGACGGCGGCCTTCTCGGTGAAGAACAGCTGCACCGACGTCAACGGCTCGCGCACCGTGGCGCCACCCGCCGGCGTGGACATCGCGAGGGTCCCGTGAGCTGCGGCGGGCTGAGCGGACGCGAGGAGAGCGACCGCCGAGGCGAGGAGGAGCGCGAGGAGGCCCGAGACCACCCGCCCAGGAATCTGAGGGTGACGACGCATCTGAATATCCTCACTGCGCTGAGACTTTTTACAAGAGGTGACGAACTTTTTCCTCACATGGCTAAAGTCGAACACCTTCCGGGTGGTAGGCCGGCCTGAGAGGCCGTCGCCCCTGGCCAGCTATGCTCCCGGTGGCGCTGGTTCGCCCGGTCATGAGCTGGCCGGGCGTCGTAAGAGGGAACCCGGTGGGAATCCGGGGCTGCCCCGCAGCGGTGAGTGGGAACGACCGCCGTCATCAGCACTGGGCCAGTGGCCTGGGAAGCGACGGCCAGTAGGGGACCGGCGTGGAGCCGGTCGGGCCCGCGAGTCCGAAGACCTGCCCGCGCCGCGTACACAACCGTGTGCGCTGCCGTCGGCCTCGCGGGTGGGCTGAGCGGGTGACGTGCCGGGCGGTGTGCGCCGGTGTGTCCTCGTCAGCGTGTGCCCGTGTTCCGGCGGTGTGGTTTCCCGAGGGACGGACTACCGCTGTGCACGACACCACCACGATCGCCGGCCGAGCGCCGTCGGCGTCGCACCTGACCCTGTCGCAGATCATGGATCAGCACCACACCAACCTGATGGGTACGGTCCACGGCGGCCGGATCCTCAACCTCATCGACTCCGTCGCTGGTGTGGTCGCCGCCCGCCATTCCGACGGGCCGGCGGTCACCGCCGCCATCGACGAGACCGCGTTCCTGCGGGCGGTGCGGGTCGGCGACGTCGTGCATGTCGACGCGCGGATCACCTGGGCCGGTCGCAGCTCGATGGAGGTCGCGGTCAAGGTGACCGCCGACCGGTGGGACCGGGCGGTGCCACCCACCGACGTGGCCACCGCCCACCTGGTCATGGTCGCCATCGACGACGACGGCCAGCCTCGTACGGTGCCGCCGCTGCTACCGGAGACCGACGGTGACCGGCGGCGGTACCGGGAGGCGGAGATCCGCCGGAAGCACCGGCTGGCGCTGCGGCGCGCGCTGCTCGACGGTGCCGAAGACGACTGACCCGGCTGGTACTACCGCTACCGGCGCCCACATCACGAGAGGGTGCACCCGCGCTGTGACTCGCAGGCTGACTGATGGCCGTCAGTCTGGTGATCTGCTCACTCGCCGGTCCACATTGCAGGCTCGCGTACCCGGCGCTCGGTTTTCTGCCGGGACTTGGCCGCCCACTTCGTTGCGTTCTTTGACGCGAAGTCGTCCAGGACCTGGCGGTCAGTCGCGGTCCAGGCGGGAAGCTGCGCTGTCCACTCTTCTGCCTGTTCGGCGCTGTGGCCGCTACCGATCAGCCATGGCGGGCTGTCCGTTGTCCTGCCGGCGGCAGGACTGCCGTGCGTGCCTTGACAGGAAGGTGGAGCAGCAGGACAGTCGAGATATTCATAGACGTCCAACTATTTACGGCGAGGTGTGCCATGCGGAAGTCGCTGACTGCTGTGGCCGCCATCGCTGTTGCCATGGTCGCGATGATGGCCGCGATCTCACACGCCAGTGCGGCGAACGCGGCGGCCGGGTGTCGGGTGAACTACGTCGTCACCAGCCAGTGGACCGGTGGCTTCCACGCCGACATCGCGGTCACCAACTTGGGTGACCCAGTCAACGGGTGGACGCTGCGGTTCGCGTTCCCAGCAGTCGACCAGCGGCTCACGCAAACCTGGAGCGCCACCTGGGCCCAGGCGGGCCAGCAGGTCAGCGCGACCAATCTGGGCTGGAACGCGACCCTTGGCACCAATGGCTCCGCGAACATCGGTTTCGTTGGCGCCTGGTCGGGCAGCAACCCCATACCAGCGTCGTTCACGCTCAACGGCGTCACGTGCACCGGCGGCGTCCTGCCCAGCGTGACGCCGACCCGGACGACCACACCGCCGGTCGCTGACTGGCCGGCGATCGTCACCTGGCTCAGCCCGACCGCCGGCGCGGTGTACACCACGCCGGGAACCGTCCCGCTGGCTGCGACCGCGACCGTGGGAGGCGGACACAGCATCACCTCGGTGTCGTTCCGGGTGGACGGCGTCACGGTGGCCCGGGGGGTGAGGACGACCGGTGACCGGTTCGAGGCGCTGTGGACACCACCGATCGGGGAGCCCGGCACCAGCACCACCTTCGTGCTGTACGTCTCGGCCGGCACCGACCAGTCGCTGTCTGGCGCTGCGCCGCCGTTGCTGGTCACGGTGGTGACGCCGGCGTCCACCGGCACCAACCACCCGCCGGCAGTGGCGTTGAGCACCCCCGGCGGGCAGACCTACTTCCTCGAGCCGACGACCGTCACGCTGGTCGCCGACGTCGCCGACACCGACCCCGGGGACCTCGTCAGCCGCGTGGAGTTGTACCTCGGGGCGACCCGGCTGGCCGTGACGCCGACCAACAGCGGACAGCGCTACCAGTTCCAGACGGCCCTGTCGGCCGGCACGTCGTCCACCTTCACCGTGCGGGTCCATGATTCCCACGGCGGTATCGGCATCTCGAACCCGCTGACCTTCACCATCCGTTAGCGCCTCGGCCCTCCGTCAAGGGCTGACCAAGGTCCTTCCACTGGCCGTCGACACGTTTGCGAGTCGGCACGCTTCCTCAGCTGGCTTCGGTGAGCATCCTGCGGCCCGGTGACGAGAAGTTCCCCTACAGCGACGGCTCGCACAAGTGGACGTGGCGCGGTCGCGCCTGGTAGGCAGGCGGTTGTGCGCATCGTTTCCCTGCTGCCGGCGGCCACGGACATCGTGGCCATGCTCGGCCTGACCGGGCACCTGGTCGGCCGTACCCACGAGTGTGACTGGCCGCCGGGGGCCCTGGCCGACGTCCCGGCGGTGACCGCGACGTCCCTGCCGGAGACCTTGACGAGCCGGGAGATCTCGGCGGCGATCGCCGGTGACGCGCACCGAGGCTCGTCGTTGTACCAGCTCCACGTCGCCATGCTGGAGCGGTTGAAGCCGGATCTGATCCTGACCCAGGATCTGTGCGACGTGTGTGCGGTCTCCTACGAGCGGGTCAACGACGCGGTTGGTCTGATCGATCTCGACACCAGGGTAATGTCCCTGGAGGCGCGGACCATCGACGGGATCCTGGACACTGTCGATGCCGTGGCCGCGCTGACCGGCACCGAAGGCAGGGCGGCGGAGATCCGAGCCGACGCCGAGCGTCGCCTCGCCGCGTTGCCAGGGCCGGTGCCCGGCGCGCCGACGGTGCTGTTCGTCGAGTGGCTCGACCCGTTGATGCCGGGCGGGCACTGGGTTCCGGAGCAGATCACCTACGCGGGTGGGCGGTCGCTGCTGCTCGGGCCGGGTGCGCACAGCACCCCGCACCCGTGGTCGGTGGTCGCGGACCTGGCCCCCGACGTGGTGGTGTTCGGGCCGTGCGGGTTCACGCCGGAGCGAACCATCGATGAGCTGTCCGTGGCGACCGCGCAACCCGGCTGGGCGGACCTGCCCGCGGTTCGTCAGGGGCAGGTGTGGGTGGTCGACGGGCCTGCCTACTTCAACCGCCCCGGCCCGAGGGTCGTCGACGGCGCGGAGATCCTCGCCGGCATCCTCGGCGGGCCGCCCCGACTCCCGCGCCCGGCGGGTGCAGCTCGACGTCGGCTGACGCTGTCGCGCCCGAGTGGCGGAGGCGGACCTCCGATGCCGATCGCCCGTTGCCCCTGGCATTCGCGACGGCCCGGAGTGCGGGTCAGGTGCGCGCCCTCGCTGCACCGGCGAGGTCGACGATCCGGTCACTCCAGTGGTCCAGCAGGGTCTGGTCGTGGGTGATGACCAGGACGCCAGCCCGCTGGGTCCGCTGGTAGTCGCGGATGACGGCGGCGACGTGCGCCTGGGTCGAGGCGTCCAGCATCGCCGTGGCCTCGTCGCAGAGCAGGTAGTCCGGCCGGTGTACGAGGGCCCGGGCGAGGCAGGCGCGTTGCAGTTGCCCGTCGGACACCGCGTGTGGCCGTCGGCCGCGCAGGTCGGCGGTGAGGCCGACGAGGTCGGCGAGTTCGGCCACCCGCTCCCGAACCGTCGCCTCGGGGGTTCGGACGGCACGTAGCGGTTCGGCGATCAGGTCGTCCAGGCTCAGCCGGGGATCGGCGGCGGCGCGCGGGCTCTGGAACAGGACGGCGACGCGGGTCCGCAGGTCGACCGGCACGGCGTACCGCACTCCGTGGACCGGCGTGCCGTCGATGCTGACCTGGCCGTGGTCCGGGCGGTGCAGGAGGGCCAGGACCCGGACCAGTGTCGACTTGCCACATCCGGACGGGCCGCGGAGTCCGACCGTCTCGTCCCGGCCGACCCGCACCGTGACACCGTCGAGCACGACCTGACGGCCGTACCCGACGGTCACCTCGTCGGCGAGCAGGTGTTCTGGACTGGTCACGTGACGGCTCCGGTGCGGATCGGGTGGTGGCAGGCGACGGTGCCGTCGTCGGCGATCGGCGTCGGCGGCGGCTGGCTCGCGCAGGTGTCGGTGCGGTGCGGGCAGCGGGGCGCGAACGCGCAGCCCGGAGGCAGCGCGGTGAGCATCGGCGGGTCGCCCGGCACCGGCCGGAAGGCACGGTCCGGCAGGGCGTCGAGCAGCGCCGAGGCGTACGGGTGGGCCGGTGCGGTGAAGAGTCGGTCGGTGTCGCGGTGTTCCACGATGCGGCTGGCGTACATGACGGCGACGGTGTCGGCGACCCGTTGCGCGGCTGCCAGGTCGTGCGTGATGAGCACGACGGCCGAGCCGTTGTCGCAGCGGCGTCTCAGCAGGTCGAGGGTGTGGTCGACCAGGGGTCGGTCCAACCCGGTGGTGGGCTCGTCGGCGATGAGCAGCGACGGGTCGGGTGCCAGCGCGAGCGCGGTGACCAGACGCTGTGCCATGCCACCGGAGAGTTCGTGGGGGTAGCGGTCGAGGTCCGCTGGGTCGAGCCCGACGTCGACAGCCAGTTGGTCGGCGTCGGCGCGGTCGTGGCCGTGCGCCCGCAGCGTCTCGGCGAGCAGTCGGCGTCCGGTGCGCACCGGGTTCAGGGCGGTGGCCGGGCTCTGCGGCACCAGCCCGACCCGGCGCCCACGCACTCTGCGCGCCAGGTGGCGCTGACCGCAGGTGATCAGGTCGACCGGTTCGCTGTCCGGCTCGTGCAGGACGGCGTGGCCGGTGGTCGTGGCGTTGCCGGGCAGCAGGCCGAGCAGGGCGTGGGCCAGGACGGACTTGCCGCAGCCGGACTCGCCGACGATGGCGAGCAACTCGCCGGCCCGTACGGTGAGGTTGAGGTCGCTGACGGCACGCACCGTCGCGTCGCGGAGTCGGAACTCGACGCCGAGGCCATCAACGGTGAGCAGCGGCTCACTCGTGCCGGCGCGGGGCGACGCGATGGCGGGACCGGATTCGGTGGTGGTCACAGGTGCAGCTCCGCTCGGACCCGGGGATCGAGGCGGTCGCGCCAGCGGGCGGCGAGGACCGCGATGGCCAGGGTGACGACGACGATGACCGCGCCCGGCGCCAGGCTGGCCCACCAGGCACCTGTCAGCAGCGACCCCTGACCGTCATTGATCATGTTGCCGAGTGAGGCGAGGTGCGGCGGTAGGCCCAGGCCGAGGAACGACAGGGCGGTCTCGTGCCATACCGCGTGCGGGATCATCAGGGTGGTGGCCAACGCCAGCCGGGGCAGGACGTGCGGCAGCAGGTGTCGGGTGAGGACCCGGAATCGGCCGGCCCCACCGCTGATCGCGGCGTCGACGAACGGTCGGGTCCGCAGGCTCAACAACTCGGATCGGACGATGCGGGCGGTGGAGAGCCAGTGGGTGAGCCCGACGGAGGCGATCACCGCGCCGAGGCTGGGACGCAGCATGGCGACGATGAAGATGCCCAGCAGCAGGTGGGGCATCGCGGCGATGGTGTCCACCATCCGCATCAGGAGCCGGTCCACCCGGCCGCCGAGCATGCCGGCGATCCCGCCGACCACGCCCCCGAGAACCGTGGCCACGAGGGCGGCGACCGCGCCGACGAGCAACGAGACCCGCAGTCCGTAGACGGCCCGGTGTGCCACGTCGCGGCCCAGGTCGTCGGTGCCAGCGAGGTGGGTCCAGGACGGTGCCAACCGGGTCTGGTCCAGCGCGACCGCGCTCTGGTCGAGCGGCCAGACGAGCGGAGCGAGCAGCGAACCGACGACGGCCACCAGCAGGACCAGGCCGGCGATGACGACGCCGGTCTGGCCGGGTCGCAGCCGCAGCCGGGACCGGGCCAGGTGGAGCAGCGGCGGTCGGGTTGCAAGGTCAGCCATCGAGTCGCACCCTTGGGTCGGCGGCGGCGTAGGCGAGGTCGGTCGTGAGGTTCGCGGCCAGCACCACGGCGGTGGTGACCAGCGTGATCGCCGCCAACAGCGGGAAGTCGCTGCCCAGCGCGGCGGCCACCGTGACGGCACCGAGGCCCGGCAGCGAGAAGACCGTCTCGACAAGCACCGCCCCGCCGACCAGCTCGGGCAGGTGGGTGCCGACCAGGGTGAGGAACGGCAGCAGCGCGGTCCGTAACGCGTGCCCGAACAGGACCGTCCGCCCGGGCAACCCGCGGGCCCGCGCCGCGAGCACGTGGTCGTCGCGCATGCTCTCCGCTACCGCGTCCCGGACGAACAGCACGAACCACGGTGCCTGGGAAACGGCCAGCACTCCGACCGGCAGGATCAGGTGGTGCGCCACGTCGGCCCACGAGGTGCTGGTCGCTGTGACATCGGTGAGCCCACCCGCCGGAAACCAGCCCAGGGCCAGCGCGAACACGGCGATCGCGGCCAGGCCCAGCCAGAACACCGGCATCGACTGCACCGCATAGGCGGCAGTCCGCAGCGCGCGGTCGAACAGCCCACCCCTGCGGTACGCGGCCAACGAGCCCAGTAGCAGGCTCCCGACCAGGGCCAGGGCCAGGGCAACGCCGATCAGCAGCAGCGTCCAGCCGGCCCGGGCGGAGAGCACCGAGGCGACCGGCTCGTGACGACTCGTCGACCAGCCCAGATCGCCCTGGACCAGGTTGCCGATCCAGCGCAGGTACTGCACCGGCAGCGGGTCGTCGACACCCCAGTTGGCGCGGATCTGTGCCAGGTTCTCCTCGCTGGCGGTGAAGGCCGCCGCGCCCGCGTACTGCTTGGCGGGGTCGACAGGTGAGGCGGCCCCCAGGGCGAACATCCCGATGCTCGTCGCGGCGAGCACGGGCACGGCTACCAGGAGGCGGCGTCGGACCACCGCCCCGGCCCCGGCCAGTCGGCCGGAGCGGGTCATGAGCGCGTCCAGGTGTTGATGTTCCACCAGATGCTGTTCGCCACCCCGTGCTCGTGCGCCTCGACCCGGGGGGCCGTGCCCTGGACGGAGGACTTCAGCACGTAGGTGTGCCGCAGGTAGGTGAGGAACAGCCACGGCACGTCAGTGGCCAACTGCTTCTGGAACTGCGCGTACGCGGCCTTGCGAAGAGCCGGGTCGATCTGGTCGCGGCCCTCCTGAAGAGCGCGGTCCGTCACCTCGGAGCGGTACGAGCCAGGGTTGAAGTAGCCCTGCCCTGCGAATTGGGAGCTGAACAGCTTGTACGAGACGAAGTCCGGGTCGTACGGCGTGCCGTAGCCCATCAGCAGGGCGTCGGACTTCATCCGCGGGTCGATGGCGTCCCAGGTGAGCCCGGCCGGCGTGACCTCGATGCCGATCTTCTTCGCGTCGGCGGTGACGGCCAGGGCCAGGTCCTTGCGCAGGGTGTCGGTTGCCGGGTACATCAGCGTGAACCGGGCCGGCCGGCCGTCCTTGGCCCGCACCCCACCCGAACCGGGCTTCCAACCGGCCGCGTCGAGCAGCGCGCTCGCCGCCGTCGCGTCGGCGGTCGGCGTGCCGACTGTCGAAGGGTCGGCGAACTCGGAGGTCGGGGGGACCGGCCCGAACGCCGGCTCGCCGGCGCCACCGAGGATGCCGGAGACCATCGCGGCCCGGTCGACGGCGAGGTTGAGCGCCCGGCGGACCGCCGGGTCGGCGAGGACCGGGTTGCCCATCGGCAGCATCACGCCCCGGTAGTCGGCGGTCGGCACCCGCTGCACCCGGTACGCGGTGTCGGAGTCGAATCCGGAGGCGAGCTTCGGCGGCAGCTCGGCGGCGTCGAACTCGCCGGCCCGCATCCGCTGGGCGCGGACGTTGTCGTCGGCGACGAACGCCACCACGACCCGGTTGTTCGCCGGCCGGCCACCGAAGTAGCGCTCGTTCGCGGTGAGCACCAGCCGGTCACCCGGCGTCCAGGACTCGACCTTGTACGGCCCGGTCCCGATCGGCTTCCGGTTGAACCCGGTGGTGTTGATGTCCTGCCCGCTGAGCAGCTTCGACGGCACGATGCCGAGGGTGAGTCGCTGCAGGAACGGCGCGTACGGGTAGCGCAGCCGGAACACGACAGTGGTCGCGTCGGGCGCGGTCACCGACTCCACCATGTCCAGGTCGGAGCGGAGCGTGGAGTCCACCTTCGGGTCCAGCACCGCCTGGTAGGTGAAGGCGACGTCCGCCGCGCTCAGCGTGGCGCCGTCGTGGAACTGCACCCCGTCACGCAGTGTGGCGGTCACGGTGCGTCCGTCCGGCGAAACCGTCGGCAGGGCCGTGGCCAGCGCGGGGACGAGGCGGTTGTCACTGTCGCGGGCGACGAGCCCGTCGAAGATCAGCGCAGCGCCGTCGACGCCGAAGTTGAGCACCGGGTTGAGTGCGTCCGGCTCGTCGGAGGTGGCCACGACCAGTGTCGCGCCGCCGGCTGGGCTGTCCGGACTGGTCGGGGTCGAGCAGGCGGCGAGGACGAGCATCCCGGCCGCTGCTGTCGACGCCACGAGCCGTCGGAAGGTCGGACGGATCCGGGTCACGGAACGCTCCTGTGGTGTGGGGAACTCGGCGTGGGCATGCAGGTGCAGCCGCAACAGTTGATGATCACGGTGGCACAGTTGCAAGTTCTTTGCAATTGCCACATGCAGGCATCACGCCCGGCGGGATCCGTCGGACAGGCCCTCGCGCTCCGGTGGTGACGGCCCGCGGTGACCGGCTAGGGTTCCGGGATGTTCCGCGCCGTCGTGTTGATCGCTGCCGTGGTGCTCGCCGCCGATCAGGCCACCAAGTACTGGGCCGAGTCCGCGCTGTCCGACGGGCAGACCATCACCCTCCTCGGTGACCTGCTGCAACTGCGGCTCTTGTACAACCCGGGCGCGGCCTTCTCGGTCGGCTCGGCGTACACCTGGATCTTCGCGGTGTTCGCGGCGGCGGCGGTGGTCGCGGTGACGGTCGTGGCGTGGCGGGTCACGTCGCGCGCCTGGGCGGTGGCGTTGGGCCTGGTGCTCGGCGGCGCGACGACGCACCTGCTGGACCGGCTCTTCCGGGAGCCGGGGTTCGCGCGGGGGCACGTGGTGGACTTCATCGACTACGCCGGGTTCTTCGTCGGCAACGTCGCCGACATCGCCCTGGTGGTCGGCGTGGGCATCGTCATGCTGCTCAACGTGCGCGGCGTCCCGCTGCGGGACCCGGCGGGCGAGACCCGCGAGCAGGTGTCGTCAGACTCCTGAGCCGATCAGGACGACCTCCAGGCGGCGCGGGCCGTGCACTCCCTCGACCCGGTTCAGCTCGATGTCGCTCGTCGCGGACGGGCCGGAGATCCAGGTCAGTGGCGCGCGCGGGTCAAGTCGGGTCAGCGCCTCCGGCAGCAGGCCGACGACCTGGTCGGTGCGGACGACGCAGATGTGCCGGTCGGGCACCAGGGTGAGCGCACGTCGACCCTGCGCCGGGCCGGCGTCCAGGATGATGGTGCCGGTGTCGGCGACCACGACGGCGCAGCCGGTCAGGACCGCGTCCAGGTCGTCGAGCGCGGCCGGTGACAGCGGGGGCGCGTCGCGGTGCAGCTCTCCCGCGTAGCCGGCCAGCCAGTCGGCGGGGACGTCGATGGGTACGGCGAGCCGGTCGACCTCGCTGAGCAGCCGAGGTAGGGCGTCGATGCCGTGGTGGACGACCGCCCGGTAGTCCTCCAGGCGGTCGACCAGGGTGTCGATCAGATTGGGGCGGTCGTCGACCCGGCGGTACCCGCGGGGCACCTGCACCGGCGGCGGGCTGTCGGCCAGCGCCGTCCGGAGCCGCGCCAGGATCTCGTCACGTGCGCTCACTGTTTTCCCCACCATTCCCGGAAGGTCTGCGGCGCGGGCAGCGGCACGTCACGCGACCGGGTCCACGCCGACGCGGGCCAGGGCAGTCGCCGCAGCGTGCGAGCGCCGGTGCGCCGCTCACGGTACGCCCCGAGCGGCCCCGCGCCGGCCCGGGCCAGGCGCAGGGCGGCGGCCCAACGTCGAGGGCTGCGCATCACCCAGGACAGGACGCGCATGGTGGCCCGTTCGGCGGGCGGGTGCGGTGCCTGCTGGCGGAGGTGGACCAGGATCTCCGGAATATTGATCTTCACGGGGCACACGTCGTAGCAGGCGCCGCAGAGGGTCGACGCGTACGGCAGTGAGGCGTTGTCGGCAACACCCGTCAGCTGCGGCGACAGGATCGCGCCGATCGGGCCCGGGTACACCGAGCCGTACGCGTGCCCGCCGGCCCGCTCGTACACCGGGCAGACGTTGAGGCACGCGGAGCAGCGGATGCAGGACAGCGCGGGCCGCCCGACCGGGTCGGCGAGCACAGCGGAGCGGCCGTTGTCGACGAGCACCACGTGCACGTCCTGCGGGCCGTCCCCGGGGGTGACGCCGGTCCACATCGAGGTGTACGGGTTCATCCGCTCACCGGTCGAGGACCGCGGCAGCAGTTGCAGGAAGACCTCCAGGTCGGTGAAGGTCGGCAGCAGCTTCTCGACGCCGACGACGCTGATCAGCGTCTCCGGGAGGGTGAGGCACATGCGGCCGTTGCCCTCGGACTCGACCACCACGAGCGTGCCGGTGTCGGCGACGGCGAAGTTGGCGCCGGAGACGGCGACCCGGGCCGAGAGGAAACGCCGTCGCAGGTGGGCGCGGGCCGCCTCGGCCAGCGCGGCCGGTTCGTCGCTCAGGTCGCTCGGCGCGTCGGCCATGCGACGCTCGAAGATCTCCCGGATCTGGGCCCGGTTGTAGTGGATCGCCGGCACCAGGATGTGCGAGGGGGTGTCCTCGCCGAGCTGCACGATCAGCTCGGCGAGGTCGGTCTCGTACGCGGCGATCCCGGCGGCTTCCAGCGCCTCGTTGAGCTCGATCTCCTGGGTCGCCATCGACTTGACCTTCACGACCTCGTCGGCCCCGGTGGCCCGGGTCAGCTCGACCACGATCCGGCACGCCTCGGCCGCGTCGCGGGCCCAGTGCACTGTGGCGCCGGCGGCGGTGACGGACGCCTCGAACTGCTCCAGCAACTCCGGCAACCGACGTTGGACGTCCGCCTTGATCGCCGAGCCGGCGTCGCGCAGAGCCTCCCAGTCGGGTACCTCGTCGACGACCCGGGCTCGCTTGGCCCGGATGGTGCGGGTGGCCCGGTGCAGGTTGGCCCGGAGCTGCGTGTCGGCGACAGCCGGCTTCGCGGCGGTGGGAAAGGGCAGCGGCGTGCGGATCCGCCCGCCCCCGGTGGCGGGTGCGACCGGATGGCTCATGAGGTGGCTCCCGTCTCGGCGAGAATCTCGGCGTAGTGCACGGCCCGTACGCCTGAGCGGTGGCGGTCGAGGCCGCCGCCGATGTGCGCCAGGCAGGAGTTGTCGGCTGCGGCGAGCACCCGTGCGCCGGTGTCGCGGACCCGGGCGCACTTGTCGGTGAGCATGGCGGTGGAGACGTCCGGGTTCTTCAGTGCGAACGTGCCGCCGAAGCCACAGCACTCCTCGGCGTCGCCCAACTCGACCAGTTGGATCCCGCGCACCTGGCGCAGCAAAGTCAGCGGCCGGTCGCCGAGGCGCAGCATGCGCAGGCCGTGGCAGGTCGGGTGGTAGGTGACCGTCTCCGGGAACTCGGCGCCGACGTCGGTGACGCCGAGAACGTCGACGAGCAACTCGGACAGCTCGTACGTGCGGGCGGCCACCGACGTGGCCGGCGCGTGCAGGCGCGGGTACTGGTCGCGGATCATCGCGGTGCACGACCCGGACGGCGCGACGATGGCGTCGTAGGAGTCGAAGACGTCGACGTAGTTGCGCACCATCGGCATGGCCTCGGCCCGGTAACCCGTGTTGGCGTGCATCTGCCCGCAGCAGGTCTGGTCGGCGGGGAAGTCGACGGTGTGGCCGAGTCGCCGCAGGATGCGGGTGACCGCGATGCCGGTGGCCGGGAACGCGAGGTCGTTGACGCAGGTGATGAAGAGGGCGATCCGCATGGCGGCTCCTCGGAGGTGTGGGGGGTGGATCACGCCGAGTCGCGCGGTGTTGCGGGGGCGGGGAGCTGGTCGAAGGCGGGCAGGTGACGCTCCCGGGCGGCGCTGAGGTGGGCGCGCATCGCCTCGGTGGCGGCTGCCGCGTCGCCGGCGACGATGGCGGCGGCGATGCGCTGGTGCTCGGTGTTGGTGTCCGGTGCGCCGGCGACCGGGAAGTACAGCCGGTGCAGGTGCAGGTGTGAGTGCAGCCGCGTGATGGTGTCCCGCAGCAGAGGGCTGCCGGAGACTTCCGCGATCAGGTCGTGGAACTTCGCGTCCAGCGCGGTGAAGGCGGCGTGTCGGCGATAGCCGTCGCCGGCCTCCACGTCGATGCTCGCAGCCGCCTCGGCGCTGATCCGTTCGCGGGCTTCGGCGGAGGCGTGCGTGGCGGCCCGTCCGGCGGTGGCGCCCTCCAGCAGTTGGCGGACGTCGAACAGGTCGTCGAACTCGGCACGGCTCAGCAGCGGCGTGGTGGTGTAGCCGGAGAGCGGGCGTTTACGGACCAGGCCGTCGGCCTCCAGCCGGGCGAGGGCCTCGCGGACCGGGGTGGGGGAGACGTCGAGCTCCCGGGCGAGCGCGTCGATGTTGACCCGCTCGCCGGGCGGAAGGATGTGGTCCATGACCAGCGTCTTTATCGACTCGTAGACGTCCTCGGCGAGGGTGAGTCGACGGGCGGGACGGAGTCGACCCTCGCGAGGTTCCTGCTGGGCCATCTCGTCTCCTCAGCAACCCCTTGACTGTGCCGGTGTGAGCGAGTACACACTAGCAAAGCAACATCCTATAGGAAATAGGTTCCTCCGCCACCGTCTCGCCACCACCACCCCCGAGGAGACGAACATGTCGCGCAGAATGCTGTCCCGAATCGGCTCCGGCCTGACCGTCGTGGCCCTCGCCACGACCACTGTGGCCTGCACGAAGAAGAGCGACACCACCGACGCCGAAGCCGGTGGCCGGGAACCGGCGCAGGTCAAGGTCGCGCTCGTGCCCGGCGGCTCGC
The DNA here is from genome assembly GCF_042873195.1 of Micromonospora arida. NCBI lineage: Bacteria > Bacillati > Actinomycetota > Actinomycetes > Micromonosporales > Micromonosporaceae > Micromonospora > Micromonospora arida. The sequence goes on along the minus strand of NZ_JBIALC010000001.1, from coordinate 1,169,344 downwards.
ACCCGTACTTCCAGCCCTGGAAGGACGCCGGTGCCAAGGCCAAGACGGAGCTGGCTCTCGGCGACGTCACCTTCAACGAGACCGCGGGCTGGGACCAGACCAAGCAGAACGACGTGCTCAAGTCCCTGGCAGCGCAGGGCTACAACGCCTTCGGCGTCTTCGGCGTCTCGCCGGACAACATCAACTCCACCTTCGAGGACCTCAAGCGGCAGGGCTTCCCCGTCGGCTCGCTGGCCTCCTGCCCGGCCGGGGCCAACAAGGCCGACTTCTGCCTCTCCACGGACGTGGAGGTCGCCGCCTACAAGGGCGCCAAGGCCGCCATCGACGCGATGGGCGGTCAGGGCAACCTGGTGCACCTGACCGGGAACAAGGTCGACTCCAACACCCAACGCCGGATCGCGGGCGTGGAGAAGGCGGTCGCCGAAACCGGTGGCAAGGTGACCCTGCTCCAGAGCGTCACCGACATCGACAAGGATCTGCAGAGCGCGCAGAGGGCCGTGGCCGACCTCCTCGCCGCGAAGGGCCGCCAGATCCAGGCGATCGTGAACACCGCCTACAACCCGGCGGTCGCCTCGGCCGAGGGCGTCCGCCAGTCGAAGCTGCCCATCAAGGTCATCGCCATCGACGACGACCCGACGGTCCTCGACGGGCTGCGCGGCGGCTCGGTGGCCGCCACCGTCCTGCAGAACCCGGTCGGTCAGGCCCAGGTCGGCTCGTACGCCCTGATGAAGCTCAGCGGCGGCTGCACCATGGCCGAACCCGGAGTGACCATCGACTCGGGCTCGTTCGTGGTGACCAAGGACAACCTGGACGGCTACGAGGCCGACCGTACCTCCACCACCGAGGCACTGCGGAAGAAGTTCGACGGCGACCTGCTCAAGTGCAGCTGATGTCGACCATCACCAGGGCCGAGGCGTACCTCGTCGACATTCCCGTCGAGACCGTCCGCACCGACGCGGTACAGGCGTTTCTGAAACAGGAGACGCTCTTCGTCGAGGTGCGCACGGCCGACGGCGGGCACGGCACGGGGTACGCGTACACGATCGGGACCGGCGGCACGGCGGTGCTCGCACTGCTGCGCGACTACCTGTTGCCGCACCTGGTCGGCCGAGATGCCGCCCGGGTGGAGGCGCTCTGGCGGGACCTGCACGCCGCCACCCGCGCCACCGCGGTCGGGGCCATCACCTCGTTGGCGCTCGCCGCGATCGACACCGCGCTGTGGGACCTGCGCGCCCGCGCCGCCGGCCTGCCGCTGTGGGTGCTCGCCGGCGGCGCGAAGGACCGCATCCCGTTGTACGACACCGAGGGTGGCTGGCTGCACCTCACCGAGGACGAGCTGGTCGCCGGCGCGAAGGCGTCCCAGGCGGCCGGCTGGCCCGGCGTCAAGCTGAAGGTCGGCAAACCCAACCCGGCCGAGGACGCCGCTCGCATCGGCGCGGTCCGGGCGGCCCTCGGCGACGACTTCGACGTGATGGTCGACGCCAACCAGTCGCTGACCGCCGCCGAGGCGATCCGCCGGGCCCGGCTGCTCGAACCGCACCAGCTCGCCTGGTTCGAGGAGCCGCTGCCCGCCGACGACGTCGCCGGGCACGAGCTGCTGGCCCGCGCGACGAGCATCCCGGTGGCGGTGGGGGAGTCGATGTACTCGATCGGCCAGTTCGCCGAGTACCTACGCCGGCAGGCGGCCGGCGTCGTCCAGGTCGATGTCGCACGCATCGGTGGCATCACCCCGTGGCTCAAGGTGGCCCACCTGGCCGAGGCGTGCAACGTGGTGGTCTGCCCGCACTTCCTGATGGAACTGCACGTGAGCCTCTGCGCGGCCGTGCCGAACAGCCGCTACGTCGAGCACATCCCGCAACTGCGCGCGATCACCCGGACCGAGATCGCGATCGTCGACGGCCACGCGCTCGCCCCCGGCGAGCCGGGCCTCGGCATCGACTGGGACCGCGACGCGATCGAGGACAGGAGGGTGGCGTGAAGACGGAAACAGCGCCGGAGGCGCCGGCGGTGCCTCCGGCCGCGGAGCCCAGGCCGTCGGCCAGGGCCCTGCCGGTCTGGGCGAACCCCCGGCTCGGCCTGCTCATCGTCATCTCCGTGCTGGTCGTCCTCTTCTCGTCGCTCACCCCCGCGTTTCTCGACCCCCGCCTCACCCTGGCACCGCTGCAGGCCGACATCAGCGTGTACGTCGTGGTCGGTCTCGCCCAGCTCGCCGTGCTCTCGCTCGGGCACATGAACATGGCCGTGGGCCGGATGGCCGCGCTGTCCACCTTCGCGATGGGCCTGGCCTACGACCGGCTCGGCGTCCCACTGCTGGTCGGACTGCTCGTGGGTCTCGCCGTCGGGGCGGGCATCGGCGCGCTCGCCGGCCTGCTCATCGCCAAGACCGGCGTGAACTCCTTCGTGGTCACCCTCGCGCTCGACTTCGGGCTGCTGGGCCTGGTCACGATCCTCTACACCTGGGCGACCGGCGGGGTGTCGTTCGCGGTGCAGCCGAGTGGACTCTCCGCCCTGCGCTTCGACACCTTCGCCGACTACTGCATGGGCGAGGTCTGCGGGCCGCGGATCCCGCTGGTCGTGCCGATCGCGGTCGCGGCGGCGCTCGGTGTCGGGGTGCTGTTCCGGCACGCCCGGCTGGGCCGGGAGATCCTGATGACCGGCTCCAACACGGTCGCCGCCGAGCTGTCCGGCATCCCCACGCACCGCCGGGTCGTCGCCGCGCACGCGTTGAGCGGGCTGCTCGCCGCACTGGCCGGGTTCCTGCTCGCCGCCAACAACGGGGCCTTCTCCGCCAACATCGGTGAGTCGTTCCTGCTGCCGTCGTTCCTGGCCCCGGTGCTCGGCGGGACGCTGCTCGCCGGTGGTGCGGTCAGCGTCCTCGGCACCGCGCTCGGCGCGACCCTCACCCAGGTCATCTACAAGGGCCTCAACCTGCTCCAGTTCTCCCTGGAGGAGCTGAAGCTCTACATCGGACTCGTGCTGCTCGCGGCGCTGTCGCTGGACCGGCTACGGGCCCTGCTCGCCGAGCGAAGGGCGGTGTCATCATCATGAGGAGCGTGATCCGGACCAACGAGTTCACCCTCGCGGTGATCGCGGCGCTCGGGTTCGCGGCACTCGCTGTCGCCACCGACTTCAACCTGCTCACCGCCGGCACCCTGGACGCCTTCCTGCGCTTCCTCGCCCTGCCGATCGTCATCGGCCTGGCCCAGATGGTGGTGCTCGCCGTCGGTCAGATGAACCTCTCGGTGGGCGTGCTCACCGGTTTCTGCGCGGTGGCCTCGGGCTGGCTGATGGTCGACGCCGGGCTGCCCGCCCCGGTCGCGGTGCTCGCCGCGCTGGCCCTCGGCGCCGTTGTCGGGCTGGTCAACGGCCTGTTGGTGATCTTCACCCGGATCAACGGGTTCATCGTCACCCTCGCCACCATGACGATCCTCGAAGGGCTGCGGTACGGGGTGAACGGCACCGGCACCTACCAGGGCTACTCGCCCGGCCTGCGCGAGTTCGGGCAGGCGTCAGTGGCCGGCGTACCCGTGGTCTTCCTGCTGGCGGTCGCGATCGCCGTCGCGGTCGCCCTCTTCTTCCGGCGCACCGTGCCCGGACGGCATCTGCTCGCCTCCGGCGGCAACCCGTTCGCCGCCCGGCTGTCGGGCATCTCCAACGACCGGGCGTTGGTGCTGGCCCACACCCTGTCGGGGCTGCTGGCCGGCTTCGCCGCGGTGATCGTGGTGGCCGCCTTCGGATCGGTGAACGCCTCGATCGGCGACGACCTGCTGCTGCCCAGCTTCGCCGCGCCGATCATCGGCGGGGTGGCCCTGGCCGGCGGCATGATCAGCGTGACCGGCACGGTGCTCGCCGCCTTCCTGGTGCGGCTGGTCGATGTGAGCCAGTCGCAGTTCGACATCAACCGACGGTGGGTGGACCTCATCATCGGCGCGGTCGTCCTCGGCGCGGTGCTGCTCGGTCAGTTCCGCGACAAGCTCTCCGGAGGTTCACGATGACCGTCGTGCTGTCCGCCGAGAAACTGGTCAAGACCTTCCCCGGGGTACGCGCCCTGGACGAGGCGACGCTGACTCTGACCGCCGGCAGCGTGCACGCGCTGCTCGGCGAGAACGGCGCCGGCAAGAGCACCCTGATCAAGATCCTGACCGGGGTGTACCGACCGGACGGTGGGCAGTTGCGGCTGCCCGGGCCCGACGGTGAGCTGCGCGCGGTGCAGCTGGGCAACCCGCAGGACGCCCAGCGGGCCGGCATCGGTGTCGTGCACCAGGAGCGGAACCTGATCCCGGCGTTCAGCGTCGCCGAGAACATCTGCCTGCAACACCTGCCCCGCCGCGCCGGCCTGCTCGACCGGGCGGCGCTGCGTACCGAGGCCCGCCGTTGCCTCGACCTGCTCGACCTCGACCTGGACCCCGACCTGCCGGTGTCGCGGCTGTCGGTGGCCCAACTGCAACTGGTGGAGATCGCCAAGGCGCTGTCGGCGGACTCGACAGTGCTGCTGCTCGACGAACCGACAGCGTCGCTGACCAACGACGAGGCCGACCGGCTCTACGGCATCGTGCGTCGGCTGTCCGAGCGGGGTCACGCCACCGTGCTGGTCAGCCACAAGCTGGAGGAGGTCTTCGCGGTCGCCGACACGGTGACCGTGCTGCGCGACGGGCGCAGCGTCGCCGAGGCGGAACCCCTCGCCGACCACAGCCGCGAGGAGATCGTCGACCTGATGGTCGGCCGGGCGTACCAGCAGGTGCACCTCGCCCCCAGGACCGTCGCGGCGGACGTCGAACCGGCGCTGGTCCTCGATGCCGTCGCCACCACCGCCGGCCACCACGACGTCAGCCTCGCCGTCCGCCCCGGTGAGATCGTCGGCCTGTACGGATTGGTCGGCGCGGGCCGCAGCGAGCTGGCCAAGGCGCTGCTCGGCCTCGACCGGATCAGCTCCGGGGAGGTGCGGGTACACGGCCGTCCGGCCCGGATCCGGGACGTGGGCGACGCCCTGCACCGGTACCGGATCGGCTACGTCACCGAGAACCGCAAGGAGGAGGGCCTCTTCCTCGACCAGACCGTGGCCCGCAACACGGCGGTGACGGTGTGGCGTCGGCTGGCCCGGCTGGGGCTGGTCCGCGACCGCTCCGAGCGGCTGCTGGTCAACGAGTACGCCGATCGGCTGGGCATCCGACTCGCCTCGCCCGACCAGCACGCCGGTCAGCTCTCCGGCGGCAACCAGCAGAAGGTCAGCCTGGCCAAGTGGCTGGCGGCCGACTGCGACGTGCTCATCATCGACGAGCCCACCGTCGGCATCGACGTGCGCACCAAGGCCGCCTTCCACGAGTTGATCGCCGGCCTCGCCGCGCGCGGAATGGCCATCCTGCTGATCTCGTCGGACCTGCCGGAGATGGTCACCCTCGCCGACCGGATCGCGGTGATGCGGGTGTTCGCCATTGTTGGTGAACTGGACAACGACCACGACTACGACCGGATGAGTCAGTCGGTGATCCGGTTCATCCATGACGGGCAGGGGGTGGTCGCGTGAAGGCCACCGAACCAGTGACCCTGGGGCGTACCGATGTGGCGGTGACCCGGCTCGGGCTGGGGCTCGCCCCGATCGGTGGAATGTTCGACGCCGTCGGTGACGAGGTAGCCCACGCCACAGTCGAGGCGGCCTGGGATCTCGGGCTGCGTTACTTCGACACCGCCCCGCTCTACGGCTGCGGCCTCTCCGAGCGGCGCGCCGGGGCGGCCCTCGCCGGCAAGCCGCGCGACGCGTTCACCCTCTCCACCAAGGTGGGTCGGCTGCTCGTCCCCGACGGTGGTGACCGGCAGGAGTTCTGGGCCGAGCCGACCGACCTCACGCCGCAGTTCGACTTCTCCGCCGCCGGGGTACGTCGTTCCCACGCGGAGAGCCTGGCCCGGTTGGGGCTGGACCGGATCGACATCGCGCACATCCACGACCCGGACGACCACCTCGCCGAGGCGGTCGCCGGAGCGTACCCGGCGTTGGCGCAGTTGCGGGAGGCCGGCGAGATCGGCGCGGTCAGCGCCGGGATGAACCAGGCCCCGGCGCTGGTCGAGCTGGCCCACGCCGGCGACTTCGACTGCTTCATGCTCGCCGGCCGGTACACGCTGCTCGACCAGTCCGGCCTCGACGAGCTGCTGCCGCTGGCTCACGCGAAGGGGATCGCGATCATCGCCGCCGGGGTCTACAACTCGGGCCTGCTGGCCGACCCGACACCGGGCGCCCACTATGACTACGCCCCGGCCGGGCAGGGGCTGCTGGACCGGGCCACCGCGATCCGGTCGGTGTGCGAGCGGCACGGCGTACCGCTGCGGGCCGCGGCGATCCAGTTTCCGCTCGGGCATCCGGCGGTTGCCAGCGTGGTGGTCGGCGCCCGGGACCCGGAGCAGATCGCCGACAACGTGGCGATGTTCGAGTGGGACGTGCCTGGCGCCCTCTGGGCCGATCTCAAGGCCGAGCGTCTGCTGCCGAGCGAGGTGCCGACGCCGTGATCATCGACGCGCACCACCACCTGTGGACCGCCGACTACCAGTGGCTCGCCGAGCCCGGCCTGGAGGCGATCCGGCGCGACTACACCATCGCCGACCTCCTACCCCAGCTGAACGAGGTCGGGGTGACGGCGACCGTGCTGGTCGAGGCGGGCCGCTGCGCCGCCGAGGAGACCGCCGAGTTTCTGGCCCACGCCGCCACCACGCCCCGGATCGCCGGCGTGGTCGGCTGGGCGTCGCTCACCGACCCGGCGATCGCCGCCACCCTCGCCGGCTACCGCGAGCTGCCCGGCGCGACGAAGCTGGTCGGGCTCCGCGACCAGGTGCAGGGAGTCGCCGACCCCGGGCACCTGGCCCGCTCCGACGTCCGCGCCGCCCTCGCGGCGATCGGGGCCGCCGGCCTCACCTTCGACCTGGTCGTCCACGTCGGACAGCTGACCAGCTGCGCCGAGGCGGCGCGGGCCACGCCGGGCACCACCTTCGTCCTCGACCACCTGGGCAAGCCGAGGATCGCCGCCGCCGCCGGCCTCGCCGAGTGGCGCACGGCGGTACGCGACCTGGCCGGCTGCGACAACGTCGTCGCGAAGCTCTCCGGCCTGCTCACCGAGGCCGGCCCCGGGTGGCGGGTGGCCGACATCCGGCCGTACGTCGACACCGCGCTGGAGCTGTTCGGCCCGCACCGGCTGATGGCCGGCTCGGACTGGCCCGTCTGCGACCTCGTCGCCTCGTACGCCGAGGTGTGGACGGCGATCGACGCCGGCTTGGGGGAGCTGTCGGCCGCCGAACGGGCAGACGTCCTGGCCGGCACCGCAATTCGTACCTATGCACTGGAGGTTGGTTCGTGAGACTCATGCGCGTCGGGCCCGTGGGGCGGGAACGCCCCGTGCTGTACGTCGATGGGCGGCACTTCGACCTCTCGTCGCTCACCGCCGACATCGACGGCGAGTTCCTCGCCGGCGACGGCGTCCGGCGGGTCCGCGAGGCCACCGACCTGCCCGAGATCGACGTCACCGGTCAGCGGGTCGGCGCACCGATCGCCCGGCCCGGCGTGGTGCTCTGCGTGGGGCAGAACTACGCGGCGCACGCCGCCGAGTCGGGCGCCGCGCCACCGACCGACCCGATCATCTTCTACAAGGCGCCCAACACCGTCGTCGGCCCGTACGACGAGGTCCTGATCCCGCGCGGGTCGACGAAGACCGACTGGGAGGTGGAGCTGGCGGTGGTGATCGGCCGGACGGTGCGCTACCTCGCCTCACCGGCCGACGCCCTCGGGCACATCGCCGGGTACGTGCTGTCCAACGACGTCTCCGAGCGGGACTTCCAACTCGCGGTCTCCGGTGGCCAGTGGTCGAAGGGCAAGTCCTGTGAGACGTTCCAACCGCTCGGCCCGTGGCTGGTCACCGCCGACGAGATCGGCGACCCGCAGGCGCTGCGGCTGCGCTCCTGGGTCAACGGCGAGCCCCGCCAGGACTCCAGCACCAAAGACATGATCTTCGACGTGGCGTACCTGATCTGGCACCTGTCCCAGTACACAGTCCTGGACCCGGGCGACGTCATCAACACCGGCACCCCGCAGGGGGTGGCGCTCTCCGGCCGGTTCCCGTACCTGGCCGTCGGCGACGTGATGGAGGTCGAGATCGACGGCCTCGGCCGGCAGCGCAACACAGTCCGGGACGCCTGATGGCGGTGATCACCTCGGTCGACACGTACGACGTCCGGTTCCCGACCTCGCGGGACCTCGACGGCTCCGACGCGATGAACCCCGACCCCGACTACTCGGCCGCGTACCTGGTGCTGAGCACTGACGACGGCCTGGACGGGCACGGATTCACCTTCACCATCGGGCGGGGCAACGACGTCTGCCGGGCGGCCATCGACGCGCTGGTGCCGTACGTGGTCGGCCTCGACCCGGACACCGTGGACCTCGGCGCGTTCGCCCGCTCGCTCACCCACGACTCGCAGCTGCGCTGGCTCGGCCCGGAGAAGGGCGTGATGCACCTGGCCGCCGCAGCGGTGATCAACGCGATGTGGGACCTGGTCGCCAAGAGGGCGGGCAAGCCGGTCTGGCGCTACCTGGCCGACCTCAGCCCCGAGCAGATCGTCGACCTGGTCGACTGGCGCTACCTCACCGACGCCCTCAACCCCGACGAGGCGCTGGAGATCCTGCGCGCCGCCGAGCCGGGCCGGGCCGACCGGATCGCCCGGCTGACCGAGCGGGGCTACCCCGCGTACACCACGTCACCCGGCTGGCTCGGCTACTCCGACGACAAGGTGGTCCGGCTGGCCCGGCAGGCCGTGGCCGACGGGTTCAGCCAGATCAAGCTGAAGGTGGGCGCGGACGCCGCCGACGACGTCCGCCGCCTGAAGATCGCCCGCGAGGCGGTCGGCCCGCAGATCCGGATCGCGCTCGACGCCAACCAGCGCTGGGACGTCGCCGAGGCGGTCGACCGGATGCGTGAGCTGGCGCCGTACGACCCGTGGTGGATCGAGGAACCGACCAGCCCCGACGACGTGCTCGCCCACGCGGCGATCCGATCCGCCCTGGCCACCAGCGCACCCGACGGCGGGCCGATCCGGGTCGCCACCGGCGAGCACGTCGCGAACAGGGTCGTGTTCAAACAGCTGCTCCAGGCCGACGCCATCGACGTCGTGCAGATCGACGCGTGCCGGGTGGGTGGCGTGAACGAGAACGTCGCCATCCTGCTGCTGGCCGTGAAGTACGGGGTGCCGGTCTGCCCGCACGCCGGGGGAGTGGGCCTGTGCGAGCTGGTGCAGCACCTGTCGATGTTCGACTTCGTGGCGGTGTCCGGTTCGATGCGCGACCGGGTCGTCGAGTACGTCGACCACCTGCACGAACACTTCCTCGATCCGGTGGTGATCAAGGACGGGCACTACGTGGCACCCAGCGCCCCCGGGTTCTCCGCCGCGATGCGTCCGGAGAGCCTCGCCACGTACGCGTACCCCGACGGGCCGGCATGGGTCTGACGAACCTCGACACGCACGACCGCACGGCCTCATCGACGGCGGTGCGTCACCTCAGCGGACCACTCGGAAGGGGAGAGCAGTATGCGGTGTGACGGTCTCGTGGCGGTGGTGACCGGAGGTGGATCGGGGATCGGCCTTGCCTGCGTGCGGGCGTTCGCCGCCGCCGGCGCCCGAGTGGGTGTCCTGGACCTGGAACTGGCCGGGTTGCCGGAGGATCCCGGCGTACTCGGCGTCCGGGCGGACGTGGCCGACCGGTCGTCCCTCAGCGCGGCCGTCGCCTCGGTCGCGGAGAGGTTCGGCGGCATCGACATCCTGGTGAACAACGCCGCCGTCTCGGCCGTGGGCACTGTGGAGGAGAACGACGACGAGCAGTGGAGCCGGGTACTCGACGTCAACGTCTCCGGCGTGGCCCGAACCAGCGCCGTCGCCCTGCCGTACCTGCGCCGGTCGTCGTCCGCGGCGATCGTCAACATCTCCTCGATCGCCGCGACCACCGGTCTGCCCAAACGCGCCCTGTACTCGGCGTCGAAGGGTGCCGTTCACGCCCTCACCCTCGCCATGGCCGCCGACCTGGTGACGGAGGGCGTCCGGGTCAACTGTGTCGCCCCTGGCACTGTCGACACGCCCTGGGTGGCCCGCCTGCTCGCCGGCGCGGCCGACCCGACGGCGGAGAAGCGCCAGTTGGCCGCCCGCCAGCCGACCGGCCGACTGGTGACCGCCGACGAGGTGGCCGCCGCCGTCGTCTACCTCGCCTCGCCCGCAACCGGGTCGGTGACGGGTACGTCGCTGGCCGTCGACGGAGGCATGTCCGGCCTGCGATTGCCTGCCCAGCGCTGATCGTGGCGCTACCCGAGCACTCCTAGGAGTTCGACAAGCCGGCCATGGAGATCATCAACTGCGGCGACACCCGTACCCCTACCACGTGAAGGATGGGGTTCGCCGGCCGTCAGGCAGCGTGGCGGGCGCGGCGGCGTGCTCGGAAGAAGGCGGTGTCGCCGCGCATACGATCACCCCACCAGGACCACGGAACGCTTGTCATGTACCGGCCGATCGACGCGAAGACCGGCGCGGCGTCGGCGTCGCGGCCAGTGCGCGCCAGCCCGTACGCCAAGACGTTCGCGTCGTTGAGCCAGTCGGCGTGCCGGGTGGCTGGCTGGTGAAACCACAGGGACAACGCGTTGTCGAGATCGGATTGCATGATCGGATCCTGTCGCCATCGCTGGCCGATCTCGTCGGCGGTGCTGTCCGGCGACTCGCGATCCTGCTCCCACAGCGCCCACTCGGCGGCGGCCAACACGGGCAGCACGTGCAACGGCGAGCCTGCGGGCGCTGCGGCGGCGACCGACCTGGCGAAGTCGAACATCGCCTCGTGAGAGCCGCTCCACTTCCTGCAGTGGTAGGTCAGCTTGAGGGTGTGCCCTCGCCGATGCCAGGGGTCCAGCCGGGTCAGCTCACGCCACGTCTCCTCGATGTCCTCCGTCGACGCGCTCTGGTCGATCATGAGCTTCAACTGGTTTGCCCACGGAGTGGGGTCCTCGGGTGCCAGCCGCATGGCCAGGTCGTTCACCTGTCCGGCCAGGTGCTGTAGGCGGCGGAACTCGGCCCACTGCTCTGGACGGACTGCGGCGGCCCAGTCCCCGCCGCGTACCTCCCACGCTCGTGCCATCAGGGAATGAGCACGTACGAGCTGAGCGTCCGGACAGCTGGGCGAGCGTGCCGCCCACCGGTCGGTCCAAGCGGCCTCCGTGTCGACCCGGCCGGTCGTACGGTCGACTCGGGATCCCAGCCCACCAGCGGTCGATTCGGCCAGCACGCGGACGCATCGCGCCCGGCGGTCGTAGTTTCCCCGGGTAGCAGCCATGACCTTGCGGGCAGGCTCGATGTCAGAGCCGTACCGCGCCTGCGTGCATGCCTCGCGCAGCACGGTGTCGTCCTGAGCCTGGTTGGTATCGATCTGGCGGGTGAGTAACCGCCACACAGTCGAGATCACAATCGAAGAGGATAAGCGTCGTTCGCGTGTGTGTCCGGCCCGGAGCCGGCCCCGCGTGAGCCTGTCCAGCGGTCGTGCAGACCACCGTGTACGGGCAGGGGCCGTGACGAGAATCAGGTCTGGCCTGCGGCTGCCGAACGCCAGATCGGGTGCGTGACATGATTGCGCCATGGGGAAACAGCAGGACGTCGGCGCATCCGACCGTCACAGCGAGTCCGGCACCACCGCCCACCGTCCGATCGGTGGCAGCGTTGACGCTCGGCTCGCCCTCGCCCAAGACCCCACAACGCCACAAATGACCCTTATCGACCTGGCGTCCGACCCATCGGAGCTGGTCCGCAAGGCGGTCGCCTCGCGGGCCGACGCACCCGCGCAGGCCCTTCGACCGCTCACCCGCGACCATGATCGTCAGGTCCGGGAGGCAGTGGCGAGGAACCCCTCCACGTCGATCGCCAACCTCATGCGCCTGGTCAAGGACGCCGACCGGTGGGTCCGCTGGGCGGTCGCCGGCAACCCGGCCTGTGACGAGTCGATCCGCAAGGTCATGTCGGAAACCTCGGACAAGGAGCTTCGCGGCCTCCTCGCGGAGAGTCGTGAGCTGGAGCCGGAGCTGGCCGCCAAGCTGATCGACGACGTGTCACCCGAGGTACGGGAACGACTCGGCACGCACACCCACGACCCCGACGTGATCAACGCCCTGCTGGCCGATCGCACCGCACGCGTACGCAAGGGGGTTGCCCGCAACCCGCGGACCACCGCCGCGCAGCGCAGTGCGCTCGCCGCGGACCCGGTGGTCGACGTCCGTGCCGCGCTGGTGCGGGCCGTCGAGCTGAGCGAGGCGGACCTGGCCCGTCTGGTCGACGACCGCGCGGTGCAGGTCCGACTGGCGATGGCGACGTCCGAGTTCGTTCCGCCGCACATCCGGGAGACGCTTACTCGCGATGCCGACGAGATGGTGGCCAGCGCGGCACGGGACTACCGCCCCGGCGCCGGCAACGCCTCCGCCGTGCGGGCACCCCGCATCGCGCACCGGCCCTCCGCCGGTGCGGGCCGATCGGGTGGCGGCACCGCGCGGTAGGACCACGCTCGCGCGTCACCGCTTTAACCAAGATCAGGTGATGAAAAGTAGCGTCCAGGCACCTTCCTGACCTATTTTTCATCACCTGATCATCGTGCTCCGGCATGGGAAGTCGCGATCGCCGGGGCCCACTCTCCGCGTCGACCCTCGCGAGGATGACGTCCGCTCACTCCAGTGATGAGTTGTCGCGTCCGCGCCCGTCATACCTACGACAGGACATGACGAGGCGGAAGGATGACGTGATGAGTGCGGACACGCGGCTGGAGGAGCTGGGCGTGAGTGGTCTGGGCGAGGTCGACGAGCCGGCGTTCTCGGGGCTGGCGCAGCGGCACCGGCGGGAGTTGCACGTGCACTGCTACCGGATGCTCGGCTCGTTCGAGGACGCCGAGGACACCGTGCAGGAGACGTTCCTGCGTGCCTGGCGGCGGCGGGAGACCTTCGAAGGGCGGTCGACGTTCCGGGCCTGGCTGTACCGCATCGCCACCAACGCCTGCCTGGATCTGCTCGCCAAGCGCCGCCCGGAGCCGGCGACCGGCGGCGAGGTGCTGTGGTTGCAGCCCTACCCGGACCGGTTGCTCGACGAGCTGCCCGCCGGCGACGCGGACGAGCCGGAGACCGTCGCCGTCGCGCGGGAGACGATCGAGCTGGCGTACCTGGTCGCGGTCCAGCACCTCGCGCCGCGTCCACGGGCCGTGCTGATTCTGCGGGACGTGCTCGGCTGGCCAGCCAGGGACGTCGCGGAGCTCCTCGGGGACTCGGTCAACTCGGTGAACAGCGCGCTGCAGCGGGCTCGCGCCGGCATGCGGGAGCACCTGCCCGCCGAGCGGCAGGACTGGACCGGCGGCGACGAGGACGCCGGCACGCGCGAGCTGGTGCGCCGCTTCACCGACGCCAGCGTGGCCACGAACGTCGACGCGCTCGCAGCCATGCTGCGGGACGACGTCCGCTACTCGATGCCGCCCACGCCGGGCCTGTACGTCGGCCGTGACGCGGTGGTGAACAGCTGGGTCGAGGACGGCTTCGATGGCATGAAGGGCCTGCGTGCGGTCCCCACCTCGGTGAACCGCCAGCCCGCCGTCGCCTTCTACCACTGGCGGGAGCAGGAGGGCGCGTACCTGCCGTTGACGATCGACGTCCTGCGCATCACCGGCGGCGCGATCACCGAGGTCTTCATCTTTCACGACGACCAGTTCCCGCGGCTCGGGCTGCCGGAACGTCTGCCGGCGGACGGCACGGAGTAGTCCCCGTGCGGACGCTCACGCTGCGCGGTGGCGCGCGTGCCGAGGTGGTCGCGGCGGAGTGGCACGACGCGTTCGGCGTGGTCACCCGCGGGCGGGTGCAGTTGGAGCTGCGCGACGGCGAGCCCGGGCCGGTCCTCGGGCGCGATGCCGGCTTCTGGCTGCGCGGCACCGGCGTCCGCGCGCTGCGTAACCCCGACCGTCGTACGGCGAGAGTGCGTGTCTTCACGCCCGGTGCCGTCACACGCCAGGCAACACATTCCGTACGCCAGGCTCCGTATGAAGGAGACGACATGAACAGCATGAAGGACACCGGGATCGTCGCCGGTCCGGCATCGGGCCTACCCCGCTACACGCACCGATTCCGTGGGCTCGCCGGCACCGGATTGATTGCCACGCTCGCGGCGATGGTGAGCACCACCCTCGCCGCCGCGTTGGCCCGGGCAGCTGGCGTCGACTTCGAGATCCCCGATGGTGGCGAGACGATTCCGTTGTCCGGCTTCGCCGTGGTGACCGGCTTCTTCTCGATCGTGGGCGTCGTCATCGCCGTGGCTCTGCTCCGGTGGAGCGCTCGACCCGCCGACCGTTTCGTGTGGACGGCGGTGGCCTTGACCGTGATCTCGCTGGTCCCGCCCCTGATCTCCGGGGCGAACGCGGCCACCGTCACCGCGCTGGTCGGGCTGCACCTCGTCGCTGCGGCGGTGGTGATCCCCGTCCTGACACGGAGCCTGCGTACCCGGACCGACTGACGACAGCTCGCGCCCACCGAAACCGCGCAGGGGGCCGGCCCATCGGGCCGGCCCCCGGCCTCATGCGCCGCTCGTCGGGCCGCCAACCGCGTCCCGGTCAGGTGGGCCGGTCTGCTCCCACAGTGACTTCATCTCGTCGAAGGCCTGCTCCATCAACTGCACCATCGCCTGCCGGGCACGCTCCCCGTCGCGCCGCTGGATCGCCTGGGCGACGTCGGCGTGCATCTGGAGGGCCTGCTCATGCGGGTGGTGCGGCATGAGGTGGTGCTTGTGCCGGCCGGTGAGCACCTCCGCGACCAGCTCCTGGAGCCGGACGAACATCTCGTTGCCGGAGGCGAGCAGGACGCGCCGATGAAACTCGATGTCGAGGTGCAGGAACCGCTCCTCGTCACCGGCCTCGCCGGCCGCCCACATCTTCGCCGCCAGGCCGACCAGGTCACTCGCTTCGTCGCGGCCGATCCGGCTGGCGGCCAGGTAGGCCGCGTGCGGCTCGACGGCGGTGCGCAGCTCGGTGATCGAGCGGAGCTGGGCCATCCGGCCGGCCGAGGCGAGACGCCAGCGGATCACCTGCGGGTCGAAGACGTTCCACGCGCTCGCCGGTCGGATCATCACACCTACCCGTCGGCGCGCCTCGATGAATCCGATCGAGGCCAGCACTCGCAGCACCTCGCGGACGACCGAACGGGACACGGCGTAGCGGTCGACCAGCTCGTCGATGTTGAGGACCGATCCGGGTGCCAACTCGCCGCCGCAGATGGCGGTGCCGAGGTGTTCGAGGACGCGCGCGTGCAGCCCGGACTCGGCGGGGAGGGCCGGAGCGGCTGCAACCTCTGGTGAGGACGGTTCCACTCAAAGATCATATCATTTGCATCAACCTCTTGAGGTAATCAGCTTTTTCGGCCTAGCATCCCGATGTTAAGCGGATGTAACACCGAGGTAGCGGCTCTCTCGGGGGCGGCGACCACGACAGAAGGAGAGACAAGCGTGCGACGTCGATCGATAATCGGCACTTCTCTGGCTGTGGTCACCGCCATGAGCCTGGCCGCATGCGGCGGCGATGGCGGCGGCGAGGGCTCGAAGACCGTTCGCGTGACACTTGTCAACCACGTGTGGACCGAGAACATCAAGAAGGCCCTGCCGGAGTTCGAGAAGCAGTCCGGCCTCAAGGTCGAAGTCACCCAGCTCGGCGAGGACCAGCTCTCCGACCAGTACAACGTCAAGCTGAACGCCGGGTCCACCGACCTCGACGTGATGATGTACCGGCCCCTGCAGGAGGGGAAGCTGTTCGGCAAGAACAAGTACCTCGCCGACCTGAGCGAGAAGGTCAAGTCCGACAGCGCCTTCGAGTTCGGTGACTTCCAGGCTGGGCCGGTGCAGGCGACGACCTATGAGGACAAGGTCGTCGGCCTGCCGATCATCACCGAGCAGGAGGTCCTCTACTACCGCAAGGACCTTCTGACGAAGTCCGGCTTCACCGCGCCGCCCAAGACCCTCGACGAGCTCAAGGCGCAGGCCGCGAAGATCGAGGCCGACAACCCGGGCGTCGCCGGCTTCGTCGCCCGTACCGGCAAGGCCGCCGCGGTCACGCAGTTCTCCAGCTTCCTCTTCAGCTTCGGCGGCGACTTCGTGGACGCCAGCGGGAAGGCCACTGTCAACACCGAGCAGGCCAAGCAGGCGTACGCCTACTACGGCGGGCTGCTCAGGGACCACGGCCCGGAGAACATCAGCACCGACATGAGCTGGTCGGAGGCGATGGCGATCTTCACGCAGGGCAAGGCCGCCTTCTACACCGAGGCCAACTCGCTCTACAAGAACGCCACCGACCCGACCAAGTCCAAGGTCGTCGACTCCGTCGGCTTCGCCGCCTTCCCGGCCGGCCCGGCGGGATCGAAGCCGTACAACATCCCCTCCTGGGCGCTCGGCATGAACGACAGCTCGGAGAACAAGGACAACGCCTGGAAGTTCATCCAGTGGGCGGCCGGCAAGGAGCAGGCGCTGGCGCAGCAGACGGCCGGCGTACCCGGTGCCCGTACCTCGGTCTGGGCCAACCCGGCGAGCACCGCGACCCTGCCGAAGGACCTTGCCGAGGCCAACACGGTCAGCACCGCCAACGGCGTCGGGCACGACCGTCCGCTGGTGGTCAAGGTGGCTGAGGCGCGGGAGATCGTCGGCCAGCCGATCGTCGACGCGATCACCGGCAAGGACGCCGCCAGCTCGGCGGACGCGGCGAACGCGGCGTTCCAGAAGTTCCTCGACGACGAGGCGAAGTAACCCACGCGCAGGGCGGCGGGGCCGACCGGCTCCGCCGCCTCGCCGGGACCTGACCCCTCCAACCCGGAGATCTCAATGTCAGCGGTTCTCACCCCCCGTACCGATTCGCCCGAGGCCCCCGCGGCGTCCCTGGATACGACGTCGGCCTGGTCGCGTTGGGCCAACGAACACCGCAAGTGGCTCTTCGCTGCACCCGCCATGGCGTTCGTCGCCGTGTTGATCATCTTTCCGGTGGCGTGGACCGGGTACCTGAGCCTGACCGACGCCGAGGGTTCGGTACGCGCCGAGTCCGAGTTCATCGGTTTCCAGAACTACCTCGACGTGCTCACCGACACCGACCGGTTCTGGCCGGCGGTCTGGCGTACGGTCCTCTTCACCGGCGTCGTGTTGTTCTTCGAGGTCATTCTCGGCATGGCGATCGCCCTGCTGCTGTGGCGGCCCTTCCGCGGTGAGAAGTGGGTCCGCGTCGCGATCCTCCTGCCGCTGGTGGCCACTCCGGTGGCGGTCGGCATGATGTGGCGCCTGATCTTCGACCCCAACATCGGGATGGCGAACCAACTGCTCGGCTGGATCGGCATCGGCCCCCAACCCTGGCTGGCCGGGCAGCACTCGGCCCTGCCGACGACGATGTTCATCGACATCTGGCAGTGGACCCCGATGGTCGTGCTGATCCTGCTCGCCGGGCTCACCTCGCTGTCCGACGAGCCCCAGGAGGCGGCCCGGATCGACGGCGCCAGCAGTTGGCAGCGGTTCCGGCACGTCACCCTCCCGCTGCTGATGCCCACGGTGATCGTCGCCATCCTGCTACGTGGCATCGACGCGTTGAAGACGTTCGACATCCTCTACGCCACCAAGGGGCGCGGCGGCGGATCGTTCCACGAGGTCGAGACCCTCAACGTGTACGCGTACGGCCTCAGCTTCGACTACAACGACTACGGCGTCTCCTCGACCGTCCTCATCATCTTCTTCCTGATCATCATCGGGGTGATGTGGGCCCTCACCTATCGCAAGAAGGGGCTGGGCCGATGAAGCCGAGCAAGCCGTACCGGGTGTTCCGCAACTCGGCTCTCGTCGTCGTGGTGCTCGCACTGATGGCGCCGCTGCTCTGGATGATCGCCGCGTCGTTCAAGACCAACGTGGACATCTACGACACCGCCAAGGCGTTCGTCTTCTCGCCCAGCCTGAAGAACTACGAGACCGTCCTCCAGCAGGCCAACTATCTCGAGTTCATCGGCAACAGCCTCTGGGTGGCGTTCGCGGCCACCACGCTCTCGCTTCTGCTGGGGGTGCCCGCCGCCTACTCGATGAGCCGCTTCAACATGAAGAAGTCGGCGCTCGTCGTGCTCATGGCCCGGGTGATCCCGGGCGTCTCGCTCCTGGTGCCCTGGTACTACGTCTTCTCGAACCTGAAGCTGGTCGGCGGGTTCAGCGTGCTGATCCTGAGCCACATGTTCGTGTCGCTGCCGCTGATCGTCTACATCATGATGGGCTACTTCGACGGCCTGCCGACCGAGCTGGAGGAGGCGGCGCTGGTCGACGGGCTGACCCACATCGGCGCCTTCCGGCGGATCACCCTGCCGCTGTCGGTGCCCGGCGTCGCGACCGCCGGCATCCTCTCGTTCATCTTCTCCTGGAACAACTTCATGTTCGCCCTGGTGCTCTCCGGCTCCGACACCAAGACGCTGCCCGTGGCGATCTTCGACTTCGTCGGCTACGCCAGCATCGACTGGGGCGGCCTGATGGCCGCCGCGACAGTGGTCACCCTGCCGATCATGCTGATCGCCCTGTTCGTGCAGAAGTACGTCGTCTCCGGCCTCACCGCCGGTGCCACGAAGGGCTGACCGCGACATGACGACGATCGCGAAGGTGGAGACGTTCCTGGTCGCGCCCCGCTGGCTGTTCGTCCGGATCGAGACTGAGTCCGGCATCGTCGGCTGGGGCGAGGCGACCTGCGAGGGTCGGTCCGAGACCGTGCGCACTGCCGTCCAGCAACTCAGCGAGCTGCTGACGGGACGGGACGCCCTGCGCATCGAGGACCACTGGCAGGTGCTGACCAAGGGGTCCTTCTACCGGGGCGGCCCGATCCTGGCCAGCGCGGTGTCCGGTCTGGACCAGGCGCTCTGGGACATCGCCGGTAAGCACTACGGCGCTCCCGTGCACCAGCTCCTCGGTGGGCCGGTCCGGGATCGGATCCGGGTCTACGGCTGGATCGGTGGTGACGAGCCCGCCGAGATCCGCGACCAGATCAGCGCCCGGATCGAGGCGGGCCTGACCGCGGTGAAGATGAACGCGTCCGGGCGGATGGGCGCGCTCGCCTCGGTCGCCGACCTCGACGCGGTGGTGCAGCGGGTGGCCGTCGCCCGCGAGGTCCTCGGCGACGACCGCGACGTCGCTGTCGACTTCCACGGCCGGTTCACACTCGCCAACGTCCGGCGGGTCGCCCCGCTGCTGGAGCCGTACCGGCCGTTCTTCCTGGAAGAACCGGTGGTGCCGGAGAACTCGCACCTCATCGGTGAGGTCGTCCGCTGCACCACCACCCCCATCTCGACGGGGGAGCGGCTCTACAGCCGGCAGGAGTTCCTGCCCGTGTTGCAGGCCGGCATCGCCGTGGCCCAGCCGGACCTCGCGCACGCCGGCGGCATCACCGAGGTTCGCAAGATCGGCACGTTGGCCGAGCTGTACGACGTGCAGATCGCCCCGCACTGCCCGCTCGGGCCCATCGCCCTCGCCGCCTGCCTCCAGGTCGGCTTCGCCACACCCAACTTCCTGATCCAGGAACAGAGCATCGGCATCCACTACAACCAGGGCGCCGAGGTGCTCGACTACTGCCTCGACCAGACCCCGCTGACCTTCGTCGACGGGTACGTGCAGCGGTTGACCGCGCCCGGTCTCGGCATCGAGATCGACGAACACGCCGTGCGGACCGCGGACAAGCGCGGGCACGCCTGGCGCAGCCCGACCTGGCGGCACCCCGACGGCTCCTACGCGGAGTGGTGAGACCCCGACCGGCAAGAACGAAAGGCACCCCGTGAAGATCGTCGCAGCGGACATCATCGTGACCAGCCCCGACCGGAACTTCGTCACCCTCAAGATCACCACTGATGAGGGCATCACCGGTCTGGGCGACGCCACGCTCAACGGCCGCGAACTCTCCGTCGCCTCCTACCTGCGCGACCACGTCGCCCCGCTGCTGATGGGACGGGACCCGCACCGGATCGAGGACACCTGGCAGTTCCTCTACCGCTCGGCGTACTGGCGGCGGGGCCCGGTCACCATGGCGGCCATCGCCGCGGTGGACGTCGCGCTCTGGGACATCAAGGCCAAGGCCGCGGGCATGCCGCTGTACCAACTGCTGGGCGGCGCGTCCCGCACCGGCATCATGGCGTACGGGCACGCGTCGGGGCGGGACATCCCCGAGCTGTTCGACTCGATCCGTCGCCACCTCGACGAGGGCTTCCGGTCGATCCGGGTGCAGACCTCGGTGCCGGGGATCAACGCGGTCTACGGCGTGGCCGCACAACCCAGTTCCACCGGCCAGCGCTACGACTACGAGCCCGCGCAGCGCACCCCGCTGCCCGCCGAGGAGGACTGGGACACCCGCGCGTACCTGCGCCACCTGCCGTCGGTCTTCGAGGCGGTGCGCGGCGAGTTCGGCCCGGAGTTGCCGCTGCTGCACGACGGTCACCACCGGATGACCCCGATCCAGGCCGCCAAGCTCGGCAAGGCCCTCGAACCGTACGACCTGTTCTGGCTGGAGGACTGCACCCCGGCCGAGAACCAGGAGGCGCTGCGGCTGGTCCGCCAGCACACCACCACCCCGCTGGCCATTGGTGAGGTCTTCAACACGGTCTGGGACTACCAGACCCTGATCCGGGAGCAGTTGATCGACTACGTCCGGTCGGCGGTCACCCACACCGGCGGCATCACCGCCATGCGCAAGCTGCTCGACTTCGCCGCCCAGTACCAGATCAAGTCCGGCATCCACGGACCCACCGACATCTCCCCGGTGGGCATGGCCGCGGCCCTGCACCTGGACCTGGCGGTCCACAACTTCGGGATCCAGGAGTACATGAAGCACACCCCGCTGGCCAACGAGGTGTTCCGGCAGTCGTTCACCTTCACCGACGGCTACCTGCACCCGGGCGACCAACCGGGGCTCGGGGTGGAGCTCGACGAGGAGGCGGCGGCACGGTTCCCGTACGAGCCGGCGTACCTGCCGTTCAACCGGCTCAAGGACGGCACGGTCCATGACTGGTGAGCGGCGCGGCGCCCGGCCCACCCGGCATGTCGTGGTGATGGGCGTCTCCGGGGCCGGCAAGACCACTGTGGCGCGTGGGATCGGCGCGGCGACGGGGCTGACATTCGCCGAGGCGGACGAGTTCCACTCCCCGCAGAACGTGGCGCGGATGCGCTCCGGCGTACCGCTGGACGACACCACCCGGTGGCCCTGGCTGCGGGACATCGCCGGGTGGATCACCGATCGCGGCGCCGAGGGCCACTCGACGGTGCTGGCCTGCTCGGCGTTGAAGCGGTCGTACCGGGACGTGCTCCGTCAGGGCCCGCTCCGGGTGGACTTCGTGCACCTGGACGGGCCGGTGGAGGTCATCCGAGCCCGATTGGCCCGGCGCGAGGGGCATTACATGCCGGCCAGTCTGCTGGAGTCGCAGCTCGCCACGCTGGAACCGGCCGAGCCGGACGAGTCGGTGCTCGTACTCGATGTCTCGCTGGCCCCGGAGGCGCTGGTCGCGGCGGCCGTCAAGGGTCTCGGTCTGCCGGCTGCGGTGCCGTCGGGGGATTACCGGGACCGCGGGTCAAATCCCACGTCGGGGGCATGTTAGGTTAGCCTGCCCTAATCATAAGTGGAGTCCGTCGCCGTGCCCTCATCGATCCGAGCATGACAGTCGCCGAGACCACCGGTGGCGTGGTGCTCCGTCGCGCGCTGCGTCGACAGCGCGCCCGGGTGGCCGGCGGCATCGCGCTGCTCTGCACCCACCAGGCCACCGAAGCCCTCGTCCCGGTGGCCATCGGCGTGGTCATCGACCGTGCGGTGGCCACCGGGGACGTCCGGGCACTGCTGCTCTCGCTGGCCGGCCTGGCCGCCCTGTTCACAGTGCTCGCCTTCGCCTACCGGGCCGGCGCACGACTGGCGTTCGCCGCCGTCGAACACGAGGCGCACGCCACCCGGGTCGAGATCGTCCGCAGCGCCCTCGATCCGCGTGGACGCCGGTCCGGCATGCGCGACGGTGAACTGCTCTCCGTGACGGCCTCCGACGCCGAGCTGTCCGCGCTCGTCGTGCGGGTCGCGGGACTCACCGCCGCGGCGCTCACCGCCATCGTGGTCGCGGCCGTCGCGCTGCTCGTCGTCGACATTCCTCTCGGCCTCGGGGTGCTCATCGGCGTACCCCTGCTCGTCTTCGCCCTCCAGCGGATGGCGCCGCTGCTCACCCGGCGCAGCACGTCGCAGCAGGAGGCGCTCGCCGCCACGACCGCCCTCGCCGTCGACCTCGTCAGCGGCCTGCGCGTGCTGCGCGGCATCGGCGCACAGGACCACGCCGCCCGGCGGTACGCGGGAGCCAGCCGTCACGCGCTCGACGTCACCCTCCGCGCCGCCACCACCAAGGGTCTGCACCTCGGGCTCACCACCACTGTCAACGGCCTCTTCCTCGCCACGGTCGCCGGATTCGCCGGTTGGCTCGCACTACAGGGCCGGCTCACCATCGGCGAGCTCGTCGCCGTGGTCGGGCTGGCCCAGTTCATCGCCGAGCCGGTGCAGACGCTCGGGTACTGCGTCCAGCTGTTCGCCATGGCCCGAGCCTCCGCGGGGCGGGTTGCCCGGGTCCTCGGCGCCGCGCCGGCCGTCCAGCCGGGCGACGCCGGGCCGCCCGCCCCGAGCCCCTCCCGGCTCACCCTCGACGGGGTCTCGTACGCGGGCCTCGACGACGTCAGCCTGCGCGTCCACGCCGGTGAGATCCTGGGCGTGCTCGCCTACGACCCGAGCGAGGCTGAGGCGCTGGTCGCGCTGCTGGCCGGTCGGGTGCCCCGCGCGGACCACCGGGGGACGATCCGCGTCGACGACGTGCCCGCCGACGATCTGCACATCGACGCCGCGCGCACCGTGGTCCTGGTCGAGCAGCATGACGTGGCCCTGTTCGAGGGGACCCTGCGCGCCAATCTCAGCGCCGGCGCCTCCGTCGACGACGAGGTGCTGCGTGCCGCCGTGCGGGCTGCCGCAGCCGAGGACGTGCTCGCCGCGCACCCACACGGATTCGACCGCCTGCTCACCGAACGCGGAGCGAACCTCTCCGGTGGGCAGCGGCAGCGGATCGGGCTCGCGAGGGCGCTCGTCGCCGATCCGCCGGTGCTGGTGCTGCACAACCCCACCACGGCGGTCGACGCGGTGACCGAGGGGTTGCTCGCCACCAGGTTGGCCGGGGCGCGCGGGGCGGGAAACCGCGGCACGGTGTTGATCACCACCAGCCCGGCGCTGCTGCGGATCACCGATCGGGTCGCGGTGATCGACCGGGGACGGGTCGTCGTCGAGGGTCCGCACGAGCGGTTGCTCGCCAGCGACGCCCGCTACCGGGAGGAAACCCTGCGATGACGTCCGAGCCGATCACCCGGCACCTGCTGCCGACGGCCACCGGCCGGCAGACCTGGGTCGCTCTCCGTACCGAGCTGGCGCTCCTGCCGGGGCTCAGCGCCGTCGCCGGCACGTTGCTGGTCGTCGCCGCCGCGACCGGGCTGGTCGCCCCCTGGGTCCTCGGGCGCCTCGTCGACGACGTCATCGCCGGGACCGACACGCCCCGGGTGATCGCCTGGGCCGCCGTGATCGCGGGCGCCGCCGTGATCGCGGGGCTCCTCACCGCGGCCGGAGCGGCGGTCGCCGCGCGCCTCGGCGAGACCGTGCTGGCCCGACTCCGGGAGCGGGTCCTCGACCGCGCCCTGCACCTGCCGTCGGCCACCCTGGAGCGAGCCGGGACCGGGGACCTGGTGGCCCGTGCCGGCGACGACGTGGCAGTGGTGACGAATGTGATCGCCACCAGCGGCCCCGCCTTCCTCGGCGCGCTGCTGTCCGTCGTGCTGACCGCGGCGGGGCTCTTCGCCCTCGACTGGCGGCTCGGCATCGCCGGCTTGGCCGCGGCCCCGGCGTACGCGGTGGCGCTGCGCTGGTACCTCAAGCGGTCGGTGCCGTACTACGCCCGCGAGCGGGTGGCGACGGGCGAGCGCGCGCAGGCGACGGCCGAGGCGCTGCGGGGGGCGGCCACCGTGCGTGCCTACCGGATGGAGGACGCCCACGTCGCGCGGATCGCGGAGCGCTCCGGCGTCGCCCGCGACCTGTCGCTGGAGATCTTCGGTCTCTACACCCGCTTCGGCCTGCGCATCAACCGCTCGGAGTTCGTGGGACTCGCCGCCGTGCTGCTCGCCGGCTTCCTGCTGGTACGCGGTGACCTGGCCACCATCGGCGCCGCCACCACTGCCGCCCTCTACTTCCACCGCCTCTTCAACCCCATCGGCCTGCTGCTGTTCGAGTCGGACTCGGTGTTGCAGGCCGGGGCCAGCCTGGCCCGACTCGTCGGGGTCACCACCCTGCCGGACACCGCGACCCCCGCCGGCACCGAGCCCAACCGCCACGATCGGGGCGTACCGGCGGCACTGGAGGTGACCGTCGGGCAGCACCGCTACGACGACGGGCCGGTGGTGCTGCGGGACATCCGCCTGCGTCTCGCCCCCGGGGAGCGCGTCGCCCTGGTCGGCGCGAGCGGCGCGGGCAAGAGCACCCTCGCCGGCATCATCGCCGGCATCATCGCGCCCACCGACGGCGCGGTGACCCTGCGCGGCGTGCCGCTGACACAGCTCGACGAGCACCGCCTCCGTCGCGAGATCGCCCTGATCAGCCAGGAGGTGCACGTCTTCGCCGGGCCGCTCGCCGACGACCTGCGCCTCGCCGACCCGGACGCCACCGACGCCGAGATCGCCGCCGCCCTCGACCTCGTCGGCGCCACCGAGTGGGTGCGGACCCTGCCGGAGGGCCTCGCCACCGCGGTGGGGGAGGGTGGGCGGCAGCTCACCTCGGCCCAGGCCCAGCAGCTCGCGCTGGCCCGCCTCATCCTCGCCGATCCGGCCGTCGCGATCCTCGACGAGGCCACCGCCGAGGCGGGCAGCGCGGGCGCGCGCGACCTCGACCGCGCCGCCGTGGCGGCCACCGAGGGCCGTACCACGCTGATCGTCGCCCACCGACTCAGCCAGGCGGCCACCGCGGACCGCATCGTCGTCCTCGACCAGGGGCGCGTCGCCGAGCACGGCACGCACGCCGAACTGCTCAGGGCCAAGGGCGGGTACAGCCAGCTGTGGCGCTCGTGGAGCATGCCCGACCCCGTGGTCCCGAGAGAACGCGAGAGCGCGGACCAGCCCGTCTGGAGCTGAGCGGCCCCGGTTCCCGTCACCTCGGACATCCGCGAGATCAGTCGAACGTGGGAACCTCGGGAACTTTTCCGGACCGGCCGGCGACCACCAGAGTGCGCGGCCGACCGGCGGCGTTCCGACGACGGCCTCTCGGCATGAAGGAGCGCCCGTGGCACACAGGACGGTGGTCTGTGCGGAACGGCGTCGCTGACGACGACCAGGTGACCCGGTGGGCACGGGAGGCGGGCCAGGGTGACCGGCAGGCCGCCACGGCGTTCATCCGGGCCCTACAGGACCAGGTCTGGCGGTTCCTTTCGCACCTGGCCGGGCCGGGAGAGGCCGACGACCTGACCCAGGAGACGTTCCTACGGGCGATTCGCAACCTGCCCGGCTTCGCCGGTCGCTCGTCGGCCCGTACCTGGGTGTTCACCATCGCCCGGCGCGTTGCCGTGGACCACGTCCGGACGGCGGTGGCCCGGCCGAGGATGGCGTCGGTGCCAGACTGGCAGGCGGCGGCCGAGGCCGCCGGCGCGATCACCGCCGGTGCCGACGAGGGCGTGACCCTGCACCAGTTGATCGCCGGACTGACCCCGGAGCGCCGCGAGGCGTTCGTCGCGACCCAGGTGCTCGGCCTGTCCTACGTCGAGGCGGCGGACGTCTGCCAGTGCCCCGTCGGCACGATCCGTTCCCGGGTCGCCCGGGCGCGCGAGGATCTCGTCGCCGCCTGGCAGGCCGACATCGACCCGAGCCACGGGCGACGGACCGGCTGAGGGTGGATCCCACAGTCGCCGTGCGGCGATCCTGACAGCGTCGGTGAGAACGCCGTGGAACTCACACCGGACGACGTCGTCACATCCTCCACCGACTGCTGGGCGACGCCACCTGACGTGGGGACCGGCCCCGCATGATCAACGGGATGGACGAGGGGGGCC
This sequence comes from Micromonospora arida, assembly GCF_042873195.1. NCBI lineage: Bacteria > Bacillati > Actinomycetota > Actinomycetes > Micromonosporales > Micromonosporaceae > Micromonospora > Micromonospora arida. The sequence goes on along the minus strand of NZ_JBIALC010000001.1, from coordinate 1,143,203 downwards.
GCGCTTCCTAAGATCACGCCGGTGAACACCGAACCGCTCAACGTCGCCGGCGTAGCTGGCCCGATCGTCATCGCCACCAAGGCATTCTTCGGCCACCCTGCCGTCACCGTCGGCGGAGTGCCGGCCCCCAGGACGGGTAGACGCTACGCGTTGCCGGCAGTGGACGGTGGTGTCGTCCAGGCCACGGTACGCAACGTTCTCGCCGACCCTTACCCGACCGTGGAGGTCAACGGTGTGCAGCACCGGACCGGGCCTCCCATGCCGATCTTTCTGCGCATCCTGGTTCTGCTGCCGATCCTGCTGTTCACCGTCGGTGGCATCCTGGGCGCGCTGGTCGGTGCGTTGGGCGTCTGGGCGAACCTGACGCTCGCCCACACCCGGATGACAACCGCCGTCAAGGCGCTCGCCATGGTCGGCGTCGGTATCGGCACGGTCATCGTCTGGCTCGCCGTCGCCGTCGCGCTGAACGCGGCGCTCAGCTAGGCCGCCAAGCACCTCACCCCCATACGGTCAGCACCACCGGTCGACGACCGGTGGTGCTGACGTGGTGCGGGGGTTCCGGCCGTTCTACCCCAGGCGGGCCTCGATGGTCTCGATGATGCGCGGACGCAGCTCGGCGGCGCGGACGACGGCGTCCACCGAGCCGACCTCGACGGCCCGGTGGATGTTGTGCACCCGGTCGAACTCCGCGGCCACCTCGCTGAGTTTCTCCGCGCGCACCGACGAGCGCAGCTCGTCGAGTTCCGCGGTCAGCGCGGCGCGTTCGGTGCCGGCCGAGGCGGCGGTGCGGGCCTCCAGGTCCCGCACCCTCGGGTCGGCCGCCGTACGGGCGTTGACGTCGGCGGAGAACACCACCGCGGCGGCGGGTGCGCCACCGAGCACCGAGGCGAACGAGCCCTCCAGCGCCAGCACTATCATGTTCGGGTTCAGCGCCTTCGAGAACACCACGAACGCACCGCCGTGGTAGCGCGAGATCACGCAGAAGACGATGGGCCCCCGGAAGTTCACGATCGCCCGGCCGATCTCGGCGCCGTACTCCAGTTGCAGCTTGCGCATCGACTCCGGGGAGCCGTCGAAGCCGGACAGGTTCGCCAGCACGACGAGCGGCCGGTTGCCGCTGGCCGCGTTGATCGCCCGCGCGGCCTTCTTCGACGAGCGGGGGAACAGCGTGCCCGCCGTGTAGGTGTCCGGACCGTCGGTGGGCGGGAAGCCGTGCCGGGGCACCGACCGGGACTCGATGCCGAGCAGGCAGACCGGGATGCCACCGAGGTGGACGTCCTGCACGACAGCGGTGTCCGCGTCCGCCATGCCGGCCCAGCGCTCCAGCACCGGGTGGTCCTGGTCGGAGAGGGCCCGCATCACCGTACGGATGTCGAACGGCTTCTTGCGGTCCGGGTTGGACTCGACGGAGAAGATCTCCCCGACGGTGGCGAAGGCGCTGCCCGCCACGTCGTGCGGGAAGTCGGAGATGTCGCGGTCGGCCGGGTCGGTGGTGACCGCCCGCCGGGGCGCGTCCTCGCCGGGCGCGACGTACGTGTGGTCGTAGTGCGCCATCACCACGTCCCGTGCGGCCGTCAGGTTCGGCGCCCAGTACTGCGCCTGCCCGTTCGGCCCCATCACCCGGTCGTAGCCGCCGATGCCGAAGTTGTCCTCGGCAGACACACCACCGGAGAAGTCGAGCGACTGCTTGCCGGTGAGCACCATTGCCGAGTCGGGCGTCATCACCAGGATGCCCTTGGTGTGCATGAGCATCGTCGCCTCGGCGTTCCAGTACGGCTGCGCGCCGACGTTGATGCCCGCGACCACGATGTTGATCTCACCGCCGGCCTGGGTGAACTCGACGATCCGCTTGAGCGCGGCGGCCACCCAGTCCATGTTCTCCGTACCGGAGGTCATCGAGATCCGGGCCCCGGCGGACAGCGCCCACCACTCCAGCGGCACCTGCATCCGCTCGGCCAGGTCCAGTGCGGCGATCACGCGCCGGCACTCCGGCTCGGACAGGGCGCCCAGCGACTTCGTCGGGTCGCCGAGCAGCACCACCCGGGTGACGCCCTGGGGGTAGCGCTCGGTCGGCGTGGTGACCACTCCGGCGACGATGGCGGCGCTGTTGCGTCCCTTCGCCCGGTCCACCGGCACCAACACGTGGTCGTCGTCGAGGTCGTGCTCGACGAAGTCGCCGAGCCGGCCGGTCAGCTCGTACGGGTACACGGTGTTGCGGCTGCTGGCCCGCAGCACCTTGAGCCGGTACTCGTCGAGTGGCTCGATCGGCTCGACCGGCGGCTCCCCGACGGCCAGTTCGGCACCGCCCGCGGCGTCGAACGAGATCCGTACTGCGATCTTCGTCAGCTCGCCGGTCCGGCGGTCGCGCTGGCGCGCGATGAACAGGATCTCCTCCAGGCCGGCGCCCGCGGTCGTCGGGCGGACCCGCCCGGCGATCATCTCCATCTCCTCGCGGGTCAGCTCGCTCGGCGGCCACACGTAGACCACGATGCGGTTGATGTTGAAGCGCGTCTTCGACGGCCGCCGCGACTGGGCGCGGCGGATCGAGTCGAGGCAGGCGGCGATGGCGTCCTCGGTCGTCGGCAGCGCGACCAGGCGGCCGTCCTGCTCGCGAAGCTCGGTCAGGTCACGCACCTGCGCGAACGCGACGAGGCGCTCGTCGGCGCGGTTCTCCCGGGCCACGCACTGGAAGAGGTAGACCTCCTCGTCCGACGACGGCAGCCGGGTCAGGTCGAACTTGTGCAGCCGCTCCAGCTGCATCCGCTGGGCGATGTACGGGTGCAGCCCACGGATCAGCCGGTCCTCGGTCAACTGGGCGCCGGACGGGCGGAAGGTGAAGTGGTGGTGCATCACCGCCCCGCCGCGACCCGCGACGGTGGTGGTGACCCGACGGACCTGGGGCGGCAGCGGGTGCGCGGCGATGACCTCGGCCAGCGCGGCCGCCATCGCGTCGAAGTCCTCCGGCTGGTTCTCCCAGCCGAGGTAGATGTCGGCGTCCACGGCGTCCTCGCCGGTGGCCAGCTCGGCCAGCCCACGCAGGGCGCTGCCCAGCGCGTCGAAGCTGACCGCGGCGGAGACCACGCTCGAGTCGGCGCGCTCGGCGACCACGAACGTGCAGCCCGCGACCTCGCGGGTGAGCACGCTGGTGAGCGACCGGTTGCCGTAGTACCGCCGGGTCAGCACCTCCAACATGACCGCGTTGTCGAGGTGGTCGCGGACGAGCCGCTGGCCGAGCAGCCGGACCAGCGGCTCGGTGCTGCGCACCATCTCGGCGATCCGCTCGGCGCGGTCCGGCGCGTCCGGGTGCGCGTCGAGGTGCCGCAGGTGCCCACGGACCTCGGCGTAGACGCGGGCGCGGTTGCGGCGCAGCAGCGGCTGGGCGAACCAGGCGAACACCACGCCGCGGGCGAGGTCCGCGACCACGGGGAAGCGGACCTGCGTCGCGGCGATCAGCCGCTCCAGCGCGAGGCCGGCCGGTTCGCGCAGCGTCTCGTCCGGCGGGGTCTCCCGCAGCCACGCGCGCAGCAGCGCCGTGATGACCTGCGCGTCCGCGGAGGCGCGCTGCTGGGCGAGGAAGATCCGGAAGACAGCGGCTTCGAGGGCGGGGGTGCGGTCCAGGTCGGTGACGCCGTACCGGCCGAGCGCCTTGCCGAGCCTGGTCTGGAAGGCGTCCGGCAGCCCGGCCCGCTCGACGTCGAGGCTCTGCAGGTAGGTGTGGAAGTACTCCCGGGCGCTGTGCACGTGCGCGGCACCGCCGTCCTCGCCCGTCGGCCGGTTGCGGCTCAGTTCGGCGAGATCGGCGAACACCTCGATGAGGTCGAGTTCGGCGGCCAGGGGCCGCTGACCTGCTTCGGTGGCCGCCCGCCGCGCGGTGAGGTAATCGTCGAGCACCCGGCGGTCGTCGTGCGGGTCGACGTCGAAGCCGAGCAGCAGACCTCTCAGGTCCTCCTGGCCGCGCCTGCTGCGCTCGTACGCCGGGATGTCCGCGGCGGAGGTGGGCAGGTCCAGTTCGACGGTCTCGGTGCTCGGGTCGTCAGCGGTCTCCTCGGCGTCGTCCGCGAGCGGCTCCAGGCGCAGCAGCGGCGCACCGGCCTCCACCTGGCTGCCCACCGACACGGCGCACTCCTTGAGCCGCGCCTTGAACGGCGCCCGCAGCACCGTCTCCATCTTCATCGCTTCCAGCACCAGCACCGGCGCGCCAGCCTCGACCTCCGCGCCGACCTCCAGCGGCGTGGCGACGACCAGCGCGGGCATCGGGGAGCGCAGGACGCCACCCTCGTCCCGGCTGACCCGGTGCGTCACGCCGTCCACCTCGACCAGGTGGGTCGGCCCGTACGTGCCGGTGAGCAGGCGGTAGCGGATGCCGTTGACGACGATCTGACCGGTGTGCCGGTCGAAGCGGTCGAGCTCGACGTCGGCGGTGCGCACGACGGGGCCGGTCTCGATGCCGACCCGGAACCGGTGCGCGCCGACCCGCGCCACGCGGGTGCGGTAGCCGACACCGCGCAGCTTGAGGTCCAACGGTCGGCCACTGGCGTGCTGCACCTGCGGGCGCCCGCCGGCCGCCGTCGACAGCAGTCGCTGTCGCTCGACGCGCTCCTCCTCCTCGTACGCCTCGATGGCGGCGGCGGCCAGGGCGACGGCGGAGTGGCGGTGCGTGACGAGGCGGCCCTCGCCGCGGACGCGGTCGATCCAGCCGGTGTCCGCGCTGGCGTCGATCACCTCGGGCTGGTCGAGCAGGTCGAGCACGAAGCTCTTGTTCGTGGCCCCACCTTCGATGATCACCGTGGTGTTCGCCATCGCCCGGCGCAGCCTGCCGAGGGCCTCGTCGCGGTCACGGCCGTACGCGATGATCTTCGCGATCATCGAGTCGAAGTCGGCCGGGATGGTGTCACCCTCGCTGACACCGGTGTCCACCCGGATGCCGGGGCCGCTGGGCAGGTCCAGCCGAGCGATGCGGCCGGGGGACGGGGCGAAGTCGCGGTCGGGGTCCTCGGCGTTGAGCCGCGCCTCGATGGCGTGCCCGCGCTCGGCCGGCGGCGCACCTTCGAGTCGCCCGCCTGAGGCGACGTGCAGCTGCGCCTTGACCAGGTCGAACCCGGTGGTCAGCTCGGTGATCGGGTGCTCGACCTGGAGACGGGTGTTGACCTCGAGGAACGCGAACAACCGATCCCCGGGGTGGTAGAGGAACTCGACGGTCGCCGCGCCTCGGTAACCGACAGCCACTGCCAGCCGCTCGGCCGACGTCTTCAGCTCGGCGGCCTGCGCGGGGTCGAGCACCGGCGACGCCGACTCCTCGATGACCTTCTGGTTGCGTCGTTGCACCGAGCAGTCGCGGACGCCGAGCGCCCACGCGGTGCCCTGCCCGTCGGCGATCACCTGGACCTCGACGTGCCGAGCCCCGGTGACCAGGCGCTCCAGGAACACGATGCCGCTGCCGAACGCCCGTGCCGCCTCCTGGCTGGTGCGCTCGTACGCGTCGACCAGCTCGGCCTCGTTCCTGATCACGCGGATGCCGCGCCCGCCGCCGCCAGCGGTCGCCTTCAGCATCAGCGGGTAGCCGACCTCGGCCGCCGAGGCCTGGGCGGCGGCGAGGGTCTCGACGGCGCCGCGGCTCCACGGCGCGACCGGCACGCCGACCTTCTCGGCGATCAGCTTCGAGCCGATCTTGTCGCCCAGTTGGCGCATGGCGTCCGCGCTCGGCCCGACGAAGGTGACGCCGATCTTCTCGCACAGCTCGGCGAACGCCGGATCCTCGGCGACGAAGCCCCAGCCGACCCACGCGGCGTCGGCCCCGGTCTCGGTCAGGGCGCGCTCCAGCACCGCCAGGTTGAGGTACGGGCGGGCGGAGGCCGGGCCGAGATCGTAGGCGATGTCCGCTTCGCGGACGAACGTGGCGTTGCGGTCGACATCGGTGTAAAGAGCCACGGTTTCGAGCTGGATGCCGGTCTCCGCGGCCAGCTCGCGGACCGCGTGGATGAGCCGCATGGCGGCTTCACCACGGTTGACGATGGCGACACGGTTGAACACCCGAAGAACCCCTTAGCTAGACCTCGACCTGCGCGCCGGGAGACGACGGCTCCCAGCAGTGATCCACCTTTCCGCGTGGCGGCGGCCAGCGCTATGGCGCAACCACCGAACCCACCGTCCCTCAGTTGTAGGAAGTCCACAAAACTTTTTGGCACCCCGGGGACGCGCCGACCCGATCCGGCCGCTCCGGCAGTTGATCAAGACGGTGTGGGCGGTTCACGTCCGCAGCCTCCCCTGCCGGGCAACCAGACTGTCGGCCCCCGGCCGGACAATGAGGTCGACCGAAGGGACCCGATGACCGTTCTCGACACGCGGGCGCTCAACCGTGCGACGCTCGCCCGGCAGCTGCTGCTCGACCGCGCCGACCTGCCGGCGCTCGACGCCGTCGCCCACCTCGGCGGCCTGCAGGCCCAGGAGCCGCAGGAGCCGTTCATCGGGCTGTGGTCACGGCTGCGCGCGTTCGACCCGACCGTGCTCTCCGACCTGCTGACCCAGCGACACGTGGTGCGTACCCACCTCATGCGCCGCACCGTCCACCTGCTCGTCGCCGGCGACATCGTGGCCTGGCGCACCCGTCACGACGCCATGCTGCGGCAACGCGTGCTCGGGGTCTACCGCGGCGAACTCGACGGGGTGGACCTCGACGACCTCGCCGCTGCCGCGCTTGCCGTGGTGGCCGACGGTGAGCCCCGCTCGATGCCCGACATCGGGCGGGCGCTCGTCGAGCGGTGGCCGACGCCGGGGCTGCGCGTGCTGGGCGAGATCGCTGTCGCGCTGCTACCGATGACGCAGGTCCCGCCGCGCGGGGTGTGGCGGGCGAAGGGAGGCGCGCGATACGTCCTGCTCTCCGCCTGGCTCGGCCGGGAGATCGACCCGCCGACCGCGACCGGGGTCGATGAGGTCGGCCGGCTGCTCGTACGCCGTTACCTGGCCGCGTTCGGCCCGGCGGCCACGGCCGACCTGCGCGCCTGGTGCGGTCTCGCCGGGCTGCCGGCAGTGGTGACGGCCATGCGGGACGAGTTGGTGACCTTTCGCGACGAGCGTGGCCGGAAGCTCATAGACCTTCCCGACGCGCCGCGCCCCGACCCTGACACCCCCGCCCCGGTGCGGTTCCTGCCGGCGTTCGACAACGCGATCCTCGGCTACGACGACCGCAGCCGGATCATCGACGACGCGCACCGTAACCTCTCGGTGGCCGGTGAGCGCGTGGTGCTCGTCGACGGCCGGGTCGCGGCGACCTGGACCGTCGATTCGGGGACGGTTGTCGTGAGACCGCTCGGCGGCCTCTCCCGGACGGAGCGGGATGCCGTGGCCGAGCAGGGGCAGGAATTGGCGTCCTTCCTCTCCGACCGGGAGAGTGATCGGGTGCGGGTCGATCCGTCTCCCCGGTGACGGACCAGGACGGTCCGACCCCGGGGAGACGACGGCGTCAGTCGACGGTCGGCGGAGCCGTCCTCGCTGCCTCGGCGAGCGCTGCCGCCGCGCCGGCGTACGGGTTGTAGCTGTAGGCGCGTGCCAGGCCGCTCGGCACCGTGAAGTACGCGGCCGCCAGCTTCGCCGGGTCGCTGGCGATCTCGCCACGCGCGGGGGCGTCGTTGCCGTCGTCCCAGCCCCAGGGCGCGTTGGCCGAGTTGGCCGAACAACTCCAGGTGCCGACGCCGCAGTCGCCGGACGTGTCACCGGCGAACGTGCCGAGGCTGGCGAAGAGGCTCGCGTTGGACCGCTGCGCCCACAGGCCGCCGGTGGCGAAGATGTCGATCAGTTGATACCGCACGTCGCGGTCGTTGCCGTTGCTCGGCGTCTCGGCGCTGGTCGACGGGTAATAGACCAGGCCGTCGCCGTTGATGTCGTACTGCGGGTGCGCCTTGAGGCCGTGGCCCTGCGCCTCCTGTGCCGTCACCGGGTGCTGGAACGTGTCGTGTGGTGACGCCTGGAACCTCAGGGTGCCGTCGATGCTCTCCCCGCCGCTTGTCCAGGTGCTGCCGGTCGGCGTGTAGGAGAAGAAGTCACTGTGCGCGACGGTGACAGCCGAACGGAGAACGCCGTACGTGGAGCCGTCGCGTTCGATCGCGAACAGCGCGCCCTCGCCGTCGTTCTCGTGCTCGGTCTCGAAGAACGGGTGGTCGGTCCAGTCGCGGGGGTGGAAGAAAAAGTACGTGATGTACCAGTGGGTGCTCGTCTCCACGACGGAGTAGTACACGTGCGCGGCGAGTGCGGCGCCTGCCTGGCCGGCCCGGTCCCAGTTGTTGCGCCCGTCCAGGTCGCCGTCGAAATCGACCCGGGTGACGTAGTCCGACTGCCCGCTGAGGGCGTGGCTGCCGGTGGCGTCGACGTCCTGGTAGTGGATGGGCGCCCAGCGGAGGGCAAGTTCGGCCCGGCTGACGGCGGCGTCGGCGGGGCTGGGCGCGGCCAGCGCGGCGGCCGTCAGCATCACCGCGATCAGGAACCTCACTCCCCGGGGTCGCCGGTTCGTGCTGCTTGCGTCGAGCATGGTGTGCTCCCGTGTCCGAATGAATAGATCATGATGGATCATTCTCGGGGCGAGCGCCCGGCGGATGTCCCTTCGGCGACGAGAAAGCAGACGATGCTCGACGGCTTCGGGATCGCCTTGTATCGATTCCTGTCGACTGCCATGCTGTGGTTCGGTCGTGCTCGGGGAGCCAGCGCGCACCAGATCTCCTCCGGTCCACGGGGCGCGCGAGGTGACCATGTCACCCGTGCCGGGCAGCCTCGTCGATGACCGGAATCCCGAGCGCGCACCGGCTACCACCGTGGTCATCGGTGCCCGCTGACCACGGAGGTTCCGATGCTTCGCATGTTCCTCGCAGTCACCACCATGGCGCTGGGCGCCTGGACCGGGACGACCAGCGGCACCGACGCGACGCCCACCCCCGCCCTGTCGGCCACGCCGTCGCCGTCGCCGACCATTGCCTGCCCGCCGGCTCTGCCGATCACCGGGAGCGTCGCCGGGGTCACCACCACGAGCGTGACGATCTCCTACTCGATCTTTTTCCGGCCGCCCTGCGGCTACGACCCGCCGATGACCGTCAGCCTCTTCGCCAGCCGCGAGGACGCCCAACAGTGGCGGACGCCGGTGGCCGAGGCCGTTTCCGGGCCGGAGCGCTTCGGCACGGTGACCATCGGGGGTCTGACGCCCGACACGGAGTACTGGTACCGGTTCAGCGACCCTGACGGCAAGCGCGACCCGTACATGATCGGGTCGGCGCGGACCGCCCCGCTGGCCTCGTGCCGGGCGACGGCCACGATCGACGCCCGCTGGGGCAACGGTTTCGTCGCCACGGTCACGGTCCGCAACACCGGGACGCAACCCTTGGACCGCTGGCACGTCTCCTGGCGGTGGTCCGGTGACGAGCGGGTCCAGACCGTCTGGGGTGGAGTGGTCGAGACCACCGGCGTCGACGTGTCGGTCCGCAACGCGTCCTACAACGGGACGCTGGCGCTGGACGGGGCGACGACGTTCGGGATGCTCGTGACGGCCAGTGCGGTTCCCGACGGGCTGACCATGAGCTGCGCCCGGTGAACGACGTCCGCCCCGCTTCCGGCGCGACGGCGGGAGCGGGGCGGACGTCGTGTCGGTCAGGGCTTGCGGGCCACCGCGCCGTAGGCGTCGATCCCGACGGCGTCAGCCTCGTCCGGTCGCCACAGCGGGATCGGCACCAGGCCCGGCTCCACCATCACCAGCCCGTCGAAGCAGCTCGCGAGGTCCTCCGGGCTGCGCAGGATGTACGGAACTCCGCCGCTCTGCGCCAGCCGCTCGGCACCCGAGACCACCGCCGGGCTGGTGTTGGTGCCGTCCCAGAGCACCAGGTGGGAGCCGGACGGCGCCGCGTCCATGGTGCGCCCGACGATCGAGCGCACCACGTCCAGGTCGGGCTCGTAGCCCATGACGCCCATGTACATCACGGCGATGGGCTGGCTGAAGTCGAGCGTCTGCGCCGCCTCGGCGAGGATCTTCTCGGGGTCGTGGTAGTCGGCCGGGACGTAGGTGGTGACACCCTCCGACGTCGTGCTGGCCAGCAGCGCCCGAGCGTGCACCAGCACCATCGGGTCGTTGTCCACGTAGACGATGCGGGAGTCGGGCGCGATGCCCTGGGCGACCGCGTGCGTGTTCTGCATGCTGGGTAGGCCGGTGCCGATGTCCAGGAACTGCCGGATGCCCGCCTCGGCCGCGAGGTAACGCACCGCCCGCACCAGGAACACACGGGACTGCTGTGCCATGAGGACGATCTCCGGGTAGACCTCGGCGACAGCGTCGCCGGCCGCCCGGTCGGACTGGAAGTTGTCCTTGCCGCCCATCCAGTAGTTCCAGATCCGTGCCGCGTGCGGCACGTCGGGCTGAAGCTTCGCGGCGAGTTCGGGGTCCGGACCGGCCATGCCTGGCTCCTATCGAGGGGTCGTCAGCTGGAGGTCACCACAGCGGTACGCCCGGGATCGTACTCCGGCAACGTCCACTCTCGACCCAGGGAGGACCCACTGCCGCCGGGCAGGGGACCAGGGTCGCTGTCACCGCTGGACCACCCCGTTCTGGTACGCCCAGACGACGGTCTGTAGCCGATCCCGCGCGCCGATCTTGGCCATGGCGCGCCCGAGGTGCGACTTGACAGTGCTGGTCTCGATGAAGAGCTGCTCGGCGATCTCGACGTTCGACAGGCCCTGTGCGAGCAACTCCACGATCTCGGTCTCCCGCGCGGTCAGCTGGTGCGCTGCCGCCGCGTCCGAGCGGGGAGCGGGCGTACGCCTGGCGAACTCCGAGATCACCCGACGGGTGACGGCCTGGTCGACGAGCCCGTACCCGCTGGCGAGGCGACGGATCGCCTCGATCAGCTCCTCGGGCTCACAGTCCTTGAGGATGAACCCGCTGGCGCCGGACTCCAACGCGCCGAAGACGTACTCGTCGAGGTCGAAGGTCGTCACGACCAGCACCGCCGGTGGCGTACCGGTCGCCTCGGCGACGATCTGGCGGGTCGCGGTGAGCCCGTCGCCGTGCGGCATCCGGACGTCCATGCAGATGACGTCCGGTTGCAGCCGGCGGGCCAGCTCGACGGCGGCGGACCCGTTCGACGCCTCGGCCACGACCTCGATCTCGCCGGCCTGCTCCAGGATGACGCGGAAGCCGGCGCGGACGACCGCCTGGTCGTCGACGAGCATCACTCTGATCATGTTGAGGCCTCTTCCTTCGACCGGGTTGCGGCGGAACCGTTCGTCGGGAGTGTCGCGGCGACCGACCAGCCACCGGCCGCCGTCGGACCGGCGGTGAAGGTCGCCCCGATCAGCTGGGCGCGCTCGCGCATGCCCACCAGGCCCACGCCACCGGTCCGTGCCGCCGGTACGCGTCGTGGCGCGGCGGGTTCGTTCACCACCTCCAGCGACACCGAGCGGGGCTCGAAGCGCAGCACCACCCGCGCCGCAGCGCCCGGGGCGTGCTGGCGGGCGTTGCTGAGCGACTCCTGCGCGATCCGGTAGAGCGCCACGTCGGCGATCGGCGACACCTCGCGCTGCTCGCCCTCCAGGACGAACTCCACCGGACCGGCGAGGTTGCCCGCGGTGTGGACGAGATCGTCGAGCATGCTCAGCCCCGGAACCGGGGCGGCACCGTCGCCGCCCTCGTGCCCGGGCCTGCCGCGCAGCACACCGACGACCAGCCGCAGGTTGTCCAGGGTCTCCTTGCCCTGACTGCGGATCCAGGCCACACCGGCCTTCGCGGCCGTCGGGTCCCGGTCGATCAGCCGTTCGACCGCCGCCGCCTGCACGACCATGCCGGAGAGGTGGTGCGCGGCCACGTCGTGCAACTCCCGGGCCATCCGGGAGCGCTCCGCGCCGATCGCCGCCTGGACCTTCGTGCGCTGCTCCCGGATCGCTTCGTCCGCTCGCACCCGGACCAACTCGACGTAGCGCCGGTAGGTGGCCGCGTAGCCGCCGACGAAGGTCGCGCCGGCGTAGGTCAGGGCGCTCGCCGAGACGTACGCGAGGGCCGTCAGCAGGTCCGGGGTCACCACGACGGCCGCCCCGATCGACTCCACCACCACGGCCGCGCTGACGGCCAGCAGTGCACGCCGAACCGGCAGCAACGACCCGACGGTGTACGCCACGACGAACGGTGCGAGGCCCCTGATGGTCGCCTCGGGCAGCGAGAAGCCGATGATGGGCAGTTGGAGGCCGACGACGAGTGCGAGGCAGAGTAGTGGCCGGACCCGACGCAGGCACAGCAGCATCGCCTGCGCACAGCAGATGGCGACGAGCAGCCAGGCCCGCGCCGGGTCGAACGACACCCCGTCCTCCGGTGCCACGAACCAGAACAGCGCGGTGAGCAGTACGAACGTCAGGACGGTCAGCACCGCGGCCAGCAGGCAGTCCCGTGGGAACACTCCGGTCACCCCGAGCCGGGTGAGCCGTCCGTCGATCCACTTCGTCAGTCGTGGTGTGCCGGGTTCGGTGTCGGCGTGGTCCCTCATGGGGTGCGCATCCTTGCTCCGGATCGTCCCGGGTCGGAGGGTCAGTAGGAGATGCTAGGCGCGAGCAGGTGGAACTCCACGGCGAACCAGCCCGCCCCGGCGAGAGCGAACAGGATCAGGCCGCTGGCGGTGATCCGCCGCCAGCCGAGGTGGCGTCGCACGTCGTCGACGAGCCGGACCGCGGCGGGCAGCACTCCGAGCAGGCCGACCAGTTGCAGCACCTGAATGGTGCGCAGGACGGGCCCGGGAACGTCCTGCAGGCTCATGATGCTGCCGATGCTCAGCACCCAGCCGGCGAACGCGAGCAGCGTGCCGGCGACGGCGAGGCGGCTCAGGATCCGCGCGGTGCGCCCGGCCCGCTCCCGGGGAGCGCGGCCCAGCCGACGGCGGACGATCGCGCCGACCGGCCAGGACAGGACGGTGAGCAGCAGCACGACGGTGGACAGGGCCAGCACCGGAACGGCCACCACCCAGGCGCGGGCGGGCTCGACGGGCAGCAACGCGAACGCGGAGTCGAAACTGATCGCCTCCACCCGGTCGTCGGTTGCCCGCATGGCGATCGTGCGCTGCCCGCCGACCTCGCGCCAGACCCAGGGCGCCACCTCCTCGTAGAGGGCGGGGGAGTCCGACAGCGGGCCCGGCTCCACCAGCAACCGGTCACTGTCGGCGACGCTGACCGTGGTCCGACCGACCAGACCGATCGCCGTCAGGAAGTTGCTCTGGATCGCTCGCGAGGACTCGTACGTGCCGGCGGCCAGCGCGGCGTGCTTGGCGGTGGTCGCCGGGTCCACGCCGGTGGTGGCCTGGTCGTCGCGGGCCGGGAAGTAGCGGTCGGCGAAGCCGTTCACGATCGACTCGCGAAGCTCCTGGCTGTCGAGGGCGCCGGAGCCGTTGCTGTTGAGGGACAGGAAGATGCCGGCCCGGTCGTCGGGGTAGATCTGCAGGTGGGAGTGGAAGTACTTGGTGTCGCCGCCGTGGCCGAGGATCCGGTGGCCGTTGCGGTCCTCGGCGAAGAATCCGAGGGTCATCCGGGGCCCGTCGGCCAGCGTGCCCAACGACGTCGCGTCGAGTGCCGGCCGCTGCATCAGCTCACGGGTCGGTTGGTCCAGCAGGGGCGCGAATCCCACCGGCTCGCCGAGCTGGGCGAGCATGAATCGTGCCATGTCCGTCGCCGGGGCGCTGAGCGCACCGGGCGGGGGTGTGCCGACGATCTCGAACGGCGCGGCAGGCCCGGCGGAGGTGTCGTACCCGTTGGACATCCGGTCGCGCAGCGCCGCCGGGAGGGGTTGCTCGAAGGTCGACGACGGCATGCCAGCGCGGTCCAGGACGTTGCGTTGGACGTATTCCTCGAAGCGCGTCCCGCTGACGCGTTCGACGATGTAGCCGGCGAGCGCGTTGCTGTAGTTGGAGTAGGCGGGGACAGTGCCGGGCCGGTAGATCTGCTCCGGCGGTTCGGTCATCAGGGCCTTGCGCAGGTTGAGGTCGCTGCCGTCGGTGCCGATGAGGCCGGCGATCCGCTCCTCGAAGCCGGCGGTGTGCGTGAGCAGGTGCCGCAGGGTGACGGCCCGCTCGTGGCGGAGGGGCAGTTCGAAGTCAAGGTACGTCTTGACGTCGGCGTCGAGGTCGAGCTTCCCGTTCTGTACGAGTTGCAGCACCGCGGTGGCGGTGACGAGCTTCGACACCGATCCCATCCGGAACAGATGCCGGTCCGGGTCGACCGGCACGGCCGCGTTCCCGCCGGCGCCGGTGTCGGCGTACCCGTACCCCCGGGTGGTGAGGATCTTGCCCTTGTTCACGACGGCGACCGTCGCGCCGGCGATGTCGGTACGGTCGAGCGCCGCCGGGAGCAGGCCGTCGAGCCAGGCGTTGACGTCGGCTCCCGTCAGGGCGGAACCCGCCCCGCTCGCGGGTGCCGCCGGAGCGTCGATGGGCGGTGCGGGGTTGTGCTGCGGCGCGCCGCAGCCAGCGGCGCTGACAGCGATGACGACAGTGGTCAAGAGCACCGCGCCGAGTCGGACGACCAGACGGGGTGTAGCGGGGGCAAGAAGGGAAAGAGAGCGCATCGTCTGCCAGTGCCTTTCCTGGGCGAACGGGTGTCCGGAGCAGGTCCGTACGGCGTCACCCGATGCCTTGGAACAAGCCTGTTCGAGTGACCGCCTCGAGCCATCTGGCGCGAGACGGCAATGCGCTTACGACTTGAGGAGGAGGGCGGGTGCACCGATGGTGGGCAGAAGTGCCGCCCCGGTCGCGTGAACCACCGCCCGTACCGGTGCATCAGACCCTGTGACAGACCCCGCGAAGGAAGGACCACCTATGCGCGGCAACCTGCTCATCGGTGCGATGCTCGCCCTCACGTTCGTCGCCGGTTGCACGTCACCGGTGAATCGGGTCGGCGGCGACGCCGGGCCCGCCGGCTCTCCGTCCACCAGCGCTAGCCCGCCGAGCCCGTCGGTGTCGAGCGCTGCGGCGACCGGCAGCGCCGGCCCGGGTGCTCCGGCCACCCGCACCTCCCGGCCGGCCACGCCGGTGAGCGAGATCAGGCGGACCGACTGGCCCAACGCGGTCATCCGCGATCTGAAATTCTGCGGCGAGTCCGACGACTCCGTGAAGTTCCGGAACGGGTCGAACGGCCTCGACGTCCCCTGCCGGATCCTGCCGGACGGCGCCCGGCCGGTGTACGCCGACTTCGTCACCGAGGAGCCGGCGAACGCGCCGTCGACCGAGGACGCGCTCGTCCTCGTCGAACTGGGCAACCCCGACGCGGCGCGGCGGCAGGCCCTCGTGCCGGTCCAGCTCTCGTACAACGGTCGAGAGCGGTACGCACGGCCGATCATTCTGGGGGACGATTCCAGCCCGTCGGGCGACCGGGTCATGACGTTCATCTCGTACCGGGTTGTG
Source organism: Micromonospora arida (assembly GCF_042873195.1). NCBI lineage: Bacteria > Bacillati > Actinomycetota > Actinomycetes > Micromonosporales > Micromonosporaceae > Micromonospora > Micromonospora arida. The sequence continues at coordinate 1,127,802 of NZ_JBIALC010000001.1, read as the reverse complement.
GGCCAGAACGTGCAGGCCACCGTCCGCAAGCTGGACGGCGGTACCGAGACGCGTCGGTGGCGCACCGTCAACCTCGCCGGCAACTGGGAACGGTACTAGCGTTGCGTGACCCGCGGCGTGTCCACTCGCAGCGTGCCGAGGATCTCGTCGGTGCGGTCAACGTCGTCGATCTGTTTGACCTGGACGTACACCCCGAAGGTGCCGGCGGCAGCGACCAGGGTGACCTCGCTGAACGACGTTTGCGTGCCCCCGCATCGCGCCCAGTGCCGGACGGTCCCACTGAACGCGGCGACGCTGACCGCCCGACCGGCGACGGGCGCGCATCCGCTGTGATCGGGCAGCGCCGGCTGCTCCGCTCCGCGCAGAGCACGGCTCACTCCCACGAAGACCCCCGGTGTCACGCTGTCGACATCGGACCAGTCGCTGAGGTCCGCCCCGACGAGCAGGCCGGGGCGGCGCTCGTCCGGGAGACCGATCACCGCCGGGTCCCAGCCGCCGTCGCGCAGTTGCCTCGCCCAGCCGTCCGGAACGGCCACCGAGACAGCGCCGGTCGCGTCACCCACCCGTGTCCAGCCGTGCGGCGCGGTGGAGGCGGTGGCGGATCCGGCCATGACCAGTGTCGCGGCCACGGTGCCGACGGCGGCGAGGAGCCGGCGGATGCGCCGCGGCGGCGGGCGGGCCGCGAGCTGTCGACTGGCCAGCAGACCCTCCAACGCGGAGGCGTACGCGGCCGCAGTGGGCCAGCGGCGGCCCGGATCGCGATGCAGGGCCCGGCGGACCGCGCGCTCGACGGCGACGGGCACGCGGGGTGCCGCCACCACCGGCTGCCCGGGCGGCGAGCCGGTCACCATGTGGTGCGTCAGCGCGCCGATCGCGTACACGTCGGCGCGCACGTCGATCCCACCGCCGGGGACGAGCTGCTCCGGTGCCATGTAGGCGGGCGTGCCGGCGACCACTGTGAACCCGGACGCGTGCGCGAGCGTCTTGGCCAGCCCCAGGTCGGCCACCAACACCCGGTCGCCGGTCGGGGTGGGGTCGAACAACACGTTGGACGGCTTGAGGTCACGGTGCAGCACGCCGTTGTCGTGCAGCACCGCCACCGCTCTGGCGATGTCGGCGGCGATCCGCAGCGCCTCGCGCACCGGCATCGGCCCGCCGGTCAGCCGGTCGGCGAGCGTGCCGCCGGCGGCGTACGTCATCACCAGGTACGGCCGGCCGTCTGGCAGCTCACCCACGTCCAACACCCGGACCAGGTGATCGGAGTCGACCTGCCGCATGAACCGGGCCTCCTGGCGGAAGCGCCCCCGGATGTCGGCCCGCTGCGCCCAGTTGTCGGCGAGCACCTTCACGGCCACCGACGAGTTCAGCTCGTCGTCGTACGCCAGCCACACGGTGGCGAACGCCCCGGCGCCGACGGGGCGCGCGATGCGGTACCGGCCAACCTGCGGCGGGATGGACACGGTCTTATTATCCGGCGACCGGGGCTCCGGTGACGCCCACGACCGGGGGAGCGCGAGTGGCGAAGGAATCTGACACCGAGGAGCTGGCGAGGCGGGCGGCGGCCGGGGACAACGTCGCACTCGACGCGCTGCTGGCCGCGGTCGGTCCACGGGTGCTGGAGCAGTGCGGGCGGTTCCTGCCCTGTCGGCAGGACGCGGAGGAGGCGGCGCAGGACGCGTTGTTGCAGGTGGCCCGGCACATTCAAGGCTTCGAGGGGCGGTCGCTCTTCTCCACCTGGTTGCACACTGTGGTCGCCAACTGCGCCCGCCAGACCTACCGCTCGTTACGGCGACGAGCAGCCGAGCGGCCCAGCGCGCTGCTGCCCGTCGACGTGGCCGACCCCCGTACGACGAGCGTCATCGCCGGGTTGCGCCTCGACCTGCTGGACGCGCTGGACCGGCTGGAGGCGCACCGGCCGGACCTGGCGACGGCCCTCGTGCTCCGCGACCTGTGTCAGCTCGACTATCAGGAGATCGCCGGGCAGCTGGGCATCCCGATCGGCACGCTGAAGTCCCGGATCCATCACGCCCGTCGCCACGTCCGGGAGACGATGCGGGACAGCTGAGCGATGCGTACGCCGTTCCGCAGGTTTGTCCCCGATCGAGGGACATCGTTTGACTTGTGCGACGAATGCATCTTTGATGGTCGATGTGCTTGTTCGGCGTGGTCGGGCGCTTGGTCGTCTGGGTGGGCCGGTCGATGCCCTGAGCCTGGAGGACGGATGCGAGTCATCGCGCGGAGAAACCCAGCCCGCCCACGACGGCGGCTGTTGCCGGCGGCGATGGCGGTGGTGACGCTGCTGAGCCTGGCCGTCGGTGTGCCGGCGGCCGCCGCGGCGCCGTCGACCGTCGTCGGGGTGGCCAGCGGTCGTTGCCTGGACGTGGTCGGCAACGTCAGGACCGCCGGTGCCGGCATCAACATCTACGACTGCAACGGCCAGGCCAACCAGGCGTGGACCTTCACCTCAGGTGGTGAACTGCGGGTGTACGACGACACGATGTGCCTGGACGTCGTCGGCCAGGACACCACCGCGCCGGCCGCGATACAGATCAACGGCTGCACCGGCGGCGCCAACCAACGCTGGCGGATCACCAGCTCCGGGACCATCGTCGGGGTCCAGTCCGGCCTGTGCCTGGACGTGACCGGCGCGGGCACCGCCAACAGCACCACCGTCGGCCTCTGGACCTGCAACGGGCAGTCCAACCAGCGGTGGACGACGTCCTTCGGCAGCGCCGACAGCCAGCCTCCAACCGCGCCGGGCAGCCCCCGGGTCAGCGGCCTGACCTGCAACTCGGTGACGTTCGCGTGGAACGCCTCGACGGACAACGTCGCGGTTGCCTTCTACGACATCTACCACGACGGTCAGCTGATGACGTCGGTGAGCGGCACGACGCTCTCCACCAACCTGACCGTGGTGCCCGGGGCGATCTGGGGCCTGTACGTCAACGCCCGCGACGCCGCCGGCAACGTGTCGCAGGCGAGCGCCACCGTGTCGATCACTCCGCCGCCCTGTCAGGCCGACAGCCAGCCACCGACGGCGCCGCAACAGCTCACCGGCACCGCTTCGGGCACCACGGTGACGCTGCGCTGGACCGCGTCGACCGACAACATCGGGGTGCGCGCGTACGACATCTACCGGGCCGGCGCGAAGGTGGGCACGGTCACCGGCGCGCCGCCGGCGACCACGTTCACCGACAGCGGTCTGGCGGCGAACACCTCCTACCAGTACTACCTGGTGGCTCGGGACGCGCAGGACAACGTCTCGTCGCGCAGCGGCACCGCGACGGTGACCACCGGCGCGGCGTGCGCCAACCCGGTGTGCGGGGTGCGGCAGGTCACCACCGACACCGACATCCCGTGGGGTCTGGTGACGTTGCCCGACGGCAGCGTGCTCTACAACCGCCGCGACGCGCACGACATCATCCAGCTCAACCCGACCACCGGGGCCAAGACCAACCTGGGCACGGTGCCGAACGTGCAGAGCACCGACGGTGAGGGTGGCCTGTTGGGGCTCGCCATCTCGGCCAGCTACTCCAGCGACCGCTGGCTGTACATCATGCACACCTCGCCGAGCGACAACCGCATCGTCCGGATCAGGCTGGAGAACGGGCGACTCAACACCGCCAGCGAGCAGGTGCTGCTCAGCGGCATCCGGCGTAACAAGTACCACGACGGTGGTCGCCTGCGGTTCGGGCCGGACGGCAAGCTGTACGCCAGTACCGGCGACGCCCAGAACGGCAACTATGCCCAGGACCGGTCGAGCCTCGAAGGCAAGATCCTGCGACTCAATCCGGACGGCACCGTCCCCTCGGACAACCCGTTCGGCAACTACGTGTGGAGCTACGGCCACCGCAACCCGCAGGGGCTGGCGTTCGACTCGCAGGGCCGGCTGTGGGAGCAGGAGTTCGGTAACTCGGTCATGGACGAGACCAACCTGATCACCAAGGGTGGAAACTACGGCTGGCCGGCATGCGAGGGCACCAGTGGCGCCTGCGGTACGGCCGGGTTCATCGCGCCGGCGCGCACCTATCCGACCGCCGAAGGGTCCTGCTCCGGCATCACGATCGTGCGCGACGCGCTCTACGTGGCCTGCGCCCGGGGCGCTCGGATGTACCGCGCGGTGATCAGTGGCAGCAGCCTGACGAACGTGCAGACGTACTTCAGTGGCACCTACGGTCGGTTGCGGACGGTGGAGCCGGCTCCCGACGGCGGGCTGTGGCTGACCACCACCAACGTCGGTGACAAGGACAGCACCCCGAACAACAGCAACGAGAGGATCCTGCACGTCACGCTCGGCAACTAAACCCTGATAGCTGGCGATGGGCCCTCAGCTGCTGGTCAGGAGCACGAGTTGCTGGGTGGCCCGGGTCATCGCGACGTAGCGGTCGACCGCCCCCGAGACGCCGCTGCCGAACGTTTCCGGGTCGACGAGGACGACCAGGTCGAATTCGAGGCCCTTGGCCTGCTCCGGGCTCAGTGACCGGACCCGGGCCGTGGGCGGGAACGTCGGGTCGCCGATCACGCAGGCGATTCCGTCGGCCTGGTCGGCGAGCCAGGTGTCGAGGATCGACCCCAGGTCGGCGACCGATCCGTGGACGACGGGAAGTCCGTTGCCACGGATGGAGGTGGGCACGTTGGCGTCGGGGAGCACGGCCCGGATGACCGGTTCGGCCTCCGCCATGACCTCGGCTGGCGTCCGGTAGTTGATGTTCAACGAGGCCACTGTGACCCGGTCGAGCCCGATCCGCTTGAGGCGTTCCTGCCACGACTCGGTGAACCCGTGCCGGGCCTGGGCGCGGTCTCCCACGATGGTGAAGCTGCGCGACGGGCAGCGCGCCAGCAGCATCTGCCACTGGGCGTCGGTCAGCTCCTGCGCCTCGTCCACGACGATGTGCGCGAACGGGCCGGCCAGCAGGTCCGGGTCGGCGTCCGGCAGCGCGGACTCGTCGACCAGGACGTCGCCCAGGTCGGGTTGGCGCAGCATCGCCAGCAGGCCCTCGCCGTCGTCGTAGGTGTCGGCCGCGAGCAGCTCGTCGACGACCCGGGCCATGTGCTCGCGTTCGACAGCGGCGGCCGGGTCACGCCGACGGGTGCGCCCCGACCTCTCCGCGTCGCCGAGTCGCTGCCGCGCCGCGTCGAGCAGCGGCAGATCCGACACGGTCCAGGCCCGGGGCTCGTCGCGTTGCAGCTTGCGGACCTCCTCGGCACTGAGCCACGGCGCGCACCTGCGCAGGTACGCGGGCACCGACCACAGGTCACCCACGAGATCGGCCGCGTCGAGCAACGGCCAGGCACGGTTGACAGTCGCCCGCAGCTCCCGGTTACGCAGCAGCGAGTCGCGGAGCACGTCGTCCGGCTCATCGCCGTCGTACCGGTCGATGAGGATGGTGAGCAACTCCTCCCAGATCTCCTCGCGCGCCTCGTTGTGCGGGGTGCCCGGACCCGGTGCCTGGAACGCGTCGGCCCAGTCGTCGGCGCTCAGGCGGACGTCGGCGTCGCCGACCGTGACCGTCATCGGGGCGGCCGGTGGGTCCTCGTAGAACCGGACGGCCGCGTCGATCGCCCGGACCACCTCGGCCGAGGACTTCAGCCGGGCCACCTCCGGGTCGGTGTCGGCGGCTGCGGTGGCCCCCTCGGGGACGAGGTCGCGCAGGGTGCAGGTCTGCACGTCCTCCTCTCCGAGGCTGGGCAGGACGTCGGCGACGTAGGCCAGGTAGGGCTGGTGCGGTCCCACGAAGAGCACCCCGCCCCGGCGCTGACCGAGGCGCGGGTCGGAGTAGAGCAGGTACGCGGTGCGGTGCAGGGCGACGACGGTCTTACCGGTGCCCGGACCGCCGTCGACCACGAGGGCGCCGGCCGACCCTGCCCGGATGATGGCGTCCTGGTCCGCCTGGATCGTGCTGAGCACGTCGCGCATCCGGGCCGACCGGGCGCTGCCCAGACTGGCGATGAAGGCGGACTGGTCGTCGAGCGCGACGGCGTGCCCCACGAACCCGTCCGGGGTGAACACCTCGTCCCAGTAGTCACTGATCCGGCCGCGGGTCCAGCGGTACCGGCGGCGGCTCGCCAGGCCCATCGGGTTGGCGTGGGTTGCGCCGAAGAACGGCTCGGCGGCGGGTGAGCGCCAGTCGAGCAGCAGCCGTCGGCCCGTGCTGTCGGTGAGACCGCGACGTCCGACGTACACCGGCTCGGGGTTGTCCGCCTCGACCACGTGGCCGAGGCACAGGTCCAGCCCGTAGCGGCTCAGCGAGCGCAGGCGGGTGGTCAGCCGGCGGACCTCCTCGTCCCGGTCGACGGCCTGCCGGCCCTTGCCGCCGGGTGCCCGGCGCGCGGTGTCCAGACGGTCGGACAGCTCGGCGCTCAGCTGCGCGAGGCCCTGCGCCATGGCCGCGAAGTGCCGCTCGTCGTGGGCGATGAGCGCCGGGTCGGCCTTGGGGGCGAGGTGATCGGGAAGTTCGAACACGGAGGTGGGCAAGGAATCCAATTCATGACTTCCATTTCGGCAGAATTTGGCCTCGGCCGACGATTCTGCGTCATAAACGGGGTCTTGCCGCAAGCCCCCCAGTGCGGTATAAGTTAGAAGTGGCGGGAGACCAGGTGTCTCCCGTTTTCCGTTGCCGACCGACCCGGAGTGCTGGTCACGGCGCGTCGACGACCTCGCGGCCGAGCGGCCAGAACGCGGCCGGAACGAGCTTGAAGTTGGCGATGCCGAACGGGATCCCGATGATCGTGACGCAGAGGGCGATGCCCGCGAGAATGTGGGAGAGCGCCAGCCACCATCCGGCCAGCACCACCCAGAGGATGTTCGCCAGGCCGGAGCCGACGCCCGCGCCCGGCTTGGGCACCAGGGTGCGGCCGAAGGGCCACAGCGAGTAGACCGCGAGGCGCAGCGACGCGACGCCGAACGGGATGGTGATGACCAGGACGAAGCAGATCAGCGCGGCGATGCCATAGCCGACCGCCAGCACGAGGCCACCGCCGAAGACGAGCCACAGCACATTCAGTACGAAACGAATCACCACCCCATCATGAAACATGCTCGCCACCCGGTCGGTTCGCCCTGTTCCCTCAGGGGGAACGGCCACCGCATGCACCGTCGTCTCGCCCCGTTGACCCTCGACGAACCCGCAGAGGTGGGCGGTCGCAACGACGAGGTCCCTCGCCTACGGGTAGATCGTCTGCACTCTCACGAGCCGCGAGAACGTCTCCACAGTGGCCTTCCTGCGCGACGGCAAGGCTCTCGACCTGCCCCGGGCCGACGACTCCCTGTCCAGCAGGCCGCTCACCCGCGGCGACTACGCCCCTGATCATCGACCGTTGAGCGCGCGTACCACCGGGAGCACGAGGACCGCCACATCGACGCCGCCGCCCACCGCCGACGCGGGAGCGGCCGCTGTAAGGTACGCGAAAACCCTTCCACGGCGTGCTCTGGAGTGCGGTAACCCGGCCGGAAGCTCAGGAGGATCGCGTGTCGTCCGACGACCGTTGGCTGCTCGACATCCCGATCGCGCACCGCGGGCTGACCGGCGACAACCGACCCGCCAACTCGCTGGCGGCGTTCGAGGCGGCCGCTGAAGCTGGCTACGCCTGCGAACTGGACGTGCAGCTCACCCGCTCGGGCGAGCTGGTCGTCGTCCACGACTACGACCTGACCGCGCTCACCGGTGCGGCGATCGCCACCGCGGAGCTGACCCCGACCGATCGGCAGCTGCTCCGGTTGCAGGGCACCGACCAGCGGGTGCCCACGCTGTCGCAGGTGCTGGACCTGGTCGCCGGCCGGGTCCCCCTGCTGATCGAGCTGAAACGGCCGACGCTCGCCCTCAACTTCGATCTCGTCGACGAAGTGCTGCGACAGACCGCCGACTACCCGGGGCGGTACGCGGTCGAATCCTTCGACCCGTTGCTCGTGGCGGCGCTGCGGGTCGCGGTGCGAAAGCTGCCGCCGCACCGCCGGGTGCCGGTGGGGCGCATCTGTGGCCTGCTGCGCACCGCCGGGCCACTGACCCGGATGGTGGGTCGCAGTATGGTCAGCAACCTGGTCACTCGGCCTGATTTTCTGGCCTACGAGGTGGACGCATTTCCGTCCAATCTGACGGCGTGGTGGCGTCGCCGCGGTGTTCCGGTGATTTCCTGGCCAGTCGCTTCACCGGAGCGGGAGATGTTCGCCCGTCAATACTCCGACAACATCGTTTTCTCGGGCTATAGACCGTCGCATGGCCAGCACCTAGCATCGTGACGTGTCTGTTGACCAAGGACAGAGCGGGTTGCTCGCCGAGTCGCAGAACGGCGCTCCCGGCGATCCGTTGCAGGTCTACCGCGCGTTGGCCGAAGAAGGCATCAACAAGCTCAGGGACCATTACGACTGGCGGGCGAAATGGCATCGACGGCTGTTTCGTTTCACCGGCATCCTGGTCATCGTCGTCAGTGCGTCACTGCCACTGCTCGCCGGCTTCAGCTATCCGGGTAAGAACCTGGTAATCGCGGTCTCGGGCGTGGTCATCGCCACGGCCACCGCGCTACGCACCTTTTATCAGTGGGATCAGATGTGGGCACTGCTGCGGCGTACCCATTTCGCCCTCATCGAGGCGAGCAACCAGTGGAGACTCGCGTTCGGTCGCGCCGAGGCGACCGCTGATCCGGCCGAGCGGGAGCAGCGCGCGTACGCGGCGACAGAGGCGCTGCTGGCGAAGATCGAGGGCATCCGCAGTGCCGAGACGGAGAAGTTCTTCAGCTCGTTGGCGTTTCCGGAGGAATCCGCGCTGACCGGCAAGCCCTTTCGCCCCTGACCGCCGGCACGTTGCGGTCGGGCGGGTCTCGGGGTTGCTCGGTGGAAGACCTGAGACGAAAGCCAGGGCGACCCGAGGGAACCTCCCGGAGGTCGGCCAGGGTCGGCGGCCACATGCTGGCTGGCATGAAACGCGCTGCGCTCTACGTGATCGCCGGACCGGTCGGCATCGTGGCCTACGGCCTGGTCCGGCTGTGGGGAAAGTCCGACGGGGTGTACGGCCCCGGGCTCGACTGGCAGGCCGCCCACCTGCTCGCCCTCGCCGGCATGGTGTGCTTCGTCCCGGGTGTGCTCGCGCTGTCCTGCCTGCTGCCCCGCAGTCCGTGGCGCACCGGGGTGGTGGCCGGCACCTTCGTCGGCCTCGCCGCGACGATGGTGCAGTTCGGCGCGGACATCGTCGAGGGGCTGCTGGCCGAGGACCGGGCGGAGATGTCGAGGCTCGGCGCGGAATTCAAGGACATCCCCGGCGTGGAGGTGGCCTTCTACGACGTCGTACCCCAGTTTTTCTTCCTCGGCCTGCTCGTTCTCACGGGCATGCTCGCCTCCCGACGGCGGCTGCCGTGGTGGAGTGTGCCGCTGCTCCTCGTCGGCATCGTCCTGCCGGCGGTCACCCTCGATCTGCTTCCCATCGGCGGCCTGTGCATGGCGCTGGCGTTGGCCCCGGCGCTGCCGCTGGTGCGACAGCAGGGCGGCCGTGCCGAGTCGCCCGTGGCCGTCCAGTGAGGACGCGGGCGGCGCCGGTCCGTCGGACCGGCGCCACCCTTCGAACCGCTACTTCAGAGCGAGGGTCTGCCGCCGGAACGCCGGGTGTACCGCGCTCGCTCGGGCGTCCCGGACTGGTCAGTTCGGGAGGCCGGAGCAGGCGACCCCGTCGATCGTGCACGCCTTCGGGGCGGCACCGGTCAACGAGCCGTTGACCCGGAACGTCACCCGGACCGAGGCGCTGCCGGGCACCTGAGCGGTGTTCGGGTCCGGCACGAACGTCCACACCGCACCGTCCCGGCTGCCCTGCGCCCCCTCGACCCCGCTGATCCCCAGCGACTCCCGGGGCAGGGTGACGACCAGCGTCCACCCCTGGGCCGGGACCAAGCCGGGATTGCTGATCGTCACTGTCGCGCCGTAGCTGAGCAGGGCGTTGTCCGTGATGGCGAAGTCCGCGCCCAGGGCCGCCGGGGTGGGTTCGGTGGTCGCACCGGTCGGCGTGGGCCTGGTCGACGACGTGACGGCCGGTGGGGCCGAGGAGGCCGAGGCGGGCGGGGAAGCGGGCACCGCGGGGCTGGTGGCCGCCGGTCGCGCCTGCGCGCGGGGGGTACCGGACGGCGACGCGCCCACCTGCTCGACCGACGGCGGCGGGTCGAGGGTCACCGGCGTCAGCTTCTCCGGCGTACGCAGCACACCGACGACGGACACGGCCGTCGCGATCAGCACCCCGAGCGCCGCGACGACGGCCACCCAGGTGGCCCGCGAGACGTCCTCCCGACCGGTGAACACCCGCCGTGCGGCCGTGACGAGGGCCACGACCCGATCCAGCAGGATGATCGCCACGGTACGGCGTGGCTGAGGTGGTGTTGCCGGCACTGCCAGTCTCTCCTTCAGTTCGTCGCCGGGTGCGCGCCCACGATCCGTCCCGGTCGCGGGTGGCGCCTGCCCGGTCACAACCCGCGAAGCCCGACGAGTATCGCCTCGAGCAGATCCTCGGTCGGCAGCTCCGACAGCATCGGCGGTTCGTGCGTCTCGATCAGCCCGGCCGCGAGAAGGTCACCGAGCAGCACCCGGACCGTCCCCAGCGGAAGATCCAGCTCGGCACCCACCTCGGCCACCGACACTGGATGGTGACACAGCTCGACGATCCGCGCCTGCTCGGGGAAGAGCGGTGCGGGAGGCGTGACCCCCCTCCGGGCGACGACCAGCGAGATCAGGTCGAACTGGCCGCGTGCGGGCGCAGTGCGCCCCCCGGTCATCGTGTAGGGCCGGGCGACCGGGCCCGCGTCGTCGTCGTACCACGCCTCGTCAGTGGTGCCGCTGGTGTGCACCAGTGTCCCCGATCGTCACCGAGGAGGCCGGGCCCAGCGTGATCGGCAGGTGCTGCTCGGCCTGCCCCACGAAGAGCGCCACCTCGTACGCCATGTCACCGACCTCGACGTCGTCGCCGGCGATCCGCACGGTGAGGATGGTCCCGTTCGGGATGGTGGCGATGAACAGGAACGCTCGCGACATCTGCACCACGACCTGGCGCAGCCGACCCGCGTCACAGGTCCGGGTGGCCGCCAGCCCCAACGCGATCAGTCCGGCGACCACGCCGGAGATCTGCTCGGCCAGCTTCGCTCCCACCCGCCGTGAGCCGCCGAGCGGCAGCCCGTCCGGTGAGAGCACCACTGCGAACTCCGCGCCGTGTACCCGGTCGACCAGGTTGTTCAGGGCGTCGGTCAGGCCGTCCTCGGTGACCACTGCAGACGTCATCGTTGTCTCCTTGCTGTTCTGGCGACTGGCAACTCAACCGTGTCGAGGCTGGTCCTGCCGTGTTCCGGGCCGTTCGGCCCGGGTTGGCGGACCCGCGTCGGCAGCGTGCCGTTGCCGTTGGGGTCGGTCAGGTCGGCGCCGGTGCGGGCCGGTGGGTACGGGCTGTCGGGTGGTGCGTCGGCCGGTGCGCGGCCGGTGTCGGTGACCGTGATCAGCCGGGAGGGTAGGAGCACGATGGCGGCCGTCCCGCCGCGCCGGCTGGGGCGTAGCGAGACGTGGGCGCCGCAGCGGCCGGCAAGTACGGCGGCGGCGTACCAGCCGGCGAGGCCCGCCGGCGGGCCGTCCGGTGGGGGATTGCCGAGCAGGTGGTTCGCCTCGGCGAGCGCGGCGGCGTCCAGGCCGGGCCCGTCGTCGACGACGAGGACGGCACACCCCTGCGGTCGCTGTTCGCCGCTGACCCGGACGGTGGTCTCCGCCCCGGAGAAGGCCAGGGCGTTCTCGATCAGCTCCGCCAGCAGGTGGATGACGTCCGTGACTGCCGGCCCCGCGAGCGACCACGGCCAGTGCGGCGCGATCAGGACCCGGTGGTAGTCCGGCACTTCGGCGACCGCGCCGCGCGCCACGTCGAGCAGCGGCACCGGGCGTCGCCAGCGGCGGGCGGGTGTCGCGCCGGCCAGGGCGATCAGTTTCTCCACGTTGCGGCGGACCCGGGTGGTGAGGTGGTCGAGTTGGAACAGCTCGCCGGTCTCCTCGGTGGACCGTTCCCGACGTTGCATCCCGTCCAGCAGGCTGAGCTGGTCGCGCAGCAGGACCTGGTTGCGTCGGGTCAGCCCCAGGAACAGCTCCCGCTCGGCGTGACTCCCCGGCGTCGCGGGTTCCTGGGCTGGGGCCGGCGTGTCCGGCACCGGAGCCGGGGGGTCGGCGTCGGTCCTGGTCAGCTCGTCGGTCAGGCGTCGGACGGTGCCCGCCCAGCTCAGCAGGAGCACGAGCACGACGATGAGGCCGAGCCCCACGACGGCCCCGGTACGCGCGATGAGCACGGCGGCACCGGGGGCGGCCCGCTCGACGCTGCTGCGGGCGGTGTCCGTCACCAGCGTCTGCAGCGCGCCGAGGGCGGCGTCCGCCGCGACCCGCCAGCCCTGGACGGTGAGACCGGCCAGGGCGTTGGCGGTGCCGGGCTGGAGCAGCAGCCGGTCCTCCAGGGCGAGCAGAGCCGCGAACTCGGGGCCGGCCGCGAGGCGCTGATGCTCGTCCTGGCCGTCGGGCGGAAGCCCGGCCGCGGCCTCGGTGCGCGCGTACCGCTGGATGCTGACCAGTGCGGTCAGCCGGCGCCGCTCGTCGGCGCCGAGCCGTGCGCCGGTCAGGGCCGCGCTGACCACCGTGTCCTCCCGGGCGAGCAACTCCCGGGCGCGGGCCAGCGCGATCACCGCGCGGGTGTCGGCGGCCAACCCGCTCTCGTACGCGCCCCACTCCGGGCCGTACACCCGGAAGGCGACGTCGACGATCTCGTCGTACCCGTCGACTGCCGCGCCCTGGTCGAGCCGGCCGGTGTCCACCTGGGACCGGGTCGTGCCCAGGCCGTCGAGCCGTCGGACCAGCTTGCCGGCCCGGTCGCGGACGGTGCCGGCGCTGAGCAACCGGAGGTCGCGGCCCTTGGTGAACTCGCGGATCTCGGCGGCGGCCCGGTCGGTGCCTTCGCGGGCCCCGACCAGCGCGGGGGTCGTCTGCCCCGCCCCGGCGATCGTCTCGGCGGTGATCCGGCGTTCCGTCTGGACGCTCAGAATCAGGCGGTCGATGGGCTGGCCCAGTGTGTCCGCGAGCGCCCGGACGCGCAGCAGGTCGACCGCGTCCTGGCTGGACACGTAGGCCGCGTACGACCAGAGCGTGATCAGCACGGCGGCCAGCACGGCCAGCCTGGTCCGGATCAGCCGAACGTCGTTACGGGTCATCGGGTCGCCCGCTGCGGCCACGGTTGCCCCGCCGTGTCGCTGGCCCGGTCGGCGACGAGGGTGCGCAGCAGCGCCAGCAGTTCGGTGCGGTTGGCGCAGTTGAGCCGGTTGCGCATCCGTGCCACGTGGTGTTCGACGGTCTTGGCCGAGATGAAGAGCCGATCGCCGATCTCCCGGTAGGTCAATCCGGCCAGCACCAGCTCGGCGACCTCGTACTCGCGGTCGCTGAGACCGTGCTGCGTGGGGCCGGCGACCCGTGCCGTGCTCGCACCGGTCGTCGGTGTCTGCCCGCTCTGCCCACCGGAGGGCCGCCCCTGCAACGCTCGGGCGCACTCCAGCAGGGTGGTCATCGCCCGTCGGTCCGCGGTGCGGATGGCGGCCTGCCCGGCGAGGCGGGCGCCGTCCCAGCACAACCCGGTGTCGTGCAGCCCTCGGGCGGCGGCCTCCACCCGGGTCGGGTCGACGACCCCCCGGAGCACCTCCACCCAGCTCTCCGCGGCGGCGGCGACCACGGCCGCGTACCGGCTGTGGCCAGCGGCGGCGAGCAACGCCGCGACGTGTTCGTCGGCGATCGTCGGCTCGCCGGTCAGGATGGCGGCGTGCAGCCCGCTCCAGTGCAGCGGCACACTCCACAGTGGTGGGTTGTCGAGGCGGTCGAGCAGCGCACGCCCCTGGTGCAGGTACGGCTCCAGCCGGGCCAGGTCACCCAGCCGCGCGCCCGCGATGGCCAGCTCACCCAACGGCAGCAGGGTGAACAGGTCGACGGGGTGCCGCACCACGGCCTCCAGCGCCTGCCCCCAACCCCGCTTGAGCGCACCCAGGTCACTGTTGCGCCGGCCGATGCCCATCCGGATCGCGGCGGCGAAGAGGTGGTCGCGTGACTCCAGTGGTCGCCCGTCGAGCGTCACCGTGGCGAGCCGCTCGCCGGCGGCGTGGATCTCGCCACGGACCATCAGGATCCAGGCCTGCAACAGCCGGTGGCGGCGGGCCATCAGCGGGCCGCCGACACCGGCGCCCAGGGCGCGGTGCAGCACCCGCTCGGCGATCTCCAGCTCACCGCAGTGCACCGCCGTCAATGCGGCGAGAGCCGCCGGGCTGTCCGGCAGCAGCGCCGCCCGGCCGTCCGGCTCCAGCAGCGCCGCGGCCTGCACGAGCGCGGAGAGCGCGGCGGTCGGCGGGCCGGTCACGCTCTCCCGTACACCGTTGGCCATTAGTCGGGCGGCGCTGGCGTGCAGGGTCGGGGGTTCGCCCGCCGGGGCACCCGCCGGTGACTCGGTGCTGGCGGCCGGGTCACCGGCGGCCAGCCCGCCGACGATGGCGAACGCCGCCGCCGAGGCGGTGCCCGACCACCGGAACAGCTCGACGCTGCGACCGACGTGACCACGGTGGGCCAGGGCGGTGGCGGCGACCACGGCCGCCTCGGAGCGCTCCGGGGGAGCGGCCGTGGCCAGGAGTCGGTCCGCCAGCCGAAGCGCGTCGTCGAGGTCACCGGCGAGCGCGGCGGCGAGCGCCTGCCGCGCGTTGGGTGGGCGCCCCGCCGCCGTGGCCGCCGCGAACAGCTCGGCGGCGAACGCCGGCTCCTCGGCCAGCGCCTCGTCCGCCGCGGCGGCCAGGGTCGCGGCCGGGCAGTCGGCGAGCGCGCCGACCGCGAGCAGGGAGCGGACCAGCGGCAGCACCGCGCCACCCCGAGCGAGCTGCAATTCGGTGAGCCGCCGCCAGACCGCTGTCCGCTCGGTGGTGGGGCTGAGTGTCGCGACGGCCCGCCGGACGATCGGTGCGAGCCGGCCGTCCGCGCCGAGCAGCCCGGCCGCCCTGGTCGTGGCGATCAGTTCGTCGACTCCGGCCGGGTCCCGGCCCAGCAGCGCGCCGAGCATGCTCACCGGCAGCGCCCCGCCGGCCGCGACAGCGAGCAGCAGTCGTCGTACCGCGGCGGGCTGGACGTCCAGGTCCGGCCCGAATTCGAGGATGACGGACCGGGGTGGGTCCACCGCGCCGGTCCGGGTCTCCGCGCCCGCCAGCCCGCGGGCCAGCCGTTCCACGTCCCGGGGTACGCCGGCGGTCTGCGTGTGGACGAAGTCGACCAGGTCGGCGGGGCGGCCCAGCTCGGGTGTGGCGGCGAGATGGGCGGCGGTCTGCTCCCGGGTGAACGGCGTGAGCAGCACGGCCTGCCCGTCGCGTCGCAGGGCGTCGACCAGCTCACTGAACGCCGCTGAGCGGGGCCACGGGCGGTGGGCCACCACCAACCGGTGTCGCCGGCCGGCGACCAGACGCAGCAGCGCTTCGGTCCGCGCGTCGTCGAGCAGGTGCGCGTCGTCGACCAGCACCACGGTGTCGGGGTCGACCGGCTCGTCCGGCTCGGGGGCGGCCGTGCGGACGGCGATCCCGGCGCGCTGGTGAATGCGCTCCAGCTCGGCGAGGAGCGCGGTCTTTCCGTGACCGGCCGGGCCGGCGACGCCGACGGCGAGCGGGCCGGTCGGGTCCTGCGCGACCGTGTCCAGTAGCGCCTGCAACCCCTTGTCCAGGGTCAACCCTGGTGCGGCGAGGTCATTCATGATCATCGGGGTCATCCTTCGCGTCCACGACCGCGGGCCAGCGCCAGGCGGGACGGCTTCGGCAGTTCCAGTGGGAGGACCCGGACCGGGGGCCGCGGTGGCGGTTCGCCCGGAACGGTGTGATGGGCTCGGCGTGGTGCCGGGAGGGTTGCCCGCCCGGCACCGCTGACCGGGGCCGGGACGCGGGCCGGCGGCGGCTGGCGAGGGCGTGGTGACACCACCTGACAGGCGGCCATCGCCGCCCCGGTGGCGGCGGTCAACTGTGCGTCCGGCTCCACCTCGACGGGCACCGGGAGGGCCGCGCCGATCAGCTCGGTCACGAGCGGGACCCGGGTGGAGCCGCCGGCCAGCAGGACGCCGTCGAGCTGCGCCGAAGTCAGGTCGGCGCTGCGCACGGCCCGGAGCAGGAGGTCGACGGTGGCCTGCACCGTCGGGCGGATCATGGCCTCGAACTGCGCCCGGGTCACCGGCACCCGCGCCGGGCCGCTCGGCAGCGTCAGCACCACGTCGGCCGTGAGGTCGACCGTCAGCACCCGCTTGACCCGGTCACACTCCGCGCGCAGCCCGCGCAGCGCGGCCTGGGCCCCGCGACGTCCGGTCGCGGCCAACTCCCGGGCCAGCACGGTACGCGCATGCTCGGCGAGCGCCTCGTCGAAGTCGGCGCCTCCGATCGAGTCGAGACCCTGGGGGGTGCCGAACGTCTCGTACGTGCCGCGCGGGGTGCGGCGCACCAGAGCCGCCTCGAAACTGTTGCCCCCCAGGGCGTAGACGACGGCCGTGCTGCCCGCGAACCCGCGAGCGGCGTGGCTCTCGGCGACGGTGACCGTGCGGGGCAGCAACGTCACGTGTCGTAGGCCGAGGTCCGACAGGGCCCGGTGCAGCACCTCCCGCCGGTAGGGCCGCCACCCCGCCGGGTGGCTGAGCACGATCGCCTCGGCCGCCCCACCCTCCAGGGCGTGGACCCGCTCCACCACCCACGCCGCCAGCTCGGCGGTCAGCGTCTGCGGCGCGCACGGCTCGCCGCCGAGCAGCACCGGCACGTCGTCGCCGATCCGGTGGACGAAGTCCCGGGTGGTGCGGCTGCCGTCGTCGGTCACCGGCTCGCCGACGCGCAGCGAACCGTCCTCGGCCAGGCACAACACCGACGGCATGAGAGGTGAGCCGGCGCTCAGCGGGACGGCCTCGGGACGGGTCCAGGTCGCGCCACGTCGCCGTGCGACGGCGGCGGCCGTGTTGCTGCTTCCGATGTCTATCCCCAGGACGTACGGCATCGTCTCTGTCTCTCCCCGTGAGTCGGCCGGTCGGTGGCGATGGCGTCGGCTGCCCGACGACCCACCCCCGGCGAACCCCGCGGGCTCCTACGTTCGTACCAGAGATCAGTCCCTGGTCGGGACCCTAATCTCGGCGGGACGGTTTCCCCCTGTCCCCCTAACGTACGAGGTGGCGGAGCCCCTAGTTCAACCGGCCCGGATGCGGGCTCAGCCCCGATGCCCGGGGGCGGGCGCCCGCAATAGCGTCGTCACTGTCGACGTACGACACCCGCCAATGCCACATCCGAGGAGAACCGGCACATGGACTCGCAGCAGACGCTCCACGACTTCGTGCTCGACCTACTCACGAACCCGGACGCGCGGTCGGCCTTCGACCTCGACCCCGAGGGCGCGTTGCGGGGCGCCGGGCTCACCGACATCACCGCTGCGGACGTGCAGGACGTCGTACCGCTGGTCGTCGACTACGCGCCGGGTGCGGGCCTCGCGCCGTTGGCCTCGCCGGTCGGGCAGCTCGGGCTTGACCCGCTGCTCACCGACACCACCGACGTGGTGGGTCAGTTGCAGAGCGTGGCGCAGCAGATCAGCGTCACCAGCTCGCCCAGTGGCGTGGACGTCAAGGCCGGCGTGCTCGGCGCCATCGCGGTCGACCCGTCGACTGCCGCAGCCGGGGTCACCGTGCTGCCGGGCATCGGTCTGGGTGTCGGTCCGTACGGCCTCGACAGCGACCTGGCCGGTGTCTCCGACGTGGCGCACACCCTCGACGCCGACGTGGTGCAGCCGGTGGACGCGATCGCGGACCCGGTGCTCGGGGACGTCACCGGCACCGTCGGCGACCCGAGCGGTCTGCTCGGCGTCACTGACTCGAACCTGATCGGCGGCGACCTGACCGGCGGTGCCCTCTCCGGCACCCACGGTCAGATCGGCGGGGTCGTCAGCTCGCTGGGTGTCGACGACACCCTCAACGGGCTGGGCCTCGGGCACGGAGACGGCATCGTCGGCGGGGTCCCGCCGCTCGACGTGCCGTCGACGGTGGGCGGCGTGACGCACCAGGTGGACAGCCTCCTCCCCGGTGTCACCGACACGGTCGGTGACGTGACCGGTGGGGTCACCGATGGTGTGCTCGGCGGCGACTCGCACGCCTCGTCCGATCACGGGCTGCTGGGTATCACCGGCGGTCTGCTCTGATCCGGATCTCCGGGCGGAGCGGAGGGCCGGATCGTCTCGGGCGATCCGGCCCTTCCCGGTTCCACATCCGGTCCCTCTTGATAATTGAGCCGAAATCCGCACACTTGGTGCGGTGATGGCCGGGATCTGGTTGGACGTGCTGGACGAAATCGCTCGCACGTGCACTGCACACGGTCGCGGTGACCTACTTCAGACGGTGCGGCAGAAGCGCGCGCAACTGCTGGACCCGACGCTGCGTGTCCTGGTCATCGGTGAGCCGAACCAGGGCAAGAGTCAGCTGATCAACGCGATCATCAACGCTCCGGCCTGCCCGGTGGGCGACGGCCGGACGACCGTGCTGCCGACCGTGGTGCGGCACGCCGAGGCCCCCACCGCGGCGGTGGCGCAGGCGCCGCCACCAGCGCCGGGGCACCCCACCGGCACCGTCGACGCGGTCGCCGTCGAGCGGACCCCGGTGGCGCTCAACCAGGTCGCGGCGGGCGTGGCCGGCCTGGTCGGACGTCGGCCGGGCGGCGGCCCGGCGTACGTCGAGATCGGACTGCCCCGTGCCCTGCTCGGTGCCGGGCTGGTGCTGGTGGACACTCCCGGCACCGACGAGGTCACCAGCATCGGCGCCGCCGCTTCGGTCGCCGCGCCGGCCCGCGCGGACACCGTGCTGCTGGTCTCCGACTCGACTCGGGAGTTGTCGGTCGCCGAGCTGAACATGCTGCTGCACATCATGCGTTCGCATCCGAACGTGGTGGTGGTGCAGAGCAAGACCGATCTGGTGGCGGACTGGCGTACGGTCGCCGAGCGTAACCGGCAGCACCTGGCCGAGGCGGGCGTTCCGGCGACGCTGATCCCGGTCTCGGCGGCGCTGCGACTGCGCGCCGCCGCGGCCGACGACCGTGGGCTCAACGCCGAGTCGGGTTTCCCCGCGCTGATCGCCCGCCTGCAACGAGACCTGGCCGGCAAGGCCGACCACCTGGCCCGGGCGGCGGTGCAGACGGTGGCCCGGACGGTGGTGGAGCAGTTGGCCGCGCCGCTGCGCGCCGAGTTGGCGACCCAGGAGGCCGAGGAGCAGTCC
The DNA here is from genome assembly GCF_042873195.1 of Micromonospora arida. Classification (NCBI taxonomy): domain Bacteria; kingdom Bacillati; phylum Actinomycetota; class Actinomycetes; order Micromonosporales; family Micromonosporaceae; genus Micromonospora; species Micromonospora arida. Next base: position 1,108,534 of record NZ_JBIALC010000001.1, on the reverse strand, counting down.
GGGCCGATCTCCCGGCTGCACGCGGCGCAGCGCGAGGTCGACGAGCTGCGCCGGTGCTCCACCCGGTGGCAGAACACGTTGACCGACGAGATCACCGACCTGCTCGCCGACCTTGAGTACGACCTGCGTGACCGGACCCGACAGATCCTGCGCGCGGTGGACGAGGCGTTCGACACCGCCGACCCCTTGGTCGCCTGGGACACCTTCCAGGACTGGCTGGAGCGGAGCCTGGTGGAGGCGGCGGAGGCGAACCACGAGTGGCTGATCCAGCGCTGTGACTGGATTGCCCGGCGGGTGGCCGCCAACTTCGACCGGTACGGCTACGACGTGCTGCCGCCCTGGTCGATGACGATGCCGGACGACATCGGCGAGCGACTGCCCGAGCTGCAACGGCCGACGATCGACCGGTTCACCACCGGCCAGAAGCTGTTCACCGGCATGAAGGGCTCGTACGGCGGCATGCTGATGTTCGGTCTGGCGACCACCCTGGCCGGCATGCCGATGATCAATCCGGTCTCGGTCGGCATCGGGGCGCTCTTCGGCGGCAAGAGCATCCGGGACGAGAGCAAGCAGTTGCTCCGTCGTCGGCAGTCGACGGTCAAGACGGCCATCCAGCGGCATGTCGACGACTTCTTCGTCCGGATCATCCGAGACTGTCGCGACGCCGCCCGGCAGGTGCAGCGGATGCTGCGGGACCACTTCACGGGGCTGACCGAGGAGCTCCAGGAGGCAATCGTGCAGTCGTTCCGCAGCGCGAAGCAGGAGGCCGACACCGACGCCTCCCTGCGCGAGCAGCGGCAGCGCGAGATCCGGTTGAAGATGACCCGGTTGGCGGCGGTGTACGAGCAGGCTCAGCAGTTGACCGGTGCCCGTTCCGCCCCGCTGCTGCTGGAGCCGCAGGCATGACGGTGGGAGTGCGCCTGGATGAGGCGGCGTGGGGGTTGCTGCACCAGGCCATCGAGCTGTACCAGGACAATCCCCGGGCCGTCGCTGAGCTTCGGCAACAGGTGGCCCGGTTGGAGCAGCCGCTGCGGATCGCCATCGTCGGCCCGTGGCGATCGGGTAAGTCGACGGTGCTCAACGCGGTGATGGGCGAGGAGGTCGCGCCGGTCGAGCGGGCGGACGGGGCCTTCACCTGGTACGAGGACGGGGCCGCGCCGCGAGCCACCGCCTACCCGGTCGGGCAGCCGCCGCAGGAGTTGGCAGTGGTGAAGTCGGCGACCGGGCTGCGGGTGGACCTGGGCTGGGGTGCGGGGGAGGTGCGGGACATCGTGGTGCGGTGGCCGACGCGGGCGCTGCGGCAGATCACGCTGATCGACACCCCGGCGGTCGCCGGCGGCGCCGAGCAGGGCCGGGTGCCGGTGTTGGAGCGGGTGCTGCGCGACTCGGACGCGGTGTTGTACCTGACCCGCGACGGTCGCGACAGTGACCTGCGGGTGCTGGAGTCCGCACGGGACAGTGCCGTCGGGCAGTCCGCTGCGGTCAACGTGATCATGGTGTTGTCCCGCGCCGACGAGACCGGCGGCGGCCGGATCGACGGTCTGCTCACGGCCCGCCAGCTCGCTCGCCGGCACTACCGCGACCCGAGGGTGAACGCGCTCAGCGTCAACGTCGTGGCGTGCAGCGGCATGATCGGCCTGGCCGGCCGGATGCTCGGTGAATCGGATTTCGCCGCGCTCGCGACCCTGGCTCAGGTGCCCCGGGCGGAGCTGGACGCGCACCTCATCTCCGCCGACCGCTTCCTCCGCGGTGAGCTGCCGGTACGGCTGGACACCGAGGTGCGCGCCGCGCTGCTGGGCCGGTTCGGGGTCTTCGGTGTCCGGCTGGCGGCCACGCTGGTGCGTAGCGGGTTCGACAGCCGGGTGAAGCTCTCCGCGGAGTTGATTCGGCGGAGCGGTCTCACCGAGCTGCGCGAGTCGGTGACGCGTTGTTTCATCGATCGCCGCGACGCCCTGAAGGCGCGTTCCGCGCTGGCCGCGGTGGAGGCGCTGCTGCGGGCCGAGCCCACCCGGGGGTCCACCGAGCTGGTCGGCGCGGTGGAGCAGATCCTCGCCGGTGCGCACGAGTTCCGGGAGCTGCGCCTGCTGGTGGCGTTGCGGAACACCCGGCTGGGGTTCGACGCGGAGTTGGCCGCCGAGGCGCAGCGGCTGGTCGGCGGCGACGGGGTGGGCCTCGCGGCTCGGCTCGGTGTCGAGCATGAGGCCGACGTGCGGCAGCTCTGGGAGGTCGCCGCCGAGGCGCAGTGGCGGTGGCGGGACCGGGCGGAGGATCCTCTGCTCCCGCTGGCGCAGCGGCGCGGCGCCCAGGTCGTGGTCCGCAGTTGCGAGGGGATGATCGCCGAGTTGGCCGCGGGCGGGCGCTGAGCGTCCGAGTGTGGATCGCGGCCCGAAAACCGTTATTCGATCTCACGCCGCACGGTCGCCGCTGACCTGCGGAGATAACGCTCTCACGGATGGTGGGAGAGTGCTTGACGCGCCCCTGATCCGGACGCAACGATGCATTCGCATGTCTCGTCCCACCACCGCCAGGCGTGATCGGCGCACGCCGTCCCTCGCACCGCGAAAGGACCCCACTGTGCGCAGATCCCTGAGATCGTGGCTCGGCCTCGCGCTGAGCACGATCCTCGTGGCGGGCGGCATCGTCGCCTCGCCACCCACGGCCAGCGCCGCACCGTTCACCGTGCTGGTCTTCAGCAAGACCGCCGGATTCCGGCACGGATCCATCACCCCGGGCATCGCCGCGATCCAGCAACTCGGTGCGGCCAACGGCTTCACCGTCGAGGCCACCGAGGACGCCGCCCAGTTCACCGACGCCAACCTGGACCGGTTCGCCGCGGTGATCTGGCTCTCCACCACCGGCGACGTGCTCAACGCCGCCCAGCAGGCCGCCTTCGAGCGCTACATCACCGGCGGCGGCGGGTACGTGGGCGTGCACTCCGCCTCCGACACCGAGTACGACTGGCCGTGGTACGGGGGACTGGTCGGGGCGTACTTCGCCTCGCACCCGGCCGAGCAGAACGTCACAGTGAAGGTCGCCGACCAGGTGCACCCGTCCACCGCGACGCTGCCGCAGCGGTGGAACCGGTTCGACGAGTTGTACAACTACCGCACCAACCCTCGCGGCAACGCGCACGTGCTGGCCACCCTGGACGAGAGCACCTACACGGGCGGGAGCATGGGCGCCGACCACCCGATCTCCTGGTGCCAGAACTACTCCGGCGGCCGAGCCTGGTACACGGGCCTGGGGCACACCGACGCGTCGTACACCGAGGCGAACTTCCGTCAGCACCTGCTCGGCGGCATCCGGACGGCCGCCGGCGCGGTCGACGCCGACTGTGGCCCCACCGTCACCAGCAGCTTCCAGCAGGTGGAGCTGGCCAAGGGCGCGGCCGAGACCGGTGAGCCGATGAGCCTCACCGTCCTGCCGGACCGGGGCGTGCTGCACACCTCCCGCAACGGCGTGATCCGGCACACCGACGCCGCCGGCAACACCAAGATCGCCGCGACCCTGCCGGTCTACACCGGCGACGAGGAGGGTTTGCAGGGCATCAAGGCCGACCCGAACTTCGCCACCAACCGCTGGGTGTACGCGTACTTCGCCCCACCACTGAGCACCCCTGGCGGTGGTGCGCCCGCCGAGGGCACGCCGGCCCAATTCGCCGTCTGGGAGGGCGTCAACCGGCTGGCCCGGTTCACCGTCAACGCGGACAACACCATCAACCTGGCCAGCGAGACGTTGATCCTGAACGTGCCGACCAGCCGGGGCATGTGCTGCCACGTCGGCGGTGACATGGACTTCGACGCGGCCGGCAACCTCTACCTGTCCACCGGTGACGACACCAACCCGTTCGACTCCGCCGGCTTCACCCCGATCGACGAGCGGGCCGGGCGTAACCCGGCCTTCGACGCGCAGCGCACCTCGGCGAACAGCAACGACCTGCGCGGCAAGGTTCTGCGGATCAAGCCGAGCGCGGCCGGCGGCTACACCATCCCGGCCGGCAACATGTTCGCCCCGGGCACCGCGCGGACCCGCCCGGAGGTCTACGCGATGGGCTTCCGCAACCCGTTCCGGATGAGCGTGGACAAGGCCACCGGCATCGTCTACCTCGGTGACTACGGTCCCGACGCGGGCACCGCCGACCCGAACCGGGGGCCGGCGGGCAACGTCGAGTTCGCCCGGATCGACCGGCCCGGCTTCTACGGCTGGCCGTACTGCACCGCCCGCAACGACGCCTACAACGACTACACCTTCCCGTCCGGGCCGTCCGGCGCGAAGTTCAACTGCGCCGGTGGGCCGGTGAACAACTCGCCGAACAACACCGGCATCACCCAGCTGCCGCCGGCCGTCTCGGCCTGGTTGCCGTACGGCGGCTCCGGCTCGCCGCCGGAGTTCACCGGCGGTGGCCTGTCGCCGATGGGCGGGCCGGTCTACCGGTACGACCCGAACAACACCTCGCCCGTGGCGTTCCCCGAGTACTACGACGGGACCTACTTCGCCGGCGAGTTCGGTCGCCGCTGGATCAAGAACATCAAACTCGACGGGTCCGGCCAACCGCTGAAGATCAACCCGTTCCCGTGGACCGGCACCCAGGTCATGGACATGGAGTTCGGCCCGGACGGCGCGCTCTACGTACTCGACTACGGCACCGGCTGGTTCAACGGCGACGCCAACTCGGCGCTCTACCGCATCGAGTACGCCCGCGAGGGCAGAGCACCCATCGCCAAGGTGTCCGCCACCCCAACCAGTGGCACGGCGCCGCTGACCGTCGCCTTCTCCTCGGCCGGCACCCTCGACCCGGACGGCGACCCGTTCACCTACGCCTGGGACTTCGACAACAACGGCACCACCGACTCGACCGCCGCGAACCCGAGCTTCACGTACACCACCAACGGGACCCGCAGCCCGACGCTGACGGTCCGGGACACCACCGGCAAGACGGCCACCGCGAGCGTGGTCGTCACGGTCGGCAACAGCGCCCCGGTGGTCACCGTCAACACCCCGTTGAACGGGCAGACCTTCACCTTCGGGGACGCGGTGCCGTTCTCCGTGACGGTCACCGACGCCCAGGACGGCGCGATCAACTGCGCCCGGGTCAAGGTGAACTACGTCCTCGGCCACGACTCCCACGGCCACCAGCTCGGCAGCGTGCAGGGCTGCACCGGGGTCATCCAGACCTCGGCCGACGGCGAGCACGACACGGCGGCGAACATCTTCGGCATCATCGACGCCGAGTACACCGACCTGGGTGGAGGCGGCCAGCCGGCGCTGACCACGCACACCCAGGCGGTGCTGCAACCTCGGGTACGCCAGGCCGAGCACTTCGGTGACTCGTCCGGTGTCCAGATCGTCGCCGGGGCGGCGGGGCACGGCGGCGCGGCGGTCGGCTACGTCGACAACAACGACTGGATCTCGTTCCGTCCCTACAACCTGACCGGCGTCCAGTCGTTCAGCGCCCGGGTCGGTGCACCGGCCGGCGGTGGCGGCACGTTGGAGTTGCGGGTCGACTCGCCCACCGGGCCGCTGGTCGGTTCGGCCACGGTGGTGCCCACCGGTGGGTACGCCACCTTTGCCACGGTCACCGGTGGGGTCACCGCCCCGACCGGCACCCGGACCCTGTTCCTGGTCTTCAAGGGCACGGGCCCGTACTTCGACATCGACGAGTTCACCCTCTCCACCAGCCCGGGCGGTCCCGGACCTGACCCGGATCCGGATCCCGAGCCGGGTGCCAACCTGGCCCGGGGCAAGCCGGCGCGCGCGTCCAGCTTCGAGGGCGCGTTCACCGCGGCCAACGCGTTCGACGGCGTGGCCGGTACCCGGTGGGGCAGCGCCTTCGGCGACCCACAGTGGATCGACGTGGACCTCGGCGCCACGTACGCCATCAACCGGGTCAAGCTCACCTGGGAGGCGGCGTACGGCAGCGGATACCAGATACAGACCTCGCCGGACGGGGTCAACTTCACCACGATCCGTACGGTGACCGGTGGTGACGGCGGGGTGGACGACCTGACCGGGCTCAGCGGGTCCGGCCGGTACGTCCGGCTGCTCGGCACCACCCGGGGGACCGCCTGGGGCTACTCGCTGTTCGAGTTCGAGGTGTACGGCGGCAGCGGTGGAACCGGTCCGCCCGGTGGCAACCTGCTGCTGAACAAGCCCACGTCGACGTCCAGCAACGAGGGGGCCGACGTGTCCGGCGCCCAGGCGGTGGACGGCAGCCTCACCACCCGCTGGTCGAGCACGTTCTCCGATCCGCAGTGGATCCGGGTGGACCTCGGCAGCCCCACCGCGATCGGTCGGGTCAAGCTGAGCTGGGAGGCGGCGTACAGCAGCGCGTACCAGATCCAGACCTCGAATGACGGCACCACCTGGACCACAGTGAAGACGGTGACCGGGGCCGACGGCGGCGTGGACGAGCACACCGCTCTCGGGGCCAACGGCCGCTACCTGCGGATCAATGGCACGGCGCGGGGCACCGGATATGGCCACTCGCTCTGGGAGGTGGAGGCGTACAGCAGCTGACCCACCACCTGAGTCCGCCCCCACCGTCGATCGGGCGGTGGGGGCGGAGTCGCCTCGATCATGTGATGCTCAGTAGCTCCGGCGGCGCCCGGGCAACTACTCCTCATCACATGATCACGGCGCCGCCCTGCGCGTGGTCCGCACCGGCGGGCCGCTGGTTTTGAACAGCGCGGCTAGGTGTCGACGCACGGCTTGGCGATTGTGCAGATGAGGGGTTTCGGTAACGCTGCCACCGTTGTCGGCCACCCGGCACGCCTTGATCCGGTCGCGCGCCCACCCCAGCTCGGCGCAGCCGTCCGGCCGGCAGCGCCGGCACGATCCGTGCGTCTGGTGCTCCGTGATGGTCTGCCGGGCCAGCATCGGTACCCACACCGACCGGGGCAACTCCCGCTCGATCACCTGCGGTGCGCCCTGAGCGTGTCCCGCGCCCACGTCAGCATCTCGCACCCGCTGTCCTGGCACTGCGCGCATCGGCTCGGTGGCTCGTGATGCTGGGTGATCACCCGTTGCGCGGTCCAAATCACCAGCGCTGGCGTCATGGGTCCGTCGTCCATGGGCACGGCTCCACCTCCAGGAATGGGCAGGCCCGGCCACCGATCCCCGATCAGGTGACCGGACCGCATCCGGTTATCGCCCCACCAGCCTCCCTTGCAACGTGCACACCGTCAAGCTTGCAAGTGGCAATGTGTGCCCCCGGCACGTGCATACGGTCATGGCGTGAGACTCGTGGCGCTCTCCGACATCGCAGACATGCTCGGCGGCATATCGCGTACCCGGACCACCGAGATCACGAACCGCGCCACCTTCCCGGCACCGATCGACACGGTGGCCAGCGGCAAGGTTCGGGTCTGGAACCGCGCCGACGTGGAAGCGTGGATCAAGGTCCACCGGCCGCACCAAGCGCGCGACGAAAGCTGAGACGGCCCGCACCCCCGGACAGGGTGCGGGCCGCTCGCCTTGGTGCCGTTAGCGCTTGGAGATCTTCTCTAGCGCGTCCGAGATGTATCGCGCGTGCGCGCCGACGCCTATGTGATCCTGATCTTTGAGGGCGCTTTCCACACCGCTGACGGCCTCGCGGAGCTCGCTCAACTCGTGCGCTACGGCCAGGGCTGCGTACGCAGCGCCGTAACGGCGAAAGTCGTTGGAGTCCAGCTTGACTCCCAACTCGTCGTCTCGCTTCTCTGCGCTGTGCAGATAGTCCGCCGCCATCGTCTTGTAGTCCTCGCGCTTGGCCACGTCGCGTCCTTCCGGGTGCTTGGCATGTCTCGCGATCCTGACCGCCCGCGCCGGTATGGCGGTGGCTGTGTCCGCTGGACGACAGAACGGGTGCGGTCAATCGACCGCGCCCGTTTCCTGTAACCGTTCAAACCTTTTCGGCCTCCGCCTTGGTTGCGCACCGCTCCAGCCCGGCCAGCGCCTCTGCGGCGCTCTGGCGCGTCTGCTGGGCCGCCTTCCATCACGTTGCCCGCAATGAACGATGCGGCGTTGAACATCAGACCGGCGCTGGGAGCCGTCACCGTCTGCCGCACCCGGTCGATCTCGGCCGGTCTGCCACCGCCACGTTCAGCTCGGCCACGACGAGATCCAGCCGTGCCAGTCCGGCAGCGGCCTGGCCGTGAAGGTAGGTCAGCCACTCCGCCTGGCGCTGTTCGATTCAAGCGACACCTGGCGGCGGACCTGACCAACCGCGTCCCGGGTGCCGTCCGCCGTGATCTGCGCGGCCTCTGCCTGTTCCTGCCGCTCCCGGATCGTCCGGGTCACCGCAGCGGCATCCATCAGTGTATCGGCGGCGGCAGCGTCAGCGGACAGCCGCCGCGCGTCCGTGCCTGCATTCTCCGCGTCCGCCTTCGCGGCACGCGGGCCCGGTCCAGCTCGGCGGACCGGTTGGCCAGCGCGGCAAGCCGCTTTAGGTCCGCCCGGGTGTCCGGGTGTCCGGGTGCACGTGCCGGTCCGGGACGGTCATTCCGGCCACAGTGACCGGCACGCCTCCCCACGTGGCCGGAACCTCCGTGCCCGGCTCGGCCGGCTGGAGCAGCCCCGGCGCGTCCGGGAACGGCACCGTGAGCGAGTGCAGTTCCTCCCACCGTCCCTCGCGCGCCAGGTCTCACGCCCGTTCCTTATTGTAGCAAGCTTTGTGCCAGATGGCGTGCACGGGAACAACGGTTTCGGTGCTCGCTCCGGGTCGATCCGGTACCGCAAGCGGCCCGGCATGTACATCACGTTCGGGCGGATCGCGGGTTTGCGGGGGAGCGCGGGCCGGGTGTTGCCCGTGGTGCAGCCCAGCGGCAACATCTCCGTCAGAACCTCTGAGGCGGAAACAACCACCGCACCCCTTCGGGCGGTGAACCGAGACATGATCGCGATTGCCGAGAAGACGGACCAAGGGCTGCGCCGGTCGGGCTACCAGGACATCTCTGGCAAGCTGCGCCCCTGCGCGCCGAATTCGGGTAAGTGTCACCCCACGCTGCTGCGACCAGCGCTCCTGCATCACGTCGGCTCGGTATTGCCGTCCGCGCTACGGGTCCGAGGTGATGCATTACAAGGACGGTGCGCTGCTGCGCAAGAAACGTTCGCGTACCGCGTTCGTTCTGATGGTGGGAGGCGGGGCGGCGAAAGTACCGATCCATCAGACAGCGTCCACATGCTTATCCACAGCGGCGCTCCGGAAGTTGTCGCACTGATGTGCAATTGCCCGTTGGCTGCGACGCTCTGGCGCGCGCGGGGCGGGACGGTAGTGGGGGGAGGTGCCATTACAGTCCAACCGAGCGCGGAAGAGAGGGCTGCCGAACGCTCGGTGGTGGGATCGCTGTCCACCCCGAGGGCTAGATTGCTCCAACGGAAGTAGCCGGCCTGGCTCGCCAGGTCAAAGCGGCGGGCTCCCGGGGACTGCCATCCCCGGGGCCGCCTTGAACGGTCACGTCCGCTCATGTCCGAGGCAAGGACTATCTCTGAGGGAGAACGAAACCAAGTGACCACGGTAACGAGAGGTACCGGGCCGCGCCAGCCCGGGGGACCCGGCAGCACGGAGAACGCCCTGATCGCAGGGTTGCTGCTGGTGACGGTGCTGTCCATCGGGGCGTTGCTCTGCATCGTCCTGAGCAGCGCTGAGGAGATGGGCAACGTCGCTCCGGTGGCGATTCCCGCCATCAGCGGCATTGCCTTGGCCGCGATCGGGGCGATTGCGGTGGTGCTGCGTAGGCGGCCTCCCCGGGGCCGGCGGTAGCACGGGCGGTAGCACGGGCGGCAGTGCGGGTTGTGACTGGCAGCCCGCACTGCCAGCCCTTCGTCCACCACTTCATCAAGGCGGGCGGCACCTACCTAAAGCCTTTGCCGGATTAGGTGCCGACTCCCGGACAGACTGTGAGTTGTCCGACGGACCCGATCGGGTGCGTTGAGTTGGACACGGACAGCGGCTGACAACTACTGCTATGTGTACGAGAAGGACGACCAAGGGCCCTTGGACATGTCCGGACGCCGGACACCTCGGACGGCGGACACCGCGGGAACGTGGACCACGCCGACGGCGGACACTACGACACCGGGGTCAGAGCGGATCGTGGTGCACGCGGTGACCTTCATACCCCGGGTTGCGCAGCATCCGGTTCAGGTGGCCACCACTCACTGACCGCGTCCGGACGGGGGTGGGCAGACCGTTGGCGTTCAGCTTGCGCGCCTACGTGTGCAACGGATGCCGGCCAGGGTGTCTCGCGCGGCCTGGCGGACGACCTGCGCCTGATCCTCGTTGATGACCTGCCGGACCTCACGCCGCCGGGAGCCGGAAGCTGACACGCTCTCGCCGGTCGGCGCACCGTACTCCCGGGCGTAGCCGTAGAGCAGGGGACCGCTTGGCCTGCCCTGGCTGGCCGCGTCCGCGATCCCGGGCAGGACGCGCGAGCGTAGGCGCTCCACCTCTGCCTCTGCCGCCATGCCTTGCCGCAACAGGGCTTTCCGGTCGGCTGCCGGCGCGGGTCGTACGTCTGCGGGTCTTCGGCGTCGCCGAACACCCGGATGAGCACGCCGCGATCCCGCACAGATCGAGGAACGCACCCACTCGCCCATCTGCCGGGAGCCGCGCGACGACTCCCCCAGACTCACCATGTCGCACTGGCTGCTTCGGATGTACTCCAGCAGGGCGGCGTGGTCTGGACGGGTCCCGGCGGGCGTGCCGGCTGGCAGAAAAGTCAGGGTTAATGAACACGCGTCCCGGCTCCGCACCGGCCTCTACGCAGTCCCTGCGCCATGCCGTTCCTACCGGACGACGCTGCGCCCCTGGTCAGAGGTACTTTTCCGTGCTTACAGGTCCGATCGCATGTGGACCAGATAGGGGAAACAACCCTCATGTGTACGGTCGTCAGTCGTCGGCGACGGCCACCGGCTCCGAGCCGATGCAGCGCACCTTCAACTCGTACTCCCGGGCCGCCCCCTGGAACGTGACCTCGACGTCGTCGTCCGGGCCCCGGTCCACGTCGCGGACCCGGTAACCCTGCGCGGGCGCCCAGGAGACCAGGCGTACGCCGCCGACGCCGCACTCGGCGACGGCCGTGCCGCCGTCCGTGGCGAACCCCCGGCGAGCCCCGGAGCTGGCGCTCGGTGCAGAGCCCGGCGCGGCCGAGGCGGTGCCTGTGGTGCCCGGCGCGGCCGAGGCGGTGCTCGTGGTGGGCGTCGGCTCCGGTGCGGCGAGCGCCCGTTCGATCTCGGCCTCGCTGCGCACCCCGCCCGGAGTGCCGGTGAGGCTCTCACCCACCAACCGGATCGCGCCCAGGCCGATCAGGGTGGCGATGGCGGCGGTGGCCACCCAACCGGTGGCGACGAGGATCGAACGACGGCCCATCCCCTGACTATCCCCGATCCGTCCTTGTCGTTTGCACATCCGAACGCTAAGGCGTGGTTAACGTGCGCTGCGCTGCCGGCCGCAGCGGTTAGCCTGCCAGCTGTGGCCCGCCTGTTGCTCATCGAGGACGACCTGACGATCCGTACCCCGCTGATCCGGGCCCTGCGCGAACGCGGCCACGCGGTGGCGGCGGCCTCGACCGCGATGGCCGGGCTCCGCGACGCGCTGGAGGACCGACCCGACCTCGTCGTGCTCGACCTGGGCCTGCCCGACCTGGACGGCCGCGAGCTGCTGCGGATGCTGCGCGCGGTCAGCGCGGTGCCCGTCATCGTGGCCACCGCGCGTGACGACGAGACCGAGATCGTCCGGGTGCTCGACGCGGGCGCCGACGACTACGTGGTCAAACCGTTCACCGCGGCGCAGCTCGACGCCCGCGTCCGGGCGGTGCTGCGGCGGGGTCCCTCCGGCGCCGACGGGCAGGTCCCGGCGCTGGTTGTCGGTGGGCTCCGCGTCGACCCCCGGGCGCGGCAGGTGACCCTGGACGGGGTCGCGGTCGAGCTGACGCCCCGTGAGTTCGACCTGCTGCATCACCTCGCCGGCCGACCGGGCCAGGTGGTCACCAAACGTGAGCTGCTCACGGAGGTGTGGCAGATCCCGTACGGCGGTGCCGACAAGACTGTCGACGTGCACCTGTCCTGGTTGCGTCGCAAGTTGGGGGAGAACGCCCAACAGCCTCGCTACCTGCACACCGTGCGTGGTGTCGGGGTGCGTCTCGAAGCCCCGGCGGCGCAGCCGTGAGGGCGCGTCTCGCGCTGCTGGTCGCCGCGGTCAGCGTCCTCACCCTCATCGCGTTCCTGGTGCCGTTGGCGCTGCTGGTCCGCACCGTCGCCGAGGACCGGGCCACCGTTCGGGCCACCGCCGACGCGCAGAGCCTGGTGCCGGTGGTCGGCACCGCCGACGCGGCGACCATCCGCCTCACCGTCGAGCAACTCGCGGCGGAGTCCGGTCGACCGGTGAGCGTCTTCCTGCCCGACGGCACGGTGCTCGGCGCCCAGACACCGCGTACCCCCGCGGTGGCCCTCGCCGCGCGCGGACAGAGCCTCACCGGGGAGTCGGCGGCCGGTCGGGAGGTCGTCATCGCCGTGCAGGGCCGGGCGGACGGCACCGGGGTGATCCGGATCGCGGTGCCGCAGCACGAGCTGACCGCCGGGGTCACCCGGGCCTGGCTGGTGCTGGCGCTGCTCGGCGTGATCCTCGTGCTGATCGGGCTGCTGGTCGCCGACCGGCTGGCGCGCACCCTGGTCCGGCCGATCAGCGACCTCTCGGCCGTCTCACACCGGCTGGCCAACGCCGAGCTGGACGCCCGGGTCACGCCGGCCGGCCCGCCCGAGCTGCGCGAGGTGGCCGGCGCGCTCAACCATCTGGCCACCCGGATCCAGGTGCTCCTGGTGCAGGAGCGCGAACAGGTCGCCGACCTGTCCCACCAACTGCGTACGCCGCTGACCGCGTTGCGGCTGGAGGCGGAGTCGTTGCGTGACCCCGACGACGCCGCCCGGATCACCGCCGCCGCCGACGGGCTCGAACGCGCGGTCACCGGGCTGATCCGGCAGGCCCGGTGGCGGCACGCACCGGCGCAACCGGCCTCCTCGGACGCGGCGGCGATCGTCGCCGACCGGGTCGCGTTCTGGTCGGTGCTGGCCGAGGACACCGGCCGGGCCGTCACCCTCGACCTGACGCCCGGCCCTCTTCCCGTCGGTGTGGCCGCCGACAACCTGACGGCGGCCGTGGACGCCCTGCTCGGCAACGTCTTCGCGCACACCCCCGACGGGACGCCGTTCGCCGTCCGGCTCGCCCGTGCGGCGGGCGAGGCGGGTGAGGTGGTCCTCACGGTCGCCGACGAGGGCCCGGGCATGCCCGCCGGGGCGATCCGGCGGGGCGCCAGCGCGGCCGGGTCCACCGGTCTTGGCCTGGACATCGCCCGGCGCGCCGCGCAGGCCGCCGGCGGTCGACTGGAGTTGCGGGCCGGCCCGCAAGGCGGTGCGCAGGTGCTGCTCCGGCTCGGGCCTCCGACGTCGCCGAACGCATAGCCGCTGCGGTGCCGGGTAGCTGCCAGTCATGGCGCGGTATACGAAACCCGAGCTCAGAGAGCAGATCAAGGAAGAGATCAAGGCTTCCGACAAGGGCGGCCGGCCGGGGCAGTGGTCGGCGCGCAAGTCGCAGCTGGTCACTCAGGAGTACAAGAAGCGCGGCGGCGGATTCCTGGGCGAAAAGGACGAGCGGCAGAAGTCTCTCCAGCGCTGGGGCAACGAGAAATGGCAGACGAAGGAGGGCGACACCCGTGCGCGCAAGGGCGCCACGACGAGTCGCTACCTGCCCAAGAAGGCCTGGGAGAAGATGTCGGAGAACCAGAAGCGCGCGACCGACACGAAGAAGCGGGAAGCGTCCCGATCCGGCAAGCAGTACGTCGCCAACACCGGGCCGGCCAAACGGGCGCGTCGGGACGCCACCACGGCCGGACGGATGACGGAGATGTCGGTCGCGGAGGCGGCCAAGCTGGTCCGTGACCTCGACACCCGACAGCTCAAGACCGCGCTGCGTAACGAGCGCGCCAGCAAGGACCGCAAGACGCTCGTCCAGCGGCTGGAAGCGGAACTCAACCGGCGCGGCTGACCCGCCCCTCGACCGCCTTGATGCTGCAACGGCAGTTGGTCCGGGGTAGCCGTGTCGTCGGTAGTGGCAGGTTCGGACTCCTGGCGGAGTGCACGGATTCCAGGGCGATCGTCAGCTGTTCGCCGTGATGACTGACCGTAGACGGCTGAGTGCCTCGGCGCGCACACCGGACAGGACCGGCTCGCCGGTCAGATCGGCGGCCCGTACGGGAACCGAACGCGGCATGCGGGCCGTCTGCGCCCGGATGTCGTCGACCAGGGCCGGCCCCCAGGCGCCGCCGACGACGATCTCTTGCGGGTCGGCGAGCGCGATCACGGCGGCGACCGCACCGCCGACCGCCTCGCCGACAGCTGCCCGGGTGCCGGCATCACTGGTGAGGAGTCGCTCGACGTTGATCGCCGTGGAGCCGGGGCGGCGCAGACTCAGTTCGGTGAAGACCTCGATGAACGGTATGGCGCGGCCGCCGGGTCCCACGGTGAGGAGGTGGGCGATCTCGCCGACCAGGCCGGTGTGCCCGCGGCGGACTTCGCCGTCGCTGACGATCGCGCAGCCGAGCCCCTCACCCAGGAACAGGTAGCAGAAGTCGTGGCCGGTTCCGCTTTCCGCCCGCGCTGCCCAGTTGACGTCGTTGTCCACGACGACGGTCCCGGCGACGTGCGGCGCGAGGATGGCGACGGGGTCGAGGTCGCCGACCAGGAACGGCGAGTCGGGTAGCTGCACCAGCCGGCCGGTGGCGCGATCCACCGGGTCGGCTGCGCTGACCACGGCCAAGCGGACCGGCTGTCCGGAGGCGGCCAGGACTTCGCCGGCCGCGGCCTGCAACGCCTCGGCGGCCTGGCTCGGGCGGGTGGGACGGTCGACCGGCCGGACCGCGCGCGCCACGGTGTCGCCGTAAATGTCCAGGCGTTCCGCCACGACGCCCTCGGGGGCGATGACGACGGCCAGGGCCACACCGACGTCGGGAGCCAGCGCGTAGTACGAGCCCACCCTGCCGCGCCCGCGGCCACCCGGGGTGCGTTCCCCGGTGTCGGTGACCAGGCCGCGCTCGGCGAGGCGGCGCACGCTCTCACCCGCGGTCGGCTTGGAGATGCCGATCTCGGTGGCCAGCTCGGCCCGGGTCAGCCGGCGGTGCTGCATCAACGCGCGGAGCACGTGCTCGTCGGTGAGCGACCGGATGAGCTCCTGAGACGGCATGGCGGGATCCATGCCGACATTCTAGTCAGGGCTGTTGCCTAGATAGGTCTCAGCCCGGTAGGTTCTTCCAGTAACGAGAGCTGACTAGAAGGAGTTGCCGTGTCGACCGCCACTGCCCTGCCGCACTGGGAAGAAACCCCGACTGATCTCAAAGGCGCCACCCGCGAGATCAAAGCCGCGCTGCGCGCCCAGATCGAAGCCTCCGGGCGTACGGTCGATGAGGTTTTCGCCGTCGTCGAGCAGCGCGTCCATGCCGCGGTCGACGACATCAACGCCGCCCGCCGTCGTGGCGAGAGCGTGTGGCCGGTCATCGACTACGCCGACATCGCCAACGGCACCGTCACCGCCGAGCAGGTGGACTTGCTGCGCCGCCGCGGCTGCCTGATCGTGCGCGGGCACTTCGACCGTGACCAGGCCCTGCGGTGGGATCAGGACATCGTCGACTACGTCGAGGGCAACCACTTCTTCGAGAACTACCGCGGTCCCGCCGACGACTTCTTCGGCAGCGTCGGCTCCAAGCCTGAGATCTACCCGATCTACTGGTCACCCGCACAGATGCAGGCCCGCCAGAGCGACCGGATGGCGAACGTCCAAGCCTTCCTCAACAGCCAGTGGAAGCACGAGTCCGACGGCGTGCAGTGGTTCGACCCCAACCGCGACTCGCTCTACCCCGACCGGATTCGCCGCCGCCCCGAGGGCGCCGACTCGGCCGGCCTGGGCACCCACCTCGACCCCGGCACCCTCGACCTGTGGATGACCCAGGCCTACCAGAAGGCGTTCCGGCACCTGTTCGACGGCAGCGTCGAGCAGTACGACCCGTGGGACGCCGCCCACCGCACCGACGGCCCGCAGTACCCCGGCTCCACCATGTGCTCCGCGTTCCGCACCTTCCAGGGCTGGACCGCACTCTCCGACATGGCCCACGACCAGGGCGTCCTGCACACCGTGCCGATCCCCGAGGCCATGGCCTACCTCATGCTTCGCCCGCTGCTGTCCGACGTCCCCGACGACGACATGTGCGGCGTCACCGTCAACCAGGTCTTCCCAGCCGGCCACAAGTGGCACACCCCGCTGATGGAGGCACTGGTTGGCATCCCTGACGTTCAGGCCGGCGACTCCGTCTGGTGGCACGCCGACATGATCCACAGCGTTGCCCCCGTCGAGGCCCAGAAGGGCTGGGGCAACGTCATGTACATCCCCGCCGCGCCCTGGTGTCCCCGCAACGAGCGATACGCCGCCAGCGTCCGCGAGGCGTTCCTCAGCGGCTCGAGCCCGTCGGACTTCCCCGCCGAAGACTACGAACGCGCCTGGCCCAACCGCTTTCAGCCCGAAGACCTCAACGAAACCGGCCGCCGCGGCCTCGGCCTCGCGTAAGACCCCAGCTCCACAACCCCGTTGCGGTATTAACCCGCCCTTAGGGTCCGGACAGCGCGGTGCTATCCACATCTGGCCGATCCTCGGAGTCAACAACCGAGGAAAGGTGGACACCACGATGAAGCGCACCAATCTGCTTCTGGCGTCGGTCGGCGGGTCGGCGGTGCTGGCGGTGGCCGGGGTCGCGCTCGGCGTCAGTGCCGCGAACGACTCGCGGACCGGCGGCACGGCACTCGCCGCGGCAACCGTCGCGCCGACGGCCACCGACGCGCCGGTAGTCACGGGTTCGCCGTCGGCCGGCACCCCATCGGGTACGCCGTCGAGCGGAACGCCGTCCGGTACGCCGTCGACCGGCAGCGCGCCCGCGGGCAGCGCCGTCGACGAGAAGCGCGCCGGTGAGATCGCGCTTGCCAAGGCCGGTGGTGGTCAGATCGTCGAGGTCGAGGCCGAGCAGGAGAACGGCCGACCGGTGTGGAGCGTCGAGATCGTCGCCGGCGACACCGAGCACGAGGTGGACGTCGACCGGGACAACGGCTCGGTGGTCAAGGCCGAGCAGGAGCCGGTCGACGACGACAACGACGACGACGCTGACGACGACAACGACGACAACGACGACGACGACGACGCTGACGACGACGACAACGACGACAACTGACCGCGGTCGCCGCTCACCCCCGGAGCTTTCATGGGGTGAGCGGCGGCGCGCTGTGACGCGGTGGTCGGACTGTCCCTCGTGGGCGGACCGACCACCGCGTGCGTCATATGGCGACGCGTTGCTCCTGGACCGTCGGCTGGTCCTGGGCGAACTGGGTGCGGTACAACTCGTGGTAGCGGCCACCAGCCGCGAGCAGGTCACTGTGCCGCCCGCGTTCGACGATGCGTCCCGCCTCGACGACGAGGATCTGGTCGGCCGCCCTGATGGTGGAGAGCCGGTGCGCGATAACCACACTCGTCCTGCCGGTCAGCGCCTCGGCGAGGGCGTCCTGAACCGCAGCCTCCGAGGTGGAGTCGAGATGCGCGGTGGCTTCGTCGAGGATGACCACGCGCGGACGAGCCAGCAGCAGTCGCGCGATGGTGAGCCGTTGCCGTTCCCCGCCCGACAGGCGGTATCCACGCTCGCCGACGACGGTGTCCAGCCCGTCGGGAAGTGAGCGGATCAGATCGTCGAGGCGGGCCCGCCGGAGCACCTCCCACATCTCGTCCTCGGTCGCGTCCGGCTGGGCGAACGCCAGATTGGCGCGGATGCTCTCGTGGAAGAGGTGCCCGTCCTGGGTCACCACGCCCAACGCCGTCCGGATCGACTCGGCCGACAGCTCGCGTACGTCGACGTCGGCCAGCTTCACCGCGCCGTCCTCGACGTCGTACAGGCGCGGCACGAGCTGCGCGATTGTCGACTTGCCCGCCCCGGAGGAGCCGACGAGCGCCACCATCTGCCCCGCCTCGGCGCGGAACGACACCCCGTGCAGCACATCCTCACCGCCGCGGGTGTCGAGCTTCGCCACGTCCTCCAGGGACGCGAGCGACACCTTGTCCGCTGAGGGGTAACCGAACCGGACCCCGTCGAACTCGACCGCGACCGGCCCTTCCGGAAGGGGCCGGGCGTCGGACCTGTCGAGGATCAGCGGCTTGAGGTCGAGGACCTCGAACACCCGCTCGAAGCTCACCAGCGCGCTCATCACCTCGACCCGAGCACTGGCCAGCGAGGTCAACGGTGCGTAGAGCCGCGACAGGAGCAGCGCGAGGGCGACCACCGTCCCGGCGTCGAGGCTGCCCCGTAGGGCGTAGAGACCACCCAGCCCGTAGACCAGGGCCAGTGCCAACGAGCCGACGACGGTGAGCGCGGTGATGAAGACCCACTGGAGCATCGCTGCGCGGATGCCGATGTCGCGGACCCGACGTGCCCGCGCCGCGAACTCGGCCGACTCCTCGGCCGGCCGGCCGTACAGCTTGACCAGCGTGGCACCGGGTGCGGAGAAACGTTCCGTCATCCTGGTGCTCATGGCGGCGTTGTGCTCGGCCGCTTCACGCTGCAACTGAGCGAGCCTCGAACCCATCCGGCGAGCCGGGAGAACGAAAATGGGCAGCAGGACGAGCGCCAGCAGCGTGATCTGCCAGGAGAAGGTGAGCATCACGGCCAACGTCAGCATCAGCGTGACGGCGTTGCCGACCACACTCGACAGGGTGTCGCTGAAGGCCCGCTGCGCGCCGATCACGTCGTTGTTCAGGCGGCTGACCAGCGCACCCGTGCGGGTTCGCGTGAAGAACGCCACCGGCATGCGCTGAACGTGGTCGAAGACAGCCGTCCGCAGTTGGACGATCAGCCCCTCACCGATGCTGGCGGAGAGAAATCGCGTCACCAGACCCAGTCCGGCCTCGGCGAGAGCGATCACGGCGATCAGTACGGCCAACCGAATCACGACGCCGCTGTCGGCGCCGTCGACGATCGCGTCGACCACCCGACCGGCCAGAACAGGCGCCGCCACCGTGAGGACCGCCGTCACCACACTCAACAACAGGAACCTGACGATCAAGGCACGGTGCGGCCGTGCGAACTGCGCGATCCGCTTCAATGTCGCGCGGGACAGCGGTCGCTCGTCCTGCGCGTTCATCGCGTGGTGCAGCGACGTCCACGCGGCAAATTCCATGCTCATGCATTACCTCCGATATTGGAGGCTAGGACCTCACCCGTGCTTGAGGTCAAGTCGCCACGCGATACTGGCGATATGGACCCGGGCGTGCGCGGCGACGACGGCTGCCGTCTGTGGGCGGAACAGACCGGCGCCGGGCCGCCTCTGGTGCTCTGTCACGGGGGTCCGGGTCTGTGGGATTATCTTGCACCGGTAGCCCTGCTGCTCGAAGAGCATGCCCGCACCATCCGGTGGGATCAGCGCGGCTGTGGGCGCTCGCAGCGGCGCGGACCGTATGGCATCGCCCGCTTCGTGGCCGATCTCGACGCGGTACGTGACCAGATGGCCGGTCCGCGGACGGCCCTGTTGGGCCATTCGTGGGGTGCACACCTGGCGTTGCGGTACGCCATTGAACACCCCGAACGGGTCAGCCATCTGATCTACGTCTCCGGGACCGGCATTGATCCCGATCGCGGCTGGCATCCGCACTACAAGCGGAATCTGCGGCTGCGGCTCGGGCCTCACCTGGACCGATGGGAGGCCCTCAGCGCGCGCGACCGTACGCCGGCAGAGGAACGTGAATGGGCGGTGCTGCAATGGTCGGCCGACTTCGCCGACCGCGGGTTGGCACTGCGCCACGCCGATCGCATGGCCACGCCGTGGCTGGGCATCAACTACGACTGCAGCCAGGCTGTCAACGCCGAGGTCAAGCAAGAGCTCCGCAACCCCGGCATGGCCGTGCAGTGCCGAGCGCTCGACCTGCCCGTGCTGATCATCGACGGCACCGAGGACATCCGGCCCCGCTGGGCCGTCGACTCGCTGCACCGCGCGTTGGCCAACAGTCAGCGCGTGAGCCTTGTCGGGTCCGGCCACCTTCCGTGGGTCGAGAATCCGCACGACTTTCGTCGGGCGGTGGCCGCCTTCCTGAGGCAATAGGGTCACCAGATCTCCAGCCGGTCCTACCGCGATCTCCCGGATTCGCGATAGCGCCGCTACGCGGCGGGGTTGGCTCCGATGGATCGGCTCACCGACCGAAAGGGTGCTATTTCTGCTGGCTGTTCCTACGTTCGTCGGTGGTAGTGGTTGCGGCGGGGGAGTTGTTCGGGGTCGAGCCAGGCGGGTGGCACAAATTCGGGGCGGCCGTCGCTGCCGAGTCGGACCGTCCAGTCGCTGTGGTGCAGGTGTCGGTGGTGGTGGCCGCAGAGTAGGACCGCGTTGTTCAGGTTGGTCGTGCCGCCGTCGGCCCAGTGGTGGATGTGGTGGGCGTGGCACCAGCGGGGTGGGCGGTCGCAGCCGGGGAAGGCACAGCCGCGGTCGCGGAGGACGAGGGCGCGTCGGAGTGGGCCGGTGATGAGGCGGCGTTGTCGACCGACGTCAAGGACCTGGCCAGCTCCACCGAGGACGGCGGGCAGGATGGTGGCGTCGCAGGCGAGCCGGCGCACGGTCTCGGCGGTGAGCTGCTGGCCGATGTCGAGGGCGCCGGCGCCCAACTGCCGGGTCAATACGTCGTAGCCGGTGGTGACGACGATCTGGGTGGCGTCACCACCGCTGTCGGGCAACTCACCGGTACGCAAGCTGAGTCGGCAGAGGTCGGCGAGGGCGTCGTGGCGGCGTTGGCCGGGGGAGCGCTGGTCGTCGGGGCCGGTTGGTGCGGTCAGTGGGTCGATGGCGGCGCGGAGGAGGCCGGCGGCTTCTGCGTCGAGGGTGCCGGTGAGTCGGAGTCGGCCGTCGGTCTGCTCGGAGAGGGTGAGGTGGCGGTCGCGGCTGGCGCGTCGTGCTTCTGCTTCGAGGGCGGCGCGGGCGGCGGCGTCGGCGATGTCGGGGGCGACGTGGTCGAGGATTCGGGTGCCAAGTTTGCGCAGGTGGGTGGGGTCGAACTGGGCGGCCCAGCCGGTGAGCAGGCTGACGGCCTTGTCGGCTGCCTCGGGGCCGGCGGCGGCCTGCACGGTGTCGACGGCATCGGTGATGACCTGGGCCTGATCCAGGCTGATGGCTCCGTCAGCTAGCGCTTGTCGGATGCCGGGGTTGCCGGTGTCGAGGGTGGTGGCGAGGTCGACGAGTCGGCGGGCGGCGGGAACGGTCAGCTGGAGTCGTTCGCGAAGCCACACTGCGGTGCAGGAGGCGCCCTGCGCGCGGGCCGTGCCTCGGCCGTCGATCTCGCGAACCAGGGCCAGGGTGACGGCGGCGAGGCGTTGCTGAAGGCGGTGCGCGGCGTCGAGCGCGGCGATCAGGTCGTGCTCCGGGAGGGCCCAGGCGGCGGCGTCGGCGCAGGCGGCGACGGCGTCATCTGCCTGCGACAACTCCTCGACCATGACGCGAGACTAGAACAGGCGTACGACAGTTCCAGTCAACATGATCGATTGGTGAGACCGGCTTTACGGAGGGCTGGGGGTGTCGCTCGGGGTTGTCCACGGGCGTTGGAGGGCCTTGGCCCAGGCGATGACGTGATCGATGGAATCCCGGGTGAGGCCGATCGTCGGGTTGGTGGTGATCAACAGTGTGGGGCTGCTGCGTCCTGCGGCCCACGTGCGGGCTTGAGCTGTGTGGAGGTCGTCCACCCACGCCGCAGGCCGTCGCTGGGCGTAGGCGGCGACGAGCGGAACCTTGTCGCTGGGGTGGAACGGCGTGGGTGGCATGGTGATCACGGGCAGAGAAGCGATGTGCAGAAGCGGCGCGAGGAGCTGGTTGGCTTCGTCGTTCCAGCTCGTGGCCCATGTGACGTCCAGGATGGTGCTCGCTTCGATGATCCAGGCGCCGTGATCGGGGTTGATGCGGACGGGTTCCTCACCGGGGAACAGGTGGTGTTCGGTGTAGCCGGAGGGCGGTTGAGAGGTTCCGTAAGGGTTGAGGACACCGTCGACGTCGAGCAGGAGCAGGGGGCGATCCACCCGGAGGATTCTGCCGCATCGGTCCGCCGGTAATGACCGCGCGAGAGATCAGCGGCTATGGTCCTGGGCGCGGAGTCTGGTCGAGCGGATGCCGAGGAGTGGGCGTCGGTGCTGGTGGAGTCCTTGGACACTGCCGCTGTCCGAGCGCTCGGGGTCGGCGAGACCATCCACCGGCGGATGATTGCCTGTGTCGCGGCCATGCACTACTTCGGCGTACGCGCCGGGGACCCGGTGCGCGACCCGGAGTTGGTGTTCCGCCATCTCGCCGCAGCGCTGGTGGTTCGCCGGACGTCTACTTCGAGCGTTGCCGATCAGCTCTCGCCGGTACGCTGGCGAATTCGACCGGTTCCGGGCCGGCGCGGGCGGCGACATGCGGAGGGTGGCCGCCGCGGGGAGCTGGCTGGACGGCACCCGGGCGGCACTGGTCCAGCTGTGTCGGGAGGTGGCAGTTCGCCTCGTCGAGGCGCCGCCTGAGCGCGCGCCTGGGCGGGCCGACAAGGGCGTGAGCCTGCGGGATGAAGCTTCCCGGTGGTGTGCGGTGTTGCCGCAGATCGAAGCCGTTCGCAGCGCCGCGAGAGCCGCGAGAGCCGCGCAGGCAGCCGAGCAGGGGACGGCGACAGGTGGCACTTGATGTCGCCGTCCCGCTCAAGCTCTTACCAGCAGGAACGTGGCTGCGGGAGGTGACGTACCCGCGGGACTGGACCTAGCCGATGCGGAACTGCTCGCCGTACACGGCGAACACCAGTGGCGTGTTGAGGTTGAAGTTGCCGTTGTTGAGGAACACCCGCTGGGCGGTGTCGACGCGGGAGGTGTCCGAGTGGGCCTCTTCCTTCTTCATCTCGATGACCCGCTCGTCGAGGAACGCGTTGAGCCAGGTCCGCTCGTCACCGCCCTGGGCTGGCGGCTTGGCCCGGTTCAGGGCGCGGTTGCGGATCTGGCGCATGCCCTCGTACCCGTGCATGACCGCCGCGTCGTAGTAGGCGAACTGGCCGAGTGCCCGGACCTGGTCGTTCTTGCCGTCGCGTACCGATGGGTTGAAGTAGACCCGGTCGCGTTCGGCCTCCTGGGCGGCCTGGAACACCGAGTCGGTGGCCGCGGTCCGCCAGTCACGGGGGAAGTTGGGGTCGAGGCCGGCGTGCGACGGGGTGCCGTTGACGTTGCGCAGCGCCGGCAGGTAGCCGGCGAGCACGTTGCCCGGCTTGGTGCGGGTGTACGCCTCGACCAGTTCGAGCATGTCGCCGGTCCCGGAGCAGAAGCCGATGATGCCGGCGGTGTAGCCGCGCCCGTCGCCGATGTCCTCGATGTAGGAGAACTGGGCGCGCCAGTCGAGCGAGGAGTTCTCCGCGGCCGAGACGAGCTGCATGGCGACGTTCTTCTTCGCCGGGTCGTCGAGGTTGGTCCCGCTCGGGGTGGTGGGCGTGGGCGTGGGGGTGCTGCCGCCGCCCGGCAGGGTCCACCGCTGGTTCGTGGTGCCGCCGCAGGTCCAGATCTGCAGCCGGGCGCCGTTCGCGGTGCTCCGATCGGTGACGTCGAGGCACTTGCCGGAGCTGGAGTTGACGAGCGCACCGTTGCTGGCGGTCCACTTCTGCGCGCCGGTGTCGTTGCAGTCGTACAGCTGCACCTTGGCGCCGTTGGCGGTCGACGCGGCGGTGACGTCGAGGCACTTGCCGAGTGCCCGGATCGAGTTGTCGGTGTTGCCGACGGTCCACGTCTGGGCCGCGCTGCCGTTGCAGTCGTAGAGCTGGACGGGCGTCCCGTTGGCCGAGCTGGCGCCGGCCACGTCGATGCACTTACCACCGAGGCCGGTGATCGGGCCGGCGGTCGCGGCGCTCGCCGACGGCAGGCCGTAGCCGACGGCGGCGACGCCCACCAGCAGGGTGCCCACGACGTAGGCGGCTGTTTTCTTGTGAACCATGGGTGTTCCTCGGGGAAGGGGCGGCGTGCCGCCAGCCGGTCGGTGGCCCGGCGCGACGGTTCGGCCCCGGCGGGCACCGCGAGCATCAGGAAACTGTATTAACAGATACCAGTACGTCGATTTATCGTCAATCGACGACCGCGAGGCGTGACGGCGTCTGTTCATCCCGTCGTTGGAGGGACGTACCCGCCGGTGACTATCGTCGGGCCGTAACTGATCAACGGGCCGGTCCGTCGGAACCAGCACCGTCCGACGGACAGAAGATGGTCATGGAGTCGACTCTGCGTGCTCGGGTGCGAGCTGGTGACCCCGGCGCGTTCGCCGACCTGTTCGACACGTACGCGCGCTCGGTCTACAACCACGCGTTCCGGCTGACCGCCGACTGGGCCACGGCGGAGGACGTCCTGGCCGCCACGTACCTGCAGGCCTGGCGTTCCCGGGAGCGGGTCACCCAGGAGGGCGGGTCGCTGCGGCCCTGGCTGCTCGGCATCGCCGACGCAAGGAGCGTTCCATGGCAGTCGACCTTCGCCGTACCCGGCCGCTGTGGGCCACGGCCGCCGCCGTGCTGTCCGCTGCCGCCCTGGCCGCCTGCGGCAGCGGCGGTGGCGCCGACCCGGCCGCCGCGCCCGCCCCGACCAGCGCCGCCCCGAGCAGCGCGACCACGTCGACCGACGTCGCGCCCCCGCCGATCAAGGGCAAGCTGCGCGGGTACGCCACCGTGCGGCAGCTCAGCGACACCGCGGACCTGGTCGTACGTGGTGAGGTCGAGGAGGCCGGATTTCGGGTCGACGAGGTGCTGCGCACGACGACCGGATCGACAGTGCGGGCCGGGGCGCGGATCACGCTCGCCCCGCTGCCCGCCGGTGTGCCGGACATGGCGCACATGTCGAAGCTCGACGCCGGGCAGGTCGTGGTGCTCTACCTCGCCCAGGACCCGGCTGCCCCGACGTTCCGGACGCTCAGCGGCGACTTCGGCGTGTTCGACCTGACCGGGTCCGGCGCGGAGGCCGTCGCCACGACCCGCTCGCAGACCATGGCCGTCAGCGGCCTGAACGCCGAGGACCCGGCCGCGTCCGGCCACGGTTTCCGCACCACTCTCGGCCAGTTGCGGGCCGTGGCCGCCCAGGCCAAGTAGGACGAGTGGGCACGCGGACGGCACCCGCCGAGTGCCGTCCGCGCGGTCACTGTTCCCGGTAGGTAGCCAGGTCGAAGTCGGCGTGCACGCCGTCGCCGCCCAGGTCCTGCACCCACAGACCGAGAAACGCCCCGGTGAAGCCCCACGCCGCCGGCTCACCGTCGATGATCAGTGCGGCATGCTCGTCGGACAGGATGGTCGCGTCCAGCTCGACAGGTAGCCGCTGCCAAC
The DNA here is from genome assembly GCF_042873195.1 of Micromonospora arida. NCBI lineage: Bacteria > Bacillati > Actinomycetota > Actinomycetes > Micromonosporales > Micromonosporaceae > Micromonospora > Micromonospora arida. Next base: position 1,083,153 of record NZ_JBIALC010000001.1, on the reverse strand, counting down.
CGGCGCCGAGGTCGTAGTCGAAGCGCACCGCCGGCCCGTCGAAGACGGCCCGCAGGCCGACCCGGGTGACGCCGTCGGCATCGACGGTCAGCTCGGGGTACGCGGTGCGCCGCCCGTTGTCGGAACTGAGCAGCTCCAGCACCGTCCGGCCGTCGTCGGCCCGGGTCAGGTAGAGGTGGTGCCAGTTGAGCGTGTTGTAGTAGGCGGTGATCCCGGCGAGTTGACGGTGGTCGGCCGGTTCGAACTCCACCACGGTCTCCAACGAGCACTCCCTTGCGCCGACGCGTCGCCCGACCAGGCTGGGTGCCTGTCGACCGACCGGCGACTGCCCGCCGTGGACCCGCAGGTACGACGGGCGGGTGTGCAGGTCGACCCAGTCCGGGGTGGCCGGCCGACGCAGCGTCGACCAGCACCGGCCCAGCTCGGGGGCGTCGAAGTGGTCCGTCTCGGGCTCCGCCGGCCAGGGGTGCGCGGGCAGGTCGGGTGCGACGACGTCGTCCGCGGGCACCCCGCCGGAGATCCGCGGCCAGCCGCCCGACGGCCACTCGACCCGCTGGATCGCGGTCTCCCGACCCAGCACGCAGTTGCCCAGCGGGGAGTACGGGCGGCCAACCAGGTGGGCCAGGTACCACTCGCCGTTCTGCGTGTGGACCAGGCTGCCGTGACCTGCCTTCTGCAACCGCAGGTCGGGCCGACCGAAGGAGGTGAGCAGTGGCCCGTCCGGGTCCACCTCGTACGGTCCGAACAGCTCCCGGGACCGCGCCACGGTGACCTGGTGCTCCCAGCTGGTACCGCCCTCGGCGGTGATCAGCCAGTACCAGCCGTCGTGGCGGTACAGGTGCGGACCCTCGGTGACCCCGACCGGTGAGCCGGTGAACAGGATGCGGGGGCTGCCGACCAGACGGCGTGCGGCCCGGTCGTACTGCTGGATCTCGATGCCACCGAAGCGGTCGCGGCCGGGCCGCCAGTCCGCGCTCATGCCCAGCAGCCAGGTGGTGCCGTCGTCGTCGTGGAACAACGACGCGTCGAACCCGCGCCCGTGCAGTTTCACCGGATCGGACCAGGGGCCGGTGATGTCCTCGGCGGTGACCAGGAAGTTCTGCGGATCCCAGTAGCCGCTGGCGAAGCTGGCCACGTCGCTGTAGACGAGGTGGAACTGACCGTCGTGGTACGTCAGGTCTGGCGCCCACACCCCGTTGGAATCGCCGCATCCGCGCAGATCGAGCAGGCGCCGGTCGGTGATGATCCCACCCAGGCTGCGCCAGTTCACCAGATCACGCGAGTGGTGCACGAGGACGCCCGGATACCACTCGAAGGTCGAGGTGGCCAGGTAGTAGTCGTCGCCGACGCGCAGGATCGACGGGTCCGGGTGGAACCCGGCGAGGACGGGATTGCGGATCGACCGGGTAGCGGTCGCCACGTTAGCGATGTCGGTCGACACGAGCACTCCTCTGCACGGGCTGTCTGGAACTTCCGGAAAATCGTGGTCCCGGATCGCTGGAATCCCTGCTTACGCTAGCCGGTCTTTTCGCAATAGGACAGAGGTCTTGACCGCTGGGACAACAGCTCGTAGCGTGCCGGCCATCGATCGACATTACCGGCGAAGCATTGAAAGTTTCGGAGATCCATAGCTCACCGCCCCGCCCGCTCAGCCGGATGACGAGGCTCCACCGCGAGCAGACCTGAAGTTTCCAGCAGGACGCAGGGGGGACCGTGGGCACGGAGAACGGCCGAAACGTCACCATCGCCATGATCGCGCGGTTGGCCGGAGTCTCCGTGCCCACCGTCTCCCGGGTCATCAACGGCCGTTCCGACGTCGCCCCCGACACCCGGGAGCGCGTCGAGGCGCTGCTCAACCGGCACGGCTACCGCCGCCGCTCGCCGGCCCGGCGTACCGACGCCGCCCTCATCGACCTGGTCTTCAACGACCTGGACAGCCCGTGGGCCGTGGAGATCATCCGTGGGGTGGAGGACGTCGGCCAGACCAGCGGCGTCGGCACTGTCGTGTCGGCCATCCACTGGCGCATCTCCTCGGCCAAGCAGTGGCTCGACAACATGCGTACGCGCTCCACCGAGGGAATCATCTTCGTGACCTCGATGGTGAACCCGCCGTTGCAGGCCGAGCTGCGCCGACTCCACCTGCCGGTCGTCATCATCGACCCGGCCGGGGTCGACCCGCAGGAGTCACCCACCATCGGCGCCACCAACTGGGCAGGCAGCCTCAGCGCCAACCAGTACCTGATCAGCCTCGGCCACCGCCGCATCGGCTTCATCGCCGGCCCGCCGCACCTGATGTGCAGCAGGGCCCGGATGGACGGCTACCGGGCCGCCCTCGGCGCCGCCGGGATCCCCGTCGACGACGCCCTGATCCGCCCCGGCAACTTCTACCACGAGGCCGGCTTCACCGCGGGTACGCAACTGCTGGCGCTGCCCGACCCGCCCACGGCCATCTGCGCCTCCAGCGATCAGATGGCGCTGGGTGTCTACGAGGCGGTCCGCAAACGGGGTCTGCGGGTGCCCGACGACGTCAGCGTGGTCGGCTTCGACGATCTGCCGGAGGTGCGCTGGTGCTCGCCACCGCTGACCACCGTCCGGCAACCCCTGGCCGAGATGGGCATGCTGGCCGCGCGGACCGTGCTGCGCCTCGCCGGCGGCGAGAGGACCGAGAGCCCTCGGGTCGAACTCGCCACCGAACTCATCGTCCGCGACAGCGCCGCACCACCACGCTGGTGACCTCCCTCAGCTGACGCGCAACGCGTCGTCGACGCCCGTCTCCCGGCGGCCGAGGTGCGCCGGATCCCGACCGGAGAGCAGATCCAGTGCGGCCTTCAGGCAGGCGCCGTTCTCCCGGGACGAACTGAACCACCACGTCTGGGCGTACCGCTTCGCGCTGTCGTCGCCCACGCCGTTGGCGTCGATACCGAGGCGCCGGCACAGCGCCACGGCGCGCGGAAGATGGAAGGACTGGGTCACCACAGTGGCCCGCCGCACCCCGAAGATCCGCTCAGCGCGCGCGCACGAGTCGTACGTGTCGAAGCCGGCGTAGTCCGGCACCACCTTGTGCGCTGGTACGCCCCGCTGCACCAGCCAGTTCCGCATCGCGGCGGGCTCGTTGTAGTCGGCGTTCATGTTGTCGCCCGAAACGAGGATCGCCCGCACCTTGCCGGCGTCGAACAGCCGCCGCGCGATCTCCAACCGGGCGGTGAGGACGGGTGAGGGCGTGCCGTCGGCGTCCACCTTGGTGCCCAGGACGAGGGCGACCGGCGCGTTTGGCACCTCGGCCTCTCCGTAGAGGTGGCCCTCTGCGGTGTCGCGGATCCACGACACGCTGGCCACCGTGCCGCCGGTCAGCACCACGATCCCCACCGCGAGCGCGAGGACCGTACGACGGGCCAACCGCCGGTGCTCCCCGTACCACCGTCTGGCCGTGCCGAATCGTCCCCGCATGCCGCAAGGCTATTCCGCCCGCGCTCACGACTCTCGTCGGCGTACCCGCGACCGCCCCGAGCAGCAAACGAAGACCGTTGTCTATGGACAATCGCTCACTGTTAGCGCTAACGTGACGGACAGTCGTCGATCCTCGACCGACCTCGGGCCGCCCTGATGGCGACCGTCGGCCCCAGCCCTGGCCGCCGGGTCGCGTCCCGCTGTTCGGAGTCCGGGCCCGAGCAGCGGGACGCCACCCCGCACGAGCAACCGACGGGGTACGGCGTCGGTCACCGCGAGCGCGGCGAAGACGACGCCTGACGCACCTTGAGATTGTCGAACCGACAGTGCCATTGTGGTACGTCGATGAAGAGCCGCGCGGGGCTGATGTCCGTCCACTGGGCAGCCGGGATCCAGATGTGATCTCCGGGGGACGGTGACACGACCGATGGACCAACGAGAGTCTGCCGTCCACGAGATCGCCCGTCACCAGGTCGCACCCTGACCGGCCGGGCGGCTCATCTGCCCGAAGGAACCCCGCCCATGCGTAAACCGAAGACCCGAGCAGCACTCCTGGCGGGCCTGCTGCTCACCGCGAGCGCGCTCGCTGGCGTCAACCCACCAACCGCCACAGCGGCGGCCGACCCGGTCACCGTGACCGTCAACACCCGCGCCGGTCTGGCGACCGTGCCGGACACCGCTCTCGGCGTCAACCACGCCATCTGGGACTCGAACCTCGGCACCTCCGAGACGTCGGACCTGCTCCGCGGTGCCGGCGTGCAGATGATGCGCTACCCCGGCGGCTCGTACGCCGACATCTACCACTGGAAGGACCACACCGCGCCCGGCGGTTACGTCGCGCCGGGGACCGACTTCGACACCTTCATGGCGGCCGTCCGGCGCGTCGGCGCGCAGCCGATGATCATTGCGAACTACGGCACCGGTACGCCAGCCGAGGCCGCCGACTGGGTGCGGTACGCCAACGTGACCAAGGGCTACGACGCGCGTTACTGGACCGTCGGCAACGAGAACTACGGCAACGGCCACTACGGGTCCGCGTGGGAGGCCGACGACCACCCCGACAAGAGCGCGACACAGTACGCGAGGCTGGTCGTCGAGTACGCCGACGCGATGAAGGCGGTCGACCCGAGCATCAAGGTCGGAGCGGTGCTGACCATGCCGGGCAACTGGCCGGACGGGATCACCGCCGGCAGCGATCCGGGCCCGTGGAACCAGACAGTGCTCTCCATCGCCGGCCCGAAGATCGACTTCGTGGACGTGCACTGGTACCCGGGCGGCAGCGCCGCCGAGTCGCTGGCCCGCGTCAACCACCTCCCCGACGCCACCTACCTGCTGCGGCAGCAGCTCGCCCGGTACGCCGGGCCGAACGCCGACCGCATCGGCATCAGCTTCACCGAGCTGAACGTCGACGCCGGCCGGAACACCCAACCCGCCGCGCTGTTCCTCGCCGACGTCTACAGCGGACTGCTGGAGAACGGTGTCTTCACCGCCCACTGGTGGAACGTGCACAACGGCATGGGCACCGTGACGCAGGTGGCCGGTCAGACCGACTACGGCGACTTCGGGATGCTCTCCAGCGGGGCCTGCACCGAGGACGGCTCGGTCTGCCAACCGCCGCTGAACACACCGTTCGCGCCGTACCACGGGCTGAGCATGATGAAGCTCTTCGCGAAGACCGGCGACCAGTTCGTTCGCGCCGGCACCGACGAGCCCCTGGTCACCGCCCACGCCGTCCGCCGGAGCAACGGGGACCTCGCCGTGCTGCTGGTGAACAAGGACCCGGACAACGACCACCCGGTCACCATCGACTACGCCGGGTTCACCCCGTCGGCCGTCGCGCCGACGGTGTCCACCCTCACCAACGGCGCCACCGGCATCGTCACCAGCCAGTCCGGCTCGGCGACCAGCCGGACGCTGCCCGCGTACTCGTTGACCACGCTCGTGCTGCGCCCGGCCGGCGCGACCGCCGGACGGCCGGCGGCACCGGGCCAACCGACCGCGAGCGGCGTCACCGACCGCGCCGCGACGATCACCTGGCCGGCGTCCACCCCGGGCGCCAGCCCGATCGCCAAGTACGAGGTGCACCGGCAGAACGGTTCGGTCAGCGAGCAACTCGGCGAGACGGCGTCCACCTCGTTCACTGTCGGCAACCTCGTGCCGGGCAGCAGGTACACCGTCAACGTGCTGGCCCGCGACACCGCCGGACGGGTCTCCTGGGCCTCACCGCCGCTCACCTTCGCCACCGGCAGCCCCGCCGCCAGTACGTGCACCGTCCGGTTCACCACGGCCAACGACTGGGGCAATGGCTACATCGGCGGCGTCGAGATCATCAACAACGGGTCCCGCCCGATCAACGGCTGGACGCTCACCTGGACCTGGCCCACCGGTTGGCAGCAGGTGAGCAGTGGTTGGAGCGCCACCTGGGAGCAGGTCGGCACTGCGGTGCGGGTAACGCCCACCGTCGACAACCGGCAGATCGCCGCCGGCGGCACCGTGAGCGCCGGCTTCGTCGGCGCGTACGGCGGGCCGAACGTGCTACCCACGGCGTTCACCCTCAACGGCACCATCTGCGCCACCGGCTGACGCCGCGACGGTCGGCTGGCCCGTTCGTCGGGTCAGCCGACCGTCTCTGCTATCCGCGCTCGTGTCTGCCCGGGGTGTGCCCGAAGGCCCGGCGGAAGACGTCGATGAACGCGCTGGCGGAGGACCATCCACACCGGTGCGCCACGGCGGTGACTGGAACATCCTCTGCCAGCATCACCAGAGCACGGTGCAGCCGCAGTTGGGTACGCCACTGCGGAAAGGTCATGCCGAGGTCGGAGCGGAACAGGCGGGACAGCGTACGGTCGCTTCCGCCGACCTGCCTGCCGAGCGCGGCCAGGGTGCGGTTGTCGGCCGGGTCGGCGTACAGGATCGCGCAGAGTGCCTTCAGTCGGGGTTCGGTGGGCGTGGGCAGGCGCACGGGCTGCGTGGCCGAGGACCGTAACTGGTCGAGCAGAACGGCCCGCAGCCGCGCACGCGCGGGGCTGTCATCCTGGGGTGCGCGGGTGTAGGCGAGGATCAGCTCGCGCAGCAGCGGCCCGACGGCCAGCACGGTCGGCTCCGTCAGATTCAGCGGGTCCTCGGTCGCGGGCAGGCCGATCAGGTGCAGTTCGAGTGCGCCGTGGGCCTGGTGCGCGTGCGCGGTTCCGGCGGGCACCCAGATGGCGCGGCTGGCGGGGACGACCCAGGAACCCGCGTCGGTGGTGATTGCCAGCACGCCACGGGCGGCGTAGACGATCTGATGGTCGTCGTGGCGGTGCACGTCGATGACGGACCCGGACGCCAGCTGCTGGGCGCGAGTCGGTGCCACCGGCCGATGGCGGATTTTCGTCATTGGTTGGCAGGTTATCGGAAGCCCGACAGGCCGGGAAGCCGCGAGCATGGCGGCGTGCCGAGAAAAAGAACGATCATCCTGCTGTCCGTCGGACATGGTTGCGTGGACGTCTACCAGGGGGCTGTGGCGGCGCTCGTACCGTTCTTCATCGCCGAGCGTGCCTACACCTACGCGGCGGCCTCCGGCGTGGTGCTCGCCGCCTCGCTGCTCTCCTCGGTGGCGCAACCGTTGTTCGGTGCGCTGACGGACCGGTGGGCAATGCCCTGGCTGTTGCCACTGAGCACGATCCTGGGCGGACTGGGAATCGCGTGCAGCGGAATCACCGGTTCGTACCCGATGACGCTGGCGTTCGTGGCCGTCTCCGGGATCGGAGTCGCGGCGTACCACCCCGAGTCCGCCCGGGTCGCGCGGATCGCCAGCGGCGGAAGCCACGCCGGGATGGGTTGGTTCTCCCTCGGCGGCAACCTCGGCTTCGCCGTAGCGCCCATTCTGGTCGCCGCCGTCGTCGCCAGTGGCGGTCTGCGACTCACTCCGTTGCTCGTGGTGCCGGCCCTCGCGGGCAGCGTGCTGTGCCTACCCGTCCTTCGCGCGCTGCGCCCGACGACGGGGGCCGGTTCCGACACCCCGCGGTGGATCGGGACCGACGACAGGGCCTCGTTCGGCCGGCTGTCGCTGGCCGTGGTCTGCCGCGGCATCGCATTCGCGGGTCTGAGCACATTCCTGGCGCTCTACGCGCCGCAGCGCACCGGCGGGGGAACTTCGGCGGGAACGGCGGCGCTTGTGGTGCTCTACCTCGGTGGAGCGGTGGGTACGGTGCTCGGGGGCAACCTGGCCGGCCGCTGGGACCGGGTCACCGTCGTGCGCTGGTCGTACGTGGTGAGCATCGCCGCCGTCGCGGGGGTAGTGCTCGTCCCCGGGCCGGCGTTCTATCTGTTCGTGGCGCTCACCTCGGCCGGGCTCTACATTCCGTTCTCTCTCCAGATCACCCTTGCCCAGGACTATCTTCCGACCCGCGTCGGTACCGCGAGTGGCATCACACTGGGCCTGACCGTCAGCGTCGGCGGCCTGGTCAGTCCACTCATCGGCGGTGTCGCCGACGCGATCTCCCTCCAGGTCGCCCTCGCCCCGCTGATTCTGATGCCCGCGCTGAGTTGGCTGCTGTTCCGTACCCTCCCCGAGCCTGCCCCGCCGAGGCGCTGAAGCAAGCACCTGTCGAAGCGCCCGCCCCCAGGTCGAGGGGACGGGCGCTTCGCTGTGCACGGGTTGGTCAGCCCACCACCGACCGCAGTGGGACCTTGGCGGCGTTCAGCGCGCGTACCAGATCCCTCGCGAACGGGTGTTCGTCCACCTGGAGCCCCTGCGGGTTCGGGATCACGACGTACGCCGAGCCGTTCTTCTCGGACGCCTGCGCGTCGGCAGTGAAGCGTTCGACGATCGCCCGGGTGCGGGGCAGGTCGCCGGCCGCCACCTGGATGGTGATCGGCCGCCAGCCGCCGCCCAGGTCCGGCGGCACCGGCGCGGCGGCGGCGCTGGCGCGCGCCGCGTCGACGCCGGCCGTGCGCCGGGCGTCGGGCGCGGCGGTCGCCGGGTAGAGCAGCGCGTTGGCGACCAGGTGCAGACCATTTTCGTTGTACGCGCGGAAGAGCGGATTGAACGCGAACAGCACCGCCCGACCGGCGCCGGTCGGCTCGTCGACGACGGCTGCGGTGCCCTTCAGCGTTTCCGCCCCGACGGTGAAACCGTTGGCCCAGAAGGTGTCACCCGTCGGGTAGGTGAGCACGTTCGTCCCGGTGGTGCTCGGGGTGAGGATCGGGTCGCTGTTGTTGAACTCGAAGTCCTCCGCCGGGCGACCCAGCGCCACCGGGCTGTCCTGGTCGACGTCGACGCGCAGGTGCGAGCCGATCACCAGGTAGTCCGCCGGCTTGGTCTTCTCCGTGGTCGAGGTGAGCCCGGCGGCGCGGGCGACCCGGGTGCCCTCGTTGCGCAGCCCGAGGTAGGTGTGGCCCTGGCCGATCCAGTCGCGCAGGTTGGCCTGCCCGGCGGCGGTCAGACCGCCGGTGGCGCTGCTGCCGTCCGGCACCAGCAGCACGGTACGCCCGGTGAACGCCTCGGTGTTGTCGTTGATGTCGGCCGTGGTGACCGGTTTGAGGTCGAGCCCCCACCGCTTGCCGAGCACGTAGCGGGCCTCGCCGTGCGAGCCGGAGGTGGTGGAAATGCCGGTGCCCTGGAACAACCCCACGTCGGGCAGGTCGAGGCGGGTGCCGGTGGGCCGGCCGCCAGGGGTGAGGGTGACCCCGAGGGATTCGGCCAGCCCGTCCACGGTCCGGCTCACCTTGGCCGCCGGGATGGCGACCCTGCTGGTCGTGAGGTCGCGGAGCAGGGGTACGCCACGGCCGAGCAGGCTGAAGGTGAACTCCGCGGCGGCGGCCGAGTCGAGCGGGTACGTGTACGAGCCCCAGGGCCACGCGGCACCGGTGCGACCGCCGGAGACCTTGCGTACCAGTTCGGCCCTCGGCCGGACGGTGTCTCCGGTGTAGATGGCGTTGACGCCCATCAGCAGCGGGTTGCTCCAGGACGACACGTCGTAGAAGTACGGGAACGGGACGTACGGGTCCTCGCCCATGACGGCCTGGATCCAGTGCTTCTGCGGTTGGTCCATCGGGATCCAGTACGCGCCCTTGGGCACTGTCACGTTGGTGGCGCTGCGCCCGCCGAAGACCCGCGCGGTGGGCACCCGGGTCGCCTTCTGCACCTCGTACACCTCGACGTCCATCCGGCGCAGCCGCTCGACGAGTTGGCGGACGTCTGCGAGCTGCCGGTCGGGCATCAGGAAGTACGAGCGGATGGTGAGGTCCGGCACCGGGAACTGGACCTCGTTGGTGGGCTGCACCACCTCGTTCGGTTCGAGGGTGCCCGCCCTGCCCTGGGCGAGCGCGTCGGTCCAGATGTCGAAGTAGCCGTCCAGCACCTCGCGCTTGTTCGCGGCGGCCCAGCCGAGCGTCGACCACTGGGTGTGGAACTGCTGCTGGACCCGGTCGGCCACGGCCGACGCGCTGCCCTTCTCGTACGTCATGCCGGCCGCGCCGAACCCGGTGGTAGGCACGGTGTCGCCGTAGCCCATGAAGAACATGTCGTACGTGTCGTAGTTGAAGTAGCACTCGGTGGTGACGGTCTCGTCGCAGGCCCCGTTGAAGCCGAAGCCAGCCTTGTTGGCCTCGCCGATGCGGTTGATCCAGTCCACCGCCTCACCGGCGATCTCGTGGTGGATCGGGTCGGCGTTGGGCGGGAAGAAGTACTGCCGGCCGCCCATCTCGTGTGCGTCGATGAACACCTGCGGCGGGTAGCGGCGCAGCAGTTCGAGCTTGCCGTCGGTCTCCTGCTGGGTGCGGGCGAACCAGTCCCGGTTCAGGTCGAAGCCGAACTCGTTCTGCCGGCGGGTCGCGTCGCGGCCGTCCGGGTTCTGGGTGGGGACGATGATGGTGACCAGGTTGTCGTTGCGCTGGGCGACCGCGCAGGACAGGCCCGCCGCCAACTCGTACAGCGTCTTGAGCGCCGCGTCGGCACCGCTCTTCTCGCCGCCGTGCACGTTCGCGGTGACCCAGACGATGGCCGGGCTGTCCTTCGCCGTCCGGGCGGCAGTTCGCGCGCTGGTCCGGCGCGGGTCGCGCAGGTCCCGGATGTCGTCGGCGATCTCCCGCAGCGCGGCGGGCCGCACGTGGCGTTCGTTGGACACCACCGCGTACGGCAACGGCTGGCCGAGCACACTGGTGGTCATCACACCGGTCACGACCCGGTTCGAGGCGCGATCGACGGCCCCGAGATAGGTCCGGACCTCGTCGTTGGTGACGACGCGCTCCTGCCCCGCGCCGAGCGGGAAGCCGAGCACGGCGTCCGGGCTGGGCACGGTGCTCAACCGGGCGGTGGGGTCGTTGCTGCAGGAGGAGGGGCGGGTGGGGCTCGCAGCCGCCGTGCCGCTGAGCAGGGGAGCCATGCCGAGTAGGAGCGCAATCGTTGCGGCGCCCGCCAGCCGCTTCGGAGGGACCGTCCAGAACGGACGCGACGATGGGGCCATGTCTCGGGTTCCCTTCCTGGGGGAAAGCCTCGCAGTGGCCGGAGCCTATGGACGGGCGGACGGGGAGGTCAAGCTCTGATCGACTTCGGTGACTGCGAGGGCTGCCCGAAGGTCGCGCCGGCTGGCAGGATGACGGAGTGGGGTTGGCCTTCACCGGAGGGAGAAGACGTTGCCCGCTTCTCAGGAGACGATCACGCTCTCGGTCTATCCGGATCTTCCCTCCGCCGATGCTCGACGTTCTCTGGGCTCCTGGCTGCGCGCCGAGGACCGGCTCCGTGAAAAGGTGATCACCGCACCCGACGCGGGTGCCACTGACGTACTGCTGGTCGCCGTCGACAGTGGCGGCGCCGCCATGGTGCTGGTGCAGGCGATCGCCGCCTGGCTGACCCACCGCCGCGAGGACGTGACGGTGAAGCTCACCCGCGCGGACGGCTGGTCGGCCGAGTTGGACGTACGCCGTGCTCGTGACATGGATCAGGTGACCGCGCTCATCGAGGCTGCGGTGCGTGCTGTGGCCGATCATCAACCGTCGGTCGAGACGAACGACCGCTGAGCGGCCCGACCCGACCACGTCGACCGCGCTGCCCGCACCCGACGGCCGCTCACGGCCGACGACAGGCCCGGGCGATGATGACCGATATCGATCGCTGCGCTGACACCCGGCCGGTCGCTCCGAAGTGGATCGATGTCGGGTTCTCGACCCAGCGCTACCGCCCGAATCCCCTTGCCCGGACAGTGCACTGCGCCGGAGGAGGTGGGGAAGTTGGGGCAGCCGACGGGCGAGACCGTCATGATCCGGGAGTGGTTCAGTGTGCCGCGGGTGTCCGCCGAGAACCGGGCGGCGGTCTACGGCGTACGGACCCAGGACCCGCGGGTGGAGTTCGTCGCGCTGACCGTACGGTACTGGGTGGACGCGCACGCCACCCGCTCGATGACCCGCGACCGGGTGTTGCAGGCGATGACCGGCCGGATCTCCGCCGACAACGTCTGGGACCTGGTCGCGATGCTGGCGAGGCTCGGGCTGGCCGAGGAGTTCTTCGACCTGACGGCCTCCGACGTCGACGCGGACGGCGCGTTCCGACGATTCCTGCTCGGCCTCGACCCCGCGCTGTTCGACGCGATGCGCCACTACGCGGCCTGGAACGGCATCAATCCGAAGCTGTTCCTCGACGGGTTCCTGGTGGGCGTCGGGGAGTCGTTGGCGACGGTGGTGGTCGACCTCGGAAAACTCGTGCAGCTGGTCGGTCGACTCCAGCAGGAGCAGCTGACCACCCTGATCGTGCTCACCGTGGACCCCCGGGCCGGCCTGCAACGTCTTGCCGAGCAGGCCACCGTCGTCCGCGAGGCGCTGGCCGGCGTCGTGGCCGCGCTGGACCCGAGCACCGTGCCCGAGCGGCTGCTGACGCTCTGGCGCGGCTGGGCGGCGGAATTCGGGCGGCACCTGGAGGAACTCGACCCGTTCGCCGCCGGCCGACTGCTCGGCAGGATCGCCGGCGACCTGTTCCAGATGCTGACCGGCCTGGTCCAACTGGTCCGGCTACTCGGTGGCGTGGCGGTGCGCGCCGCCATCCGGTACGTGCCGCTGCTGATCGTGGGCGCCCGGGAGGCCGCCGCCGAGGTCCGTCTCCTGACCACCCAGATCGCCGCGCTGCTCGTCGCGATCGGCCGGGCGGCACTGCTGGCAACGCCACAGGTGGGCCTGGCCGTGCTGCGTACCCTGTTTCCGCCGAAGGTGCTCGACGCGTTGTTCCGGCAGGGCCGGGCGCTGCTTGTCGACGCCGAGCTGACCCTGACCGTGTTCAACCAGGCCGCGCACGCCGAGGCGTTCGCCGGGGCGGGTGCGGGAGCCCGGCTCAGCGCGCTGATCAGCGCCGACGGCAAGCCGGTCCTTATGGCGTGCATGTCGGAGACCGTGTCGTCGGCCGGTCGTTCGGCCACCCGAGCGGAGCTGAACCAGGCGCTCGACGAGATCATCAAACGAGTCGAGGACCTGCGCGAGCTCAAACCGCCCAAGGCCCCCCGCGACATCCGGGCCGCCGCAGTGCGGGCCGCCATCGCCCGCCAGCTCGAGCAGCGCCTGACCACCGTGTTCAACCGGGCCTTGCAGACCGCCGCGTACGAGGAGTTCCGCGCGCTGCGCAAGGCCGGGCAGGCGCAACCCTGGCGGCTCGGCCAACAGGTACACCGGCGGATGGCGGCCGAGACCGCTCAGTTGGTCGCTCGCTCACCGGGGTTGCAGCCGTTCGCGGAGAAGTCGCTCGCCACTGTCGTCGAGGCGGTCCGCGCGGCCAACCCGGAGCTGGCTGCCGCCCTGCGCGGCTCCGACGCGGTGCTACGGCAGACGGTCGCCCAGCTCCTGCTCAGCCACCCGGACCGGGACCTGCTGCTGCGTCTCGTCGGGTTCACCCGGAGCCCGTCCGCGGCCGGCGCGGAAAAGGCGTTGGCCGCCCACCTCGCCGAGCGGTTCGGGTGGAAGGCGTCCACGACCGTCGGTGAGCTTCGCAGCGACCTGCTGTTGGTCGACTCGGAGGCGGCCCGGGTCACCAACGTGGACTGGACCGCGTCGACGAAGTTGGAGCGCTTCGAGAAGACGTGGGGCACTGTCGCCGACGACCTCGGCGAGGCGTTCGACGGTCGCTGGGAGGCGATCGCGGACGCCTACCAGCGGGCCAGGAAGGGCGGGGTGCCGGCTGAGGTCGTCGCCGGCCTGGAGGAGCTGACGGCGCACGCAGTGCGGGAGACCGTCGTCCGGCAGGCCGCCCTCAGCCAGTTGTTCCCCGGGTTCTTCGTCACCTCGCACGAGATGACGTACCAGGGCCTGCAAACCCTGTTCAAACTGCCACTTTAGAGGAGCACCGATGGGTGAAGTCGTCGTCGCCGACGCGGACCTGGCGACGCTGGGGTTCAGCACCGCGCACTCCGACCGCTACGTCTACTCCAACTACTTCGTGCCGGTCCAGCTCACCTTCGACGACGGGCAGACGCCCCTGCTGCCCTTCTACGTCAAGCAGGCGCTGATCGAGGCAATGCGGTACGGCGGGCTCTCCCATGACCGGCTGCCGCACCTGCTCAAGGAACTCGGCCTGTCGGGGCTGTGGAAGGCCAACGACATGGACGCCGCCGAGGCGGCGCTGCCGGGGCAGGACTCCGGCATGATCAACCGGGAACCGCCGGCCCGGCGCCAGAGCATCCTCGGCGACCAGGAGGCGGAGTTCGTCGCCGGCCTGCTCCAGTCCGACGTGGGCATCGCGTTCCTCGACCGGACCCGGATCAGGCCGGTGGGCTTCGCGCTCGGCGAGCACGTCTACGCACTGGCGCTCGCGCCCGGCGAGGAGGCGGTGCTGGAGCAGCGCACCTACACCAAGCGTGAGCTGACCCTTGAGGAGCAGGACGAAACCGAGAAGCAAACCGATGTCGAGCTGACCAGCGCGCTCACCACGGAACTGCAGGAGGGCTTCGAGCGGCAGAAGTCGCTCACCGACACCTGGGGGCTCAACGCAAGCCACACTGGCCAGTACACCAGCCCGACCGGCGTCTGGGGCACCTTCAACGCCAGTCACACGATCGGCTACACGCGCAGCGTGACGGCGGCCAGCCAGGAGACCAGTCGCCGTGCGGTCAAGGACAGCCAGACCGCCACCTCCAAGGTCGCCGCCCGCTACCGCACCCAGCACAAGACCGACTTCAAGTTGGTCAGCGAGACCGGCATGGAGTCGACCTCGAAGCGGACCGTGCGCAACCCCAACCGGGCAACGCCGATCACCTTGCACTACTTCAAGGTGCTGCAACGGCTGGAGCTGGCCCACGAACGGTACGGCGCCCGGGTGTGTTGGGCGCCGACGGTGAAGGACCCGGCGCTGGCGTTCGCCAAGAAGATCACCGACGGGCGCCAGCGGATCAAGGACAATGCTCTCGCCGCGCTGCCCACCATGCCGGTCAAGCCGGTGCCGCCGGCACCCGGCGTGCCGGCCGCCGTGGAGACCCGCACCATCTACTCCCCGGTGGTCACACTCGACAAGTGGGGATTCACCGGCGACATGAGCGCCGACTACGACGTCGACGTCGCCTTCGACAGCGGGTGGGAGTGGGACGGCGACATCGAGACCATTCGGCAGAACCTGACCCTGATCACCCGCCGGCCGCCGTCTGGCATCGCGGCTCGGGTGGTCGGCGTTCCGGTGGTCACCGACGCCAACGGTCAGCCGGCACTGCGGGTACGCATCCACGTCGGCGCGGCCAGCTGGTTCGCCGGTCCCGGCGCCGACGTGCAGCTCGCCGCCACGTTCCGGCGTACCCCGACGCTGGTCGCCGAGAACGCCGACGACGCCGCCTACAACGCGCTGATCGCGGGCTATCTGACGGATCTGCAGGACTGGCAGGACAAGCGGGACGCGGCGCTGGCGGCGGCTGAGGAGGCCGCGGACGAGTTCGAGGCGCGGCTGCGCGGCGGGTTCTCGCCGGTCAACGAGATGGTCTCGCAGATCGTCGAGTCGCACTTCCCGGCCAGTGTGCGGGACGAGGCGTGGGAGATTGACTTCTGGCACCGCGTCTTCGACTGGGAGCGCGCCTCGTTCGTGTCGTACCCCGGCTGGTGGTCAGCCGGTGACGCCCGCGCCCCCGAGCGCGACCCGAGTGACTTCCTCAACGCCAGCTGGGCAAAGCTCTACCTGCCGGTGCGGGCCGGTATGGAGCTGGCCGCGCTGCGGTGGATCTTCGGCAAGGCCGTGGCGACCCGGCTCGCGCCGGCGGTGGAGCAGCAACTGGCCGCGTTCGTCGACGAGCTGGGCGCGTTCCGCACCAGCCACCTCGGCTCTGGCGACGAGATGCCGGACCTGACCAGCGAGTGCCAGGAGGTGCCGGAGCGGGTCTACTGCTTGGCCAAGTGGGCCGAGCTGATGCCCACCGACGGCACTCACCTGGAGGTCGTGCAGGGCGCGACAACCGCGGCCGACGCGGTGACCAGCAAGGAGATCACGGATGCGGAGGCTCTGCGGGCGGCGCTGCTCGACGGCGAGCTGCAGACCAACCGGCTCAAGACCAAGGCGTACGACCAGATGACCGGAGCCGCGGACGTCGACATCCACCTCGGCACGTCGGGTAACAGCAGTCCGACGGCGTGACACAGCGGCGGTCCCCTCTGCGGGCACACGCATTCTGAAAGGTCGCGACCCGGTTCCGCCCGGTCCGCCGCCAGCCGAGGAGTCGGCCGGTGACGGGCCGGGCGGATCGGGTACGTCTACCAGGTGGTCAGGCCGAGGCCGATCGTCTTGGTCAGCGTGGCGTTGTCGTCGTCGCCGTCGAGCGACCAGATCATGGCGCCGGCCAGGCCGGCCCGTCGGATGTAGAGCGTCTTCTGCAACATGACCGCCGGATCGTCGTACGTCCACAACGTCGTACCGTCGAACAACCAGGCGTGTCCGGCACGCAGGTCGCGGTGCACGGTGTAGCCGTTACCGGCCAGGGTCTTGAGGATCTTGTAGTCCTCGTACCCGGCCTCGAAGGTGGCCGGCGCGGGCCCGGTGGCCGGCTGGAACAGGCCGTTGCCGCCGCCGGTGATGCCGGTCCAGCCGCGACCGTAGTAGGGGATGCCGAGCACGAGCTTGTCCCGCGGCGCGCCACGGGCGATCCACCCGTCGATGGCCACCTCGACGGAGAAGTCCGGGTTGTCCGGGGCACCCGCCGGGACGCGCAGCGCCGACTGCTGGTTGGCCCGTGCGTCCCAGCCGCCGTGGAAGTCGTACCCCTGCACGGTGGCGAAGTCCAGGTACTTGAAGATCTTGCGGCCCTCGTAGCCGGCGTCCATGGTGGCCGGGCTGGCCGGCAGGAACGCGGTCAGCGGGTGGTGCGCGCGGGTCGTGCGCCCGTACGCGTCGAGTTGCCGGCGGAACTCGGCGAGCAGTTTGGTGAAGTTCTCCCGGTCCTCCGGGCGGATGACGTTGCCGGGCTCACCGTCTGAGCCGGGCCACTCCCAGTCGAGGTCGATGCCGTCGAAGACGCCGGCCCCGGCACCGGGGGTGGTGCCCGGCAGGTTGCCCTTGAGGTAGAGGTCGATGCAGGACGTGACGAACGCCTTGCGGGACGCGTCGGTGCGGGCCGCGTTCGAGAAGTACGTCGACCAGCTCCAGCCGCCCAGCGAGATCAGCACCTGCAGTTTCGGGTGCTTGGCCTTGAGCTTGGCGAGCTGGCCGAAGTTGCCGTTGAGCGCCTGGCCCGGTGCGTCCGCGACGCCGTCGACGCTTTCCTCGGCCGGGACGGGTCGCTGGTAGTCGGCCCAGGCGTCGCCCTCGCCCGGCCCGCCGTCCACGTAGCAGCGGCCGTCCTCACTGACGTTGCCGAAGGCGTAGTTGAGGTGGGTGAGGCGGCTCGCCCCACCGGAGGTTTCGAGCTTCTTGACCGGGAAGGCCCGACCGTAGATGCCCCACTGGGTGAAGTAGCCGACCCGGTGGTAACCGGTGCGGCGCTGCTGGTTGTCGCTCGCGCTGGCGGCGCTGGGCGGGGCGGCGGTGAGCAGCAGGGCCGCCAGGGTGACCACGGCGGTGAGACGGCGGTGGCGGAATGGTCGCATCGGCACACTCCCACGAGGCATCAAGCAGAATTAGTAAAGAGACTTATCTGATTGATGAAGTTAAGCCGCTCACCGTCCGGGGTCAAGAGCGTCCAGCCACATGGGGGATTGTTGCGGCGTTACCCGGTGGTAACGATGTTGTGCCATGGACTCCGCCCTGACTCTGATCGGCCTGCCCATCGCCCTCGGCATCATCATGCTCGGTCTGGGTCTCGGACTGACCATGGCAGACTTCCGCCGGGTGGCCCAGCATCCACGCGCCGCCGTCATCGCCCTGGTCTGCCAGGTGCTGGTGCTGCCGGCGCTCTGCTTCTGCCTCGTCCTCGCGTTCGACCTGGCACCCGAGCTGGCCGTCGGCATGATGCTGCTGGCCGCGTCCCCGGGCGGCACCACCGCCAACCTCTACAGCCACCTGTTCGGCGGGCACGTGGCCCTGAACATCACCCTGACCGCCATCAACTCGGTGCTCGCCGTGTTCACCCTGCCGATCCTGGTCAACCTGTCGGCGGCGTACTTCCTGCCCGACGGCAGGAGCATCGGCCTACAGTTCGACAAGGTGCTGCAGGTCTTCGCCATCGTGCTCGTCCCGGTCGCGATCGGCATGCTCATCCGGGCGCGGATGCCGCAGGTGGCCGAGCGGCTGAACCGCCCGGTCCGGATCCTCTCCGTCGTCGTACTCGTCGCGGTGATCGCCGGCGCGGTGCTCGGCGAGCGGGAGAACATCGCCGACTACTTCGTCTCGGTCGGCCTGGCCGTGCTCGCCTTCAACCTGCTCAGCCTCGCCATCGGGTACGGGGTGCCGCGCCTCGCCGGTGTCGACCGGAGCGCCGCGACGGCCGCCGGTTTCGAGATCGGCATCCACAACAGCACCCTTGCCATCACGATCGCGCTCAGCCCGGCGCTGCTCAACAGCACCCAGATGGCGATCCCGGGCGCCGTCTACGGCATCGTCATGTTCTTCACCGCGGCGGCCTTCGGCTACCTGGTGACCCGCGTCGGCGCCCGGTCCACCACCGCCCTGACGCCCTGACGGCTGGTGCCCCTGTCGCCCTGACGGCAGCCATCAGGGCGACAGGCCGGGCGGCAACGGTCAGCCGACCTGGTTGTTGTCCTTCTGCGCACCCCAACCGTGCCAGCGGTCGATCTCGATCAGGGCACTGACCCGGGCACGTTCCCGGCGCGGGTACGCGTTGCCCGTGTAGTGCTTCGACAGCCGGTCGATGTCCGCCAGACCCTCGTCGGGGCGCAGTTCGGTGACGTGCCCGATGATGCTGACGTGGGTGTACCAGCCGGCCTCGTCGAGCACGGTGAGAGACACCCGGGGGTCGTTGCGGACGTGCTCCAGCCGACGGCGGCTCTCGTCCATGTTCACCAGGATCCGGCCGTCCTCCCACAGGTACCAGGTGGCGGCGGACACCGGTTGGCCACCGTTGCGAAGGGTGGTCATGACGGCGGGGTTCGGCTTCTGGAGCATGGCGACCGCGGCCTCGGGAAGCGGTGGCTTGGACATGAAGTCTCCTCGTCGCGACAACGTTTACCCCTGCACGTTACGCACCTATCAGTCCGATCGCGCTCGGATCGTGATCGCGGCGAGGCGGCCGGGTCGACCCCGCGGCCCGGCTGCCGCCGCATGCGGCGAAGATGGGGTCATGAGCATCTCCGCACTGCCCAGGCGTGTCGTCGTCACCGGTGCCACCGGCAAGCTCGGCCGTGCCGTGGTCGCCCACCTGCGCGCCGTGGGCGTCGACGTGCTGGCGGTGGACCGCGCCGGTGGCCGCGACCCACGCGACGTGAACGGCGAGTTCCTGCTGGTCGACCTGACCGACTACGGGCAGGTGGTGGAGGCGTTCACCGGGGGTGCCGACGAACACGCGGGCGGCGTCGACGCGATCGTGCACCTGGCGGCGGTCCCGGCCCCCGGGCTGATGTCGAACGCGGCCACCTTCGCGAACAACTCCGCCGCCACGTACAACGTGTTCGCCGCGGCCCGGGCGGCCGGAATCAAGCGGGTCGTGTGGGCGTCGAGCGAGACGGTGCTCGGGCTGCCGTTCGACAACCCGCCGCCGTACGCGCCGGTGGACGAGGAGTACGCGCCACGGCCCGAGTCGACGTACTCGTTGAACAAGGCCCTGGAGGAGGAGATGGCCCGGCACTTCTGCCGGTGGGACCCGGAGCTGGTCATGGTGGGGTTGCGCTTCTCCAACGTCATGGACGTCGAGGACTACGCGCCGTTCCCCTCGTTCGACGCCGACCCGCAGCTGCGCCGGTGGAACCTGTGGGGCTACATCGACGCCCGCGACGGGGCCCAGGCGGTCGAGCGCGCCCTCGCGCACGACCAGCCCGGTGCCGACGTCTTCGTCATCGCCAACGCCGACACCGTCATGAGCAGGTCGAGCGCCAGCTTGATGGCCGAGGTCTACCCGGGCGTCGAGATCCGCAAGGAGCTGGGTGAGCACGAGACGCTGCTCAGCATCGACAAGGCCCGCCGGGTGCTGGGCTACGAGCCGCAGCACTCCTGGCGCGACCACGTCGACGTGCTGTAGGTCAGCGCGCCGCCTGGTAGGCGCGGCCGACGGCGGTCGCGGTGCTGCCGGTACGGAACAGGCCGGTCTGGTCCTTGTCCGTGGCGGGCAGGCCGAACCACGCGTACCGCTGTAGCCAGGACAGGCCACCCAGCATCCGGGTCGCCGCGGTGAGGAACGCGGCCTGCTGTGCCTGGGTGGGGAAGCGGACGCCGTTGGAGAAGTCGATCAGGGCGAACTCGGTGAGCCAGACCGGCAGGTTGTACCTGTCGTGCACGCCCTGCAGGTACGACTTGAGCTGGTTGACCGCGTTGGCTGTGGTGAAGTCGCCGCCGTACCAGTGCAGGGCGATGAAGTCGACGCGGTAGCCGCGCTGCTTCGCCCCGGCCATGAACCGGTCGAGCCACTCGCCCTGCCGGTCGCCACCCCAGGCCACCGCCGGGCTGCCCAGCGGCAGGCCGGTGGCCTGCAACTGCGGCCACAGCTCAAGCGCCTGCTCGACGGTCATCTCGGCCTGGCCCTTCAGGTCCGGCTCGTTGAAGCCGAGCAGGTAACGGCCGTTCTGCTTGGCCTGTTGCAGGTTGCTCGCGGTGACGCTCTTCGCCCCCCAGATCATCGGGACGAACTCGGTGCCCTGCGGGCTGGTGACGCCCTGGTGCTTCACGTCCCAGGTGTAGTACCAACTCGCCCCGGAGTTGGCCAACGCCTGGCTGACCCCGTCGAAGGTCCACACCCCGACGCCCTTGCGCTTCGAGGTCGCCGCCGGGCCCGCCGGAGCGACCGGGCGTCCCGTTGTCGGCTTCGCCGCGGGCGTCGGAGTCGGGGTCGCTACCGCCGGGCTCGTCGTGGCGCCGGGCGTGGTCGCGCTGGGCGCGCCCGGCTGCGGGCTCGTGGGCGGCGGCGCGTCGAGCGCCTGCGTCGCCGCCGGGGCGGGCGTCGGCCCGGTCGGCTGCACCACGACGATCACACCCGTCACCAGTACGGCGACCGCGGCGGCCACGAGGAGCGGCCACAGCAGCCGCCGCGCACCGATCGGGAGGCGGCCGAGCATCGCGCGTCGGGGTTCCGCGTGGACGCCCCGGTGTCCCCTCGCGGCGGCCGCCTCACCCTGACCGGTTGCGCGCATCGTCTCGACTCCCTCGTGTGGTCGTACCCGCTGACTGACGGAGACGATGACGAAAGATCCGCCACCTGCCTCCCCTCAGGAGACTGGCCGGCCGCACCGGGATAACGATTTCCACCGCTGATGTCGGCCGTCGATCACCACCTGGTCTCCGACGGCACCAACGCTGGCCGTTACCACCCGGCCTGCGCGGTCAGGGTCTGTCGTAGGTACGTCTTCGGCCTGGACCCCACGGTCGAGCCGACGACTTCGCCCTGACGGAACACGAGCAGCGTCGGCAGGGACATCACCCGGTAGCTACGGGTAGCTCCGGGGTTCTCGTCGGAGTTGAGCTTTGCCACGACCATCCGGTCACCGAACTCTTGGGCCAGTTCGGCGAGGCTCTTCTCGATGGCCTTGCAGGGCGGACACCAATCCGCCCAGAAATCGACGACCACGGGTCGGTCGCTGGCCAGCACCAGCTCCGCGAATGTGTCGTCCGTGACGGTGACCAGCGAGCCTATTTCCGCTTCCTGAGGCATGTCTTCTCCCGATGTGCGATCGCCTGAGTGAGTTGACTGTGCAGTTGCTGGCGCACCGCGCCGAGCCGATCGATGACGGCGTCGACCTCGACGATCTTGCGCCGCAACACCAGCACCGAGTCCGGGCAGACGTCGCCGGACGTGTTGCCGGCCCGGAGGCAGGCGACGAACGGCCGGACATCGTCGAGGCCGAACCCGACGTCGAGCAGCGCCCGGATCTCCCGCACGACGCGTAGCTCCGACTCTTCATATTCGCGGTAGCCGTTGGCGGAGCGCTGCGCCCGTACCAATCCGTGCTCCTCGTAGTAGCGCAGCGTGCGGGGGCTCGTGCCGGCCCGCTCAGCCAGCTCGCCGATCAGCATCCAACCTCCTCCATCGGCCCGTCGCGACCACGCTAAACCTTGTCGTCAGCGTCAAGGCAAGGGCCGACCGTATGGAGGCGGGACGAGGCGACGGTCGTCAGCGGCGCAGGGTCGTGGACGGTGTCTCGCCGAAGCGGCTCCGATACTCGGTCGCGAACCGGCCGAGGTGCACGAAGCCGTGTTGCAGGGCAACCGTCGTCACGGACGCCCCCGGCGCGGCCGAGCGGAGCGTGCGGTGCGCCGCGTCGAGCCGGCAGGCCCGCAGGTACGCGGTCGGGGTGGTCTGCAACTCACGGCGGAAACAGTCCTGCAGTGTTCGTACGCTCACCCGTAGCGCCTCGGCGACGTCACCGACGGTCAGTGCCTCCCCGTGGTGTTCGGAGATCAGGGCGCAGGCCCGGCGGACGAGACGCCCGGGGTGGGCGTGCTGGCTCGGCTCGGCCAGCAGGTGGGAGTGGCTGTGTCGATGGGCCAGCAGCAGCTTGCCGATGAGCCCCTGTTCGAAACGGGCGGCTACCTGCGGGTGGTCGAACAGGGACGCGTCGGCCGGCTGGGACAGCTCGTCGGCGAGGAACGCCACCCCGCGCGCCCATGCCTGCGCGGTCGGTGTGGTCATGAGCATGCCGACGTCGAGGCGGACCGGGTCGTCCACCGGGTGGCCCAGCAGGCGGGCGAGTTCCCGGTCGACGGCACGCCGGTCGGCGTAGAAGATCCGGTGGGGCGATCCCTCGGACCACCGCATGTCCGAGGAGTCGTACGGGGAGAGCACCGAGGCGACGTCGGGAGTCGAGGTCACGGTCTGACCGGCGTGCCGGACCATCGTGCTGCCGGCGCTGGGGATCTGGACGAGGTAGAAGCTCTCCAGCGCGGGCGGTTGGATGCGCACCGCCTGCCCGTAGTCCAGGTCGATGACCCCCACACCACCGGCCCGGCGGGCCGCCATCCGCAGTTGCACGCTGTGCACACCCGCCTGCGGGGTGAGCCGGTGTGGGCAGAAGACCCGACCCACCTCGGCGCGAGCCCGGTCGACGTCGTCCGTCCGGACCGTCACCGCATCCATCCGACACCTCCCGGGCGTCCCGTCGCGCCGACCGTAAGGCGTGACCGGCCCAGACCAGACCGGAAAGCCGTCGACCCGACAGGAAAAGGGTCCGGCTGCGTACCGCGGACAGCGCCCGCGTCGAGCGGATAGCGACCTTCCCGGTCTGCTCGCTAGCGTGCGACCACCGCGGGCGGTCAGCGCCGGCACGGTTCGTACGTCCTTCGGAGGAGATCATGAGGATTGCCGTCGTCGGTGCCGGATTCGCCGGTGTGAGCGCTGCGAAGGTGCTGCGGCAGAGCGGATTCGACGTCACCGTGTTCGAGCGCGCGCCCGACGTCGGTGGGGTGTGGAGCCGTACTCGGCGATACCCCGGCCTGAACACCCAGAACGACAAGGGCACCTACCACCTCTCCGACCTGCCGATGCCCGCCGACTATCCGCAGTGGCCGTCGGGAGAGCAGGTCCAGCGGTACCTGGAGAGCTACGTGGAGAAGTTCGGGCTGGCCGGCGCGCTGCGTCTGTCCACGGAGGTCGCCTCGGCCGAGCTGGTCAACGACGAGACCGGGTGGCTGGTCACCTCGCGGCCGGCGGGCGCCCAGGACCCGCTGACTGTGGAACGGTACGACCACCTGATCGTCGCCAACGGCATCTTCTCCGACCCGTTCGTCCCGTCCTTCGACGGGCACGCGAACTTCACCGCCGCCGGAGGGCGCGTACTGGCGACGGGGGAGTTCCACGACATCGAGGCGGCCCGAGGTAAGAACGTCCTCGTCGTCGGGTACGGCAAGTCGTCCTGCGACGTGGCGGTCCCGGTGAGCGAGGTCGCCGCCCAGACCCACGTGGTGGCGCGCGAACTGCTCTGGAAGATGCCCCGCAAGCTCGGTGGAGCGCTCAACTACAAGTACCTGCTGCTCACCCGGATGGGTGAGGCACTCTTCCGCTACCTGCACCTGAAGGGCTTCGAGCGGTTCCTGCACGGCCCGGGGAACGGTCTGCGCCGGCGCATGGTCGACAGCGTCGGCTCGGTCGCCACCCGGCAGTTCAACCTGCGCGAGCTGGGTCTCGTGCCCAACGGCAGCTTCGAGGACATCGCCCGCAGCACGGTCAGCCTCGCCACCGAGGGCTTCTTCGAACGGGTCACCGACGGCCGTATCGCCGTGCACCGGGAACAGGTGATCACCGAGTTGCTGGTCGACGGTGGCCGGCCCGCCGCACGACTGGCCGACGGCACGGTGCTCCCCGCCGACCTGGTGATCTGTGGCACCGGCTTCCGCCAGCACGTGCCGTTCCTCGACGACGCGTTGCACGCCCGGCTCCAGGACGAGGCCGGTAACTTCATGCTCTACCGGCAGATCCTGCCGATCGGCGTGCCGCGGCTGACGTTCGCCGGTTACAACTCGTCGTTCTTCAGCCCGCTCAGCGCGGAGATGGCGGCGGTCTGGACGGCCGCATACCTGCGGGGTGGGATCACCCTGCCGACCGAGGTCCGGATGCGCGACGAGGTGCGCGCCCGGCTGCTCTGGATGACGAAGCGCACCAACGGACGGCATGCTCGCGGCACGAACATCATCCCGTTCTCGATGCACAACGTCGACGAGGTGCTGGACGAGTTGGGGCTCAACGTCGGCCCGCTGACCCGGGCCCGGCAGTGGCTTTTTCCCGTCGACCCGGGCTCGTACCGCAGGGTGACGGCACAGATGATCCGGCGTACCGCCGACCCGGTATCGGCCATCAGCGACGGAGACCCGATGAAGCTGGATAAAATACGCAGATAGGGATCAAGCGGGGGCCGGTCGGTGAGGGAGGCTCGGGGACGATGGCAGCGGAACAGGGTCACCACCGTGCTGTGCCCGTACCGGCGGCCCTGGCCGGCTGAGCTGTCTCTCCCTCCGTGCTGACGCGCCCCGAGTTCTTTCGTGGGCTCGGGGAAAGCAAGAGCCCCCGCTCGGCGACCGTCCTGGAACT
This sequence comes from Micromonospora arida, assembly GCF_042873195.1. Classification (NCBI taxonomy): domain Bacteria; kingdom Bacillati; phylum Actinomycetota; class Actinomycetes; order Micromonosporales; family Micromonosporaceae; genus Micromonospora; species Micromonospora arida. The sequence continues at coordinate 1,058,158 of NZ_JBIALC010000001.1, read as the reverse complement.
GCTCTTCGACATCGTCTACGTCTTCGCGCTGGCCCGCCTCGCCGGGCGGGTCGCGGACGACCTGACCATCGTCCGGCACACACTGCTGTCCGAGGCGGGCCAGACTGTCCTGTTCTTCACGGCGATGTGGATGATCTGGTCGCTCAACGCCCTGCTGGCGAGCACCTACGACCCCCGGCGCCCGGATCTGCAGGCCGTCCTGCTGGCGACGATGTTCGGCACGCTGGTGCTGGCGGTCACCTTGCCGCAGGCCTTCGGCCAACGAGGCGTCGTCTTCGCCTGCACCTACGTCGTCATCCAGGTCGGTCGACCGCTCTTCCTGGCGTTCGCCCTGCGGGGCCACGCGGCGCACGCGTTCTCGCTCCGGGTGCTGACCTGGCACCTGGCGTCCGGCGTGCTCTGGATCAGTGGCGGCATCAGTGGTGGCCTCGGTCGGGGCATCTTCTGGACCCTCGCTCTCGCCATCGAGCTGATCGGCGCCGCCGCCACCTACCCCCTGCCCCGGATGGGCAAGCGACAGCTCCACAGCCTGGGGGCCACCGTCTCGCAGGAGCATCTGGCCGAGCGGTACAACCAGTTCTTCATGATCGCTCTCGCCGAGGTGGTGCTCGAAGCCGGCGCCGCGGTCAGCTTTCCGGGCTTCTCGACCGAGGGAACCATCGTCCTCGTCGCCTCGTTCGTGGCGGTCGTCTCGTTCTGGCGGATGTACTTCTACCACGTCAGATCCGGCCATGCCTCGACCCCGAGCGGGGAGGGGGTCCAGCTGTCGCGGTGGGCTAGCTACAGCCTGCTGTTGATCGTCGGTGGCATCATCTGCATGGCCGTCGGCTTCGGGCAGGTCATCGAGGATCCGCACCCGCCGATCGACTGGGCTCTGGTGGCCATCATCTTCGGCGGACCGGTGCTGTTCCTGATCGGGCGGAGCACCCTGGAGCAGGCGAGCCCATCCTCGCCGCTGTGTCGGGCGCTGTACGTCGGCGTGGTGGCGCTGGTCGTGGCCGCCCCGCCGATGGTGCTGCTCCCGCCGGTCGCCGTGGCGGCCGTCGCGGCGGTGATCCTCGCCGGCATCACCGTGTACGACCAGCGTGCCCACAAGCGTGGGTCGCAGACCAACCCGACGCTGTGACGATCCGTTGCGGGCCGGCGACACCTGCGCGTATGGTCGTCGGGCACGCCGTCGAGCTGGAAGGAGGTCAGAACAATGTCCAATGTTCTGCGCCCCCTCCGCGCTCCGGCGTCCGCGCGGATCTGATCCGGGGCGCGCGCTTCCCGGAGGTCCAACCCATGACTGATCTGGTCATCCGTCCGCTCGTCGCGGGCGAGGAAAACCTGTTCGACTCCATGCCTGATCCGCTGCCTCAGCTCCGCCAGGTCGCGTACGCCGACGGGATCGCCGGCGGCGGCTACCGGCCCGAGAACACCTGGGTCGCACTGCGCGGCGGCCGGTTGGTGGGCCGGGCCGCCTGGCTCCTTCCGCCGGGTGCCATCGGTGCCCCCTGGCTGGAACGGTTCGACCTGGACGCCGAGCCGGAGGTGGGCGCCGAGCTGCTGCGCGCCGCCCACGAGGCGCTGGGCGGTCCCGGTCTGTACTACGCCGCACTGCCCGCGCACTGGCGGCGTCGACCCGAGGTGCTGGCCGTGGTGCGGACGCCCATGGAGGCCGCCCGGCTCGCCGGGCTGGTCGAGCGGGGGGAGCGGGTCCGCTGTTCCTGGACGGGCACCCCCCTGCCGGCATCGTCCGGGCGGTACGAGTTCCGCGCGCCCGTCGACGTGGCGGAGGTCAGGGCCCTGGTCGCCAGGGTCGCCGAGCCGGACGTGCTGACCGGCGTCGAGATCGCGCGAGCGGTCGGCGGCGTCGACCTCGCCACCGACCCGCTGGCCTGGTTGGGCGAGAACACCGAGGAGTGGCGCGTCGTGGTGGACGCAGGTAAGCCGGTGGGCCTGGCCGGAACGGCCGGAGACGCATGTTTCCCCCTGCTCGCCTATCTCGGCCTCCTCGACGAGGCGGCCCGGCCCGAGCTGTTGGCCGAGGCGGTCCGGGTGTTGGTCGCCGGCGGTGCCCGCGAGGTCATCGCCGACGTGGAATCGCACCGGGTGACGGTGCTGGCGGAGTTGGAGCGGACGGGCTTCCGGCAGTTGCGCTCCCGGGTCGTCTTCGCGCCGCCGAACAGCCCGGAGTAGCTGACCGGGTGCGCCCGGTCACCCGGGCGCACCCCCTCGGCCAGCGCCGAGCGCCGCCCCTGCCAGCATCTGACCATGGCGGAGATCATCGCGCTGCTCCTCGGCGGGTTGGCGCTCGTCGGGGCGGCGGTCGCCGGGCTCTACCTCTGGCCGGTGGGCCGCCGTGGGCTACGGGTCGCGCCGGCCCGACCGCTCGACTTCGACACGGCCACCCGTGCCGCCACGGCCGTCATCGCCGCCGAGACGGCCGATCCGGAGGTCCGACCGGAGTCACGCAGCCGCCTGCTGAGCCACGGTTCCCGTACCGGCCGGGCCGTGCTGCTGTTGCACGGGTACACGCTCGCCCCCGAGCAGTACGCGGGGTTGGCCGAGGAGTTCTTCGACCGCGGATACAACGTCTGGGTTCCCCGGGCACCCCAGCACGGGACCGTCGACCGGCGGGCCCACCACCGGGTCGAGGCCGGTGAGCTGACGACGTACGCCGCGCAGGGGTGGGCCGTCGCGGCGGCCCTGGGAGACGAGGTCGGCGTCGTGGGGATCTCCGGCGGCGCCGTACTGGCCGCGTGGCTGGCCCAGGTCCCGGGCAACGTCGTACGGCATCTGCTGTTGCTGTCGCCGTTCTTCGGTCCGAATCCGCGACAGGCGCCGGCCTACGCGGTGAAACCGCTCATCGTGCTGTACGGGCGTCGCGTTCTCCGCGACCGCGTCACGTCGCGCGGATATTCGCTCGCCGCCGTCACCCAGTACCTGACGATCGCCCGTACCCTGCCGAACCCGCCCCGGCGGACCGGTCTGCGGACCGCGGCGGTCGCGATCAGCCCGCTCGACGGCGTGGTGGACCTCAGGGCAGCGGTCGACGTGCCGCGCCGGATCGCCGACGCGAACGCGATAACGCTGCAGGTGTGCACCCTGCCGGAGACGTTGGGCGTCGAACACAACACCCTCAACCTCGGCGCGGACGGCGACGAGTGGCGCCGGCGGTACGTCGCGCTCTACGAGGGTGAGCCAGCGCCGACGAGCGACGCGCCGATCCATCGCTAGCGCCGCCGCCCCGCCCCGCCCCGCCCCGCCCGCCGATCTTGCGCTTGTGGTTGTCGACATGAGTGGGATGGCCCTTATGTCGGGACAGCAAGTGCAAGATCGCGGGGCAGGGGGCGCGGGCAGGAACGGGGCGGGCGCGATCTCGCCTGGCGAGGTTCTACCTGCCGTTGAAGACCGGAGGGGCGTAGCCGGCCGGCTTGTCGCCGATGCCGAGGCCGGGGCTCACCACCCAGGACTGGTACTGCGGGGTGAACATCACGTAGGGCACTTCGAGCTGCGGCGCGCTGGCCTCCTCGAGTTGGCGGCGGGCGTCGGCGGGGATGTCGAGATTGAGGGCCTCGAAGTTGCTGCCGACCTGCTCGGCGCTGCTCGCACCGATGATCACCGAGGCCACGGCGGGTTGGGTGGCGACCCAGTTGATCGCGACCTGTGCCATGCTGCGGCCCAGTTCGGCGGCGACGCTCTCCAGGGCGTCGATGACCTGCCACTCGCTGGCGCTGACCTCGCGGCCGCCGGTGTCGGGGTTGGTCAACCGGCCGGTCCCGCTCAGGCCGTCGCCGCTGCGCCGGTACTTGCCGCTGAGCAGGCCACTGGCGATCGGGCTCCACGCGGTGAGCCCCATGCCCATGGTCTGGGCCATCGCCGCGTACTCCGCCTCGATGCCGCGACTGACCAGGGAATACGGCAGTTGCAGGTTGATCATCGGGGCCAAGCCGTGCGCTTCGGCGTAGCTCTGTGCGCGGGCTGCGTACCAGGCCGGTACGTCGGAGAGGCCGGCGTACCGGATCTTGCCGGCACGCACCAGGTCGTCGAGGGTGTGCACGACCTCCTCGACCGGGGTGATCCGGTCCCAGGTGTGCAGCAGGTACAGGTCGATGTAGTCGGTGCCGAGCCGGCGCAGCGATGCCTCCACGGCCCGCATGATGTGCTTGCGCCCGTTGCCGCTCGCGTTCGGGTCGCTCGGGTCGACGGTGTTTGTGAACTTGCTGGTGAGCACGAGCCGCTCGCGTACGCCGGCCCGCTCGATCAGCCGGCCGAGGATCTTTTCGCTTTCGCCTGCGGTGTAGAAGTCCGCCGTGTCGATGAAGTTCCCGCCCGACTCCAGGTACTGCCGGAAGATCGGCTCGGCCTCCTCCTCGGTCTTGCCGTACGCGGCGTGGAACCCGTCGACGCCGAAGTTCATCGTGCCCAGCGCCAGCCGGCTCACCCGCAGACCGGACCGCCCGAGCAGGTAGTAGTGGTTCATCGTGGTGCCCTCCCGATCGTGGTGTCGGCCCGCTGCGGACCGCGCGTTCCAGACCTTTGCTCGGCAAAAATGGACCTGCAAGTCCAAAAACCGAGATAGGGTCGGACCCGCAGGTCCAGACGAGGAGGTCTCATGACACGGGCGTTGACCCGTAAGGGCGAGGCGACCCGGGCGCGGATCGTCGCCGGGGCCGCCGCCGAGATCCGTGAGCGCGGCGTCGACGAGGTACGCCTCGAGGACGTGATGGCCCACACGGGCACCAGCAAGGGCCAGCTCTTCCACTACTTTCCGGACGGAAAGGAAGAACTGCTGCTGGCGGTGGCCCAACACGAGGCCGACCAGGTCCTGCTCGACCAGGAGCCGATGCTCAGCAACCTGACGTCCTGGCCGGCGTGGCTGGCGTGGCGCGAGCGACTGATCGAGCGCTACCGGGCGCAGGGGGTGAAATGCCCGCTCAACGGCCTGCTCGGCCAGACCGGGCGGCGAGCGCCGGGCGCACAGGCGATCGTGACCGGGCTCATGTGGCGCTGGCAGAACGCGATCGCCGACGGCGTCCGGCACATGCAGTCGACCGGAGACATCTCCGGAGACGTGGACGCCGACCGCGCCGCCGCGGCGCTGCTCGCCGGCATCCAGGGCGGCGTACTCCTGCTGCTCTCCACCGGAAAGACCGACCACCTGGAAGCGGCCCTCGACCTCACCATCGACTCCCTGCGGGCAAGTGCCCGGACGCAGACGTGGCAGGTGACGACGACATCTCCGGGTGACGGCTACGCGGGGTCGAGGTGATCGAGTCGTTCGAGGTCGGCGGTGCCGGACCGGACCACGGCCGACGCCAGCGCGACGGTCGCCGGCTGGACTCCGCTCTGCTGCTCCGCGGTGGCGATCCGGACCGACTGCGCGAGATGCGCCCGCAGGTGCCCGGCCAGCAGGCGGTGAAACGGCCGTCCGCTGGCCGCCCGCAGCACGGTCATCTCCTGCGCGGTGACCATGCCCGGCATGTCGTGCCCCTCGTGCGGATTCGTCGTCGGGGCGGCGGCGTCGGCCAGTAGCCGGCGGGCGCGGTCCAGATCGGCGCGCCGGGTGGTCGCGACCTGGGTGGCCGTCTGCCGCCAGGCCCGATCGGTGGTCCGCGCCGGCACCAGATCGAGGACGGGCAGCAGACGTTCGGTCATCGCCACCGTCAGTTGCAGCCAGGCGATGTCGGTGGGGTTGAACGCCGTACCCGTGGGTGTCGGCACGGTCGTCGCCGGTGGCGCGGTCACGGGTGGTGTGGCGGTGCTGGCCGCGTCTTGTGGCCCGGCGCCGCAGCCGGCGACGAGCAGCACCGCGACGAGCAGCGTGGACGCCGTGGGCTGGCGCATCCGATCTCCCTTCCCGACCAGGGCGGCGGGCCCGGGTGACTGGACCCGCCGCCGTGGTGTGGAGTTGTCGCTCAGATCGGTCGGCCGTCGTGACCGCACTTGATGACGGGACGGATGCAGTCCTGGACGCGGCGGGCCAACTCCGCCACCGGCCAGGCGTTGAAGAAGTCGCCGTGCATCGTGTAGCCCGGCCCGGAGGCCAGCCGGAACCGCGACGGGTCGCCGGTGACCGGGTACCGCAGCACCTGGCGCAACTTCGGCACGTGCACCGGGTGGGTGCTCGGGCAGGCCTGGTTCACCGGGTACGCCAGGTGGCTCTTGTGGTCCGGCGAGTCGAGGTCACGGCCGTTCCAGCACTGCGGGAAGTCCAGGTACGACTCCAGCATCGTGCCCGACGGGCAGTTGACGAAGTCCTTCGACGGCGGCACGTGCCCGGCGTGCAGGCAGGACCAGCGGGCGATGCTGTCGTTCGCCCCGGTGGCCTTCGCGTTGCCGGCGACGAGCCGCAGCCCCAGCGGGAACGGCTGGGTGTTCGCGACGACGTCGGCGCGTACGCCCTCGCCCAGGTAGTAGAACGTGGCGATCGCCGGCTCCACGGGGACGTTGTCCCGATACAGGGTCGGCACCCAGTACGACGAGACGTCCACCCGCGGGTTGCAGGTGGTGGGCGAGTTGACCAGATCGGGGAGGGTGGTCCTGGCGTTCGTCACCGTGCTGCCGAAGAAGCTGTGCATGTGCGACGCCCCGGGCAGCCCGGGGAAGACGATCGGGTCGTCCGGCAGCCGGTGGCTGTAGGTGCAGTCGGCGGGGAACTCGGCGACCCGGATGGCGTTGGCGCCGAAGTCAGCGCCGGCTCGGCCGGGGGCGGCGTCGGCCCGGTTGATGGTGGACACCAGGTACGTGCCGAGTAGCACCAGCAGGGCGCCGATCGCCGTGGCGAGGCGCAGTCGGCGGGGGATGCCGGAGAGGGGTGCGGCCCTGTCCATCGTGACTCCTGTCGGGGGACGGGTCAGGGACAGCTCCGGCGCCGCCGCCGAAGGCATCGGAGTTGTGCCTGGCCAGACTGGGTGGTGGCCGGTTGGGCCGGTGTGAGAGAGCGCTCTCACTGCCCCCAGCCTCACGCTGAGGTCGACAATTGTCAATACGTGCCGCAGTTGGTGGAAAAGACGCCGAAGGGCCGGCCCCGTGGTGGGGTCCGGCCCTTCGGCGTGTGCTGGTGTGCGGGTCAGCTGGTGGCGTAGCCGCGGGTGGCGATCCAGTCGGCGAGGTGCTCGACGGTGACCTCGTAGGAGGCGGTGTTCGCATCGGCGGAGTCGGCGATCTTCACCACGTTCCCGCCGTCGCGGTAACCCACGACGCTGATGTAGTGCCCGCCCTCGAAGGAGTGCACCCCGCCGTCGGTGTCGACGCTGGTGCCGGCGATGTTCGCGACCACGGCCCGGCCGTCGTCCACGGTCTTGACGATGTCGGCGCGCAGCTTGTCGGTCTGCTTGGCGTCGGCGTCGGGGGTGCTGATTTCCACGGACCGGTAGGCGTCGTTCTTACCGGTTTCCTTGTTCAGCACCGGGGTGATGTCGTTGATGGAGTTGGTGCCGGCCTCGGTGGTGCCCATCTCCTTGGCCATGGCGTCCACGCTGATCTCCTTGCCCTGCACGGACAGGGCGTTACGCGTGGCGGCCGGGCCGCAGTAGTAGAAGTTCGGCTGCGCCTCGTAGCGCACACCGAGCTGACGCTCACCGGCGGGCTTACGGTCGCTCTGCGTCTGGGTGGCCGGCTTGGCATCCGACGCGGCGTACGCGGCGGTCACCGGTCCGGCGATGGCGCCGCCCGTGAAGGCGAGGCCGGCAGCGGTCAGGGCGGTCTTACGGATCAGATCGGTACGCATGATGGCGTGCTCCTCTGCATCGGGGGTGCCCGCACGGCACTCAACGGGGGGTCAGTGCGACGTGCGGGGAAAGTTCGAGGGGTTCTGCCCGGTGACCCGCGAGGGGGGTCGGCGTCGGGACAAGGTGTAACCGTTCGCGGTGGCAGGTCATTCCGCCTGCCCGCGAGGGCCGGCCTGTTGTGCTGCTCGGCCGTGCGGGGATGTAACCGGGGCGGCCTGGCGGGTGTTCCCGGCGGCTGCCCTGCCCGGCCGTTGTCGTGCTCGGCCGTGCGGAGGGTGTAACCGTGCGGGCCTGGCGGGTGTTCCCGGCGGGGCCGGTGCGCCAACGACCCGGGCTGTTGCGGTGGTCTGCCAGGTATAACGACCCGACCCGGCCGCCGATTCCGCCGAGGGGGTGGCCCCGACCACCCGACACCCGACGCCAAACCCGACAAACCACCCACCCCGCCGGCCGTGCGAACCCGACACGGAGGTCACGGCGGCGTGATCCACTCGGGTTCCTGAAAGTCGCGGTGTCCCGGCGCCGGGGATGCCCCGACTTCATGAAAGCCGAGTGGATCATGCCGGTCTGCGCCGTTCGCGCGCCCCGGGCCGGTCCGACCCCGAGGCCAGCGCGCCGTGTGCCCCGGCCTGGTCCGGGGCAGCCCGCGTCATGTGGCCTGGCCTGATTCGCGTCACCGCGCCGTGGCCTGGCCTGGCTGGCCGGGTTAGAGCGTCGTGTGGCCTGGCCTGGTCCGGGTTGGCGCGTCGTGTGGCCTGGCCTGGCCCGGGTCAGCGTGTGGCCTGGCCTGGTGCGGGTCACCGCGCCGTCGGCCCGGCCTGGCCCGGGTTGGCGCGTCGTGTGGCCTGGCCTGGTCCGGGTCACCGTGCGTTGGCCCCGGCCTGGCCCGGGTCGGCGCGCGGACCGAACCTCGCGTCCCGCATGATCGTGCTCGATCCAGGAAATAGGCCCTTCCCCATGCCACGAGACCACTACATCCAGGATCGAGCACGATCATGCGGACTCGGGCAGGGCGGCGGCGTTCGGGCCGGTCCGACGCGGGGTCAGTGTGGCGTGCGAACCCGGCACGGGGGAGACGGATGGCGCGATCCACTCGGGTTCCTGAAAGTCGCGGTGTCCCGGCGCCAGGGATGCCCCGACTTCATGAAAGCCGCGTGGATCACGCCGCTGAGTGGCGGCCGGCGGCACCTGCGCGGCAGCACGCGGTGCTACGCCGGCGGAGGGGTCCCGACGTGCGGGTGGGGCAGCCCGAACGTGTCGGACTGCCCCACCCGGGAGCGCAGGGACGAATCAGAACCCGAGGACGCTCCGCCCGCCGACAACCGGCAGTCGCAGTTCGCTGTCGTTCGGCGCGACCCGCAGCTCGGTGCCGCCCAACGGCAGCAGGGTGTACTCCTGGTCGCTGGAGAAGACGACCACGCCGATCCGGTGTCCCGCCGGGAAGATGTAGTCCTTCGGCTCCATGGTCCACCGGTAGTCGTACAGCTTGCCCTGCTTGACCGGCTCGGTGCGCGCGGCGCTCTTACGGTTCTGCGGGTCCATCCAACCCCGCGTCACCACGGTCGGGGCGGCGGTCGACCCGGCCGGGCCGTAGTCGACCAGGTACGCGGTGAGGTTCGCGTCCGGCTTGTTGTCGATCGCCATCCGCAGTCGCATCTCCGGACGCCCGGAGATGCGCACGCTCTGCGTCAGCTCGGGGGAGCGGTAGGCGAGTCGGTTGGCGCTCGCGGTGTCCGGGTTGGACACCAGGGTGTCCGGGTGGACGGTCCGGCCCTCGTCGACGAAGCTCTGCTCGATTTTGGCCTTCGGCGGCTTGCCGGTGGTGAGCGCGCCGGGTGCGGTGGTGTCGGTGGCCGCGAAGCGCAGGCCGACTTCCCGCGCCGCCGGGTCGGGCCAGTTGGCGTACGTGGTGTAGGCGCGGTCCTCGCGCTGGAGCACGGCCGTCGGCTCGTCCATGATGCCGTTGCGCACGTTCCACAGCCAGAAGTCGAACCAGCGGTTCTCGGTCTGCTTGTACGTCCACGTCTGGCCGCCGGGCAGGGTCACCGAGGCGCTGCTGCCGGGACCGCCGTGGCCGCCCTGGTGCAGCCAGATCTTGCGGGGGACGTCGCGCTTGGCGAGCTGGTCCCACCAGCCGGCGAAGTGCTCGGTCTTCACGTTCCAGTCGTTGAGGCCGTGCACGACGAAGACGCTGGCCTTGACGTCGCGGGCGTCGAGGTAGTCGCGATCCTGCCAGAACTTCGAGTAGTCGCCGGTGACCCGGTCCTGCTTCGCGGTGATATCCGCGAGCTCGTCGGCGCACTGCCCCTCGGCGCGGGCCTGCCCGGCGGTGTACTGGGCCAGGATGTCGAGGTCCTCGCCCTGGAACGTCCCGGGCGCGACCACCAGGCCGTTGGCCCGGTAGTAGTCGTACCAGCTGCTGATCGCGGAGACCGGCACGATGGTCTTGAGCCCCTTGACGCCCGTGGTGGCGACCTGGTTGGGCAGCGTCCCGTTGTAGGAGACGCCGGTCATGCCAACCGCGCCGGTGGTCCAGCCGGCGGTGACCGGGGCGCCGTTCGCGTCGTACCCCTTGGCACGGCCGTTGAGCCAGTCGATGACCGCCTTGGTGCCGAGCGTCTCGGCCTGGTCCCCGCTGGTCGGGCAGCCGTCCGAGTCGCCGGTGCCGACGCTCTGGCCGAGCACCACCGCGTACCCGCGGGGCACGTAGTAGTCGTCCAGCGAGCCGGGCAGGTTGGCCTTCGCCTGGGCCCGCTGTGCGCCGGCGTCGAGTGCGCGGCGCCCGTTGCGGTCGGTCAGGCCGTTCTGCGGCAGGTCGTCGACCAGCACGCTCGGGTACGGCACGTCACCCCAGGTGCCCTTGCGGTACGGGCTGTGCTCGAAGATGACCGGCACCTTGAAGCCCTGCGTGGCGGTCTCCCGGGGGCGGGAGATGTCGATCGCCACCCGATCGGGCCGACCGTCGTGGTCGGTGTCCACCGGGGTCTGGACGAACACCCGCTCCTCGATCGCATCGGCGAGCGAGAACACCGGTTGGGTCATGCCGTCGCTGACCACGATGCCGGTGGGCGTGGTGGGCGTGGGCGGGGCGGCAGCCGCGGGTGGGGCTGCGCTGAGGACCAGGGCGCCGGACACGCCGACGCTCAGGAGTGCCAGATGACGGGGTCGACGCATGCGCGTCTCCCTTCGGTTGGGCTGGTTGCCGGGGTCGGCAGGGGCCAATCTCGAAGATCCATTCGTCGCCATGCTAGGTCCGGGCCGGCGTCCCGTCGATCCCTTCGGCCAGGCACGCATCTGTCGTCCACACCGTCGATGCCGGTCTACCGGGCGGCAATCGAAACGACATCGAACTGAGCCCGGCGGCGAAACAGCGCCGAAATCCTCAGCGCGCGGGCCGGAAAACCCCTCGTCAAGGGGTGCCCGGATGATCCTTTCCCTGCATATGATCTTGCCGAAGTCGCCCGAAGAGGCGGGTTCGTCCACATTAGACGAGGAGCAAGATGCTCAGGAAAATGCGATGGCTGTTGGCCGTCGCCGTCACGGCCACGACGCTGACCGCCCTACCGGGCGGCACCGCCACGGCCGGGCCCAGCGACATCGGTCAGACCGGCGCACCCGCAGCCACTGCTGACGGGAAGACGCACACCGTCACCCTGCTGACCGGGGACGTGGTGACCGTACGGGACACCGGATCGGGTTGCCCACACGCCACAATTCGGCCGGTGGACGAGAACGCGGTGATCCACCAGAGCTGCGGCCCCGACGGGCACCTGCACGTCATCCCCGCCCGCGTCGCGTCCCAGCTCGGCTCGGTCCTCGACCCCGACCTGTTCGACGTCACCACGCTGATCGCTGACGGCTACGACGACGACAACTCCGCCGAGCTGCCGCTCATCGTGCAGCCCGCCACCGCGTCCGCCCGGGTGGCCGCGCTCGGTGACGTGCTGGCGTTGCCCAGCATCGGTGCGGTCGCCGGCCGCGTACCCAAGAAGAGCCCGGCCACGGCGAAGCTCGCGACCAACTCGCTGCTCGCCGGCGCGAAGAAGGTCTGGCTCGACCGCAAGGTCCGGGCCACCGCCCTGACCGGCGGTGGGCGCCCGGCCGGCCTGGACCGCAACCTGGACCAGATCGCGGCGCCGGACGCCTGGAAGGCCGGCTGGACCGGCAAGGGCGTCCGGGTCGCGGTGCTCGACACCGGCGCCGACTTCACCCACCCGGACCTGGTCGGCCGGGTCGCCGACCGGGCCGACTTCACCGTCGAGGGCGGTGACGCCGTCGACCACAACGGCCACGGTACGCACGTCGCCTCGACCATCGCCGGCACCGGCGCGGCCGCACACGGTCAGCGTCGCGGCGTGGCGCCGGACGCCAAGCTGGTGATCGGCAAGGTTCTCGACGACTCCGGCTACGGCGACGACTCCGGCATCATCGCCGCCATGGAGTGGGCCGCCACCCGGGCCGACGTCATCAACATGAGCCTCGGCGGCAGCGACCCGGACGACGGCAGCGACCCGCTGTCGCTCGCCGTCGACACTCTGAGCAAGTCCACCGGCGCGCTCTTCGTCATCGCCGCCGGTAACAGCGGCGGCGCCATCTCCTCGCCGGGCTCGGCCGCCAGCGCGCTGACCGTCGGAGCGGTCGACCGCAACGACAAGCTCGCCGACTTCTCCAGCCGCGGGCCGCTGGTCACCAGCAACGTGGCCAAGCCGGAACTGGTCGCGCCCGGTGTCGACATCGTCGCCGCCCGGGCCGCCGGCACCAACCTCCAGGACCCGATCGACCGGTACTACGAGGCGATCAGCGGCACCTCGATGGCGAGCCCGCACGTGGCGGGTGCCGCCGCGCTGCTCGCCCAGCGTCACCCGGACTGGAGCGGTGAGCGACTCAAGGCCGCCCTCGTCGGCGCCGCCGACCCACTCGCCGGCATCGACCCGTACGCCGTCGGCGCCGGTCGGCTCAACGCGGCCCGGGCCCTCGGTGGCCCCACCGGCAACCAGCCGGTGGTCAACCTCGGCACCTTCGCCTACCCGCAGTCCGGGACCAGCGAGACGAAGCTGAGCTGGACCGCTGAGTCGACGGCCGTTCTCGACCTCGACGTGTCGATCGTCAACCACGACGGCCAACCGGTGCCGCGCGGCGCGGCGTGGCTGTCGACGAGCCGGCTGACGCTCAAGCACGGCACCACCGCCTCGGCGACCCTGCGGGTCAACCGTGCGGCCCTGGCCGCCCGACCGGGCTTCTACCTGGCCACCGTCACCGCCCGTTCCGGGCGCAAGCTGGTCGCGACGACCCCGGTGAGCTTCTACGTCGAGCAGCCCAGCTACGACCTGACGATCCAGACGAAGCCGCTGCCGGGCCTGAAGGACGGCGCGGAGAGCTGGATCAACCTGCTGGTCACCAACCTCACCGACCCGCTGATCTACTACGGCGGTGCGGGCGGCACGCCCGGAGACACCTTCACGCTGCGGGTGCCGGCCGGCCGGTACGCGATCCTCGGCTCGTCCGTCGCCTACTACGTCGACAGCGACGTGCTGGAGTCGACGCTCGCCGCCGAGGTCGACCTGGACGTGCGCGGGGCCCGGAGTGTGACGCTCGACCCGGCGCGGGCCAAGCCGGTGACGGCGACGGTCGACGGGGTGCCCACCACGCCCACCCGGACCGACCTCACCAACGTCCAGACCGCGCCGAACGGCCTGTCCTGGTGGCACCAGATCAGCGGGTACGGTGCCAGGACGACGGTCCGCACCACCGCGCTGCCCAAGCCCACCGTCGGCTCCCGGCGCACCTGGGCGGCGGTCAACCTGGACTCGCCAGCCGGCACCGCCAAGCCGTACCGCTACAACCTGGTGCACGAGTACGCGGGCGGCGTGCCGGCCGACCCCGCCTTCCGGGTGAGCAAGGCCGAGCAGACGAAGCTCGCCCGGATCGAGGAGCGCTTCCACCAGGTCGACTCGGAGGGGATGGTCACCCAGCTGATCCGCAGCGGCTTCACCCCGGACGGGGTGCCGGTGACGCAGACCCACGAGGGGAACCTGCCGCCGTACCGCACCGACTACCTCTCCGCCGGCTACCGCTGGGCGGACGAGGGTGTCTACGGTGGCCTGTCGGCCCAGGAGGCGCCCCGCACCTACCAGCCGGGCAGTCTGCAGACCAAGGTCTGGGCGCGCCAGCCGCTGCACTCCGGCTGGTACGACGACCCGGCCGGCGTCGACCAGAGCTGCGCCACCGCTCCGTCACGGACCCGGGGCAACCTGCACATCGACCTGGTGTCGCTGACCGACCAGCACCAGCGGGCCGACTGCCTCCAGGGCTCCTCGATCGGGGTGAACCGCAAGCTGTCGTTGTACCGCAACGGGAAACTGGTCGAGGAGCGGGACCGCCCGCTCGCCGACTTCACAGTGCCGCAGCAGTCGGCCGACTACCGGCTGACCCTCGACGTCGACACGAGCCTGATCCTGCCGATCTCCACCAAGGTCAACACCTCGTGGACGTTCCGGTCGGCAGGGCCGGACGGCACCGGGAGCGTGCCACTGCCGCTGCTCGCGGTGGACTACGCGCTGCCGATGGACACCAACAACCACGCCACCGGCGGAACTGCGGAACTGGCCGTCCGGCAGATGCGGGGCATCAAGGCACAGAAGGTGACGTCGTTCCAGGTCTGGACCTCCACGGACGACGGGGCCACCTGGAAGTCGGCCCGGGTCACCGGCAGCGGCGACAGCTACCGGGTCGCGCTGCCGACGGCCGCCGCCGGGCAGTCCGTGTCGTTGCGGGTGAAGGCCGCCGCCAACGGCGGTAGCGGAATCGACCAGACCATCATCCGGGCGTACCACGCCGGCTGACCGTCGACACGGTGGTGCGGCCCGGCTCCGGCCGGGTCGCACCACCTTTTGCGTCGCGGTGTCGATCCGGCCCTACCTCGTTCGTCGTGACGGTGAACCGTGACGCCGACAACGAGAGGCACGCCCATGACGTCCGTCGCCGAGACATCGCTGCACCGAACCCATTTCCTGCTGGGCTGTGGCACTGTCGCCGGCCTGCTCTTCCCCGTCCTGTCGTTCGGGCAGGCGTTCACCCGATCCGGCTTCGACCTGCGCCGGCACGCGATCAGCTCACTCACCCTCGGTGACCTCGGCTGGTTGCAGGTCGTCGCGTTCGTGGGCACCGGCGTCCTGGCCGTCGCCTTCGCGCTGGGCCTGTGGCAGGCACTGCGACCGGGCCGCGCCGGCACCGTGGCACCGGTGCTGGTCGGCGTGTACGGGGTGGCGATGGTCGGCGGTGGGATCTTCGTGCCCGATCCCGCACTCGGCTGGCCACCCGGCGCCCCGGCGGGGCTGCCCGAGCAGGCCAGCACGGGCAGCGTCCTGCACACGGTGTGCGGTGCGGCGGCGTTCCTGTCGCTGATCGCGGCCGGCCTGCTGCTCGCTCGACGGTTCGCCGCCCAGGGGGACCGGAACTGGGCGCTCTACAGCGCCACCAGCGGTACCGTCGCGTTCGTACTCACCGCCCTGCCGTGGAGCGAGGGGAGCGCGAGCATCCGTTTCGCCGTCGGAGCGGTGCTCATCTCGGGGTGGCTCGTGGCGCTCTCCTGGCGAACCCGCGACGAGGGCGTCCTGACCGCGGTCGCGCCTTCGGCCAGCGGCCGATGAGCCACCGACGTCACTGGCCCTCCCAGACCGCCTTCGCCCCGGAGTCGCCGGTGCGCACCACGTAATACACGGTGACGGCGGCGGCCACCAGCGACAACACCTGCAACGCCAGGGTCAGCGGCCGACCGGGCCGCCCGTCCGCGCTGGCGTCGGCGGCCTTCGGCGCGACGAGCCGGACCAGCGCCAGGGCCACCACCCCCAACCCGATGCTGGCGTAGAGCGTGATGTCACCGAACTCCTGGTGTGCCTCCAGCTTCGGCAGGAACTCGGGGGTGACCCGGTTGGCGGCGCGCATCCGCTCGAGGAAGGCGTCGCCGGAGAGCTTCGTCAGCAGGGCGGCGACCGGCGCACCCACTGCCAGCAGCCCCAGCACCCACCGGGTGTGCGGCCGGATCGGCGGGACGAACGCGTAACCGACCGTCAGCAGGGCCAGCAGCGGCACGAAGGCGACAGCGGCGTGCAGCAGCAGAGGGTGGGCCGGGATGCCCATGAACTCCTCGAACATCGGCGTCTCCTCCGGTGACATCGGCCTGGACGTTGATCGTCCACATCGGGACGCTATCGGTACCACGCGGGCGTGTCATCCCCGCCGATCGCTCACCTGTCGCGGCCAGGTCGACGGTGACGGGCACCCCGCGCCGGGCGAACCCGGCCTCAGGTCGCCGCCGCGCGTACGCCGAGGCCGACCAGGATCACGCCGGTCAGCCGATCGAGCATTCGTCGCACCGATGCGGTGCGGAGCAACCGGGCGGCGGCACCAGAGACGACGGTCCAGCCGGCGAGCCAACAGGTGTGCAGCGCGGCGTGCGCCGTGGCGAGCAGCACCATCGGCACCAGCACCGGTCGGCCCGGTTCGAGGAACTGCGGTGCCAACGTGAGGTAGATGGCGGCGGCCTTGGGGTTCAGCACATTGCCGAGCAACCCCTGCAGATACGGGTGGTCCACGCGCCAGGGCAGCCTTCGGGCGGAAACCGTCGGTCGCCGTCCCGCCTCCGCGCGACGGCGCGACGCGGACCAGAGCATCCAGAGCCCGAGCCCGACCAGATAACCGGCCCCGACCAGCTTGACCACCCAGAACGCCTGCGACGAGCGGAGCACCAGCGCGGCCAGGCCGACAGCGGCCAGCGTGGCGTGCACGTAGAGCCCGGTCACCGTACCCAGGATCACCCACCAGCCCTGCCGCCGCCCGCCGGTGGCGACCCGCGAGACGACCAGGGTCAGGCTCGCGCCCGGCGTGGCGGTGATCGGCGCCACGGCGACCAGGAAGCCGAGCACCGCGACCCCGTGCATCCTCAGACCACCACCCGGTAGTGGGTGGTGAGCAGCCCGGCGTCGTCGTACACATGGAATGCGACGCCGGGCGGTTGGGTCTGGGTGGTCAACGGGCCCTCGCCCTCCCAGGGCATCCGCAGGGTGGAGACCACACCCGGGGCGATCCGCAGTGGACGGCCAGCGAAGGTGCTCGCGGCGGCGGTGTGGAAATGCCCGGTCAGCACGGCGACGACCTGCGGGTGGGCGGCGACGAGTTCGGCCAGGGGGTCGGCCGGCAGAAGCCGCATCGGGTCGATGACCGGGTGGTGCAGCACCACCGGCGGGTGATGCAGGGCGATGAACGTCGGCGTCCCGGCCGGCACCGAACCCAGCTCGTCGGCGAGCCAGGCCATCGTCTCCTCGTCCAGGTGACCGTCGTCCGCGCCGGGCACCGAGGAGTCGGCGAGGAGGAAGACCGCCCCGGCCACGTCGTGGCGGGCGTTGATCGGGCCGGTGCCGCCGCGGTCGTCACCGAGCAGACCCTTGCGGTACGCGTCGCGCACGTCGTGGTTGCCGGGGCAGACCATCACCGGCAGCGGGGAGTCGAAGAGCTTCGCGGCGGTCTCGTACTCGGCCACCTCGCCGTGGTCGGCGATGTCCCCGGTGATCAGGATCGCGTCGACCTGTCGTGGCAGGCCGTGCAGGTGGTCCATGACCCGGGCGGTCCGCTCGGCCGACCGGGGATGGCTGTCGAGGTGGGTGTCACTGAGGTGCGCGATGACCAGCACGAAGGCACTCCTTAACGGCTACTAGGGTGAAAGCCGTTAGGGACGCTACTCCGGGCCAGGCCGGCCGCCGCAGCGCGTCAGCCGCCGCGGTCAGCTCCGCGAGCGCGGCAGGCAGTCCTTCTTGTACTTGAGGCCCGAACCACACCAGCACGCGTCGTTGCGCTCCGGTGGCCAGGCGATCCGCGCGCTGGGCCGCGCCGACACCTCGGCCGCGTAGCCGGCCCGGACCGCCGCGTCGGCCGGGTCGCCGCCCCGTCGACCGGCGAACGCGGTCAACCCGGCCACTGTCGCGCCGAACACGCCCAACCCGGCCTGACCGGAACCCCGCAGCCGAACCAATTCCGTCTCCAGCCGGCCCCGGTGCGCGTCCCAGTCCGGCCCGTACACCTCCGTGAGGGCGGGGTGCTCGGCGAGCAGGCGATCGAACTCGGCCCGTGGCCAGAAGAGCAGATCCGACTCGGCGTCCCGACGCTCACCGGTTCGACGCACGAGCTGGGTCTCCAACCGGTCCGCCAGGTCGTCCTGCCGGTCGTGCGGCAGGTTCAGATTGCGGCGTACCCGATGCCGTTGTTGCAACAGGAAGAAGGCGACACCGGGCGCGTCCGGCGGACCGAGATCGACCACCGGGTCGATCGCCGTGCTGGCCGGCCCGGACGCGGCGGTCGCACGTTCGTTGAGCACTGTGTCGACCGCCTCGCTCAGCCACGTCTCGGCGGTCGCCGAACGCCCACCGGCGTCCAGCGCGGCACTGACGTAGGCGGGTGCGTCGGGCTGCACGAGCAGCAACGGACGCAAGGCGGTCAACTCCGCCATCGCCTCGTCGTCGTGACCGCCGGCCCGGAACAGCGCGCGGGCCCGCAGCGCGCGGGCGAACCCGGCCCGAGGGTCGTCTCCGGACGGGTACGCCGCCAGGGCCTGCTCCGCGTACCGCAGCGCGGCCTCGGGCCTCGCTCGGATCTCCGCGATCTCGGCGGCCAGAGTCAGCGCGTCCCCGGCGTCGTCCGGGTCCTCCAGCCGGCCCTGTTCGGCGGCCTCCGCGAGGTCGGCGGCGACACCGAGCGGATTGGCCGTCCCGAGCGCCGAGCGGCGAAGTTCGGCGAGGTCAGCCTTGGTGAGTATCTCTTTCGTCGGCACGATCTCACGGTACGTCGGGGTGCTCGCGGTATGCGGGCAGATCACCTGTTACGCCGCTCTCATGCCGCCCGCCGGGCGGACTACGACCACGCGCCGGCCGCCGCTGCCCGGGCGGCGTAGGTGTCGAAGTCGAGCGGGTCCCGTCCGAGAACCCGACGTACCCCGTCGGTCGGTTCGGCGAGGTGGCCTGCCCGCATGCCGGCGAACAGGGCGTTCAGCCCCGTGGCCGTCTCCGCCGGATAACCCTCGGCGAGCAGTTCGGCGTGGTACTCCTCCGGGGTGAGCTCCACGTAGCGGATCGAACGGCCGCTCACCCGGGCGATCGTCGCCACCGCCGCTGCGAAGGTGAGCGCACGAGGTCCGGACAGGTCGTACACCTGTTCGTGGTGACCGGGCGACGTCAACAGCGTCGCGGCCACGTCGGCGACGTCCTGGGCGTCGACGAACGGCTCCGTGGTGGCACCCATCGGCAGGGCCAGTCGACCGTCGAGCAGCGGTTGCCGAAACAGGTCCTCGCTGAAGTTCTGACTGAAGTTGTTCGGCCGGATGATCGTCCACTCGATGCCGGACTTCCGCACCGCCTCCTCGGCCGCGAGCATGCCGGGGGAGAAGTCATCGACCCGGTCGATCCCGCGCCCGGAGAGCGCCACGATCCGGCCGACACCCGCGTCGACCGCCTGGGTCACGAAGTCGGTGGCCAGCGCGGGGTCCTCCGGGGCGAGCAGATAGACCGCCGAGGCGCCGGCCAGGGCCGGCCGCCACGTGTCCCGCCGCGACCAGTCGAACCGCACCTCACCGGAGCGAGAGGCGGCCCGGACGTGCCGACCCGCCGCCCGCAGTGTCTGGACCAGCCGACGACCGGTCTTGCCGGTGCCGGCCATCACGAGTGTCGAAGGTGCGTTCGTCGTCATGACCACGAGTCAACCCGCCCGGCCGCGGGCGGGACATGTCCTGTCGTACGCCAGGCATGTCCGATCGTCCGCGGTCCATCCTCGGCGATCTATCGTCGGTGCATGGACCCGTTCGACAATCTGCTGCGCGGCCTGCACGCCGACGGCGCGGCCTTCGGCCGGTCGGTGCTGACGCCGCCGTGGGCGCTGCGGTTCACCGACGGCGCCCCGCTGACACTCTGTGTCCCGATGCGGGGCGAGGGCTGGATCTCCCACCCGGAGAGCGACAAGCCTCGCCTGGTCCGGGTCGGCGAGGCGGCCACCGTGCGCGGGCCGGCTCCGTTCGTCTTCTCCGCCGAGCCCCGGTCGAGCTTCGAGCCCGGGGAACTGCAGGACGTCCGGCGCGGCCAGACCGGGGTGGTCGACCCGGTGGGCGTGGACCACACCGACCGCCTCGTGCTGCTGGTCGGGGTGTACCACGTCCGGGGCCGGGTGCCGCAGCGGCTGCTGGGTGCGCTGCCGCCGGTGCTCGTCGTGCCGGAAGACCAGGACTGCGCCGCGCTGCGCGACTACCTGGACGCCCAACTCGACGCGGGGCGACCCGGACGGCAGGTCGTGCTGGACCGACTGCTGGACTGGTTGTTGGTGTGCACGGTGCGGGACTGGTTCGACCAGCCGGAGGCCGAGGCCCCCGGCTGGTACCGCGCGTTGGGCGACGACACGGTCGGGCCGGTGCTGCGTGCCATGCACGACGCGCCGGGCCGGCCGTGGACCCTGGCCAGCCTGGCCGCGCAGGCCGGCGTCTCCCGGTCCACACTGGCCAAACGGTTCACCACGTTGGTGGGCGAACCGCCGCTCACCTACCTGACCGACTGGCGTATGGCTCTGGCCGCCGACCTGCTGGCCGAATCGACCGCGACGGTCGCCGCCGTGGCACGTCACCTCGGGTACGCCGACGCGTTCGGCTTCAGCGCGGCCTTCAAACGCGTGCACGGCATGAGCCCCAGCGGGCACCGACGGCTCGCCCGCACCGACGCGACGGCGGCCTGAGCGGCTGCTCTTCCAGGCCCAGAGCCGGTCGACGAGTGGTCGCAGAACCAACGAACTACGGTCATCTGCCGTCAACCCGTCGTCGGTGGCACCAGCCCAACGGGGCCGACGAGCTGCTGCCCTTCCGCCCCGAGGTGAAGGACCTCGGCCAGACCTTCCTGCCGGACCCGCCGCACGGCTGGAACGACGGGCACGCCGCCTGGAACGACGGCCGGTTCGACAAGTGGGTGCCGAACAAGGGCGTCACGGCGATGACCTACCACACCCGCCAGGACCTGCCGTACCACTACGCGCTCGCCGACGCGTTCACCGTGTGCGACAGCTACCACTGTTCCCTGATGGGGCCGACCGACCCGAACCGCTACCACATGTGGAGCGGGTGGGTCGGCAACGATGGCAAGGGCGGCGGCCCGGTCATCACCAACGCCGAGGCTGGCTACGACTGGTCCACGTACCCGGAGCGGCTGGAGCGCAACGGCATCTCCTGGAAGATCTACCAGGATGTCGGCACCGGCCTCAACGCCGCCGGGTCCTGGGGCTGGACGAACGACCCCTACATCGGCAACTACGGCGACAACTCGCTGCTCTACTTCCACCAGTACCAGAATGCGCAGCCCGGAACGCCGCTGGCCGACAGGGCCAAGACCGGCACCGAGGTCAGGACGCAGGGCCGCGACCCGGAGGCGCTGCTGGCGGACTTCCGCGCCGACGTCGAGGCGGGACGCCTGCCGGAGGTCTCCTGGATCACCGCGCCGGAGGCGTACACCGAGCACCCGAACTGGGAGCCGGCGTACGGCACGAGGAGGGCGGCTTCTTCGACCACATGGTCCCGCCGACGCCCCCGCAGACCCGCGAGTACGGGCAGTCGACAGTGCCGACCACCAACGAGATCTTCCCCGGCGACGCCGACCACCCGGCCTGACCGTACGGCCTCGGCATCCGGGTGCCGATGGTCATCGTCTCGCCGTGGACGCGCGGCGGCTACGTGAACTCGCAGGTCTTCGACCACACCTCACTGATCAAGTTCTTGGAGGCGCGGTTCGGACACGGCCGGCCGGACCTGATCGAGCAGAACATCACTCCGTGGCGGCGGGCCGTCGTCGGCGACCTGACCACAGCGTTCGACTTCCGGCACCCGAACCGCTCGCGCGAGGTCAGGTTGCCCGACACCGACGACTTCAAGCCCGAGGAGTTGGTCCGGCACCCCGACGAGGTGCCGGTTCCGCCGGCGGACCAGCGGCTGCCGAAGCATGAGCACGGCGTACGCCCGGCGCGGCCGATCCCGTACACTCTGCACGCCGACGGGCGCCGCGGCGACGACTCGTTCCGGATCGACTTCCGCAACTCCGGCGGTGTCGCCGCGGTCTTCCAGGTCCGCCGGGCGGGCAGCGCGGACGCCCCGCGCAGCTACACCGTCGAGCCGCCGGTTCACCGACGGCCTGTCCCATCTCGACGTCACCCCCGCCTACGACGAGCGCGACTACAAGCTGGCCCTCACCGTCAAGAACCGCGGGTCGAAGCGGGTCGAGGTGACCGTCCGGGACGGGTACCACGCCCGTCCGGTCAAGGTGTCGCTGCGCCCCGGCGAGACCGAGCGCGTCACGTGGGCGCTCGCCCGCACCCACGGCTGGTACGACCTGACGGTTTCCGTCGCCGGTCACGCCGACTTCGCGTACCGCTGCGCGGGTCATGTCGAGAACGGCAAGGACAGCATCAGCGACCCGGCCCTCGGCGGGCTCGTCTAGGCGACACCGCGTCACCCGGGCCGCCGCCGGCCCGGGTGACGCGGCTCGGCGCCGCGATCGGCGGCGGATGTACGGATGAGCGTGATGACTCACAGGCATATTGATGCCGCAGAGTCATCACACTCGTCACGGCGCTCGCGCGTCGGGTCGGTCAGAACTCCTCGTACACCGCCGGGTCCTGGTCCGAGAGTCGCCCGTCCGGGCGGCCCAGCGCGGTGATGGTCTCGACCTGCGCGTCGGTGAGCTTGATGCCGAAGACGTCCAGGTTCTCAACCTGCCGCTGCGGGGAGGCGGCCTTGGGCAGCGGAATCACCTGCCGGGCCACGTGCCAGGCGAGGATCGCCTGCGCCGGGCTGACGCCGTGCGCGGTGGCGATCTCCACGACGACGGGATGCTGCTGCAGGTCGTTGCCGTGGCCGAGCGGGCTCCAACCCTGCACCAGGATGCCGTGCTCCCGGTGGTAGTCGATCGCTTCCTGCTGCGGAAAGTACGGGTGCACCTCGATCTGGTTGACCACCGGGGCGACCCCGGTCTCGGCCACCAGCCGCTCGATGTGCTCGGGCAGGAAGTTGGAGAGCCCGATGTGCCGCACCAGGCCACGCTCACGCGCCTCGATCAGCGCCCGCCACGCCTGCACGTACAGGTCGACCTTCGGGTTAGGCCAGTGGATCAGGTACAGGTCGACGCGGTCGAGACCGGTGCGGAACACACTCTCCTCGATGGTGGTCAGCGCCTCGTCGTAGCGGTGGTGCCGCCCCGGCAGCTTCGAGGTGACGATCAGCTCGCCCCGCACGTCACCGGCCGACCGGGCGGCCCGGCCGACAGCGCCCTCGTTCTCGTAGTTCACCGCCGAGTCGATCAACCGATAGCCCGCCCGGATCGCCTGACCGATCGCGTCGACACCCGCCGAGCCGTTGAGCCGGTACGTGCCGAGCCCGATCGCCGGCAGAGTGGTGCCGTCGGCTGCCGCAAGATGGGGAATCGTCATGATTGGGACCCTACCTGGACGACGTTGGTGGGGTGCTGCGTCAGCTATGGCCACGTGCTGGGCGGCGGGCCGAAGGCGCGACGACCGGCCCGGACGGCCATAGCGGCGAGGGCAGCGTTGGCGCCACCACCAATCACCGCGCCGATGCCGAACGGTGCCGCTCGACCGAGGACGATGATTCCCTGCTTGGTTCCGTACTTCGTGACGAAATGCCTCCCCAAGATCTTGTTGATTTGACGCAACGTCTCGGCAGGCACCTTGGCGACAACCTGACGTCCCCAGTGTTGCCCCGTACGCTCGGCAACCTTGGTGATGGTGGCGGAGCCGGACCCGCCGAGCATGATTCCCATGACGATCGTTCGGCGGCGCTCAATCTCGTCGATGGGGACTCCGTGGACCTCGGCGATCGAGAGCGCGAAGAGGGCGCTCAGCTCAAGAGATGAGAGAACCTCGCCGGCCGACAGTGCCAGTGCGATGCCGGTGCCGACACCGGGCGCCGCTGCGGCTCCTCCAACCGCGGCACCCGTCCCGGCCAGGGCGCTGACGTACATCCGCTCCAGATTGCGGATCACCTCTGCTGGTGTCGCCTCTGGATTTCGCTGGCGGGCCCGGGCGATGTTCTTGCGCACAAGCACGCTCTGAGCGTCGACCGCCCTATCCAGAAGGTCGAGGACCCGCTGCCCACGTGTGCCTGCCTCCGAAACCGGTCCTTCGAGGGCATCTTCTGCCATGCCTTGCACTCCTTGAATCGTCATGAATTGCCTGAGTCGCCCACTGACCAACCGAGCGGATCTTGCGCCAGATCGTTGAACGGCGGACGCCGTATTGGTGGGCGGGCCCGGCGATTGAGTGCGCCTTACCGACCGAGGTCGGAGAGCATTCGCCGGTACGCGATGGGGTGTACGACCGGAACGCCGTACTGGCGGGCCTTCTTGGCCTTGCCGGACATCGAGTCCGGGTCGGCGGCAACCAGGAGGCGAGTCTTTTTGGTGACGTTGTCACCGACCTGCAGGCCCGCCGCCCGAGCGTCCTCTTCCCAGGACCACCGCGGTGGTTCCATGGCCCCAGTGAAGACCACCAGATCGTCGGGTTGGAGCCGCCAGCCCTTGGTGTGAGGCTGGGCCGCGCCAGCGTCACGAGCGGCTTTGAGGGCATGCTCGACGTCGGAGGCCTGCAGCCCGAGCAACGTGGCAACCTGGTCCAGGTCGTGGCGTTCGGCTGACGTGAGGACGTTGTCCTCTAATGCCACAGTCGCCAGGCTCGCCAGATAGGTGCGGTGCAGGTGGTCGACGTCGACTCGGGCGAGGCCGAGCTCTTGGGCAGTGGCGACGAGCGCGTCCGCCTCACAGGCGGAGATGTGCCGGTCAAGCAACGCTTGGTCGAGCAGGTCCAAGTACGCGTCACCCTGCGGTTCACTGAGCCGCGGAAGCCGGTCCACCAGACGGGCCAGGAAATGCTCTTCCCGGTGTCCCGGGTCTCGGCGAGGCAGAGGCACCACGGCCTCGGTAGCCAAGGCCGGCCAAGGGGCAGCCGCAGCGGCGTCAATGACCGACGTCCACGGCGGCGGCGTGCCCGCGTCTTGCAGATAGCGGGCCAGAAGCTGCGCAGCTGCCCTCGCGTCATGCAGAGCGGAGTGCGCCTGGTGCGGCGGCAACCCTGCCGCTCGACAACAGTCACGCAGGCTGCGACCGGCCGACGGGAGGAAGTGCCCGGCCAGCCGCATGGTGCACAACCCCTCTGCCGGGCTGATCGGCGGTTCAATCCGCAGCCGGCGGTACTCGGCGAGGAGAAAAGCGGCGTCGAAGTGCAGGTTATGAGCGACCAGCACCCTTCCGCGAAGGAGGCCGGCGAGGTGGCCTGCGAGCCGACCGAACTCCGGTGCGCGCCGTGCCTCGGCGGCCGAGATGCCGTGGATGAGTTGCGGTCCCAGATCCCGTTCGGGGTTGACCAGGCTGCACCACTCGTGTGTCACCTGCCCGGCGCCGTCGAGGTGGATGACAGCGACCTCGACCACGCGGTCGTGCCAACTGGTGCGCAGGCCCGTCGTCTCCAGGTCGATAACTGCGTACACGTCGGATCGACTCCCTAGATTGTGGCCGGAGCAGAGTTGTCGGCGGCGGCGCGCAGTCGGGCCAGCCACCGTGGAGGCAGCGGCTTCGGCTCGCCCAGAGCGCGCAGATACTTTCGTCGATACCGCGCCTGTTCGGTGTCCTGCCAGAGTTCAGCGGCCATAGCGACGGCCGACGTCAGGGCCAGCGCCGCCCCCGCGACTGGCGAGGCGGCCCAGGGCTGCAGGGCGAGCCGCATCGCCAACTCCTCGTGATCCGGCACCTCGGTGGGCCATGCAAGCGGAGCGAGCTTTGACTTGGACAATGCCCGCTGCCGGTCGACCGCTTCGCCGTAGGCGGACCGGTGCTCGGAGATCTCCGTGAGGAGCTCAGGGGCGGTCAGCATGTGCCCCCGCAGCGTGCTGGTCAATTCCCGTGGCAGTACGTGGGCGATCCTGTCCAGGATCGCGACCAGAGTCTCCGTGTCCCACCCCACCAGGCATCGCCCCTGCAACATCCACATGATGCGAACAAGTTGGTCGTCCTGCGCGACCTCATCGAGGCGTACAACCCACGCCCCGCCTGCGCGTCCGGTCGGGCTGAGCCGCCACACGGCCACAGCCTCGGTGCCGTCCGCGTCGGGGCTGACGGCGAGAACAGCGTGACCACGCGCACCGGGCACATAGTCAACGGGTATGCGAGTTCGCTCTCGGATTCTTCGAGTTCTGCCATCCCACGCCCTTCATGATCGGGAACGGAAGAATCACAGTAGGTGTCAGCCTGGTCACGCCGGCTCAACCGGAGCGGCACCTCATCACGCGTAGTGTCCACACGCGAGTGCCTGAACAGATCACGCGCGTGGGGCGAGCGGGCCAGGACGCTGCGGTGACCGGCGGCTGACGTGCTCACGGCGTCGGAGTCGGAGTCGGCGTGGCGGCGCCGATCAGACCGCCGAAGAAGACCATGACCGTGAGCGCGATCATCGGGCCGACGAAGACGTAACCGAGGATCAGGCCCGTCACGGCCATGCCCCGTCCGGACTTCGTCCCGTGGCGCGTTTCGTAGAGCCCGACGTGCCCGAGGACAACCGCGAGGACGCACGGTATCCCGAACAGGCACCAGCCACCGAGGACGCCGAGGATGCCGAGGACCATCGACGCGGTCGCGGTGCTGGACGAGGGCGGGGCCTGCACCACCACCTGGGGCAGCAGCGGGTGGTAGTAAGCCGGCGGGTAGGGGCTGGCGGGAACGGCCGAGATCGGCGGCAGCGGACGGGTCGGGTCGTATCCAGGCTGGTAGGACAAGGCGATATCCCTCTTGGTTGAGTCAGATGTCGGAGGTCAGCTCGTGCTGCTGGCGGGCGCCTGGAGTCGGATGAGCAGGGTGCTCACCTCGGTGTGCAGGCGACGCAGCTCCGCTGCCGTAGGGGCCAGCTCGTAGCAGTGGTGGTGCGTGGCGGCGGAGAGCGTCGCCCAGGCGAACGCCACCCGACGAGCGGTTTCGCGGCCCGGGCCGAGCCGGCCGCGCAGCATCAACTGCTTCGCGCGGCCCTGCCGGCACGCCGCCACGGTCGGCTTCACCCGCCGCCAGTAGGCGTCGACGCCGCCTTCGAGGGCGAGCCGGATCAGGCAGGCGCAGGCCCGCGGCCACCAGCCTGCGGTCACGGCAGCGGTGCCGAGCAGCCCGGCCCCGCGCAGCAGTTGATCGGCCGCCGCCAGGCAGCGCTGTGGCGTCGGCGCGGTCACGACAGCGCCGCCGCGAGGAGGCGGGCGTCCGCGACCAGGCCGGGCAGGTCCGCCAGGTACGCCCCGTGCACGCCCTCCCGACACGCCTGGTACGCGTTCACCGCACGTCGTCCGTGCCGGCGGCCCAGCCAGCCGAGCACGTCACCACCCTTCTCGGCGTCGTCGAACACCGCCAACGCGACGGTGGTGGTGACCCGTCGGGACGCGTCCTCGATCGCCTCCTCGATGTCGGCGTGCCGGACACCCCGCGCCACCCGGTTCCGCCAGACCACGCGGTGGCAGGCCGCCTCGACCGCAGAGCGGCACAGCTCCGCGACCACCGGCCCGCGCACCTCGGCGGGGATCTCCTCGTTGCGCGCCAACGCGTACGCGTCGTCCAGGTAGCGGGTAACCGGGTCGGAGCCGGGTCGCAGCGTCACCACCGACTTCTCCGCGCGGGTCACCTCGATGATCCGCGCCTTGCCGAGATCGAGTCGGCGGACCGCGTCCGGCAGCCGGGTGTCGTGGGTGAAGACGACCACCTGCCGCTGCTCGGCCAGCTCGGCGAGCACCCGCGCGAGACCGTCCACCTTCGACGGGTCCATGCTCTGCACCGGGTCGTCGACCACGATGAACCGGAACGGGCTCTCCGGGGCGCAGCTGCGGGGCAGGAACGTCGCCAGCCCGAGCGCCTGCATCTCACCCTGACTCATCACACCCAGCGCCGTGCCGTTGTCAGCCCCGTCCACGCTGACCGGGAAGACCACCCGCCGCCGGGTGTTCGCGCCCTCCAACGTCATCGACCCCAGCTCGACGTTGCTCTCCTGCCGCAGCTGCGCCCAAATCTGCTGCGAGTGCCCGGCGAACGGCGCGACCCGCTCGCTGCGGATCTCTGCACCGGCGTCCTTCAGCCAGGCGCGCGCGGCCTTCAACCGGGCCAGGGTCGCCTCCCGCGCCGGCAGTCCGCCGACGGTGGCCACCCACTCGCGCACCTCGGCGGCCGCCGCCCGCCAGCCGGTGTCGCGCTGCCGCAGAAACCCCTCGGCGTACGCGCGGGCCGCGTCGACCGCCGCCACCACCGCCGGGTACCGCGCGGCCAGGTGGTCGGCCAGCTCGGCCGGCTCCCCGGGTACGCGCCGCAGCGCGGCAACGGCGTCACGCAGCACCCCGGCCGTCGGCTCCGACCCGGGGCCCTCGGGCACGACGAGGTCGTCGATCAGGTGGTGTGTCTGCCGCAGCAGAGCCGTCAACCGGGTCGTCGCCGTCTGGGCGGCGACACTGCGCTGCCGAAGCTCGCCGAGCGACTCTGCGGCGGCGGCACGCCAACCACCGTCGAGGGTGCCGGTGGCGCAGACTGGGCACGACCCGTCGCCCTCGTCCTCGTGATGTTCGAGGGCGAGGCGGAGCAGCTCGGCGCTACGCAGTGCGGCCCGGGACCGGCCACCGTCGTACCGCTGGGCCTCGACCGCCGCGTCCCGCAGCTGACCGGCGAGCCGGGTCACCTCGTCGACCGGCGGCGGGGCGAGGGCGGCGAGCTCCCGACAGAGCAGCACCTCCCGGTCGGTGGTCGTCTCGTCCGGCTCGTCGAGGATCGCCGTCACCGCGCCAAGGTCGACCGCGCCCCGGCCACGCAGCAGCGCGGCGGTCCGCCGGGCCCGGTCGTCGGCGATCCCGTCGAGCGTGGCGCCCAGGGTGGCGCGCTGTGCGCGTACCTCCTTGGTGCTGGTGTCGTGCGGCCGGGTGGCGCGCAGCAGACGCTGGTCGGCGTCGGTGAGCGCGTCCAGCCCGAGGATCGCGAAGAGCGCGTCGAAGAGCTGGCTCTGCGTGCCGGCGGCGAGCTTGCCCAGCTCGGCCGCGGTAAGGAACGGTCGGTACAGCTCCAGCGGACGGGCCAGACCCAGCTCGGAGAGGCCCGCATGCCGGCCCTGAGCGCTGGTGACGGTCACCTCGGCGTCGGCCAGTTCCGCGCCGACCGGCCAGGCCCGGTGCACCCGCGTCGGCGTGGCCACCCCGTCGACGCGCAGCTCCACATCCACCCAGCACGGGTCCGGGTTGTGCAGGTTGCGCCACCCCGTACGCCAGACGCTGGTCTTGTCGGCCCACCGGGCGCTGTCCCCGGTGAGGGCGAGTTCGGCGGCCTCGGCGAAGCTGGACTTGCCGGAGCCGTTGCGGCCGACGACCAGGGTGAAGCCCGGGCCGGGGCCGATCTGGATGGTCCGTTCCGGGCCGACGCCGCGGAACCCGGCGACGGTCACCGACTTCAACCAGATCCGTTCCGCCGGACCGTCGTCGGCGGGGGAGCGGGGGTCGAGCCGGGTGGGAGTGCCGGCGAGGGCGGCGGTCAGGTCCTCCTCGCCGGTGAGGGCGGCGAGGACGAGTTCGGCGGTCTCGGTCGGTACGCCGTCAGCGGCGGCCAGTCGTTCGAAGATCAGCTCGATCAGCGGGGCGGTGGTCTGTGCGGGCTGGGTCATGGTCGTCTCCAGGCGTGTGGTGTCCGCGGACCGACGGTTCATCGGCCCGCCCGGGGTGAGCGGTGGAAGTGGGGAGGCCGCTGTCGGCCCGGCTGGGGCTCGGGAGCCGGTGATGGTGGTTGGACGCTGTAGAGCTGATGTCGCAGACGAATCAGTGGTCCAGCGCCGGCCGCTCCGGGCGCCCCGGGAGGGCTCAGAGCGTGGCGTTCGCGTGCCAGTCGCGCAGGAACGCGTCGACCAGGGCGTGCGCCCGAGGACACAGGTCGAAGGACTCCTCCCGCCGACGGCGGGCCATGTGCGACAGGCCGTCGGCGGCCTCGTTGAGGGCGTGGCCGCTGTGCCCCTTGACGTGCGCGAACGTCAGGTCGGGGCGGTGGGCCACCTGCTCGGCGAGCCGGACCAGGGTCGGCTTGTCGGACCAGCGGCGCTGCCGCAGGCTGTAGCCAGCGGGCATCGCGTCGGTCTCGCCGGCCTGCCAGCGGTGCAGGTAGCGCAGGGCGGCGAGGCTGTCCAGCAGCACCGTCATGCCCACCGGCACCTCGTCGTACCCGGTCAGCAGGTAGTCGACCGCGCGCAGCTCGTTGATCAGCACCCGGGAGACGCCGGTCGGGTCGAGCCGGCCGGTGCCCCGGCCGAGCAGGCCGTAGTGGCCGTCGCTGACGACGTACCCGATGCCGCCCACGCGGCCCTTCCAGCTGGCGTCGGTCGCGGCGACCAGCGGCGCGGACGTCGTCGCCCAGCGGACCACCCGGCCGCGACCGCGCTGCTGGTCGTCGCCGGACCGGCGGTGGATGCCGTGGTCGGCGGCCAGCCGCTCGGCGGTGTCGAGCAGCTCACCGGCGGAGGTCAGCTCGTCGTAGTGGGCGGCGGTGAACGCCAGGCGGACGGCGTCGCCGATGCGCTGGCAGTCGCCGCAGCGGGTGGGGCGGATGAAGGCGCGCAGGGTGAGAGCGCGGTCGTGCAGGGGAGGAGGGAGCAGGGCCAAGGTACGGAGGAACTCATCGGGACGCACGACGCCTCCTGACGTCTTGGGGGAGGGAGGGCTTGTTGCGCGCTACAGAGCTGATGGCGTAGACGAATCAAGCGGGCGCGATGGTCCAGTTGCCGTCGGCCGTCACCTGCACGAGCGCGGGCGCCGTCAGCGGACGGACTCCCGAGTAACCACCGATCTCGTTGACCAGCAGGCCACCCTCGGCGGTTTCCAGGGAGTAGGCGTGCACCACGAAGTTGGAGCTGCCCCGGGAGTGGGTGATCTTCACCGCAGTGGCGTCTCCGCCGAGGACGATGACGTTGTCGCCCTTCCCCGACGCCTTTCCCGAGAGGGCCTTGGTGGCCATCTGGTCGACCGATCCGATGGTCAGGGTCCAGCTGCCCGTCGCCTCGACCTCAAACTGAGTGGTGAGCGCGCCGTCCTCAAGGTTGATCCAGCGCTTGCCGCTGTACGAGCCGATCTCGTTGACCAGCAGGCCGTCGGGCCCGTCGCTGCGCAGGACAGTGTTGCTGCTGCATCGACAGGTGAACTTCACGACGGCCAGATCGGTGCGCTCGGGAATCCGCACCACGTCATCACCCCGCCCATTGATCACCTTGGGCTTGGGCACCGGCGGGGTCGTGGTCGGAGCCGCCGTCGTCGGCGGGGCGCTGGTCGGAGCCGCCGTCGTCGGGGCCACGGTGGTCGGCGACGCCGTCGTGGCAGCGGGGGTGGGGCTGCTGGAGCTCGCGCCGGTCGAGGGCTTCCCGTCGTTGCTGCTCACCGCCCCGATGACCGCACCGCCGCAGCAGAGGGCGATGACCAGGGCGATACCACCCACCGCCCACGCCCGGACGTGGGACCTCTTGCCAGGCGTGGCCGGCACAGGGGCGCCGAGCAGCATGCCGCCCGCAGGGGTGGTGGACGTCGGGTCGGCGGTGGGCTGGACGGGAGGCTGCGACGGATCGGCGGGCTCGCCGGCCGGCATCGGGGTGGTCGGGTCGGTCACGGCAGGACTCCTCTGTTAACAGGTGGCGGTGTGAACAGCCGGGGATGCCGGGGCGGGCGATCGGTGCCCGCCCCGGTGCGGGAAGGAAGGTCAGCTCAGCGCGACGTCGACGCCGCCGGAGAACATCGAGTCGTGCAGCTCGAGCTTGGTGATCTTGACGTTCTTCGGGATGTCGAAGACCACGACGCCGTTGACCTGGTTGCCGGGGTTGATGTCGTTGAGGAACGTCTCGGCGTTCTTGTTCGCGTAGATCGCCGCGCCGGTGTCGGCGGAGTACTCGGTGCCGTCGGCCGCGTACGCCTTCTGGCTGCTGCCGTCGAACATCTGCGCTTCCTTGCCGATGTTCTTCACGTTGAGCGTGACCAGGCAGAACTGGCCCTGCGCCTTCTGGCCGAGCATGTCGCTGCCGATCTTGGCGACGCCGCACTTGGACGACTTGACGGTGAACTCGAACTTCCCGTCCCGGGCCGGCTGCCCGATCTTGGCGGTCTTCGCCGGCTTCTCCTCGGCCTTGGCGCCGCCTTCGTCGCCGCTGGAGCTGCTCGCCTTGCTGTCGCTGCTGGAGTCGCTCGCCTTGTCCGCGGCGCCGGAGCCGCAGCCCAGGGCGATGAGGCCGGTGGCGAGCAGAGCGAGAGTGGTGGTCTTGCGCATCGTTGTCCTCCTAAAGTGGCCGTTGCGGGGTCAATAAGAGCATCCGTCTGACAACACTGTCAACAGACATTCTCATGCTTGACAGGCGTGGGAGACTTTCGGCGTGGAGAACCCGACCATCACGGCAGCGGAGATCGCCCGGCTCGTCGGTGTCGGTCGCGCTGCGGTCAGCAACTGGCGTAAACGGCATCCCGACTTCCCCGCCCCCGTGGGCGGAACGACGGCGAGCCCCGAGTTCGACCTGATCCAGGTCGAGCAGTGGTTACGCACCCAGGGCAAGCTCCCCGAGCTCGCCACCGCCGACCGGCTCTGGCGACACCTCACCGCGGCCAGCGACTCCCCGGCCGCCGGCCTCGCCGCCGTCGGCGCCCTGCTGCTGGCCCGTCAACGCGGCTCCCGCAGCGCCGGCATCGACGCCCAACTCACGCCGCTGCTGCCCGACGTCGACGCTCTCGCCGACGAGTTGGGCCCGCAGGGCGCGTTCGACGAGCTGTGGCAGCGGTTCTCCGCACCAGGGCCCGGCCGCCCCTTCGCCACCCCCGACGACCTCGCCGACCTGATGATCGGGCTCGCCAACGTCGGCGGCGGCTCAGTGCTCGACCCGGCCACCGGCTCGGGCGCCATCCTGCGAGCCGCCGCCCGCGCCGGCAGTACCTCGATGTACGGGCAGGAACTCGACGACGAGCTGGCCCGGCTTGCCGGCCTGTGGCTGGCCCTGCACGACGTACCCGGGGAGGTCAGCGGCGGTGACTCACTGCGCGCCGACGCCTTCGCCGGCCGCGCCGTCGACGCCGTCGTCTGCCACCCACCCTTCGGCGCCACCAACTGGGGCGACGAGGAACTCGGCCACGACCCCCGCTGGATCGTCGGCACCACACCCCGTACCGAACCCGAGCTGGCCTGGGTGCAACACGCCCTCGCCCACGTGCGGGTCGGCGGGCACGCCGTCCTGCTGATGCCACCCACGGTCGCCAGCCGCCGCGCCGGCAAACGCATCCGCGGCGAACTGCTGCGCCGAGGTCACCTACGCGCCGTCATCGCGCTTCCACCGGGCGTGGCGGCGCCACACGGCGTACCCCTGCACCTGTGGGTGCTGCGACGCGCCGCGACCGACGCGCCGCCACCGGCGCGGGCGCTGCTGATCGACGCCGCCAGCGGCGACCTGGCCGACACCGCGCCGCGCGTGCTGGCCGCGTGGCGGGCCTTCGCCGCCGCCCCGGACGGCGACGTCGAGGAGGCCGGGTTCGCCCGCGCGGTCCCGGTCATCGAGCTGCTCGACGAGGAAGTCGACCTCACCCCCGCGCGCCGGCAACCCGCCGTCGTGAGCGAGGCAACAGGCGAGCATCTGGTACGCACCAGAGAACGACTGGCCGCCATCGTCGGCGAGCTGCCGGCGCTGCTTCCGCAGGTCACGCCCGCGCCCGACGGGCCGGACGGCCTCTTCCTCACCGTTGGAGAGTTGGCGAAGACCGGGGCGCTGCAACTGATCGGTCCGGTCCGCGCCGGCACCTCCGCACCCGCACCCGACGGGCCACCGGTGCTCACCGTCCAGGACGTGCTCGCCGGGGTGGAGGCGTCCGGTCGGGGCGACGACCGGTTCGGGCAGGAGATCCCCCTGGCAGTGGGCGACGTGGTGGTGCCGATGATCGCGCGGCAGCTCACCGCACGGGTGGTCACCACCGAGGGGGCGCTGCTGGGACGCAACCTGTACCTGCTGCGACCCAACCCGGCGGCGTTGAATCCGTGGTTCCTGGCCGGGCAACTGCGGACGTCGGCGAACGAGAAACAGTCGTCGAGCCTCTCGGGGACGATGCGGTTCGACATTCGACGGGCGCAGGTGCGGCGGCTGTCGCTGGACGAGCAGCGGGCGCACGGGGACGCGTTTCGGCGCCTTGACGCCTTCGAGTCGGCGATCCGGCAGGCCGCCTCACTGGGAGCTGAGCTGGCGCAACTCACCGCCGACGGGTTGGCACGCGGGGCCCTGCGGCCAGACGCCGACCTCCGATAGGCGGTGCGTCGGCTGCTACCGAGGCGACCGAACGTGATTCCGGTCGTCGTTCCGGCGCACTGAGTCGTCGGTCGGCGGCCCTGATCGATCACTGTCGAGCTGCGCTCGACGGCTGAGGGGCATCGTTCACCGCGATGGTGGTGCAGAGTGGTGGGCTCGGCGTCGGTCGAACGATGGCGCCGAGGTGCGTAGCGGGGAGGTTGGGAATGCTGGGCCAAGATCCGGACGCAGCACAGGAATTGATGCATTCCTGGACGGCCGAGCTGTCGGCACGAGCTCAGGCTGCGGTCGAACTGTCAGACCGGGTCGCGGCCATCACGGCGTCGGCGGCCGGCGCGGACGGTGCGGTGCGCGTGACGGTCGCCGCCTCGGGGGCGCTGACGGACCTTCGGTTGGACGACCGCGTTCAGCGGATACCCGGTGCCGAACTTGCCAGCATCATCATGGCCACGATCGCCCGTGCACAGGCCGGGTTGACCGAGCAGGTGAGCATCGCGGTGCACGACACCGTGGGCACCGACTCGGAATCCGGGCGGGCGGTCACCGACTCCTTCGCCAGGCGGTTCCCCAGCACCTCTGACGAGCCCGATCGGTGGGAGCGGGACGCCAGAAATGGCTGGTGACTCTGAGTTGCAGATGTCGGTGGCGGCGGTGATTCGGCACGCCGCGACGGTCAACGACACCGCCGACAGCATGGAGGCCGCTCGCGGAGCGGCGGCGTACGTGCAGATGGGCGCTGAAGCGTACGGGCAGATCTGTGCGTTCCTACCTCGATTGATCGACCCGGTGGCGGACAGGGCGGTGACGGCGCTGGGAGAGTCCGCCACGGCACTGCGTGAGGCGGCAGCCAACCTACGAGCGGTTGCTGCCGCGACCGAAGCCGCCGACGCGGCGAGCGCACGACGACTTGCCGACAGTGCCGGCCGGTTGGAACTGCCGCTGTGACCGATACGGCGGCCAACCCGCTGGTGGTGCAGCGCCACGACTCGACCCAGTGGTACACCGGGCTCGGGTTGGTCGAGGACGTCGCTGACACCGTGTCAGGCATCGAGTCGGCAGCTGGATCGACTCGACGATCGGTGGTGTCGCCACGTCGATGGATGCGTTGGCCACCGTGCTCGACCCGCTCGGCTCGCTGGTCAGTTGGGGCGTCGGTTGGTTGCTTGAACACGTCAAACCGCTGTCGGACGCGCTGGACTGGCTGGCCGGCGACCCGGATCAGATCGACGCGTACGCGTCCACGTGGCGCAACGTCGCGAAGCAGAGCACCGATGCGGCGGCCGACCTGCAGGCGGCGATCTCGTCGCAGCTCTCCGAGTGGGAGGGCGCCTCGGCGCGCGCCTACCGGGCGCACATGTCTGACCAGGTGCGGGCGATGGAGGGCATCGCGCGGGCTGCCGGCGGCATCGCTTCGCTGGTGGAGGGCGCGGGGCTGCTGGTGGCGCTGGTCCGCGAGTTGGTCCGGGACCTGATCGCGGACTTCGTCTCGGTGCTGGCGGTCCGGCTGCCACTCTGGCTGGCCGAGACCGGCGCGACGTTGGGCTTGGCGACTCCGCTGGTGATCTCTCAGGTCAGCAGCCTGGTGGCCAAGTGGGCGGCGCGGATCGGCAGGCTGATCAGCGCGCTGATCAGCAGCCTGCGTCGGCTGGCCCCGCTGCTCCGACGCTTGGGCGACCTGATCGACGAGCTGAATGGCCTGCTGCGGCGGGCGGCCCGCGCCGACCCGGTCAGCCCGGCGAAGGGCGCCACACCCGGTGGGCGCCCTGCGGCCTCGGGAGACCCGGACCTGGACTCGATGGGGCGTCGGTCGGACTGGGAGGATCCCTCCGCACATCCGCAGACGCCGCCACCGCCGGATGCGAACCTCCCGGCCGGGGATCCGGTCTACCACCGCCCGAACAGCACCGCCATCGGCTACGACAGCGCCACGATGCGCAACTTCGACGCCGTGGCACCGATCCCCGGCCATCACGATGTGGTCGTACACGGCGAACGCACTGGACTGTTCCGGCCCGGCCTCGTGGGCGCTGACGGTGCCGACCACCCCGCCAACTTCACCCACCCACAGCAGATCGCCGACGCCATCCGCGCCAACCCGCACTACGACGGTGGCCCGGTACGGCTGGTCTCCTGTCACACCGGCACCGTCGCCCCCGAAGCCGGCGTTCCACCAGCGGCGCAACAGGTCGCCGATGCCCTCGGGGTGCCGGTGACGGCACCGACGGACGCGGTCGGTGTCGACCGGTATGGTCCGGTGGGGCAGACCCCAATGATCCGGGGTGGCGGAGAGTGGAAGACCTTCTATCCGAACGGTGGGCGTTGATGGGCGGCGGTCAGCTGAAGGCAGCGGGGATGTTCCGCGAATTCGGGCCGGTCCGCTCCGCCGAGCCGCAGGAGAGCATCTTCGACAGCGTCGCCGACGAGGAACTGCCCGACCTCACTCAGGTTGTCAGCTACTTGAACTCAGGACACGTCCTTATCGATGTAATGGACGTCGCCAACGATGCCTTCGACTCGACCCGGCAGGTGATGAACGGCTCGACCGTTTTGACCGACGGTGACTGGCTCTGGCGGAAGGACCTCGCCTACTACGTACGGCGTCACCGCGTCGCACTGCCGGCGGGTTTCCTCGCGCTCATCCGCGAGCGTGACTACGTCGTCCCTTCGCGGGACGTGCCGGAGCTGACGGCTTGTTCGCGGCAGGCCCGAGACCTGATGTTCTGGAACAGCTGACAAGATTGCTGGTGTCGTCAGATATCCGACGGCGGCGCATCGAGCCGCCTGAAGTATGAATTCAACGCCGAACAGGAACCGCCATTCGGACGCTTCCTCGTCGAAAGTTCAACGTTGTACGGTCATGCGTCTGCCGGGTGTCGAACCGCCAGGGCAGACGGGCAATTTGGGTCTGTGTCATCGTGAGGGGGACGAATGACGCTGGGCAGAATCGGCGGCTATGAACTGGTGCGGCCGCTTGGCTCAGGTGGCATGGGTGACGTGTTCTTCGCGGTGTCGCCGACCGCCGAGCGGGTCGCCGTCAAGGTGATCAAGCAGCACCTCATCGAGGCACCGACGGTGCGCGAGCGGTTCGCCGCCGAGGTCGACAGCCTCAAGCTGGTCTTCGGCTCCCGGGTGGCCCGCCTTGAGGGTGCCGACCCGTACGCGAACCCGGCCTGGCTGGCCGTGGAGTATGTCCCCGGCGCCACGCTGCGTCAGCATGTCGACGCGCGGGGGCCGCTTCCCCTGCCGCTGGCCGCCATGGCTGGAGCGATGCTCGCCGAGGGCCTGGCCAAGGTGCATCAGGTCAAGCTGCTGCACCGCGACCTCAAGCCGCAGAACATCATCCTTGGCCCCGACGGCCCCAAGCTGATCGATTTCGGCCTGGCGGTGCTGATCGAGCGGGACGACTACCTGACCGAGCCCGGCGCCCTGGTCGGCACTCCCGCCTACATGTCGCCCGAGCAGGTCAAGGGTGAGCGAGACCTCACGCCGGCGGTCGACGTCTACGCCCTCGCCGCGACGCTTGTCTTCGCCCTGACCGGGCGAGGGCTCTACCCGCCGACCAACTCGTGGAATCTGCTGCTGCGCATCAGCGAGCCGACCGACCTTCCCGACCTGTCTGGGGTGCCGGCCGAACTGGTGCAGTTGCTCGGCACGATGCTCGCCTTCGACCCCACGGCGCGACCCGGTCTGACCGACGTTCGCGCCCGGCTGCTGGCGGTCGCCACCGCTGCCAGCGGCAAGAGCGTCCACGCCCTGCGCCAGGAAGTCGCCGAACTCACCTACGACGGTGGCACGGAGCTGCTGGTCCCTCCGGACCTGGATGATCCGCGACAGGACCCGGAGGGCACGCCGGTCATCGAGGCGGACACCGTCCCGGTGCCGGAGCCGACGCCCACGAAGGTCGACCCCGAGCGGGCCACCAAGGCGCCAGCCGATGTGACGTGGCTCGTCGACAAGATGCGCCGCCAGTACGCCCGCCGCTCGACCCTGTAGGAAGGCACCACCGATGACCACCACCCAGGCCGCGACCTTCGCCCCGGGCTCCCGCATCGTCGTCCGCGACGAGGAGTGGCTGATCCGCAGCGTCAAGACCGGCACCGCGGACGGCACGATGGTGAAAGCGGTCGGCGTATCCGAGTTCGTGCAGGACGTCGAGGCGACCTTCTTCACCAAGCTTGAGGACATCACGCCGCTGGTGCCGGAGGAGACGGACCTCATCCAGGACACCTCGTCGCGGTTCCGGCAGAGCCGCCTCTTCCTGGAGGCCGTGCTGCGGCGTACTCCGCTGCCTCGCACCGAGCGCGGGTTGGCCCTCGCCGACCGGTTCCTGCTCGACCCGCTGACCTACCAGCAGCGACCCGTTGAGCTGGCGTTGTCCGGCCTGCGGCCGCGGATCCTGCTCGCCGACGTCGTCGGCCTGGGCAAGACCCTGGAGATCGGGCTGATCCTCGCCGAGCTGATCCGCCGGGGCCGGGGTGAACGCATTCTGGTCGTCTCCCCGCAGCAGGTCCTCGAACAGTTCCAGCGTGAGCTGTGGACCCGGTTCGCCATCCCGCTGGTCCGGCTCGACTCGACCGGCATCCAGCGCATCCAGCAGGAGATCCCGGCGGGGCGTAACCCGTTCACCTACTTCAAACGGGCCATCATCTCGGTCGACACCCTCAAGGACGCCGGCCAGTTCGGCCACCACCTCGACGCCACGACCTGGGACGCCGTCGTCATCGACGAGTCGCACAACCTCATCAACAAGGGCACCCAGCGCAACGAGCTGGCCCGCCGCCTGGCCGCGAAGACCGACGCGCTGCTGCTGGCCAGCGCCACCCCGCACAACGGTGACAAGGAGTCCTTCGCGCAGCTGATCTCGCTGCTCGACCCGGCGGCGATCGCCAACGAGAAGGACTACCAGGCCAGCGACATCGCGCACCTCTACCTGCGTCGCACGAAGATCAGCCCTGAGGTACGCGACCAGATCGGCGACCGCTGGGCCGACCGCGGCCCGTCTGAGGCCCTGCACTGCGCGGCGACCACCATCGAGGAGCAGATCTTCGACGAGCTGACCGACGTGTGGCTGGCCGGCAAGTGGACCGACGAGCCGATCACCGGGCAGCACCGGCTCTTCCCGTACACCTTGTTGAAGTCTTTTCTGTCCTCGCACCGTGCGCTGCGCGAGACGGTGACCAATCGGCGCAAGAAGGCCACCGGCACCGAACGGGTGGCCCTGGACCGGCTCGCTGAGCTGACCTCCGCCATGACCGACAGCGACTCCAGCAAGCTCAAGGGCCTGGTCGACGAGCTGCGGAAGATCGGCGTCGGCAAGAACAGCATCACCCGGGCCGTGGTCTTCTCCGAGCGGGTGCCGACCATCAAGTGGCTCGCCGAGGTCGTCCCCGGAATGCTCGGCCTCAAGCCGAACGCGATCCGCGTGCTGCACGGCGGGGTGGCCGACAAGGACGAGCAGACGATCCTCCAGGAGTTCGAGCTGGCCGGCAGCGACGTCCGGTTGCTCTTCACCGGCGACGTCGCCTCCGAGGGCGTCAACCTGCACCAGCAGTGCCACCACCTGATCCACTACGACATTCCGTGGAGCCTGATCCGGATCGAGCAGCGCAACGGCCGGATCGACCGCTACGGGCAGAAGCATCAGCCGCAGTTCCGCGCGCTGATCCTCACCTCTGACCGGGAGGACGCCAAGGACGACCGGACGGTCGCCGAGAAGCTGCTCAACCGGGAGGAGACCGCGCACCGCAGCCTCGGCAGCGTCGAGGCGGTCACGGGCCAGTACGACGCCAAGGCCGAGGAGGACCGGCTGGTCCGGGACCTGCTCGCCGGCAAGTCGGTGGACGAGTCCTACGAGGCTGCCCACGCCGAGGTCGACGTGATGGCCGACCTCTTCGGCGAC
Organism: Micromonospora arida; assembly: GCF_042873195.1. NCBI lineage: Bacteria > Bacillati > Actinomycetota > Actinomycetes > Micromonosporales > Micromonosporaceae > Micromonospora > Micromonospora arida. The sequence goes on along the minus strand of NZ_JBIALC010000001.1, from coordinate 1,018,165 downwards.
GTCGGCACCGCTCCCGTGGCGACGGACGTGCCCCAGGCGAAGGTGCCGAAGCTCTTCGACTCCACCCAGGATTTCGTCGACGCCGCCCTGTACGAGATCTACGAGGACCGGCCCGAGGACCACATCGACCTGCGCCGCGAGGACGAGCTGCTGACCTTCCTCGCCCCTGACGACCTGGTGCACCGGCTCACCGATCTGCCCCGTACCTACCTGCGGGCGCACCGGGAGGGCGAGGACCTGCGGCTCAAGGTCACCTTCGACCGCGCCCTCGCTCAGCGCAAGCTCGACCAGGCCCGGCAGAGCAAGACCCCGATGTGGCCGGACATCGCCTTCCTCAGCGACGTGCACCCGATGGTCGACTGGTTGGTCGACAAGGTCCTGATCCGGCTCGGCCGCCAGCAGGCCCCGGTGCTCACCGCCGACGTGGCCGCGCCGACGTTCCTGATCCAAGGCGTCTACGCCAACCGCCTCGGCCAACCCACCGTCGTGCAGTGGATGGCCGTCTCCGACCTGCCCGCTTCGCCGACGATCCGGCCGATGGACGAGGTGCTGCGCGAGGCCAACGTCGGCCCGACGATGGTCAACCGCGCCGAGGCCATCGCGATCGGCCCGCTGAAGGAGTTGCTACCGGGGGCTGTCGCGGTTGCCCGGCAGTATCTGGAGGGCAAGCGCGCCGAGTGGGCTGAGGCCAACGCCGAGCCGTTGCAGAAGCACCGCCAGCAGTTGCAGACCTTCCAACAGGCCAGCCTCGTCGACGAGCTGCCCGGCGCGCATCGGGAGAAGCGACGCCAACGCGTCGACACCACCGTCCAGGAGCAGCACGACCTGCTCGACCGCTTGGAAACCGACGGCGACCCGCTGCTGCGGGTGCTCGCCGTTCTCGTACCGTCGCAGGAGAGTGCCGCATGAGTTTCGAGTCGCTGACCAACCGCGGCGAGTACCTCTCCGCGCACTACCTCGCCGAGATCCTGCCCACCACCCTCAAGGGCGGTCTGCTCAAGCAGTGGGCGGAGACGGAGAAGTCCGGCGAGTCGACGCCGCGCGCCGGGCTGCGCGGCATGCGCCGGACCTACTTCGACGCAAAGACCGAGCTGACCGACGTCGACTTCTTCGACCCGGAGCGACTGCGCAAGCAACACCAGGACGTGCTGCGGGCGCTCGGCTTCGACCCGCAGCCACAGACCATCACCGTCGAGCGCAACGGCCAGGAGTACGACGTCCACGTCGCCCACGCCGAGCTGACCACCACGCACGGCATCGTCGCGCTGGACTGCGGCTGGGCGGTCGACACCGAGGCAGCGCAGGACCCGGACGACGCCGGCCGCCTGCTCGACCCGCTCACCCTGTCGAGCACCGAAACCATCGAGACGGGCGCCAAGCTCGCCTCCCTGCTCTTCGCCGCCGACAGCCCGAAGCCCCGCTACGTGCTGATCCTCAGCGGTGGCGTGATCACCCTCGCCGACCGCACGGTCTGGGGTGAGGGCCGCTACCTGGCCGTCAGCCTCGACACCGCGTACGCCCGCAACGACGACAAGGAACTCGACGTCGTCGCCGCGCTCTTCGGCGCCGACTCGCTGCGCCCGCCGGCCGAGGGCGGCACCGAACCCCTCGCCGACCTGGTCGCCGGCTCCCGCCAGCACGCCGTCGGTGTGTCGAGCGAACTCCGCGTGGGCCTGAAGGATTCCGTCGAACTCATCGCCAACGAGGTCCTCGACCAGATCCGGCGGGCCGGCTACCAGCCGCAGCAGGTGATGGACCTCGACGAGTTGGCCAAGGAACTCGGCCGGGAGTCGCTGCGCTACCTCTACCGGATCCTGTTCCTGCTCTACGCCGAGGCCCGCCCCGAGCTGGGCGTGCTGCCGGTCAACGACCCCCAGTACGTCGAGGGTTACAGCCTCGCCCGTCTCGGTGACCTCGTCTCCCGCCGCCTCGCCCCCTCCGCCGAGGATGGCACCCACCTCTACGAGTCCCTCGACCTGCTTTTCCGCATGGTCAACGAGGGGCACCGGCCGCGCGGTGGCGCGGACGTCGACGACAAGGCCAGCGAGGGCGAGGGGCTGCGCTTCGAGCCGATGCGCTCCGACCTGTTCCTGCCCGAGAAGACCAAGCTCATCGGCCGGCTGATCGCCGAGCCGGGCAGCGACCCCGACGACGAGCACGCACCGAAGATCGACACCCGGCTGCGCAACAAGGTCCTCTACGAGGTGCTGCGCCGGCTGATGCTCACCAAGGGTGGTAAGAAGCGCCGCGGCGGCTTCATCTCGTACGCCCAGCTCGGCATCAACCAGCTCGGCGCGGTCTACGAGGGCTTGATGTCGTACACCGGTTTCGTCGCCACCGAGCAGCTCTACGAGGTCGCCAAGAACGGCGACCCGAAGGACGGCTCGTGGATGATTCCGGCCTCCAAGACCGACGAGTACGACGACAACGTCTTCGTCTACAAGGAGAACGCGTACACCGGCGTCCGTAGCCGGGTCTGCTACGAGGCGGGACAGTTCGTCTACCGGCTCGCCGGCCGCGACCGGCAGACCAGCGCCTCCTACTACACCCCGCAGTCGCTGACCGAGGTCACCGTCCAACTCGCCCTCAAGTACCGCCTCGACCAGGACGACACCGTCACCCCGGCCCGCGAGCTGCTGGACTGGACGATCTGCGAGCCGGCGCTCGGCTCCGGCGCGTTCCTCAACGAGGCGATCAACCAGGTAGCCGCCGAATACCTGCGCCGCCGCGCTCGCGAGTTGCAGGTCGACCTGGACCCGGAGCAGTACCACCTCGAACTCCAACGGGTGAAGGCGTACATCGCCCTGCACAACAGCTACGGCGTCGACCTCAACCGCACCGCCGTCGAGCTGGCCGAGGTGTCGCTCTGGCTCAACGTCATGCACGCCGGCCTCCAGGCCCCCTGGTTCGGCCTGCACCTGCAACGCGGCAACTCCCTCATCGGCGCCGGCCGGAAGACCTACACCGCGAAGCAGCTCGCCGACAAGTCGTGGCTCACCACCGCGCCGAAGGAACAGCCCTTCCGGGACGGGCCAATCGGCGAGGGCACCATCCACCACTTCCTGCTCCCCGCCGACGGCTGGGGAGCGGTCGCGGGGGAGAAGGAGGCCCGCGAGCTGGCGCCGGCCGAGACCGCGCGATTGAAAGCCTGGCGTACGGCGATGAAGCGCACGCCATCCGTCAAGGGCAAGAACTCGCAGGTCCAGCGCTTGCAGGCCCTCGCGCGGCGGGTCGAGTTCCTGTGGGGGCTGGTGCAGCAGCGGCTCGACATCTCCGAGCGGGAGATCCGCCGCGACATTGCAGTCTGGGGCGCTGAGGACCTGCCTTCCGTTACCGAGGCGGTGCCTCGGGAGGAGATCCTCGCCGACCTGACCGCGCCGGGCACGCCGTACTGGCGGCTCAAGACCCTGATGGACGTCTGGTGCGCGCTGTGGTTCTGGCCGCTGGACAAGGTCGGGCTGTTGGACGGCTCTGACCCGGCCTACCCGGCCACGCCGGTCGAGGTGTCGCACGTCAGGGACGAGCCGGCGTACGAGGAACCGGTCGTCTACGAGACCGCGGACATCTTCGGCAACGTGCAGCCGCAGCAGATGAAGATGCCGACGAAGGCCACGGGCATCCGGCGGATGACGGTGGCGGAACAGCTCCGTCAGCAGGTGCCGTTGGCCGACCTGGGCGATTGGCTGACCTTCGCCGAAGCGCTCATCGGCCGACGTGACTTGGACGAGGACACCGCGCGGTTCTACAACCGAAAGTTCACGAGCCTGAGCGAGATGAGCGAGTTCGAGCGGAAGCTCGACGGGGTAGTCGGCGTGGACTCGTCGTGGATGCTTTCCGACCGGTTCCCCTGGCTGCTCGCCGTCGGCCAGCTCGCCGAGCAGCGGGGCTTTTTTCACTGGGAGTTGACATTCGGTCAAGCCTTCACAAAAGGTGGTTTCGACCTTCAAGTCGGTAACCCGCCATGGGTTCGGCCTGACTGGAGGGAGGACGGGCTCCTCGCAGAATGGGAGCCCTGGTTTCGACTCGTAGTGAAGGCGCCTGCCGAGGTATGGGACCAACGGAAATCCTGTCTGCTGCGACAGCGATTCATTTCGCGGTCCTACTTGGAAGAACTGTCCGCAAAAACTGGCCTCGTAACCTTCCTGGGTGGTCTTGCGAACTATCCTCTTCTCGCCGGCACTCGGCTAGATCTATATCGGGCGTTCATGAGTCAGGTGTGGAGGCATCAGCCAAAACGGGGTAGCGCGGGACTCGTGCATCCTGACAGCCACTTCGTTGGAGTGAAAGAGGGCCGCATTCGTGAATCCGCGTATCGACGTCTTCGTGTTCATGGTGGATTTGTTAATGCGGCGAACTGGGCTTTCGATGACGCGGGCCGGACTCTGGAGTTTGGAGTGCACATTTATGGTGTACCCGGAGAGGTTTCATTTCTCCACCTCAGCCAAATGTTCTCGGCCAGCACTTTGCGCGATTCTCTAGCGCATGACGGACATGGGTTGCCGCCTGGGCAGAAGCATAACGGTGCTTGGGATCGCAGACCCCACCGGTCCCGAGTCGTCGTCGTCGATGAGACGCTGCTGGCGGAGTGGGAGCGCCTCCGTGGCGAGAGTGGGAATCCTCGCCAAGTGCCACTTCTAAATCCGATAACCGTGCATGAAAAGGGTGCCATCGCGGCAATTGCAGGGTTCGAGCGGAGACTTGGATCGGTGCAACCCTTCATCAGCGGTGGTTACAACGAAACTGTGGGCAAGCAGACGGGTCTTATTCGATACCAAGTGGGACGAGTGTTGACGCTCCGCGATGTTGTGCTTCAGGGTACACACTTCGGAATCGCCAACCCTTTTGGCAAACAGCCGAACGATCCGTTTCGGAACGGCAAGGACTGGGTTTCATGGGATCTAGTTCGTTTAGATACCGATGTCGTTCCACGGACGACCTACGTACTCGCTGGCGCGGAGGCGGGCTCTAGGAGCGCTCAGGATGTCTGGGCGGGGCGCCCCTACACGGATTACTATCGGATCGCTTGGCGTAAGATGATCGATCCGAAAAGCACGGAACGGTCGCTATTTGCGGCGATTATGCCGCCGGGGCCAAGCCATGTTGATGGGGTGTATTCCATGTGGTTAGGTAGCGACGCGGATACCGCCCTCTGCGCGGGGTTCTGGGCGTCCCTGCCGCTTGACTACTTGCTGCGTATCACCGGGAAGGCCAATCTCCATCCTGCGGATTTAGCTGCTTTTCCCGTTCCAAGTGTAGGACACCCGCTCGCTGCTCCGCTGCTCGTGCGAACGCTGCGACTTAACTGCTTAACGATTCCGTACGCCGGGCTGTGGAGTAAGTTATTTCAGTCCGCTTGGGCTTCGGAGCGTTGGGCCGCGCAGTGGGGAATTCCGAGTCCTCTTGGCGATGTGGGACCGCAGTGGCGCCGGACAACGCCGCTACGTGATGAACGGTCTCGCCGTGCCGCGCTTGTGGAAATCGATGCGCTGGTGGCGGTCTGGCTGAATATCGATGTTGATGAGATGTTGGCGGTTCTGCGGTCCCGGTATCCCATCTTGACAGACCGTGAGGACCAAATGTGGTTTGACGCCAACGGTCGTCGGCTTGCTGTCGACCCCTATGCATTTGGGATTGGCCAGTCCAGACAGGACTATGAGCAGTTAATGGCACACCTAAATCACCCTGAAGGTAACCCGCCGCCGGAAGGGTACGCGGCGCCGTTCTATAAGGCGGACCGGGAGAACGAGTACCGGCAGGCGCATGCCGTGTTCAGTAAGCGGCTTCAGGATGCGATCGATGCGGGCTGGCAGCCGTCGTAGCCCACTACCCCGCTTCCATCACCGAAGGAGAGCAGATGGCTCCGAGTAACCATCGGAAACATCAGGCTGGACGGCATCTCGCAGTAGCCGAGGCTCTGTTACACGGCTACTCGGCGAGCCTGCACGGTGCGCAGACCTTTGTGACAGTCAACGGTAGGGCAGCGGCCATGCATGTCGCCGCGCAGGGCGCATGGATGATCGCGGACATCAACAAGATGACGGCAATGTCCGCCAACCTCTATGTCCTCGTAGACGTGACCGACGGACGCCGAGACTTCTACGTCGTCCCCGGTGACGACCTGCGTGCCGGGGTGCGCGAGCGGCACGAGGAGTTCATGGCCAGCGTTGGTGGGGTGCGTCCGCGCAACCCGAACAGCCGGCACACGGCGATCCATCCGGCGCACGTGCAGACGTGGCGCAACCGGTGGTCGCTGTTCGACCAGGCGGCCGAGTCCGTAAGCGAGGACGCAGGCTCCTGACCGGTCATGCGGCGGGAGCGCGTCTGACCGGTCATGCGGCGGGAGCGCGTCCGGCAGGTCGGTCGGGCTGCGCTCCCGCCTGATGTACGACTCAACGCCCAGACTTCGCAGAGCGGACGAAGTTGGTCCAGGCGGCAGGGGAGAAGGTGAGTGCCGGTCCGGTCGGGTCCTTGCTGTCGCGTACCGCGACGAGGCCGGGCAGGTTGTCGGCAACCTCAACACATGCGCCGCCGTTGTCGCCGCTACGGGTGCTCTTTCGCCATACGGCGCCGGTCAGCTCAGCCATGGTGGACCTCTCCGACGATCTTGTTAATCAGTTGCTTTGATTGTTGCTCATCGAGCGCCAGGGACGTGAGGCTCGTCCACACTTTCTCGTAGGCGGCGATCTCGTCAGGCCGGTCAAGATACAGGGCACCGGTCAGCGACTCGCTGTAGACGACGGAGGGCTGCGGGACGACTCGATTGGTCAACGGGAAGTCGAGCATCATGAAGGTGCCCGCAAGGGCACCGTAGTGCGCCCCGACGGACAACGGCAGGATCCGGATGGACATGTTCGGAAGGTCTGCGAGGTCCTTCAGGTGTCGGAGCTGATCGGCCATCACCGCCCGGCTGCCGACCTGCTTGATCAGCAACGCTTCGGCGAGCACGGAGCTGAGCTGAGGTGCCTTCGGCAGCCGCCGCCGTAGGAGATCCTGCCGCTGGAGCCGAATGCTAATGAGCTGCTCCAACTCGTCTTCGCTCATGTCGGTGCGGTTCTGGAAGACACCTCTCGCATACGCCTCTGTCTGCAAGAGACCGGGGATCAGCGACTCGTCATACCCCCGTAGGCGGGAGGCGGCGGATTCCAGGCCGACGTAGAGCTCGAACCAGTCGGGGATGGCGTCGCCGTACGAGTGCCACCAGCCCTTGGCCTTGGTCTCGTTGGCCAGGGCGGTGAGTGCGCCGGTCAGCTCGGCGGTCGCCCCGTACAGCTCGCACATGGCCTTGGCGTCAACGGCGCGGACCGGGCCGAGGCCGGTCTCGATGCGCCACAGCTTCTGCCGGCTGAACTGCATCGCCTCAGACGCGCCGTCCAGCGTCATCCGCGCCTCGGTGCGCAGGTCGCGCAGCGCTCGCCCGAGCTGCCGTCGCGGCACTGTCGATCCCATGTCGTCGGCCATCCGCCACCCTCTCCGTGTTGCATTGTGTTACATCCCGACGCCATCGCTGAAACGTGGAACCGTTGCCGATCGGCTATTCTTCGGCGGTGCCACTGCATCAATAGCGATACGCGTCTGACCATACAAGACACTCCCGACAACAGCCATGTACACGCAATTCCCACGCGACGATTGTCGGCGTACCAATGGGGGTTCTGTATGTTTTTCGGGGTGATCGGAATTTGCCGCCGACTCCGGCGTGTCGCGCGGAGCCGGCGGTCGGGGCAGGGGCTCGCGGTCAGCCGGCGGTCGGGGCAGGGGCTCGCGGTCAGCCGGCCAGTGGGCTGAAGCTGCGGCCGTCGAGCACGTTGATCAGCTCGTCGTCGCGGTGCACCTCATAGCCGCGCCGCCGTAGTTCGGCCACCAGCTCCGCCTCATCGCTCAGCGGAATCTCCAGCAGGTCGCCATTGAGGACGGTGGCCTGCTGCTTGCCGAAACGCGTTCGCAGATCCTTCGGCAGTAGCGTGAAGGCCCCTTCCGCTACCAACGGCGGCCAGTCGCCCTCCACGACCGAACCCACTTCGTTGATGTCGAACGGCTCGTCGTCCGCGGGGTCCTCGCCGGGATCGTAGTACTCCGGGTCGGCAGGGTTCGACACGTGGGTGGTCCGGATTCGCCGGGCCTCGCCCCAGGTGCGGGCGGCGGCGATCGCTTTGATCTCCGCAGCCTCCTCGGCGGCGGTGTCCGCGTCGGCGAAGGCGAGGCAGTCGTGCATCTGCGCGTGGCCGTAGACCAGGCGCCGGGTGGTCGGGTGGTGCGTCGTCATGACTCCGATCCTGCCTGAGGGGTACGACGTGCAAGATCAGGTGTTGATGTGAGTCCCGTCAGCGGGGCCGGTCGGGCCAGTCACCTTCAGCGCCTCTGTTCTCTGTCGTGCGTACCTACCGGCATCATGCGGTTGGTCAGACGTGCACTGTCGCCATTGATCTATTTCGCTGCCTGTCGCATGCTGTGGCGATACGGCGGGAGGTCGGCTAATGACTCTGGGTAGCCATGGCGAGCTGGGTGGTGGCGGCACGTTTACGACTCACCGGTCGAGATGAGGGCGCATGGACAGGAGCGCCCGCACCCGCAGTGCGGCCGACGTGCCCGGTCCTCGGGGTTCTGCTGAAGCGTACGGCGCCGTGCTGGAGGCAGCTGTTTCTCACTTCGGTGCTTCCGTCGCGCCGCTCCTTCAGCGGGGACTGGCTGCTCGGGAGGACACCTTGCGGGCGCCAATGGTCGAGCTTCTCGTTGCGGCTGGACAAGCGATTGGCTGCCCGGTCAGGGCGCATGGCGAGGTCCGCCTCCCGGACCTTGCTATCCGCCCTGACTACTTGATCGACGTCGACGGAGCCCCGATCGGGTATGTGGAACTCAAGGCGCCGGGCAGGGGTGTTCCCGGCCACGGTTGGCATCCCACGGCCCGGGAGCGTAGGCAATGGGTCCAGCTTCAGTTGCTTCCGAACGTTCTGTACAGCGATGGTCAGTCCTTCGCGGTGTATCGCTGGGGAGAATTGCAGGGGCCAGTGGCACGGATGGACGGCGACCTGCAGCGGGCCGGTGCGCGCCTTCGGCCCGCAGACGGCAACCTGGCGCTCGTGCTCCACGCTTTCCTTGCGTGGCGTCCACGTCCACATCGCCGCCTCGAACATCTGGTCCGAGACGCGGCACGACTTTGCCGATTGTTGCGCGACGAGGTGTTGGACACCCTTGGTCAAGAGCGACTCGGTGGGAGGGTGCGGCTCTTCAGCGATCATCTAGCCGACTGGCGCACCTGGCTATTTCCCCACCTGAGCGAGGAGTTGTTCGCCGACGCCTACGCGCAGACCGTCACGTTTGGGCTGCTGTTGGCGCGTCGGTCAGGGATCGAGTTCGAGGGCAAGGAACTGCCGACGCTCGGGCGAGAGCTGGCCAAGAACCACCTGCTCGTCGGGCGAGCGCTGGCAATCCTCACCGAGGACCACGGTGGTCCTAGCATTGAGCAGCGCAGCGTGGCTCTGCAAACGTTGCGGCGCGCCATCGAGGCCAGCGACTGGACAGATTGGCGGACAGACACATCGGACCAACTGTATGAGCGCTTCTTGGAGTTGTACGACCCAGCGGTTCGACGGGGAAGTGGCTCCTACTTCACGCCGCAGCCCGTTGCGGACTTCATGGTCCAGTTTGTCGACAGCATCTTGCACGACAAGCTGAAACGACGGCTAGGTCTGGCCGACCGGGATGTAGTGGTCGTCGACCCGGCTATGGGTACCGGCACCTTCCTGTTGAGCGTGATTGCACGTGTAGCGAAGACGATTGCGGCTGACCACGGGGACGAGCCAGCTGAACTTCGTGCTCTCCTCGGTCGTTTAGTTGGATTTGAACGCCAGATCGCGCCCTTCGCCGTAGCGGAACTACGGCTGCACCAGGATCTCGCGGCGCGGGGATTGGAGGTTGCCGACGAGAAGGTCAGATTCTACGTCACCGATACCCTGGAGGACCCTGACGTAGAGACGCTTGTTAGCCCGTACGTGTACCGGCCAATTGCTGACTCCCGGGCGCAAGCAATCAAGGTCAAGACCGAGGAACGAGTCATGGTCGTTCTCGGCAATCCGCCCTACCTCGAACGCGCCAAGAATCAGGGAGGGCTCGTACTTGCCAGCAACAAGGGGAAGTCGAGCATGCTCGACGGTTTTCGGGGCACCGGTACCGGCAGACTCGAGTTCAAACTGCACAACTTGAACATCTACTTTTGGCGCTGGGCCACCTGGAAGGTATTCGAAGCGCATCCTGAGCACCCGGAGGGAATCGTGGCCTTCGTTTGCACCTCGGCCTATACCACCGGACCAGGCTTCGCCGGCATGCGCGAGTACCTGCGACGGCAGGCCGACTGGGGCTGGATCATCGATCTATCTCCTGAAGGACATCAGCCCGAAGTGTCGACACGCATTTTCCCAGACGTGCAGCAGCCATTGTGTATCGGCGTATTCGGACGTGCCAAGACGGCCGATACGGAAACACCGGCCAGGATCCGTTATGTTGCCCTCTCCGGGACCAGGCAGGAAAAATTCAACGCCCTCCAGGCGCTGACTGCCGCAAGCGGTCGGTGGTTGGACTGCCCAACGAAGTGGTCGGCTCCATTCCGTCCCGTGTCGCAGGCCATATGGAACGACTGCATTGCGCTCGCTGACCTGATGCCATGGCAATCCCCAGGCATCAAACCTAACCGAACGTGGGTTTACGCGCCGGACGAAAAAACGTTGGCCGAACGGTGGCGGCGCCTAACCTTGGCTCCTCTGGCAGAACGGCCGGAGCTCATGAAGGAGACTAGGGATAGGGCAATCTCTGTCGCACTCTCGCCGCACTTCGATGGCACAGGCCATCCCGCGTCACTGGCTGGCACCATTAATCCTCAGGTTTCCATCATGCGCGTATCGTTCCGGAGCTTCGACCGGCAGTATGTTATTGCCGACCGAAGGGTTGTCGACTTCTCCCGCCCCGATCTCTGGTCTACCTACGGAAAGCATCAGACGTATCTGACCACACTGTTCGCGGAATCGATAACTTCGGGACCGGCCGTCGTTTTTGCCGCCGAGGTGCCGGATACCCACCACTATATGGGCCATCATGGCGGCAAGGTACTTCCTCAATACCGTGACGTCAGAGGTGAGCAGCCCAACATCGCGCCTGGCTTGATCGAGCATCTTTCTTGTCAGTTCGATAGCCGCGTTACCTGCGACGAAGTTCTCGCCTATGTTGCCGCCGTGGCTTCGCATCCCGGCTACCCGATACGATTCCGTGCGGACCTTCGCACTCCGGGGGTGCGGATTCCGTTTACCGTGGACCCTGGCCTTTGGCGTGAAGCAGTCAGGCTTGGTGAGCGAGTAATCTGGCTCCAGACCTACGGTGAGCGTTATGTCTGCGCAGCAGCCGGCCGCCCGCCGGGACCCCCGCGGGAACTGCGGCCTGATGTCCTCGCGCCCATACCAGGCGTGCCGGACCGCATGCCGGAAAGCATCACGTACGACCGGGACAGTTCGACCCTGTATGTGGGTGAAGGAGCCCTCGGTCCCGTTCCCTCGGCAGTATGGGATTACAACGTTTGTGGCACCCAAGTAGTCAAGAAGTGGTTCGACTACCGCTCCAAACGGCCCCGCGTGCGCAGATCGTCTCCACTGAACGACATCGTTGCCACTAAGTGGGACTTCACCGATGAATTGCGAAACCTGCTAGCCGTACTCCATGGATGCGTGCTCCTCGAGCCGCAGCAGGACGCCGTGCTGAAAACTATCCTCGATGGACCTATTCTCAAGGCGACAGAGCTTGAGGATTTAGGCATGCTGCCACCGACAGATGAAGTGAAACAGCCGATCATCGATGTCCAGCCGCCCCTCTTCCAATGATCGGCTGCGTCGGACCATCTCTCGCGCTCGGTCCGGAATTCAGCACGGAGTAGCCAGTGCCTCTGCCCGGCCCAGGATGGCCGCGCAGGCCGGCGGCGCACTCTGTCCGGTCGCCGCTGTCGCCCGGGCACCCGCGGCGGGTTCGACCTGGCAGTCCTGGACCAGCGCCGGTAGCTGCCCCGTAGAGCCTCGCCCGGACGCTCGGGCGCTGTCTGAAGTGGACGTACGGCTGAAGTGGCCCGCGCTGTCCATCGATAGCTTGGTCTCTATGGCATACCGGAACTACACAGCCGATGGCAGCTACTGGACGGTTCGGAAGCAGGGATCCGTCTACTGGGTCGCCCGCATGCGCCGCGTCAACGGCTCCTACGAGTGGTTGGACACCTGGGGCGGCTACGAGCGTGCCGGAGCCGCCGCCGGCGCGGCCGCGCAACTCGCCTACAACCAGGCCCGGGAAGATGTGCTCAAGGAACTGGTCGGCACCCTGCACACGGCGCTGGACCGGGCAGGTCTGGGTGCCTTGCCCACGCCCGCCCCGGTGAAGCCCCCCGCGCGGTCGGAGCTTCCGGCGGCCGTCGAACTCGATGATCCTGAGGATTGACGGCGCGCGTAGGCGGGGCGTATGCGGCTGATGGAGGCGGGACGCGAGGCTGAGGTGAGCCCGGACCTGTTGCCCGGCGCCCTCGCCCGTGACGGTGTCGTCCTGATCCGGCAGGGGTCCATCGCCGAGGTCAGGTCTCTGCTCGACCGCTGGACCGTCACCGTCGACCATCCGCATGAGGTGGCCGACGGGCTGACCCTCATCGTGCCTCGGTTGTGCACCGACGAGGGCGACAACGAGGCCGGCTTCACCGATCTGGCCCTGTCGCCGCACACCGATCGCAGTCTGCACGCACAGCCCTCCAGCGTGCTCGCCACCCTCATGCTGACTCCGGCGAGGGCCGGGGGAAGCGCGACACTGGTCGACGGCGCGCGGGTGCTGGCTCTCGTCCGCCGACTTACCGGGGATACCGAGATTGCCGGTCTGCGACTGAAGACGGCAACCGGTCGACCAGGCCCGGCGGTTGTCGAGATCGGTGCCGGCCACGCCCGCATCCGCTACCGCGACGACCGGATCGCGGGTCCGTACAGCACCGATGGGCGTACGGACCTCGTAGTCGCGATCCGTCGCCTGATCGCTGAGACGGCCCAAACCCTGCACCTGGGTGCGGGCGACGGCTACCTCGTACACAATCACCGCTTCCTGCACGGGCGCACGGCCTTCACCGGGGAGCGGAGCCTGGTGCGGTTCCTGGCGAGAGTCAACAGCGACCATCCGTACGCGTGGTTGAACCGGGGGTTTTCGATTGCGAGTTCCTAGAGCGCGCACCGCAGTGTCGTTACCGCAGGGCCGTGCCCAGCTCATCGCTGCACTGTCGAAGGTGCCGTCGCCCTCCGACGCGGCCTTTCCGCAGGCTATCCGCGCCGTCATCGAGGCGTACCCCGATCCCGAGCCGCTGCTGCGAGCCATCCTCGACGATCCCGCCGTTCGCAGCCGGTCCCGGTTCGCGGCACTTTACGCGCTCCTGCTGCGGCTACGACGCGAGGAACGCCACGCCGAGTACGGCTCGGTCGTCCGAGAACACGAGAACGAGTTCGGAGCGGAGCCCTACTTCCACACCTTCCGTGCGATCGTGGCCCGGGCCAAGGGTGACCTGGCCTCGCTTCGCAGTTCGGTCGAATACTCCCGTCAGGCGGTCGCCGCCATGCCTGACGTGGCCGCGGTGGTTCATCAACTGGCGGCGTTCTGGGTCGAGTACCTCGAACGTCTGGAGGACCCCGGATCCGCACGTTACCTCGACGAGGTGGAACGGCATGTCGACCGGGCGATCACCCTGACCCAGGGCCGTATCGCCCACTACTACGAGACAAAAGGTCGGGTGCTGGCACTGCGGGGTGAGTTCGAGGCTGCCAGGACTGCCGTTGCACAGGCAATCGAGCTTGAGCCGCGCGCCTCGCGGGACCATATGCGCCGGCTCACCCAGTATCAGTCGAGTCGGATTCGCATCGATCTGATGCAGGAGCGCGCCCGGTGGGCCCAGGCCCACGCCCGTTTCCGCACGGAGTTGACTGAGTTCAAGGGCCAGCAACTGCAACTCCTGGGCCTGCTCGCGGCCGTGGTGGCGTTCATCGCCACCGCCAGCAACATCGCCAGCCAGAGCAGCGGCGTCGAGGGCCTCCGCCTCATGCTCGTGGCGTCCGGCGCTATCAGCGTCGTTTTCGGTACGTTCTCTCTCGTCAACAACAGCCGCGTTCTCCGGGTGATCGCAGCGGTCGTCATCGGGTGCGCCATGATCGGGGCAGGGATGTTCGTGCCGGCCTCGTGGATGTCATGAGAGTTGGACCAGCCATGAAGGTAGGAGAAGCGATTACCTCCGCCGGCGGTATGCGGGCGAACGAGGACCGCGTCGGCCACCGCGGCACCCTCGCCTGGGTCATCGACGGCGCCACCGACCTCTACGACGACACCGCGCTGCCCGCAGGCAGTGACGTGCAGTGGCTTGTCGACAGCATCGGTGAACGATTGACCCAAGCAGGCGCCGACGACTACCGAGGTTCCGCCGCTGAGTTGCTGACGTTGACTGCCGCGGACGTTGCCCGCGAGCAGGCAGCACTGTCGTTCCCACCAAGCAGGGTGCCACCCGCCTGCTCGATAGCGGTCTGCGTCGACCAGGGCATCGGCTACGACCTCGCCCGCATCGGCGACGCCACCGCCATTGTCGACGGCGTTTGGCCGGTGGTCCTGTCGACTGACTACTTCGACCAACGCGAAGCTGCGGCGGTCGCGACGAATGAGGGCGAGGCGGACCGCGTTGTCGCGGCGATGCACCAACGCCGGCTGCACACGATGACCTCCGGTGATGTCGAATCCGTCTTCTCCGGGCACCCGAATCGCCAGCTGCGCCCACACACCGTCTGCGGCGAGTGGACGCACACCGACTGCATACTGCTGTGCACCGACGGCTTCGCCCGGCTGGTCACCGACTACAGGCTCTACCGCTCATGGACCCAGGTGATCCCCGATGCGCGCGATCGAGGGCTGCACTACCTGGAGAAACTGATCCGCGATGCAGAAAGCAAACCCGGCAATGGCGGAGGCCGCTTCAAGCGGGCCGACGACGTCGCCGCGCTCCTGCTGACCCCGAACTGATGCGCACATACGGAAGGACCTCCCGCATGACCGAGCGACCGCCGTACCTCGTCGAGCGGAACCCGGGGTACTTCGAGTACCAGCTACCGATCTCGGTCAAGCTCGTCATCGATCACCACGGCCGAGTGCCGCTGCTGCGGAACGAACGTGACGAGTGGGAGCTGCCTGGGGGGAAGCTCGAAGTGGGCGAGACACCCGAGGACGGTGTCTGCCGAGAAGTCGCCGAAGAACTCGGGCTGACCATCACGGAGGTCGACATCATCGACTCCTGGGTCTACGAGATCACCCCGGTCCGGCACGTGTTCATCGTCAGCTTCGGCGCAACGTACATCGGCGATGAGGACCTGGTCTACTCCGATGAGCACAAGGAACTCGGCGTGTTCGCGTACGACGAGGTGCCTCACCTGCACATGCCCGAACCCTACAAGCGGACCATCCAGCGCTGGCGCGAGCGCCGGCCGACCGAATGAACATCACCTCTGTCAGAACAGCTCAATGAGTGCGGAAGACCAGCCTCGCGCGTGACCTCGACGAGGTGCAGCGGCACGTCGACCGGGCGATCACCCTGCGCGAGGGCCGTATCGCCCACTACTACGAAACGTAGGGCCGGGTGCTGGCACTGCGCGGAGAGTTCGAGGCGGCCGGGCTGCCATCGCCCAAGCAAATTGCACTAAATCGTACTCCCGAAGGAAAATTGGCCGGCGGCTGTCTCCGGGTCAAGCAGGGCCCCGGCAAAGTCGTCAGGTGACTCCGAGTAGGGCGAGTGGGCGTTTGCTGTCGCGGGCGTGGTAGCGGTTGGCAGCGGCGATGTTCGTGACGCCGGTTGGGGCGTAGGGCGCCGATGGCGGCGTTACCTAGGCGGCCATGACCTGGAGTCCGGTGTCGCGGCGGGTCTGGGAGCGGTCTTCGTCGTCGGTGACGTCGCGGACTCAGTGGACTTTGTTCTCGACCGACGAGGAACCGCGGATCCACCCGGCAAGGTGCTCCGGCCTGGCCTGGTGAACGCGCAGGTCGGTGATGGCGTAGACGGGTCTCGGTGGTGCTGCGTTTCGGCTGGTCGAGCCGCTGGCGGCGTGGCCAGCCGGTCAGGTCCAAGGCCTGCAACAGCCTGCGACCATCGCCCCCGACGGCCCCCGATCCATGTCGATCCCGAGCACGGCCGTTGTGTTAGCGGGCAGATCAGCAAGCCACTCACCGATTGCCGCATACGAGCGGTTGTCGCCCACGACCGCGCACACCGCCCCGGCGACCAGGGCAGGCCGGACTCCCCGCCGAGCACGGGGATCGAGTAGGGCACCCAACGCTACGAGCAGGCCCGCAGCCGACTCCACAGCAGATGCCCCGGGCGGTGCGGTCGACAAGGATGAGATCAGCGACGATGGCAACGCGGGCATAGCCACTTCAGATAGATCAACAGGCCTTAAGAACCTCGATGATCTTATGGAACCGCCATGCACGCCTCGCTACCCATACCCAGGGCCGCGTCTATACCAGCCATCTCAAGCCGAACACCCCTCCTGACTTGTCGGGCCCGGGGCGAACAGGGGAGGCTCCTTCATCACCACTGTCGACAATTAGATAGATCGCCTTCGTGCCCGATCGTACGATCTCGCGATCCCCAGCGGCGCGACTACGCTTGGTGCTCCCATCTTGTCGCTGAGGCATCGGACCAGCAGTCCGGATCGTTGAGTTCAACGGAAGGAGCTGATGGCGTGAAGCGTGTGCCTGGCGTGGGCGGACCGCTGGCATGCCTGCTCGTTGGTGGAACTTTGCTAGTACTGTCGATCCTGAACGGACCGGCCGTCTGGCTATTGCGTAACGTTCCGGCATCGGAGTCTTGGTTCCGCGAGTCAGCCGTTACCGTGCAGCAGGTCGGGCCTCATGCGATGCTACGCGTCGTGGCCATAGTGGTTGCCTTAGGCCTCATTGGGGCAGCATACGAAATATCAGGTCGGCAGTGGAAGGCGCGCCAGCGGACTGACGAAGCACCTGGCAGGCCAATCATAGATCGGCCAGCCAACCTCGACGAAGCCAACCGTGAGATTCTTCAGGCTATGGTTCGAGTAGACCAACGGTACCCGGTCTCGGTAATCCGGCTGTTCGGTGAGATGCTTATCGAACCCGAGCGATATCAGGTACGCATTAGTGACGAGGTTGAGCCTAGTGGTGAGTGCCTGAAAGTCACGGTATCCACCACTTTCACCACTTCAGCCGCACATTCGACGGAATCGCGACGGGGTGGAACTGCCGCGCCGCCACGGCAATGGGATCGCAGTCACAAGAGTCAACTGTCGGTTCCGGTCCTTCACCCCGCAGGTCCCAGTCAAGTGCCAGCGGCCAATCTTTCGAATGCGCCCCTTCCGTCGGAGGGTGGCAGCTTGGCCAACCAGCGACCTGAGAGAAGCTCAGCCGATCTTCCGCTGGTGTTGGTGCCGTTGATATTTGCCACCAAGGGCACGATGCTCGATAATGTGGACACCTTCGGCGGAGACGCGTCCGCGATACCATTCCTCTCGCAGGAAGATGCCAGAGGAATGGTGGCGCACGTGCTAAAGGCGCTCTTTGAAGATGCCTTCGGCCAGGACGACGAGGCCGTTTTGTTTGCCCTATTGCGGCTCGTGTTCAGGCCCGGCAGAGAGTCCGCTGAGCATGCACGCCAGTACTTCAATCTGATTGTTGCGTCGATACGATCCAGGGCGGACGCTAGTAAGCTCGCGCGACTTCAGGGCGTCTGTACGTTTTTAGTACGGAACTACGTCATTGTTGCAGAGGTCTCGCCAGCCTCCGACAGTTGGGTCCTTCGATACACAAAGACAATACCGATTTACGGGCGGGCCGACTCACCATTTCGAAGGCGGAGGGTTCGTTTTGGACTTCAGCCAAACGCCTATGTGATCCCTCTCAACCTTCCGTTCACTGCTGCCAGCTACCATTTCCGCATGCAGGCGAGCCCGAACAGCTATGTCAAGGCCCACTATCTACAATGGGCCAAGAGTGGAAGGACTGTTCGGCAGGAGGATATCCGAGC
The DNA here is from genome assembly GCF_042873195.1 of Micromonospora arida. Lineage (NCBI taxonomy): Bacteria > Bacillati > Actinomycetota > Actinomycetes > Micromonosporales > Micromonosporaceae > Micromonospora > Micromonospora arida. The sequence continues at coordinate 1,000,086 of NZ_JBIALC010000001.1, read as the reverse complement.
CATCAGCGACCGAGCTTACCTGCGCATTCGACATCGACAAGCTTTACCCTATGCCCACTTGTACACACGCCGGTTCGACACGTGCAAATATCCAAAGGACATGGTGATGCATGTTGTGTTCGACGAGGTCCCACCGGGTGCGCTTGGGCTGACGTGCGGCATTGCACTGATATCTGCCTCTGTGATAACCGTACTATCCTTCGTTGCCCCGAGTAATCAGGGCCGGATCTCGGGCGATGTGTTAGCGTTCCTGCTCGCGATATCGCCAGTCGCGGCTACATTCGTAGGATACTCAATGGAGAAGCTCCAGCGGTCCTCTTTGGCGACATTTCTCGGACTACTCGCGACCGGGCTAACTTCGTTAGTGGCAGCTCTTTTATACGTTCGGCCGGCTGCGAGCTGGATGCTTCATCACACCGTGGCGATCGGACACACTAGCCCGGAAGTGAACGTAGCTTTGTTGGCTGTGGGTACTTGCGGCCTCATTAATGCCATTTCCCTGTGGTGGCTATTGCGTCGCGAGCTTGCGCACTATGTTGATCTACTCAGCGAGAAGAACACGGTAAACGTCATGTTTCGTTGATAGGATTGGAGGAGAACTTGTGGCCGAGCAGCGACGTCCGGACTCGAATCCGGAAGCCGAAATAGACGAGCAGGTTTTAGATCTGGAAGCGCGACCGGGAGTTGGCGATGGTCTACTGGAGTCGCTGCCGCCGGGCGCGGTTGTCGCGTACCGCGGTGAGCCGAGCGCTTCAGAGCGTGCCATGCTGTGCTGGCCCATGTCAGAACAGGACAGGTTGAGTTTCGCCTCAGGTATCGAGAGCACGAGTAGCCGCCTCCAGGGTATGACCGGCGATGACCTGGATCGGTTCATTGGTGAGCTAAACCAAGCTACCTTGCGGCTTAGGCTTGATCTTGAGATCGAAGACGAAGAGGCCGCTGGTACGCAGGATTCACCTGATCAGGCTTCGTCCGTTGAAAGTTCACCGGTAGATAGCTTGTTCTCCCGTGCTGGTGGTATCGAGACGAGGGGCGCTTGGGTCCTTGGTCGACATATAGTTCATGCGTTGGCACGCCTCGGCCGGCCTATCCAGTAGCCCTGCTCGATGCTCGATGCTCGATGCTCGATGCTCGATCGAGTACCTTGCTGTCGTACCCGCGCCGCGCGATTCGGGCTGATCCGTGAGTCAGTCGGGGTGCCGCCGGTTCGCTGACATTGCAAAGCCAGTTCAAGGCCGCTACCACCTGCGGTGGGTGCTCGACCGCGAGCAGGACGATGCGAGGTCTTCTCGTGCGCTTCGGTCACGACAGTAGGCATGTACCTGCCGACCCCGGTTCACGGGCGAATCGTACTGGTCAGCCGCCTGACTTCCGGCGTCCTTGAACTCTCGTTCGGCGCCCGTCCGACGCGTACTTGTCGCGAATCCGACTCACCCCGCTGGCAGGGCTGTCGGGCAGGTCAACAGCGGTAAGGGGTGCAGTAGCATGCGGCGGTGACCCGCTCATGAGGCCTACCCTCGCCGCCGACACCCTGCGTCGGACCCTCACTCAGTACCTGACCACCACCTTCGGTTTGACCGAGGACGGCGTACGTCATGGTTTGGAGGGTTTTCTCTCCCACCCGGAGCAGGGCATCTTCCGCGGCCCTTACCTGCGGATCCGCACCCCTTTCCGCCCGGCGGAGGAGGGCTGGCGGGCGAACCTGGACTGGGCACCGGCCGGCTTCACCCCTTACCTGCACCAGGCGAACGCATTCGCCCGGTTGTCGACGAAGGATAAATCGGCCGAGCCGACCCTGATCACCACCGGCACCGGCTCCGGCAAGACGGAGTCGTTCCTGATCCCGGTGCTCGATCACTGCCGGCGGCAGAAGCAGCAGGGCAGGGCGGGGGTCAAGGCGATCCTGCTCTACCCGATGAACGCCCTCGCGACGGATCAGACGCAACGCATCAACGAGTTGCTCTCCGACCCGGCGCTCAGCCAGGTCACTGCTGGTCTCTACATCGGCGATGTCGCGGCCATCGAGTACGCCCACGTCTTCACCAAGCGGTCGGAGATGCGCCGCACCCCGCCGGACATCCTGATCACCAACTACAAGATGTTGGACCTGTTGCTCCAGCGCGCCGACGACCTGCCGCTGTGGGAGGGCGCCGAGCCGGCGTACGTGGTGCTGGACGAGTTCCACACCTACGACGGCGCGCAGGGCACCGACGTGGCGATGCTGCTGCGCCGGCTTGCCGCGGCGCTCGGCCTCGACGAGCCGGAGCGGCCGTTGGGGCCGATCTGCCCGGTCGCGACCTCCGCGACCCTCGGTGAGGGCGGCGGCCGGGACGGTCGTACCGCGATCCGCGAGGTCGCCGAGCAGGTCTTCGGCGTCGCCTTCGACGCCGGGTCGCTGGTGGGGGAGGACCGCTACGAGGCCGGCGAGTTCATCGCACGCCAGGACTTCAGCCTGCCGCTGCCCAGCCCGGAGCAGCTCGCCGCCGTTGACGACCGCGACCCCGAGCTGATGATGGCCGAAGTCGCTGAGCTGGTCGTCGGTGAGCGTTGTCTCGACGCGCCGACCCGCCTCGGTGACCTGCTCCGTCAGCATCCGTTGACGAAGGCGGTGCTCGACTCGCTCCAGGCGCGGCCGTGCACGCTCGACGAGATCATCGACGTGCTGCCCCGGAAGAACGCCACCGGCTGGGGCAGCGTGATGAAGACCCCGCCCGAGATCACGGCGAAGGCTCTCGCCCGGTTCGTCGGCCTGCTCTCCGTGGCGCAGAACCCGGAGGCTCCCGGCCGTCCGCTCTTGAACATCGAAACCCACCTGTGGGTACGCGCCGTCTCCCGCCTGCTGCGCGGCACCTCCCACCAGGCCGCCTTCGGCTGGTACGGCGAAGCACCGCGCGAGCTGGATCCGTACGCCACCGATGTCGACCTGGTCGTTGCCGACAACCGCTACCCACGGTTACCGGCCATCTACTGCCGGCACTGCGGCCGCTCGGGCTGGATGGCATTGTCGCCGGAAAAGGACCCGCAGGAGCTGGAAACCGACCCGGACAAGATCTACCGCGCCAGCGTCGGCCGGGACAAGCGCCGGGTCCGCGCGCTGATCGCAGCGACCGAGGATGAGGTACGCCAGCGCTCCCGTGGCCTGCTGGTCCTGGAGTACGGCCGCCGGGTGCGTCCCTTCGATGAACAGCGGGACCGGGAGCCCACCGACGACGCCGTCGTGGTGCTCGGCGACGTTCTCGACATCGACGGCGCCGAGAAGGACCGCTGCCCGTCCTGCGAGCTGGACCACGGTATCCGCTTCCTCGGTGCCGGCCTGGCCACCCTCGCCTCGGTGGCGATCACGCAACTCTTCACCGGTGGAGAACTCGACGAGGCCGAGAAGAAGACGCTGCTCTTCAACGACTCGGTCCAGGACGCCGCGCACCGTGCCGGTTTCGTCGCCAACCGGTCCTACTCGTTCTCGCTGCGTTCTTTGCTTGCCAGCCGGCTGGAGTCAGGAGAGTCGGTCGGGCTGGACGACCTGTTCACCAAGATGATCGAGGCAGCAGCGCAGCCGGAAATCCTCTCCACCGTCGTACCGCCGGACCTGCACGACCAGCCCGGTGTCGACAGCCTGCTCGCCGGTGAGCACAGCGGCAGTCGGGAAACGTGGGAGCTGATCAGTGAGCGGCTCGTCTTCGCCACCGTGATGGAGACCGGGCTGCGCTCCCGCCAGGGCCGAACCCTGGAGTTGACTCGCAGCGTCGCCGTCGAGGTTGCCCTCGACGATCCGGCCCGGGCCGCCGCGATCTGCCGGGACGTCCACCTCACCGGCCCCGGTCACCTGACCGGTATGGCGCCGGACGACGCCCGCTACCTCGCCTTCCTCCGCGGTCTGCTGGAACGGCTCCGGACCCGGGGTGCGGTGTTCCACGAGTGGCTGGTGCCGTACCTGAAGCGCGGTGGCACCCGGTGGCAGATCTGGGGCGGCCGGCCGGCCGGGATGCCCGCGTTCCCGAAGGGTCTGTCCGCGCCCGCGTTCCTGCTCGCGACGCCGAAGTCCCGCTCGGAGTTCGACGTGATCACCGCGCGGGGCAACTGGTATCAGGACTGGACGTCGCGCTGTCTCGGCCTCGACTCCGGTGACGCTGCCGGCTTCCTCAGCCAGCTACTGCCGGCCCTCGCCGCAGAAGGCGTGGTCGCCGTTGGCGACACCGAGGACGGCAACAAGGTGTACGGGCTGATGCCCGGCCACCTGCGGGTGACCCGACTCGACGACGCCTCCGCAGTGTCTGCCGGAGTCGGCTGCGACACCTGCCACTGGCAGCAGACCGAGCACCCCGACCGGGTGGCCGACTGGATCGGCCAGCCGTGCCGGCAGTACCGCTGCCGCGGTCAGCTCCAGGCCGTCCACGACGACACCGCTCCCGACGACTACTACCGACGGCTCTACCTGGACAGCCCTGTGTTCCGGGTGGTCACCGGCGAACACACCGGCATGCTCACCCGCGCCCAGCGGGAGACGGTGGAGAAGCAGTTCCGCGAAGGCGATCGCTACACCGACCCGAACGTGCTCTCCTGCACACCAACCCTGGAGATGGGCATCGACATCGGTGCCCTCTCCGCGGTGGTGCTGGCGTCACTCCCGCACGGCCCGGCCAACTACGTCCAGCGAGCGGGCCGCGCCGGCCGCAAGAGCGGCAACGCGCTCGTGCTGACCCTCGTGGGACGAACCGAGCGGGATCGCTACTACCTCACCGATCCCCGCGACATGATCGCCGGCCAGATCGTCCCACCCGGCTGTTTCCTATCCGCCGTGGAGATCCTGCGCCGCCAGTACCTCGCCCACCTGATCGACCTGGCCGCCCGCGGCCGTCTGGCCGGAGTGCTGCCGATGCCACGGCGGGCGCACGTGCTGTTCGGCCCGACCGGTTGGTTGACGGGCCTCGCCGAGGCTGGTCGTCGCGACGGTGGCCGGCTGGTGGAGGACTTCCTGGTCCTCTTCGGCGACAAGGTCCTGCGGGCCGCCGTCGACCAGCTGCGTGAGTTCGCGGTGGACGGCATCGTCCACCGGGTCAAGGAAGCCGACGAGGTCTGGGAATTCCGGTTGGCCGACCTGCGCCGACGGATGCAGGAGCTTGCCACCGCCCGGGGCACGCTGGTGCCCAGCGACCCGGACCACGCCCGCGAGATCAAGATGTTGAAGGCCGAGGAGGGTGCGGTCCGCCGCCGCCTGCGAGAGGTCAGCGCGGCTGCCGCCCACGGCACCCTGGTCGAGTTCGGTCTGCTGCCCAACTATGCGCTCATCGACAGCAGGACCGACCTGGAAGCCACCCTGACCTGGGAGGACAAGACCGACGGTGACCGTCGGTTCCACAGCGAACTCCGGGAGTACGCGCGCCCCGCCCGGCAGGCGTTGGTGGAGATCGCACCCGGCAACAGCTACTACGTGCGGGGCTACAAACATGAGATCTCCGGGCTGGACGTCGGCCCAGCGGACCGGCCGGCGTACGAGCAGTGGCGGGTCTGCGCGCAGTGTGGCTACGTCCGCACCCACCTGGCCAAGGAGGACACCAGCGCCTGCCCGCGATGCGCGGACCCGGGCATCGCCGATCACGGACGACTGTTCCAGGTGCTCCAACCGACCCGGGTGCTGAGCCGCGACAAGCGCGACGACGCCCGCATCCGTGACGACAGCGACGACCGGGACCGGCGGTTCTACGCCACCACCGTCGCCGTCGACGTGGACCCGGCCAAGGTCGATTCGTCCTGGCGGCACGCTCATGACACGTTCGGTGTCGACTACAGCCGGCACGCGATGATCCGGCACTTCAACCTGGGCGCACAGCGCTACGACCGGGCGGCTGAACTCTTCGCGGGCGAAGAGGTGCGGATCAACCGTTTCCACGCCTGCACCTCCTGCGGCGGGACCACGGTTGATGGTGCCCCCGCGGTGAGCCAACAACTCGCTGCGCAGGCCTCCGGCTCCACCGTCGTGCAGGGTGCAGAGCACCACCGGCCGTGGTGTCCCTACCGGCGCTCGCCAGCTGCCCCGGACGCCCATGTCGATCTGATCCTCGCCCACGAGCTGGAAACCGAGGCACTGCGCATCCTGATCCCCGCCGCAACCGCCGTCGTGCAGGAGCGCATCGCGTCGTTCGCCGCTGCCATCCGCCTCGGCATCGCCGCGCAGTACGGCGGCGACCCCGCGCACCTTCAGGCGGTGTCGGCCACCATGCCGGACGGGCAGAGCGACGGGACGCGCAACTTCGTGGTCGTCTACGACACTCAGCCGCAGGGAACCGGCTATCTGCACCGCCTCGCCAAACCGGAGGAGTTCCGCGCCGTTCTGGAACTTGCGCGGCAGCGAATCGCCGACTGCGTCTGTCGAAACGAAGGCAAAACGGTGTGTCACCGCTGCCTCCTCCGTCACGCGCGTAACGAGCACTTCGCCCTGATGAGCCGCGACGAGGCGTTGGGCATGCTGCACAAGCTCCTCGACAACTGGGACGTCCAGGAGGGCACCCGCACGGACGAGATCTCGCTGATCCACCAGGTGGAGAGCGAGTTGGAGATGCGTTTCCTCACCAAGCTGTTGGCGCTTGGCGAGACGCCCAACTCGGGTCTGCGGATCGACCGGCGCACCGATCATGACGGTGCCCGCATCGCCGACCTGCGGTTCGTCCGGGACAACGGTCAGAGCGTCACCCACTGGCAGATGAAACTGCAGAACACCGTTCGAGGCACCCGGCCCGACGTCCACTTCAAACGCCTCGACGCCCCGTCGCCCGAGGTGGCCGTCTACCTCGACGGATTCAAGTACCACGCCTCATCCCAGTACAACCGGCTCGCCGACGACGCCGAGAAGCGGGCCCGACTGCGCGCCCACGGCTACCTGGTCTTCGCCGCCACCTGGGACGACGTCAAGACCTGGGGGAGTGCGGACGGACAGGGGCGGTGGATGCCGTACGGGGGACTGAGCAAGCAGACCGCCAGGGACAAGTTCCGCGGCATGCTTCCTGGCGCGGACCCCGCAGAGCTTGAGGAGACGATCTGGGTCAATCCGATCGAACAGCTCATGCGCTTCCTCGCCGATCCTGATCTCACCCGCTGGCAGCGGCGGGCGGAAGGCGCTCTGTGGGGCATGCTCAAGCAAGCCCGAGACAAGAGCGCCACCGACTCCGCTGGCGTCGCGGAAAGGTTGACCGCCGCTCTGTGTGGAGGATCCCTGCCCGCCTCGACCGCAGGGCACATCATGGTCGCCCGAGCTCAGGACAACGCTGGGTGTCCGGTGACGGTCGTCCTCGACGCGCGCAGCAAGCCGTTGCCGATGATGTCGGCCCTCGCCGTCGTCGACGATCTGCCGGCGGCGGTGGCGGGGGAGGGACACAAGGAACGCTGGGCCGCCTGGCTGGCGTGGGGCAACGTCATCCAGTTCCTCGGCAATGGTGGCGGCGACGCCGGTCAGCTTGCCGTGTCCGCGCTCGACGCCTTCGAGCCGGCCTCGATGGCGGTGACCGAGGGCACCGGGCTCGTGCTGGCTCAACGCGCGCTGCCGCTCGACGAGGAGACGGCAACCTGGCTTGGCGTCGCGGTGCAGCCGGTGACCGTCGAGCCCGAGACGCTCGACACCGAGTCGCCGTGGCGGGACGTCCTGCGTTACCTGGACCCGGGCGAAAACACTCTGGAGCAGCTCGTCCAACAGCTCGCCCGGCAGGAGCTGCCCGCACCGGTCGTCGGCTACGAGCTGGGCGACCAGGGCTGGCAGGCTGAGCTGGCCTGGCCCGACCGGCGGATCGCCATCGTGCTCACCGGTCCGTCCGACGACCCGGAGACGGAAGATCGCGACCGGGCGTACGCGGACGCGGGCTGGCACGCCCGTACCGCTCGGGAATGGTCGGTCGACGAGTTGGCGGCAGCGATCAAGGTGACAAGCGGGGGAGAACGTCGATGAGCACCGGAGCAACAACCCTGCGGATGCTGGACCGCGCCGACAAGGAGGTCATGAAGCTCACCCGCGCCGACATCGGAGCGGTCTACGAGTTCATGCACAAGTTCCGGCACAACCCGGAGAACCCGGGGCTCAACCTGAAGGCGCTCAACAGCGATTCCCGGCTGATGTCCGCGCGGGTCAACAAGGACTATCGGGCGCTGCTGCTGCACATCGCCGAGCGTGACTACCTGCTCGTCGCGGTCAAGCATCGGGGCGAGGTGTACGACGACCTCACCCGCTACGCGTACCGCATCAACCGGGTCACCGGCGGCATCGAGGTTATCGACATGGCACCTGTCGGTGACAGCATCATCGGTCGGGTCGTGCCGCCGGACGTCGAACCGGAGCCTGCGCAGAAGCCGCTGTTCCAGGCGTACACCGACGCTCAGTTGCTGGAGTTGGGCGTTTCCGAACCGTTGCTGCCGCAGATCCGGGAGTTGACCACCGAGGCGGAGCTGCTGGAACTGCTCGACCGAGCGCCGCAGCTCACCACCGACGTGCTCTTCGCGCTCTTCGACGGCACCCCCTACGACGACGTGCTCCAACAGGTCACGGACCCGGTACGCGCCGACGAGCCGGTCGACCCCGAGGACTTCGAGGCGGCGGTGGAACGCCCCGCCACGCAGGTGACCTCCGACGACGAGGCTTTGCAGGCGATGCTCGGCGAAGCCTTCGAGCGGTGGCAGATCTTCCTGCACCCCACCCAGCGGAAGCTGGTCGAGCGCCGCTACAACGGTCCAGCGCGAGTTGGCGGTGGCCCGGGCACCGGCAAGACGATCGTCGCCCTGCACCGAGTGGCGCACCTCGCCCGGCAGTTGCCAAACGGCGTGGACAAGCCGATCCTGCTCACCACCTTCAATCGGAACCTGGCTGCGGACCTGCGTACCCGCCTTATGGCGTTGGGCGGGCAGGAGTTGGTGGCCCGGGTCGACATCGTCAACATCGACCGGTTGGCAAGCCGGGTGGTGGCAGAAGCCAAGGCAGGCGGCAGCCGCCGGGTGGTGGACGACAATCGCGTCCTTGAGCTGTGGGACGAGTTCCTCATCGAGACCGGGGAGACCACCTGGGAGGCGGAGTTCCTTGCCGCCGAGTGGACCCAGGTGATCCTCGGTCAGGTGCTCAACTCGCGGACGGACTACTTCAAGGCCCGCCGCCCCAACCGTGGACGCAGTCTCTCCCGGATCGAGCGGGACCAGATCTGGCAGCTGACCGAGCGCTTCACCACCTGGCTGGAAAACCGCGGCGTCTGGACCTGGCGCCAGGTGGCACAACGGGCTGCCCGCCTCGAGATGGACCGAACGGCCCAGAACACCGGGGTCGCCGGCGAGTCGTCCGGCGGTTTCTACCGCCCGCGCTACCGCCACGTGGTGGTCGACGAGGCGCAGGACCTCAGCGCTGCCCACTGGAAGATGCTGCGTGCCATGGTCGCGCCAGGCCCCGACGACATGTTCCTCACCGGCGACACCCACCAGCGCATCTACGACAACCACGTCACGTTGAGCAGCCTCGGCGTCAACATCCGCGGTCGTTCGTCCAGGCTCACCCTGAGCTACCGCACGACCCGGCAGATCCTCGCCGACGCCCTGCAGATCATGACCGGGGAGGTGTACGACGACCTGGACGGCGGCGAGGAGGACCTGGCGGGCTACCGGTCACTGCTTCGTGGCGGCCGCCCGGTCTTTCGCGGTGCCGCGACGTGGGCGCAGGAGCGGGACCTGATCGTCGAGCAGTTGCGCGGTTGGGGCAGTCCGACGGACGGCTCGGTTGCCATCTGCGTACCCACCAAGGACCTGGCGGCGGACGTCATCAGCCGGCTGGAGGCCGAGGGCCTGGAAGTGGTGGAGATCGGCCCGGACGGCCCGAAGCGCCCGGACGGCGTGCACATCGGCACGATGCACCGGTTCAAGGGTCTCGAGTACCAGCGCATGATCATCGCTGGGGTCAGCGACGGCCTGGTGCCTCGCCAGATGATCAGCAGGTACCGGGACACTGATCCGAAGCGCTACCAGCGTGAACGCCAGCGCGACCGGTCGCTGCTCTTCGTCGCCGCCACCCGCTCGCGCGACGAGCTTGCGGTGTTCTGGCACGGCACGCCCAGCCCGTTCCTGACCGGGCGGCTCGTACAGCGACAGCTAGCGTGATTGCCGGCCCCTGCTCAGGCGGGGCCGGGGTGGGATGCCGGGGGAGGCTGTAGGTGCAGGCAGGGGATCGTATTGGCGACCGGTACGAGTTGACGTATCCGGTCGGTCGCGGAGGAATGGGTCAGGTCTGGGCCGGCTTCGACGAGCGGCTCGACCGGCCGGTGGCGATCAAATTTCTTCGGCAGTTGGACGTGCCGGAGGACGAGCGTGAGACGGCGGGCAAGCGTTTCAGGCGGGAGGCGAGAGCGACCGCCAGGCTCGATCATCCCGGAGTGCCGGCCGTACACGACCTGGGCGTACACGGTGAAGACCTCTTCCTCGTCATGCAACTCGTACCGGGGATCGTCCTCGCCGACCACATCGCCGAGCAGGAACGGCTGCCTGTCAGCGAGGCGGCTTCCATTGCCGCGCAGGTCTGTTCGGTGCTCGTGGCAGCTCACAGCGCCTCGCTCGTGCACCGTGACCTGAAGCCCCACAACCTCATGATCACCCCATCGGGGGTGGTCAAAGTGCTCGACTTCGGCGTAGCCGCGCTGCTCGGCCCGGCCGAGGCCTCGCGCCTCACCGCGACCGGGCGCACGCTCGGGACCCCTGCCTACATCGCACCCGAGCAGGCGCAGGGCGGCCCGGTGGGCCCTGCCGCCGATTTATACGCCTTGGGCTGCATCTTTTTCGAGATGCTCGGCGGAAGCCCTCCCTATGAGGCGGCGAACGCACCAGAAATGATGCGCCGTCACATCGACTCACCGATTCCCATCATCACTGAGTATCGATCGGATGTGCCCGACGATCTGGCGCACCTCTTGTATTGCCTGTTAGCCAAGGACCCAGCGGAAAGGCCAGCGTCGGCTGGCGAGGTTCGTCAGATCCTTACGCCGTTCCTCGAAAACGGTGAATCACCAGGGCTCGTGGCCGCACGATCGGACGACAAGGTTCCCGGCCCTGCCCCCGTCTCGGTTCCGCCGCAGAAGGCCAAGAGGGAGCTGGTGGAGTTGCGAGCGCAGGCCAGGGAGTTGGCCGAGAATGAGCGCTTCGTGCAGGCCGCCGAGGTGTTGCAGCGGGCCCTTCACTTGGTGCCACAAGGCGGTGCGCCGCTCGCCGCCGAGATCGTGGCGCTCCGAGTTGATGTCGCGAACCTCTTGATGCTTGCAGGCGACTTCCGGAAGGCGCGCCGCGCTTTCGAGGCTTTGGCACAAGATCTGGAGCAGTCGGGCGGGGAGCAGGATCTAGTCGAGGAATGTCGACAGCAGGTGGTGGCCTGTCAGCTTGAACTGGGCGAGTGCGCTGATGCCACCGATGCGCTCTCGAGGCGCTAGCTCATCGCGACATCGCCCGTGTCCCGGCAGATCCTCTGCCATCCGTTGCTGCTCACGGTCGAGTGGGTTCAAGCATCCGCGCGGTTCCTGATTCCCTTACGCAACACTGCATGAGCCGTCCCTGCAACTCGCACAGGTTGCAGCAAAGAAAGTCAGCGCAAAACGGCGAAATTGCGGCCTGAAACGTTGCTTCTCCAATGCGGCCATCGCAGGCTGATCACAGCACGGCGGCCGGCCGGTCCCCCCGAACGGCCGCCGTGCTTCCCAGGACAGCCCTCGCCGAGCAGTGATCCGTACCGCCGAGAACTGGGGTTTCAGGGGACGGGTGTGCCTCCACAGATGGGCGGGCAAACCCGCCCATCCACGACCAGGAAAGGCGGACGGACGTGAACGCCCCAAACCAGCGATCAACCGCGGCGGGTAGTGGTGCGACCTACCGCTCCGCCGCGTACACCAGTCTCTTGCCGTGGCAGGTGTGTGAGCGTCGCTTCGCGCCGGTCGGGTTCGGACGTCGCGGTTTGAACCCCGACGACGTGTACGCCTTCCTCGACCGGGTGGCCGTCGACATGGCCGCCGTCTACGCCGCTCTCGCCGAGAGCCGCCGCGAGACGGCCCGGATCAAGGCCGGGCTGCATCGCTGGCAGACCGATCAGGCCCGCGCTCGCAACGACCGGGGCCAGGCCCGATGAGCCAGCGGTACGTCATCCACCTGCCCGTCGTTGCCAACGACCTGTCCGCCGCGCAACGCCTGGCCCGGGTCATCGGCCGCTGGATGCTGGTGCTTCCGATGACCGACCCGGGGGAGACCACCGTCTCCGAAGAGGACCATCAGTTGCTCCGGCACCGGGTCTTTTGCGACCTGCGGATGCCAGGCGGCCGGCGCTGCCTGCTCCGCGACGGCCACGACGGCGCCTGCTCCCGCCGCTTGCGTCGATGAGGGGTGCGAAGCCGGAGATAGGCAGAGCTGGAAGCAGCGGGCGGGTCACCATCGACGAGGACGCGGCGGCCGCGGGACTGGTAGTCGCAGGCGAGTAGCGGTGCGAGAGCCCGACCACTCCGCTGGGAATCGTGGCGGCGCACGTGGCATGCTGCTGGCCATGCGTCAGCCCGGGAGCGTGGTCTCCGTCATCAACTACAAGGGCGGCGTGGGCAAGACGACGTTGACGGCGAACATCGGGGCGGAGTTGGCGACGCGCGGCCTCACCGTACTCTTGATCGACCTGGACCCACAGGCGAGCCTCACGTTCTCCTTCTACCAGCCGCACCAGTGGGAGCAGGAACTCGCCGACGAGCGCACCATCCTCCAGTGGTTCGGCGACGTGCTCGGCCACGGTGGCTCCCAGCCGCTCGACCCGTACGTGGTGACCCCGCCCGCCGTGAACGACGTGATCGCCCGCAGCGGCTCGGGCCGGCTCGACCTGGTCCCGTCGCACCTCATGCTGGTCGACGCCGACCTGGATTTCGCCTACCAATTGGGCGGCTCCCGGTTTCAGCACGGAAGTCCGCGCTATCTGCCGCTGCACCGAGCGCTGGCCGACGCGCTCGACGGAGAGGCCTTCCAGGCGTACGACGCTATCCTGATCGATTGCCCGCCCAACTTCACGATGGTCACCCGCACCGGGATCGTCGCCAGCGATCACATCCTGATCCCGGCCAAGGCGGATTACCTCTCCACGCTCGGCATCGACTATCTCCGCAAGAAGCTCTCCGAACTGGTGCGGGACTACAACCGGGTCGCGGGCGCCGTTCCGCAGATCAATCCCACCATCCTCGGTGTGGTTCTTACGATGATCCAGTACGCCGGCACCGGGCCGATCATCGCCCAGCGCAACTTCATCGAACAGCCCAGCAGCGTCGAGCTGCCGGTGTTCCGGCAGATGATCCGGGACAACAAGACACTTTTCGCGCCCGCAGGCGAGCACGGAATACCCGCCGTCCTCCTGCCGAACGCGAACCCCACCGTCCAGTACGAGCTGCAGCAGCTCGCCAGCGAGTTTCTCGCCCGGATCCGGAACTAGGAGCACCCGTGACCAGCCCAGCCGACCTGAGCCACGCCGTACTTGTGCGGGTGGCGGAGTTCCTCCGTACGCTTCCGGCGGACCAACTGGCCGCGCTGGCCGAGGGGTCCGCCCGGCTGCAGCTCGCGGCGACCGGCGCGACCGGCGCGACATCCGACCGGCCGGCGCGGCCGTCGGTGGCGCCCAGGAGCAGGGGTACGGCGAAGACCGCGCCGGCGCCTGCGGTGGAACCGGAGAAGGTCCGCGCTGACCTGGCCGCGATCGACGACCGGGCGGCCGCCGGGCGCTACCTCGACGACCTGCGGCTGACCGTGCCGCAGCTCAAGGCGCTCGCCAACAACCTCGGCATCGCCGTGCCGAGCCGGGCGACCAAGGCCGACGTGCGGCGCGACATCGTGCAGTGGACGGTCGGGCGCCGGCTCGACTCCTCGGCGATCAGCAGGCCGGCGCCGGTCCGCGGCTGATCGCAGAGCCGGGTCAGTCCGTCGCGTCCAGCGCTCGGCGTACCTCGTCAAGGACCGCATCCCACGACGCGCGCGGCGCCGCGCCGCGCAGCTGGCCGGCGAGGTGGTCGGCGAGCCGGCGGACCGCTCGGTCGGTGAACAGTGCGGCACCCTCGTCCGCGGCCGTTGGCCTCCGCTGCGGTGGCACGGTCAGCGGCAGCGGATCGGCGACACAGACGATGTCCAGATATGCCGTGGTACGGGTCAACGCCACGTAGAGCAGCCGGTGCCCGCGATCGTCCTCGGCCACGATCTGTTCCGGCTCGACCACGACCACCGCGTCGAACTCCAGCCCTTTCGCCTCCTGCGGACTCACCAGGTTCACCGAGCCACCGAGCTCACCGCGCTGCGCGCTGCTCCAGCCGACGCCGTTGTCAGCCAGCGCCGCCTCCACCTCGCGGCGACACCGTGCCGGGCAGACGATCCCGACGAAGGCGCCCTTCTCGGCGTGAGCGGCGGCCAGGGCGACCACCCGCCCGGCCCGCTCGGTCAGCGAAACCCGGTGGATTCCGGGCTCGGCCGGACCCGTCCGCACCACCTCCGGAGGCGTCACGCCGGCGGCGGCCACCGGCAGCAGCCGGGCGGCGAACCGGTACGCCTGCGCGGGTACCCGGTAGCCGTACCGCAGCGGGGCGATCACCACGGGATGGACCGCAGGCAGGTGATCGGTCACCTCGGCCCAGTCATCACGGGCCCACGAGCCGGTTGACTGAGCCAGATCCCCCACCAGGGTGAGCGAGCCCCCCGCGCAGCGACGGCCGATGGCCCGCAGCTGCATCGGCGACAGGTCCTGTGCCTCGTCGATCACCACGTGCGCGTACTGGCGTCCCGGACCGTCGATGAGCCGCTCCAGCTCGTCGAGGAGCGGCAGGTCCGCCGCGGCCCAGACCTCCTCGGAGAGCCGGTCCGCGCCCTGGCGGTGCAACTGGCGGACCTCCTCAGCGGTGAACTCCGTGCCGGCCGCGGCGCTCAGCCGCGCCCGCGAGCCGAACAGGTCGCGCAGGAACGCCGCCGCCGACTGCTGCGGCCACAGCCGCTCGACGAGATTCGTCACCGCCGGCGCCCCGGCCGCGTCGACGCCGGCGCGTTCACTGACCAGGTGGTTCACCCGGTCCCAGAACAGGCGGCGCTGCTGGGAGTATGGCAATTCCGCCGCGCTCGCCACCGCCATCGCCTCGGCCAGTTCCGTTCCGGGCACGGTGACGAACCGTCCGCCCAGCAGGAGCCGTTCGGCAGGCTCGGGCACCCCCACCCGGTTGCGCAGTGCGCGGGAGAGTAGGCCGGCCAACCGTGCCTCGCCCTTGAGCCGGCTCACCTCGGCCTGCTCGGTCCGGCCGCGGCGTACGTCGGGCGCCAGCCGGGCGACGTCACGCATCAACACCTCGGCGTCGCCCAGATCGGGCAGCACCCGGCCGATGTAACGCATGAAGGTCGGGTTCGGTCCGACCACCAGCACGTCCTCCGGTGCCAGGTCGGGGTTGTTGAAGAGCAGCCAGGAGACGCGGTGCAGGGCGACTGCCGTCTTACCGGTGCCCGGCCCGCCCTCGATCACCAGCACCTGCTCCAT
The DNA here is from genome assembly GCF_042873195.1 of Micromonospora arida. Classification (NCBI taxonomy): domain Bacteria; kingdom Bacillati; phylum Actinomycetota; class Actinomycetes; order Micromonosporales; family Micromonosporaceae; genus Micromonospora; species Micromonospora arida. The sequence continues at coordinate 984,569 of NZ_JBIALC010000001.1, read as the reverse complement.
CGGCGCCCGGATCAGCTCGAACTGGGCCGCCTGGATCGTTGCCACGATGTCGCGCATCTCGCCGGTACGCGCCCTGGCCAGTTCGTCGAGCAGGCGCTGGTCGGGCCCGTCGATGGCGGCCGCGAGCTGGGCGAAGAACACGTCGGTGAAATCTTGGATCGTGTTGCCGTCGCACTGGTAGCTGCGCTTGCGTACCAGGCCCCGAGGGTCGACATGGCTCGCCTCGAAGTAGGGCGCGGCCGCTGGCGCCTGCCAGTTCGCGATCAGCACCTCGCTGCGCTCGTCGAGCACGACGTGCCGGCCGATGTAGAGCACATCGTCCGACTCGTCGTCGACCCGGCCGAACGCCACCGCCTCGTCGTTGTCGCCGAGGGCTTCGGCGGCCTTCCCGGCGTACCGCTTCAGGTGCACGGCGGCGCCGGGATGCGCCGCCGCCGCGGTCACCTCGGCCAGCCCGTCCCGCCGGCGGGTCCGATGTCGGGCCGCCGCGTCGAAGAAGGTCTGCTCGCTGGCGATCTCCGGCGACTTGCTGCCCACGTGTGCTCCTGACTCCGGCGGAACCGCCACACCCTATCCCTGTTAAGTGCCGTTGCTCAGGCGGTCACCGAGCCGAGGCCGAGGCCGTCGAGCAGGTTGATGAGGTCGTCGTCGCGGGTCACCTCGTAGCCACGCTCGCGCAGCTCCGCAACCAGTTCAGCCTCGCCGTCGAGCGGGATCTCGAGGTACTCACCGTCGTGAACCGTGAGCACGACTTTGCCGTACCGGTCCTGCAGATCCTCCGGCAGCACGTCGAGCGCCCGCACCGCGACCATCTTGGGCCAGCTCATGTCCACGACCGCACCCACCTCGGCGATGCGGAAGGGCTCGTCGTCGGGGTAGTCGTCCTCGTCGTAGCACTCGGGGCCGGCGGGGTTCCACAGGCGGGTCATCTGCACCTGCCGGGCCTCGCCCCAAGTACGGGCGGCGGCGAGCGCCCTGATCTCCGCGGCCTCCCCGGCGGCGGTAGGGGCGTCGATGAAGGCGAGGCAGTCGTGATTAATGGCGTGGCCGTAGACCAGGTGCTGGTGTTGCGTCGTCATGGCGCACATCCTGCCCCAGACGTACGACTTCCAAGATCGTCGTACGGCCGGGGACCGCTCCGCCGGTCGGTTGACCGCTAGGCTGGCCCCCCACGGTCTCCCCACCTGGAGAAACGCCCATGTCCGACAGCGTCTTCGCGCAGTTCACCGCCGACGACGATCAGCTCGAAGTTGGGCTGATCGTGCAGCCGGCGATCAACGCCGCCCTGGTGCACAACCGGGTGCCGCTGGTGCGTCACCTCACGCTCGTCAACCGAGGCGCGGTGCCGCTGACCGACGTGACGCTGACGCTGGAGCTGCGAGGCCCGGACGGCGGGCTGACCGAGCCGTGGACCCGTACGCTGACCGCACCGTTGCGGCCCGGCGCGAGCACGAGCTGGGACGACTTCCGCGACTTCACGCCCGACCGCAAGCTGCTGTATCGCACCGACGAGGCGTTCCCTGTCGACTACATCCTCCGGGTGCAGGCGGGGGAGGAGACACTGCGGCTGGTCGCTCCGTCACGAGTGTTGGCGCACAACGAGTGGTTCAACAGCCCTGCCCTGTACGACAGCCTGGCCGCCTTCGTGCAGCCGAACACCCGGGCGGTGGAGGCGGTCCTGCGGGCAGCCGCCCAGCTCCTGCTCGCGCGGACCGGCTCCGGCTCGCTACAGGGCTACCAGGAGGGCTCGGAGCGGGCGGCGCTGATCGCCGGCGCCGTGTACGAGGCGCTGCGCCAACTCGAGATCACCTATCAGACCCTGCCGGCGTCCTTCGAGAACACCGGCCAGAAGGTGCGCACCACAGCCGCCGTCCTCGACGGGCGGCTCGGCAACTGCCTCGACCTGTCCGTCACGTACGCCGCGTGTCTGGAGGCGGCGGGGCTGCACCCGCTCATCTTCATCAGCGCGGGGCACGCCTTCGGTGGCTTCCTGCTGGAGGAGGAACGGCTGGGGTCGGCCGCGGTGACCGAGACCAACCTGCTGATCTCGATGGTCGACTCGGGCCGGGCCGTGCCGGTCGAGCTGACCCGCATCGGGCCGGGCGCGCAGTCGGCGACCTTCACCGAGGCGGTACGCGTCGGGCTCGGCCACTTCCGCGGCGACGGTGAGCGCATGCAGGGCGTCGTCGACGTCCACCTGGCCCATCGTTCGGGGATCCGCCCGCTGCCGTCAGCCGACGAGCTGGTCGCGCCCGCCGCGGTCGACGCCGAGGCGACGCCGGAGATAACAGCGTCCCTCGACCTTCCGCCCGGCGTCGCCGCCGCGAAGCTGCGCCAGTTCGCCGACGAGGGCGAGGAGGTGCCGCAGCAGTCCGACGGCTCACCGGCGCGCGTCCAGCAGTGGAAGAAGTCGCTGCTCGATCTGAGCCTGCGTAACCCGCTGCTCAACCTGCCCAAGCGTGGCCGTGGCCTGGACCTGCACGTGCCCGCGGGTGCGCTGGCCCTGCTCGACGACCTCATCCACGACGGCCGTCAGGTGCAGGTCATCCCGCAGGACGACATCAGTCACGTCCACGAGCTGGCCGGGGCACGTCGGGCGCAGGACCTCGACGCCGAGATCCTGACCCGGGAGCTGCGTACCGACCGGCGGGTCTACGGCGCGGTCACCGACGCCCGCTACAAGACCGCGATGCGCGCGCTGCAGCGCGAGGCGCGCACGATGGAGCAGGAGACCGGCAGCAACTACCTCTACCTGACCATCGGCACCCTGGTGCACACGAAGGCGACCGGGGGAGAGGCGTACGCGCCGCTGTTCCTCCTACCGGTGCGCATCGAGGGTGGCAGCGGCCGTCGCCCGTACGCGCTGGTCATCGACGGCACCGAGGTCGCCAGCCCGAACTACTGCCTGATCGAGTGGTTGCGGGTGAAGCACAGCGTGCGGATCCCGGAGCTGGAGCGACCGGTCCTCGACGAGCACGGCATCGACATCGCCAAGACCCTCGCGGCGATCAACACGGGGTTGCTCGACAACCGGCTCAACTACCGCATCGACGAGACCGCCAGTCTTCGACTGCTGCAGTTCTCCACCTTCCAGATGTGGCGGGACCTCACCGACCACTGGCCCCGGTTCATGGAGAACCCGGTCGTCCGGCACCTGGTCGAGTCCTCCGGCGCCACGTTCGACGATCCCGCCCGCCCGGAGCACGACGTCGAGATCGCTGTCGACGAGGCCGACCTGCACCTGCCCATCCCCGCCGACGGGTCGCAGATGCAGGCCATCGTGCGCGCCGAGCGGGGCCACTCCTTCGTCCTGGAAGGCCCGCCGGGCACCGGCAAGTCCCAGACCATCACCAACATGATCGCCCGGGCGGTCAGCGCGGGCCGGTCGGTGCTGTTCGTCGCCGAGAAGCAGGCCGCCCTGGAGGTGGTGAAGCGCCGCCTCAAGCAGATCGGCCTCGGGCCGTTCGCGCTCGACTTGCACGGGCGCAAGCAGTCCCTCAACGCGATCCGCCAGCAGCTGCGCGACGCGCTCGACCAGTACGACCAGGGCGGTGACGGCACCTGGACGGCCGTCGAGACGGCCTACCGGACGCGGCTCGCCCCACTGACGGAGTACCCGGCCCAGGTGCACACCACCAACCCCGTCGGGATGTCGCTCTGGTCGGCCTACGAGCAGACCCTGGCGTACGGGGACGGCCCGGTCGCCCCGATTCCGGTGGCCTATCTGCACGCACCCGCCCCGGCACGCGCGCAGGTCGAGACGACCCTGCGGGAGTTCCCGGCGGCCGCACGATCGGCCCGACTCCGGGCCGCGCATCCGTGGGCGCTCAGCGGCTGCCGCACCCTCGACGGGCTGCACGGCGCCGCAGTCACCGAGATCGCCGGTGAGCTGGAACGTCTCCGCGCCGATCTCGCCGCGTACCCGCGCCTGGTCGAGTTGCTGCGGACGCTGCCCGCCCCGGAGACCGTGAGCGAGTTGCAGGCGGGCGCCTGGCTCGCCGTACGCGGAATGTTGCCGGACCGGCAGACCACAGTGCACGCCAGCGACCGGCGGTGGGACGAGGCGGTGGCCCGGTTCCAGGCGGACCTGGCGGCCTTCCGGCAGGGGTTCGCCGGTGAGCTGGCCACCTTCCGGCCCGACGTGTTCGCTCGACCGGAGCTGACCGCCTGGCATGGTGAGGCCCAGGAGGCGGCGAAGCGGTTGTTCGGCAAGGGCAAGCGCCGCCAGGCCATAGCGGACCGGTTGGCGGTGCATCTGGTCGCCGGTGCCACGCTCGACGTGGAACAGGTGGAGGTGCTCACCGGCCGGTTGGTTGCTGCCCGGGCGCAGGCCGCCGCGCTGCACCAACATCTGCTGGGGCTCGGTGGGCTGCGGCTGTCGCAGTGGTTGCCCACGTACCCGAACGCGCAGGAGCGGCTGACGGAAGCCGTCGAGGCGACCCGGGTTGGCCGGACGCTGTTGGCCCAGTATCCGCAGGCCTGGGAGCTGTTCCAGAGCGGGTTCACCGATGCCGACGCGGCAATGCTCGACCGATTTGCCTCGCGGTGGCGGGCCTGGCGCGGAGTGCTGCGCTCCGGTGAGGCCGAGCTGACCCTGTGGGCGGGCGGTTCGCACTGGACCGACGCCTGGCAGCGCGACGGCGCGGCCTGGCTGCACGAGTTGCAGAGCGAGGAGTTGTTCCCGCTGCGCCGATGGGCGACCGTCCTGGCCCACTCCGACGTGCTCGCCTCGGCCGGCCTCACCGACTACCGTGACCAGTTGCTGCGCGCCGAGGTGCCCGCGCATCTCGCCGAGGAGGTCTACCGCCGGGGTGTCGCGACGGCGTCCCTCGCCGAGCGGGTACGGGCCGGTGGCCTGCAGTACTTCGACCCGGAACTGCACGACGACGAGATCAGCCAGTTCGAGGCGGCCGCCGGTGAGCTGCGGTCCGCGCTGCCGACGCAGCTGCCGTCGGTGCTGGTCCGTCGCCGCCCGTTCAGCCCGGCCGACCGGCGTGGCCGCTTCGCTGACTTCGCCGCGGAGCTGCGCCGTAAGCGGGGCGGTCGGTCCTTCCGGGAGTTGTTCGAGCAGTACCCGGACGCGGTGCTCGCACTGACCCCGTGCGTGCTGGTCAGCCCCGCGTCCGCAGCGAACTTCCTGGCACCCGGGAGCCAACGTTTCGACCTGGTCATCTTCGACGAGGCCTCGCAGATCCGCGTAGCGGAGGCGATCGGCGCGATGGGTCGGGGCAGCGCCGTGGTGGTCGTCGGGGACTCCCGGCAGATGCCGCCGAGCAGCATCATGCAGGCCAGCCACAGCGTGGACGAGGTCGACGAGGGCGACGGCCCGGTGCCGGAGGACCTGGAGAGCATCCTCAGCGAGGCCGTCGAGTCGGGACTGCCGCAACGGTGGCTGTCCTGGCACTACCGCAGCCACGACGAGTCCCTCATCGCCTTCTCCAACCGCTACTACTACGACAACAAGCTCTCCAGCCTCCCGTCGCCCGGTGCCGCCAGCTCCGCGGGCGTCAGCTGGCGGCGCGTCGAGGGCCAGTACGACCGGGGCGGATCCCGCACCAACGAGGTCGAGGCACGGGCGATCCTCGCGGACATCACCCGGCGTTTGCACGACCCGGCGACCGCCACCCAGTCCGTCGGCGTGGTCACCTTCAACATCCAGCAGCGGGATCTGATCCTCAACCTGCTGGAGGAGAGCACCGACCCGATCATCCGTGAGCAGCTCTCCGGTGCGGTCGCAGAGCCGATCTTCGTGAAGAACCTGGAGAACGTGCAGGGCGATGAACGGGACGTCGTCCTGTTCTCGCTGGCCTTCTCCACCAATCTGGAGACCGGTCAGCTCCCGCTGAACTTCGGTCCACTGAGCCAGGCCGGCGGCGAGCGGCGGCTCAACGTGGCCATCACCCGCGCCCGCCGTCAGGTCGTCCTCTACTCGTCCTTCGACCCGTCCGACATCGACCTCGCCCGTACGTCGGCGCTGGGCACGCAGCACCTGCGGGCGTACTGCGAGATGGCCGCCGCAGGTGCGGACCGTCTGGGCGACCTGGCCACCGACCGCACCGAACGGCGTAGTCGGATCCGCGATGAGGTGGCCGCGGCACTGCGCGACCGCGGCCACGAGGTCCGTACCTCGCACGGTCTCTCCGACTTCACAGTGGACATCGCCGTACGCACACCAGGCTCACCACGGTGGCAGGTGGCCGTCATGCTCGACGGCCCGGACTGGAGCGCCCGCCCGACGGTGGCCGACCGGGACTCCGCACCGACGCTTCTCCGCTCGATCATGGGCTGGCCGGAGGTCGTGCGGTTCTGGCTGCCGGCGTGGATCCACGACCGGTCGGCGCTACTCGACCGGGTCGACGAAGCGGTCACGCGAGCCGAGGCCCTCGCGACAGTCGAATCCGAGTCGTCGGCGGTCGCAGCGGCACCCGAAGCTATTGAACTGCCGCAGCCGCGCCCCGCAACGGACGTGGAGCAGCCACGCTCGGCACCGGCCGCCGAGTTGCCGCAGCCGCGCCTCGCGGCGGACGAAGAGCCCTTCCGGGGCGGATCGGCAGCACCCGTCACTGCACTGGCCGCCGCGACCACGGCAACGTCGGCCGCAGACACCATCACGGTGAGCCCGTTCGTTCCGTACGTCCCAACCTCACTCGGAGACCAGGCCGACCTCGACCTCCTGGCCACCGACCGGCGGGTACGTGACCTGATGCGGAACGCGCTCCGCGAGATCATCGACTCTGAGGGGCCCATCGAGCAGCACCGGCTGGCACGCCTCGCTCTCGCCCGGTTCGGTTTCCTCCGGACCCGGGAGGACCGGCGCACCGCCGTGCTGTCCCTCGTCGACTCCCGTCGCCTCTACGCGCACCCGACCGTGAGTCGGTACGCCTGGCCGGAGGGCGTCGACCCGCAGACGTACCGCGCGTACCGGGTCACCCAGGCGAGCAACGACCGCGCGTTCGAGGAGGTGCCGCCCGAGGAGGTGGCGAACGCTTTCGTGCACGTGCTTCAGGGCATGACGAGCATGGACGAGGAACGGCTGCTGCGCGCCGGCCTGGAACGGCTCGGCTACCGCCGACGTACCGAAAAGATTGACAAGCTACTCCGGTACGGGTTGCACGTCGCCCTGACCAGCGGTCGCCTCCGCTACGACCAGGAGGGCCGCCTGACCAGCGGCTGACGACAGCCAACCTCGCATCGGCAACAGGACCGAGGTGAGTACCGGGTTGGTCATGGCGGATGACGTCGACCTTGTGCTCGGTCTCCGGAAGTTGTCGCCCGCCAACCGTTACCAGGCTGCTGCGCAGATGGCTGACGATCTCCTGTTGTGCTGCGGGGGGCAAGTCGTCGATCCACAACGATCCGAGGTTGTTGTCGACGATCTCCTGCAGGTGGTTGGCGGTCGGCCGATGGATGCTGGTGCTGCCCATGACCGACCCGGGGGAGACCACTGTCTCCGAGGAGGACCAGCAGTTCCTCCGTCACCGGGTCTTCTGTGAACTGCTGATGCCGGGCGGCCGGCGCTGCCTCCTTCGCGACGGCCACGACGGCGACTGCTTCCGCCGCTGACGTTCCGTTCGGTCTACTACGGTTGCGCTACCGGTAGAGACCGGCGTCATTCGCTCAGCTTGCGAACAGCATTCTCGACGGAAACTCACCGCTCGATCGCCAGGCCTTGACGATCTTTGACGCGATCGCACCCGCAGCTGAGTTGAAATCGCCATCTTCGACACGGGCGTCGAGGGTGTGCGGATCGATTGTGAGGATTCGATCAAACCTGTCATCCAATCCGAACTCGTACCGAACCTCGCCTGCGGCCGCCTCCACGCGCCGCGCGGTCACCATCATCCCCACGTTCTAGCCTCCAATCCCCGAGTAGTCTTCGTATGTCGGCCCGGGTATGAACGTCTCCCAATTGGACACCTGGTTGGCGGCAAGATGTGCTTCCCGGTATGCCGCCTGCGGGTGTGTCCGGTAGTACTGCAGTTCTGCCAACTCGTGCTCCAAGAGTGCGTAATCCTCGGGCAGTGGGCTACCTCGCCGTAAACGCAGCCACGCCTCAGCCATGGGTGGGCTCGGATCGTATCGTTGATGGATGACTCCGCCCGCATAGTCATCCATTGGGTGGGCGTCGAAGAAGACGTGCCGGCGGATCTGCTCAATCTCCTCCTGAGAGAAACCTCGGGCACCGTCCAGGCGGGGCGCGTCTCCGACGTGGCCAGCTATGACGTCGGCGTCGGCCTGCTGGCGGATCGCCTCGTACGCCTCCTCCGCCCAACGGTCCTGCCCGCCGTAGTCTGCAAGGTTACGAGGTCGAGTGGTGTGGCCTCCATGAACGCCGCGAGCCCCATCTGCTGCGTTCCCTGGAGGCCCGCGCGGAGTGTCGCCAAGTCGGCCCAGCGCCTGCTTGAGTTTCTCGATGAGGTCGGCGAGTCGACGCACCTCCGGAATCAGCCGCCGCAAACTCGCCAGCAGCCCTCGCAGCAGCCGTGCAATCCGCGCCCCCCAAGACGCGACAAGCGTCGTGACCTGCTCCACGACCAGCGGCGCGGCCAGTCCACCGGTGATGAGCAGTTCGCCCGCGTACACGATGATGCGGGACACGCAGGTGGCGATGGCGTCGCGGACCAGGAGTCGGACGGCGGCCACCAGGCCGGCGGCGCCTTCGGTGATCGCGGCCATGGTGTCGGCGCCCTGGGCGAGGCCGGTGATGGCCTGTTGCTGTTCATTGGCCCAGCCGCGGTAGGCGGGGCCGGCACTGCCGCCCCAACCTGCGACGTCGGTGCGGACGGCGCGAGCCAGCTCGGCGGCGTCGTCGCGGAGCGACCCGGCGACGTTGCGCCAGGTCTGGGCGTGCGCGGTGATCTGTGTCGGGTCGCCGGCGAGCCAGTCAAGCGCCTCACTGAGCGGCTTGACGTGTTCGATGAGCCAGGCGATGCCGTACTGGAGCAGGGCGCCGACCGGGTCGGAGACGAGGGCGAGGGCGTCCAGGCTGGCGCTCACGACGCCGAGGCTGCCGTCGATCCAACTGCCGTTGCGGACGCCCTGGGCGATGAGTTCGATGTCCTCGCAGATCCACACGCCCGCCCAGGCGCTCGGCGGGGTGTCCGCAGCGGCGGCGACGAGCGGGTTCGACGTCACGAGCGCTGTCGCACCCTGTCGAGTAGCTGTTTGGCTTGGGCGTCGGAGCTTCGGTAGCGGTCCGCTCCGACCCGGAGCTTGCCGGCGGTGTCCCGCACGGATGTGGCGGCGGCGCCGATGCCGTCGACCAGGGTTCGCTGCAGGCCGTCGAGCAACACTGGCATCATCGCGCAGAGTTGTCCGTAGGCGTCGGTGCCCAGCCGGACGTGCTGGCCTGCCTGCTGGGCGGTGTCGAGGCTGGCAGCGCAGCGATCGAGGCGTGCGGCGTGGGTGGTCAGGTCGTCCGGGTCGACCTGGATGCCGTCACCGGCGGGCATCGTTCGGTCCCTGGTCGGGGAGAAGCCGGCTGCGGTACGAGTCGATGATGGCCTGGGCGCTCGCGTCGTCGCCAAATGACTGCGTGGCTGCGTCGCTGACCTGTCGGAGCAGGTCGGCGCGTGCGGCATTGGTGGTGTCCAGGATCTGCCGGGCGGTGTGCGCCGCGGGTTGTTGCCGGATGCGCTCGTCGAGCCGCAGGTCGATCAGCAGGCCGTTCGAGTCGACGGTGACGTCGACAGTCCGATCGACGTCGTGGGCGGTGCCGGTCAATTCCCGCATCGTCGCCGACAGAGCCTTGGCGCGATTCGCCCGCTCGGCGAGCGACGTCTCCCACTCGTCGAGCCGGCGCTCCGCCGCGTCGAGCGCAGCGTCGTCCGCCCACATGTCGACCCTCCCCAGGGGACCACTGCCGGCGGCAACCGGCGACATCACCGGCACGCTACCAACCGGTGGCGCTGCGTGCATGCCCCCTCAGGGTGGTCAACGGGGCCGCCCGCTCCGCGCGATCTTGCACTTGCTGTCGCGACAAATGACGCACAGTCCCGCATCTCGACGACCGAAACTGCAAGATCGGCGCGGCAGGGGGCGGCGTCCGTATCATTTCGGCATGACGCGGTTCAGTCGGCGGGCGGTGCTGCTGGCCGGCGGCGGGCTGCTCGTTGGCTGTTCGCGGCGGCCGGAGGCGGACCCGGTCCACCTGCGACTGGCTACCGGGCCGGCGGGGGCGGTCTACCGACGGATCGGCGGGGCGCTGGCCGAGCACATCTCCGAGCAGGTGCCGGGTGCCACGGTTACCACTGTGCCGAGTGGGGCGTCCACCGACAACATCCGGATGCTGCGGGCCGGCGAGGTGCACCTGGGGCTGACCAGCCTGGACGCGCTGATCACCAGCGACGGCAGCGCGCCCGGAGGGCTCTCGGCGATCTGCCGGCTCTACGACAGTCACCTGCATCTCGTGGTCATGGCCGGTTCGGCGATCGGCGAGTTTCGGGACCTTGAGGGCAAGCGGGTGTCTCTCGGGGCGCACGACTCCGGCACGGAGTTCACGTCGTTGCGGGTCCTGAAGCTCGGCCCGCTAAAAGCCGACGGCTGGAACCTCAGCCAGGCCGGGTCGGCAGGAGCGCTGCGCGACGGCACGATCGACGCGATGTTCTCGCTCACCGGCGTTCCGACGCCCGCGATCACCGAGCTGGCGCAGCGGCACCCGATCCGGTTGATCCCGTTGGATGCGCAGGCGGACGGGCTCTTCACGGCGTACCCCGGTCCCTACGCGCCGGCCATGATCCACGCGGCCGCCTACGCCGGTGTCCCGGCGACCCGTACCGTCGCCGTACCGAACGTGCTGCTGGCGCGCGACGACCTGCCTGACAACCTCGTCTACGCCATCACCGACACGGTCTTCCGGCACACCGGGGCGATCACCTCCGATGGTCGTGAGGGTGCCGAGGCCCTTCCGGAGGCGTGGCAGATCAACGTGCGTACCGGAATCTCCACCGCGTCGGTCCCGCTCCATCCGGGCGCGGCGGCCTGGTTCCGCGACCGCAAACGCTGACCCGGGACCACATCAGACCGGCGCCGACGCGGGCGCGACCGGCAACATCACCACCGCGGCGAGCCCGTTCCCGGACCCGTCCGGACGCTGCAGGCCCTCCTCCAGCCGCAGCTGACCCCCGGCCGCCCCGATGAGGTCGGCGCAGATCGCCAGGCCCAGCCCGGTCCCTGGCACGTTCTGGTGCCGAGGTGAGCGCCAGAACCGTTGCAACGCCTGGGCCCGCTCGGACACGTCGATGCCCTGGCCGTCGTCGCGGACGGCGACGGTGACCACCGCGCCGGCGGAAGCCACCTGCGCGATCACCTCCACGACCTGCGCGTCGGACAGCCGCAACGCGTTGCTGATCAGTTCGTCCAGGATGCTGCCGAGCCCGCCGGGCGGCTCCAGCAACCGCAACCCCGGGGGTACGTCGACAGCCAGGGTCTGCCCGGCCGTGGCGGTCAGGGCCCGCCACCGGTCCACCCGGGTTGCCAGCACCTCGTCGAGGTCCACCGGCGACGCCGTCCGCAGGCTCTCCATCCGCGCGCTGGCCTGGAGCGAGTTCAGCATCCGCTGCATCGCCTTCAGCTCGTCGACGGCGACGTCGTACGCCTGCTGCCCGTCGCCGTCGGACCGCAGGTGTGGTGCGAGGCTCTCCACGGCGAGCCGGAGGCTGGTCAACGGGTTGCGTAACTGGTGTGACGCGTCGGAGACGAACGCGCGCTGCCGCTGGGCGGCGTTCTCGACGGCGTCCATCATGGTGTTGAACGAACGTGCCAGCCGCCGCAGCTCGATGGGGCCGGCCTCGGCGTCGGCCCGGATGGTCAGGTCGCCCTCGGAGATCCGCGAGGTCGCCGCGTCGAGTTTCCGCACCGGCCGCAGCACCCACGCCGACACCGGCCAGGCGACGGCCGTCAGCGCGAGCAACGGCAGCAGCCCGAGCCCGGCCAGCCGGGCCCAGCGTACGAGGATGAGCTCGCGCGTCCGGGACAGGTCGGAGATGGTCACGACGGCGCCCACGACCTCACTGTCCCGGCCGACCGGCTCCGCCACGACGAGTGCGGAGTCGTCCCACGGCGCCCACTCCCAGGACGGTTCGGAGCGCGCGCCGGCAAGCGCCGCGGTGACGATCCGGGGCAACGCCGCCTCGGCGCGCGCTGCCTTCTGGTACGCGTCGGCGGCTCCGAGCAGCACCGCTCCCGACGTGTCGATCAGCGCGACCGGGATGCCGTAGAGCTCGTGGTACCGCGTCAGCTCCTGCTGTAACGCCTCGGTGCGGCCCGTCGAGAGCGCGGTCTCGGCCAGTGAGGCGAACCGGCCGACGTCGCCCAGACGGTTGACGTACGTCTCCTGCATCTCGCGTTCGGCCACGGTGATGCTGAGCGGCACCCCGAGCGCCGCGACGAGCAGCACCGCGAGGGGGACCAGGACGACGAGCAGCCGGCGGTGCACGCGGTCAGCCGATCAGCTCCGGCTGGTCGGCCAGCAGCCGATAGCCGACGCCGTGGATGGTCCGGATGACCACGTCCGGCCCCAACTTGTGCCGCAGCGCCGCGATGTGGGTGTCCAGGGTGCGGCTGGACGACTCCCAGGACGCGCCCCAGATCTGGTCGAGGATGACGTCGCGGCTGACCACGTTGGGCGCCCGCCGGGCCAGGAGCAGGAGCAGTTCGAACTCCTTGCGGGTCAACGGCACGAGTGCGCCGTCGACGGTGACCTCGCGGGTGCCGACGCCGATCCGCATCGGCCCGAGGACGAGCGGCTCGTCGGTCTGGCCGAGAGCGCGAGCGGCCCGGGTGCGCCGCAGGACGGCGTCGATCCGGGCGAGCAACTCGGGGATGCCGAACGGTTTGACGATGTAGTCGTCAGCGCCGGCGCGCAGGCCACGAACCCGTTCGTGCTCCTCGGATCGCGCGGTCACCGCGATGACGGCGGTCTGCGGGTGGTCACGTAGCTTGCGGATCACGTCGAGCCCGTCGCCGTCGGGGAGACCCAGGTCGACGAGGACCACGTCGGACGGCGCGGCGCGCTCGGCCTCCGCGGCGGTGGCGACGCGGTGAACCTCGAAGCCCGCCTGGGTCAGGACGGTCACCAGACCCCGCGCCACGCGGTCGTCATCCTCGATGACGGTTATCCGCATACCGGCGAATTGTACGGCCCGGATCGGTGCTCGTGCCGGCCCGGTTCTTGGGATTTTTCTGACACCATCCGGGCCCCGACCAGCCGAGACTAGGGGCCACTAACGCGCCGAAGGATGTCCATGCGTTGATGGGGAGGTTGCCGTATGCGAACGACCAGCAGGTACCGGGCCACCGCGCGGATGATCGCCGCGATCGGTGTCGTCGCGCTCGCCACCGCCTGTTCGGGTAACGGGGGTGCCGCCGGCGGAGGGGACGCCGCGAATTACCCGGACGAGAACATCACGATCGTCGTGCCGTTCAGCGCGGGTGGCCCGACGGACACGGTCACCCGGATGATCGCCGGGCCGATGGCCGCGAAGCTCGGCGGCAAGATCGTCGTCCAGAACGTCGAGGGTGCCGGCGGCACTGTCGGCGCCGGCGATGTCGCGCGGGCCAAGCCGGACGGCTACACAGTGCTCATGCACCACATCGGCATGTCGACGGCGCCCGCCCTCTACAAGAGCCTCGGCTACAAGCCCCTGGAGGACTTCGAGACGGTCGGGCTCGTCACCGAGGTACCGATGACGATCGTCGCTCGTAAGGACTTCGCGCCCACGACCCTCCAGGACCTGGTGACCCACGTGAAGGCGAACGCCAACAAGGTCACGCTGGCCAACGCCGGTATCGGCGCCGCGTCGCACCTGTGCGGCCTGCTGTTCCAGAGCACCACCGGTGTGAAGCTCCAGGAGGTTCCGTACCAGGGCACCGGTCCCGCGCTGACCGACCTCGTCGGCGGCCAGGTCGACTTCATGTGCGACCAGACGACAAACACCAGCGGCCAGATCGCCGCGGGAAAGGTGAAGGCGTACGCGGTCACCACGCCCGAGCGGGTGAAGAGCCTTCCCGACCTGCCCACCACCACGGAGGCCGGGTTGCCGCAGTTGAAGGTCAGCGTGTGGCACGGTCTCTACGTTCCGGCCGACACGCCGCAGGAGATCGTCCAGAAGCTGTCCGAGGCGTTGAAGGTGGCGCTGGCCGACCAGGGGGTCATCGACCAGATGGCCAAGCTGGGCACCGCGCCGGTGCCGGCTCAGGACGCGACCCCGGACGCGCACAGGGCGAAGCTCGACGAGCAGCTCGGCACCTGGGCGAAGATCATTGCCGACTCCGGGGTCAAGGTCTCCTGAGGTGGAGCGCCGTCGGTCGTTCCCGGACGTCCTCGCCGGGGGGATCTTCGTCCTGATCGGTGGCGCATTCGTGGTGGGGGCGCTCGGCTACGAGCTGGGCACCCCGACACGGATGGGCCCCGGTGCCTTCCCGCTGCTGGTCGGCGCGGCCGTGGTCGCCCTGGGCCTGGCGATCGCCGGCAAGGGCCTCATCGCCGGTGAGGTGATCTCGTTCGGGCCGATCCCGTGGCGGGCGGTCGCCGTCATCGTGCTCGCGGTCCTGTTCTTCGGGTTCACCATCCGGCGACTCGGGTTCGTACCGACGACGGCGGTGACCGCACTGCTCACCACCCTGGCCAGCGCACGCGTACGGCTGCTCACGGCGGTGGCCGTGGCCGCCGGGCTGACCGTGGCCAGCACGCTCATCTTCGTCGTCGGACTTCAGCTGCGGATCCCGCTGTGGGGCCCCTGGCTGGGCCTCTGACGCGGCATCCGGATTGAGGCATGGAACTCCTCGACAACCTCGCGTTGGGCTTCTCGACGGCCCTGCTGGTCCAGAACGTCCTCTACTGCTTCGTGGGAGTGTTGCTCGGGACCGCGGTCGGCGTGCTGCCCGGCATCGGGCCCACGGCCACGGTGGCGATGCTGCTGCCGATCACGTTCAGCTTCGAGCCGGTCACCGCGCTGATCATGCTGGCCGGCATCTACTACGGCGCACAGTACGGCGGCTCGACGACAGCCATTCTGATCAATCTGCCCGGTGAGTCGTCCGCGGCGGTCACCGCGCTGGACGGGCACGAGATGGCCCGCCAGGGCCGGGCCGGCCCCGCCTTGGCGGCCGCGGCGATCGGGTCCTTCGTCGCGGGTACGGTCGCCACCGTGGCGCTGGCCGCCGCGGCCCCGCCCCTGGCCAGTGTCGCGTTGAAGTTCGGCCCGGCCGACTACTTCTCACTCGTGCTGTTCGGCCTGATCGTGTCCATCGCGCTGGCGCGGGGCACGGCGCTCAAGGCACTGGCGATGATCGCGCTCGGCGTGCTGCTCGGCACTGTCGGCCAGGACATCTACACCGGAACGCCCCGCTTCGTGTTCGAGCAGCGCGAGCTGTACGGCGGCATCGACTTCGTGTCGGTCGCCGTGGGCCTGTTCGGGGTGGCCGAGATCCTGCGCAACCTGGAGAACGAGCAGACCCGTACGGCGATCGTCAGCAAGGTGACCAACCTCTGGCCCACCCGTGAGGACCGACGTCGGATCATCGCCCCGATCCTGCGGGGCACCGGTCTCGGCGCCGCGCTCGGTGTCCTGCCCGGCGGCGGCCACGTGCTCGCCTCGTTCACCTCGTACGCGGTCGAGAAGCGCATCTCGAAGCGGCCGCAGGAGTTCGGACGGGGCGCGATCGAGGGTGTCGCCGGCCCCGAGTCGGCGAACAACGCCGCCGCGCAGACGTCGTTCATCCCGCTGCTCACCCTGGGCCTGCCCGCCCACCCGGTGATGGCGCTGATGATCGGCGCGTTCATCGTCCACGGCATCACCCCGGGCCCGAACGTCATCAACGACGAGCCGGCGCTGTTCTGGGGCCTGATCGCGTCGATGTGGATCGGCAACGTGCTCCTGCTGCTGCTGAACCTGCCGCTGATCGGCCTCTGGGTGCGCATGCTGCGCATCCCGTACCAGGTGCTCTTCCCGATGATCATCCTGTTCGCGGCGATCGGCACCTACTCACTGAACTCCAACGCGTACGACGTCTACGCCATCGCGTTCTTCGGGATCCTGGGCTACGTCCTGATCAAGTGCGGGTGCGAGCCGGCGCCCCTGCTGCTCGGCTTCGTCCTCGGCCCGCTGCTGGAGGAGAACCTGCGTCGGGCGCTCATCATCTCCCGCGGCGACCCGTCGGTCTTCGTGACCCGGCCGATCTCCGCCGCGCTGCTGGTCCTGGCGCTCGTCGCGCTCGTCGTCGCCGTCCTGCCGACGATCCGCCAGCGCCGCGCTGTCGTCTTCGCGGAGGAGGAGTAGCAATCCGAACCACGTGACGGTCAGGTCGACGAAGATTGTTCCCGTGACGAGCGACAACACGCCCCGGGGCTGGACCAGCCGGACCGTCTGGGACAGGCGGTTCAACGCCCCGCTGCGCTCGTTCCTGCGTACCGAGACCGGCGGCGCGCGGGTGGTGGTGATCGCCGCGGTGGCGGCTCTCGTCTGGGCGAACCTCAGCGCATCGTCGTACGAGTCGGTCTGGAACACCTCCTTGTCGGTCCGGCTCGGCGACTGGCAGGTGGCGCATGACGTGCGTACCTGGATCAACAGCGGCCTGATGACGTTCTTCTTCCTGGTCGCGGGGCTGGAGTTGCGCCGCGAGTTCGACATCGGTGAGTTGCGGGAGCGGCGTCGCCTGGCGTTGCCGCTGCTGGCCGGGGTCGGCGGCATGCTCGTGCCGATCGCGATCTACCTCGCCATCAACGCCGGGCACACCACCGCGGCGGGGTGGGGTGCGGTGATGGCCACCGACACGGCGCTCGCGCTCGGCGCGCTGGCCGTCTTCGGGCCACGCTTCTCGGAACGGCTGCGGGGTTTCCTGCTGACCGTCGCCGTCGTCGACGATGTGGTGGCGATCGCGGTGCTGGCCATCGCGTATCCGCACCACCCCTCACCGACGGCGCTGATCGTCGCGGCGGCGATCTTCGGCGTCGTACTGGTCGTCCGGGGCTGCGGGGTTCGGTTCGGCCCGGTCTTCGCGCTGCTCGGGGTGGCGGCCTGGCTCGCCGTCTCGATGTCCGGTGTCGACCCGGTCGCCGTGGGTCTGGTGATGGGGTTGCTGACCTACGCCTACGCTCCCGACCGAGGTGACCTGCAGCGGGCCAGCGACCAGTTCCGCCTCTTCCGGGAACAACCCACCCCGCAACTCGCCCGGATGGCCCACGCCGGGCTCACCGCGGCGCTGTCGCCCAACGAACGGTTGCAGACGCTCTACCACCCGTTGGCGAGCTACGTGGTGGTGCCACTGTTCGCGCTGGCCAACGTCGGCATCGTGATCGACGGCGACCTGCTGGCCAGGGCGGTGACCTCCCCGGTCACGCTGGGGGTCGTGGTCGCGTACGTCGTCGGCAAGCCGGCCGGGATCGTGGTCACCGCGTGGCTGCTGACCCGGCTCAGCGGCAACCGGTTCCGGCCACCCGTCGGTTGGGTTGCCGTCGCGGGGGTCGGCACGATCTCCGGCATCGGCTTCACCGTCGCACTCCTGATCGCCACCCATGCCCTGAGCGGCCCGGCCCTGGACGAGGCGAAGTTCGGCATCCTCGTGGCGACGCTCGGCGCGTCCCTCGTCACCTGGATCGTGTTCCGCTCCGTCGGACGGCTCTCGCCGGCGCGGCGGACCCGCGCGCTGCTGGGCGTCACCGAGGGGATCGTCGACCTGATGCTGCCGGTCGACGCGGATCGCGACCACATGCGGGGGTCGCTCGAGGCGCCGGTGACGGTGGTCGAGTACGGCGACTTCGAGTGCCCCTACTGCGGGCAGGCCGAGCCGGTGGTCCGAGAGCTGCTGGCGGACTTCGCCAACATCCGGTACGTCTGGCGGCACCTGCCGCTCACCGACGTCCACCCGCATGCCCAACTCGCCGCCGAGGCCGCCGAGGCGGCGGGGGAGCAGGGCGCGTTCTGGGAGATGCACGACCTGCTGCTCGCCCACCAGGACGCTCTCAACCCTACTGACGTGCTCGGTTACGCCGAACAGCTCGGCCTGGACCTGGACGGGTTCCGGGAGCACATGGTGAAGCGGATGGGCGTGGACCGGATCGCCGAGGACGTCGACTCGGCCGACCTCAGCGGCGTCACCGGCACCCCGACCTTCTTCATCAACGGCCGGCGACACCACGGCGCGTACGACATCACCGCGCTCTCGGCGGCGGTGAAGTCGGCGTTCGCGAGCGCGAAGCTTCGCCCCGAGTACCACCCTCGGGATCCCGAGCGCCGTGAGACCGGCCCGGCGAGCTGACCGCGCGGTCCGTGCGGCCGTCACCGGGCCAGGTGGTCCACCAGCGCCGCGGTCGCTTCCCGGCCGTCGGCGGTGCCGCCACGATCACGGGTACGGCTGCACGCCTCGTCGACCTTCCGGCAGTCGCTGCGTCAACGGGGTCTGCCGCCGTGTGACCTCCGATCCGCGGCCAGGTGCTCGGTGCACTGCGGCGTCCAGCCCTCGTCGGCGGCCTCCGCGTCGGGGTGGGGAGGTGTTGGTCGGCGCCTTTGGAGCTGAATCGTTTGCGACATCATCGAGCAGGCGGCGCCTCGGGCTGAGGCTTCGGGCTGGAGCTCTTCGGCCCGAGGGCTGGAGGGCTGGGGCTGGGGCTGGAGGCTGAGGGCTGAGGGCTGAGGGGTGAGGGGTGAGGGGTGAGGGACGGAGGGACGGAGGGCTGAGGGGTGGAGGATTGAGGGGTGAGGGCTGGGGCTGGTAGGGGGAGGGCTGGGGGCTGAGGGCCGGAGGCAGAAGCGGCAGGCGATCGGTCTGATTCGTTTGCGGCATCAGCTCCAAAGGCAACCCGTCAACCCCGTAGCCCGGGTCCGGTAGCCCGCACGCCCCTGTCCCGAAGCCCTGCACCTTCGCAGCTCCGCACATGCGTAAACCTTGCGACTCCGCGCGCGCCAAACCCAAGCGGCACCGCGCGCGTCGAACCTAAGCGGCACCGCGCGCGTCGAACCCAAGCGGCACCGCACGCGCGTAACCCTCGCGAACACCGGCTGCGCCGCGAGCGACGGTCAAGGGGTGGGGAGAGCGACGAGCCGGGCGGCGCGGCGACCGGCGGCGACCCGCGACGGCCACGACGACCGCGACGACCAGGGTGATCAGGAAGACGTCCGCGCCGGTGAAGGCCGCGTGGAAGCCCGCCCTCGGAGTGACAGCGGCTGACCGCCGGGCGTCGATGTCCGAAGTGGAACAGCTGCGGAGCGTGTTCGGGGAATCACGATGGAGTCGGACCCTTGACTCTCGGGAAACATCGGGCCACCATCTGACAACGTTGTCACAGACCCCCGCCACCTGACAACGTTGTCATTTCTGGAGGCAAGATGTCCGAGCCATCGCCGGTCTCACGGCGTACCTTCCTCTCCGCCGGCGCGACGCTGCTGGCGTCGGTCGGGGTGACCGCAGCCCTCCCGGACGCCCTCGCGTCCGCCGCCGTGCCGGCGCCGACCCCCACCGCCACCGACCTGGCCCGGTACCGCCCGGTGGCGGTCTCCTCGACCGACTACGCGCCGACGCCGGCCACCTTCGCCGTGGACGGCCTGCCGCAGGTCGGCGTCCGGGGGAGTGGATGGCGCGCCGCCAACGGCGACCCACAGTGGATTTCGGTGGACCTCCAGGCTCTGTGCCGGATCGAGGCCGTCTCCCTGGTCTTCGAGGCCACGCTCACCGACGGGCCGTTCGACGGCAACTACACCGACACCGACGGTGACGAGATTCTCTCCAGCGCCGCGACGGCGTACCGGATCGAGGTCTCCACCGACGGCCGTGCCTGGCGGTCGGTGTACGAGACCAGCGAGGGCCAGGGCGGCACGCAGACCATCAAGCTGCCCGAGCCGGTCACCGCCCGGTGGATCCGGATGACCGCCACGAAGCGCTCGAACAGCAACCCGGTGGGCCTCAACGGCTTCCAGGTCTACGGCGTACCGCTGGCCGGCCGGCCGAAGGCCGAGGGCTGGACCAGTTGGGAGGGCGGCAACACCGGCTCGGCACCCGAGCTGAGGGTCGCCGCCGACGGCACGGTGCCGCTGGAGTCGGGCTGGTCGTTGACGATGGACGACTTCGCCGGCACTGTCGACGGCGCCGAGCTCTCCCGTGCCGGCGTCGACGTCCGGTCCTGGCTGCCGGCGACGGTGCCCGGCACCGTGCTGGGCACCCTGGTCGAGCAGGGCCACCTGCCCGACCCGGTGGCCGGCTTCAACAACATGCGCATCCCGGAGGCGCTGTCCCGGCACACGTGGTGGTACCGGCGCGCGCTGCGGCTGCCGCGCGACCTGGACACCTCGGCCGGCCGACGGATCTGGCTGGAGTTCGACGGGATCAACCACGAGGCGACCGCCTGGGTCAACGGCGTGCAGGTCGGCAGCGTCAAGCACCCGTTCGCGCGGGCGGCCTTCGACATCACCGACGCGTTGGCCGGTCACCGTGGCGAGCACGTCCTCGCCGTCCGGGTCACCCCGATGCCGCACCCGGGCACGCCCGGCGACAAGGGCCCCGACGGTCGTACCTTCCTCCAGTCGGCCCACCACTACCTTGACGCGCCGACCTACCTGGCGGTGTCGGGGTGGGACTGGATGCCGGCCGTCCGTGACCGGGTCACCGGCCTCTGGGACCACGTCCGCCTACGCAGCACCGGCGCCGTCGTCATCGGCGACCCGCACGTGCAGACCACGCTGCCCGACCTGCCCGGCAGCGACACCGCCGAGGTCACCATCCGGGTGCCGGTCCGTAACGCGGCGACCAGCGCCACCACGGTCACCGTCCGCGCGGAGTTCGACAAGGTACGCGTCGAGTCCACCGTGACCGTTCCCGCAGGCGGGAGCACCACCGTCACCTTCACACCGGAGCGCTTCCGCGCGCTGCGGCTGCGCAACCCCCGGCTCTGGTGGCCCAACGGCTACGGCGACCCCCACCTGTACGACCTCACGCTCACCGCCACCGTGAAGCGCTCGGTCAGCGACCGGCGTGCGCTCCGCTTCGGTGTCCGCGAGTTCGCCTACGACTGGCACCAGCCGATCGTCATCTCGCCGCCCGGCAAGCCCGCCCTGGAGTTCGTCGACGGCGCGGCGACCCAGACGGTCACGTTCGACCGGCAGCACGCCCGGCACGTGCGCATCCAGGCCGGCCAGCGCGCCACCGGTTGGGGCATCTCGATGTTCTCGCTGTCGGTGGCCGACGGCACCGGCCCGGATCTCGCCCTGCGCCGCGACGCCAGCGCGTCGTCCTCGGAGAACGACGGCAACGGTCCCGGCAAGGCCGTCGACGGCGACGCGGCGACCCGCTGGGCCTCGCAGGCCGAGGACGACCAGTGGATCCAGGTCGACCTCGGCGCGGCGGTCGACTTCGACCGGGTCACCATCGTGTGGGAGCAGGCGTACGCGCTGGACTACCGCGTCCAGGTCTCCGCCGACGGGGACGCCTGGAACGACGTGACGTCGGTCAGCAACGACACCCCGCTGGGCAGCCGCGCCACCCAGGTCGAGACGTTCGCCAGCCAGACCGCACAGCACCTGCGCATCCAGACCGGCGCGCGGGTGACCTCGTGGGGCGTGTCCATGTGGGGGCTCTCGGTGCAGCGCCAGGCCGAGCCGGACGTCGACCTGGCGCTGCGCCGGACCGCCACCGCGTCGTCGTCCGACAGCGACTCGAACGGCCCGGACCGGGCCGTCGACGGCAACCCCCGGACCCGCTGGTCGTCGAAGTTCGAGGACGACCAGTGGATCCAGGTCGACCTCGGCGCTCCGGTCAGCTTCGACCAGGTCACCATTGTCTGGGAGCAGGCGTACGCCCGCGACTTCGTCATCCAGGTCTCGGACGACGGGCAGCGGTGGACCGACGTGAAGTCGGTCAGCAACGCCGTCACCCAGCTCAAGATCAGCGTGAACGGTGTGCCGGTGTTCGCCCGGGGCGGCAACTGGGGCTGGGACGAGCTGTTACGTCGGGTGCTGCCCGACCGCCTGGCCGACACGGTCGAGATGCACCGCGACATGAACTTCACGATGATCCGCAACTGGCTCGGCAGCAGCAACCGCGAGGAGCTGTACCAGGCCTGCGACGAGCAGGGCATCCTGGTGTGGAACGACTTCTGGCAGGCGGGCGCGTTCCTGCCCAACCCACCCGGCTACGTCGACATCGCCGCCGACACGATCCGGCGGTTCCGCCACCACCCGAGCATCGTGGTGTGGTGTGGCGCGAACGAGGGTGACCCGCCGCCGATCGTGGATGCCGGTCTCAAGCAGGCCGCGGCCACCGAGCACCCGGAGATCCTCTACATCCCCAACTCGGCCGGCGGTATCGTCAGCGGCCACGGCCCCTACCACTGGGTGGAGCCGGCGACGTACAACAACAGGAACACCTACGACACTGGCGCGTTCGGTTTTCACACCGAGATCGGCATGCCGGTGGTGTCGGTGGTCGAGAGCATGCGCAACCTCGTCGGTGACGCGCCGGAGTGGCCGATCGGTGAGGTGTGGAACTACCACGACTGGTCGACCATCGGTAACCAGCGCGTCGGCACGTACCAGGCGGCGATCGACGCGCGGCTCGGTGAGTCCGACTCGCTCGACGAGTTCGCCACCCGGGCGCAGTTCGTCAACTACGAGAGCCACCGCGCCATGTTCGAGGCGTGGAACGCCAACCTGTGGCAGGACGCCACCGGCCTGCTGCTGTGGATGTCGCACCCGGCGTGGCACAGCACGGTCTGGCAGACCTACGACTACGACCTCGACGTGAACGGCGCCTACTACGGCGCTCGCAAGGGGTGCGAGCCGGTGCACGTCCAGGCCGACCCGGGCACCTGGCAGGTCCGGGTGGTCAACCACACCGCCGCCCCGCTCAGCGGGGTCACGGTCAGCGCCCGACGCTACGACCTGAGCGGCCGGTCGCTGGGTTCGCCCCAGCGTCAGCGGGTGGACGTGGCCCGCTCGGCCACCACGGCGGTCTTCCCGCTCGCCGCGCCGGACGGCGGCGGGCTGCACCTGGTGCGACTGGAGTTGCGGGACAGCCGGGACCGGCTGCTCGCGGAAAACACCTACTGGCGCTACGACAAGGCTGAGCAGTTGCGGGCGCTCAACGACGTGCCGAGCACCCGACTGTCGACGTCGTCGAGCACCGTACGCGTCGTGGACGGGCGCAACACCGTCACCACGACGGTCCGCAACCAGGGTCGTACGGTCGCCGCCTTGGTGCGGCTCGCCGTACGCGACCAGCGCGGTGAGCGGGTCCTGCCGGTCCGCTACGACGACAACTACTTCTGGCTCCTGCCGGGGGAGAGCCGCGAGGTGCGGATCTCCTGGCCGGCCCGGTCGGGCCTCGCCCGCCAGGTCACGGTGACCGCGCAGGCCTACAACTCCTAGGAGTACGCGGTGGGAAGCGGCGCCGTGCGCGCCGCTTCCCACCGTGGCTCGTGCGCTGCCACCTGATGCGGGCGTTTAGGTCGGTTACCGCACCTCGGCTCGGGACCGAGATTCATGCTGTACGTGTGACACGGTCCGGTTCCACGTCCGGGGCGGTACGGGTCGCGTTCGCTTTCTGGATCACGCTCGTGGGCACCACCGTGCCGACGCCGCTCTACCCGCTCTACGAGTTGGAGTTCGGCTTCTCGTCGTTGACCGTGACCGTGGTCTACGCGCTGTACGCGCTGGGAGTCGTGGTCGGGCTGCTGGTCTTCGGTCGGCTCTCCGACCAGATCGGCCGACGTCCGGTCATCCTCATCGCGCTGCTGCTCTCGGTCGCCGCCGACGCCGTGTTCCTCGCCGCCGTGGACCTGGCGATGATCATCGTGGGTCGGATCCTCGCCGGGCTGTCCGCCGCACTGATCATCGGTACGGCGACAGCGGCGTTGGCGGAGCTGATCGACCCTCGGCACCCGAAGCGTGCCGCCACCGTGTCGATCTTCGCGAACCTGGGCGGCCTGGCCACCGGCACCCTGCTGTCCGGGATCGTGTCGGACGTGGCACCCGAACCGCTCCGGCTGCCCTGGGTGATCGTGCTGGTCCTGGCGGTGATCGCGATCATCGCGCTGCGCGGGGTGCCGGAGACGGTCCGGGAACGTTCGCCGGTGACCCTGCGGGTGCAGCGGTTGCACGTGCCGGCGACCATCCGCGGCGCCTTCATCCGCTCGGCGATCACCGCCGGCGCGGGTTTCGCCGCCCTCGGGGTGCTCACGTCGGTGAGCGGGCTGTTCCTCGGCATGGTCCTGCACGAGACCTCACACACCCTGGCCGCGCTGGTGGTCTTCGTGGCGTTCACCGGTGCGGCGTTCGGTCAGCTGCTGACCCGCGTGCTGTCCTCGCGCGCCGCGCTGGCCAGCGCCTGCGCCGGCCTGGTAGTGGGGGCGGGCCTGCTCGCGTTCAGCATGTCGATGGCGTTGCTGGCGACGCTGCTCACCAGCGCGGCGGTCATCGGCGTCGCGTCCGGGGTGGCGGTCGGCGACGGCATCGCGACGATCACGATGAAGACCGAACCGCAGCACCGGGCCGAGGCGGTGTCGACCTTCTTCGCCATTCTGTTCGCCATGCTCGGTGTGCCCGCGGTCGGGGTCGGTCTGCTGATCCAGACGATCGGTCTGCGCCCGGCCGGCGAGGTGTTCAGCGCGGTGGTGGCGGTGCTCGCGCTGGTCGTCCTGCTCAGCCTGGTTCGGGGCGGCCGGACTCGGCCCGCGAGCTGATCGCCGGCCGGCCCGTTCAGGGCGCCCGGGGTGGCTGACGAGCCACTCACGGAGGTCTTGCGGCGGTCATCGTATACAACATACGCTCCCCGAATCGCCCACTTGAGGAGCTCTCCATGACGAACCTCTCCGTCCGCGACACGAACCTGCCCCGCAGCCGGGTGCTCCGGGCCGCGGTGGCGGCGGCCGCCGTCGTCTGCACTGTCGTCGCCTGCTCACCGGTGTCGAACAACGACGGCGGCGACCCGTCCGGCGGCGACCAGTCGGCGGGCCAGGATTCCTTCGGTACGCCCGCCGACCCCGCCGCCGTGAAGCAGGGCGGCAAGCTGGTCATCGCCCTCTCCGCCGAGCCCGACGCGCTGGACCCGACGCTGTCGAGAAGCCTCTACTCCCGCTACGTCTTCCAGGCCATGTGCCAGAAGCTCTACGACGTCAACGAGCAGGCGCAGGTCGTACCGCAGCTCGCGACGGCCCTGCCCACCACGAGCGGCGACGGCCGGACGGTGACCATTCCGCTGCGGCCCGGCGTGCGCTTCGCGGACGGCACGGCGTTCGACTCGGCCGCGGTGAAGGCCACCCTGCAACGCCACCTCACCAACGCCCGGTCGGCGCGCAAGAGCGAACTCGGCCCCATCGACGGCGTCGACACCCCGGACGCGCAGACCGTCGTCCTGCGGCTGAAGCAGCCGTTCGCCCCGCTGCTCGGGGCCCTCGCCGACCGGGCCGGCATGATCATGAGTGCGCAGGCGCTGCGGACCCTGGGTGACGACTTCGCCTCGGCGCCGGTCTGCGTCGGCCCCTTCAAGTTCGCGAAGCGGGTGCCGCAGAACTCCATCGAGGTGGTACGGGACCCGAACTACTACGACGCGAGCAAGGTGCACCTGGACGCCATCTCGTGGCGGATCCTCACCGACGCCAGCATCCGCGCCGCCAACCTGCGCTCCGGCGACGCGCAGGTCGCCGACTCGGTCTCCACCCAGGACGTCGCCTCGCTCCGGCAGGACTCGGCGGTTTCCGTCCTCCAGTCGCAGTCCCTCGGCTACCAGGGTCTGACCATCAACGTCGGCAACGTCGACGGCGTCGGCACCGCCCCCAAGCCCATCAACCGCCCCCTCGCCCAGAACGCCAAGGTGCGGCAGGCCTTCGAGCACGCCATCGACCGCAAGGCCCTGGTCGACGCGGTCTTCAACGGTCTGCACGCCGCCGCCTGCTCCCCGATCTCGCCCGCGAGCACGTTCTCGTCCCCCGAGGCGCAGACCTGCCCGGCGCACGACCCCGCCAAGGCCAAGCAGTTGCTGGCCGAGGCCGGTGTGCAGACGCCGTACACGGTGACGATGCTCGCCTCGAACACCCCCGACACCCTGCGTCTGGCGCAGGCGTTGCAGTCCATGGTCAAGGACGGCGGATTCGACCTGAAGATCAACCCGGTGGAGTACTCGTCGCTCCTCGACGAGCAGGACCGTGGCAACTTCGAGCTGCTGCAACTGGGGTGGAGCGGACGGATCGACCCGGACGCCAACATCACGAACTTCGTCGGCACCGGCGCCAGCCAGAACGTCGCCGGCTACAGCAACCCGCAGCTCGACACCCTGCTGACCCAGGCCCGACAGGCCGGCGACGTCGACGAGCGCAGGAAGCTGTACGGGCAGGCGGTCACGTTGCTCCAGCAGGACGACGCCTTGATCTACCTCTACCGGCAGCGCAACCTGACCGCCGTCAGCAAGCAGATCCAGGGCCTTCAGGTCTACCCGGACGGCGTGATCCGGGCGGCCTTCGCCGGCTTCGGCAAGTAGGCCGGCGTGGCCCGATATCTGCTCACCCGCGCCTGGCAGTCGGCGCTGACCCTGCTGTTGTCCACGATCGTGGTCTTCGTCGGCGTACGGGCGCTCCCCGGCGACCCGGCCCTCGCCCTGGCCGGGGAGGACCGGTCGCCGGAGGCCCTGGAGGCCATCCGTCGCCACTACGGGCTGGACCAGCCGCTGCCCGTGCAGTTCGCCCAGTACGTGGAGCGCATGGCGCAGGGCGACTTCGGGGTGTCGATCCGCACCGGTACGCCGGTCTCGTCGATGCTCACGACAGCCCTGCCGGTGACCGTCGAGCTGTCCGTCCTGGCGATCCTCATCGCGGCGGCGCTCGGCGTCGGCGCCGGGGTGCTCGCGGCGGTCCGTCGTGGACGTCCGGCGGAGTGGCTCGCCAACGGCCTGGCCCTGATCGGCCTGTCGGTGCCGCACTTCTGGCTGGGGCTGCTCGCGATCCTCTACCTGTCCGTGGCGACCGGGCTCTTCCCCGCCTCCGGCTTCGTGCCGATCCTGGAGGACCCCGTGGACAACCTGCACCACATCGTCCTGCCGGCAGTGATCCTCGGCACCGGCCTGGCCGCCATCATCATGCGGCAGACCCGGTCGGCGATGCTGGACTCACTCTCCTCCGACTACGTGCGCACGGCGAAGGCAAAGGGCCTGCGACCGCGCGCCGTCATCACCCGGCACGCCCTGCGGAACAGCCTCATCGTGGTGGTGACCGTCGTGGGTCTCCAGCTCGGTGGGCTGATCTCGGGCGCGGTCGTCACCGAACAGATCTTCGGGCTGCCGGGCTTCGGCAAGATGACCATCGACGCGGTGTTCCAACGGGACTACCCGGTGATCCAGGCCGTCGTCCTGCTCACCGCCGCGGCCTACATCGTGATCAACTTCTTCGTGGACCTGCTCTACTCGGTCATCGATCCACGCATCCGGGTGACGGGAGATCCGGCATGACCGTCCTCACCGTACCGATGGCGGAGACCGGCACCGCCAGCATCACCCGGCGTACCCGGGTGCTGCGACGGCTGCGGCGCAACCCGCTCGCCGTGGCGAGCTTCGTCGTGCTCGCGCTGGCGGGTGTCATCGCGCTGCTCTCGCCCTGGCTCGCGCCCTACTCGGTCGACCAGACCGACTTCGCCCGTACGTTCGCGCCTCCCGGCACCGCCGGGCACCTGCTGGGCACCGACGACCTCGGCCGGGACGTCCTCTCCCGCATCATGCTCGGCGCTCGGGCGTCGTTGCAGGTGGGGCTCCTGGCGGTGGCCACGTCGCTGGTCATCGGGGTGCCGCTCGGGCTTGCCGCCGGGTACTTCCGGGCCTGGGACGCGGTGATCTCGCGCTTCACCGATCTGCTGCTGGCGTTTCCGTTTCTGATCATGGCGGTGGGTTTGGCGGCCATCCGGGGCGCCAGCCTCGGCAACGCCGCGGTGGCCATCGGCATCGCCCAGATCCCCGGGGTGATCCGGGTCGTCCGTTCGGACACGCTGCGCCTCAAGTCGCTGGACTTCGTCGCGGCGGCCGTCGTGGACGGCGCGAGCGACCTGTGGGTGCTGGCCCGGCACATCCTGCCGAACGCGACCTCGGTGATCCTGGTGCAGGCCACTGTCGCCATCCCGGCCGCGATCCTCGGCGAGGCGGTGCTGTCCTTCCTCGGCCTCGGCATCCAGCCCCCGGCGCCCAGTCTCGGCACCATGCTGGCCACCGCCCAGCAGTTCGCCGCCCGCGCACCCTGGGCCGCCGTCCTCCCCGGCGTGGTGATCATGGGTCTGGCGCTGGCGTTCAACGTCTTCGGTGACGCCCTGCGCGACGCCCTCGACCCGAAGGGAGACCGGCGATGACCACCGCCTCCGCGCCCGTACTGGAGATCCGCGACCTGTCGGTGTCGTTCCCGACCGAGACCGGCACCGTCTCGGCGGTCGACGCGGTCAGCCTGGACCTCGCAGCCGGAGAGATCGTCGGGATGGTGGGCGAGTCGGGTTGTGGAAAGAGCGTCACCGCGATGAGCATCGCCGGGCTGCTCCCGGGCAGCGCCCGGGTCACCGGGTCGGTGCGCCTGGACGGCACCCAGCTGGTCGGGGCCCGCGAGTCGGACCTGCGTC
Source organism: Micromonospora arida (assembly GCF_042873195.1). Classification (NCBI taxonomy): domain Bacteria; kingdom Bacillati; phylum Actinomycetota; class Actinomycetes; order Micromonosporales; family Micromonosporaceae; genus Micromonospora; species Micromonospora arida. The sequence continues at coordinate 956,001 of NZ_JBIALC010000001.1, read as the reverse complement.
GGGTCCGTGGCCGGGAGATCGCGTACATCTTCCAGGAGCCGATGACGTCGTTGAACCCGGTGCTCACCGTCGGGCGGCAGATCGGAGAGGTGCTCCAGGTCCACGAACGGATGTCCCGACGGGCGGCGCGGGCCCGCGCCGTCGAGCTGTTGACGCTCGTCGGTATCCCGTCCGCCGCCCAGCGGGTCGACAACTATCCGCACCAACTCTCCGGCGGCATGCGCCAGCGCGTGATGATCGCAATGGCGGTCGCCTGCGGCCCGAAGGTGCTGGTGGCCGACGAGCCGACCACCGCGCTGGACGTCACCGTCCAGGCCGGCATCCTCCAGGTGCTGCGGGACCTGCGCGACCGGCTCGGCACGAGCGTCCTCATCATCACCCACGACCTCGGCGTGATCGCCGACATCGCGGACCGCGTCGTCGTCATGTACGCGGGCCGGGTGGTGGAACGGGCCCCGGTGGACGACCTGTTCGCCCACCCACGGCACCGGTACACGGCCGGGCTCCTGTCGGCGTCACCGCAGCCGGGCCGGCACGCCGGCACCGACCGGTTGACCGAGATCCCCGGGCTGGTGCCCGTCCTGGCCAGCCAACCCGACGCCTGCACCTTCGCGGATCGGTGCCCGGCCGCGGATGAGCAGTGCCGGGCGGCCGCCCCGCCGTTGGAGGACGTCGGTGGCGCCGACCATGTCGCGGCCTGTTGGCACCCCTGCGTCACAGCACCGACGGCAGCTCAGGAGGCGAACCGATGACGCCGCACCCGAACGCCCTGGAGATCGCGGACCTGGTGATGCACTTCGGCCCGGTGCGTGCCGTGGACGGGGTGTCCCTGACCATCCCGCGGGGCCGGGTCACGGCCCTGGTGGGGGAGAGCGGTTCCGGGAAGTCCACAGTGGGCCGATGCGTGGTGCGGCTCGTCGAACCGACGGCGGGAACGGTCCGGATCGCGGGCACGGACGTCACCCACCTGTCCCGACGGCGACTGCGTCCCCATCGCGGCGCGGTGTCGATCGTCTTCCAGGACCCGGCCGCGTCACTGGACCCGCGCATGCTGGTGGGCGAGATCGTGGCCGAACCGCTGCGGCTGGCCGGCAAGCGGATCTCCCGGCGCGAGCGGGACGCCCGTGTCGCCCCCCAACTCGAACGGGTGGGTCTGCGCGCAGAGGTGGCCCGTCGCTATCCCCACGAGCTGTCCGGCGGGCAACGCCAGCGCGTCAGCATCGCGCGGGCCCTGATCTCCGAGCCCATGCTGCTCATCGCGGACGAACCCACCAGCGCGCTCGACGTGTCAGTGCAGGCGTCGGTGCTCAACCTTCTCGCCGACCTGCAACGCGACATCGGGTTCGCCTGCCTCTTCATCACCCACGACCTCTCCGCGGTCGAGTACCTGGCCGACGACATCGCGGTCATGTACCTGGGTCAACTCGTCGAGACCGGCAGCCGCGAGCGGATCTTCGCCCGGCCGGCACACCCGTACACGCAGGCGCTGCTCTCCGCCGCGCCGGTGGCCGACCCGGTGCGTCAGCGCCACCGTCAGCCGGTGCTGCTCGGCGACGACCTGCCGTCCGCGCTCGACCCGCCGTCCGGCTGCCGGTTCCGGACCCGGTGCCCGCTCGCCTTCGACCGGTGCGCGACGGAGGTGCCGGAGCAGACGATGATCGGCGACGGCATGGCCGCGTGCCACCTGGTCCAGTCGGACGGCACCGGTCCCGACGTTCGTACCGCAGATCCCAGTGAGGTGTTGTCATGACGTTCACCACCCGACCCACGTTGCAGGGCACCTTCGGCATGGTGTCCTCCACCCACTGGCTCGCCAGCCAGTCGGCGATGGGCATCCTGGAACGTGGGGGCAACGCCTTCGACGCCGCGGTCACCGCCGGTTTCGTCCTGCACGTCGTCGAGCCGCACCTGAACGGGCCCGGCGGCGAGGTGCCGGCCATCGTGGCCACCGCACGGGACCCCCGACCGAAGGTGCTGTGCGGGCAGGGGCCGGCGCCGGCCGGCGCCACCATCGCGCACTTCCGGTCCCTCGGGATGGACCTCATCCCGGGTGCCGGGCCGCTCGCGGCGGCCGTACCCGGCGCGGTGGACGCCTGGCTCCTGCTGCTGCGCGAGCACGGCACGCTCACCCTCGCCGAGGTGCTGGAGCCGGCGATCGGCTACGCCGCCGCCGGGCACCCGCTGGTGGGCCGGGTCGGGGACACCGTGGCGGCCGTCCGGTCGTTGTTCGAGGAACACTGGCCCACCTCCGCCGCGCTCTGGCTGCGCGGCGGCCGACCGCCGGCCGCGGGGGAGTTGGTCACCAACCCGGCGTACGCGGACACCCTGCGCCGGCTCGTCGAGGCGGGACGGGCGGCCGGCGCCGACCGGGAGGCCCAGATCGAGGCCGCGCGTCGGGCCTGGAGCACGGGTTTCGTCGCCGAGGCGATCGACGCGTTCAGCCGGCGCCCCTTCCAGGACTCCAGTGGCCGCCCGCACGCCGGGCTGGTCACCGGCGACGACCTGGCCGCGTACTCGGCGAGCTGGGAGCCGCCCGCCACCCTCGACTGGCACGGCTACTCGGTGGCGAAGACCGGTTTCTGGGGCCAGGGCCCGGTGCTGCTGGAGTCCCTGGCCACCCTGGACGCGCTCGACGACCCGGGCGCGTACGACCCGGCGACCGCGGCGGGTGTGCACGCCCAGGTCGAGGCGCTCAAGCTCGCCTTCGCCGACCGGGAGGCCTGGTACGGCGACGGGGCCGACGTGCCCGCCAAGGCGCTGCTCTCGCCGCAGTACGCGCGGGAGCGGGCCGCCCTGATCGGCGATCGCGCGTCGGCGGAGTTGCGGCCGGGGCGTCCGGACGGGGCGCAGCCGCACCTGCCCGCCCACGTCCGACCCGGTGCCACCCGGCGTGCCGACCCGACAGACCCGACGACGGGAGAGCCGACGGTGCAGTCGGACGGGGTGACCCGGGGCGACACGTGTCACGTGGACGTGGTCGACCGCTGGGGCAACATGATCTCCGCGACGCCCAGCGGTGGCTGGTTGCAGAGTTCCCCGACGATTCCGGAGCTGGGCTTTCCGCTGGGCAGCAGGTTGCAGATGTTCTGGCTGGAGGAAGGGCTCGCCTCGTCGCTGGCGCCGGGCCGCCGCCCGCGTACGACGTTGAGCCCGACGATGGTGCACCGCGACGGCGAGCCGGTGCTGGCCTGCGGCACCCCCGGTGGCGACCAGCAGGACCAGTGGCAGTTGCCGTTCCTGCTGCGGCACCTCGTCGGTGGGCAGAGCCTTCAGGAGGCCATCGACGCGCCGGCGTGGCACACGGTCAGCCTGCCGGGGTCGTTCTATCCCCGCGACATGGAGCCCGGTGTCCTGGTGGTGGAGGACCGGTACGACGAGGGCGTGCTGGCGGCGCTGCGGGAGTACGGGCACGAGGTGCGGGTCACCGACGGGTGGAGCCTCGGTCGGCTGTGCGCGGTGACCCGCGACCCGGCGACGGGAGTGCTGGCGGCCGGTGCGAACCCCCGTGGGATGCAGGGCTACGCGTGCGGCCGTTAGCGGGCGCTGCGGCCGTGCGCCCGTCAGTGGGCGCCGTAGCCGCCTTCGGCGTTCTCGTACGCCGCGGCGGATGCCGCGTCGAGGTGGTCGAGTGCGGCCCGCTCGGCGCGGTCACCGTCGCCTGACTCGATGGCGTCGACGAGCTGGATGTGCTCGGCCCACGAGTGTGGAGCGCGTTCGGCCGCACCCAGCCGGAAGATCCACTGCACATGGAGGTAGAGCGACTTGGCGATCGACGACAGCCAGGGGTTTCCGCTGATCTGGAGGATGCGCAGGTGCAGCGTGCTGTTCAGCTCGGCGACCCGGGCCAGGTCCTGCCGCTGCGTCGCCTCGCGGCCCTGGTCGAGCAGGGCGCGCAGGGACGCCACGTCGGCCGCTGTGGCCCGCTCGGCGGCCAGCCGGGCGGCCAGCGTCTCCAGGCGCTCGCGTACGGCGAACATGTCGGTGATGGTCCCGCTGCTCGGTGAGGCGACGACCGCCCCGCGGCGGGGGAGGATCACGACGAACCCCTCCGCCTCGGCGACGCGCAGCGCCTCCCGCACGGGGTTGCGGGAGACGCCGAAGTCCTCGGCGAGCCGGTCCTCGGTCAGCCGTTCCCCGGGTAGGTAGTCGCCGTCGATGATGGCGGTCCGCAGCGCGGCGAGGACCTGATCGCGTAGCGGCAGGTGTTGCGCGCCGAGCTTGTCCCGTAGGTCTTCAGCCACCTGGTCGCCTCTCCGTGAACGTGTCCGGACAAAGTGTATACGAAGAACAATTACTGGAAGGTGGCCGACAGTGTCGAGCACAGCGCCCCGCGTCACCCACCCCCGCGTCGCCCCGCGCCGAGACGAGCGCCTGCTGCGGCGACGGCAGGCGCTCGTCGTCGTCCTCACCTTCCTCACCGGCAGCGCCGACGCTCTCGGTTTCCTCGCCCTCGGCGGCGCCTTCGCCAGCGTGATGACCGGCAACATGGTCCTGCTCGGGCTCTCGGCCGGCCGGGGCGAGGCCGACCTGGCTCTGACGTCGGGCTGCGCCATCGTCAGCTTTATCGTCGGTGTCCTCGCGGGCGCCCGCGTCGTCGGCTCGGCACAGCCCGACGATCCGGTCTGGCCCCGGCGGGTCACCTGGGCGCTGGTCCTGGAGCTGTCGGTGTTCGTGGTGTTCGCCGCCGTCTGGGAGGTCACGCTGCACACCGCCGACGCGGGTGTCCATTTGGCGCTGCTGATGCTGTCCGCTGTCGCGCTGGGGGTGCAGAGCAGTGCGATCCAACGCTTCGGCGTGTCCGGCCTGTCCTCCACGTACCTGACCGGCACGCTCACCAGCCTGATCGCCGGGGTCGCCGCGCGCAGCCCGTGGGCCAGCCTGCGCCCCAAGGCTCAGGTGCTGCTGGCCCTCATGGTCGGCGCGGCGGTCGGAGCCCTGGTCGCCCTGCACCTGCCGGTCGTCGCCCCGGCCCTGCTGATCGTGCCGCTGGTGCTCGTCATCGCCGTGTCCGCGCGGATGCGGGCCTGAGCCTCAGACGCCGCGAGCGCGGCCGGAGCCTCAGACGCCGCGAGCGCGGCCGGAGCCTCAGACGCCGCGAGCGCGGCCGGAGCCTCAGACGCCGCGGGCGAACAGGGCCAGACGGACCCGGTTGGGGCTGTCGGTCTTGGTCATCAGGCTGGTGATGTGGGTCTTGACCGTGGTGACACCGATGTGGAGCTGGTCGGCGATCTCGGTGTTGGACAGGCCCTCGGCGACCAGGTTGAGCACGTCCCGTTCCCTGGCGGTCAGGCCCGGCAGGGCCGGCGGTGAGCCGGGACGGGCGTGCACCGCGCGCTGCACGAGGCGGCGCAGCACCTCCGGGCTGAACGGGCTGTCGCCGACGGCGGCCCGGCGGATGCCGTCCAGCAGCTCGGTCGGCGGTGCGTCCTTGAGCAGGAACCCGCACGCTCCGGCGGTCAGCGCGGGGTAGAGGTGGTCGTCGTCGCCGAACGTGGTCAGCACCAGGACGCGGGTGGCGGGGCGTTCGGCGAGGATCCGGCTGGTCGCGGTGATCCCGTCGACGCCGGGCATCCGCAGATCCATGACGACGACATCGGGGAGGAGCCGCCCGGCGAGCGGGATCGCCTCACGCCCGCTGTCGGCCTCCCCGACGACCTCGATGTCGGGTTGCGCGTCGCAGAGCATGCGCAGCCCGGCCCGGATGAGGTGCTGGTCGTCGACCAGCAGCACCCGGATCACGCCGGCTCCGACGCGGGCGACCCGGCCGGGGCCTCCCGCTCGCGGGGCACCGACCCGACCGGTGCGTGGGCGGACGCGGCGGCCACGGCCGGAAGGACGGTTCGCACCCGCCACCCGGTGCCGGTCGGGCCCGCCTCCAGCCGGCCGCTGAGGACCTCGACACGCTCGCGCATCCCGGTGATGCCGTGCCCGCCACCGGCCGGCACGCCCGCCGGCACCCCACCACGGCCGTTGTCGGTGACCTCCCAATGCACCGCGCCGTCCCGGACAGCCACCACGAGGTGCGCGAGCGCGGACGTCCCCGCGTGTTTGGCCACGTTGGTCAGCGCCTCCTGGGTCAGTCGCAGCACCGCCATGCCGCGCACCGCGTCGAGCGAACCGATCGCCGGGTCGAGATCGGCCTCCACCGTGACACCCGCCTGCCGGGCCCGGTCGATGGACGCGCCGATCGCCGCCGGCAGCGCGGACGGCTCGATCGCGGTCAGCGCCGCGTCGCCGCGTACCCCGTCGGGGTTGCGCAGCACCGCGACCAGCCGGCGCAGCTCCGCGAGGGCCGCGGTGCCGGTGCCGTGCACGTCGTTGAAGACCTCGCCCACCCGTGGGTCCAGGTCGGTGAGCACGTGCCGGGCCACGCCGACCCGCAGGACCATCGACGCCACATGGTGCGCGACGACGTCGTGCAGCTCGCGGGCGATGGCGCTGCGTTCGTCGGCGCGGGCCGCGCGGCTCTCCGAGGCGTGCTGGCGTTGCTCGGCCAGGGCGCGCTCCACGGCCTGTCGACTCAGCTCCCGGTTGGTGCGGATGACGAGGCCGAGCAGCACCGGTACGCCGACCTCCAGGGCCAGCCCGACGACCCCGGAGGCGAACCGGCGCGGCGGGTCGCCGATCGAGTCGGTCAGATCGACCAGGACCAGCAGCGCGGTGGCCAGCCAGATGGTCCGGGGGCGGCGCGCACGCATGGTGACTTCGAGCAATGCCCAACTGGTGCCAACCTGGTTGATCGTGAAGTCGTCGATCAGGCCGATCGCGACCGTCAGCAGGGCGGCCTGCGCCACCAGGTTGACGACCGGCCGACGGTGCGCCGCCAGCGCCACGGTGAACGCGAGCACCGCAAGGATCCACTGTGTCGTCGTGGGTGTGCTGGCGGAGTGCGGGACGACGAGCAGGTAGCACAGCCCGGTGAGATCGAGCAACACCATCCGCACGAGCGTGTCCCGCATGTCGAACAGTCGCCCGAGCCAGCTCACGGTCGTCAGCCTAGGTGCTGCGGCCCGGTGGCGGCGGCCGCCGACCGCCGCCACCGGGTCCGGACCACGAGGTACGCGGCCAGGCCGAGCGGCCCGAGCAGGATGGTCAGCACCAGCACCGGAGCCATCACCAGCGCCGGCACCCCCCGATCGCGGCTGTCCAACCACGCCCACCGTCCGACGAACAGGTCGAACGCGATCATGTGCGCCCAACCCGCCGCGGCCCCGCCGGAGGTGCCGAGCAGGTCGCGCACCCCGGCCAGGGTCGGCGACGCCACGGCCGGAAGCACGTCGCCGAACGCCGGGAGCACCAGCAGCGCGTAGATCACCACGACCGGCAGCACGATCAGCGGGGAGGCGATGATCCGGGCGGTCCACGACCAGCGCGGAAGCAGGATCATCAGCGCCCAGAACGGCGCGGCCACCGCGAACGTCAGGGAGAACAGCGTTCCGGTCATGCGGCCAGCGCCAGTTCCGGCCGACGTCGCCGGGCCAGCACCAGACCGGTCGCGGTCGCCGTCGCGACCACCAGGGCCGCGACCGCGGCGAGCGTGACGGCGTCCGGCCGCAGCAGCGGCTGTCCGCGCAGGGCCTGCCAGGTCAACAGCACTGTGAGTACGCCGTACGCGGCGCCCGCGACGACAAGCAGCCGGGCGCGGGTGCGCTCGTCCAACCGCGTCGCGAACCGGCTCAGCAGGATCGCCAGGATCGGCAACGCCTGGAGGGCGTGCAGCCCCACGAAGTGCCCGATCCGCAGGTCACCGCCGGTGGTGCTCCAGCCCACCACGGGCAGTCCCGATCCGCCGTCGACGACGCCCACGCTGTGCGCCCCGGAGATCCCGTCGATCCCCGGCTCCTGCATGGGAAGCACCATCGGCACCGCCGCGAGCATGCCCAGCAGCGACAGGCCGAGCCCCCACCCGACGGCCGTCGCAGCGGCCCGGTCCGGGATCCGCCGGATCAGCAGCACGACGCCGACCAGGAGGTGCGCGAGGAAAAGCACCATGATCGCCGCGCCCATCACCGAGAACAGTGCACCGTTGAGCGGGGAGGTGCCGTTGAAGTGGCTGGTCTGTCCGCGTACCACCTGGGCGACGATCACGATCATCTCGATCACCGCCATCGCGACGATTACCGTGACCGCCCACTCGGCCGCCCGGCTGCGTCGTGGCAGCAGGGAGAGCATCCAGGCGAGCGTCGCGCCGTACAGCACGAACGACACCGCGAACTTGAACGGCTTGAGCCAGATCGGCGCCCCGGTGAGAACGCGCGAATCGACGAAAATGCCGACGGCCGCGACGACGGCGAGCACCGCCATCGCGGAGACGAAGACCATCAGAGGGCGATTCCACTGCGTCGCCCGGCGCACAACTGTAGTCATGTCTGTAGATGTTCGTGGTCGTGTCCGCCGATCGCGTCCAACCCCGAGCCCCGGTTGCGGCCGCTGGTCGGAGGCCGCCTCCTCCCTGGGTAGGAGACGAAACCCGTCGAAGCCGCTCGGTGGTGCTGGCACAATGGCCGGCCTGCCGACGGGACGGGGATCGACCATGACGACCAGTGCGGACCGTGTCCAACCGAACGAGACCACAGTGCCGCTGCTGCACTGCCCAGCCCCGGAGGAAACCCTGGCGTTCTGGCGGGCGCTCGGGTTCGAGGTGACCTACGAGCAGACCAGACCGTACGTGTACCTGGCCTTCCAGTGGAGTGGGTTCCAGCTGCACTACGGGCCGGCACCAAAGGATCTCGACCCGGCGAAAGAGCATTCCGGCGGCTGCCTGGTGATGGTGGACGCGGTGGCGTCGTACCACGCGGTGTTCACCGAGGCGATGCGCCGCAGCTACGGCAAGGTGCTGGTCAAGGGTTTGCCCCGGATGACCCGCTACCGCGCCGGCGCGTCGCGGTTCAGCATCGTCGACCCGTCCGGCAACACCATCACCTTCATCCAGCGGGATGAGCCGCAGGACCTGGAGTACGGCGGGTCGACGGAGCTCGACGGGTTGGCCCGGGTGCTCGACAACGCGCGGATCCTGCGCGAGTTCAAGACGGATGACCGGGCGGCCTATCGGGCGCTCGACTCGGGGATGCGCCGCCGCGCCGAGGACGCGCCGGTGGTCGAGCAGGCGATGGCGCTGGCCGGCCTGATCGAGCTGGCCACCGCGTTGGACAAGGCCGACCGGGTGCCCGAGTGGGGCGCCCGACTCCAGGCGCTGTCGTTGACCCCGGAGCAGCGGACGCAGGTGGCGCAGTACGTCGCCGACCCGGCCGTCCTCGAACCGTGGTGGCCTGACCCGCGCTGACCCCGGACCTCCCCGCGTCCGGCCCGCAGCGATGTCGTTGTAGCCCGAACCCGTCAGGGCCGCACGTTGGTGTCGTCGTCGAGGACAACCTCCGCCAGCCGCTCCGGGAACATCCGACGCACGCTCGCGGAGTAGTCGCTCCCATCGCCGGGCTGGGTGACGCGATCGCCGTCCACCCGCACCGGTATGGAGACTCCGAAGACGTCCCCGACCCCCGGTGCTGCTTCACAGTGCGCCCAGGCGAACGACGAAGAGCCGTCTCGCCCCAGCAGTCGAACCTCGCAGGTGCCTGGTCCGTTCAGCAACTCGGCGGGGAGGAGCGTCGCGAGACGTTCCTCCTCAGCCCGCACGTCAGCCGCGTTTCGGTCGGGCAGTGCGTACGGCGGCTCGGAGCAGCCGGTGAGCAGCCCGATCGCCAGGCCGAACCCGACGGCGTGTCGGCGAATCACCCCCGCAGCATCTCATTCGATGGTTCTGAGACGACGTCACCGTCAGTTTGCGGACCGAGCCCTCGTTGCGCTGTGGCGGAACAGCGCCGCCACGTGGGGGCACCTCAGGCGATGCAGAGCAGGCTCAACATGGAAGGGGCGGCGACGATCACCGTGACGGCGACCCATCACCTGCGGCGGCGTCAACCGGCTCGACCGCAGCGCGCTAGGAGGCCAACCGTTGGCGCGCGGTGGCCGTCGGTCGGGGGAGTTCGGCGCTGTCGTCCGACGTGTTGATCTCTGACCAGACGGCGTCGAGGGAGAGCCCGAGGACGTCGGCGATGGCCGCGATGGTCGGAAACGCGGGGGTGGCGATCCGGCCGGACTCGATCTTTCGAAGGGTCTCCGGCGAGACGCCCGCGTCCAGCGCGGTGAGGAGCATCGAACGCTCTCCACGGGCTCGACGCAGGAGCGCACCGAGGCGCTGTCCGCGTTCGAGCTCTGCGGGAGTGAGCGGCAACCTGACCATGCTCCGATTCTAGTACCGGGATAATATGGCCGGGATACTTATTGGTCGTCCGAGGAAGGCGCTGCATGATCGAGATCCTGAGCCCCACCGACGTGCTGCGAGCGAAGGACACCGGCGCGCTGGTCGCCCGCATCCTGCAGACGCTGAAGGGCCGCTGCGTGGTCGGCACCAACCTCCTGGACATCGACCGGTGGGCCCAGGCCATGATCACCGAGGCCGGGGCGCAGTCCTGCTACGTCGACTATGAGCCGTCCTTCGGGCGCGGGCCGTTCGGCCACTACATCTGCACGTCGGTGAATGACGCCGTGCTGCACGGGTTGCCGTACGACTACCCGCTCGCCGACGGCGACCTGCTCTCGCTCGACCTCGCCGTCTCCCAGGGTGGAGTCGTCGCGGACTCGGCCGTCAGCTTCATCGTGGGCGACGTGCGGCCCCCGGAGAGCGTCGCGCTGATCGAGGCGACCGAGCGCGCCTTGCAGGCGGGGATCGCCGCCGCCGGCCCCGGCGTTCCCATCGGTGACATTTCCCACGCGATCGGCTCGGTCCTCAACGCGGCGGGATACTCGGTCAACACGGAGTTCGGCGGCCACGGCGTCGGATCGACGATGCACCAGGACCCGCACGTCTCCAACACCGGCCGCCCCGGTCGCGGCTACCGGCTACGCCCGGGGCTGCTGCTGGCGCTGGAGCCGTGGGTGATGGCGGACACCGCCACGCTCGTCACCGATGCCGATGGCTGGACCCTCCGCAGCGCGACGGGCTGCCGGACGGCGCACAGCGAGCACACCATCGCCATCACCGACGACGGCGCGGACGTGCTCACCCTGCCGACGCCCTGACCCGTGGGGCACGATCGACGCCCTCACCGGTCAGCCGACGACGGGCGGCCCACGATGGACGATTAACCGGCGGCCGAAGGGGCACGTCCCTCCGTGGCACCCTGCCGAATCGTGTTCAGAATGAACCGATCGGTCATATTTTCCGTGATGACGGTCAGGGTCACCCACCAGAGTCACGGAGGCACGATGTCAACGGTTCGAACTGGTCCGGTCATCGGACTGCTCGTGCAGATCGTCCTGCTGGCGGTGCTGGGGGAGACGGTCGGTCTGGGCACGGCGGGCTGGGTGGCGGGGCTGGCGTACGGGGTGGTCCTGTGCGCCCTGCTCAGCCGGGGGATGTCCCGCTCCGGCGCGGGTGCGCTCAGCCCGGCCGACCGGGTCACCCTGAGCCGGGCGATCCTCGTCGGCGGCGTGACGGCCCTGGCCGCCGACTCGTTCGGCCGGTCGGCGCCGATCACCCTGATGGTCGTCCTCACCAGCGTGGCGTTGGCCCTCGACGCCGTGGACGGGTACACGGCCCGCCGCACCGGGACCACCAGCGAGCTCGGCGCGCGCTTCGACATGGAGATCGACTCCGTCCTGGTCCTGGTCCTCTGCCTGCATGTGGCCCCCGCTGTCGGTGGCTGGGTGCTCGTGATCGGCGCGATGCGCTACCTCTTCGGCGCCGCGACCTGGATGTTGGAGTGGATGCGGGGATCCGCGCCGCCGCGTTACTGGAGCAAGGTCGTCGCCGCGATCCAGGGCGTGGTGTTGACGGTGGCGATGGCCGACGTGCTGCCCGCGCCGCTGACGACCCTGATGCTGGTGGTGTCGGTGGCGCTGCTGGTCGAGTCGTTCGGGCGTGACGTCGCCTGGCTCTGGACGAACCGGCACCTGCGCCACACCGTTCTCCATGGCGCCCAGGGTGCGATGGTCCAGCCGGCCAGCTCGGCGAGCCACAGCGCCCCAGGCACCGGAGCGGGGCTGGCCGAGCTGACCCCGAGCAAGACCGATGGGTTGCAGTGGTCGGACCGTCCGACTGTCGCCGTGGCCCGACGCGGGATCGCCCGCGTCTGAGCCGCCCGGATGCCGTACTCAGCAAAGATCATGGAAGGATGCCCGGGTTGTCGCTCTTGACGCGCGTACGTCAGTTGCCGAACCAGGGACGGAGGGCGATGAGGGCCGAAGCCTCGGGCGACACCGCCGACGGCACCCACGTCGAGGATCGGCCGAAACGCTCCATCGCCGCCCGGCTGACGACCGTGCTGGCCGCGCTGCTCGTGCTGCTCGTCCTCACCGTGCCGTACGACTTCGGCCGGCTCAGCCCGGCGGCGTTCGCGCGGATCCCCCTGGAGGCGCTGCTGGTAGTGGCCCTCCTACTCGCCCTGCCGTCTCGCGGCAGCCGACTGGTCGCGACGCTGGCCGGCGTGGCCCTCGGCCTGCTCGGCCTGTTGAAGCTGCTCGACCTGGGGTTCACCGCCTCGCTGAGCCGGGCGTTCGACCCGGTGCTCGACTGGGCGCTCCTCGACGAGGGGTTCGCCTTCCTCAGCGAGTCGTACGGTCGACCCGCCGCCATCGGCGTCGCCATCACCCTGGCGGTGGTGTTCGTGGGCCTGCCCACACTGGTCACGCTGTCGATGCGGCGACTGCGGCGACTGGTGGTCCGACACCGCACCGCGACCACCCGGATCGTGGCCGCGCTGGTGGTCGTCTGGGTGGCCTGCGCCGCGTTCAACGTGCGGGTGGTCGAGGGCGTGCCGGTCGCCGACACGTCCGCGACCACGCTGACCAACGGCCACGGCTTCCAGGTGCGCCTGCGACTCGACGACCGGGAGAGGTTCGCCGCCCTGCTCGGGGACGACAGGTTCGCCGACACCCCCGGCGACCAACTGCTCACCGCGTTGCGCGGCAAGAACGTGGTCATCTCCTTCGTGGAGAGCTACGGCCGGGACGCCGTCGAGGACCCGGAGTTCGCCCCACAGGTCGGTGCGGTCCTCGACGGCGGGACCAGCCGGCTGAACGCGGCGGGATTCGCCGCGCAGAGCGGCTTCCTCACGTCGCCGACGTTCGGCGGCGGCAGCTGGCTCGCGCACGACACGCTGCTGTCCGGCCTCTGGGTCGACAACGACCAGCGGCACCGTACCCTGCTGGCGAGTGACCGGATGACCCTCAACGGCGCCTTCCGCCGTGCCGACTGGCAGACCGTGGGAGTGATGCCCGCCGTCAGCAGGGCGTGGCCGGAGGGCTCCTTCTTCGGCTACGAGCGGTTCTACGACGCCAGAGCCCTCGGGTACCGCGGCCCGAAGTTCAGCTTCGGCACGATGCCCGACCAGTACACCCTCGCCAGTTGGCGGCGCCTGGAGCAGGCGAAGCGCGACGGCAAGCCGACGATGACGGAACTCGCGCTGGTGTCGAGTCACGCGCCCTGGACGCCCGTCCCGGATCTGGTCGACTGGGCAGCCATCGGCAACGGGGCGATCTTCAAGGGGACCGTCAAGGAGTCCGACGACAAGCGACGCAACACCGAGCAGATCCGCGCGGACTACCGGCACTCCATCGAGTACACGTTGAGCGCGCTCATCTCGTACGTGCAGACCTACGGCGACGATGACCTGGTGTTCATCTTCCTCGGTGACCATCAGCCCGCCGCAGTGGTCACCGGCGACAACGCCAGCCGAGACGTCCCGATCACCATCATCACCCGGGACCGGGCCGTCCTGGACCGGATCTCCGGGTGGGGTTGGCAGGACGGACTCAAGCCCGGTCCGCAGGCACCGGTCTGGCGGATGGACACCTTCCGGGACCGCTTCCTGACCGCCTTCGGGCCGTAAGCCCGGCCAACCCGACGGACTGGACTCAAGACAGATGACGGCTGGCACCGACACCAGGATCGCCGCGCTCAGAACCGACCCCGCGATGTCCCTCCTGCACCGATCGCTGGATGTCTACTACGGCGACGCCGAGCGCGACGCGCGGATGGACGCCTTCTACTCCCGGTTCGTCGCCGAGGGCGATCTCGTCTTCGACGTCGGGTCGCACGTGGGCGACCACATCGCCAGCTTTCGTCGTCTCGGGGCGCGGGTGGTCGCCGTGGAGCCGCAGCCGCTGTGCCTCCGCGCCCTGCGGGCCATCTACGCCGACGACGACCAGGTGACACTCGTCGAAGCGGTCTGCGGCGCAGCCCCCGGTAGCACCCGTTTCCACGTCAACTCCGCCAATCCCACCGTGTCCACCGCCTCGCCCGACTTCGTGCGGGCGGCGGAGGGCGCGGGCGGGTGGGACGGCGAGGTGTGGGATGCCGACATCGAGGTCCCGGTGGTCACCGTCGACGCGCTGATCGAGACGTACGGCGTGCCGACCTTTGCCAAGATCGACGTTGAGGGTTTCGAGGACGAGGTGCTGGCCGGCCTGAGCCGCCCACTGCTCGCGTTGTCGTTCGAGTTCACCACGATCGCGCGTGCGGTCGCCGCCCGGTGTCTCGATCGGCTGACCGCGCTCGGCTTCGACGGCTTCGACGTGGCGTTGGGCGACGACAAGTCGATGACGTTCCGACGTTGGATGTCCGCGACCGACCTGGCGACGCATCTGCACGAACTACCGCACGCCGCGAACTCCGGCGACGTGTACTGCGTGTCCGGGAGCCAGGCGGCCACCACCGATAGCTGACCGGAGCAGTCGTCACCCGCTTCGGTCCGGCGGTGAACGGCACCGGGCCCGACGATCAGATGATCGGCCGCTGGCGGTGGGACGGGCTGGCGCGGGATGATCGTCGTTCGTCTCGACGCCGAGCCGAGCCACGCGATCGCGGGGGAGAGGGTGACGCCGGTGACCCCGACACAGCTGCGCGCGTACGTCGCCGTGGTCCGGCTGGGCTCGGTCAAACAGGCCGCTGCGGAGCTTCAGGTCTCCGAGTCGGCGGTGTCGCTGCACATCGCCCAGCTGCGCAAGGAGTTCGGCGACAAGCTCTTCGCCCGGACGGCGGCGGGCCTCGCGTTCACCCCGGGTGGGCTGCGGCTGGCCAGTCGCGCGGCGGAGCTGCTGGGCCTGCAGGACCGCACCATGCTGGAGGTCAGCGCCGCGACGCGCGGGCGACGGATGCTGCGGGTCGCCGCGTCGAGCCTGTTCGCCGAGTTCGCCGCGCCGGGGCTGATCGAACTCTTCGCGAAGCGGGCCGCCGACCTCGACGTCGAGTTGAGCGTGCGCAACCCAGGCTCGTTCGAATCGCTGTTGTTGACCCGCGCCGCCGACATCGCGATCGGGCCGCAACCCTCGGTCGTCGACAGCGCCATCGGCTGCCGGCCGGTGATGAACTACCGGCTCGTGATCGCCGTCGGTCCGGAGCATCCACTGGCCGGCCTGGCGGCGTCCCCGGGGCAGCTGCGGGAGCAGACCTGGCTGCTCGGGCCGTCGGCCGCCACCGAGTGGGGCGCGGTCCCGGCGCTGCTGCGCCGGCTGGCCGTGCCGGAAGAGCGGCAGCAGATCTTCCAGAGCCACGCGGCCGCGCTGGGGGAGGCCAAGCGGGGCAGGGGGGTGGCACCGGCCCTCGCGTTCACCGTCGCGCCGGACATCCGTCAGGGCCAGCTCGGGCAGGTGGTGGGGCCGCACGCGACCATGGAGGCGGTGTGGCACGCGCAGGTGCTCGCCACCCCCGGTTCGATGTCGGCCGCCGAGGAACTGTCGCGCTTCTCGTCGACGCCGAGGGCGATTCAGGCGATGATGCGCGGCGCGGGCGTCAGCGTCGGCCACTTCCGGCCGTCGGTGCACGTGACGCTCTGGAGTTGACGGGCGACGACCAGCAGGTCCTGGAAGGTGCCGGCCGGCAGCATCCGGTCGCAGTAGGGGAGAGCGGCGGCCATGCCGCCGACCCGGGGCGTGAAGCCGGGCGCGCCGGCGCGGGGATTCAACCAGACGATCCGGTACGCGCGGCGGCTCAGCCGGGCCATCACCGCCGCCAGTTCGTCCGGCGGGTCGCTGTCCCAGCCGTCCGATCCGATCACCACCACCGCCCCGCGCACGGCGTCCGCGTGATGGGAGGTGAGCAGGGAGCGCAGGTTCGTGGCGATCCGGGTGCCGCCGTACCGGTCGGTCACGGCGGCGCTGGCCTGCGCGACCGCCTCGGCCGCCGACGTGTGTCGCAGCACCACGGTGAGCCGGGTCAGCGTCGTCGCGAACGCGAAGACCTCCGCGTCGGCGACCACCGCGAACGCCCGCATCAGATGCAGGTACGCGGTCGCCTGCGCCCGCATCGACTCGCTGACGTCGCAGAGCAGCACGACCCGGCGTGGTCGTCGCACCGGTCGCTCGCGGACGACCTCGACGGGTTCCCACCCGGTGCGGCGGGCCCGGGCGATGGTGGCCCGTAACGCGACCCGGGCACCGCCCGCGCCGATGGCGAACCGCAGGGTACGCCGGGTCGGCCAGCCGGCGACGGCCCTGCGCAGGGCGTCGCCGAGTTGTGCCACCTGCGTGCTGTCGAGTTCGTCGAACGGACGGTCGGCGAGCCCGCTGAGGGCGCTGGGGCGCCGCTCGGGCAGCAGCAGCGCGGTGTCGTGTGCCGGTGTCTCCGTGACGGCCGGCGGCAGCGTCGCCCACGGCAGGCCACCGCCGGAATCCGAGTCGTCGGTGTCGGCCGGCACCCGCACGTACACGTCGTCGTGAGCGTCAGGTGGGGACGCGGACCGCGACGACCGGGGCAGCGGGGGCGGGTCCGCGAAGATCGCTGCGAAGACCCGGTCGAACGCGGCGAGGTCGGCGTGCCGTCGGACCAGGCAGATCCGGGCGGTCCAGTAGAGCGACGACATCGAGTCGGGTGGGCTGGCGGCGAGCGCCCTGACGAAGTCGTCGACGTCGGTGAGGCCGGCCGCGACGCCGGCTCGGCGCAGCCGGCCGGCGAGCGCCACCGCGAACGCGGCCCGGTCGACCCCGCGCAGCATGCCCTGGCTCACCGGCGCGAGGCCAGCCAGGCGATCACCGCGCCCACGGCGACGAGACCGACAACGACGGGTACGAGGCGCTTGGTGATCGAACCGCCGGCGATGCTGAGCAGGTCGAGCGCCTCCGGCTCGGCAGCCGCCGCCACGCGGGTGGAACCGCCGGGCGACTCGGCCGCCGCCGCCGGGGCCGACGGCAGTGACGGCGAGATCGGCGACGATGCCGCCGTCGAAGAGGCGGGCGACGGCGCGACGGGTGAGGGCTCGATCGGTGACGGCGCGACGGCGGCGGTCGTGGGCGTGGTGGCGACCGCTGTCGCGGACGCGGCGGGAAGCGTCTCGGGAACTCCGGACGGCGGCGCGACGGGCTCGGAGTCCGCGCGTGGTGCCGGCACGGCCGGGGCCGAGTGGTCGGCCGCGAGCTTGGCCTCCAGGTTGGCGACGAACTGGGCCACCAACTTGCCCGACACCTCCTTGATCATGCCGCTGCCGAACTGGGCCAGCTTGCCGGAGATCTTCAGGTCGGTGTCCACGCTGACCAGCGTCCGGTCGCCGTCCGGCCGCAGGTGGGCGGTGACCAGCGCGGACGCGTTCCCCGTCGACCGGGCGTCGCGGCCCTTCGCGTCGATCACCCCACGGTAGGCGGCGTCGTCCTTCTCGACGAACCGGGCGGTGCCCGCGAACTCCGAGATCACCGGCCCGACCTTGACCTTCACCCTGCCCCGGTAGACGTCACCGTCGACGCCGGTCAACTGGGCGCCCGGCAGGCACGGCGCGATCCCCTCCAGATCGGTGAGCACCGCCCACGCCTCGTCGATCGGGACAGCGACCGCGAACTCGTTCGTGATCTTCATAGCTGGCTCTCCTGGTAGGCGCCGAGCGCGGCGGCGACCACGGCGCGGTCGTCGGGGGTCTTGGCGATGGTGCCGATGGTCAGCGCGACGTCGTCGGCGGCGAGATCGGCGACGCCCAGCACGGACAGCGCGGCCACCCAGTCGATGGTCTCGGCCATCCCGGGGGGCTTCTCCAGCTCCCGGCCGCGTACGCCGCCGACGAACTGGACGGCAGTCTGGATCAGCGGCTCGGTCGCGCCCGGCACGGCGCGTCGGACGATCTCGACGGCGCGGGCCGGTTCGGGAAAGTCGATCCAGTGGTACAGGCAGCGGCGGCGCAACGCGTCGTGCAACTCCCGGCTGCGGTTGGAGGTGAGCACCACGACCGGCGGCGTATGGGCGGTGAACGTGCCGAGCTCGGGGATCGTGATGCCGGCCTCGCCGAGGAACTCGAACAGCAGCGCCTCGAACTCGTCGTCGGCCCGGTCGATCTCGTCGATCAGCAGCACCGGCGGGACCGGCCCCCGGTGGCGTACGGCCCGCAGGATCGGCCGTTCCTGGAGGTACTCGGCGCTGAACAGGTCCGCGTCGGTGAGCCGGGTGTGGTGCGCCTCGGCAAGCCGGATCGCCAGCAGTTGCCGCTGGTAGTTCCATTCGTAGAGCGCCTCGCCCGCGGTGAGCCCCTCATAGCACTGCAACCGGATCAGCGGTGTCTCCAGCGCGCGGGCCAACGCCTTCGCGGCGGCGGTCTTGCCGACACCCGGCTCGCCCTCCAGCAGCAGGGGCCGGCCGAGGCGCAGGGCCAGGAACAGGGCCATCGCCATGCCGTCGTCGACCAGGTAGTCGACGGCGTCGAGGCGGTGCCGGACGGCTTGGGCGTCCTTCATGCCTCGCCCGCCAGCAGGCGCTCGTAGTCGGCTCGGGTGTCCACGTCGATCGGCACCGGCCCGTCGACGGGCACCTCGGTCACCGGGTGACGCCCGGAGTGCAGGAGCTTCCAGACGGCCTTGTCGCCGTGCAGGTCGTACAACTCGGGCAGGACCTCGCGGCCGAAGCGGAAGGGATGGCCCAGGCCGTCCGCGTACCGGCACACGGCCAGCGGGGTGCCCGCAGCGGCGACCCGGCGGACGTCCGTGGCGCGGACGCCGGGCTGGTCGCCGAGGAGCAGCACAAGCGCGTCGGCGCGCGGGTCCACGGCCCGCGCGGCCGTGCTGACCGACGACCCGCAGCCGGTGCTGAACGCCGGGTTCTGCACGACCTGGCAGCCGGTCAGGTCCACCCGGTCGCGGATGCCGCCCGCCGCGCCGCCCAGGGTGACGAGCAACTGGTCGAAGCCGCACGAGCGCGCCAGGTCGAGGGTGGCGTCGAGCAGCGTCCGCCCCCGGTACGGGAGCAGTTGCTTGGCCTCGCCGAGCCGCACCGACGCTCCAGCGGCGAGCACCACGCCGGTCAGGAACACGGGTCACGCCGCCGAGTAACTCGCGAGGCAACCGGCGCAGCAGAACCAGAAGTCCTGCCCGTCGACGCGCGCGTGCGGCGTCTCCGTCCCGACCAGCACTGTCATCCCGCACACCGGGTCGACGGCCTGCTGCGGTCGGGCGGCCGGCGCGCCGGAGGCCGGGGCCAACCCGTCCACCCGGATGGCCCGGACCACCTCACCCATGATCGCCAGGGCGATCTCCGCCGGCGTACGCGCGCCGATCTCCAGCCCGGCCGGGGTGTGGACGCGGGCGCGTTCCGCGTCGGTGAGGCCCAGTTCGTCAAGCAGGGTCACGCCGCGTTTGCCGCTGGCGACCAATGCGACGAACCCGACGCCGGCGTCGAGCGCGGCCCGGATCGCCTCCTGCTCGCCCTTGCCGAGCCCGGCCACCACGACCGCAGTGCAGCCGGTGCAGTCGTCGGCGGCGACGACGTCGAAGTCGAGGAACGCTGCGAGGGTCGCCACGGCGGCGCTGATCGGGGTGTCACCGACCACGCGCAGCGCCGGTGCCGGCAGTATCGGTCGGAGGAAGACCTCGATCGCCCCACCGGAGTGGCACGGGTTGACCACCACCCGCGCCCCCGGTGCGTCCGGGAACGGGGCCGCGCCTTCCGGCAGCACCCGCAGCAGCAGGGCGGTGCCGTCGCGCAGGGTGTCGAGGGCGGCGGCGCGCACCGAACTCTCCGCGCACACCCCGCCCACGAAGCCCTCGATCGAGCCGTCGGACCGGATCACCGCGTCGTCGCCCGGCCGGGCCGACGTCGGATCCTGCGCGCGGACCACTGTGGCGTGGACGAACGGCTCCCGGGTGTCGGTCAGCTCCCGGGCGCGTTCGGCGATGGTGGTCATCCTCGGCTCCTCAGATCGGCGGCCGGGCCTGGCCGCGCATCGCGTCCCAGACCCGCGACGGCGTCAGCGGCATGTCGGCGTGGCGGACGCCGAAGGGCTTGAGGGCGTCCACGACCGCGTTGACGATCGCGGGCGGCGACCCCACGGTGGCGGACTCGCCCACGCCCTTCGCGCCGATCGGGTGATGCGGTGACGGCGTGACGGTGAAGCCGGTCTCCCAGTCGGGCACTTCGAGGGACGTCGGGATCAGGTAGTCCATCAGGGACGCGCCGAGGCAGTTGCCGTCCTCGTCGAACGCGATCATCTCCATCAGCGCCATGCCGACCCCGTCGGTCAACCCGCCGTGCACCTGCCCCTCGATGATCATCGGGTTGATCCGGGTGCCGCAGTCGTCGACCGCGATGAACCGTCGTACCGTCACCTGTGCCGTGCCGGGGTCGATGTCCACCACGCAGATGTACGCGCCGTGCGGATAGGTCAGGTTCGACGGGTTGTAGCAGATCTGCGCCTCCAGGCCGCCCTCGATGCCCTCGGGCAGGTCGCCCGCGCCGTGCGCGCGCAGGGCGATGTCCTGGATCGTGACGGACCGGCCCGGGTCACCGGCGACGTGGAACGCGCCCTTCTCCCACTCCAGGTCGGCGACCGACACCTCGAGCATCCCCGAGGCGATGATCCGGGCCTTGTCGCGGACCTTCCGGGCCACCAGGGCCGCCGCCGCGCCCGAGACGGGCGTCGAGCGGCTGCCGTACGTGCCGAGGCCGAACGGGGTGTTGTCGGTGTCGCCGTGCAGCACCTCGATGTCCGCCGGGGGGATCCCGATCTCCTCGGCGACGATCTGCGCGAACGTCGTCTCGTGCCCCTGACCCTGCGACTGCACGCTGAGGCGTACCACTGCCTTTCCGGTCGGGTGGACGCGCAGTTCGCAGCCGTCGGCCATGCCCAGCCCGAGAATATCCATGTCCTTGCGCGGCCCGGCGCCGACGGCCTCGGTGAAGAACGCGATGCCGATGCCCATCAGCTCGCCCCGGGCCCGCTTCTCGGCCTGCTCGCGGCGCAACTCGTCGTAGCCGGCCATCTCCATCGCGAGCCGCATCGTCGGCTCGTAGTTGCCCGAGTCGTACACCCAGCCGGTCTTCGTCGTGTACGGGAACTGCTCCGGCTGGATGAAGTTCTTCAAGCGCAGCTCGGCCGGGTCCATGCCGAGTTCGTCGGCGAGGCAGTCGACGATCCGCTCGACCAGGTAGACCGCCTCGGTGATCCGGAACGAGCAGGCGTACGCGACGCCGCCGGGCGCCTTGTTGGTGTAGACCGCGGTCATCTTGCAGTACGCGGCCTCGATGTCGTAGCTGCCGGTGAAGACCCCGAAGAAGCCGGCCGGGTACTTCACCGGGGCGGCGGTGCCGTTGAACGCGCCGTGGTCGGCCAGCACGTTCGTGCGGATGCCGAGGATCCGGCCGTCGCGGGTCGCGGCGATCTCCCCGCGCATGATGTAGTCGCGGGCGAAACCGGTGCTGATCAGGTTCTCCGAGCGGTCCTCCATCCACTTCACCGGCTTGCCGGTGACGATGGAGGCGACGATCGCGCAGACGTACCCGGGGTAGATCGGCACCTTGTTGCCGAACCCGCCGCCGATGTCCGGCGAGATCACCTGGATCTTGTGCTCGGGCAGGCCCGCCACGATGGCGTAGAGGGTGCGGTGCGCGTGCGGGGCCTGGGTGGTCGACCAGAGCCGCAGCTTGCCGTCGACCGCGTCGTAGTCGGCGACCGCCCCGCACGTCTCCATCGGCGCCGGGTGCACCCGCGGGTAGACGAGATCCTGACTGACCACGACGTCGGCGCGGGCGAAGACCGCCTCGGTGGCCGCCTCGTCGCCGGTCTCCCAGTCGAAGCAGTGGTTGTTCGTCTTGCCGTCCAGATCGTCGCGGATCAGCGGTGCGTCCGACTCCAACGCCCGGCGCGCGTCGATCACCGGGTCGAGAACGTCGTACTCGACGTCGATCAGCTCCAGCGCGTCACGCGCCGCGTACCGGTCCTCGGCGACGACGAACGCCACCTCCTGGCCCTGGAAACGCACCTTGTCGGTGGCGAGCACGGCCTGCACGTCGTTGGAGAGCGTCGGCATCCAGGCCAGGTTCTGCTGCGCCAGCATCGCCCCGGTCACCACCGCCTTCACCCCGGGCGACGCCTCGGCGGCGCTGGTGTCGATGCTGACGATCCTGGCGTGCGCCACCGGCGACCGGAGGATCGCGAGGTGCAGCATGCCGGGCAGTTGGACGTCGTCGACGTACCGGCCACGACCACGCAGGAAGCGCGGGTCCTCCTTGCGCAGCATCCGGCCGTACCCGACGGGCTTCTGGTCGTTGTCGTGGAACGTGTCCACGCGCTCGTGCACAGTGGTCATGCCACGGCCTCCGCGGGTTGGCCGGCGTTATCGATCTCGCCGGCCTCGGACGATTCGGTGGTCTCGGTGACCTGGGCCGCGGCCTGCGCCTCCGACACGGCCGCCCAGCGGACCGAGCGCACGATGGTGGCGTAACCCGTGCACCTGCAGATCTGACCCGAGATCGCCTCCCGGATCTCCGTCTCGCTCGGGTCGGGGTTGCGGTCGAGCAGCGCCCGCGCGGTCATCATCATCCCCGGGGTGCAGAAACCGCACTGCAGACCGTGGCACTGCATGAACCCCTGCTGGATCGGGTCCAGCTCGGCGCCCTTGGCGAGGCCCTCGACGGTACGCACCTGGTGGCCGCCGGCCATCGCCGCGAGCACCGTGCACGACTTCACCGGCTCGCCGTCGAGCCAGACCACGCAGGTGCCGCAGTTGCTGGTGTCGCAGCCCCAGTGCGTGCCGGTCAGACCCAGCACGTCGCGCAGGAAGTGCACCAGCAGCAGCCGGGCCTCGATCTCCCGGGTGACCTCGACGTCGTTGACGGTCATGGTGACCTGCATGCTCAGCTCCTCGCCCGTTCGACGGCCCGGCGCAGGGTCCGCCGGGTCAGCTCGGCGGCCAGATGCCGCTTGTAGTCCGCGCTGCCGCGCTGGTCGGTCACCGGGTCGCAGCTGTTCGCCGCGATCGCCCCGGCCTGCTCGTAGAGGCTCTCCGAGGGTTCCCGCCCGCGCAGCGCCGCCGAGATCGCCGGGATGCCCGTGGTGTTGGGGCCGACCGCCGCGAGCCCGACCCGGGCGTCGACGATCGCGCCGCCGTCGAGCCACACCGCCGCGCCCGCCGACACCACGGCCCAGTCGCCGGCCCGGCGCTCGACCTTGGTGTACGCGCTGCCACAGCCGGGCCGTACCGGTAGCCGGATCTCGACCAGGATCTCGTCGTCCGCGACGGCCGTCTCGTACGGCCCGACGTGGAACTCCTCCATCGACACGACCCGCTCCGCGCCGCCCGGACCACGGATCACGCACCGCGCGTCCAGCGTCGTGCAGACCGCCGACAGATCCTCGGACGGGTCGGCCTGGCACAGCGAGCCGCCCAGCGTGCCCCGGTTGCGCACCACCGGGTCGGCGATCACCCGTTCGGCGTCGGCGAAGATCGGGAACGCCGTCGCCAGCACGGGGGATTCGAGGAGTTCCCGATGCCGGGTCAGCGCACCGATGCGAACCTCGTCCGGGCCCGCCTCGACGTAGCCCAACTCGCCGTGCAGGTCGTTGATGTCGATCAGATAGTCGAAGTTGGCCAGCCGGAGCTTCATCATCGGCAACAGGCTGTGCCCGCCGGCGATCAGGCGGGCTGTCCCGCCCAGCCGCTCCAGCAGGCTGATCGCATGGTCCACACTGGTGGCTCGCTCGTACTCGAACGGTGCCGGCACCTGCATGTCGCACCTCCGCATTCCGGCAAAATCTCTGCCCGGCGGTGGTCAAAGTCAACGGCGACCTAAGCAACTGCTTAGGTCGCCGTTGACGGTGCTGCCGGGGCTCGCGGATCGTGCGGCCATGCGGGACATCGTCGACGGGCTGGCCGGCTGGCGCGCCGCGGGCGTCGCGTTCGCCGTCGCGACCGTCGCGCGGACCTGGCAGTCCGCGCCCCGACAACCTGGCGCGGCGATGGCCGTCTCGGCGCACGGAGACGTGGTGGGCAGCATCTCGGGCGGCTGCGTCGAGGGCGCTGTCTACGAACTCTGCCGGACCGCGATCCAGACCGGCGCGGCGCACACCCAGACCTTCGGCGTCAGCGACGACGACGCGTTGGACGTCGGTCTGACCTGCGGTGGCACCATCCAGGTCCTGGTGCAACCGAGCGTCGCGATGACCGAGTTCGATCAGGTCCTCACCGCGATCCGCGATGGCCGTCCGGTCGCCACCGCATCGGTCGAGAACGCCCAACTGGTGATCTGGCCCGATCGGGTCGCGGGGAGCCTCGGCGCACCCGACCTGGACGACGCGGCGGCCCGGCAGGCGACCGGGATGCTCGCCCTCGGCGTCACCGGCACGATCCACCTGGGCCGGCAGGGGCAGCAGCGCGGCGACGAGGTGGCCGTGTTCGTCCAGTCGTACGTGCCACCACCCCGGATGATCATCTTTGGTGCGATCGACTTCGCCGCCGCGATGGCCCGGATCGGCAAGTTCCTCGGCTACCACGTCACGGTCTGCGACGCCCGCCCGGTGTTCGCCACCCGTGCGCGTTTCCCGGACGTCGACGACCTCGTCGTCCGCTGGCCGCACGCGTACCTGGAGTCGACGACCGTCGACGACCGCACGGTGCTCTGCGTTCTGACCCACGACCCCAAGTTCGACGTGCCGCTGCTCCAGGTCGCCCTCGCCACGCCCGCCCGTTACATCGGCGCGATGGGCAGCCGGCGTGCGCACGACGATCGGATGCGCCGGCTGCGCGAGGCGGGTGTCCCGGAGAGCGCCCTGGCCCGCCTCTGCTCACCGATCGGGCTGGACCTGGGCGCGCGGACGCCGGAAGAGACGGCCGTGGCGATCGCCGCCGAGATCACCGCCCAGACCTGGGGCGGCTCGGGTCGCCCGCTCAGCGACCTGGCGACCCCGATCCACCACACCTGACCGAGGGTCGATTCGTCGGCGCGGTTCGGTCCCATCGATCATGGAGATGTGGTGCCAAACTTCGCACTGTAGAAGCGACTTTGTCGCCCACCACAACTGCATGATCGTCGAGGCAGGGCGGGTTGACGACCGTTGACGCTAGATCATGCGCAGGATCAGCGCGGTGGAGACCGCCAACTCGCGGTCGAGCACCTCGTCTCGGGGGATGAACACCATGGCCTGCCCTTCGCCGACCACCACGTCCTCCTGACGAGCCGTGGTGCTGCCACGGAACACGTGGACGGTCACGGTGTGCGGAAAACCCGCTTCGTACGGCCGGGGTCCGCTCCACAGCGGGTGCAGCTCACCCGCCGTCAGACCAGTTTCCTCCAGCAGTTCGCGGCGGGCCGCCGCCTCCGGTGACTCGCCGGGCTCGACATGGCCACCCGGCAGGCTCCACTGGCCCGGCGAGACGACCGCATCCTCGTCGCGGTGTTGCAGCAACACCGCGCCCGACGGATCGACGAGCAGCACGAGGGCGACATCGTAAGTGGCCATGATCAGACCGTGCCACGTCGCCGCGAGCATGTCGACGACGGTCAGTCCGGCGTGCTGGGTCGCGTACGCTCCGCGGATGGACCTCGACGATCTTCCGCTTGCCGAGTTCGCGTTTCCGGGGCCACTGCGCGACAAGCTCGTGGGCGCGATCCTGTCCGGGGCGAAGACGTCGACGACGGGCCTGCTGATCGGGTACGAGTGCGCGAACGAGCCGCTGCCCGAGGTGGGTCAACTGTCGGCCGTGGTCGACTCCACCGGCCGGCGGATCGCCGCCATCGAGCTGACCGACGTACGGGTGGTCCGGCTCGCCGAGGTCGACCTGCCACACGCCCTGGCCGAGGGGGAGGGCGACGAGTCGGTGGCGCAGTGGCGTGCGGGGCACGAGGCGTTCTGGCACAGTGCCGAGGTGCGCGCCGAGCTGGGCGACCCGCACTTCACCGTGGACGACGACACCCTGGTGGTGACCGAACGCTTCCGGCTGGTGCACGTCGTCTGAGCGTCCGTCCTTTGTGGACCGCCTAGCGGCGGGCCACGCGGTCGTGCAAGGTCACCTATGCTCGGCGCGTGATCCCCCCGGCACTAGAGATCCGTGGCCTGGTCAAGACCTTCGCGGCGCATCGCGCGGTGGACGGCATCGATCTGACCGTCCACCCCGGCACCTTCCACGGCATCGTCGGGCCCAACGGCGCTGGCAAGTCCACCACCATCGGGATGGCCGTCGGCCTGGTCACCCCGGACTCCGGGCAGATCCGGATCCTCGGCCACGAAGCGCTGCGCGAGCGCGGCCTCACCCGCGCGCTGACCGGCGTGCTGCCCGACGGCCTCGACTTCCCGGAGCGCCTCACCGGTGCCGAACTGCTGCGCTACAGCGCCGGCCTGCGCGGGCTACCCCGGGCCACGGCAACCGACCGTGCCGCCGAACTGATCGACGTGCTCGGCCTGGCCAAGGGCGCGGGCACCCCGCTGGCCGACTGTTCCACCGGCACCCGCAAGAAGCTGGGCCTCGCCCAGGCGCTGCTGCACGCGCCCCGGCTGCTCGTGCTCGACGAACCGTTCGAGGCGGTCGACCCGGTCTCCGCGGCCACCATCCGCCAGGTGCTGCGCCGGTTCGTGGTCGGCGGCGGCACCTGCGTGCTGTCCACCCACTCGATGCTGCTCGTCGAGCAGATGTGCGATGAGGTCACCGTGATCCATCAGGGCCGGGTGGTCGCCGCCGGGTCGGTCGCCGAGGTCGCCGCCGGCGGCAGCCTGGAGGACCGGTTCGTCGAGTTGGTCGGCGCCGAAGCCTCCGGCAGCGCCGGTCTGGACTGGCTGACCGGGGCACGATGAG
Organism: Micromonospora arida; assembly: GCF_042873195.1. NCBI lineage: Bacteria > Bacillati > Actinomycetota > Actinomycetes > Micromonosporales > Micromonosporaceae > Micromonospora > Micromonospora arida. Next base: position 928,971 of record NZ_JBIALC010000001.1, on the reverse strand, counting down.
CACGCAACTGACCGCCCCCGGCCAGCTGGGCGGCACCCTCGGCGCGATCATGGTGCCGGCCCGGATGCGCGCGACGATGCTGCGTCGCTCGCTGCGCGAACACCCTGGCCCCACGGTGGCCGGCCTGGTCGGTCTGCTCGCCGCCGCCTGGTTGATCCGGTACGCGCTCCGCGGTGACCAGCACACTCTCGGCCTGCTGGCCGGGGCGTGGGTTCTCGGCTGGATCGTCCTGCCGTTGCTGCTCGGCGGCGGGCGTGGCCGGGTCCGCCCGGCCCACCTGCGGTTGGAGCCGATCGGCGGGGTCCCGGCAGCGATCGGCCTGCTCGCCGCGTCGGCGATCGGTATCGGCCCGGCCGTCTCGCTGGTGGCACTCGCCGCGCTGCCGGTGCACGCCGCCCGGTACGGCACCGTCGCGGTCCTCGTCACCGCCTTCGGCGCGGTGCTGCTCTGGCTGCTCGGGCTGATCGGCTCGGCCATCGCGCTGGAGGTCGTCGGCCACGCCGGCGGTCCGGCCGGTGCGCTGCTCACCGGCGTCTTCACCGGCACGGCGATGGGTGTCGCCGGGTCGCTCTGGGCGGTCTTCCCGTGGGTGTCGGTCCTGCTCGTGGCAGCGCCGGGGGAGGTGGTCCGGGCCATGGCGTACGTGCCGAGCGCCTGGCCGATCGCCGCCGTGACCGGGCCATCCGGGCAAGGGTTGCGCCTGATGGCGACCCTGGTGGGCATCGTGGCGCTCTGCGCCGCCGCGTACATCATGCTCGTCCGAAGGGTGATCGCCGCCGGTGCGCCGTTCCGGCCGCGCCGGACCACGGCGGCGTCACCGGCCGCGGCTGAGCGCGAGTGGCTGGGGTGGGTGCCGGCGGCGACGCGGGCGGTCGTCGGCCGTGAGCTGCGGGCCTGGGTGCGGCACCCGTTGCGGTTGCAGTATCTGGCGTTCGCGGTGGTGTACGGGGCGCTGCTCGCCGGACTGCCGCTGCTGTCCGACGTGGACCTGCTGCTGCCGTGGGCGGGACCGCTGGCCGTGCTCGGCGCGGCGGCGATGTCCGCCGGGCTGGTCGGGCTGGACGGCACCGCGTTGTGGCTGCCGCTCACCACGCCCGACGGCGAACGGGCCGAGGTCAGGGGTCGTGCCTTGGCGTGGTTGGTGCTGGTCACCCCGATCGGCGTGCTGCTCACCGTCGCGGGCATCCTCCTCGCGCCCGACATCGACCCCTTGGCCGCGCTCTCCACCCTGCCGGCCCTGCTCGGCGCGGGCGCGTCGGTGCCGGTGTGGGTGTCGCTGCTGCGCGTACGCCCGGTTGCCGACCCGCGGCACCCCACAGCGGCCGACAACCCGACCGACATCGTCAGCGTGCTGGTCGCCACCGCTGCTGGGCTGCTCGCCGCCGCGCCGGTGCTCGCCCTGGTGATCTGGGGCCCGCCGGAGGTGGCACCGCTGCTACCGGTGGTCGGGCTGCTGTCCGGGGTGGCGACCTGGTGGGGTGGCGTGTGGCTGGCCGACGAGCGGTTCGCCCGGCGCGGCACGGCGGTGCTCGCCGCGGCCGGTCAGCGGAGCCGGCGCCCGGAGACGGTGCTCCCGCTGACCTGGGACATGCAGTGGTATCGGGAGAACAAGTCGACCGCGTGGGCGCTGGGGTTGCTGACGGTCGGGTGGATCCCGGTGATCCCGCAGGGGCTGATGCCGCTGGTGTTCGGGATAGACAGCGGGTGGATCGTGGCCGGTCACCTGAGCGGGAGCGCGCACACGGCGGTGGGGTTGGCGATGGTCGGTCTGGGCGTCGCGATGCTGCTCACCGGCCTGGTGCTGTGGGATCGTCGACCGCAACCGGGCGGCCCCTGATCCACAGCTCTACCACAGCTCGAGCTGGCCCTCGACCTCGTCCGTGTGTGGCTCGCGTAACTGCCAGAGCCGGACCACTCCAGCGTCGGCGTCATGCGTCATCCACCGTCCGTCTCCACCGGCGGACCGGATCGAGTTCTGCGGCATGTCGATGCCGTAATCCATCACGGTCTGCGGGCGCAGCGTGCGGGTGGACAGTAGGAGATGCTGCTCGGCGTCGCTCTCGTCGGTTGCGACGCCGACCATGACCCAGTCGTCGGATACGACGGCTGCGGCCTCGTACATCCGGTAGTCGTCGGAGTCGCCGAACTCGGGGACGTCGTCGTAGCGGCGCTCCACCCGGGCGCTGTCGTCGGCAACATCGCGTATCGCGATCCAGCCGCTGCCGTGCGGCATGGAGAGGTAGAAGCTCCCGCCGGCGTTCATGTCGGCCAGGCAGCCGTTCATGGTCTGCCCGGCGAGCAGCCGCCGATCAGCCGTCGTCCAGCGGTAACTGAGGCAGGTCTCCGGTCCCACCGCGATGTGCAGCCCGACGTGTTGTCGATTGGCGTCCAGGATGAATGTGGCAGAGCCTTCAACGGTCTGAAGGGGGCGCCGGTCCACCTCGGCACCGCCACTGGACGCGTCCAACACGACGAGTTGGTCGCCGGCAGCGTCGGGCACAAACAACCAGAGAAGGTCGTCCCCGGCCAGGTGACACCTCGGCCGGGGCCAACCTGTCGACAAGACCCTGCCGTGCTCGACCGCCCACCCGACGCGGCCATCAGCGCTGCGGACCTGCACCTGTCGTGGTCCCACAAGCGCGAACCGCGACCGGTCCGGAGCCACGCCGACGGCCAGGATCGGGTCCGCGTCGGAGGGCTCCCACGCCAGCGCGACGGTCAGGTCCGAGTGCAAGACGCGCAGCGAACGATGGCTCCACACCAGTAACCCCGTGCCGGTCAGCCACTCGACGAAGGTCGACGGCGTCATCACCGTCTCGGCGATCAGCAACGGGCGCACAGCCGTGAGCCTACGCAGGAGCCTCCCGGGGATGGGCGGCTGGCGGTTGAACGTCAAGCGAGCCGCCGCCCGGTTCGGCGGGGGAACGCCGGTGCTCAAGGCGCCATTTCACGGTCAAATATCGTGCGAGTGGTTCCACACAATCCCCTTGCCGCCAGAATGGCTTGCCGCGCACGCCAGACCCCGCGACGGAAGACTCCCTCCCGAGTGTCCGGGACAGAATACTGATCAGACGGCGACGCCCAAGTGCCGGTCGCGGCTAGGGGAGGGCTAACTCAATTGCTTGGGCTCGGCTACATAGACTCCTTTGCCCGGATACCCCTCGACGAGCTCACGGTCCTTGAGGATCGTCATCACCCGGTTGATCGTGGAAATGTGCACGCCGTGTTGCTCGGCAAGCTCGCGCGTGGACGGTAGCTTCGCTCCCGGCGCGAGCTCTCCGGACTTGATCTTTTCGGCGATCTCGGTTGCGATGCGCCGGTAGTCCACTTTCTCGGTCGGCATGAGTCGATCTCCGTAGGTCCCTGGTTTCGGCACCCCAATTCGATCACGCGCAAACCTGTTCCAACAAGTTCCAGGCGATAGCTTGACCTGCTCCTACAGGTTGGAATAGGTTGGTCGCGTAGTCGGGTTCCCTGGTTTCGGCAAACTCCTAGGTTCCCGGCGGCATACCCACCTGGGGAGTAGGACGCACGGACTCTGCCCCCAGGTGGGGCTAACCATGATCGTGGGGAGAGTGCCGACCATGCCGATCGACGAGCCGATCTCCACGGCAACCGAGCTGTTCACCGCCAAGAGGGTTCTGGACACGCATTGGACGCGCGCACTCGACCGCCCATGGCGGGTGGGTGGGTGCCTGGAGTGCCGAAGCCGCGACGACTGTCCGCAGCTCGATTGGGCAATCAAGCTGACTGCGGAAGTGGCGGCGGTGATGTTCCAGAAGCGCTGACTGTGGGCATCCACTACGCATCGACCGGAGCTGCTGCTCCACGCTGCCCTTCTGCGCCACCGTCACGTCGTTGTCGAGGAAGACGGTCAACGCCACGTCCCCGGGTTCCTCGGGTTTCGAGGTGCAGGCGGGAAGGGCCCGCAGGACGACGAGCGACAGTAACGGGGCTCCGCGGCGCATGGGCCGAGATCGTAGCCATCACTCGCGCGCATTGCCGCCCATGAACAGCGGACTTCGCCGCCGCTGGGAAGTCGTCACGATCTCAGTCCCATGGCTGGTCTTCGTAACCTTGGTCAGCCAGACTGCGCGGTATGGGTGATCGTTGGCGCCGGTGGGCGTGGGTCGGTGTGCTCGTCATCGGGCTGATCCTTTATCTGGCGGTGCTGCGGACCCTGGTCAGCACCAAGAATCCGAACTTCGTACCGGCGTTGATCCTGCTCGGGGCGACGTTGGTGCCATTGACGTTCCTGACGTTCGCACAGGCCCGGACCGGGCGGTGGCAGGTGCCGGCATCTGTGCTGGTGACGTCGGCGTTCTTCGGTGGTGTGATCGGCACGGTGGTCGCCGGCACCCTGGAGTACGACACCCTGCGCGGCCTCGGCACCCTGCCGATGCTGTTCGTCGCGTTGATCGAGGAGTCGGCAAAGCTGATCGTCCCGGTGGTGCTGCTGTTCACGGTGGTGGCCCAGCGTCGGCGCCGGGTGCCCTCCGACGGGCTGATCATCGGCATCGCCGCCGGCATGGGGTTCGCCGCGCTGGAGACGATGGGCTACGCGTTCAGCGCGCTGCTGAGTTCGCAGGGCAACATCGGCGCGGTGGAGCAGACGCTCTTCATCCGGGGCCTGACGGCGCCCGCCGGTCACACCGCCTGGACCGGGCTGACCGCCGGCGCGCTCTGGGCGTTGCTGGCGAGCCCGAGCGTCGCTCGGCTCTTCGGGTTCATCGGTACGTTCCTGGGTGTCGTCGTCCTGCACACCCTCTGGGACACGTTCTCCGGTTCGCTGGTCTTCGTCGTGTTGGCGATCATCAGCATCGGCTGGTTGTTCTGGGAGTTGCGCCGCTACCGGACGTTCAGCGACCAGGACATGGGCCAGTTGCAACCGCACTGACCAGCGCCGTAACCCATGCCTCTCCCGCCCCGCACCAAGGGCTGGGGGAGGCATGACTGTTCGTGATCCCGCTGCGACCGGGCCGGCACCTCATCTAACGTCAGAGTGTTCATATTTGGCGGTATTGGTCGGGAAGGTGCGGCGATGGGGGTGCGCAGCTGGTTTGAGGGCTGGCCGGTCTACCGCCAGCTCACCGGCACGGACCCGCTGGGCCGGGGTGCCGCGGCGAAGTCCGACGGGTCCCGCGCGCTCACCGCCCGCACCGATACCGCCGATTCGATGGCGCGGTCCGTCTGCCCGTACTGCGCTGTTGGTTGTGGTCAGCGGGTGTTCGTGAAGGACGGGCAGGTCAGTCAGATCGAGGGCGATCCGGACAGCCCGATCTCGCGGGGCCGGCTCTGCCCGAAGGGTTCGGCGAGCAAGAGTCTGGTCACCAGCCCGCTGCGGCAGACCACGGTCCGCTACCGCCGGCCGTACGGCACCGAGTGGGAGGACCTCGACCTCGACACGGCGCTGAACATGATCGCCGATCGGGTCCTGGCCGCCCGGGACGAGACCTGGGAGGACGTCGACGCCGAGGGCCGACCGCTCAACCGGACGCTGGGTATCTCCAGCCTGGGCGGGGCGACGCTGGACAACGAGGAGAACTACCTCATCAAGAAGTTGTTCACCGCGATGGGGGCTCTCCAGATCGAGAACCAGGCCCGTATTTGACACTCCTCCACCGTCCCCGGTCTGGGGACCAGCTTCGGTCGTGGCGGCGCCACCCAGTACCAGCAGGACCTGTCGAACTCCGACGTCATCGTCATCCAGGGTTCGAACATGGCCGAGGCGCACCCGGTGGGCTTCCAGTGGGTGATGGAGGCCAAGCGTCGGGGGGCGAAGGTCTTCCACGTCGACCCGCGGTTCACCCGTACCAGCGCGCTGGCTGACTCGTACCTGCCGATCCGGGCGGGCACCGACATCGCGCTGCTCGGCGGGGTGGTGCACTACATCCTCGACAACGAGTTGGACTTCCGGGAGTACGTCGTCGCCTACACCAACGCAGCGACCATCGTGACCGAGGAGTACGCCGACACCGAGGACATGCACGGCCTCTTCTCCGGCTTCAACGACGACAACGCCACCTACGACCAGGCCAGTTGGCGGTACGAGGGCCACCCGCAGGACCAGACGACCCGCGACAGCGAGACACAGCGGGAGACGGCGGCCGGGCTGGAGAACGAGTCGCACGGCGCGCCGGTCGGCGGCGAGACCGAACGTGACGAGACGTTGCAGCACCCGCGCTGCGTCTACCAGATCCTCAAGCGGCACTTCGCCCGCTACACCCCGGAGATGGTGGAACGGGTCTGCGGCATCCCGCAGGAGAAGTTCCTCGAACTGGCCCACGCGTGGACGGAGAACTCCGGCCGGGACCGGACCGGCATGCTCGTCTACTCGGTGGGCTGGACGCAGCACAGCGTCGGCGTGCAGTACATCCGCACCGGCGCGATCATCCAGCTCTTGCTGGGCAACATGGGTCGTCCGGGTGGTGGGGTCATGGCGCTGCGCGGGCACGCCAGCATCCAGGGCTCCACCGACATCCCGACGTTGTTCAACCTGCTGCCCGGTTACCTGCCGATGCCCCACCATGCCGAGCACCCGACCCTGGACAAGTGGGTGGACAGCATCGCGCACCCCGGGCAGAAAGGCTTCTGGGGCAACGCCCGCACCTACGGCGTCAACCTGCTCAAGGCGTACTGGGGCGACGCCGCCACCGCCGACAACGACTACTGCTACGGGTACATGCCGCGGATGACCGGCGACCACGGCACCTACCAGCAGGTGCTCGACATGATCGACGGCAAGATCAAGGGCTACTTCCTGCTCGGGCAGAACCCGGCGGTCGGGTCGGCGCACGGCCGGGCGCAGCGGCTCGGCATGGCCAACCTCGACTGGCTCGTGGTCCGCGACCTGTTCATGATCGAGAGCGCCACGTTCTGGCAGAACGCGCCGGAAATCGAGACCGGCGAGATCGTGCCCGAGCGGTGCCGCACCGAGGTGTTCTTCCTACCGGCCGCCTCCCACGTGGAGAAGGAGGGCACCTTCACCCAGACCCAACGGCTGTTGCAGTGGCGGGAGAAGGCCGTCGAACCACCAGGCGACGCCCGCTCCGAACTCTGGTTCTTCTACCACCTCGGTCGCGTCATCCGGGAACGGCTGGCGACGTCGACGAAGCCGCGCGACCGTGCGCTGCTCGACCTCACCTGGGACTACCCCACGCACGGCCCGCACGCGGAGCCGAGCGCCGAGTCGGTGCTGCGCGAGATCAACGGGTACGACGTGGCCACCGGCCGGCCGCTGGCGTCGTTCACCGAGATGAAGGACGACGGCTCCACCGTCGGCGGTTGCTGGATCTACACGGGGGTGTACGCCGACGGCATCAACCAGGCGGCCCGCCGCAAACCCGGCTCGGAGCAGTCCCTGGTGGCACCCGAGTGGGGTTGGGCGTGGCCGGCGAACCGGCGCATCCTCTACAACCGTGCCTCCGCCGACCCGGACGGCAACCCGTGGAGTGAGCGCAAACGCTACGTCTGGTGGGACGCGGACAAGAGCGAGTGGACCGGCTACGACGTGCCGGATTTCGAAAAGACCAAACCGCCGTCCTACCGGCCGGCGCACGACGCCTCGGGTGTGGCGGGCATCGCCGGCGACGACCCGTTCATCCTTCAGGGCGACGGCAAAGGCTGGCTGTACGCGCCCACCGGCGTCCTCGACGGACCGATGCCCACCCACTACGAGCCGGTCGAGTCGCCGGTGCGCAACCCGCTCTACCGGCAGCAGGCCAACCCGACCCGCAAGGTCTACACCCACCCGATCAACACGCTCAACCCGAGCCCGCCGCAGGAGCACAGCGACGTCTTCCCGTACGTGTTCACGGTCAGCCGGCTCACCGAGCACCACACCGCCGGCGCGATGAGCCGCAACGTGTCGCCGCTGGCCGAGTTGCAGCCCGAGATGTTCGTCGAGGTGTCGCCGGAGTTGGCGGCCCTGCGAGGGTTGAGTCATCTGGGCTGGGCCCACCTGGTCACCAGCCGGGCGGCGGTCGAGGCGAAGGTGCTGGTGACCGACCGGGTGACGCCGCTGCGAGTGGATGGCCGGATCATCCACCAGGTCTGGCTGCCGTACCACTTCGGTTTCGAGGGCCTGGTGACCGGCGACTCGGCCAACGACCTGTTCGGCATCACCCTCGACCCCAACGTCCTGATTCAGGAGAGCAAGGTCGGCACGTGCGACGTCCGACCCGGACGACGCCCCAGAGGACAGGACCTGGTGGACCTCGTCGTCGACTACCGGCGGCGGTCGGGAAACCTTGTCCACCGCTACCCGCCGATGGTCACGACCGACGTCGCCGACAGCAGCAGCGACCAGGAGGCCTGACCGATGCCCCACGCCAACGCCCTGTACGGGCCGCTGGACCCCGCACCGGACGCCGGCTACGAGAACGCGCCGCCGCGGATGGGGTTCTTCACCGACACCAGCGTCTGCATCGGCTGCAAAGCGTGCGAGGTGGCCTGCAAGGAGTGGAACGGTGTCCCCGAGAGCGGGCTCGACCTGCTGGGCATGTCGTACGACAACACGGGCGCGCTGACTGCCAACTCGTGGCGGCACGTCGCGTTCGTGGAGCAGCCCCGCTCGGCCGGCTGGGCGACCCCGGCGTTCGCGGGGGACCCGGACGGGCCGGCGGTCAGCCCGGCGACGGCGGCGGTCGGCGCGCGTACCAGCACGGACACCGGAACGGACCCCGGCCTGCCCACCGGCTCGCCCGCCGCGGCGGCCCGCATGTCGGGCGGGCCGGAGTTTCTGGGGATGCCGGGTGCGCAGCCGCCGGGGAGGGGTTCGGGCGCGGAGGGGCGGACGGATTTTCGCTGGTTGATGATGTCGGACGTGTGCAAGCACTGCACCCACGCGGCCTGCCTGGATGTCTGCCCGACAGGTTCCCTGTTCCGGACGGAGTTCGGCACCGTGGTGGTGCAGGAGGACATCTGCAACGGCTGCGGTTACTGCATCTCCGCCTGCCCGTACGGCGTCATCGATCAACGCAAGGATGATGGTCGGGCGTGGAAGTGCACGCTGTGCTACGACCGGCTCGGGGTCGGCATGACGCCGGCGTGTGCGCAGGCGTGCCCGACGGAGTCGATCCAGTACGGGGAACTGGACGAGTTGCGGGAGCGGGCCGCCGCGCGGGTGGCGAAGCTGCATGAGCGGGGCGTGCCGGAGGCGCGGTTGTACGGGCACGACCCGAACGACGGTGTCGGTGGTGATGGTGCGTTCTTCCTGCTGCTGGACGAACCGGAGGTGTACGGGCTGCCACCGGACCCGATCGTGACCACCCGCGACCTGCCGGCCATGTGGAAGCGTGCCGGCCTGGCGGCGATGACGATGGCGGTCGCCACGGCGGTCGCGTTCCTGGGCGGGCGGCGATGACCCGCGGCGGTGAACGACTCACGGTGCCGCCGGCCGACTTCGCCTCCTACTACGGCCGACCGGTCCTGAAGCCGCCGGTGTGGAAGTACGACATCGCCGGCTACCTGTTCACCGGAGGCCTTGCCGCCGGAAGTGCGCTGATCGGCGCGGGCGCCCAACTGACCGGACGACCCGGGCTGCGCAAGGTGGGCCGTTGGACGGCCCTCGGCGGCGTCGCCGCCAGCACGTACCTGCTGGTCCACGACCTCGGCCGGCCGGCCCGGTTCCATCACATGCTCCGGGTGGCCAAGGTGACCTCGCCGATGTCGGTCGGCACCTGGATCCTCGCCGCGTTCGGCCCGCTGGCCGGCGTGGCCGCGGTCGCCGAGCTCGCGCCGCTGCTCCCGCAGCACGGTGTGCTCGGCCTCGCCCGTCGGATCGCACCGCCCATCGGCAACGTCGCCGGCCTGGCTGCCGCGGCCACCGCGCCCGCGCTGGCGACGTACACCGGGGTGCTGCTCGCCGACACGGCCGTGCCGTCCTGGCACGACGCCTACCCGTCGCTGCCGTTCGTCTTCGCCGGCAGCGCGCTCGCCGCCGCGTCCGGGGTCGGCCTGATCGCGGCACCGGCCGCGGAGACCGCCCCACTGCGACGACTCGCCCTGGCCGCCGCGGCCGTCGAGTTCGGCGGAGGGCACCAGTTGGAGCGGCAGGGCCTCACCAGCGAGCCCTACACGCACGGGCGCAGCGGCCGGCTGGTCAGGGCGGGACGCGCCCTGCTCGCCGTGGGCACCGCCACCGCCCTGCTCAGCGGGCGTAGCCGGGTCCTGTCGGCGATCTCCGGCGCCGCCCTCGTGGCATCGTCGGTCGCCACCCGGTTCGGCGTCTTCGAGGCGGGACGGGTGTCGGCCCGCGATCCGAAGTACACGGTCGTGCCACAACGGGAGCGGCTCAACGAGAACCGGTCGGTGACCCCGCTCTGAGCGGATCGGCGAAACCGACACGGAAGGCGCCCCTTTCGAGGGGCGCCTTCCGTTGCGATGCGAGAGGTCCGGCGGTGACGGGCCGTCGCGCGTCAGCCGGTGAACAGCTTCGCGGCGGTGATGGCGGTCTGGACGATGCCGTACCCAAGGAGCACCGCGACCAGCAGCCACGACAACCAGAGTCGCCCGGTCTGGCTACCGACGTGCGGCGGCGCGGGCGGCTGGCTGTCCCGCCCGAGAGCGACCGGCTCGGTGACGGTGGCCTTCGCCACGGGCGAGGTCGGTCCTCGGTTCGGCTCGTGGAACCGTTCGGGCACGGAACGGACCAGCAGGTTCGCGATGAACCCGATGGCGAGGATGCCGACCATGGTGAACAGCGCGGGCCGGTACGCAGCCGCCGTGAGGGTGCCGGGCTTGCCCTGTGTGTCGAGGATCCCGTTGACGATCAGCGGGCCGGCGACGCCTGCGGCCGACCAGGCGGTGAGGATCCGGCCGTGGATGGCCCCGACCTGGAAGGTGCCGAACAGGTCACGCAGGTAGGCGGGCATGGTGGCGAAGCCACCGCCGTAGAAGGAGATGATCGCGGCGGCGATCAGCACGAAGACCGCGGTCGCGGAGTGGCCGGCCACGGCGAGCAGCAGGTACAGCACCATCCCGACGCCGAGGTAGACCATGTAGATGGGCTTGCGGCCGATGAGGTCGGACGTCGTCGACCAGACGAACCGGCCAGCCATGTTGAACAGCGACAGCACTCCCACGAAACCGGCCGCCGCCGTCACCGAGACAGTGGTGGCGGTCCCGTTGTCCCGGAAGAAGTCCTGGATCATCGGGCTTGCCTGCTCCAGGATGCCGATGCCGGCGGTGACGTTGCAGAACAGCACGATCCACAGCAACCAGAACGACCGGGTACGCACGGCGTTCGACGCCGACACGCTCGCCGTCGTCACCAGGGGCTTGGCGGCGACGCTCGCGGGGTCGAACCCGGCGGGCCGCCAGTCCGGCGCCGGAACCCGGACGTTGAACGGGCCGAACATCATGATCACGAAATAGCCGATGCCGAACGTGACGAAGAGCGCCACGAGGGCACTGCCCGACGCCACGGCGGCCGGGTTGTTGGGGTTGTAGCCGGAGTCGTAGAGGGAGAGCAGTTGGCGCGCGAGCGGCCCGGCGACCAGGGCGCCGCCGCCGAACCCCATGATGGCCAGCCCGGTGGCGAGGCCGGGGCGGTCCGGGAACCACTTGATCAGTGTGGAGACCGGCGAGATGTAGCCGATGCCGAGCCCGATGCCGCCGATGACGCCGTATCCGAGATAGAGCAGCCAGAGCTGCTGGGTCGCGATGCCGAGCGCGCCGACCAGGAACCCGACGGCCCAGAAGCACGCCGAGACGAACATCGCCCGGCGCGGCCCGTTCCGCTCCACCCAACGGCCACCCACCGCCGCCGACGAGCCCAGCATGACGATGGCGATACTGAAGATCGCCCCGATCGCCGTCTGGCTGGTGTCGAAGTGCGCGATGAGGGAGTTCTTGTAGACACTCGTCGCGTAGACCTGGCCGATGCACACGTGCACCGCCAGTGCCGCGGTCGGGATGAGCCAGCGGCTGTATCCCGGGGGAGCGACCGTGTGCCGAGGATTGAAGACCGACAGCATGGGCATCGTCCACACCTCCTGCGGCCGAACAGGCCGCGACGTTGCCGAGCTGTCCGACCCGGCAGTGGCCGAGCGGCGCCGCCGCAGTGGCGGCCCGGCGCACGTCTGGCGTCAGCCGTTGACCGGCTCAAACTCACGTTACGTGGCAACGCGTTCACACCATGTCGTTACCGAGAAACGCGAAACGGGAGCGGGCCAACCGGCCCGCCCCCGTTCTGCTGGCGTACGACTCAGTGAATCGCGACCTTTGCCGCCGCCTCCTCCTGGACGCGTCGTTCGTCCCCGCTGAGGGTGTGCAGCGGCTTCTCCTTGATGAACAGCACGACGACCAGCGCGAGCAGCGCGAACGGCGCGCCGACCAGGAAGAGGTCCGCGGTGGCGATGCCGTACACGTCCTGCACGATGCGCAGCACCGGCTCGGGCAGCGTGGACAGGTCGGGCACCTCGGCGGAGCCGCCGCCGGCGGTCGCCGCCGGGCCGAGCCGCTCGGTCGTCAGCGAGGTCACCCGACTTGCCAGGACCGCGCCGAGGGCGCTGACTCCGATCGCGCCGCCCATGCTGCGGAAGAACGTCAGCACGGAGGTGGTGACGCCGAGTTCGTGGGCCGGTACGTCGTTCTGCGCGGCGAGCACGAGGTTCTGCATGAGCATGCCGACGCCGATGCCCAGCACGGCCATGTAGATCGACAGCACGACGACGCTGGTGTCGGCGTCGATGGTGCCCAGGAGCAGCATCCCGACGCTCATCACCGCGGCGCCTGCCACCAGGTAGGCCTTCCACCGGCCGTACTTCGTGATGAGCTGTCCGGCGATCGTCGATGAGACGAGCAGGCCGAAGATCATCGGAAGGCTCATCAGGCCGGCGACGGTCGGCGACTTGCCCAGCGAGATCTGGAAGTACTGGGACAGGAAGACGGTGCCGCCGAACAGCGCGACACCGACCAGCACGCTGGCGACCGTGGCCAGCGAGACCGTGCGGTTGCGGAAGATGCCCAGCGGGACGATCGGCTCGGCGGCGCGCGATTCGACGAGCACGGCCAGCGCCAGCAGGACCAGACCACCGACGACCATCAGGGCCGTCCAGCCGGAGGCCCACTCGAACTTGTTCCCGGCCAGGGACGACCAGATCAGCAGCGTGGAGACACCAGAGGTGATGAGCAGGGCGCCCAGCCAGTCGATCTTCGCCTTGCGGCGGACGACCGGCAGGTGCAGGGTGCGCTGGAGCAGGGCGATCGAGATGATGCTGAACGGGACGCCGATCAGGAAGCACCAGCGCCAGCCCAGCCACGACGTGTCGACGAGCAGGCCGCCGATCAGCGGACCGGCGATGGTGCCCACACCGAAGACCGCGCCGAAGATGCCGGCGTAGCGGCCCAGCTCACGCGGCGGGATCATCGCCGCCATGACGATCGTGGCCAGCGCCGTCATGCCGCCGGCGCCGATGCCCTGGACGACACGGCTGAGCAGCAGCACCTCGACGTTCGGCGTGAAGCCCGCGATGAGCGAACCCACCACGAACAGTCCCAGCGACAGCTGGATCAGCAGCTTCTTGCTGTACAGGTCGGCCATCTTGCCCCACAGCGGCACCGTCGCCGTCATGGCGAGCAGTTCGCTGGTGACGATCCACGTGTAGACGGTCTGGCTGCCGTTCAGGTCCGCGATGATCCGCGGCAGCGCGTTCGCCACCACCGTGGAGGCGAGGATGGACACGAACATGCCGACCATCAGGCCGGAAAGGGCCTGGAGAACCTCCCGACGCGACATGCGCGTGCCGACCTCGGCGGGGTCGGCGGGCGGGACGGTGGTGGTCATTGACGCTCCCTTGGCGGGTTTGTGGCGGGGTGACTGGCCCCGGAGCTGATGCGGCGGGGCGGTAAGTGGCGGGTCAGGAGGGGCCCGGCGGATCCGGCAGCCCGGCGGCCACCGCGGAGAAGGCCTCGTCCACGAAGTCGCGCAGGGGGCGGGTGTCGTCGTCGGCGGACCAGCGCAGCATCGCGGTGTGGAAGGCGGCACTGGTGACAGCGGTGATGAGCGGCGGGAGGCCGTGGTCGGGACCTACGCCGAGGCGGGTGGCGATGACCGAGACCATGGCTCGCTCGGTCGCGATGTTGCCGGACACCAGCCGGGGCAGCAGCGCGGGGTTCTGGGTGATGACCGCCAGCCGCAGCCGCCACAACTCCCGGTCGGCCTGGATCGCGTCGATCGCCTCGTCGAGGGCCAGCCGGACGGCCTGCAACGTTGGCACCTGCGCAGGTGTGGCCGCCAGACGCGCCACGACCGGGTTGCCGTCGAGCGCCGGATCGTCGGTGAGTGCCTCGTCCTTGCAGGTGAAGTAGTTGAAGAAGGTCCGCGAGGACACGTCCGCGGCCTCGCTGATCTCCTCCACCGTCACGTGTTCCAGGCCGCGTTCGGCGACCAGCCGCAGCGCGGCGGCGGTCAGCGCGGCCCGCGTCTGCGCCTTCTTGCGGTCGCGACGCCCGGGCGCGGCTTGGTCGGTGTCGGTCACGCGAGCGAGATTAGGAGCGAACTTGCACAGCCTGCAAGTTTTTAGAGTGTGAAGTGATCTTCCTGACTCGCGATGCTGGTCGGAGCCGGACGGATCGTTCGCTCGGTGCGGGGCACGGCGCCGGTGGTCTCCAGGATGAGCCCGGCGACCAGGTCCGGGTCGTCGCTCATCGGGACGTGCCCGCAACTGGGCAGCGTCACCACCCGTGCCGCCGGCAGGCCCGCCCGGACGCGCTCGGCCTGGTGGACGCCGAAGATCCGGTCGCGGTCACCCCAGCCGATGGTCACCGGCACCGTCGGGTCGGACAGCCGAAGGCAGTCGAAGCGATAGTCGCGGGCGGCTCGGGCCACGGCGTTGAAGCCGAGCCCTCGTCGCAGGGCGAGCGCGTCACCCATCGCCCGTTCGACGTCCAGCAGGGTCGGGCGGGCCATCAGCGGCGCGAAGCACAACGCCCGCAGGTACGCCGAGCGCAGCGCGACACGCATGATCGGGGTGGGCAGGTACGAGTTGGCCCGCAGCATCCGGAGGATGGCCAGCGCCCGTCGGCGCTCAGCCGGGGTGAAGAAGCCGGCGGGGGAGAAGGCGGTGGCCGAGGCGGCCGCCCCCGTCGCCGCAAGCTCCAGGGCGATCGCCCCACCGAGGCTGTAGCCGGCGACGTGCGGACGCTCCAGCCCCCACTCGGTCAGCGCCGGCAGGACCCCGGCCACGGTGGCGGCCATGTCGGCGGGCATGCCCGTGCCCGGCACCGGAGAGTTCCCGAAGCCGGGCAGGTCGAGCGCGATCACCTCGTGGTGGGCGGTGAGCCGGTCGAACACCGGCTCCCACGCCTGATGGCGGTGACCGATGCCGTGGATGAGCACGAGCGGCTCTCCGCTGCCGGCACGCCGGAAATGAATGCTCATGACTGCCCTCCCACCGACGTCCTGCCGAAGGAACGCCCGAGCTGGCGTACCTCGTCTTCCATCTGGCCGACCATGGTCTGGCCGCCGAACCGGGTGATCAACGCGTCCGAGAGGCCGCTCAGCACCACCGGCCGCAGCGCCTGCACCAGGGCGAGCGACCGTGGCACGTACACCTTGCGTTTGCGGCGCTCGATGCCGCGGAGCAGGGCCTCGACGCACTGCTCGACGGGTACGACGGTGGACAGCGGCCACGGCAACCGGCGCAGCGCGGTGCGGAACGATGCCAGATCGTCACGGATGTCGCGGACCAGATCGGTGTCGATCCAGATCGGATGCGCCGTGCTGACGGTGACGCCGCGTGAGCGGGTCTCCAGGCGCAGCACGTTGGCGAACTGCTCCACGCCCGCCTTGGACGCGCAGTAGGCGGCCATCCCGGGCATCGCCGTGAAAGCGGCGGCCGACGAGATGATCAGGACGTGGCCACGGGCGGCGGTGACGTGGGGCAGCGCCGCGCTGACCGTGCGGATCGCGCCGCAGAGGTTGACCTCGACGGTACGGACCAGCGCGTCGACCGGTCCCACGGCGACGGTGCCGAGGTTCGCGATGCCCGCGTTGGCCACGACAACGTCGATGCCACCGAAGCGGTCGACAGTGGATGCCACCGCCGCGTCCAACGCCGCCTGGTCGGTGACGTCACACTCGTACCAGTGCGCGTCGAGGTCGGCGCTGAGCTGCTTGAGCAGCTCGCCCTCCAGACCGACGACGGCGACCTGGGCGCCCCGGGCGACGGCCTCGCGGGCCATCTGCGCCCCGATGCCGCGCGCCGCACCGGTGATGAGCACCGTCCTGCCCGCCAGGTCATACCGCATCGACGTGCTCCCGTTCCGTGTCGTTGGGGGTGTTCCCTGCCGTGGCGACCTGGTAGTCGGCCGGGCGGAACCGGCGCAGCCGCATCCGAAAGCTGGTGGCGAAGCCTGGCCAGATGGTGGTGTTCCGGCCGGTGCTGTCGAGATACCAGCTCTGACAGCCGGTCTCCCACACGGTGCCGGTCATCTTCTGATCGATCCGTTCGGTCCAGCGTCGTTGCGCCTGCGCGGTGGGCTCGATGGCCTGGATGCCCCTGGCCCGCATGTGACGCAGGGCCGCGAGCACCAGATGCAGCTGTGCCTCGATCATCAGCACCACGGAGGTGTGACCGAGCCCGGTGTTCGGGCCGAGCAGGAAGAACAGGTTGGGGAAGCCGGCGATGGTCGTGCCCTGGTACGCGCGCATGCTGGGGGTCCACGCCTCTGCCAGGCTGCGCCCGCCCCGACCGTGGATGCGCCGGACGACGGGGGAGTCGGTGACGTGGAAGCCGGTGCCGAAGATGATCGTGTCCGCCGGGTGGTGGACGTCGTCGTCGGTGACGAGGCCGTCCGGCACGATCCGGGCGATGCCGGCGGTGACCACGTCGACGTTCGGTCGGGTGAGCGACGGCCAGTAGTCGTTGGAGATCAGCACCCGCTTGCAGCCCATCGCGTACCGGGGGGTGAGCTTGTCCCGCAGGTGCGGGTCGGGGACCTGACGCCGCAGCGTACGCAGGGACAGGCGCGAGGCGAGGCGGTTGACCGCCGGGTGCAGGAAGCCCAGGCCCATGCTCTCGCGTACCAGGTAGAGCCCCGCCCGGGCGGCCCGCTGCGCGCCGGGCACCGTGCGGAACGCGGCCTGCTCGACCCCGCTGATCCGGCGCGTCAACCTCGGCATGATCCACGCGGGGGTGCGCTGGAAGAGCGTCAGCTTCTCGACCGTCGGCTGGATCTGCGGCACGAACTGGACGGCCGAGGCGCCGGTGCCGATCACCGCGACGCGCCGGCCGGTCAGGTCGTGGTCGTGCCGCCAACGGGCGGAGTGGAACACCGAGCCGGCGAACTCGTCGATCCCGGGCAGGTCGGGGATGGCCGGGTCGCTGAGCGGGCCGGCGGCACAGATCAGGACCCGGGCGCTGTGGTCGCCGCCGGAGGTGCGCAACAGCCAGCGTTGGCGCTGCTCGTCCCACCTCGCCTCGTGCACCTCGTGGCGCAACCGCAGCCTCGGGCGTATCCCGAAGCGGTCGACGCAGCCGCGCAGGTAGTCCCAGATCTCCGGTTGGCCGGAGAAGGTGTTCGACCAGCCGGCGTTGGGGGCGAAGGAGAACGAGTAGAGGTGCGACGGGACGTCGCAGGCGCAGCCCGGGTAGGTGTTGTCACGCCAGGTGCCACCGACGTCCTCACCCCGGTCGAAGACGAGGAAGTCGGTGAAGCCGGCCCGCTGCAGGCGGATGGCGGCGCCCAGGCCACCGAAGCCGGCGCCGATGATGGCAACGTCTGTCTCCATTTACCCCTCCGTGTGCTCGGGCGCGGAAGTCGGGTCGGCCACTGGCGGCCAGGGCGGATCGCCCACGCCGGTGATTCGTACGCCTCCCCACGGGTCGACCTCGGCCAGTCGGGCCGCCCGGACGCGGTCGGCGATGCGCAACTCGACGTCGCGCCGACCGGAGCGCAGCAGGTGGGCCACCCGTGGCTCGGGCTCGATCCGCCCACCCCAGTGGAAGCGGCCGTCGACCGGCTCCCACCGCCCGCTGAGGTGCACCCGGACCGAGGTGCCCTCGACACCCGCCGGGCCGTGGTAACTCACGGCACGATCCGCTCGTGGGCGCGGGTGAGCTCGTGCGGCAGGTCGGCGCTGGCCCGCACTCCCTCGATGCCGCTCCACAGCAGAGCGGTCAGGTAGTCGGTGAGGGCGGCCCGGCTGATCGGCTGGCCGTGCGTGGTCCACCAGTCGCCGACCGCCTGCACGAAACCCACCAGGCCGTACGCCCAGGGCTCGGCGGGGCCGGCGTCCAGGCCCAGCGTGCGTAGCCGGTCGCCGATCACCCGGGCCAGCCCGGCGGCCACCTGCCGGCTGGTGCCGGCGATCACCTGGTGGATGCCGGGGTCGCCGGACTGGTGCATCAGGAACCGGTAGAGCCTCGGCTCCGACTCGATCACGCCCAGGTAGGCGTCGATCGTCGCTTCGACCAGGCCGCGTTCCTCGCGGACCTGTTCGACTGCGGGCGCGATGGTGTCGACCATCCGGGCCGCCACCACCTCGCTGACCGCCACCCAGAGCTGCGACTTGTCGGCGAAGTAGCGGTACAGGACCGGTTTGCTGACGCCCGCGGCGGCGGCCACCTGTTCCATGTCGACCTCCGGCCCGTGCCGCAGCAGCGCCTGCACGGCGGCACCGACCAACTCCTGCCGTCGTTGCTCACGATGGTCTGCCCAGCGGTCCCGGCGGCCGTTGCCCTTCGCCTTCGGACTGCCGTCAGGGGGCGTGGCCGACGGGTCGGATGCATTGACATCGGTGAGCGGCGATTGCATGCTACTACTCGTAACAGTTACTGGTCGTCACGTCAATATGGAGGAGCCATGGAGGCGGCGGAAACCGGGCGCGCGGCGGTCGCCGATCGACTGCTCACGTCCTCACTGCGCACCAGCTACGACCCCACCGTCGAGATCGACTGGGACGCCCCGCACACCCCCGGCGCCTACTGGCTCCCGCCACAGCGCAGCAGCCTCTACGGCACGCCGCTGTGGGAGCAGCTCAGCGAGGAGCAGCGCGTCGAGCTGACCAAGCACGAGGTGGCCAGCGCCGCCAGCGCCGGGCTGTGGTTCGAGACGATCCTCATGCAGATGCTGATCCGGGAGTACTACCGCGCCGACCCGACCAGCCGGCAGGCCCAGTACTCGTTGACCGAGGTCGCCGACGAGTGCCGGCACTCCATCATGTTCGGCCGGCTGATCGAGGCGATGGGTTGTCCGGTCTACCGCGCGAGCACCGTCGACCACCACCTCGGGCGCTTCCTCAAGGCCACCGCCAGCGGCCCCCGGATGTACGCCGCGATCCTCATCGCGGAGGAGATCCTCGACGCGTTCCAGCGCGAGATCATGGCGGACGAGTCGCTCCAGCCGCTCATCCGGATGGTCTCCCGCATCCACGTGGTGGAGGAGGCGCGACACGTCCGGTTCGCCCGCGAGGAACTGGCCGCCGCGGTCGCGGCCACCGGCCCGGTGGGCATGGCGTACGCCCGGCTGTTGGTCGGTCGTGCGGCCTACACGATCGCCAACCGCCTGGTCCATCCCGACGTGTACGCGGCGGTGGGCATTCCGCCGGCGGTCGGCCGGGCCGCTGCCCGCGCCAACCCGCACTGGCGTGCCACCCTCCGCTGGTCCGCGGCGCGGGTGCACGCCAACCTGGCGGAGGTCGGCCTGGTGGCTGGGCTGGGGCGTCTGCTGTGGGCCCGGGCCGGGCTGATCTGACCCTTGTCCCTCTGCTCAGGCGACGTCGCCGTCAGGCCCGTTCGACCCGCGCCTGCTGGTGATCGGTCAGCCGCAGCCCCACACCGCGGACGACATCGATGGTGGCGCCGGTGCCCAGGTCGTGCAGCTTGCGGCGCAGCCGCTTGACCAGCGACTGCACGTCCGCCTTGCGTTCGCGCCCCTCGTCACCCCAGACTGACCGGTGCAGCTCGGCGTAGCTCCAGACCCGGGCCGGCTCGGTGATCAGGCAGGTCAGCAGGTCGTGTTCCAGGCGGGTGAGGTCGATCTCGCGTTCCCCGCAGCGGGCGCTGGAGCGGGACGAGTCGATCACCAGGGCGGCGACCGGCGCCGGTTCGGACGGGGCGGCCACCTGCTGCGGAGCGGCGATCAGTCGGCGCAGCTCGTCGAGGTCGGAAACCAGCAGTAGCGGCGCGATGCCGTCGAGAAGCTCCGCGAGCCGGATGCGCTCGGCCGGCGACGGGGTCACCGCGATCAGCAGTGGGAACGGCTCGTCGGCCGGATCACCCCTGTTCACCGTTGCCTCGTCCTCGGCCACCGCACCACCCGGGATCGATGGGCATCCCTGCCCAGCTCTCGTCACGGTCCTGACAATGATTGGCAAGCGTGCCGCCAGCCAGGGCAACTCTTAGCGACAAGTTGCTCACGGCAAGTTCTTGATCGTCCGTTCTTCTCGATCATAGTGTCCAGTCGGGCAACCGGCGTGACCCGCGCGGTGCATGGGGAGGTCCACCATGGCCCATTTACACCCTGGGTCGTTCTGAGGGAGGCAGCACCGATGTTCAGACGTCCACAATGGCGGCGCGCGGCCAGATCACTGGTGAGCGCCGGCGCGGCGACGATCCTCGCCGCGACATGCTTGGCGACGATCAGCTCGGGTGCGCAGGCCGCGCCGGGCGGTGCGATGGGGGCGGGCGCCCAGACCGGGGACAAGATCCGACCGGAGCTCGCCAAGCAGCTCCAGGCCAAGAGTGAAGGGGACTTCTGGATCCGGTTCAAGGACCGGGCGGACCTGAGCAAGGCCAGCGCCATCAAGGACTGGTCGAAGCGTGGCACGGCGGTGGCGGACGCGCTGCGCAAGACCGCCGCCGCGAGCCAGGGCAAGATCCGGGCCGACCTCGACAGCTCGGGCACCAAGTACCAGACCTTCTGGGCCACCAACGCCATCAAGGTGAACAGCGGTTCGCTGGCGATGGCCCAGAAGTTCGCCGGGCACTCGGAGGTCGAGGGCCTCTACGCGCCGGTCGCGTACAAGGTGCCGGAGACGACCAAGGGCACCGACGAGAAGACCGTGAACGCCCTGGAGTGGGGCATCGCCAACATCAACGCCGACGACGTCTGGTCCCAGTACGGCGTCAAGGGCGAGGGCATCACCATTGCGAACATCGACACCGGGGTGCAGTTCGACCACCCGGCACTGGTGAACTCCTACCGCGGCAACAACGGCGACGGGACGTTCGACCACAACTACAACTGGTTCGATGCCGCCGGCACCTGCGCGACCGCCCCCTGTGACGACGACGGCCACGGTACGCACACGATGGGCACCATGGCCGGCTCCGACGGCGCGAACCAGATCGGTGTCGCCCCCGGGGTCAAGTGGATCGCGGCGAACGGTTGCTGCCCCAGTGACGCCGCTCTGATCGAATCCGGTCAGTGGATGCTCGAGCCGCTGGACCTCAACGGTCAGAACGCGGACGCCAGCAAGCGACCGAACATCATCAACAACTCGTGGGGCACCCGGGACCCGTCCAACGAGCCGTTCATGGAGGACGTGACGAACGCCTGGACCGCGTCCGGGATCTTCGGCACCTGGTCCAACGGCAACAGCGGGCCGGCCTGCCAGACCAGTGGCTCGCCGGGCAGCCTCGTCAGCAACTACTCGACCGGCGCGTACGACGTCAACAACAACGTCGCCGGCTTCTCCTCCCGCGGCGCCGGCCAGAACGGCGTGATCAAGCCCAACATCTCGGCGCCGGGCGTGAACGTCCGGTCGAGCATCCCGGGCAACGCCTACGGCAGCATCAGCGGCACCTCGATGGCCGCACCGCACCTCGCGGGCGCGATCGCGCTGCTGTACTCGGCGGCACCGTCGCTGGTCGGCGACGTCAACGCGACCCGCGCGCTGCTCAACGGCGCCGCGATCGACAAGGCCGACGACCAGTGTGGTGGCACCGCCGCCGACAACAACGTCTACGGCGAAGGCCGACTGGACGCCCTCGCGTTGCTCAACGCCGCCCCGACCGGTGACATCGGCATCCTGGCCGGCACCGTCACCGACGCGACCTCCGGCGCACCGATCGCCGGCGCAACACTGACGCTCACCGGCGCGTCCGAGCGTGAGCTGACCACCGGTGCCGACGGCAAGTTCTCCACCCAGCTCCCCGCCGGCGACTACCAGGTCGCCGTCGCGGCGTTCGGGTACGCCAGCACCACCAAGACGGCAACGGTCGCCAAGGGCGCCACCACGACGCTCAACGTCGCCCTCACGGCGGTGCCGAGTGTCAACGTCACCGGAGCGGTCACCGACGGCTCCGGCCACGGCTGGCCGTTGTACGCGAAGGTGACCGTGACGGGTGTGTCCGGCGTCTACGACTACACCACCCCGTCGAACGGTCGCTACAGCATCAAGCTGCCGTCCGGGCAGACGTACACCCTGAAGTACGAGTCGCAGTACCCGGGCTACCAGACCGTCACCAAGGAGGTCGTGGTCGGCTCGGGCAACGTCACCGCCAACGTCGCCGTGCCGGTGGACAGCACCGTCTGCACCACCGCCCCTGGATACACGACCGGCTCCGACGGTGAGTACGAGACCTTCGACGCCACGACCACGCCGGCCGGCTGGACCGTCGTCGACAACGCGGGCAGCGGTCAGGTCTGGAAGTTCACCGACGACGGCGACCGGGGCAACCTGACCGGCGGCACCGGCAACTTCGCGATGATCGACAGCGACGCCTACGGAGCCGGCACCAGCCAGGACACCTCCCTGGTCAGCCCGGTGGTCGACCTGACCAGCGTCACGGCCCCGGTCATCCGGTTCAACCAGGACTTCAACCAGCTCAACGACGACACCGCCGACGTGGACCTGAGCATCGACGGCGGCGCCACCTGGACCAACGTGCTCCGGCAGGAGACCGACGTCCGGGGACCGAAGCTGACCGAGATCCCGATCCCGCAGGCGGCCGGCAAGGCGCAGGTGCAGGTCCGGTTCCACTACTACGACGCCTCGTACGAGTGGTGGTGGGAGGTCGACAACGTCCTGATCGGCAGCCAGGTCACCTGCGTGCCGCTGGACGGCGGTCTGGTCGTCGGCAACGTCCGCGACAAGAACGACAGCAGCTACGTCAACGGCGCGACCGTCACCAGCAAGGACCGGCCCGCCGAGAAGGCCGTCACCGTGGCGACCCCGGACGACCCGGGGCTGGCCGACGGCTTCTACTGGATCTACTCGTCGCTGACCGGCGAGCACCCGTTCACGGCGACCGCCGGCAACTACGTCAGCCAGACCAAGCAGGTCGACGTCGAGGCCGACTGGGCGACCACCGCGAACTTCCAGCTCGCGGCCGGCCGGCTGTCGGTGACCCCGACGCAGCTGAGCGCGACGCTCCAGATGCCCAACGGCAAGACCAGCAAGTCGTTCACGGTGACCAACACCGGTGGCGCGCCGGTCGAGGTCAAGTTCGGTGAGCGGGACAACGGGTTCGAACTCCTGCGGGCGGACGGCTCCACGGTCACCCGGCAGCAGGTGCTCGGGTCCAGCGGCGCCCCGGAGCAGCGGCTCACCGCACCGACGTCGTTCGCCGCCAAGGCGTCCGGCAAGGAGGCCAAGGCGGCTGCCGCGGCGGCGGGCCCGCAGGCGGCGCCGTGGACCGACATCGCCAACTACCCGGCCACGATCATGGACAACCGGGTGGTGAACCTGGACGGCAAGGTGTATTCGCTCGGTGGCGGCGACGGTGAGGCCTCCACCACCAAGAACTACGCCTACGACCCGGCCGCGCAGACCTGGACGGCGATCGCCGACCTTCCCGGCGCGCGCAACGCCCTGACCGCTGGTGTGGTGAACGGCAAGATCATCGTCACCGGTGGCTGGGCCGACGCCGGCCCGGACTCCGCCACCTGGTCGTACGACCCGGGGGCCAACACCTGGACGGAACTGGCCGACAACCCGGCACCTCGGGCCGCGGCCGGTCAGGCCGTCGTCGACGGCAAGCTGTACGCGGTCGGTGGCTGCACCACGGCCGCCTGTCTGCCGATGTCGAACAGCGTCGTCCGGTACGACCCCGCCGGTGACAAGTGGGAGACGATGGCCAACTACCCGAAGTCGGTGGCCTTCGCCTCCTGCGGCGGGATCGACGGCGTCCTCTACTGCACCGGCGGCAACGACGGTTCCGCCGCGCAGAAGTCCAGCTACGCCTTCGACCCGGGGGCCAACACCTGGACCGCCATCGCCGACGCGCCGGCCGACAACTGGGCCAGCTCGTACGCCGTCGCCAGCGGCAAGCTCCTCGTCGTCGGTGGCTCGCAGGGTGGGGCCATCAGCAACGCCGGCTTCGCCTTCGACCCGGCCGCCGGTTCGTGGTCCAACCTGCCCAACGCCAACACCGCGCGGTACCGCGGCGGCGCGGCGTGCGGCTTCTACAAGATCGGCGGCTCGTCCGGCAGCTTCAACGCGGCTCCGGACAGCGAGGTGCTCCCGGGCTTCGAGGGATGCTCCGAGTCGGCGGCCGACGTCAGCTGGATGACCATCGACAAGTCGGCGGTCACCCTCGCACCGGGTGCGAAGGTCACTGTCACCGTCGGCCTGACGGCGAACGTGGACCAGCCGGGCACCTACTCCGGCGCGGTCGCGATCTCCGAGAACACCCCGTACTCGGTGGCACCGGTCGCGGTGACCATGACCGCGAACCCCCCGAAGACCTGGGGCAAGCTCATGGGTACGGTCACCGGCACCAGCTGCCAGGGTGCGACCTCGCCGCTCACCGGCGCGGTCGTGCAGGTCGACTCGTGGGCGGCGTCGTACACCTTCGCCACCGACGCCGAGGGCAAGTACGCCTACTGGGTGGACCGCCGCAACAACCCGCTCACGATGATCGTGGCCAAGGACGGCTGGAAGCCGCAGACCCGTCAGACCCGGATCGACACCGCCACTCCGACGGTGGAGAACTTCGGGTTGGCACCCATCAAGTGCTGATGCCCGAGCACTAGCCGAAGAGATCCGGCCCGCCTGGTCCCCGACCAGGCGGGCCGGACCGCGCCCGGGGTGATCAGGCGGGAGCGAGCCGGAAGCCGACGCCGCGTACCGAGTGGATCGTTGCCGTGGCGTTGAGACTGGCGAGCTTGCCGCGCACCCGGCGGACCACCGAGTGCATGTCGGAGCCCCGGCCGAGGTGCCGGTTGCCCCAGACCTCGAGGTGCAGGCGCTCGTAGGTCCAGACCTGCCCGGGCGCGTGCACCAGGCAGAGCAGCACGTCGTGCTCCAACCGGGTCAGGTCGATCTCCTGGTCGCGCCAGCGCAGCACCCGGCGGTCGGAGTCGACGGCGAGATCCGGTGGCGGTGGCTGTGGGCTCGGCGCCACCTCGGCGAGCGCCGCCCTGGTCGGTGGAGCCGGGGCGGCGGGCGCCTCGACCACCCCGAGGAACTCTCGTGCCTGGTCGACGGTCGAGACGATCAGGAAGGCGTCACTGCCGCCGAGCAGCCGGGCCAGATGTCGCCGCTCGGCCGGCGAGGATGCGATGCCGATGACCAGGCTGGCCACTGGAATTCCCTGCATTTGCCAACACCTTCCGGTTCCCCAACTCACTCCGGATGGATTTTTCGCACCGCCGACCGAAACATCGATCGGCGTCCTGACCCTAGTGGTGGCTGATCTCGGCTGGGTAAAACATGGTCGCATGTAAGCATGTGGATCCCGTCGCGCCGTCCAGGTCCACCCGGCCCACCGCCGACGATCCGCTTTTCCGGAAGCGGCGGCGGTGGTTGTGACAGAACCAAGACAATTCGAGGACGGGGTACGGACCTGCCGGGGCAAGCATGGTCGCCATGTCCATCGGATCGTTGTACTCCGTCGGGCGGCCGACGCCCGGTCCGGCGCGACCGCTGCCCCACGCCCGCGCGGCGGTGCCACTGGGGCTTCGACTGCTCGCGGCGGCGCTGTCCGGTCTGGTTGCCCTGACCCTCACCGCCGCCGTGTTCGTGCGGACGTACCCCGGGCAGTGGCTGGACGGGGTGCTCGTACCGCGCGCCGAGCGGGGCGGAGGGTACGAGCAGCAGACCGTGCTGGTGGGCCCGGCCAAGACCGTGCTGGCCACCTTCGGCAGCCCGAGCCTCATCGCGGCCCTGCTCGGTGTGGTGCTGCTGGTGGGTGTGCTCCGCCGGCGGCTGGTGGCGGGGGTCGTCGGTGTGGGCATGGTCGTCTGCGCGGTGCTGCTGGCCGGCGCGGTGAAATCGGAGCTGCCCCGCCCGGATCTACAGATCCTGAGCTCCACCACCCACAACAGCTTCCCCAGCGGCCATGTCGCCGCGGCGACCGCCCTGCTGCTGGCGTTCATGCTGGTCCTGCCCGGCTGGGCCCGGCGCTGGCTGGCGGCGCCGGGCGCGGTGGGTGTCTCGGTGATCGCCTCCGCCACGATGATCGCGGGCTGGCACCGGTGCAGCGACGTGCTCGGTGGGGTTCTGCTGGGGGTGACCCTGTTCTGCCTGGCCGCGGCTGGGTTGGCGGCCTGGTCCGACGACCGCGACCCGGCCGGCGGTTCGGGCGGCGGCAGCCTCTGGCGCAGGCTGGCCGAGGCGGGGGTCGGGCTGGTCGTGCTGGTCTGGGCGCTGCTGGTGGTCGTGCCCGGTCTGGCCGCGTCCGTGCAGCGCGGCTTGTTGATGGCCATCGTGGCCGCTTCCGCGTCGACGATGTTCCTGGTGGGCGCGGTGGTGTTCCTGGTGCGTGCGACGGATTTCGCGGTGCCGCTCTCCCCACGCAGCCCCGCGCAGTCACCGCCGACGACCGAGACCCGAAAGATCTCATGATGGGATACTTGCCGACATGTCCCAGGTGCTGTTGATCGAGGATCACCAGACGGTGCGCGACGGACTGCAGTTGGCGCTCACCCGACAGGGTCACACCGTGCATGCCGTGGGCACCGGTGAGCAGGGGTTGGAGCGGCTGCGCACGACCCCGTCCGACGTCGTGGTCCTCGATCTCATGCTGCCCGGGATGGACGGGTTCGAGGTCTGCCGCCGGATCCGGCAGCTCGGCGACCTCCCGATCATCATGCTCACCGCCCGCAACGACGACATGGACGTGGTAGCGGGCCTGGAGGCCGGCGCCGACGACTACGTGGTCAAGCCCGTGCAGGCCCGGGTGCTGGAAGCGCGCATCCGCGCGGTGCTGCGACGGACCGGTGGCGACTCGCGGCGCGGCGGCGACCGGGCCGGCCTGGAGCAGCACGGCGCGTTGACCATCGACCGGGCCGCGCTGGTGGTCAGCAAGGACGGAACGCCGGTCAGCCTCGCCCCGACGGAACTGCGGCTGCTGCTCGAACTCTCGCACACGCCGGGCCAGGTGCTCAGCCGTCAGCAGCTGCTGGAGGCCGTGTGGGAGCACGGCTATCTCGGGGACTCGCGACTCGTGGACGCGTGCGTCCAGCGAGTGCGCGCCAAGATCGAGGCCGACTCGTCGGCACCGGTCTACATCCAGACCGTGCGTGGTTTCGGATACCGGTTCGGGCCGCTGTGACACCGTGGCGCCGGGTCGGCGCGTGGGTCTCGGGCCTACGGGTCCGGCTCGTCCTGGCGTTCGCGCTGCTGGGCGTGACCACGACGGTGGCGGTGGCCAGTGGCAGCTACTTCCAGGCTCGGAACGTCATCCTGCAGCAGGCGCAGGACGCCGCGGTGATGTCACTGACCGACCAGCTCACCAAGCTCTACCCGATCGCCCAGCTTCCGCCGACCCAGGACGACCTCGAACTGTTGGCCCAGCGCCTCAGCGACCGGGAGGGCTTCGCGGTGGTCGTCTACCGGGACATGCGGGCACAGGGCGCCTCCGAATTCACCGACCCGCTCACCCCGGAGCTGCGGCAGAAGGTCCGTGACGGTCGCATCGCCTGGCAGCGGGTCTCACTCGCCGGACAGCCCGCGCTGCTCATCGGTACCCAGTTGGCGCTGGACCGCCCGGACGGCACGTCCCGCCCGTCCGGGGTGGAGGTCTACTCGGTGCGCAGTCTCGTGCCCGAGCAACAGAGCATCGACCAGCTCGCCACCAGGGCGTGGCTGACCGGCGGGCTGTCCCTGGTCCTCGCCGTCCTGCTGGCCCTGCTGTCCGCCCGCGGCGTCCTGCGACCCGTCCGCGACCTCAGCCGGGCGGCGCGCCGCCTCGGTGAGGGCGACCTGAGCACCCGGTTGACGGTCCGGGGCGCCGACGAGCTGGCGGATGTGGCACGGACCTTCAACGACACCGCGGGCACGTTGGAGCGGCAGGTCGGCGAGCTGCGGCGGTTGGAATCCGACGCCCGCCGCTTCGTGGCCGACGTCTCGCACGAACTCCGGACACCGCTGGCCGCGATGACTGCGGTCACCGACGTGCTCGACGAGGAGGCGGAACACCTGCCCGGGGACGCGGGCCGGGCCGCCCGGCTGGTCAGCCAGGAGACGCAGAACCTCACCCAGCTGGTCAACGACCTCATCGAGATCAGCAGGTTCGACTCCGGCACGGCACGGCTCGCCCTGGACGACGTGGACGTGGCCGCGGCGGTGACCGCGACCCTGCGGATCCGTGGCTGGCTGGACCGGGTACGAACGGAGTTGCCACCCGGCGTCGTGGCCCGACTCGACCCCCGCCGACTGGACGTCATCGTCGCCAACCTGGTCGGCAACGCCTTCCGGCACGGTGCCGAGCCGGTGTCGGTGCGCCTCAGCGCCGACCCGGACTGGGTCACCATCGAGGTGGCCGACCGGGGGCCCGGACTGGCCCCGGAGGTGTTGCCGCACGTCTTCGACCGCCTCTACAAGGCCGACACCGCGCGAACCCGCTCCGAGGGCAGCGGCCTCGGTCTCGCCATCTCCTGGGAGAACGCGCGCCTGCACCGCCACGGCGAGCGACGGGGGAGCCTCGTCGCCGGCAACGGCACCCACGGCGGCGCCGTTTTCACCCTCCGCCTGCCCCGCGAAACCGCGGACACCGGAGGTACCCGGTGACCGGCCGACGGACGGGCCGCGCGCTGTTCGCCAGCGGGCTACTTCTGACGCTGCTCGCGGCGGGCTGTGGGGTACGACCCAGCGCGGTCATCACCGGTCGCCCGCCGATCAGCGGCCCCGCCCAGGGCACCTGGGTCTATCTTCTCGCGCAGGGCGAACTGGTGCTGGTCCTCCGCCCGGTCAACACGGACCCGTCTCCCGCCGCCGCGCTCTCGCTGCTCGCGGCCGGTCCGCAGGAGAACGAACGCGCCCAGGGTTTCACCAGCGAGGTTCCGGCCGGCCTCGACCCGGTCACGGTGACGACGGGAGCCGATCGGTCCGGTGACCTCACGGTGCGGACGAACATCGCCGCGCAGGCGTTGTCAGCGCACGCGGCCGACCAGATCATCTGCACGACGGTCGCCGCCGCGGCGCAGGTCAGCGCGGCGAACACCGCCACCACCGTCACCATCGTCGGGTCGGACGGCACCCGAGGGCCTCGGGCGTGCCCGATCAGGTGACCGGGCACCGACCGCCGACTCACACCAGGTGGTCGACCGCTCGGGCCGGCCGGGGCAACCCGCTGTGGTGGCCGTGGTCCTGGTCGGCCAGCGCGCCGGCGATCAGGATGTCGATCAGGGCGGCGAAGCCGATGCCGGCCTGCTGCCAGATCTGCGGGAACTGGGACGCGGCGGTGAAGCCGGGGAACGTGTTGACCTCGTTCACGATGGGCTCGGGCGACCCTTCGGTGGGCAGGAAGAAGTCGACCCGCAGCAGCCCACGGCAGTCGAGGGCCTGGAAGGCGCGGATCGCACGGTCCTGAAGCACCTCGGTGGTCGCCGCGTCGAGCGGGGCGGGAATCTGGAAGATCGCCCCGCCGTCGTACTTCGCGTCGTAGTCGAAGAAGCCGGCGCCGGTCACCCGGATCTCCAGCGGCGGGCCGGCCTGCACCCGGCCGTCCGGGTGCTGGAGGACGGCCACGTCGATCTCGCGTCCCCGCGCTCCCTGCTCGACGAGCACCTTCGGGTCGACCTGGCGGGCCTGCTCCAGCGCGGCGGGAACTCCCGCCCAGTCGTCCACCCTGACGACGCCCAGGCTCGACCCGGCACGGGCCGGCTTGACAAAGACCGGCAGTTCCAGCCGGCGCTGGTCCTCGGGCGACAGGGCCTCGCCGGGACGCAGGGTCACCCCCGGGCTGACCCGCAGGCCCTCCGCTGCGAGGAGCCGCTTCGTGACCCCCTTGTCCATGCCGGCGGCGCTGGCGAAGACGCCGTTGCCGACGTACGGCACGCCGAGCCATTCCAGCAGCGACGACACGGTGCCGTCCTCGCCGTACGGGCCGTGCAGGGCCGGGAACACCACGTCCTGGGCGCGCAGGACGCGCAACGCCGCAGGCAGGGGCGTCGGTCGGCCGCCGACGTGCCAGCCGCCGTCGCGGTCGATGAGCACCTCGGTGACCTGGTACCGCTCACGGTCCAGGTGGGCGAGGATGCTCGCCGCCGAGCGGCAGGACACGTCGTGCTCGCCGCTCTGCCCGCCGTACAGCACTGCAAGTCGGGTTGTCATGAGTTCCGTGCCCTTCCGTGGAGGTGCTCGCGGGCCACCCGGGCCCCGATGCCGGTCAAGATCTCGTGGGGGTTGGTGTCGGCCCAGCGGGCCCACTCGATGACCGTCGGAGGGTGCTGGTCACCCTCGGCCGGGCCGAACACCACGACCGGGTCGCCGATCGTCACGGGAAGATCCCCGGCGTCGACCACGCACTGGTCCATGGCGATGCGCCCGACGATCGGGCACCGCCGGCCGGCGAGCCACACCGAGGCGCGGCCCCCCGCGGCCCGGGGCAGCCCGTCGGCGTAGCCGAGGGGCAGCAGCGCCAGCGTGGTCGGTGTGCCGGTCACGTGCTCGGGCCCGTAGGAGACGCCCGTGCCGGCCGGCACCCGCTTGACGTTGACCACACTCGTCCGCAGGGTCATCGCGGGGTGCAGCCCGAACTCGCCCGGACCGCTCACGCCGAACGGGTCCACGCCGTAGAGGGCGATCCCGATCCGGCAGAGGTCGAAGCGGGTCCGGGGTGCGGAGAGCGCGGCCGCCGAGTTGGCCAGGTGGACGAGATCGGGGTCCAGGCCAGCCGACCGTGCGGTCCGCAGCGCCTCCTCGAAGATCGCCACCTGACGGGTGAGCGCGGGGGCGCCCGGCAGGTCGGCGTCTGCGAGATGGGACCAC
Organism: Micromonospora arida; assembly: GCF_042873195.1. NCBI lineage: Bacteria > Bacillati > Actinomycetota > Actinomycetes > Micromonosporales > Micromonosporaceae > Micromonospora > Micromonospora arida. The sequence goes on along the minus strand of NZ_JBIALC010000001.1, from coordinate 897,863 downwards.
ACCCCGCGCACCCGGATCCCGCCCTCTCGTTCGTACTTGCGGGCCCAACCGACCAACTCGGGCCAGTCGGCCCCGGCGGCCCCGTTGCGGGACAACCCGGTGTCCGCCTTGAGCTGCACCATTGCCGGCGCGCCGAGCAGACGGGCCGCGTCGGCGACGGCGTGCAGGTGCGTCGTCGTGGACACGCCGACGTCGACGCCACTCTTGATCAACATACCGAAGTCGTCATTCGGGCCGTGCAGCCAGCTCAAGGTGGGCGCGGTCACACCCGCGTCGCGCAGTGTCAGCGCCTCGGCCGTTGAGGTCACTCCCAGCCAGGAGGCGCCGGCGCGCAACGCCGCTCGGGCCACCTTCACTGCGCCGTGGCCGAACCCGTCGGCCTTCACCACTGCCATCAGTCCGGTGCCGGTGACCGACGCGATCGTCCGCACGTTGCTGGTGATCGCGTCCAGGTCGATCAGGGCTTCGGCGAGGGCGCTCATCCGGCCGCCTCCACCCGGCGCGTGCCGGGCAGCGCGAACAGCCAGCCCGCGCGAACCGCCAGCAGCCCGCGGTGGACGGCCAGGCTCAGACCGATCACCAGCCCGCTCAGCAGAATCGGATAACCGAGCACGATCAGGCCCTGAACGGACCCACCCAGCCCGGAAACCGGTACGCGCAACAACCGGTGCAGCAGGGCCAGGACCGGCATGTGAATGACGTAGATCGGCAGGGTGATGCGGCCGAGCCTAGCCAGCGGTCTGCTGAGCGCCGACCACAGCGACATCCGGGCAGCGGCGGTTATGCCGAAGATCACTGCCACCACGGAGACCGCCGGCCACACCCCGAACCACTGCTGGGCGCCGGCCACGGCCATCGCGGCGAGCGCCAGGACGTACCCACCCGAGGTCAGCAACAGCCGGCGGCGGCTGGCGGTGGCGGCCCACCGCTGGATCTGCGGCCGCAGATACAGGCCGGCGAGGAAGAAGACCAGGTTCTGGTAGAGGCCGGCGCGGTTGCCCGGGGTGTCGAGCAGGCCGGCGGCGGCGACGGCGGACAGCGCGGCGGCGGGGACCAGGACCAGGGCCCGGGGCAGCCGGCGGGCCAACTTGGCGATCGTGAAGTACAGCGCCAGGGCGTACAGGTACCAGAGGTTGGACGGTGTGATGGTGAGCTGCTCCAGCAGGCCAAGTGCCGAAGTGGCGCGGTCGGTCGGCAGTTCCGGCGCAGCCGCGAGGACCGCGGTGTGGATCAGCAGCCAGACGGCGTACAGGTAGAGGAACCCGGCGATCCGGCTGCGGGCGACGACCCGCCACGGCCGCTGGGCGGCGTTCGCCGCGAAGACGCCCGAGATGGTGAAGAACAGCGGCATCCGCAGCGGGAGGAACTGCTCACCCAGCGTTCCCCAGAGGCCCGGCACCGGTACGCCGATGTGCCAGTCGATCTGGAGGTAGTCCTTCACGACGACGTGCCACAGGACGACGAGGATGATGCAGACGCCCTTCGCGGCATCCGCCCACTGCGCCCGGTGCGATCCGGCGGCGGGTGCGGGTGCGGAGGCAGGGGCGGGTCCGGTCCGTTGGCGGTGGCGGAACCGGACGCGCGTCGCGTCGGGCTCCAGCTCGGCGGGCCGGGATTCGGTCAGCTGTCGGATCACTCACCGAAAGCTGCCAGCTGGATATCCGCACGTGATCTACGAATTGTCATGAACCGGTAATGGACGCCGGACCCGATTCGTAGGGGGTTCCGAGCCGCCCTCGGCGGACGCCGGGCGGCACTAGGCTCGTTGCGGAGGTGCCGAACATGAAGCTCGGGCTGCACTACTGGAACTACTCGACCCCGGCCGACCCGGCCGCGATCGCACCGACCCTGGCGCAGACGGCGACAGTCGCCGAGCAGGCCGGCGTCGCGTCGTTCACGGTGATGGACCACTTCTTCCAGATGGACGCGGTGTTCGCGGCCGAGGAGCCGATGCTGGAGGCGTACACCACGTTGGGCTACGTCGCGGCCATGACCCAGCGGATGACGCTGGGCGTGCTGGTCACCGGCGTGATGTACCGCTATCCGGGGTTGCTCGCCAAGACCGTGACGACCCTCGACGTGCTCTCCGGAGGCCGGGCGCGCCTCGGCATCGGCGCCTCCTGGTACGAGCGGGAGCAGCTCGGGCTGGGCGTGCCGGTCGTCCCGGTGGCCGAGCGGTTCGAGCGGTTGGAGGAGACGCTGCGCATCTGCCTCCAGATGTGGAGCGCCGACGACGGCCCGTTCAACGGGCAGCACTACCAGCTCGCCGAGACCATCAACTCGCCGCAGCCGTTGAGCCGCCCGCGCCCGCCCATCATGATCGGTGGCGGCGGCGAGAAGAAGACCCTGCTGCTGGTGGCCCGGTACGCGGACGCCTGCAACCTGTTCGGCCGTGGCGGCATCGACGCAAGCTGGATGTGTTGCGCGGGCACTGCGCTGCCGAGGGCCGCGACTACGACACCATCGAGAAGACGGTGGTCGCCTCCCATGCGCCGCTGGACGACACCGACGCGTTTCTCGCCGAGGTGTCCGAGTACGCAGCGCTCGGTGTGAGCGAGGTGCAGGTGACGCCGGATCGGGACCCGATCGAGTTCGCCCGGCGGCTCGGTGACGAGGTGCTGCCTCGGTTGACTGACATCGGCTGATTCCGCAAAGACGTTCCACGAGAGGGCTGGGCTCCCGCGTGACGGGGGAGACCAGCCCTCTCGGACGGTGCGGTCAGGGTCAGGCGACCGCGGCGGGGAACCGTTCCCACACGCGGTGTGCGGCCATCAACTGCTGCACCGCGGTCAGGGCCTCGGCGCCGGAGCCCGCCGCCACGACGCCGGGGGTGCCGGCGACGCCGGCCTGCTCCAGCACCGTGACACCGGTGCCCCAGGCGCCGATCGCCTTGGCGTGCCGCCAGCACTCCTCGACCAGCAGCAGCACGCGGGGATCGACGGTGGTCGGGTCGGGCCTGCCCGCCTTGGCGTCCCGGGCGGGCAGCGCGTCCGGGGCGGGTGCCGGCGCTCCGGCCAGCAGGATCACGTCGAACTCGACCGACCGGCCGGTGGCGAAGGTGCGCTGCACCGGCAGGTCACCCACCATGCCGCCGTGCGGTGCGATCAGCAGCGGCACCATGCCGGCGTCGAACACGGCCCGGCGGACCTCGTCGACGCCGTCCAGGTCACCGGCGGGGTCGACGACGATCCCGACGGTCCGGCCGTCACTCGGCCACTCCCGACCGATCTGCGACAGCGCCGGGCTGGGCGTGACGTCGGGGAGCGGCACGGTCGGCTGCGGCGCGGGCAGGCCCAGGCCGGTGGCGACCTGCTCGCACAGCACCGGGTCGATGTTGGCGAGGCTCTGCAGCTGACGCTCCTTGATCGCCTGGTGGTAGCACTTGCCCAGCTCGAAGGTGTACGCCCGGATGATGTGTTCCTTCTCGACCGGCGACATGCTCAGCCAGAACAGGCGGACCTGGCTGTAGTGGTCGTCGAACGAGGCCGGGTTCGCGCGTACCTTCGGTGCCTGCGCGACAGTGACCGGCACGTCGACGAAGGCGTGCTCGGCGTCCCCGGCGGGGAACGGGTTGCCGCCGTCGAGCGAGTTCGGTCGGTACGGCGCGACGCCGGCGTGCACGGCGTGCTGGTGGAAGCCGTCACGCAGCATGTCGTTCACGGCGGCGTGCGGACGGTTGATCGGGATCTGCGTGAAGTTCGGCCCGCCCAGCCGGGTGAGCTGCGTGTCGAGGTACGAGAAGAGCCGGCCCTGCAACAACGGGTCGTTGGTGACGTCGATGCCCGGAGGCAGGTGACCCAGGTGGAAGGCGACCTGTTCGGTCTCGGCGAAGAAGTTCGTCGGGGTCCGGTTGAGCACCAGCCGCCCGATGGGCTGCACCTCGGCCAGCTCCTCCGGCACGATCTTCGTCGGGTCGAGCAGGTCGATCCCGGCGAAGGTCTCCTCGGGAGTGTCCGGGAAGACCTGGATGCCCAGCTCCCACTCGGGGTACGCGCCGGCCTCGATGGCGTCGTAGAGGTCGCGGCGGTGGAAGTCCGGGTCCATGCCGCCGAGCAACTGCGCCTCCTCCCAGGTCAGCGAGTGCACGCCCAGCTTCGGCTTCCAGTGGAACTTGGCCAGCACCGTCTCACCGGCCTCGTTGACGAGGCGGAAGGTGTGCACGCCGAAGCCCTCCATCGTCCGGTACGAACGCGGAATGCCCCGGTCGGACATGTTCCAGATGGTGTGGTGCTGTGCCTCGGTGTGCAGCGACACGAAGTCCCAGAAGGTGTCGTGGGCGCTCTGCGCCTGCGGGATCTCCCGGTCGGGGTGCGGCTTGCCGGCGTGGATGATGTCCGGGAACTTGATCGCGTCCTGGATGAAGAAGACCGGCATGTTGTTGCCGACCAGGTCGAAGGTGCCCTCGTCGGTGTAGAACTTCGTGGCGAAGCCACGGGTGTCGCGGACCGTGTCGGCCGAACCCCGCGAACCGAGCACGGTGGAGAATCGGACGAAGACCTCGGTCTCACGCCCCTTCTTGAGGAAGCCGGCCCTGGTGACCGCCTCGGCGGTGCCGTACGCGGTGAACACACCGTGCGCACCGGCGCCCCGGGCGTGCACCACGCGCTCCGGAATGCGTTCGTGGTCGAAGTGCGTGATCTTCTCGCGTAGGTGGTGGTCCTGGAGGAGCACCGGGCCGCGCGGGCCGGCCTTGAGCGAGTGGTCGGTGTCGCGCAGCCGTGCCCCGTTCGCGGTCGTGAGGTAGGCACCCTGCTGACCGTTCGCGATCGTCGGCGCACCGGTCTCCGCGCCGGTCGGCGTGCGCGTCTGCGGTGCCCCCTGTTCCGACTTCGGCGGCAGCGGGTCGTGTGGCGTCGTCGGCTCCTCGAGCGGCGGTGGCGCGCTCCCCGGCGCACCGGGGACGTCCGGGGTGAGGGCGTCTGCGATCTTTCCTGAGGCGGTCTTCACGACGTTCTTGACCGCCTCGGCGGGCTTGCTGGAATCCACTGAATGAACCTCTCCATGGCGCGTGTGCGGGCCGGCGCCTGCCCTGCTACCCCTGGTCAGAGGGTCGAAACACAACTCGCGCCGGCATCCTGCGCCGGGACTGGTGATTTCGCCGATGCCGGGATCGGCCCGGCAGCCAAAACTGACACACGTCGATATCCCTCGACTTTAGGGAGTGCCCGACGTGTCCTCACCTACCACCACCCGTCCCCGTTCCGTCGCAGCCCGTGCCACCCGGCTAGCGCTGGCCGCCGTCCTGGCCGCCGGCGGCGTCCTGGCCGGATCGCCCGGCGCCGCCCAGGCCGCCGGTCCGTACGAGCGGGGCCCCGCCCCGACCACGGCGATCCTGGAGGCCAGCCGTGGCCCGTTCACGACGTCCTCGCAGAGCGTGTCCTCGCTGAGCGTCACCGGCTTCGGCGGCGGCGTCATCTACTACCCGACCAGCACCAGCGAGGGCACCTTCGGTGCCATCGCCATCTCGCCCGGTTACACCGCCGCCTGGTCCAGCATCAGCTGGCTCGGGCCACGCATCGCCTCGCACGGTTTCGTGGTGATCGGCATCGAGACCAACAGCCGGCTCGACCAGCCGGACAGCCGCGGCCGGCAGCTCCTCGCCGCGCTGGACTACCTCACCGAGCGCAGCTCGGTGCGCACCCGGATCGACAGCAGTCGACTCGCGGTGGCCGGTCACTCCATGGGTGGCGGGGGCAGCCTGGAGGCGGCCTCGTCGCGGCCGTCGTTGCAGGCCGCGGTGCCGCTGGCACCGTGGAACCTGGACAAGAGCTGGTCCGAACTGCGGGTGCCCACGCTGATCGTCGGTGGCGAGAGCGACAGCGTCGCGCCGGTCTCGTCGCACTCGGTGCCCTTCTACAACAGCATCCCGGCCTCCGCCGAGAAGGCGTACCTGGAGCTGAACGGGGCGAGTCACTTCTTCCCGCAGACCACGAACACGCCGACCGCTCGGCAGATGGTGGCCTGGCTGAAGCGGTTCGTCGATGACGACACCCGCTACGAGCAGTTCCTCTGCCCCGGCCCGAGCGGCTCGCAGATCCAGGAGTACCGCAACACCTGTCCCAGCGCCTGACGGCGGTCACGGGGCGGTCGCCGCTGGCGGCCGCCCCGTCCACGTGCGTGAAGGGGGCATTGAAGGTCTTGACGCCAAACCCGAGAAACGTACACTGCGAGTGTAAATAAACACCCGCCACGACAGAGGGATGGGTGATGGAGCGCGGCCTCGAACTGCACCACATCGGCGTCCGTTTCGGCGGCCTCACCGCCCTCGACGACGTGTCCCTGCGGGTGCCACCCAACCGGGTGGTGGGCGTCATCGGGCCCAACGGCGCCGGCAAGACCACGCTGTTCAACGTCATCTGCGGCTTCGTCGCACCGGAGACGGGTTCACTCACCCTCGACGGCCGGCCGCTGCGGCCACGGCCGCACCGGCTGACCCGGCTCGGCATCGCCCGGACCTTGCAGGGCACCGGGCTCTTCGCCGGGCTGAGCGTGCTGGAGAACGTGATGACCGGCGCTTCGCACACCGCCCGCGCCGGCTTCGTCCCGGCGCTGCTCGGGCTGCCGGCCAGCGACCGCGACGAGCGCCGGCTCCGCGGGGACGCCCTGGCCATCCTCGACGAGCTGGGCATCGCCGGGCACGCCGAGGCCGCGCCGACCACCCTGCCCTTCGCCGTACGCCAGCGGGTCGCCCTGGCCCGCGCGCTCGCCGCCCGGCCCCGGCTGCTCCTGCTCGACGAGCCGGCCGGTGGCCTCGGGGCGGACGACATCGCCGAGCTGGCGGAGCTGGTCCGGCAACTGCCCCGACGGGAGACCGACCCCTGCGCCGTGCTCCTGGTCGAGCACCACATGGACCTGGTGATGGCCGTCTGCGACGAGCTCGTGGTCCTCGACTTCGGCCGGGTCATCGCCGCCGGCACCCCGGACGAGATCCGCGACGACCCCGCGGTCACCGACGCGTACCTCGGTGCCACCGTCGAGGAGGCCTCCCAATGACCGCTACCGACCTGCTCGTCGTGCGGGGGCTGGTCGCCGGTTACGGTGCCGCGCCCGTGTTGCGGGCCATCGACCTCACCGTCCCGGCCGGCACCATCGCCGCGGTCGTCGGCGCCAACGGCGCCGGCAAGACCACTCTCCTGCGCGCGCTCTCCGGCATGATCCGCCCGGCCGCAGGCCAGGTCCTGCTGGCCGGGGAGGACCTTCGCGGTACGCCGGTGGAGCAGCTCGTCCGACGCGGCATGGCGCACGTCCCGGAGGGCCGGGGCGTGATCAGCGAGCTGACCGTCGACGAGAACCTGCGGCTGGGCGGGCTGTGGCGACGCGACCGGACCGACGCCGGGCGGGCCCTCGACGAGGTCTACCAGCTCTTCGAGCCGCTGGCCCGACGCCGTCGGCACCTCGGTCACCAGCTCTCCGGCGGCGAGCGGCAGATGCTCGCGCTCGGTCGGGCCCTGGTCGGCCGACCGCGTCTGCTGCTGCTGGACGAGCCGTCGCTCGGCCTGGCGCCACGGGTGGTCGCCCGGACCATGGCCCTGCTCCGCCAACTGCGCGACAGCACCGGGCTGACCGTCCTGCTGGTCGAGCAGAACGTGCGCAGCGCGCTCGCCGTCGCCGACCAGGGCGTCGTGATGTCCCTCGGTCGGGTGGTGATCGCCGCCCCGGCGGTGCAGCTACGCGACGACGTCGACCTGCGCCACGCCTACCTCGGTTTCTGACCACCACCTCGTCCCCCGGAGGGAGAACTGTTGGACCGCTTCGTCTTCCTCACCGTCGACGGCCTGTCCCGGGGCGCGGTGTACGCCGCGTTCGCACTGGCCCTGGTGCTCATCTGGCGGGCGGCGCGGGTCGTCAACTTCGCCCAGGGAGCGATGGCCGTCGCCGCCGCGTACGTCGCCTACACCGTCAGCACCGCGACCGGTTCCTACTGGCTGGGCTTCGTTGTCGCGATCGTCGCCGGTCTGCTGCTCGGTGCGCTGGTGGACCGCGTGGTGATGCGCCACGTCGATCACGCGTCACCGCTCAACCCGGTGATCGTCGCGCTCGGGCTGGTGCTGCTGATCCAGGCCGTGCTCGGCATGGTGTACGGCAGCGAGTTCCGCCCCGCCGAGGCCCCGTTCAGCCGCTCCGCCCTCACCGTGGGCGGGGTCGCCGTGCTGTCCCCGTACGACCTGTTCGTCTTCGCCACGATCGGCGTGGTGGTCAGTGGGCTGGCCTGGATGTTCGCGCGTACCCAGGTGGGGTTGCGGATGCGCGCGGCGGCCTTCGCTCCGGAGGTCTCCCGGCTGCTCGGGGTCAACGTCGGTGGGATGCTGACCCTCGGTTGGGCGCTCGCCTCCGGGGTGGGCGCGTTGGCCGCCATGCTGGTCCTGCCGACCGAGCTGGGCCTGCACCCGCACGCGATGGACCTGGTGTTCGTCTCGGCGTTCACCGCGGCGGTGGTCGGCGGGTTGGACAGTCCACCGGGGGCGGTGGTCGGTGGTCTGGTGGTGGGGCTGTTGCTCTCCTACGTGAGCGGCTACGCCGGCAGTGACCTGACCCCGCTCGCGGTGCTGGTCCTGCTGCTGGCGGTGCTGCTGGTCCGGCCCGGTGGGCTGTTCGCCCCGGTCGCGGCGAGGCGGGTGTGAGCGCCACGAGGGCGGCCCTGCCGCCGAAGGAGCAGCTCGACGACCCGGGCGGCCGGCCGGTCGACCGGCGACGCGGCTCCACCCTGCTGCGTCACCTCGCGGTGGTGCTGGCCGCCGGGTTGCTGCTGGTGGCGGTCAGCTACTCCGTCGAGCCGTTCCGCAACTTCCAGCTCGCCACGGTGGCCGCCTACCTCTGCGCGACCGCCGGGCTGACCGTCCTCACCGGGCTCAACGGTCAACTGTCGCTCGGGCACGGCGCGCTGATGGCCACCGGGGCGTACACCGTGGCGCTGTGCCAGACCGCGTTCGCCGACCGGGGGATGACCGGCGGCTGGCTGTTGCCGCTGTCGCTGGGTGCGGCGATCGTCAGCACGGTCGCGGTCGGCGCGGTGGTCGGTGTGGCCGCGGCACGACTGCGCGGCCCTTATCTGGCCGGGGTCACCCTCGCGGTTGCCGTGGTGGTGCCGGCGCTGGCGGTCACCTTCGACGGCGTGTTCAACGGCGAGCAGGGGCTGTCGGTGCCGGTGGAGCCGCCGCCGCTGTCGCTCGGCCCGTACTTCCCCTACGAGCGGTGGCAGCTCTGGGTCACCGGCGCGGCCACCCTGCTCGCGTTGCTGCTGTTGGCGAACCTGATCCGCAGCCGGTACGGGCGTACCTTCCGGGCCGTCCGCGACGACGAGGTGGCGGCCCGCCTCGCCGGCATCCACGTGGCCCGCACCCAGGTCCTCGCGTTCGTGGTCAGCGCTGCCACCGCCGGGCTCGGCGGTGCGCTGCTGGCGGTGCTGGCGCAGAGCGTCTCACCCGGGGCGTTCTCGCTGACCCTGTCGCTGTTCCTGCTGATGGCCGTCGTGATCGGTGGTCTGGGTCGACTGACCGGCGCGCTGTGGGGGGCCGTCCTGCTGGTTGCCCTGCCCGATCTGACCCACTCGGTGACCGAGATGCTCACGCTCTCGCCCGCGGTGGCGCAGCGGCTGGAGGGCAACCTTCCCCTGGCGATCTTCGGACTCACCCTGATCGTCGTCATGATCGCCGCCCCCGGCGGTGTGCAGGGTCTGCTGTCGCGTCTCGGCCGGTCGCTGCTGGCCAGGCGGCCGACCCGGCGTTCCTGAGCTGTCCTCGGTCCGGCCTCGGCCGGGCGCCCCACCACCACACCGTTCCCACAGACAACCGGACCGAGAAAGGTCGGTGTTTCCCATGCACCGTAAAGCGCATCGCGGCCTCGCGATCGCCAGCACCCTTGCCCTGCTCATCACCGCAGCCGGCTGTAGCGGCGACGACGGCCCCGGCTCCGGCGGAGCGTCGGTGCCGGGCGTCACCGACACCGAGATCGTCGTCGGCACCCACATGCCGCTGACCGGTCCGGCCTCGGCCGGCTACTCGAAGATCGCTCCGGCGACGAAGGCGTACTTCGACTACGTCAACGCCAACGGGGGAGTGCACGGCCGCAAGATCACCTACAAGATCATGGACGACGGCTACAACCCGGCGAACACCCAGCAGGTGGTCCGTCAGTTGGTCCTCCAGGACAAGGTCTTCGCCGTTCTCAATGGTCTGGGCACGCCGACGCACACCGGTGTGCTCGACTTCCTCAAGAGCAACCGGGTGCCGGATCTGTTCGTCGCCTCCGGCAGCCGCAGCTGGGACCAGCCGGACAAGTATCCGGGCACGTTCGGGTTCAACCCGGACTACACGGTCGAGGGCAAGATCCTCGCCAACTACGCGAAGACGAACCTGGCCGGCCAGAAGGTCTGCTTCCTCGGTCAGGACGACGACTTCGGCCGGGACAGCCTGGCCGGCGTGGAGAAGGTGCTCGGCGCCACGGCCGTGGCGGTCAAGCAGACGTACGTCACCAGCAACACCAACGTGGCGCCGCAGATCGGCGCGTTCAAGGCGGCCGGTTGCCAGGTCGTCGTGCTCGCCACAGTGCCCGGCTTCACCGCGCTCTCCGTCGGCACGGCGGCCCGGTTGGGCTTCAAGCCGCAGTGGCTGGTCTCCAACGTCGGCGCCGACCACCCGACCCTGGCCAAGCAGCTCGGCGCCGCCGCGCCGCTGCTGGAGGGCATGGTCGGCACCAACTACCTGCCGATGCAGAACGAGACCGCGAACCCGTGGATCCAGCTCTTCACGAAGGTCAACAAGGAGCACAACGGGGACGCGCCCTTCGACGGCAACACCGTGTACGGCATGTCGGTCGGCTACCTCTTCGTGCAGGTGCTGCTCGCCGCAGGCAAGGACCTCACCCGGGAGAAGGTGCTGGACGCCGTGCAGAAGGGCGGCTACCAGGGCCCCGGGCTGGTGCCGCTGCGCTTCTCGGCTAAGGACCACTCCGGGTACGGCGGCCAGCGGTTGAGCCGGGTGAGCGGGGGAGTGCAGAGCTACTTCGGGCCGGCGTACGAGACGGACGAGGCGGACGGGGCGGTCAACGAGTACACCGCCACCCCGGCCGCGCCGCCGGCGAACGGGGTGCCGACCGCCTCCTGAGGCCCCGCAGCTCCGACGTCCGACCGGGCGCGGTCCCGCCTGACCACGCCCGGTCGGACGGCTGCGCGCATGCTGCCGGCGCGGCCTGCCGGCCGATCGTCGGAGGCGTTGACCGATACCGATCGACGCTCCTACTATCTGCACCGTGAATGCATATTCGGGCCGACTCGCGGGCCGGGTCGCCATCGTCACCGGCGCCAGTCGCGGAATCGGTCTGGCCATCGCCCAGCGACTCGTCGCCGAAGGCGCGCGGGTGGGCCTGACCGCCCGCCGCCCCGAGGGGCTGGCCGAGGCGGTCGCCACCCTGGGAGGTCCGGCACACGCCCTTGCGGTGCCGGGCCGGGCCGACGATCCCGAGCATCGGGCCGCCGCGGTGAGCCAGGTCAGCGCGGTGTTCGGGCCGGTGGACCTGCTGGTCAACAACACCGGCATCAACCCGGTGCACGGCCCGCTGGTCGAGCTGGACCTGGCCGCGGCACGCAAGATCCTCGACGTGAACGTGGTCGCCGCGCTCGGCTGGGTGCAGGAGGTCTGCGCCGCCGGCATGAGCGAGCGCGGTGGCTGCGTCGTCAACGTCTCGTCGATCGCCGGGCTCGGCCCGTCGCCCGGCATCGGCTGCTACGGGGTCAGCAAGGCCGCGCTCAACCACCTCACCGCCAGCCTCGCCGTGGAGCTGGGGCCGACGGTCCGGGTCAACGCGGTCGCCCCCGGCGTGGTGAAGACCCGCTTCGCCGCCGCCCTCTACGACGGGCGGGAGGCCGAGGTCGCCGCGCGGTACCCGCTCGGGCGCCTCGGTCTGCCGTCGGACGTGGCGGGCGCGGTCGCCTTCCTGGCCTCCGACGACGCCAGTTGGATCACCGGGCAGACCATTGTCTGCGACGGCGGCGTCTCGCTGACCGGCCGGGCCGGATGACGGCGTCGGCGGAGCGTCCGGAGCCGCTGATCAACGGCTGTCTAGACTCGGCGGTGCGTCGGGGGACGCCGTGGCGGTGAGGGGGCGAGGGCGGATGGACCGGGTCGATGTGGCGGGCCGGGTCGACGGGCGCACCGCGCGCGCCGAGCGGACCCGCGCGGCCATCGTCGAGGCGCACCTCGCGCTCATCTCCGAGGGCGACCTCCGCCCGACCGGGGAACGCATCGCCGAGCGGGCCGGCATCTCGCTGCGCACCCTCTGGACCAACTTCAAGGACATGGAGACGCTCTTCGAGGCCAGCGGCGCGGAGGTGCTCCGCCAGCAGGACGCCGCCTACCGGCCGATCTCGACCGGGCTGCCGTTGGCGAAGCGGGTCGACGCGTACTGCCGGCAGCGGGCTCGACTGCTCCAGCTCATCGCGCCGTCGGCGCGTGCCGCCCAGATGCGTGAGCCGGTCTCCGAACAGCTGCACCGCAACCGTCTCAAGCACATCGAACGGGTCCGCGACGAGGTCGAGGAGCTCTTCGCCGTCGAGCTGGCCGAGGCCGGGCCGGGGCGGGAGCAGTTGCTCAACGCCCTGGTGGCGGCGAGCACCTGGCAGGCCTGGTCGATGCTGCGCTACGGGCTCGGTCTCGGCGTGGACCAGGCCCGCGCGGTGATGGCCCGGACCGTGGGCGCCCTGCTGGCCGAGGTCGCGCCCGACTGATTCCGGCCCGGCCCGATATCGCCCCCTCTTTCCATTCGGTTTCCGATGGGTAACACTGGCAGGCATGGTTACTGCATCAAGAGTGCAACTAACCGTGCTGCGTGGCCGGGACGACGAGTGCCGGGCTGTCCGGAGCCTGCTCGACGGCATGACCAACGCCGGCGGTGCCCTGCTGTTGCGCGGAGAGCCCGGATCGGGCCGGACGGCGCTTCTCGGCTACGCCCATCGGCACGCCGAGAGTGGCTGCACAGTGCTCGCCGGCAGCGGGCTCGCCGAGGAGGCCGCCCTGCCGTACGCCGGCCTGCAACGTCTGGTCGACCCGGTGCTCGACCGGGCCACCGCGCTCCCCGGCGAGCAGCGCCAACTGCTACGGCGCGCACTGGGCGGGGAGAGCTGCCCCGCCGACCGGCAGCTGACCCTGTCGATGGCGGTGCTCGGTCTGCTCGCCGCCGCCGCCCGGGACCGGCCGTTGCTCGCCACGATGGACGACATCGACCGAGGTGATCCGCAGACCGCGCAGGTGCTGGCGTTCGTGGCCCGCCGACTGCGGCACCTGCCGCTCGCCGTCCTGCTCACCGCGGACGTCACCGCCAACCTCGACGGGATACCGGCACACCGACTGCGCGCGCTGACCGAGCACGAGAGCAACGCCGTCCTCACCGATCGACTCGATCGGCTGACCGGGCGCGAGGGCGGCGACCGGCTCCCCGACCGGCCAGCCGCGTCGGCCCTGACCGCGTTGGCCACGATCGGCGGCGGCAACCCGCAGGCCCTGGTGGACCTCGCCGAGGTGCTCACCGCGGGGCAGTGGCGGGGCGAGGAGTCGCTGCCCGCCGCCCCACCGGCGGACGGAGCGCTGGGTCGCGCGTACCGCGCCCGGCTGGACCGGCTGCCCCCGGAGACCCGGCGGGTGCTGTTGCTCGCCGCGCTCGACGAGGACGGCGAGCCGGGCACCCTGATCCGGGCCGCGGCCGCCGCCGGCACCGAGGTCGAGGCGCTCGCCCCGGCGGAGGTCGCCGGCCTGGTCCGCGTCGAGCAACGCGGCGTCACCTTTCCGCAGCCGCTGGTGCGCACGATGATCGCGGCCAGCGCGCCGCTGGCGGAGCGCCGCGCGGCGCACCGGCTGCTCGCCGAGGTGCTGGTCGCGGACGGGCAGCGGCTCCGCCGGGCGATGCACCTCGCCGCCGCGACCGCGGGTGCCGATCCGGCCCTCGCCGCCGAGCTGGAACAGGCGGCGGTCGGCGGACCCGACGGCTGGGCTGCCGCCTCGGCGGCCCTGCGGTGGGCCGCCGAACTGAGCGACCATCCGGGGCTGACCGCCACCCGTCTGCTGACCGCAGCCCGCTATGCCTGGGCCGGGGGGCAACCCGACGAGGCCCGGCTGCTGCTCGACCGCCTCCGCACGGTCTGCGTCGACCCGGTCGTTCGAGGCCGCGCCGACCTGCTCCGCGGTGAGCTGGAGTTGCGCTGCGGCACCGCGTCGAGTGCGTCGGCCACGCTGCTGGCTTCCGCCGCGGCGGTGGACGGCACCGACCGCGCCCTGGCGTTGACCGGGCTGGTGCGGGCCGGCGAGGCGGTCTGCTTCACCGGCGACCAGTACCGGTACGCCGAGGTCGGCCGGCGGGCGCTGGCGTTGCGGCGCCCAGACGACCCGCCGGCCCTGGAGGTCATGGGCTGTCTGATCGCCGGGGTGGCGGCGACCCTGCGGGGCGACCACGAGCGAGCCGGGCCCGCGCTGCGCCGCGCCGTGGTGCTGGGCGACCGGCTGACCGGTTGGGCGTTGACCCCCACCGCACTCAGCTGCGCCGCGGCGGCCGGACTGCTGGTGGCCGTGGACGGCGCGGCCCACCGGCTCGCCGAACGCGCCGTCGAGCTGGCCCGGGAACGGGGTGAGCTGTCCATGCTGTCGCGGGCGTTGGAGCTGAGGGCGGTCGCCGAGTACTGGCTGGGCCGACACGAGGCGGCGGCGGAGACCTCCCGCGACGGGCTGCGCGTCGCCCGGGCAACCGGGCAGGTCAACTGCGCCGCCGTCCATCTGGGCATGCTCGCCGTCCTCGCCGCGATCCGGGCTGATCGGGAGACCAGCCTGCGGCGGATCCGTGAGATCGGCGAGTCGCCGACGCCGGGCAGCCGCCCGCACGCGCTCGCCGCGTGGGCCCTGGCGGTGCTCGACCTGGTCGACGGCCGGCATGCCGAGGCAGCGGAGCGGTTGGCGTCGCTGGCTCGGCTCGGCATGCGTCGAGGTCAGGTCCTCGTGCAGGTGATGGCCACCCCGTACCTGGTGGAGGCGGCGGCGCACCTGGCGCACCGGCCGGCGGCGACGGCCGCGCTCGCCGCGTTCGACAGGTGGGCCAGCAGCACCGCGAGCCCGTTGCGCCGGGCCCTGTCCGCGCGGTGTCACGCACTGCTCGCCCCTCGGGGCGGCGCCGAGGCGGAACGGGACTTCCAGGCGGCGCTGCGCCTGCACCCGACCGAGGCCGGCACGTTCGAGCGGGCCCGCACCGAACTGCTCTTCGGCCAGGAGTTGCGCCGCAGCCGACGCCCTCGCGACGCGCGGACGCACCTGCACCAGGCCCGCGAGATGTTCAGCCTGCTCGGAGTGGAGTGCTGGGCCGAGCAGGCCACCACGGAGCTGCGGGCGGCCGGGGAGTCGATCGGTCCGCCGGACCTGCCCGCGGCGCGGTTGTTGACCGGCCAGCAACTGCGGATCGCCGAGTTGGTCGCCGAGGGCGCCACCAACCGGGAGATCGCCGCCCGGATGTTCCTCTCCACCCGTACGGTCGACCACCACCTGCGCAACGTGTTCCACCGGCTGGGCATCCGTTCGCGGACCGAGCTGGCCCGCGCGTTCACCGCCGAGCGGCACGTCGGTCTGGCGTCCGACCGGTGACCGTCCGGTCTGGACGCGTTTAACTATCACCGCTAGTTTGAGCGTCATGGACCTCACCCTCTCCGCCGAGCAGGCGGCGGTCCGCCAGCTGGCCGCCGAGTTCGCCGACCGCGAGCTGCTGCCGCACGCGGCCGCCTGGGATCGCCGCGAATCGGTCGACCCCGCCATCGTCGGCATGCTCGGTGACCTGGGCTTCCTGGGGCTGACCATCGCCGAGACCGACGGCGGTTCCGGCGGCGACCACCTCGCGTACTGCCTGGTCCTGGAGGAGCTGGGCCGGGGCGACTCAGCCGTGCGTGGCATCGTCTCGGTCTCCCTCGGCCTGGTGGCGAAGTCGATCGCCGCGCACGGGAGTGCGGAACAGCGGGCCGAGTGGCTGCCGAAGCTCTGCGACGGCAGCGCCCTTGGCTGCTTCGCACTGACCGAGCCGGACAGCGGCTCGGACGCGGCCGCCCTGCGCACCCGTGCGGTCCGCGACGGCACCGACTGGTTGCTCACCGGCACGAAGACGTTCATCACCAACGGCACCACCGCCGACGTGGCGCTGGTCTTCGCCCGCACCGGCGGCCCCGGGCACCGAGGAATCACCGCGTTCCTGGTGCCCACCGACAGCCCCGGGCTGACCCGGCGGGAGATCCACGGCAAGCTCGGCCTGCGCGGTCAGGCCACCGGCGAACTGGGCTTCGACGAGGTGCGCGTGCCCGACACGGCCCGCCTCGGCGCCGAGGGCGCCGGATTCCGGCTGGCCCTGGCCACCCTCGCCAAGGGCCGGATGTCGGTGGCCGCCGGGTGCGTCGGCATCGCCCAGGGCTGCCTCGACACGGCGGTCGGCTACGCCGGGCAGCGCACCCAGTTCGGCAAGCCGATCGCCGGGCACCAGCTCGTCCAACAACTGCTCGCCGCCATAGCGGTGGACACCGCCGCCGCCCGGCTGCTGGTGTGGCAGGTGGCCGACCTGATCGACCGCGGCCAGCCGTTTGCCACCGAGGCGTCGATGGCCAAGCTCTTCGCCAGTGAGGCCGCCGTCCGCGCGGCCAACAACGCGGTCCAGGTCTTCGGCGGGTACGGCTACATCGACGAGTATCCGGTCGGCAAGTATCTGCGCGATGCCCGGGTGGCCACGCTCTACGAGGGCACCAGTCAGATTCAGCAACTCCTCATCGGACGCGCGCTCACCGGCGTCAACGCCTTCTAACAGCTGTAGGGAGATCCGGCATGAGAGTCTTCACCTCCTTCGAGGAGTTGGCCGCCGCGACCGGCGAGAGCCTCGGGCCCGGTCCGTGGCAGCGCGTCGAGCAGAGCCGCGTCGACCTCTTCGCCGACGCCACCGACGACCACCAGTGGATCCATCTCGACCCGGTCCGAGCCGCGGCGGGGCCGTTCGGCGGGACGATCGCCCACGGGTACCTCACCCTGTCGCTGTTGCCGGCGTTGGCGAGCGGGCTCTACCGGGTCGAGGGGGTGGGGATGGGCGTCAACTACGGGCTGAACCGGGTGCGCTTCCCCGCGCCGCTGCGGGTCGGCGCCGCCGTACGCGCCACCGCCACCATCGCCGACGTGACGCCGGTGAGCGGCGGTGTGCAGCTGGTCGTGACGGTCACCGTGGAGAGCGACAGCGGCGGCAAGCCCGTCTGCGTGGCCGAAACCGTGAGCCGGCTCTACCGCGCTGTGGAGCAGTGACCGCCAAGCCCGGCGAGGGCTGGCCGAGGTGCGCGGTGCCGCGTTCCTGCACGGCCTCCTGAGCGCCTCCGCAGGCTGACGGGGCGGCGACGGATTCCGTCGCCGCCCCTTTCTGCTCGGTTCGCCGGAGGGTGGGTAGCGGTGCCGCCCGGGTCCAGGAGCCCGCGGGTGCGGCGACGTGCACAACGGCGCCGGCCTCGCGGTGGTGAGCGCCCGCCAGGGATCGGCGATGGCGGGCGCTCACCATCCAATCCGCCCGAGCCACCGATTGTCCGGCGCCGAGCCAGCGGGCCCGGCACCGCGACGGGTGGTGTCAGGCGACCGTGCAGGCGGTGCCGTTCAGGGTGAACGCGGACGGACGGCCGGTGCCACCCGTGTGGGTTGCCTGGAAGCCGATGTCGACCGAGGTGTTCGGCGCGATCGTCGCGTTGTAGGAGACGTTGCGGGCGGTCACCGCTCCGCTGGACGGGGAGTAGGTGGCGTTCCAACCGCTGGTGATGCTCTGCCCACTGGGCAGCGTGAACGCCAGAGCCCAACCGTTGACCGGCGTGCTGCTCGTGTTGGTCACCGAGACCGACGCGGTGAGACCGCTGTTCCAGGCGTTGACCGTGTACGCGACGCGGCAGTCACCGGACGGCGGGGGAGTGGTCGGCGGCGGCGTGGTGGGCGGCGGAGTGGTCGGAGGAGTGTCGCCCCCGATGCTGCCGGGCACCGCACGGAGGGCGTCGTACCAGGCGGCGGCCATCTTGCGGTAACCGGTGGCGTTCGGGTGCACCCCGTCGGCCAGGTCGCTGAGCGTCAAGGCGCTATACATGTCGACCAGGTGTACGCGTTTACCGGCGGCGGCCCTGCTCTGCACGATCCCCGGGATCGCGGCGTTGTAGCCCCGGACCTGGTTGTCCGCGCCGGACTTCGGGATGATCGTCGCGACGAACACGTCCGCGTTCGGGGCGGTGTTGGTGATCCGGTCGACGAGCGTGGCCAGCCGGGACGGGGCACCGGACGTGTCGCCGTACATGTCGTTGGTGCCGATGTGCAGGAGCACGGTCCGCGGGTTCGTGGCCCGCAACCAGTTCACCACGTTGGCGTCGATCTGGGCGATCGTCCAGCCGGAATGGCCCTGGTGGTCGTGGTCGCCGAGGCTGGCTGGCCCGTTGAACTGGGAGCCGACGAAGTCGATCCGGTAGCCACCGGACGTGAACCGCTGCCACAACTCGATCCGGTACCCGCCAGGAACGTTGAATCCGTCGGTGATCGAGTCGCCGAGCGGCATCACGCGTACGCCGCCGTTGGATTCGGCGCTCGCGGGAGTGGTCGCGATCGGTACGGCCGCGACCATGGCGGCGACGGTGGCGAGGGCCGTCCACCATCGACGGGCCCGCCGGGGCCTCGACGTCGGTGCGCTGCCGGTCGGTGTGGGAGGGACGGGTTGGCCAAGCGTTGGACTGCGCATAGGACTTCCTCTGGTGGGGTGCGCGACATTGGCGGCCACTGGGAAGAGGGCCGCCGCCATGACGCGATACGCGGAGGTGGGGTGCGCGGCACGACCAAGAACCCGGACGTTTGCACTGGTGGTCGTCGCGGTGTGGCGGGCGCCGGCCGTCGAGGATCTGGCGCGACGAACCGATGAGCCGTGGCGGAGGTGTGCCCTGCACCTCGCCTGACGCACCATAGCGTGTTATCGCTAACATCGGCAACGCATCAACGTTCGACAATGCTTCGGAGTGAACCGCTCATCTGCGGGCGGGGTGGAGCACCGAGCCTAGCCAGCGCAGCTGACGCCGGACGTGGACGGCCTCGCCGCCCTCATGGCCGTTGAACGGGTAGACGTGCATCTCCCGCTCGGGCGGGACCGGCCTCCCGTTCGCGGCGCCGTAGTGGTTGTAGGCGGCGAAGGCGGTTCGCGGTGGGCAGACGGTGTCGCGTTGGCCGACTCCGAAATGTGCCGGTGCCGTCGCCCGACGCGCGAAGCTCACGCCGTCGACATAGGACAGGGTGCGCCACACCGCCTCCTCGACCTCCCGGTGCACCGCCAGGTACCGGGCGATCTCGCCGTACGGCGCGAGGTCGGTGAGCGCGACGGCCCGGCGCATGTCGCACAGGAACGGGGCGGTGGTCAGCACCGCGCTGAGATCCCCGACGAGACCCGCCACCGCCAGTGCGATGCCGCCGCCCTGGCTGTTGCCGACCACGGTGACCTGGTCACCCTCGACCCCCGGCAGCGCGCGGACCGCCTCGACCGCCCGCACCGCGTCGGTGATCAGGCGGCGGTAGTGGTAGTCGCGTGGGTCGAGGATCCCCCAGGTGACCGGCCAGGGCCCGCCGGGCGCGCCGTGCGGGTCGGGGGTGTCCCCGGCGCCGTGCTGCCCCGCCTGGCCCCGGTTGTCCATCAGCAGGTGCGCGTACCCGGCCACCGCCCAGGTCGGCCGTTCGTGGGGCAGGCCGCGCCCGCGACCGTAGCCGGCGTACTCGACCACGGCCGGCAGCGGCTCTTGAACACCGGCCGGGCGGGTGTACCAGGCCCGGACCGGGTCACCGCCGAAGCCGGCGAACGTGACGTCCCAGGAGTCGAGCAGCCGCAGGTCGGTGGGTTCGGGGCGGACGTCGACGAGCACCGGCACGGCGGCCGCCTCGGCGAGTGTGTCCCGCCAGAACTCGTCGAAGTCGTCGGGTTCGGCGACCTCGGGTGCGTACCGCTGAAGGTCGTCGAAGGTGGAGGCGGAGTGGGGCACGGGTCCTCGCAGGGGCCGGGGTCAGTGCGGGTGGGCGGGGGGCGCGGTGCTCTCCCGTAAGACCAGCTCGGTCACCAGGTCGATCCGGCTGGTCGCCGGTGCGTTCCCCCTGGTCAGGTCGAGCAACATCTGGGTGGCGATGCCGGCCATGTCGCGCAACGGCTGGTTGATCGTGGTGAGGGCCGGGTCGGTCCAGGCCGAGACCGGCAGGTTGTCGTACCCGATCACCGAAAGGTCCTCGGGCACTCGCAGGCCGCACTGGCGGGCGGCCCGGAGCACCCCCATGGCCTGGATGTCCGACCCGGCGAAGATCGCCGTGGGTCGGTCCGGCCGCTGGAGCAGTTGCAGCCCGTGGGCGTGCCCCGCTCCGGCGGAGAAACTGCCGTAGCGGATCAGCTCGCGGTCGACCACTATCCCGGCTTCGTCGTGGGCCGACTGGAAGCCTGCGGCCCGGGCTCTGCTGCACAGCACGTCGGGTGGCCCGGAGATGATGGCTATCCGCCGGTGCCCCAGCTCCAGCAGGTGCCGGGCGGCGAGCAGACCGCCGTTCCAGTTGTTCGACCCGACGGTCGGCACGGAGGCCGAGGTGGCGCTGTCGGTGTCGACGACGACGAACGGAATGCCCTGCCGGCGCAGGTGCTGCTGTTGGGCCTCGGCCAGGTGGGAGAGGACGAACACCACGCCCAGGGGGCGGTCGGCGAGTAACGCCTCCAGCCATCGTGCCGGCGGCCGGTGCGCGCCGTCGAGTTGGGCGATCGACAGCCCGATGCCGGCGGCGGAGGTCACCGCCTCGACGCCCCGCAGGATCTCCATCGCCCAACCCGTGTCGAACTCGTGGAACACGAGGTCCACCCGGCCGCCGCTGGTCGCCTGTCGCCGGGCGCGGCGCTGGTACTGGTGGCGGTCGAGGCTCGCCTCCACCCGGGCTCTGGTGCCGGGGGCGACATCGCCGCGTCCGTTGAGGACCTTGGACACGGTCGCGACCGAGACGCCGACATCGTTGGCGATGGTCGCGATGGTGGTGGAGGCGGGTGGGTCGAGCGGGCGGTGCTCTGTCATCGCGGCCTCATACAACATCCGAAAGTTTCGGGCGACCTTAACACGATGAGACATTCACGCCAGTGGGTGCCGCAGCCGGGCTCTCCACTCGCGGGTCACTGCGCGGCTCATCGGCCACGGAGTGCCGACTGCGGGGTCACCGTGTGCAGGAAACGTCGCCTGGTAGTCCGATTGAGACCCTTGACAGGTATCGATGCGCCACTTAGGTTGCCGAAAAGGTTACGCAGGTTTCCGGAAAGTTTCGGATCGTGAGAAACGTCCGCCACGGAGCTGGTTCGACCAGGGCACGGGGATGTGGCCGGAGCTAAGGGGTCATGGCATGAGAAGTCAGTCGCTCGGGGACGACGGCGCCGCGCCGTGGCGTGATCAGCGGCTGTCGCCGACCGAGCGAGCCGAGGCGCTCCTGCCGAAGATGTCCCTCGAAGAGAAGATCGCCCAGCTCGTCGGGGTCTGGGTCGGCGCCGACGCCAGTGGCGAGGGCGTCGCACCGCACCAGTCGGACATGCTCGGCGAGTTGCCGCCGTGGAGCACTGTCATCCAGTACGGGTTGGGTCAGCTGACCCGCCCGTTCGGCACCGCCCCGGTCGACCCGGTGTTCGGCGCCCGGTCGCTGGCGGCGTCGCAGGCGCAGATCGTGGCCGCCAGTCGGTTCGGCATTCCGGCGCAGGTGCACGAGGAGTGCCTCACCGGGTTCGCGGCGTGGCGGGCCACCGTCTACCCGACTCCGCTCAGCTGGGGCGCGTCCTTCGATCCCGAACTGGTCGAGGCTATGGCCGACCGGATCGGGCGGTCGATGCGCGCCGCCGGTGTGCACCAGGGCCTCGCCCCGGTGCTGGACGTCACCCGGGACTACCGCTGGGGCCGTACCGAGGAGACGATCGGCGAGGACCCCTACCTGGTCGGCACGACAGGTGCAGCCTACGTGCGGGGCCTGGAGCGGGCCGGCGTGGTGGCCACGCTGAAGCACTTCGCCGGCTACTCCGCCTCCCGAGGCGGACGCAACCTCGCGCCGGTGCCGATGGGTCGCCGAGAGCTGGCCGACGTCATCCTGCCGCCGTTCGAGATGGCGCTGCGCCTCGGCGGGGCCCGCTCGGTGATGAACTCCTACGCCGAGATCGACGGCCTGCCCGTCGCGGCCGACCGCGGGCTGCTGACCGGGTTGTTGCGTGACGAGTGGGGCTTCACCGGCACCGTGGTGGCCGACTACTTCGCCGTACGGTTCCTACAGACCCTGCACGGCGTCGCCGGGAATGCCGCCGACGCGGCCCGGCTCGCCCTGCGGGCCGGGATCGACGTCGAACTGCCCACTGTGGACGCCTTCGGTGCACCGTTGGTGGAGGCGGCTCGCCGCGGCGAGGTCGACGAGGCGCTCATCGACTGTGCGCTGCGTCGGGTGCTGATCCAGAAGATCGAGCTCGGTCTGCTGGACGAGGGCTGGCAGGAGCTGCCGGACGACGTGGCGTCCCTGCGCTTCGACGACGAGGCCAGCCAGGACATCGCCCTTCGCCTGGCCCGGGAGTCAGTCGTCCTGCTGCGCAACACCGGCGTCCTCCCGCTGCCCGTGGGCAGCCGGGTCGCCCTGGTCGGCCCGGCCGCCGACGACCCGATGGCCATGCTCGGCTGCTACTCGTTCCCCAATCACGTGGGCATCCACCACAGCGAATTCGGGCTCGGCCTGGACATCCCCACACTGCGCGACGAGTTGGCCCGACGCGTCCCGCTGCTCACCCACGAGCCGGGCTGCGCCATCACCGGCGAGGACACCTCGGGCATCCCGGCCGCGGTGGCCGCGGCCGCCGCCGCCGACGTGTGCGTGCTGGCCGTCGGCGACCGGGCGGGAATGTTCGGCCGGGGCACCTCCGGTGAGGGCTGCGACGCCGTCGACCTGCGACTACCCGGTGTGCAGAGCGACCTCGTCCGCGCCGTCCTCGCCACCGGCACCCCGGTCGTCCTGGTGTTGATGGCCGGCCGCCCGTACGCGCTCGGCCCGGAGTTCGACGGCGCGGCGGCCGTGGTGCAGGCGTTCTTCCTCGGCCAGCTCGGTGGGCAGGCACTCGCCGAGGTGCTCACCGGCGCGGTCGAACCCTCCGGGCGGTTGCCGGTCAGCGTTCCCCGCGACGCCGGCGGGCTGCCGAGCACCTACCTGGCGCCGCCGCTCGGTCGGCGCAACAAGGTCTCCTCGATCGACCCGACCCCGGCGTACCCGTTCGGGCACGGGCTGAGCTACACCACCTTCGAGTGGTCCGACGCGACGGTAATCGAACCGCGCGAAGATCCGACCGCCTGGCCGGTCGACGGCGAGGTACGGGTGCGGATCACCGTCGCCAACACCGGTGAGCGGGCCGGCACCGAGGTCGTGCAGCTCTACCTGCACGACCCGGTCGCGCAGACCACCCGTCCGGTGGTCCGGCTGATCGGCTACACCCGGCTGCCGTTGGCTCCCGGCGAGGTGGCGCACGTGACGTTCGGCGTACCGGCCGATGTGGCGTCGTTCACCGGGCTGACCGGCCAACGGATCGTCGAGCCCGGCGACGTCGAGCTGCGGTTCGGCCGATCGAGCGGCGACGTGGCGGCGGCTCTGCCGCTGCGGCTGGTCGGCACCGAGCGCGAGGTCGGTTTCGAGCGGGAGCTGCTCACCTCGGTGCGGGTCGAGCCCCTCGTGGCCGTTCCACAGTCGGCATAGGAGGCCACGGATGACATCCACTCTGCGGCCACCACCGCCGGCGCCGCCGACCTCTCCGCAGCACGCCCAGAGCCCCGCCCCGCGCTCCCCACGACGCCGTCGCAGTTGGCGCCAGGCACTGCGCCGGGACTGGCAGCTCTACTCCCTCGCCATCCTGCCGCTGCTGTTCTTCCTGGTCTTCCGGTACCTGCCGATGATCGGCAACATCATCGCGTTCCGTCGGTTCAAGCCGGGCGGCAGCATCTTCGGTGAGTACTGGGTCGGGCTGCGCTACTTCCGGATGTTCCTCACCGACCCGACGTTCTGGGAGGTGTTCACCAACACCCTGGTGCTCGGGACGCTGACCCTGCTGTTCTGTTTCCCGCTGCCGATCGTGCTGGCGCTGCTGCTCAACGAGGTCCGGGCCCGCCGCTTCAAGCGGTTCGTCCAGTCCGTGTCCTACCTGCCGCACTTCCTGTCGATCGTGATCGTGGCGGCGATGGTCATGCAGTTGACCTCGATCGAGGGCACCGCCAACCAACTCGTCACCCTGTTCGGTGGCGACCCGGTGCCGTTCCTGCAGAGACCGGAGTGGTTCCGCACCATCTATGTCTCGTCCGAGGTCTGGCAGACCGTCGGGTGGGGCACGATCCTCTACCTCGCCGCCCTCACCACCATCGACGAGGACCTGTACGAGGCCGCCCGGATCGACGGCGCCGGCCGGTTGCGGCAGACCTGGCACGTCACGTTGCCGGGCATCCGTCCGACGATGGTGACCTTGCTGATCCTCAACATCGGCAGCTTCCTGGCGGTTGGGTTCGAGAAGATCCTGCTGCTCTACAACCCGTTGACGTATCCGACCGCCGACGTGATCTCCACCTATCTGTTCCGGATGGGCTTCCAGTCGAGCAACTTCAGCTACGCGGCCGCCATCGGCCTCTTCGAGGCGGTGATCGGGCTGATCCTCGTCCTGTCGGCGAACGTCATCTCCCGTCGCACGGTCGGGACGAGCCTGTGGTGACCCTCGGTACGAAGATCGACGCCCCGACGACGCGCGGGCCGGTGGACAGCCGGGGCTACCGGATCTTCCGGGTGGTCAACACGATCGTCCTGCTCGGCGTCGTGGTCGTGACGTTGTACCCGTTTCTCAACATCGTGGCCCGGTCGCTCAGCGAAGAGGCGTACATCATCGCCGGCAAGGTGACCATCGTCCCGCGTGGGTTCGACCTGACCGCGTACAAGCTGCTGATGTCGGACGCGATGTTCTGGACGAACTACCGCAACACTGTGGTGTACACGGTGGTCGCCACGCTCATCTCGATCGTACTGACCACGTGTTACGCGTACGTGCTGTCGAAGCCGCAGCTCAAGGGTCGCCCGTTCCTCATCGGTGTCGCGCTGTTCACCATGTTCTTCTCCGGTGGCCTGATTCCCAACTACGTGCTGGTCACCAGCCTGGGCATGAAGAACACCATCTGGGCCGTGGTGATCCCCAATGCCATCAGCGTGTTCAACCTGCTCGTCATGAAGGCGTTCTTCGAGAGCCTGCCGAGCGAGTTGGAGGAGGCGGCAGCGGTCGACGGGCTCAACACGTACGGCACCCTGCTGCGGATCGTGCTGCCGTTGTCGAAGGCGATCATCGCGACGATGGTGCTTTTCTACGCGGTCTCCTTCTGGAACTCGTGGTTCACCGCGTTCCTCTACATCGACCGGCAGGATCTGCTGCCGGTCACCGTCTACCTCCGCAACCTCATCGCGGGCGCCACCAGCGCCGAGTCGGCCGCGGCCGACGCCGACAAGGTCCAGGCCGCAGCCACCCTCCAGGCCGTGACGATCGTGCTCACCACCCTGCCGATCCTGGCGATCTATCCCTTCGTTCAGCGGTACTTCGTTCGCGGCGTGATGCTCGGCGCGGTCAAGGGATGACGCCGGGCGCCGCACCGCTTCCCCCTCGAATCCCCACCACCGAAAGGACGAGCCATGCTCCACAAGACGTGGCGCCGCGTGGCATTGACCACCGCGGGTCTGCTTGCGCTCTCCCTTGCCACCGCCTGTTCCGAGGACCCCGGCGAGTCGACTGACCTCTCCGAGAACCGGGTCGGCGCGATGGCCAACTACGGCATCGGTGACCAGTTCAAGGCCACCGAGGCGCTCTCGTTCTCCACCCTCTACAACAACCACACGTTTTATCCGCTCAAGGAAGACTGGCTGTTCTGGTCCGAGCTCACCAAGCGGACCAACGTCAAGATCGACCCGGTCGCCGTACCGCTGAGCGACTACGAGCAGAAGCGCAGCCTGCTCATCGGCGCCGGGGACGCGCCACTGATCATTCCCAAGACGTACCACCCGCAGGAGGACGCGTTCGTGTCCTCTGGGGCGATCCTTCCGGTGAGCGACTACCTGGATCTGATGCCCAACCTCAAGGACAAGATCGCCAAGTGGAACCTCAAGCCGGAGATCGACAACCTGCGGCAGTCCGACGGCAAGTTCTACCTGCTGCCCGGCCTGCACGAGAAGCCCACGCAGGACTACACGGTGCTGGTGCGCACCGACATCATGCAGGAACTCAACCTGGCGGTCCCGAAGACCTGGGACGAGCTGTACACGGTGCTCAAGGCGATGAAGGCGAAGTACCCGAACGTCTACCCGTACTCCGACCTGTTCAGTAAGCCCACACCGACCGGCGCCCTGCTGAACATCCTCAGCGCGTCGTTCGGCACGCGGGCCGGTTGGGACTACCAGCACGCCACCTGGGATCCGGCGGCGAAGAAGTTCATCTACACGGGCGCGTCCGAGCAGTACAAGCAGATGCTCACGTACCTGCACAAGCTCGTCGCCGAGGGTCTGCTCGACCCGGAGAGCTTCACCCAGACCGACGACCAGGCGCGGCAGAAACTCGCCAACGGGAAGTCGTTCGTCGTCACCGGCAACGCGCAGAGCCTTGTCAACAACCACCGGCCCGACCTGGCAAAGACGCTGCCGAACGCGAAGATGGCCAAGATCCCGCTGCCGATCGGCCCGGCCGGCGAGGTCAACCCCTTCTCCCGCCTGGAGAACGGGATCATGATCTCCACGAAGGCCCGGGAGAGCAAGAACTTCGTGGCAATGATGCAGTTCATCGACTGGCTGTGGTACTCGGACGCCGGCCTCGAGTTCGCCCGCTGGGGCATCGAGGGCACCACCTTCACCAAGGACGCGTCCGGGAAGCGCACGCTCAACCCCGGCGTCGACTTCCTCGGCCTCAACCCGAAGGCCCCCAAGCACCTGCAGAAGGACTTCGGCTTCCAGAACGGCGTCTTCGCCTACGGCGGCAGCCCAGACCTGGTCCGCGGGTTCTTCTCCCCGGAGGAGTTGGAGTTCCAGAAGGTGATGGACGCCCGCACCCCGAGGGAGGTGGCACCGCCCGCCCCGCTGACCGACGAGGAGCGCGAGCAGGTGTCGCTCTGGGAGACGCCGCTGAAGGACTTCGTCTCGCAGAACACGCTGAAGTTCGCCCTGGGTCAGCGTCCGCTCAGCGAGTGGGACGCGTACGTGGCCGAGCTGAAGGCCAAGAACTCCGACCAGTACATCGACCTGGTCAATAAGGCGTACGAGCGGTTCCAGAAGAACAACGGCTGATCAGCGGGAGTCCGGTCGGGCGGCCTGTCGCGGCCCGGCCGGACCCCCGGCGACTACGGATCAGCTGAGTCGACCGGAGGGAGCGAGCGTGAGTGGCGCGACTCAGACCCGGCGACAGTTCGGCGACGGACCCCTGTCGCGGATCACCTCGCGCGTCTACATCCTGCTCGTGGTCGAGCTGCTCCTGCTGCTCACCACGTTGCCCGCCCTGCTCCCGCTGCTGGTGCTGGGCCGCGACCCGAGCAACCTGCCGCTGGCCGCGCTCCTCCTGGTACCGATCGGCCCGGCGATCTCCGCCACCCTGTACGCCCTGCGCCACCAGCGAACCGACCTGACCGACCTGCACCCGGCCACCCTGTTCTGGCGCGGCTACCGGGCCAACGTGCTCGGCGTACTGCGGGTCTGGGTGCCGACGCTGCTGTGGCTGACGGTGCTCGCCGTGAACCTCGCCTACCGCGGCGCGGTCGGCCTGTCGAGCTGGTGGGCGGTGCCGCTGGTGCTGATCGGAGTGGGCGTGACGCTCTGCGCGGCCAACGCCCTGGTGATCACCTCGCTGTTCGACTTCCGCACCCGGGACGTGCTCCGGTTGGCCGTGCACTTCATCGTGCGTACCCCCGGTGTCTCCGTCGGCAACGCCCTGCTGATGGCTGCGGCGGCCGGGATCACCGCGGTCTTCTCCGAAGCGGTGTTGATGCTGCTCGCGTCGATCGCGGTGCTGGCGTACCTGCGCATCAGCGACCCGATGATCCACCTGATCCGGAAGGAGTTCACCGCATGAGCCTGCCCCTCAGCGCCAAGGTGCCCTTCGGGGGCGACTACAACCCGGAACAGTGGCCCGAGGACGTGTGGAAGCAGGACTACCGCCTCTTCGACACCGCACGGATCGACCTGGTCACCCTCGGGGTGTTCGACTGGGCGCTCACCCAGCCCGCCGAGGACACCTACGACTTCACGCTGCTGGACAGGATCGTCGAGCGGGCCAGTGCCGAGGGACGCGGGATCTGCCTCGCCACCGGCACCGGCGCCCACCCACCGTGGTTGGCGAAGGCGTACCCGGAGGTGACCCGGACCGACTTCGAGGGCCGCAAGCACCGCTTCGGTCAGCGACACAACTCCTGCCCCAGCTCGCCGGTCTTCCGCCGGCTCTCGACGGAGCTGGCCCGCCGGGTCGCCCGCCGCTACGCCGACACCCCGGCGGTGCTCGCCTGGCACGTCGGCAACGAGTACGGCGGCGCCTGCTACTGCGCGCTGTGCGCGGCGGGTTTCCGGAACTGGCTGCGCCAGCGCTACGGCACCCTCGACGAGCTGAACGAGGCCTGGTACACCACCTTCTGGTCGCACACCTTCACCGACTGGGACGAGATCGAGCCGCCATCGGCGCTGACCGAGCACTGGCGCGGCCCGGACCACACCGCGTTCCCAGGCATCACAGTGGACTACCTGCGGTTCACCTCCGACGCGATGCTGACCAACTTCCGCGACGAGAAGGCGGCCATCCGGGAGTCCAGCCCGACGCTGCCGGTGACCACGAACTTCATGGGCATGTACCGGCCGATCGACTACCACCGCTGGGCCCCTCATCTGGACTTCGTCTCCTGGGACAACTACCCGCCCGACGACGAGTCGGCCGCCCGGATGGCACTGACCCACGACCTGATGCGCGGGCTCAAGGACGGCCAGCCGTTCTGGCTGATGGAACAGACCCCGAGCTGCACCGCGTGCCGTGACGTCAACCCGTTGAAGCGCCCCGGGCTGATGCGGCTGTGGAGTTGGCAGGCAGTGGCGCACGGCGCCGACGCGGTGCTCTTCTTCCAACTGCGTGCCTCCCGGGGGGCCAGCGAGAAGTACCACGGTGCCGTCATCGGGCACGCCGGTCGCTCCGACACCCGGGTGTTCCGGGAGGTCGCCGAGCTGGGCGCCGAACTGGAACGGCTCGGCCCGGCGTCGCTGGGCGCACGGACCCCGGCGCGGGTGGCGCTGCTGTTCGACTGGGACAGCTGGTGGGCGTTGGAGCTGTCCGATGGCCCGTCCCGGCTGGTCCGCTACCAGCAGGTCGTGCTCGCGTACCACCGGGCACTCTGGGACGCCGGTGTGGACCTGGACGTCGTCGCGGTGACCGCCGACCTGTCCCGCTACGACGTGGTCGTGGCCCCGGCCCTGCACCTGCTCAAGGGTG
The DNA here is from genome assembly GCF_042873195.1 of Micromonospora arida. Classification (NCBI taxonomy): domain Bacteria; kingdom Bacillati; phylum Actinomycetota; class Actinomycetes; order Micromonosporales; family Micromonosporaceae; genus Micromonospora; species Micromonospora arida. The sequence continues at coordinate 868,325 of NZ_JBIALC010000001.1, read as the reverse complement.
ACCTGCCGCAGCGGCTGGAGGCGGTGGCGACGCGCGGCGGGTCGGTGCTGACCACCTACCTGTCCGGCCGGGTGGACGAGAACGACCAGGCGTTCCTGATGGACGTGCCGGGCCCGCTCGGGCAGCTCATGGGCGTCCGGGTCGACGAGTGGGACGCCCGCGGCCCGGAGGTGGTCAACCCGGTCCGCCTCGGCGACGGTGCGGATCACATCGACGTCGACGCGCGGCTGCTGTTCGAGCTGGTGATTCCGCAGGGCGCTCAGGTCATCGGCACCTACCAGGCCGACTTCTACGCGGGCACCCCGGCGGTGACCCGCAACTCCTTCGGCGCTGGCGACGGCTGGTACGTGGCCGCTGGGCTGGACCAGGCCGGGGTGTCCTGGGTGGTGCGGCAGGTGCTCGCCCGCCACGACCTGCTCGGGCCCTACCCGGACGTGCCGGACCTGGAGTCCGCCGTGCGGGTCGCGGCGGACGGGTCGCGGCTGCTGTTTCTGCTCAACCACCGCGCCGAGCCGGTCGAGGTGACCGCCCGGACCGGCGGCGTCGACCTGCTCACCGGCGACCGGACGGCGGCCGGCGGTGCCCTGCGCCTGCCGGCGTACGGGGTTGTCGTGCTGGAGGAGGACCGGTGAACGCCGAAGAGTCGGTGGAGTTGGAGCAGCTGATGTTCGTCGAGGAGCCGATGGACGGCGACGAGCCGCGGGCCCACCCGGCCTGGCTGCCCCCGGAGGCGTTCCGGTCGCTCGGCGCGCGCCGCGTCCTCCTGCACGGCGAGGGTTTGCTCGTCGACACCGTCCTCAACGAGGTTTCGCGTGCCTGCGCGCGTTACGGCGGACGGGTGTGGCACTCTCCGACCTGGGACGTCGACGTCGACCTGGTGCTCGCCCTGCGCGACGCCGGTGAGCTGCCCAACCCGGCGGTGGAGGCGGCGCGCGCCGCCGGCGAGGCTGCGCTGGTCGAGCTGGGCGACGGCGGGACGCTCGGCGACGAGGGTTTCGTGTTGGCGCGGGCCGGCGACGTGACCGCGGTGCTGGCCGACGCCCCCGCCGGCCTGCTGTACGGGCTCTTCCACGTGGTCCGGCTCTGCGCGGCGGCCTTCGACCCGGCCCGACCGCCCGAGCGGCACCGACCGGCGCTGCGCCGACGAATGCTGAACCACTGGGACAACGTGGCCGTGCACCCGGTGATGGGCCAGGTCGAACGGGGGTACGCGGGCGGCTCGATCTTCTGGCAGGACGGCCGTCCGCGCGGCGACCTGGCCCGGGTACGGGAGTACGGGCGGCTGTTGGCCTCCTGCGGGGTCAACGCGATCTCGGTGAACAACGTCAACGTGGCCCGTACCGAGGCACTGCTGCTCACCGAACGGCTCGGCGACGTGGCCGAGATCGCGGACGCGCTGCGCCCCTACGGCATCCGGGTGCACCTGTCGGTCAGCTTCGCCGCGCCGGTGGTCCTCGGTGGCCTGCCGACCGCCGACCCCCTGGACGAGAACGTACGGGTCTGGTGGGCCGCCACCACCCGGCGGGTCTACGACCGCATCCCGGACTTCGGCGGCTACCTGGTGAAGGCGGACTCGGAGGGGCAACCCGGCCCGTTCACGTACGGCCGCGACCACGCCGACGGGGCGAACCTGCTGGCCGAGGCGCTCGCCCCGCACGGGGGAGTGGTGCACTGGCGGGCGTTCGTCTACAACCACCACCAGGACTGGCGGGACCGGTCCACCGACCGGGCTCGGGCCGCGTACGACCACTTTGCCCCGCTCGACGGGCGCTTCCGCACCAACGTGGTCGTGCAGGTGAAGTTCGGCCCGGTGGACTTCCAGACGCGCGAGCCGGTCTCTCCGGTGCTCGCCGCGATGCCGGCGACCCGGTTGGCGGTGGAGTTGCAGGTCACCCAGGAGTACACGGGCCAACAGCGGCACGTCTGCCACCTCGGCCCGTGGTGGAGTGAGGTGCTTGGCTTCGCCCCCTGGGGGCCGGACGGGCGGACGATCGCCGACGTGGTCACGGGGGAGTCGGGGGCGGGCGGCGGGATGGTCGCCGTCGCCAACGTCGGCGACGACCTCTTCTGGACCGGGCATCCGTTGGCACAGGCCAACCTGTACACGTTCGGCCGGCTGGCCTGGGACCCACGGGCGGACCCTACGGCGATCCTCGACGAGTGGATCACGCTGACCTTTCCGCCGTCGGCGACCGCCGACGCGGAGCTGGTGCGGCGGACCCTGCACGAGATCATGGACGACTCGTGGCGCACGTATGAGCGCTACACCGCCCCGCTGGGCGTCGGCTTCATGGTCAACCCCGGCGACCACTACGGTCCCGGCGTCGACGGGTACGAGTACACCCGGTGGGGCACCTACCACTTCGCCGACCGCGACGGCGTCGGCGTGGACCGCAGCCGCGCGTCGGGCACCGGCTTCGCCGGCCAGTACCCGCCGTACTGGGCCCAGGTGTACGAGTCACCCGAGACCTGCCCCGACGAACTGCTGCTCTTCTTCCATCACGTGCCGTACGGGCACGTGCTGCACAGCGGCTCGACCGTCATCCAGCACATCTACGACACCCACTTCACGGGGGTCGAGGAGGTGACGGCGATGCGACGGAGGTGGCAGAGGTTGACCGGCATGATCGACCCGAGCGTGTACGAGCGGGTCGCCGAACGCCTCGACGAGCAGGTGCGCTGCGCCACCGAGTGGCGCGACCAGATCAACACGTACTTCTTCCGCAAGTCCGGGGTGCCGGACGAGCGAGGGCGGGACATCCACTGAGCGGCGGTGAGGCGCGGCTCGGCCATCCGGTCGGGTCGCCCTCGTGCCGTGCGCCAGCGGCCTGGCAGGTTCCGAAAACGTCCCGATAACTTATCGCCACCCATCGGCGCTGACAGTGCCCGTCGATGTCCACTGCCGCGCAGGTGACCGCCGGAACCGTTGCGGCGGAAGGTTTCCGGAAGTCTTGACAATCGAGTGTGCTCGATCGAAGCTGACATGGTCACGCGAGCCGCGGTCAAGGTCGGGCGAAGGGCAGTCCTCGACTTAAGTCCCCTTCCACGCGCCTTTTTCGTAAGGGATCGCGACGATGACACTGAAGACGAGAATGCTTGGCGTCGTCATGGCGGCCGTGACACTGGCCGCCGCCGCGTTGACGTTCGCCACTCCCGCGTCGGCGGCGACGCTCACGCAGGTGACCAACTTCGGCACCAACCCCACCAACCTGCAAATGCACCTGTACGTCCCGGACCGGGTGGCGACCCGACCGGCGATCCTCCTGGCCATGCACTACTGCACCGGGACGGGCCCCGCGTTCCACTCGGGCACCCAGTACGCCTCCCTCGCGGACCGGTACGGGTTCATCGTGATCTACCCGTCGGCCACCCGCAGCAGCAAGTGCTGGGACGTCTACTCGCCGCAGGCGTTACGCCGTGGCGGCGGCAGCGACCCGGTCGGGCTGATGTCCATGGTCGACTACGTGAAGCAGCGTTACTCCGCCGACCCCGCGCGGATCTTCGCCACCGGCACCTCATCCGGCGCGATGATGACCAACGTCATGCTGGGCGTCTACCCGGACGTCTTCGCGGCGGGCGCGTCGTTCGCCGGGGTGCCGTTCGCCTGCTTCGCCACCGGCGGCACCTCGGAGTGGAACAGCCAGTGCGCCAACGGGCAACTCATCCGGACCGCGCAGCAGTGGGGTGACCTCGTCCGGGAGGCGTACCCCGGATACACCGGCCAGCGACCCCGGATGCAGATCTGGCACGGCACCAACGACGAGACGCTGCGCTACCCGAACTTCGGTGAGCAGGTCAAGCAGTGGACCAACGTGCACGGCCTGAGCCAGACCCCGACGTACACCGACTCGCCGCAGTCCGGCTACACCCGCACCCGGTACGGCAGCAGCGGCCCGATGGCGCCGGTCGAGGCGATCAGCATGCAGGGTGTCACGCACAACCTGCCGGTCGACGCCGCGCAGGTGATCCGCTTCTTCGGACTGGACGGCACCGCGCCGCCCACCACCCCGCCCCCGACGACTCCGCCGCCGACGACCCCGCCGCCAACGACTCCGCCGCCGACCACTCCGCCCCCGACCACGCCGCCGCCGACCGAGGGCGCCTGCCGGGTCGGCTACACGGTCAACGCCTGGAACAGCGGTCTCACCGCGAGCGTGGCCATCACCAACACCGGTGCCACCGCCGTGAACGGCTGGGCGCTGACGTTCACGCTGCCCAGCGGACAGCGCATCACCAGCGGCTGGAACGCCCAGTACGCCCCGGCGAGCGGTGCGGTGACCGCCCGCAACGTCTCCTACAACGGCACCATCGCCCCGAACGCGTCGGTCGAGATCGGCTTCCAGGCCACCCACGAGGGCGGCACCGGCAAGCCCACGTCGTTCGCCCTCAACGGTGCCGCCTGTTCGGTGTCCTGATTTCCCTTCCCACCCCACCACCCTCAGAAGGAGCCACACGATGAGAAGTACGAGATGGAAGGCGGCATCGAGAGCCGCGCTTGCGCTGGCCGGCGCGGGCGCCCTCGCCGCCGGCATGGCGCTGTTCGCGACGGCACCCGCCTCCGCCGGGACGACGCTCGGTGCGTCCGCCGCCGAGAAGGGTCGGTACTTCGGCACGGCGGTGGCCGGATTCAAGCTCTCCGACAGTGCGTACACCACGATTTTGAACCGTGAGTTCAACATGGTGACCGCCGAGAACGAAATGAAGATGAACGCCACCGAGCCGCAGCAGAATCAGTTCAGCTACGGGGCGGCGGACCAGATCGTCAACCACGCGCGCAGTCGGGGCATGAGCGTGCGGGGTCACACCCTGGCGTGGCATTCGCAGCAGCCCGGCTGGATGGAGAGCATGAGCGGCAGTGCGCTGCGGCAGGCGATGCTCAACCACGTCACGCAGGTGGCCACCCACTTCCGCGGTCAGGTCGTGGCGTGGGACGTGGTGAACGAGGCGTTCGCCGACGGCAGCTCCGGAGGCCGTCGCGACTCCAACCTCCAACGCACCGGCAACGACTGGATCGAAGCGGCGTTCCGCGCGGCGCGTGCCGCGGATCCGGGCGCGAAGCTCTGCTACAACGACTACAACACCGACAACTGGACGCACGCCAAGACCCAGGGCGTCTACAACATGGTGCGCGACTTCAAGGCCCGTGGCGTGCCGATCGACTGCGTGGGCTTCCAGTCGCACTTCAACAACGACTCGCCGTACGTGAGCAACTACCGCACCACGCTGTCGAGCTTCGCGGCGCTCGGTGTGGACGTGCAGATCACCGAGTTGGACATCCAGGGCGCTTCGGCGAGCACCTACCGCAGCGTCGTCGAGGACTGCCTGGCCGTGGCCCGCTGCAACGGCATCACGGTGTGGGGCATCCGCGACAGTGACTCCTGGCGGGCTTCGCAGACCCCGCTGCTGTTCAACAGCAACGGCTCGAAGAAGCCCGCGTACGACGCGGTTCTCGCCGCGCTGAACAACGGCACCACGCCCACGGACCCGCCCACGGATCCGCCGACCGACCCGCCCACCGACCCGCCCACCACGCCGCCGCCGGGCACGGGTGGCTGCACCGCCACGGTGTCGGTGAACCAGTGGACCGGTGGCTTCGTGGCGAACGTACGGGTGACCGCGGGCTCGTCGGCGCTCAACGGGTGGACGGTGTCGATCGGACTGCCGTCCGGTGCCACTGTCACCAACGCCTGGAGCGCCAACCGCAGTGGTAACACCGGCACGACGAACTGGACCAACGTCGCCTACAACGGTCAGGTCGGCGCCGGGCAGTCCACCGAGTTCGGGTTCCAGGCCAACGGTACCGCCGGCAGCCTGAGCCCCACCTGCTCCGCAGGCTGACGCACCCACCGGCCGGTGCGGGGGGCAGGGCCCCGCACCGGCCCCACCCTCTCCTGCCCTCGTTGATCAAGAGGTTTGCGTCACGACACGCCAGATCGGATGACGGAAACCTCTTGATCACCAGGAGAGGCGGTAGTGGGGTGGGCAGCGGCTTGACGGCGGTCGCGTTTTCGGGTGTCAAGCCTGGGCGGCGACGAGGAACATCGGGACGACGACGAGGATCCGGTCCGTCCGGGCGCGCAGCGGTTGGCGGAGCTGGTGGAGGTCGGGGGTGGTGGCTAGCCGTCGATGCGGATGATGTTGCGGATCTTGTTGGACGCGTCCAGGGCGGCGACCTTGTACGCCTCGGCCAGCGTCGGGTAGTTGAACACCGCGTCGACCAGGTAGTCGATCGTGCCGCCACAGCCCATCACCGCCTGACCGATGTGGACGATCTCGGTGGCGGCGGTGCCGAACACGTGCACCCCGAGCAGTCGGCCGTCGTCGGGGGAGACGAGCAACTTCAGCATCCCGTACGAGTCGCCCACGATCTGACCCCGGGCCAACTCGCGGTACCGGGCGATGCCCACCTCGAACGGTGTCGAGCTTTCGGTGAGCTGCGCCTCGGTCTGCCCGACGAAGCTGATCTCCGGGATCGTGTAGATGCCGATCGGTTGCAGGCCGTGCATCTCCCGGATCGGCTCGCCACAGGCGTGCTGCGCGGCCAGCCGGCCCTGCTCCATCGACGTCGACGCGAGCGCGGGAAAGCCGATCACGTCGCCGACCGCGTAGATGTTGTCGACCGGCGTGCGGTAGTTGGCGTCGACAGCGATCCGGCCGCGTCGGTCCGCCTCCAGCCCTGCGGCCTCCAACGCCAGGTCGTCGGTCTGACCCTGCCGCCCGGCCGAGTACATCACCGTGTCGGCGACGATCTTCTTGCCGCTCTTGAGGATGCACAGCGCCGCCGTCTGGTGCTTCTCCACGGCGGCGACCTCCTCGCCGAAGCGGAACGCCACGGACAGGTCGCGCAGGTGGTACTTGAGTGACTCGACGACCTCGTCGTCGCAGAAATCCAACATCCGCTCGCGGCGTTCGACCACCGTCACCTTCGTGCCCAGGGCGGCGAACATCGAGGCGTACTCCATGCCGATCACGCCGGCGCCGACCACGACCATGCTGCGGGGTACGGCCTGAAGGTTGATGACGCCGTCGGAGTCCACGATCGTCCGGTCGTCGAAGTCGACGCTGTCCGGGCGGGCCGGGCGGGTGCCCGCGGCGATGACGATCTTGTCGAACGTCACCTTGGACTCGCGGCCGGAGCCGCCGTCGACCCAGATCGAGTGCGCGTCGGCGAAACGCCCGGTGCCGGTGATCATCGCGACCCGGTTGCGGGCCAGTTGATTGCGGATGACGTCGGTCTGCCTGGTGATCACGTGCTGGGTCCGGGCCGCCAGGTCGCTGACCGTGATCTCTTCCTTGACCCGGTAGCTGCTGCCGTACAGGTCCCGCTGACTCAGGCCGGTCAGGTAGAGCACGGCCTCGCGCAGCGTCTTGGAGGGGACCGTGCCGGTGTTGATGCACACCCCACCGATCATGTCGCGGCGGTCCACGATGCCGACCCGCCTGCCGAGCTTGGCGGCGGCGATCGCGGCCTTCTGACCGCTGGGTCCGGAGCCCAGCACCAACAGGTCGTAGTCATACACAGGCGTTAGCGTCGCAAGATGTCGCGGCCGGCGCCAGACCCCGGAGTCGAGCGTTATTCGTCTGCCACCGTGCAGAGGCCGCCGTTCAGCGTGATCTCCTCCGGCAGTTGCGTGCCGGTGGCGACGAGGCCAAGCGACACCGTGCCACCGGGCGGGACCACCGCGTTGCGACCGGTGTTGCTCACCCGCAGGTAGCTGTTGTTGAGCCGGTCGACGACCTTCGCGCCCCAGATGCCCTGCACCTGCTGGCTGGCCCAGAACCGCCACGTCATCGTCCAGCCGTCGATGATCGTGGAGCCGGTGTTCTCGACGACGAGGTGGGCCACGAAGCCGTCCGGCCACTGCCGCACGACGGACCGGACCGCGCAGCTCGGCGGCGGCGGCAGGGTGGTCACGGTGACCGGTGCGGACAGTGGGGACAGGTGTCCGACCTCGTCGCGGGCCCGCACCACGAAGGTGTACGTGGTGTTCGGCGCCAACCCGCTGATCTGTGCACTGTTCACGGGCGGGTACTGGTACACCTCGCGGACCCGGGTGAGGGTGCCGCCGGCGTCGACCCGGAACACCTCGTACCGGTCGAGCGCGACGTTCTCCACCGAGTGCGCCCACCGCAGCCCGACCACCGTGGCGGCGACGTCGTACGCCACCGGTTGGCCCGGCGCGCTCGGCGGTTGGTCGTCCCCCGGTGGCATGGTCAGCCGCAGGGTCGGGTTGGACACTGAGCTGTTGCCGGCCGCGTCCAGCGCCCACACCGAGAAGGTGTACGTGCGCGACGGCCGCAGGTTGGTGATCCGGATGCTGTTGGTGTCGGTCGAATACTGGGCGCCGGAATCCTCGAACTGCGCGCCGACCGGGTAGCGGACCACGCCCACGTTGTCGGTCGAGGCCGCCCAGGTCAGCTCGACCGAGGTGGTGTCGATGGCGACGACAGTGATCGGGCCGGGCGCGGTGGGCCGTTCGGTGTCCACCGCGGCGTACGCCGGGGTCGCGCCCGCCGCGACCAGGGTCACCGCCAGCGCGTACGCGGCCAGCGGGGCTGCCTTCGACCGGATTGCTCGACTTCGACGATCACGCACGATGAATCCCCGCCTCCGGTCGCCCACCGCTTTCATCAATCCATCGCCGTCAATACTAGGGCACTGTGGTGCGGCAGGTTGCCCCGCCGGACTCGGACGCCGACTCGGCGCCCGGAATCGCCCCCCGCGGCTGGTGGATGGTGTGCAGGTCGTCGCCTTTGGAGCTGAATCGTCTACGACATCGGTGACCGCCCGTGCGCTGATTCGTTGACGACATCAGCTCCAAAGGCATCGAACAAGACACCAACCCACCCGCGAGCCGCCACCCGCCAGCCGCCACCCGCGAGCCGCCGCCCACCCGAGCCCGACCTAGCCGACGAGGCGGCGTTCCCAGGCCCAGGCGGCGATCTCGACCCGGTTGCGGGCCTTGAGCTTCATCTGCACGCTCGCCAGGTGGGTCTTGACCGTGCCCACGGCGATGAAGAGCTGGGTGGCGATCTCGGCGTTGGTCAGGCCACGGGCGACGAGCTTCACGACGTCGAGTTCCCGTGGCGACAGGCCACCGTCGTCGCGCGCCGGAGCCGGCGAGTTGAGGTGCTCCAACAGCCGTACCGTGATCGAAGGGCTGATCAGCGCGTCGCCGGTCACGGCCGCGCGGACCGCCTCCACCAGCAGGGCCGGGCCGGAGTCCTTGAGCAGGAAGCCGCACGCGCCGTTGGAGAGCGCGGTGTGCACGTACTCGTCGAGGTCGAAGGTCGTCACGACGACCACCCGGGTCGGGTCGGCGACGCCCGGCCCCGCGAGCAGCCGCAGTGCCTCAAGCCCGTCGAGGCGGGGCATCCGGATGTCCAGCAGCACCACGTCCGGGCGTAGCCGTCGGGCCAGTTCGACGGCCTGGACGCCGTCGGCGGCCTCGCCGACCACCTCCATGTCCGACTGGGCGCCAATGATCATGCCGAAGCCGGTCCGGACCATGGCCTGGTCATCGGCGATCAGCACCCGGATCACCGGGCCACCGCCGCGTGCAGCGGGAACGCCGCGTCGAGCACCCAGCCACCGGCAACGCCGGGCCCGGCGGTGATCGTGCCGCCGAGGGCACGTACCCGCTCGGTGAGGCCGATCAGACCGAAGCCGTGCCCCCGGGCCGGCGCGGTGCGCGGCGACGCGCCGTCGTCGGCGACCCGGACCAGCAACCAGTCCGGGGTACGCCGCACCGCAACGTCCACGGACCGCGCGTCCGGCGCGTGCTGGCGGGTGTTGGTCAGCCCCTCCATCACCACCCGGTACGCCGACGTGGACACCTCCACCGGCAGTCCGTTCAGGTCGCCGTCGACGTGCAGTCGTGCGGGCGCGTTCGCCGCGCCGTTGAACCCGATCAGCAGCGGCTCCAGCTCGGTCACCCCGGCCAGCGGGGCCAGCGGCGCGTCCGGCGGGGCGTCCGGGTTGCGCAGGATGCCGACCATCCGCCGCATCGAGGCCATCGTCTCCGCGCCGGCCCGCTCGATCTGCTCCAGGGCGACGATCACCCGTTGCGGGTCCTGCTCGGCGACGAACCGGGCGCCCTGTGCCTGCACCACGATGCCGGTGACGTGGTGGGCGATGAAGTCGTGCAGGTCCCGGGCGAACTCGGCGCGCTGTTCGGCCCGGACCAGCGCGATGGCCCGCTCCCGGCCGGCGGCCACGATGCGCAGGTAGAGACCCACCCCGGCGGCGCCGGCCGCGGCGAGCACCTGGAGCAGGCCGAAGATCACCAGCAGGCTCTCGGTGCCGACGCGCAGCGGCATCGCGGCGACGGCGAGCCCGGCGGCCACCGCGGCCCACGGGGCGAGCCGCGGCGCGCCCCAGCGGGCCACCACGAAGACCACCCCGATCAGCCCGGCCGACTCGGCGAGCCCCCAGGTGCGGGCGAGCAGGATGCCGCCGCCTCCGGAGAGGAGCACCACCCCTGCGGTCACGGCCAGTGAAGCGGTGGCGAGTGCCAGCGCGGCCAGCGGCAGCCGGCGGGAGCCCAGCCGGTGCACCGGCAGCCACAGCGGGACCGTCGCCAACGCCAACCCCATCGGCACCAGCAGGAGCAGGAGGGTACCGATGCCGGAGTCATCCGCCGTGCTGGCCGCAAAGTCGAAGAGCGCGAGCAGGCCGAAGGCCACCAGCCCGGCCGCTTGGGCCAGGCGTACCCACAGACGTCGAAGATCCGGCGTGCTCATGGTGACCCAGCGTAGCCAGCCAGGTGGAGGTGGTGGATCGGCCAAAAGGCAGACCCGGCACCGGCGATACCCGGCCCCGGGCCGATGCGCGCAGCCGCCGGTGGCGGCGACGCTTTCCGGGTCACCACGCAGCCACTGGAGGAACGATGACAACCCACGCCCCGCCGGAGACCAGCCACGCCGCGGTCGCCGCGGTCGACCTGGTGAAGGTGTACGGCAGCGGCGACACCGCCGTCCGTGCCCTGGACGGGGTCTCGGTCGGCTTCGGCCGGGCCGAGTTCACCGCGATCATGGGCTCGTCCGGGTCCGGCAAGTCGACCCTGATGCACTGCCTCGCCGGCCTCGACACGGCCACCTCCGGTCGCGTCCTGCTCGGGGGCACGCAGCTGACCGGCCAGTCGGACCGGACGCTGACCCGGGTACGCCGGGAGCGGATCGGGTTCGTCTTCCAGTCCTTCAACCTGCTGCCGCAGCTCACCGCCGCGCAGAACATCACGCTGCCGCTGGACCTCGCCGGTCGGCAGCCCGACGCCGAGCTCCTCGCGCACCTGGTGCGGGTGCTGGGCCTCGGCGACCGCCTGAACCACCGGCCCAGCGAGCTGTCCGGTGGCCAGCAGCAGCGGGTGGCGCTGGCCCGGGCGCTGGTGGCACGGCCCGAGGTGGTCTTCGCCGACGAGCCGACCGGCAACCTCGACTCCCGCTCCGGCGCGGAGGTGCTCACCATCCTGCGCGACTCGGTACGCGATCTCGGCCAGACCGTCGTCATGGTCACCCATGACCCGATCGCCGCCGCGTACGCCGACCGGGTGGTGCTGCTCGCCGACGGGCGATTGGCCGGCGAGATCGACAAGCCGAACCAGGTGTCGGTCACCGACGCCCTGCGTGACCTGGCGGCCCGCCGATGAGGGCGACAGTGCTGCGTACCCAGACGACCGCCGCGGCCCGGCGGCCCGGCCGGCTGATCCTGACCGGCCTGGCGATCCTGGTCGCGTCGTTCGTCGTCTTCGGCACCGTGCTGGTGCAACAGATCACCGAACGGACCGTGCGGGACAACCTCAGCGGCACCCCGGCCGTCACCGACCTGGTGATCGGCAGCGTTGATGTGCCGCCACCCACAGTGACCGACGTGCGGCAGGTCCGGGCCGTGCCCGGGGTGGCCGAGGCGGTGGCCCGGGTGGCGACCGGGGTCTCCATCGGAGAGGGGTACCTCAACCTCCAGTCCGATCCGGGCACCGGCCCGCTGACCACGGTCCGGGTGATCGAGGGCAGCTACCCGGACCAGCCCGGCGAGATCGCGATCACGCCGCGCACCGTCGAACGGCTCGGGCTCTCGGTGGGCACCACCGCCAGCGGCACCGGCGGTGAACTCACCACACCCGCCCCCCTCACCGTGACCGGCGTGGTGGAGACCAGCGCCGACGCCGGCTACGATGCGTACGCCCCGGACAGCGCCGTGATCGCCTGGGCGCGCCTGACGACGGTGGAGCGCGTCGACGTGCGCGTGGCCCTCGGCGCGTCGACCGACGCGGTCCGCCAAGGGGTGACAGCGGCGGTCGCCGGCCAGCCGATCCGGTCCGGCGCCGAGGTGCGCGAGGCCGAGGCCCAGGCGGCGGCCGAGCAGGTCGGGAGACTCTTCATCCTGGTCGGCATGTTCGTCTCCATCGCGGTCGTCGCGGCGGCGTTGGTGGTCACCTCGACCTTCCGCATCGTCTTCGCCCAGCGGATGCGGCAGCTCGCGCTGCTGCGGGCGGTCGGCGCGAGTCGGGCCACCCTGGTGGGGGCCCTGACCGCCGAGGGAGCCCTGACCGGGCTGGTCGCCGGCGTCGTCGGGGTCGCCGGCGCCCTCACCCTCGGGTACGCGCTGCCGGCGATCCTGCGCGCCACCGGCCACGATGTCTCCTCGCCGGGCCTGCCGCTGGCGGCGGCGGTCGCTGTGGTGATCGGTGCCGTCGTGATCACCGTGCTGGCCGTACTGGCGCCGGCGCTGTCCGCTGCCCGGGTCTCCCCGCTGGAGGCGCTGCGGGCGGCGAGCGTCACCGCCGGCCGGCGCGGCATAGGGGTGTCGCGTCTGGTGTTCGGGCTGCTCCTGGCCGGCGGCGCGGTCCTGGCGGCGGTCGGGACGATCAGCCAGTTGCCGAAGCCGGAGCAGGCGGACTACGACCCGTCGATGCCGCTGCTCCTGCTGGTCGGGTCCGGCGCGTTGGCGTTCTTCGCGCTGGTGGCCCTCGGTCCGCTGCTGGTGCGCCCGGTGCTGGCAGTGGTGGGTTGGCCGCTGCGCCAACTCGGGCCGCTCGGGCGGATGTCGGTCGGCGGGATCGGCGGGACGCCGCGCCGCGCCGCCGCGGTCTCCGTCGTGGTCGCCCTCGGCGTGACCCTGATTTCCGGGGTGGTCATCGGCGGCGCGTCGTTGCAGATCCTCACCGACCGCGAGATGGCGCTCTCGGCCCCGTCCGACTTCGAGGTCACCAGCAACGGTGGGACGCTCCCGCCGGCCGTGGTGAGCCGGGCCGAGGCGGCCGACGGCGCGCTGGCCCGGGTGGTGCCGTACCGGATGGTCGACGACGCCCGGCTGCTGCGTGGGGCCGACAAGCTCGGCGACGGCGAGTCCGGCTACCCGACCAGCGACCTGGACCTGGCCGCGTTGCCGAGCACCGGCGACCTGGACGTGGCCCAGGGCAGCCTGACCGACCGTGGCCCCGGCCGGATCGTGCTCAACAGCTGGGTCGCGCGGGACGCGGGCCTGCGGGCCGGCGACACGGTCACGCTCGCCGTCGCCACCGGCACTGTCGACGTGCGGGTGGCCGCGGTCCTGCCCGGTGACGGGCCGCTGCACGCGGGCATCCTCGCCGATCCGGGCGACCTGGACCGGCTCGGTGTGCCGGCCGCGTACACCGGTCTGCTGGCCGACGCGGCCGGTGCCGGCGAGGACGGTCGCACCGCCGGCGTGCGGGCGCTGCGGCAGGCGATCGGGGGCAGCGACGGGGTGGGTCTGGCGGTGCTCGCCGACGAACGGGACCGCAACGACGCGTTGGTGCGCACGCTGGTCTGGATCGCTGTCGGTCTGGTCAGCCTGACCGTGCTGATCGCGGTGGTCGGCGTGGGCTCCACGACCGCGCTGTCGGTGGTGGAGCGGGTACGCGAGTCCGGGTTGCTCCGGGCGATCGGGCTGTCCCGGACCGGACTGCGCATCATGCTGACCGTCGAGTCCGGCCTGTACGGGGTGATCGGCGCGGCCATCGGCCTGGTGCTCGGCATTCCGTACGCCTGGTTGGCGGTCCAGACCCTCGGAATCGAGGCACCGATGACCGCGCCGCTGCTGCCACTGGCCGGGCTCTTCGTGGTGCTGGTCGGGCTGACCGCGCTGGCCGGGGTGCTGCCGGCCCGTCGGGCGTCGCGGGTCAGCCCGGTGGTGGCACTGGGGGCCGACAACTGAGCACCGTCGTGGGGTGGCGCCGCGCCTTCGGCGCCACCCCACGACGGCCTGGTCAGTTGGGGTTGTTGGCGTGGGTCAGCGTCTCCCAGGCGACGACGAGGTTGTTGGTCCCGGCCGGACGTTGTTGCAGCGTGAGGGCCTGGGTGTTGGTCATGACGTTGCCCAACCGGGTGCTCATCGCGTTGAAGCCGACCTCGGTGATCGGCCCGAGGCCCCGGGTGAGGCTGCCACCGCAGAGCCAGGAGGGTGGCGCCTCGCCGAGCTGGTAGCGCGAGTGGAAGCCCAGCGCCTGGCGCAGCCGCTCACCGACCTGCGGGTACAGGTCCCGTCCCTGGATCCGGGAGGTCTCCGCGACGTGCGAGATGGCGGAGATCCCGTACCCGGTGTGGACGAAGTCGCGGCAGGTTCCTGGGCGAGGCCGGCGACGAAGGTGGACTGGCCCTGCCAGTAGCTGATGATCTCCGCGCTGGTGTCCAGGCCGCTGCCGGGCATCGTGTACGGCAACGCGCCGTCGCTGGGCAGGTAGACGAAGGCCCGGGCGCGGTTGAGGAAGCGGGTGGTCGCGGCGTCGTACACGGCCCGGTCATCGAGGAACACCGCGATGCCGACGCTGGCCTCCATCATGGTCAGTTCCCAGTTGCCGTTGCTGTTCGAGCCGTTGCGCACCATCGGCAGGTAGACGTTGCGCAGCATGGTGGCGAAGCGGTTGGCGTTGGGCCAACTCGTGTACGTGTACTTGATGATCTCGGCCGCTCGGGGCCAGACCGAGGCGGCCCAGCCGGTCTGCAGGGGGGGCGTTGCTGCCGGTGTGCGCGGTGATGGTGGCCGACCACGCGTCCATGATCTGGATCGACTTCTGCGCGTACCGGGCGTCCCCGGTGACGTACCAGGCGAGCGCGTCGGTGTACGCCGCGATCGCGTCCTCCCGCTCGTCGGTGCAGCCGTTGTTCGGGTTGGAGTAGGAACCACACTCGACCACCGAACGAGGCGCCGGGGTACGCGACAGGGAGGCGTACCGGCTGCTCATCATCTGGTTGTAAGCCGCCGCCCACGGCTGCGCGCCGGCCTGCACCCGGCCGCGGACGAAGTCGAGCTGGCCTCGGCTGACCAGCACGCCGGGGTGGGTGAAACCACCCGAGGGCGGTGGTGTGGTGCCGCCGCCGGTGGGCAGCGCCCAGCTCTGGTTGGCGGCTGCGGTGCAGCTCCAGATCTGCAGCGGGGTGCCGTCCGCCGAGTTGGAACCGGTCGCGTCGAGGCACTTGCCCGAGGTCGGGTTGACCAGCTGCCCGGCGTTGGGCGACCACTGCTGCGCCCAGGTGCCGTTGCAGTCGTAGATCTGCACCCGGGCGCCGTTGGCGGTGCTGGCGGCGGCGATGTCCAGGCACTTGCCCAGCGCCCGGATCGTGCCGTCGTCGGCCACCGTCCACTGTTGCGCGGTGGAGCCGTTGCAGGTGAAGAGCTGCACCGGTGTGCTGTTTGCCGGGTTCGCCGCGGACACGTCGACGCACTTGCCGCCGTACCCGGTGATGGTGCCCGTCGCGGCCGCCTCGGCGGGCGATGCGCCGACGACCAGACCGGTCGGTACGGCGAGCAGGGCCGCGGCGAGCGCGGAGATCAGTCTGATGCGGGGGTGGCGGGGCGCCGTTACGGGTGCATGGACGCACCCTTGAGGACCTTGTCCACCACGTTGCGCGGCGCGTGCAACGCCAGGCCCACCAGATCGAGCTTCTCCCGCCCGACCGCCTTGACGGCGGCGCGGTTGTCCCGGTCGTTGCCGGTGGCGAACAGCTCGGAGGTGAAGATCGCCAGCCGCAGGCCACGAGCGAGGCCGCGCGAGTGCGCGCCGACCAACGTCGCCCGGTCCCCGGCGAAGACCAGCACCGGCTGACCGAACATCGGCAGGTAGCCGGTGCCGTCCGCGTCGCGGTACTCCTCGCCCACCAGCTCCGGCAGCGTGCTCGCGATGCCGCTGACCAGGAAAGCCGTGACGTTCAGCCGTTGCCAGCTCGCCAGGTCGTTGCGGAGCAGCACGGCGATCTTGGTGGGAAAGCGGATCGGTTCGGTCATGGCGTCGAGCCTGCCCGCCCCGACGGCTACCGGTCTTGTACGTTCTTAGCGTGGCCACCCGCCCGGCGGGCTCGCACGTCAGCGCGTGGCGACCCGCGGTAGCCGGGGTCGCCGAAGTCTTCCACGCCCATTTCGTCAATCACGCCTACCCCCGGCACATCCACGAGGTGTGGACGCTGTTGATCGTCGACGACGGCGCGGTCCGCTTCGACCTGGACCGGCACCGGCACGGTGCGCTGCGCACGTCGGTGACCCTCCTGCCGCCGTACGTGCCGCACGACGGCAGATCCGCCACACCCGACGGCTTCCGCAAGCGGGTCCTGTACCTCGACACCTCGGCGCTCGACGCCGAGCTGGTCGGGCGGGCCGTCGACGAGCCGGACCTGGCCGATCCGCGGCTGCGCGACCGGGTCCACCACCTGCACCAGGTGCTCGCCACACCCGGCGACGAGTTCGAGGCCGAGAGCCGGCTCGCGTTCATCCTGGACCGGCTGCGCCGCCAGCTCCGCCAGCGCTCCCCGGCAGGTGGCCAGCCTTCAGGACGTGGCCTCGCGGTGCGACTACGGGAGCTGCTGGACGCCCGGACCGTCGAGGGCATCACGCTGGGGGAGGCCGCGCAGCTGCTGCACGCCCACCCGACCCACCTGGTCCGGGCGTTCACTCAGGCGCACGGCGTGCCTCCGCACACGTACCTGACCGGCCGTCGGGTCGAGCTGGCCCGTCGCCTGCTCCTCGCCGGGCAGCGGCCCGTCGAGACCGCCGTCGCGGCCGGGTTCTTCGACCAGGCGCACCTGACCCGCCACTTTCGGCGCTACCTGGGGGTCAGCCCAGCCCGCTACCCCCGCCCGAGCTGATCGCGTTCAGACGAGCTGGCCGCCGATGACCGCGAGCAGGCGCAGCTTCTCGTCGCTCGGCGACCCGGGTACGGCGGTGAAGACCAACAGTGTCTGTGACTGGTCGGGATCCACAAGCGTCTGGCAGTGCAGCTCCAACGCCCCGACCTCCGGGTGCACGAAGTGCTTGGGCGGGCAGTAGCCGGCGGGCACCGGGTGCTCCCGCCAGAGCTGCGCGAACTCCGGGCTCCTGGCCAGCAGGTCGTCGACGAGCGCGGCGGCCCGTGAGCCGCGCCCGTCGCGGGTGTACGCCGCGTGCAGGTGCGCCACGAGCAGGCGACTCTGTGTCTGGTGATCCTGCGCCGGGTGCAACTGCCGCGCCGTCGGGTCGGTGAACCAGCGGTGGTGCGCGCTGCGCGCCAACCCGGTGAACCGGGTCTCGTCACCGAGCAGGGCGACGGCCGGCGCGGTCTGCGCCAGGGTCTCGCCGAGGTGGTTCACCACCTGGGCCGGGGTGTCGTGCATCCGGTCGAGGATGCGCATCATTCCCGGGTTCACGTGGTCGGCCCGCACCGAGCGGCGCGGAACGGCGTGACCGGCGAGCTGGAACAGGTGGTCACGTTCGGCGAGCGAGAGCCGCAGGCCCCGGGCCAGGGCGGCGAGCATCTGCTCCGAGGGGTGCGGCCCGCGCTGCTGCTCCAACCGGCTGTAGTAGTCGGTGGACATCCCGCTCAACGTGGCGACTTCCTCACGCCGCAGCCCTCCGGTGCGCCGACGGGGTCCCCGGGGCAACCCCACGTCCTCGGGCTGCAGGGCCTCCCGCCGGGTACGCAGGAAGGTCGCGAGTTGGGCGCGGTCCACGGGTGTCTCCGATCGGTGGGTGCCGGCGAACGGACCAGCACATCGAGTGCAACAGACCAGCCCCGCCCCGGTGTTCCACCCCCACCCCAAGATCGCACTCCCGCCCTGCGCACTCCCGCCCTGCGCACTCCCGCCCTGCGCACTCCCGCCCTGCGCACTCCCGCCCTGCGCACTCCCGCCCTGCGCACTCCCGCCCTTGCGCCCCTCGCCCCGCGCCCCGCGCCCCGCGCCCCGCGCCCCGCGCCCCGCGCCCCGCGCCCCGCGCCCCGCGCCCCGCGCCCCGCGCCCCGCGCCCCGCGCTCTGCGCCCTGCGCCCTGCGCCCTGCGCCCAAGATCGCACTAGATCCTGGTTGTAGTGGTGTGCGGGGCGATCGAGGCCACTACATCCACGATCCAGCGCGATCTTGGGGCAGGGCAGGGCAGGGCAGGACAGGGCAGGGCGGAGCGAGACGTGCGGGACCGATCTCGACCGACAGGTGTGGTCGGGGCCGTTGGGGGCGGTCAGCGCTGGATGGACTTTGTCTCCAGGAACTCCTCCAGCCCGAAGCGGCCGAACTCGCGGCCGTTGCCGGAGTGTTTGTAGCCGCCGAACGGGGCGAGCGGGTTCCAGTGGCCGGCGTTCACGTCGACCTGGCCCACGCGCAGCCGCCGGGCGATCGCCAGCGCGTGCTCCGGCTCACCGAAGACGCCGCTGGTCAGGCCGTACAGGGTGCCGTTGGCGATGGCCACGGCCTCGTCCTCGTCGGCGTAGGGAATGATCGTCAGCACCGGGCCGAAGATCTCCTCCTGAGCGATCGCGGAGGTCGGGTCGACGTCGGCGAAGATCGTCGGCTGGACGTAGGCCCCGACGGGCAGCCCCTCGGGTCGCTGCGGGCCGCCGAACACGAGCCGGGCGCCGTCGGTGATGCCCCGCTCGATGTAGCCGACGACCTTCTGCCGGTGGGTCTCGGACGCCATCGGGCCGATCCGGGTGGCCTCGTCGCCCGGGTCGCCGACGGTGTACTGCTTCGCGGCCTCGACGGCCAACGCCACGACCTCGTCCTGGCGGGAGGCGGGCACCAGCATCCGCGGCCACGCGCCGCAGACCTGACCACCGTTGCTGAACGCCATCATGAGACCCCGCTCGACCGCGGCGGGCAGGTCGGCGTCGTCGAGGATGATGTTCGCGCCCTTGCCGCCCAGCTCCAGCGCGACCCGCTTGACGGTCGCCGCGGCCACCGCGGAGATCCGCTGCCCCGCCCGGGTGGAGCCGGTAAAGGAGATCATGTCGATGTCCGGGTGTGCGGAGATCGCCTCGCCGACGGTCGCGCCGGTGCCGTAGACGACGTTGAACACACCCGCCGGTACGCCGGCCTCGGCGGCGACCT
Source organism: Micromonospora arida (assembly GCF_042873195.1). Classification (NCBI taxonomy): domain Bacteria; kingdom Bacillati; phylum Actinomycetota; class Actinomycetes; order Micromonosporales; family Micromonosporaceae; genus Micromonospora; species Micromonospora arida. Next base: position 849,021 of record NZ_JBIALC010000001.1, on the reverse strand, counting down.
CGGCGAGGATGCGCGCGGTCAGCGGGGCGTTCTCGGACGGCTTGAAGACCATCGTGTTGCCGGCGAGCAGGGCCGGCGCCAGCTTGGAGACGATCTGCTGGAGCGGGAAGTTCCACGGCGTGATCGCGCCGACCACGCCGATCGGCTCGCGGACGATCAGCGAGTTGCCGACCTCCTCGGTCCAGGCGAAGTCGTCGGCCAGGCCGGCGATGGACTCGACCACCGCGGCCGGGAACGCGACCTGGGCGGTCCTGGACATACCGATCGGAGAGCCCATCTCGGCGGTGATCGCCTGGGCGATCTCCTCCGTGCGGGCAGCCAGGCCGGCGCCGAGGCGGCGCAGCACGTCCGCCCGGTGCTGCGGGGTGGTCGCCGACCAGCCAGGGAAGGCGGCTCGGGCGGCGACGACGGCGCGGTCGACGTCGGCGGCGGTGCCGGCCGGGGTCTCGGCGACGACCTCGCCGGTGGCCGGGTTGACGACGGGAAGGGTGTCGGCGGAGCCGGTGACGGTCGCGCCACCGATCCAGTGGCCGGCGACGGTGTAGGTGGAAGGTGTCATGGACCGACCGTCGCACCGCTGCCGAACCCCAACCAGGTGCGGTTTATCCAGGGTTCCGCGATCCCTGGCTGGGGTTCGGCCCCTCAGAGCGCGAGGACGATCCGGCCGGCGGTGGTGCCCGCGTCCTGCCGGGCCCAGGCGTCCGCGATGGCGTCGAACGGCACGATCTCGTGGTCGACGGTGAGCCGGCCGGCCGCCGCGTGCCCGGCCACCACGGTCAGCGCCGCGGCCCGCTCGGCGGTCGACAACCCGTTGTTGGTGTAGCCGATCATCCGCAGCGTGCCGCTGCGCAGCACCGCGGACTCGATGGGCGCGGTCGCGCCGGCCGCGCTGCCCAGGTTGACCAGTCGCCCACCCGGGCGCAGCACCCGCAGCGCCGCCGCGGCCGGGACACCGAAGACCGGGTCGAGGACGAGGTCGACCGGCCCGTCGGTGGCGTGGCGCAGCCGGTCGGCCATCGACGCGACATCGTCGTCGGGGAGCAGCGGGACCGTCACGGCGGCGCCGAGTTCCTCGGCGCGGGCCCGTGCGGCGGCCGACCGGGCCACGGCGATGACCCGGCGGGCGCCGCCGAGCAGGGCGAGCTGGACGGCGGCCTGACCGACCACACCCCCTGCGCCGAGCACGATGACCTGTTCGCCGGCCGCCAGGCCGCCGGCGTGGGTCAGCGCCGCGTGCGCGGCGACCGCGGAGAGACCGAGAGCCGCGAGCAGGGTCAGCGGTACGCCAGCCGGCAGCGTCACCACGTCGACGGTGGGCACGGTGACCGTGGTCGCCATGCTGCCGTCGACGCCGGAGCGCATCCCGGCCGACGTGCCGAACCAGACCGGGGTGCCGTCGGCGAGCCGACCGACCCCCTGCACACCCGGCACGTACGGGGTGCTCGGCGGTCCGAAGTAGCTGGTGCCGCTGGCGCAGAGAACGTCCAGCGGGGTGATCGGCACGGCCTCGACGGTGACCGCCACCGCACCGTCGGCCGGTACGGGCGCCGGCCGATCGGCGATCGTCGGCGGCGTGCCGCAGGTGGTGAGCAGGGCCGCGCGGATCACGTCGCGATGTCCGGGTAGGGCATCGAGAAGTGGGCCAGTCGCGCGCCGTAGGACTTCTGATATTCCAGCGGCTCGGTGTTGTCCCGCTCGAAGAGGGCGATGAAGAGGGTCAGGGTGAGGAACGGGTGCGCGCCCAGCTCGAAGAGCTTCACGTGGTCGTGGGTGGCCAACGCCTCGCGCTCCACGTCGTCGAAACGCAGCCAGGTGCTCGCCTCGCCGGTGTGGCAGTTCAGCACGGTGTTGGCGCACTCGGCCTCCCACCAGGCGACCAGCTCACGCGGCTCGCTGCGGTAGCGCTCGACCAGCTCCGGGTCCCGGTCGACCATGAAGAGGAACTTGTTCAGCAGGTACTTGCTCATGCCGTCGGCGCTCCGTTCGGGTACCAGGTGAAGTACGCCTCCATGGTGTGGAACAGATCGAGGGTGTCCACGTAGTCGGCCTTCACGCCGGCACCGGCCACGCCCATCATCAGCATGAAGTCCATGAAGCCGTGGGTGGCGTTGCCCGGTGAGTGCAGGCTGTCCAGGGTGACCTCGCGCAGGCACTCGTCCAGGTCGCCGTTGGCGATCCACTCGACGGCCCGCTGGTCGAACTCCGGGTCCGGGCCGTGCGGGCCGAACTGCCGGGGGCCGCCCAGCTCCAGCGAGAGGTGGCCGGTGCCGATGACGGCCACCCGCAGGTGCGACGGCCACGACTCGACGATGTCGCGGATGCTCTGGCCGAGCTGGACGAAGCGCTTCGGCTGCGGCAGCGGCGGCGCGAAGATGTTGGTGTAGATCGGCACGATCGGCAGGTCGGCCTCGGGCCGCAGCGTGATGATCGGGCAGGTGATGCTGTGGTCGATGCGCAGCTCGTTGCTGAAGGCGAGGTCGAAGCCGGCGTCGAGGCCGGCCCGCAGGATGTGCCCGGACAGGTCCTCCTGGCCCTTGAGCAGCATCCGGGGCAGCCCGAACTCGCGCTCCTCGTTGTACCAGTTGGCGTCGTAGTGGGGTGCCTTGCCGACCAGGAACTGCGGCATGTTGTCCAGCCAGAGCTGGTGGAAGTGGTCGGAGCCGACCATCACCAGCACGTCGGGTCGGGCTCGGGTCAACGTCTCCCGGAACGCCAGGATCTTGCGGGTCCACTCGTCGGCGAACGGTGGCCGATCCTCACCCGTGGCGGTGCTGGCCCGGTAGTAGAAGGGGTGGTGGGTGGAGGCGATGACCGCGACGATGGAGGCCATTCCCGCTCCTTTCGGGGGTGGAAGAGGAGATCAGGGCTCGTAGACGGCGTTGCGGTCGACGGTGCGGTAGATGTCCATCCCGAGCGGCCGTCGTCGCTCCTCGGCGAGGTGCCCGAGCAGCCCCGCCGCGCGGGCCAGCAGGGCGAAACCGCGCAACATCTCGACCGGGAGCCCGAGGTCGGCGAGGGCCGCCCCGCAGACTCCGGCGCCGTTGAGCGGCAGGGTGCGGCCGAGCACCTGGGGGTGTACGCGTCCGATCGCCTCGAACAGCCGCAGGTGCGGGCCGTGCAGACCTTCCTCGGTGGCGATCTTGATCAGCACGGGGGTGCGCGGGTCCTGCTCCTTGTGCACGGGGTGCCCGAGCCCGGGGACCAGCCGGCGTTCCTGTTTGGCCCGCGTGACCGCGTCGAGCGCCACCGCGTCGTAGTCGGTCACCTCGCCGGCCTGGGCGAGCGTGTCGGCGAGGAAGCGTCCACAGTCTTCGGTGACACCCAGGAAGCGGGAGCCGCCGCCGAGTAGGCCGGCGGCGAGCGCGCCCTGCAACGACTCGGGCGCGGACAGGTACGTCAGTCGGGCGGCGATCGCCGTCGGGGTGAAGCCGTGGTCGGCGAGGGCCACCAGCACCGCCTCGAAGACCCGTACCTCGCCCGGGGTGGGACGGCGGCCGGCGACCAGCCAGTACGCCAGCTCGCCGAAGCCCACAGCGCCCATCAGGTCGGCGGCCAGGTCCTGACCGAGCAGAGAGATGGTGGTCGGGTCGGAGGTGCCGATCCCGGTGGGGAAGCTCAGTTCTTCAGCCACGCGCGGATCTCCTCGCCGTGTTCGTCGAGCCCCGGCGGCGGCAGCTCGTACCGGGCCGGGGTGTCGGAGAAGATGATGGGGTTGCGGACGCCGGGCACGTCTCCGACGGTGACGACCGGGTCGAGCCCCAACTCCTCGGCGAGCGCCACACCACCGTCGATGGTGTTGATCGGCGCGCACGGGATGCCGGCGGCGAGCAGGTCCCGGAACCACTCGTCCTTGGTCCGCTTGGCGAGGCGTTCGACCAGCAGGGGCCGCAGTTGTTCCCGGTTGGCCGTGCGGTCCTGGTTGCGGCCGAAACGCGGGTCGTCGGGCAGGTCGGGCAGGTCGAGCACCTGGCAGAGCTTGCGGAACTGCCCGTCGTTACCGGCGATGACGATCAGCTCGCCGTCGGCGGTGGGCAGTGGCTCGTACGGGAAGAGGCTGGGGTGCGCGTTGCCCATCCGGAACGGGACGGTGCCGCCGGCGACGTAGCCGCTGGAGTGGTTGACCAACCCGGACAGCGCCGAGCTGAGCAGGTTGACCTCGACGTGCTGGCCTCGTCCGGTCTCGCCACGGTGGTGCAGCGCGGCGAGGATGCCGATGCTGGCGTGCAGCCCGGCCATCACGTCGAAGACGGAGATGCCGGCCCGGTACGGCGAACCGTCCGGGTCGCCGGTGAGGCTCATCAGGCCCGAGATGGCCTGCACCATCAGGTCGTAGCCGGGAAAGTCCTTACCGGCACCGGTGCCGAAGCCGCTGATGCTCGCGTACACGATCTTGTCGTTGGTCGCGGTGACCGTGTCGTAGTCGAGGCCGAACCGGGCGAGGCCACCGGGCCGGAAGTTCTCGATCAGCACGTCGGCGCGGCGGGCCAACTCCTGCGCGGCGGCCAGGTCGTCGGGTTTCTTGAGGTCCAGGGCGACCGACCGCTTGTTGCGGTTGATGCCGAGGTAGTACGTCGAGACCTCGTCGCGGGTGGGTGGCATCCAGGTGCGGGTGTCGTCACCACCGGGGCCCTCCACTTTGATCACCTGGGCGCCCAGGTCGGCCAGGAGCATCGTCGCGTACGGCCCGGCGAGGATCCGGGAGAAGTCCGCGACGAGCAGGCCGGCCAGTGGGCCTGTCGAATGCTGCACCATGTTTCCGCCCGTTCTGCGGACACCTGTCCGCCGGACCAGCTTGCGATACCGCACGGTGCGTGTCAACGGTGCGCTCATCGAGCAGGGCCACCCTCTTGACACCAATCGTGACCGGGACCACACTTGCGCCACTCGGGCTGGCCGCACAGCGGACAAGAGTCCGGATTCCCCTCGTACCGTGAAAGGAATGGGTGGCGAATGAGCGCAACCGACCGGCCGGTGGTCTTCCGTAACGGCCTGGTTCTCACCATGGACGACGCGCACACGGTGCTGCCCGGCGCCGACGTGCTGGTCATCGGCGGCCGGATCGCGCAGGTCGGCGTCGGTCTCACCGCACCCGACGACGCCCTGGAGATCGACGCCACCGACGGCATCCTCATGCCCGGCATGGTCGACACCCACCGGCACCTGTGGCAGACCGCGATGCGCGGGTACGGCGCCGACTGGACCCTGACGCAGTACTTCGTCTGGTACTACCTCGAGTCGGGCAAGCTGTTCCGGCCCGAGGACGTCTACGCCGGCAACCTGCTCGGCGCCATCGAGGCGATCGACGCCGGCGTCACCACCACCGTCGACTGGTCGCACGGCTTGCAGACACCCGAGCACGCCGACGCCGCCGTGGACGCCCTGGAGGCGGTCGACGGTCGGTTCGTGCTCGCCTACGGCAACATCCAGCAGGGGCCGTGGGACTGGGCCACCTCGCCGGAGTTCCGCGACTTCCACCGCCGCCGCCTCGACGGTGGCAAGCTGGCCGGCTTCCAGTTGGCGTTCGACGTCACCGGTGACCCCGCCTTCCCGGAACGGGCCGCGTTCGAGGTGGCCCGGGAGTTGGGCGCCGCGGTGACCACCCACGCGGGCGTGTGGGGTGCCACCAACGACGACGGCATCCGCCTGATGCACGAGAACGGGTTCATGACCCCGTCGAACGTGTACGTGCACGCGGCGACGCTCACCCAGGACTCGTACAACCGGATCGCCGCGACCGGCGGCTCGGTCTCCGTCTCGACCGAGAGTGAGCAGAGCGCCGGCCAGGGTTACCCACCCACCTGGCAGTTGCGCCACCACGACATCCCGGTGTCACTGTCGATGGACACCAGCGTGTGGTGGAGCGGCGACCTCTTCTCCGCGATGCGCAGCACGCTCGGTGCGGACCGCTCTCGGGAGCACCTGGAGGCGCACGCCAAGCAGGAGACCATCACCCACTGCCACCTGCGCGCCGAGCAGGTCGTCGAGTGGGCCACCCGAGGCGGCGCCCGTGCGCTCGGCATGGACGCCACGATCGGTGCGCTCACCCCCGGCCGTCAGGCCGACGTCGTCCTGATCAAGAACGACGCCTCGCCGGTGATGTTCCCGATCCTGAACCCGCACGGTCACGTCGTCTTCCAGGCCCAGCGTGCCGACGTGCACACCGTGCTGGTGAATGGCCGGGTCGTGAAGCGCGACGGCCGCCTCGTCGGCGTCGACCTCGCCGCCGCGCGGGCCAGGGTGGCCGCGACCATCGACCACCTGCGCGAGACGATGGGGGAGGAGGCGTGGCAGCGGGGCATGAACCCGGACGTCCCCGAAACCGCGATCCTGGAGAACCCGTACCAGTACACCGAGTGGGACGCCGGGTCGGCGCAATGGAAGCATTAAGGACATGAGTGACAACGGAAGGGGCGCCGGGCCCGACTTCATCGAGGCTCTCGCCCGTGGCCTCGACGTCCTGCGCTCCTTCCGTCCCGCCTGCCCCTCGATGACGCTCAGCGAGCTCGCCGCCGCCACCGGCCTGGCCCGCCCCACCGTCCGGCGCATCCTCATCACGCTCGAATCGCTGGGCTACGTCCGCGCGGTCGGCCGCGGCCACACCCTCACCCCGCGCGTTTTGGAGCTGGGGATGGCGTACGTCAACGCGCTGAACATGTGGGACGTGGCCCGGCCGCACATGGAGAAGCTCGTCGCGCAGACCAACGAGTCGACCTCGATGGCCCAGCTCGACGGCAGCGACATCGTCTACGTCGCCCGGGTGGCCGTACCCAAGATCGTCACGCTTGGTGTCACCATCGGCACCCGCTTTCCGGCACCCGCGACGTCGATGGGCAAGGTGCTGCTCGCGGCCCTCCCACCGGACATGCTGGCGACCGTCCTCGCCGAGCCCAGCCGCTCCGGCATCACGCCGCGCTGGCAGCCTGCACCGGGCGACCTCGACGCCGTGCTGCGCGAGGTCCGGGCGAAGGGCTGGGCGCTCGCCGACCAGGACCTGGCGCCGGGAATCCGGTCCGTCGCCACCGGCGTACGCGACGGCGACGGGCGGGTCGTCGCCGCCATCAACGTGACAGTGCACGCCGCCGAGACCTCGCTGGAGACCCTGCGCGAGGAGCACCTTCCGAGGTTGTTGCGCGCGGCCGCCGACATCGGGCACGACTGGGCGCTCACCGCCGCCGTGCCGGTGGTCACGGCCTAGGTCCTACCGATCACGAGATTCGCGGATCGTTCGGGGCAGCGCCGACACCCGACCGGATGCCATAGTGCCGCGATGAAGGCGGACCTGCACAGTTACTTGAAGGGCGGCCGCGAGTCGCTGCTGTGGAAGCTCGACGGGCTCGGCGAATACGACATTCGGCGTCCGTTGACCCCGACCGCGACCAACTTGCTCGGTCTGGTGAAGCACGCGGCGGCCATGGAGACTCTCTACTTCGGCGTCGTGTTCGGCCGACCGTTCGAGCAGTTGCCGTACGTCGGCGACGGGTCGGAGACCAATGCCGACATGTGGGCGAGCGCGGATGAGAGCCGCGAGGAGATCGTCGCGCTGTACGGTCGCGCGATCGCTCACGCCGACACCACCATTGAAGCTCTTGCCCTGGATGAGGTAGGCCGCGTGCCGTGGTGGGGCGATGCAGCGGTCACGTTGCACCACGTCCTGGTCCACGTCATCGCGGAAACCCAAAGGCACGCCGGCCACGCCGACATCGTCCGCGAACTCATCGACGGCGCGGCGGGACTGCTGCCCAGCAACGACAACCTGCCCCCCGTGGGCGAGTCATGGTGGCTGGATCACCACCGGCGAGTGGAGCAGGCTGCCCTCGACGCCAGCAGGCGCAGCAGCTAGTTCTCTGCCGGCCATCGCAGCCAGATCGCCGGCCTACGGCGCTCGACACCGCGCACCGCATCGAGCAGCGTCCCGCCGCGTTGAAACTGGCCCTGATCCGTGAGCCCGTCGCACAGCCGATCTCCGGGCCTCACCGCGCTGATCCGGACCGTGACCCTTCCCTGGCTCGCGGCTCTGCCGGCTGATCGCCACACCGACGTCCGGCCACAGTCGCACGGCCGATCGGATACGCGGCCGGGCCGTCACGAAAACCGGCGGCGAATCGTCACAGCTGGCAGTTAGTCTTCCTCGGCGCGTCGTCGTCCTGGCACGTCGCGCCCCGCGCCCGGTAGGCGCGGCATCGCCGCCACCGCCCACCGTCGGCCGGCTCAATCAACTTCAGGAGAGTTAGTGACACAGCAATCCATCGCGACATCGGACAAACTCGACGCTGCGGTGCTCAAGGTGGCGGGCGTCGTCGTCCTTGGCGCGATCATGTCGATCCTCGACGTGACGGTGGTCAGCGTGGCGCTGCCCACATTCCAGAGCGAGTTCGACGCGTCCTACGCCCGCGTCGCCTGGACCATGACCGCCTACACCCTCGCGCTCGCCACCGTGATCCCGCTCAGCGGGTGGGCCGCGGACCGGTTCGGCACCAAACGGCTCTACATGGTGGCGCTGGCCCTGTTCACGATCGGGTCGGGGCTCTGCGCCATGGCCGACACGATCGGCGAGCTGATCGGCTATCGGGTCCTGCAGGGCCTCGGTGGCGGCATGCTCATGCCGCTGGGCATGACCATCATGACCCGGGCGGCCGGTCCGCACCGGATCGGCCGGCTGATGGCCGTCCTCGGCATCCCGATGCTGCTGGGGCCGATCGGCGGCCCGATCCTCGGTGGTTGGCTGATCGACACCGCGAGCTGGCACTGGATCTTCCTGATCAACCTGCCGATCGGCCTGATCGCCCTGATCTACGCGCAGGTCGCGCTGCCGAAGGACGCGCCCGAGCCGTCCGAGTCGTTCGACTTCGTCGGCATGCTCATGCTCTCGCCGGGCCTCGCCCTCTTCCTCTACGGCGTCTCGTCTCTGCCGGAGGCGGGCACCTTCGCCGAGGCCAAGGTCTGGGCCCCGATGCTGGTCGGCGGCGCGCTGGTGGTGGCATTCGTGCTCTACTCGTTCAAGCCCCGGCACCCGCTGCTCGACCTGCGGCTGTTCCGCAACCGCAGTCTGACCATCGCATCGGTGACGATGTTCGTGTTCATCATCGCGTTCATGGGCGCCGGCCTGCTGTTCCCGAGCTACTTCCTGCAGGTGCGCGGTGAGTCGACGCTGGCCGCCGGCCTGCTGATGGCACCGCAGGGCATCGGCGCGATGATCACCATGCCGATCGCCGGCACGCTGGCCGACCGGGTGCCGATCGGGCGTACCGTCCCGTTCGCGCTGGGGCTCATCGTCGTCGGGTTCTTCGGTTTCACCCAGGTCGACCCGCAGACGTCGTACTGGCTGCTCGGTGGGTCGTTGTTCGTGATGGGTCTGGGCATGGGCGGCACGATGATGCCGATCATGACGTCGGCGCTGCGGACGTTGCAGGCTCAGGAGGTGGCGCGCGGCTCGACGCTGGTCAACATCCTCCAGCAGATCGGCGGGTCCGTCGGCGCCGCCGTGATGTCGGTGATCCTCACCAACGAGCTGAACGGCTCCCGGCCGATCCCCGGCCTGGTGGACGAGAGCGGCAAGCCGGTCACCGAGGCGGGGTTGGCCATCGCCTCCCAGCAGCGGCCGGAGCTGCTTGCGCAGATGCCGGTCGACCCGTCGCTCATCGAGCGCGGGCTCGACTTCGCCGCCAAGTCGTTCGCCAGCACGTTCTGGGTGGCGTTCGCGCTGGTCGTGCTCACGATCATCCCGGCGGCGTTCCTGCCGCGCCGACGTCAGCCGGCGCAGCTCGACGACCCGCAGGGCGAGCAGGTCAGGACGCCCGTCGTCATCCACTGACCGACCCCGCCGCGCTCGACACCAGGTGAGGTGTCGAGCGCGGCGGGTACGGCGTCAGCGCAAAGGACCGTCGCCGGGCCCGTCCGGGTCCTCGACCACGTGGATCGCCGCCTCCTCCGCACTGGCGGCACCCGCGTCGATGCCGGCGTCCCACGCCACCGCCTCGGCCTCGTCGTCCTCGCGGACGCCCTCGTCGTAGGCGACGAGACGGCCGGCGCGCGCCTCCGCGTCATAACCCCGGCGGGTCAGCTCGTCCTCGTCGTCGCCACCCTCGGCGTACGGGTCGACATCCGGCACCTCCTGGGCGAGGTGTTGCTCCAGGGACTCGCCCGCCCGCTCCTCGGCCGGCGTCGTGCCGAACCGGTTTGCCGCCGTCCAGTGGTCCGCGGCGATGATGCCGGTGTCGAGGGGGTCGCCGACCCGGTCGTCGTCGAGGGTGTCGGAGGCGTCCAGGACGCCGTCGTCCTCGGCCACGTTCCACTCGTCGACGGAATCCACTCGTTCGGTCTGGCTCACGGCGGTCTCCTCTTCGTTGCGGTGCAGCAAAGCGTTCAGCCTATGACCGTGCAACGCGCCCGCACCCCGAGGCCTGCCCGCTGTGACGAACGGACCTCGGGGCGGGCGCTGCCGCGGTGGCTCAACGCTTCAGCAACTCCGCCACGGCGTCGGTGAACTCCACCGGCTGCTCGATGTGCGCGAAGTGTCCGCTTCCCTCCAGCATCACCAGCCGCGAGTCCGGAAGCCCCGCGTGCAACTGCTCGGCCCAGCGAGGGCCACAGATGAAGTCGTACGCCCCGACGATCACCACGACGGGCACTGTGATCTCACCGAGGTTCTCCCGCACGTCGAAGGGCGTGGGGTCCTGCGCACCGGCCGGCGTCGCCCAGATCCGGACGGCCGCCTGAAACGGGGCGAACTCGTCCTGTCGGCCCCAGAAGTCCGCGAAGTACACCGGCAGGGCGGCGCGCAGAGCGCCCCCCAGCGACTCGTCGTCCGTCGCGCCGCCGATCTGCGCGAAGGCAGCCGGGACCGCCGCCGCCTCTGGCCGGTCCGGGTGTCGCTGCGGGTAGGCGGCGAGGCCGGCCATGGCCTCGCCCCAGAACTCGGCGCCGGTGACGGGCGAGGTGTCGTACAGGGCGAGGCCGGAGATCCGGTCCGGGTGGGCTAGCGCGTACCGCTGGACGACGAAACCGCCGTGCGAGTGCCCGAGGAGGTACACCCGGGGTTCGCCGAGGTGCTCGACGACGGCGTGCAGGAACCGGACATACGTGTCGAGACGGTAATCGTCGGGGTTGTCGAGCTGCCCCGACGCGCCAGTGCCCACCGGCTCGACGTAGACCATGGTGAAGTGCGTCTCAAGGCTGGGCGTCCGCAGGTACGCCCACTCGATGCCTGGGCCGCCGGAGTGCGCCACGCAGACCGGACCGGTGCCGGCGACGTGGTAGACCTGCCGAACGCCATCCACTGTGAACGTGTGGGCACCGGGTGCGAGGGCGCTGACGTCGTGGCTGGTGAAACCCATGAACTATCTCCCGATCCGAGACCCGCGCGGCGTCTGCCGACACGGCAACTGGTGCATGACGCAGACCAGATGCGCGGGTCGGGAGGAAAGTTCGCTCGGTCGGAGAAGTCTTTTCAGACCAGCGCGGGGACGGGGTGGAAGAGGGTGAGCTGGCGCACCCGGCCCTCGCGCAGCACCTGCAACCACAGCGCCGCGGGTGGGCAGTGCTCCGGGTCGTCGGGTGGGCTGATCAGGTCGGTTTCCCAGATCAGCACGTCGCCGCTGGCAACCACGTTGCGCAGCCGCTGACGTACCCCGGCGGCCAGGTCGCAGTTCATGCCGTTGATGGCCAGGTCACGGCCACCGCGCGGGCCGCCCGACACGATCATCTCGGCGTTCGGCCACCAGCTCTCGCGGACCACCCGCTCGAAGTCGCCGCCCATCGCCGTGGTGATCATGTCGCTGCCCTCCCGCCACCGCGAGTCGTTCGAGGCGGCGACGTCCGTGTGTGCCGCGTCCGCCGCCGTCCGCAGGCCGCCGGCGAGCGCCCGGCGGGCGTGGCTGAGGCGGCTGCGGACGGTGCCGACCGGCACGCCACACACGGCCGCGATCTGCTCGTACGAGGACGCGTCGCTGAAGTACCGCAGCAGGGTGACGAGCCGGTCAGGTTCGGACAGTTGCCCGAGGGAGTGCCACACCCAGTCGCGCATCGCGGCCCGGTCCAGTGCCTCCTCCGGGGTGGGCGTGTCGGCGGGGCGGGTGAACCACTCGGGTTCGGCGACCGGGACGGCTCTGGGCCCGCGCAACGCCATCCGGCTGTTGTTGCGGACGATAGCTCGCAACCAGGGGCCGACGGCGCTCGGGTCGCGGACCTCGCCGATGCGACGCAGGGCGACGACCATCGTGTCCTGCACCGCGTCCTCGGCGTCCGGCCCGTAACCGAGGACGCTCAGCGCGACGGCTCGCATCCCGGCCTCGTGCCGGGCCAGCAGCGCCCCCAGCGCAGCCGCGTCTCCCGCCTGCGCAAGCACGACCAGCTCCCCGTCGCTCTGCGTCACGCCCAGTTCCTCCCCGAAACGCCTGTTCTGAACGCTTGTGCTCCATCAAGCGTACGGCGGACCAGCGTGCCGATGGCCCGGGCCGTCGGCCGTCCTACGCTGCGCGCGGGCTGGCGGCGCGGGTCGCCCGGGTGCCGATCTGCCGCAGGTGCGCGATCAACTCCGGAGGCTCGTGCACCTCCATGTCGCAACCGAGGGTCAGCAGGCGCCACGCCAGCCACTCCAGAGTGTCGGCGTTGCTGCGCAACCGGCAGGAGGTTTCGTCGATCGGCTCCAGATCGACGCCGGCACCACCGAGCGGGCCCGCCATCCGCTCGATCGGCGCGTGCAGTGTCACCACCGCCCGGTAGACGGGCGTCAGCTCAAGCAGCTTCTCCGTCATGAACGAGGCGGCGTCGGCCGCCGGCAGTTGCCGGGCGGCGACCCGGATCCGGGTGGGGCGCAGGTCGGTGATCCGGTCGACCCGGAAGATCCGCCAGTCGTCGCGGTCGTTGTCGTAGCCCACCAGATACCAGCGCCGACCCGCCGACACCAGCTTGTACGGCTCGACGAGCCGTTCGGTGTCCACGCCGTCGCGACGGCGGTAGGTGAACCGCAGCTGCTCACGATTGTTGACGGCGCCGGCCAGCGCGCTCAGGTGCTCCGGGTCGACCGTTGGTCGGTCCCAGGTGAGCAGCGGTTCGGTGGCCGCCCCCAGCGCGGAGACGCGGTGCCGCAGCCGGGACGGCAGCACCTGTTCGAGTTTGGCCAACGCCCGTACCGAGGCCTCCTCGATGCCGGCCACCGCGTGACCGGCGGCGGTGCGCAGACCGACCGCGATCGCCACCGCCTCGTCGTCGTCGAGCAGCAGCGGCGGCATCGCCTTGCCGGCGACCAGGCGGTATCCGCCGATCGCGCCCATCGTCGCCTGCACCGGGTAGCCGAGGTCGCGCAATCGCTCCACGTCGCGGCGGATGGTGCGCAGGCTGACGCCGAGCCGGGTGGCCAACTCGCTGCCGGGCCACTCGCGGGGCGTCTGCAACAGCGACAGCAGGCCCAGCAGTCGGGCGGGGGTGTCGGACATGACCCCAGGATGCCAGCGATGTGTGCCAGAAGCTGTCCTACATGGGCCGTAGCGTTCCCGGCATGACGCCATTTCGCATCGACATTCCGCAGGCGGACCTCGACGACCTGCGTGACCGGCTCTCCCGAACCCGGTGGCCCCGCTCGTTGCCCGGCACCGGCTGGAGCCGTGGGGTGCCGGTGACGTACCTGCGCGAGTTGACCGAGTACTGGGCGAATGGTTACGACTGGCGGGCCCAGGAGGCGCGCCTGAACGACTTCCCCCAGCTCGTCACCGAGATCGACGGCTTGGATGTGCATGTGCTGCACGTCCGCTCGCCGGAGCCGGACGCGCTGCCGTTGTTGCTGACACACGGCTGGCCGAACTCCGTGGTCGAGTTCACCGAGCTGATTGGCCCGCTGTCCGACCCACGCGCTCACGGCGGGGATCCCACGCAGGCGTTTCACGTGGTCGTGCCGTCGGTGCCCGGCTACGGTTTCTCGCAGGCGCCGCCGGCCGGGTTCACGATCGACCGGCTCGCCCGGATGTGGGTCGAGCTGATGACCCGCCTCGGCTACCACCGTTACGGCACCCAGGGCGGCGATCTCGGTGCGTACGTCGCGCCACGGGTGGCCGCGGTGGCGCCGGAGCAGGTCGTCGGCGTGCACATCGACGGCGGGTTCGGCTTCCCGACCGCCGCCGACGTGCCGGACATGAGCGCTGCGGAACGCGCCGAGTGGGAGCAGATGCAGCAGTGGATGAGCGGTGGCGTCGACCATCACGCGCTGCTGCGGGCAGCGCCGCAGACCCTCTCGTACGCCTGGAACGACTCGCCGGTCGGGCTGCTGGCCTGGATGATGCAGAAGTTCAAGGAGTTCACCATGACGGTGCCGACGCCGGAGCAGGCCATCGACCGGGACCATCTGCTCACCAATGTGAACCTCTACTGGTTCACCGGCACGTCGGGAACGTCGTCGTGGCCCATGTACGAGCGACTCACCGTCGCCGACGATGGCGGTTTCGCCTGGCCGACGGGCCAGCGGCGGGTGCCGTCCGGTGTGTACGGCGGTGGCTCCGCGCTGATGCGCCGCCTCGCCGAGCGAGACAACACGATCGTCCACTGGCCGCAGGGCAACCCGGGCAGCCACTTCGTGGCGATGGACGAGCCGCTGGCGCACGCGGCGGACATCCGTGCGTTCTTCGAGGGCCTGCGATGATCGAGCTGAGCTGGGCGCAGGTGTCCGCCCGACGGCTTGCGCGGCACCGGCTCTGCACGCCGGCGGCGGAGGCGGCACCGGACGCCGCACGCGTCGCCGACGTGGTGTCGGCGATGTGCGGCGCGCACGCCCAGATCGCGTCGGCCGCCGAGCTGTCCATCGGGCTGCGGGTGCCGGGCACGACCCGCACCCTGGTACGCCAAGCACTGTGGACCGACCGCACCCTGGTCAAGACCCGTGGGCCACGCGGGACCGTGCACCTGCTCGCCGCAGCGGACCTGCCGATGTGGGTCGGCGCGCTGACCGCGTTGCCGGCGCCGTCCTGGGAGCGGAGTGCTGTCCTGCTGACGCCCCGGCAGACCGAGCAGGTCCTCGCGGCCATCGCCGATGCGGTCGCCGAGGCCGACCTGACCACCGCCGAGCTGACCGAGGAGATCGTCGCCCGTGCCGGCCCGTGGGCGGGTGACCTGGTCATGGAGGCGTTCCAGGACAAGTGGCCACGGTGGGTCGCGGCGATGACCGCCGCCACCCGGGGCGGAGTGATCTGCTTCGGCCCGAATCGCGGTCGGGCCAGCACGTACACCAGCCCGACCCGGTGGCTGCCCGACTTCGCGCCGACGCCCGGTCCCGCCGCCCTGGACGCCCTCGTCCGCAGCTATTTGTACGCGTACGGGCCGGCCACCCCGGCACAGTTCGCCCGGTGGATGGCGGTGCCCCCGGCGTGGGCGACGTTGCTGTTCGACTCGCTCGACCTGACCGAGGTGGCCGTCGAGGGCACACGGGCCTGGGTGGCCGCCGACGACACCGAATTCTCCGACGAGAGCCCGTCCGGGTTGCGGCTCCTGCCGTACTTCGACGCGTACGCGGTCGGCTGCCACCCCCGCGAACGGCTCTTCCCCGGTGCCGCCGCCGAGCGGGCGCTCGCCGGTGGCCAGGCCGGCAACTATCCGGTGCTGCTGGTGGAGGGGGTGGTCGCCGGCGTGTGGCATCAGCGCCGTTCCGGCCGCTCGATTCGGGTCACCGTCGAGCCGCTGCGGACGCTCGGTGCCGCCCAGCAGCGGGCGTTGGGGGAGGAGGTCGAGCGGGTCGGCGAGATCCTGGAGGGCAAGGCGTCGCTGACCATCGGCACCGTCAGTGTCGGCCCGCATGCCTGAGGCCACGCCGGCCCACCGCCTGGGCGACGATGGGAGCGTGCAACCCGAACCGGTCGACCACGCACCCCGGCAGGCGTTCCCCTGGGCGCTCCTGCGCCAGCGCTGGGAGGACCTCACCTTCCTGCACTGGGCCGTCGCTCCGGAGGTGGTCGCGCCGTTGCTGCCCGCCGGCACTCGTCCGGACACGCTCCAGGGGGTGAGCTACGTGGGCCTGATCGGTTTCCAGATGGTCGGGCTGGGCTTCGGCCGTGGCCCGGGGGTGCCGTACTTCGGCACCTTCTGGGAGACCAACGTCCGGCTCTACTCCGTCGACGACGCCGGCCGCCGAACGGTCGTGTTCCGGTCGCTCGACGCGTCCCGCCTGCTGCCGGTGCTGGTGGCGCGGGCGACGCTGCGTCTGCCGTACCTCTGGTCGTCGATGCGGTTGGATCGCGACGGCGACCGTCGCACCTACCGCTGCCGGCGACGCTGGCCGGGGCCGGCGGGCGCGACGAGCCGGATGGTGGTGCGGGTGGGGGAGCCGATCGTCGAGCCGACCCCGCTCGAACACTTCGTCACCGCCCGCTGGGGGCTGCACACCCGGGCGTACGGGCGCACGCTGCACCTGCCGAACTGGCATCCGAGCTGGCCGCTGCACCGGGCCGAGGTGCTGCACCTGGATGACGAGTTGATCGCCGCCGCTGGGCTGCCGGCACCGCTCGGGCCACCGGTGAGCGTGCTCTACTCGCCAGGTGTCGGGGTCAGGTTCGGCCCGCCGGTGGCGGCCCGGCCACGCGGTGCCGGGCCGCCGGAGCCTCAGTAGCGGCCACCCTCAGGCGCGGGCAGCGCGTCCAGGTCGGCCAGGTCCTCGGCGCTGAGCCGCACATCAGCGGCCGCGCAGTTGTCCACGAGATACTTCGGGGTCTTGGTGCCGGGGATCGGGATGACCTGGTCCCCCTGGGCGACCACCCACGCGAGGGCGACCTGCGCGGGGCTGAAGCCGGCCCGGTCGGCGATCTCCCGGACCCGGGCGACGATGGCGAGGTTGGCGCGCAGCGCGTCCTGCTGGAAGCGCGGCAGGCCACGCCGGAAGTCATCGGCGGGCAGGTCGTCGAAGGAGGTGAACCGGCCGGCGAGGAAACCGCGACCGAGCGGGGAGAACGGCAGGAAGGCGATTCCCTGCTCGGCGCAGTACGGCAACACCTCGGTCAACGGGTCGCGCGTCCACAGTGACAACTCGGACTGCACCGACGCCACCGGGTGCACCGCCTGGGCCCGCACGACCTGCTCGACCGTCACCTCGGACAACCCGAGCTGCCGGGCCTTGCCCGCCGCCACGACCTCGGCCATCGCGCCCCAGGACTCCTCGATGGGCACCTCCGGGTCGACCCGGTGCAGCTGGTAGAGGTCGACGTGGTCGGTGCCGAGCCGGCGCAGGCTCTCGTCGATCGCCGCGCGGATGTGCTCCGGGCGGCCGTTGTTGCCGATCTTCGGTGAGTTGCCGGGGCCGCCGGTGGGGGAGGTGGCCACCAGGCCGACCTTCGTGGCCAGTACGGCCCGATCCCGGTGCCCGCCGGCCAGCGCCCGCCCGACCAGCTCCTCGTTGGTGTAGGGCCCGTACACGTCCGACGTGTCGATCAGCGTCGCGCCCAGGTCCAGTGCCTGTCGGATGACGGAGATCGACGTGTCGTCGTCGCGAGGGCCGGTGATGTCGTAGCCGTGGCTCATGCCCATGCAGCCGAGGCCGATGACGCCGACCTCGGGTCCGGTGCTGCCCAGCGTGGTGGTTCGCATGCCCCCACGCTACGACCGGAGCGGTCGACCTGCATACGCCGATCTCGTGCTCAACGCGCTGCGATCCGGACGGCCACGGCTGACACTGGGGAGAAGCTCGGCCGACGTGTCGAGGACGGTGCGCTGGCTTCGACCTTGGGTTGGGGGCCGGAGGCAGCCGGCCTCGCCGACGAGCCGACACGGCACGGATCGAGGAGTGGATCGATGACTAAGGTGACGACCTGGGCGACGATGTCGTTGGACGGCTACATCGCGGACGCGTCCCACGGTGGCTTCGAGTATCTCTTCCAGTGGTACGAGAACGGCGACGTCGAGACGCCCACGGCCGACCCCGAGCTGACCTTTCGAACCTCCGCCACGAGCGCCCGACACCTGCGGGCTCTCACCGAGCGGACCGGCGCGCTCGTCGTCGGCCGGCGGCTCTTCGACATCACCAGCGGGTGGGGTGGCCGGCATCCGCTGGACGTGCCCGTCGTGGTGGTCACGCACAGGGTGCCGGAGGGTTGGGCACCCGAGAACGACTCCTTCGTCTTCGTCACCGACGGCATCGAGAGCGCGATCGCCCGGGCGAAGGCGATCGCCGGCGACAAGGAGGTCGGCGTCAACGGCGGCACCATCGCCGCCCAGGTCGTCGAGGCCGGCCTGCTCGACGAGGTGCACGTCGAGCTCGTCCCGGTTCTGCTCGGCGCCGGCGTCCCGCTCTTCGCCGACCTGAAGATCGCCCCACTTCAGCTGGACGGCCCGTTCAGCGTCGTCGAGGGCGACGGCGTCACGCACCTGGCCTACCGGGTACGCCGAGCGGCCTGAGCGCCGCGCGGGGGCCGGCCTGATCGGGGCCGGTCCCCGGTGTCGGGTGCTGATGCTGAGCCCTCCGGCCAGCGCCCCCCACCTTGCCCCCATAGGCATTGATCGATATTGTGCGCGCAGGCGCCGCCCCGCCTCAGACCACCACCGTCGATCCGAAGCGGGTTCCGCATGCGCACACTGAGAGTTGTCACGACCCTGGCCGTCGCCGGCCTGCTGGCCGGTGGGGTGGCGCTGGTCGCCGCCACACCGGCCAGCGCGGCGACCGCCGTGTTCTCCGTGACGAACAACTGGGGCAACGGCTATCAGGGGCAGGTCACCGTCACCAACGACACCTCCGCACCGATCACCAGTTGGCGGGTCGAGTTCGACCTACCGTCCTCTTCGACCATCAGCCAGTCGTGGAACGCGCAGCAGACGACCTCGGGCAGCCACTACACCTTCGCCAACGTGTCCTGGAACGGCACCCTCGCCGCCGGTGCCTCCACCTCGTTCGGCTTCCTCGTCAACGGCACCGGCACCCCGGTCAACTGCACCGTGAACGGCGCGTCCTGCGCCGGCGGTCCGCCCCCGACCACGCCGCCGCCCACCACCCCGCCACCGACGACCCCGCCGCCGACCACCGGCACGCCGGTCGAGCGGCACGGGCAACTGCGGGTCTGCGGCACCACGATGTGCGACAAGTCCGGCGCGCGGGTGCAGCTGCGGGGAATCAGCAGCATGTGGCTCAACTGGGAAACCGCCCCGTACGCCGAGAACCTCTCCGCGCTGCGCTGGATGCGCGACAACTGGAACCTCCAGGTGATCCGCGCGGCCATGGGCGTGGAGCCGGCGGGGGCGTACCTCAGTGACCCGGCCAAGGCGCGCGCGCAGGTGGAGACCATCATCAACAACGCGGTCACCGCCGGGGTCTACGTGATCGTCGACTGGCACGCGCACGAGGCGCAGAACAACCAGTCCCAGGCGGTGGCGTTCTTCGGTGACCTGGCCCGCCGGTACGGCCACCTGCCGAACGTCATCTGGGAGCCCTACAACGAGCCGCTCCAGGTCAGCTGGACCAACGTCATCAAGCCGTACCACCAGGCGGTGGTGTCCGCGATCCGCGCCGCCGACCCGGACAACATCGTCGTGCTCGGCACCCCGACCTGGTCACAGGATGTGGACGTCGCGGCGGCCAGCCCGGTCACCGGCACCAACCTGATGTACACCCTGCACTTCTACTCCTGCACGCACGGGACGTCGCTGCGCGCCAAGGGCGACGCGGCGATCCGCGCGGGTCTGGCGCTGTTCGTCACGGAGTGGGGCGCCAGCAACGCCGATGGCGGCCTCGACGGCCGGACCTGTCTTCCGGAGGCGCAGTCCTGGATCGACTGGATGAAGGCGAACGGCATCTCCTGGACGGCCTGGAAGCTCGACGTCGGCACCGACACCACCAACCTGCTCAGCCCTGGCGCGCCGGTGACCGGCGGGTGGACCAACTACCTGCACGGCCATGCGCCGTTCGTGGTGGCGAACATGAGGTGATCCCGGCCGCTCCTTGACCGAGATTGATCGAATCAGAACTGCTGCTGTCGGGGTGTCCAGGCCGGCAGGACACCCCGACATCACCGACCGCCACCGCCGACCGGGTCGCCACGACCATCGAGTACGGGGCTGCGCAGCGCTGAGCAGCGCGGACAGAACGGGCGCGTCACCTTAACGCGCCGGAAACACCCCCGGTACCAACCCTGGGAACGCTCGTCGGACAGCCAGACCACCGACACGCGAACCGGGGTGACCATGGCCGACAACACCACGAACGCGCCGACGTACGACGGGCCGGTGGGCCGGTCCGGCAACGGCCGGATGCTGCCCACTCCGCGTACGAATCCGGTCCTGTCGCTGGACGACGGCGACCCGGCGGACCTGGCCACGATCGGGGTGGAGGAGGAGTTCCACGTCGTCGACCTGCACACCCGGGAGTTGGTGCCCCGCGCCGGGGAGTTGCTCGACCGGTTGCCGGCGGCGTCGTTCACCGCCGAGTTGCACCGCAGCGTGGTGGAGACCAACACCGCGGTCTGCCGCACCCTGGACGAGATCCGCGCCGAGCTGACCCGGCTGCGTCAGGCGGCCGTCCAGGTCGCCGACCGGGCCGGTCTGGGCATCGTGGCGGCCGGTACGGTGCCGCTGCGCGCCGACGGCGACCCGAGTGTCACCCCCACCTCCCGCTACCGGCGGATGCTCGACGAGTACCAGCTGCTCGCCCGGGAGCAGTTGATCTGCGGCGCGCAGGTGCACGTCGGCGTCTCCGACCGGGACCTGGCGGTGGCGGTCACCCGCCGGGTCCAGCCGTGGCTGCCGGTGTTGCTCGCCCTCTCCACCAGCTCGCCGTACTGGATGGGTCAGGACAGCGGTTACGCCAGCGTCCGGTCCCTGGTCTGGCAACGCTGGCCCACCGCCGGCGACCCGGGCGAGGTGACCAGCGCCGCGGACCACGAGGCGCTGGTCGCCGAGCTGATCTCCTCCGAGACCATCACCGACCCCGCCATGATCTATTTCGACGTCCGGCCATCGGCGCACGTGCCCACAGTGGAGCTGCGGATCACCGACGCCAACGCCGACGTGGAGACCATCGTCCTGCTCACCGGCCTGTTCCGGGCGCTCGTCCGACGGGAGGTCGCCGCCCTGCGCGCCGGGGTGGAGCGCACGGCCGTACGACCACCGGTCCTGCGCGCCGCCGTGTGGCGGGCGGCCCGCTCCGGGTTGGAGGGTGACCTGCTCGACCTGCCCCGGTCGGCCCGACCGGTGCCGGCCGGCCAGGCGGTCCGCCGCCTGGTGACCGACCTGCGCCCGCAGTTGGAGGCGACCGGGGACTGGGAGCAGGTCAGCGAGCTGACCCGGTGCACGCTGGAACGTGGCAGCTCCGCCGCCCGGCAGCGGCGGGCGTACGAGCGACGGGGCCGGTTGGCCGACGTGGTCGACCTGCTGCTCGACGAGACCCGGGGCCGGGTCCGCGGTCCGCTTCCGGGTGCGCCGACACCGCCGGCGCTGCCCACGTACGCCGACGCCGGTGACGAGGTCTTCGGACCGGCCGGACCGCAACCGGCGTACGCCCCGATGCTCGCGGCCCTGCGCCAACTCGGCGCCGGGGCCCTGCGTCAACGTGAACACGACCGGGACGAGGAGCAGCGGGCCCGGGGCGTGACGTTCAGCGTGGCCGGCGAGGCGAGCACCCGGCTCTTCCCGGTCGACCTGGTGCCCCGGGTGGTGCCCGCCGCCGACTGGCGGACCCTGCGTACCGGCCTGGTGCAGCGCGCCCGCGCCCTCGACGCGTTCCTGCGCGACGTCTACGCGGACCGGGCCGTGGTGGCCGACGGCGTGGTGCCGGCGTGGGTGGTGGAGTCCTCACCCGGACTGCGCCCGACCGGGGCGCTGATGGGCCGGCGGGGCACCCGCGCCCAGGTGTCCGGCACGGACCTCGTCCGGGACCCGGACGGCGGCTGGTACGTGCTGGAGGACAACCTGCGGGTGCCCTCCGGGATCGGCTACGCGGTGCAGAACCGGCGGCTGACCCGGGCGGTGCTGCCGGAGCTGCCGGTGCCGGAGGATCTGCTGCCCGCCGACGAGACGCCGGCGATGCTGTACCGGGCGCTGGTCGCCGCCGCGCCCGCCGCGGCCGACGACCCCGCCGTGGTGGTGCTCAGCAGCGGCCCCGGTGATCCGGCGTGGTTCGAGCATCGGCTGCTCGCCGACGAGATGGGTGTGCCGCTGACCGAGACCAGCGACCTGCTGGTGGAGGAGGGCCGGGTCCGGCTGGTCCGCGAGGGCAGCCGCCGCGAGGTCGACGTGATCTACCTGCGGATGGACGAGGAGGCGCTGCTGCACGCGCCCGGCGCGGACGGGGTGCCGCTGGGCTGGCCGCTGCTCGCCGCCGTGCACGCCGGGCGGCTCACGCTGGCCAACGCGCTGGGCAACGGTGTCGGTGACGACAAGGCGCTGTACGCGTACGTGCCCCGGCTGATCGAGTACTACCTGGGCGAGAAGCCGCTGCTCGGGGACGTGCCGACGTACCTGTGTGGGCTGCCCGAGCAGCGGGCCGAGGTGCTGGGCCGGCTCGACGAGCTGGTGCTCAAGCCGGTGGACGGGTACGGCGGTGACCGGGTGGTGATCGGCCCCCGCGCCGAGGCGGAGGAGTTGGACGCCGTCCGGGAGCAGATCCTCGCCGCCCCGCACCGGTGGATCGCCCAGGAGATGATCGCGCTGACCACCCACCCGGTCTTCGACGGCACGGCGTTGGCTCCCCGCCACGTCGACCTGCGGGCGTTCGTGTTCCTCGGTGACACCGCCGAGGTCGCGCCGGTGGCGCTGACCCGGGTGGCGCCCGCCGGCAGCATGATCGTCAACTCGTCGCGCGGCGGCGGGTCGAAGGACACCTGGCTGCTCGGTGGAGCCGACGAACCGTCGGCGTAACCGACGCTTGACCCACCCGTCATCGGGACGCAACCCGGTCCGCCAAGCCTGGACCGGTCAGCGGCCCCCAGCGGATCCAGCCGATGAGAGGTGAGTGCCATGTGCGGTATCGGAGGCGAGTTCCGCCTCGACGGGGCGCCACCGGACCTGGCCGCCGTCGAGCGGATGCTCCCCGCCCTGGCCTCGCGGGGCCCGGACGGCGAGGGCCGGTGGCAGCAGGGGCCGGCGGCCCTGGTGCACCGCCGGCTGCGCATCATCGACCTGTCCGACGCGGGCGCCCAGCCGATGGTCGACCCCGAGCTGGGCCTGGCAATGGTCTTCAACGGCTGCATCTACAACTACCGGGAGCTGCGCGACGAGCTGACCGCCGCCGGTTACTCCTTCCGGTCCACCTCGGACACCGAGGTGATCCTCAAGGCGTACCACCGGTGGGGAACGGCCTGCGTCGAGCGGTTCTACGGGATGTTCGCGTTCGCCCTGGTCGAGCTGGCGACGCACACCCTGGTGCTGGCCCGGGACCGGCTCGGCATCAAGCCGCTCTACCTGGCCGAGGGGCCGGGCCGGGTGCGTTTCGCCTCGACCCTGCCGGCGTTGCTCGCCGCCGGTGACGTGGACACCGACCTCGACCCGGTGGCGCTGCACCACTACATGAGCTTCCACTCGGTGGTGCCGCCGCCGCGCACGATCCTCGCCGGGGTCCGCAAGTTGCCGCCGGCCACCGTGCGGGTGATCACCGCGGACGGCCGGAGCACCGACACCACCTACTGGCGGCCGGAGTTCAACCGCGCCGCCGCCCCCGCCATGTCCGCCGACGAGTGGCAGGAACGACTCATGGCGGCGTTGCGCACCGCCGTACGACGGCGGATGGTCGCCGACGTACCGGTCGGCGTACTGCTCTCCGGCGGTCTCGACTCGAGCCTGATCGTCGCCCTGCTGGCCGAGCAGGGCCAGACCGGCCTGGCCACCTTCAGCATCGGCTTCGAGGCGGCGGCGGGGGAGAGCGGCGACGAGTTCCACTACTCCGACCTGATCGCCCGCCACTTCGACACCGACCACCAGCAGATCCGCATCGGCGCGAAGCGGTTCGTCCCCGCCGTGCACCAGGCCATCGCGGCGATGAGCGAGCCGATGGTCAGCCATGACTGCGTCGCGTTCCACCTGCTCTCCGAGGAGGTCTCGCAGCGGATCACCGTGGTGCAGTCCGGGCAGGGCGCCGACGAGATCCTCGCCGGCTACGACTGGTACCCGCCGATGGCCAACGTGGCCCGCGCGGACGCCGTCGAGGCGTACGCCCGGGTGTTCTTCGATCGTCGCCACGACGCGCTCGGCGGGCACCTGGCGCCCGAGTGGATGCTCGACCACGACGCCAGCCTGGAGTTCGTCGCCGCGCACTTCGGCGCGCCCGGAGCGGACACCGCGCTGGACGCGGCGCTGCGCCTGGACAGCCTGGTGATGCTGGTCGACGACCCGGTCAAGCGGGTCGACAACATGACGATGGCCTGGGGGCTGGAGGCCCGCGTGCCGTTCCTCGACCACGAGGTGGTCGAGCTGGCCGCCGCCTGCCCCCCGGCCCTGAAGCTGGCGCAGGGCGGCAAGGGGGTGCTGAAGGCGGCGAGCCGGGGCATCGTCCCGGACGAGGTGATCGACCGGCCGAAGGGCTACTTCCCGGTGCCCGCCATCCGGCACCTCTCCGGCCCCCTGCTCGACGACGTGCGGGACGCGCTGACCGCCCGACCGGCGCGCGAGCGGGGCCTGTTCCGCAAGGACTACCTGGAGGAGTTGCTGGACGCGCCGAACGCCCGGCGGACCACGCTGGGCTCCAACGCGCTCTGGCAGCTCGGGCTGCTGGAGCTCTGGTTGCAGCGGATCGGGGTTTAGATGAGCGTACGGATTGAGCCGCCGCGCACCACCCGGCGGCCCCGACCCGCGAACCACCGGCCGGTGCCACCGCCGGTGCCGATCAGCGAGGACTTCGCCCCCGCGCCGTCCCCCGACGGCCGCCGGGTGGCGTTCCTCTCCGACCGGGCCGGCACGCCCGGCGTCTGGGTCTGCCAGGTCGACGCGGGTGCGCCCGTCGCGCTGCCCGTCGGCGACGAACCGGTTCTCGCGCTGAGCTGGTCCCCGGACGGCCAGTGGCTGGCCTGTGTCGTCGCCCCCGGTGGCGCGCCCCGCACCGAGCTGTGGGTGCTGCGCCCGGACGGAACGCGACGCCACCAGGTCGCCGGGTTCGGTCGCCGCAGCGCCGCGCTGGCCGGCTGGCTGCCGCACGGCGCGGTGCTGGCGGTCAGCGAGACCGACGAGCACGGGCAGGCCCTGCTGGTCGACGCGGCCACCGGGCACCGGCGGGTGCTCGCCCAGGGCGACCTGCTCACCCTCCTGGACGTGACCCCGGACGCCGGCACCGCGCTGCTGCGCCGCGGCCCCCGTAACGCCCGCTGGCTGGAGGTGCTCGACGTGGCCACCGGCGTTCGACGGCGGCTGTTTCCGGACACCGGGCGGGGCAGCACCGACCAGGGTTGGTTCGGCCCGGACGGCACGAGCGTGCTGGCCCGCACCGACGCGTACTCCGAACTCGCCGCGCTGGTACGGGTCGACCTGACCCGGCCGGAGCAGCCGCCGACCCGGCTGGCCGGACGACCGGACGCCGAGCTGGAACACGTCGCGGCCAGCGCGGACGGGCAGCGCGGCGCGTTGCTGTGGAACACCTACGGCGGGCGCAGCGAGCTGAGCCTGCTCGATTTCGCCAGCGGTGTGCAGCGGGCCGTCACCGCCCCCGGCGAGGTGCTCGGCGACGCCGTCTTCGCCGCCGACGGCGCCCTGCTCTGCCTCACCGCGCAGGGGCCGGTGCAACCACGGGAGGTCTGGCTGGTCGACCCGTCGACCGGGGCGCCGCGCCCGCTGCGGCCGGACACGGGCGTCCCGCGTACGGACGATGCCGGTGTCGCGCCGCAACTGGTCGACCTGCGGGCTCGCGACGGGCTGCCGCTCTCCGGCTGGCTCTACCGCCCGGCCGGCCCGGGTCCCTGGCCGACGGCGATCAGCCTTCACGGTGGCCCGGAGGCGCAGGAACGCCCCGGCTACAACCCGCTGTTCCAGGCACTGGTGGCGCAGGGCATCGCGGTCTTCGCGCCCAACGTCCGTGGGTCGTCCGGGTTCGGCCGTTCGTTCGTCGCCGCCGACAACCTCGCCGGCCGCTACGGTGCGATCGCCGACGTCGCGGCCTGCGCCGACTTCCTCGTCGACGCCGGCGTCACCCGGCCCGGCCAGCTCGGCGTTCTGGGCCGCTCCTACGGCGGTTACCTGGTCCTCGCGGTGCTGGTGAACTTCCCCGGTCTCTTCGCCGCCGGTGTCGCCGAGTGCGGCATCTCCGACTTCCGGACCTTCTTCGCCGGCACCGAGCCGTGGATCGCCGCCGCCGCCGTCAGCAAGTACGGCGACCCGCACCGGGATGCCGAGCTGCTGCGTGACCTCTCCCCGCTGACCCACATCGACCGGCTGGACGTGCCGGTGCTGCTGATCCACGGCGCCAACGACACCAACGTGCCGGCGGGCGAGTCGGCGCAGGTCGCCCAGGCCCTCGCCGACCGCGGTGTGCCGCACGGGCACCTGGTGCTCACCGGGGAGGGGCACGACTTCCTGTCACGGACCAACGCCGAGGCGGCCCGTACGGCCACCACCGGCTGGCTGACCCGGCACCTCGCCGCGACCGCGACCCTCGTCGGCTGAGGCGTTATCCTGCGCCGGTGGAGGTCGCGGCGCAGGGCGAGCGGTTGGCCGCGGACCTGGGTCGCTGGCTGGCCGAGGTGACCTTCGTCGACCTGGACACCGACGAGGTCACCGCGCGGGTGATCGACTCGGTGGTGCGGTGGGCCGAGGCCCAGGGCTGGCGGGTCTACCGGCGCGCGCCCAGCGTGCTGCCGTTGCCACCACCGCTGGAGCAGCGGCACTCGGTGCTCGACGTGGCGTGTGCCCGTCCGGACGGTCCGCCCGTCGTGGTGGAGGTCGACCACACCGACCGGGCCCGTACGGTCCAGAAGCTGCGCGCGGAGGCGGACGCCGGCCGGATCCCGATCTGGGTGCGGTGGGGCGTCGGGCGTTTCACCGCGCCGCCACCGCCGGTGCGGATGGTGACCGTCGAGGTGACCCGGCGAGCCGGTCCGGCCGGGCGCGGGCGGCTGCACAGCCGCGTCGGTGCCCGTCCCGCCCCGGCCCACTCGACGGCCGGCGGCACGGTGACCCCGCAGGCGCTGCCGATCCCGTTGACCGACCCGGCGCAGGGCCCGGTCGACGACGCGGGTAAGAGCACCTGAAGCGAATCGTAAGCGGCAGCCGGCAGAGTTCTGGGTGTCACCGGAGAGCACGACAAACACCCAGGAGATCCCGATGCGCAAGCTCGTCAACTCGACCTACATCACCCTCGACGGCGTCATCGAGAACCCGATGTGGACCATGCCGTACTTCGACGAGGAGGCGGCCAGCCTCGCCGGGGCGCAGACCGAGGAGGCCGACGCGATGCTGATGGGCCGGGCCACCTACGACGGCATGTCCGCCGCCTGGCCAACCAGGGACGAGAGCGACCCGACCACGGGCGCCGCGTACTTCAACAACGTCAAGAAGTACGTCGCCTCGACCACCCTGACCAACCCCACCTGGAACAACACGGAGGTGCTCCAGGGCGATCTGGTCGAGGCGGTCACCGCGCTCAAGGCCCAGCCGGGCAAGAACATCATCCAGTACGGCTTCGGCTCGGTCACCGCCCAGCTGATCCGCGCCGGTCTGGTGGACGAGGTCCGGTTCTGGATCCACCCTGTGCTGGAGGGCGGCCCCAGCCTCACCGCGCCGCTGACCGACGTCAAGGCGTCGTTCGACCTGGTCGACACCCGGGTGCACAAGAGCGGCGTGATCGTCGCCTCGTACGCGCCGAAGGTGACCTCCTGAGCACCGGTCAGAGCTGGGCCCGGGCCTCGCCCGGGCTCAGCTTCGCGCCCTCGGCGAGCAGCGCGTCGAAGCGTTCCGGCCCGAGTTCGGCGCGCAGTCGCGCTGTCGTCCGGTCGGTGTCGTCGCGTTCGGCCGGCGCGGCGGGGGACTGCGTGGCGAGCCGGGCGGCGGCCGCGGCGCCCAGCAACCGGGCGGCGACCTCGGGCGAGCGCACCGCCGCCGCCATCCCCTCCAGTGGGTTGATCGCGTCCCGCATCGTCGCCATCGCCTCGGCGACCTCGAACGCCTCGATGTGCAGGGCCAACGCGGCGTCCGGGTCGCCGCCCTGCTCGACCGCGTAGCCCAGCTCCACCAGCACCATCGGCAGGTAGAGCGCGGACTGGCTCTCTCCCCGACCCAGGTCGACGAGGTGGCTGAGGTGGGTGACGGCCAGATCGAGCTTGCCGTCGCGGCGGGCGGCCAGCCCGAGGCTCATCTCCGCGAAGATCAGCGCGCCGGGCGAGCCCTGCTCCACCGCCAGGTCATAGGCGCGTTCGGCCAGTTCCCGACCCTGGGCGTAGTCGCGGGTCTGCACGGCGAGCCAGGCCAGCCAGGACAGCTCGGCGCAGACCTGTGGCCACAGCGCCAACTCCTCGGCCCAGCGCAGCCCTTCCCGGTGCAGCGCGGCGGCGCGCTCGTGCTCGCCGCGCATGTCGGCCAGCCCACCCACCCACTCGGTCGCCCGGAGCCGACCCCACCGGTCGCCGAGGTCGGCGAAGAGCGCGGCGCTGCGGGTCGCGGTGCGCTCCAGGGTGGCCTGGTCACCGTTGGCGTGGGCGATGTGGGCCAGGGAGGTGAGCACCGCGGCCTCGGTCCACGGGTCGGTGGCGGCGGTGGGCAGCAGCTCCGACACCAGGGCCAGGTCGCCGTGTTCGATCACCGCGTTGGCCGCGAACCACGCGGCGTGGCTGCCCGGGTCGGCGGCCACCGCGGCGCGTACGTCGTCCGGTGCGATCACCTCACCCTGCGACAGGGCGAAACCGACCCGCCAGGGGGCCGCACGGGCCTCCTGCTCCGGGTCGCCGGGCACGGCCAGCGCCCGCCGTGCCTCGGTGAGCCGGCCGCGCAGGAACCAGTACCAGCTCAGCGCGACAGCCAGGCGCAGCCCACCACCGTGCGTCAGCGCCGACCGCAGGTTCGCGAGCTCGGTGTCGAGAAGCGCCAGCCACCGCTGCTGGTCGGCCCCGCGCAGCCCGGGGTCGGCCCGTTCGGCCAGCTCGGTGTAGTAGGTGGCGTGCCGCCCGCGTACCTCGTCGGCGTCGGTGAGGCGTTCCAGGCAGAACGCGGCCACCGATTCGAGCAGCCGGTAGCGGGGGGCCGCGCCGGAGTCGTCGAGCACCACCAGCGACCGGTCCACCAGCCGGGCGAGGGCGTCCAGGTCGGTTCGGCAGACCTGTTCGGCGGCCTCCGGGGTGCAACCGTCCGGGAACACCGCCAGTTGCGCGAGCACCACCCGGTCGGGTTCGTCCAGGAGGTCCCAGCTCCAGCCGATCACCGCGGTGAGCGTCCGCTGCCGCTGTGGCACGTCCCGCTGCGCGGTGGTGAGCAGCCGGAACCGGTCGTCGAGCCGGTCCACCACCCCGCGTACGCCCAGCGCACGGACCCGGGTCGCGGCCAGTTCCAACGCCAGCGGCAGACCGTCGAGGCGGCGGCAGAGCTGGGCCACCGCCGTCGCCGTCCGCCCGTCGAGGCGGAAACCGCGCTGCTGCGCGGCGGCGCGGGCGACGAACAACCGGGCCGCCGCCGAGCGCCGGACCGCGTCCAGGTCACCGTCGTCGGGCACCGGCAGTGGGGGTACCTCCCAGAGCAGCTCACCGGTCAGCCCGAGTGGCTCTCTGCTGGTGGCCAGCACGCTCACCCCGGACACGTCGCGCAGCAGCCGGGCGATCAGTTCGGCGACCGGTTCGATGACGTGTTCGCAGTTGTCCAGCACGAGCAGCAACTGCCGGTGCCGCAGCGCCGTGACCACCCGGTCGGCGGGGGACTGGGTCGTTCCGGCGGCCTCGTGGGCGCCCAGAGCGCCGAGCACCTGTTCGGCGACGCGGGCGTCACCGGCCGGGAGGGGTGCCAGCTCGACCAGTCGGACACCGTCCGGGTAGGACGTCGCGCGGGCCGTCTCGGTGGCCAGCCGGGTCTTGCCGACGCCGCCCGGCCCGACCAGCGTGACCAGCCGCTGCCGGGGCAGCAAAGCCCGCAGCTCGGCCAGCGCCTCGTCCCGCCCGATCAACTCGTCGAGCGGGGCCGGCAGGTTGTTCCGGATGATCGCCGCCTTCGGCGGGGCGTTCAGGCCGGCGTCCTGTTCGAGGATCCTGCGGTGCAGGGCGACCAGCTCCGGGCCGGGGTCGAGGCCCAGCTCCTCGGCGAGCCGGGCCCGCAGCTCGGCGTAGCTCTCCAACGCCTCGGACTGGCGGCCGGCCGCGTACAACGCGCGTAGCTGCACCGCCCGCAGGCCTTCGCGCAGCGGATGTTTGGCGACCAACTCGGCCAGGTCAGCGGCCACCAGGTCATGCTCACCCCGGGCCAGCCGGGCCTGCGCCAACCGCTCCTGAACGACGAGGCGCTGCTCGGCGAGGCGGGCCGCCTCGGCCCGCACGAACTCGGCGTCGGCCACGTCGGCGTACGCCTCGCCGCGCCACAACGCGAGGGCCTCGGTCAGCCGTTCGACGTCGGCGCAGCGGGCCAGCTCGTCGAAGCGGTCGACGTCGACCGCGTCGACCCGCAGCAGGTAGCCGGGTGGCCGGGACTCGACCAGCTCGCGGGCGCCGGGCTCGGCATCGTTGAGGGCCTTACGCAGCTGCGACACCCGCACCTGGAGGGCTCCGGCCGGATTGGCGGGGGCGTCGTCACCCCACAGGTCGTCGATGAGGCGGTCCGCCGAGACCACCTGGTTGCGGTTGGCCAACAGGTCGGCCAGCAACGCCCGTACCTTGGTGCCGGGCACCACCACCGGCTCGCCGGCGTCCGTGGTCACGGCGAGCGGCCCGAGCACCCCGAACTGCACGGCGGTCATCCTAACGCCGCTGAGGCGACCTGAAGCCGACAGCAAGCGCGCGGCCGGACCGTCCCCTCCCTTCGCGATCTTGCACTATCGGTGACGACAAAAGGTGTGAAAGCCGCGGCTCAGCCGCAGAAAGTGCAAGATCGCGCAGGTTGCGGTCGAGATGGGAGACCCAGAGGATGTTTCGCGGCTCGTTGCCCGGGGCAATCAACGGCCGACGACATCCCCTCTCGAAGGACGACTCCCGTGGAAATTACCGGCTTCTTCGCCGCCATCATCATCGGTCTGATCATCGGCGTGCTGGGCCGGCTGGTGGTACCGGGCAAGCAGAACATCCCGATCTGGCTGACCCTGCTCATCGGTGTGGTCGCGGCGCTCCTCGGCACCCTCCTCGCCGGTGCCCTCGGCGTCGACGACACCAGCGGGATCGACTGGATCGAGCTGCTCCTGCAGGTCATCTTCGCCGCTGTCGGCGTGGCGATCGTCGCCGGTGCCTACGGCCGCCGCCGGGTGCGCTGACCTCTCCCACCATCGTGCCGGCCCGCCCTCCTCAGGAGGGCGGGCCTCGCCGTATCCGGACTACGAAATGGGCCGGTGGCGGGCGGCCGGATTAACGGGTAGAAACATCTCGACCCCTTCACCGCGACCTCACTGGCGGCGGCAGGGGTCAGAGAGCGCTCTCACCGCCCCCAGCTGCGCCGGAAGCATGTTCGGCCAGCGGAGAGGACGAACCACATGACAAGCCCGTCCCGACGTACCCTCACCCTTGCTCTGCTGGTGACCGCCGCCGTCACCATGACCAGCACGGCGGCCAGCGCCGGCCGCCCGACGCACGGCGCACCCGACTTCGGCCCGAACGTGACCATCTTCGACCCGTCCATGCCGGTCGCCGAGATCCAGCAGACCCTCGACGCGGCGCACGCCCGGCAGGTCGACAACGAGATGGGCACCGAGCGGCACGCCTACCTGTTCAAGCCCGGCACGTACGGCACGGCCGCGCAGCCGTTGCAGGCCAAGGTCGGCTACTACACCGAGGTGTCCGGCCTGGGCGCCTCGCCCACCGACGTCACAGTCAACGGCAAGCTGGAGGTCTACAACCGCTGCCTGGCCGACGGCGGCACCGGCAACTGCCTCGCGCTGGTCAACTTCTGGCGCACCCTGTCCAACCTCTCGCTCACCATCAACGCGGCCGGCCAGGACGACTGCCGGTCGTCGGCGAACTTCTGGGCGGTGTCCCAGGCGGTGTCGATGCGCCGGCTGAACATCGGCGGCGGCGG
The DNA here is from genome assembly GCF_042873195.1 of Micromonospora arida. NCBI lineage: Bacteria > Bacillati > Actinomycetota > Actinomycetes > Micromonosporales > Micromonosporaceae > Micromonospora > Micromonospora arida. The sequence continues at coordinate 816,960 of NZ_JBIALC010000001.1, read as the reverse complement.
TCTGTCGCTGATGGACTACTGCACCGCCGGCCCGCAGTACGCCAGCGGCGGGTTCATCGCCGACTCACGGCTGCCGGCCACGACGAACGGTTCGCAGCAACAGTGGCTGACCCGTAACAGCGAGGTCGGCGGCTGGTCCAACGCGGTGTGGAACCAGGTGTTCGCGGGGGTCGAGGGCGCACCGGGCGACGCCACGTTCCCCGACCCGCCGTACACGACCCTGGAGACCACCCCGCTCAGCCGGGAGAAGCCCTACCTCTTCGTCGACGGCAAGGGTCGCTACCAGGTGCGGGTGCCCGCCGCGCAGCGCGACAGCAGGGGCGTCTCCTGGGCTGACGGCATCACGCCGGGGCGCACCATCGGCATCGGTGACTTCTTCATCGCCAAGCCGTCGGACTCGGTGCGCGTCATCAACAGCCAGTTGGCGCGCGGCAAGCACCTGCTGCTCACGCCCGGAACGTACGACATCGCGCGCAGCATCGAGGTCCGGCGTCCGAACACCGTGGTGCTGGGGATCGGGCACGCCACGCTGACCGCCGTGAACGGCGCGATCCCGCTGGACGTGGCCGGTGTTCCCGGGGTGATCGTCGCCGGTGTCACGATCGACGCCGGCCTCGTCGAGTCGCCGGTCCTGCTGCGGGTCGGCCGTGAGCACGGCCGCAACGCGAGCAGCCCGCACAACCCGACCACGCTCTCCGACGTGTACTTCCGGGTCGGCGGCCCGCACATCGGGCGGACGAACACCGCGCTGGAGGTGAACAGCGACAACGTGCTCATCGATCACACCTGGGTGTGGCGCGGTGATCACGGCGTCGAGGGCTTCACCCAGGGCGTCAACGGTGACACCGACCGCTGGCGTACCAACACCGGTCGCTACGGGGCCGTCATCAACGGGGACCACGTGACCGCGACCGGCCTCTTCGTCGAGCACTTCCAGCGCTACAACACGGTCTGGAACGGCGAGCACGGCACCACGATCCTCTACCAGAACGAGCTGCCGTACGACCCGCCGACGCAGGCCGACTGGATGAACGGCGCGGTCGAGGGCTGGGCCGGGTACAAGGTCGGTGACCGGGTGCGTCACCACACCCTGTACGGGGGTGGGGTGTACGTGTTCAACCAGAACAACCCGTCGATCCACACCGAGAACGGCTTCGAGGTCCCGAACCGGCCCGGGGTGCGGCTGCACCACATCATGACCGTCAACCTCAGCGCCGGCACTATCGACCACGTGGTCAACGGCATCGGGGACGCGGCCGACATGACCAAGGTCGGCGCTCCGGTGTACCTGACCCAGTACCCGACCCCGTAGCGGAGATCGGTCGTACCGACGGGGCCGGAGCCGGCGACGGCTCCGGCCCCGTCGTCCGTGTGGGTCGGCGCGGCAGAGCGAGAATTCGGGTCGACGGTCTTGAATTCCTATCGAGTCAGTAGGAAAATACGGGAATGCCGGTTGGTCCGCTCCTCACCTCGCGTCGGGTCGTCGACCTGATGCGAACCGCCAGCGAGCTCTGTCCGGGCGCACCGGGCACCGACTGAGCACCGCAGCACCGCACTCCTCTTCCGGCCGCGCCGCCGGCTCGCGCGTCGACTCGTGACCCGGCGCGGCTCCGCACGTTCGTCACCGCGCTTGGTGAACCGATCCGGCACGGCCGGATCGGTTCACCACCATGGAGGTACGCCATGACATCCGACCAGCCACCGCCCACCCCGCCGACGGACGGTGCGTCCCGGCTCGCATTCAACGAGGACTGGGTGGCGACCATCCTCGGCCTGGCCCTGCTCGCCCTGGTCCTGCTGGGTGCCATCCCCGCCGGGCTGGTGCCCTGATGACCGCCGACGTGACCCGCACGGGCAACGAGCCCGGCCCGGCCGACGCCACCCGCGTCGACGACGCGACCGCCGACGACGTGGCCGAGCCCAGCATGTCGTCGGCCACCGCCGACCCGGCCGAGCCGACCAGCGTGGCGCGTGACGGTGCGTTCTGGGCCTGGACGCTGATCGGCCTGCTGATCGTGGTCGGTCTCGCCGCGCTCACCCGCTACCTGGAGCACAACGTTCCGGCCTGGGCCGAGGGCACCGCCGTCGAGGACATCGGAGCGGCGATCGAGTACCCGGTCTACGCGATCCTGCTCGGCCTGCTCGGCAACGTCGCCGTCACGCTGCTCGGGTGGCGGGACCGGATCGCCGCCGCGTTCCGGACCGAGTTCTTCATCAAGACAGGTCTGGTGCTGCTCGGGGCGTCGATCAACCTGGCCGTCATCGCCAGCGCCGCCGGCCCGGCGATCGCCCAGGCGATTCTGCTGATCAGCGGGGTTTTCCTGTTCACCTGGTGGTTGGCCGGCAGGTTCGGCCTCGACGACAAGCTGCGGGCGCTGCTCGCGTCGGCGGTGTCGATCTGCGGGGTCAGCGCGGCGATCGCCGCCGCCGGCGCGGTCCGGGCACGCCGCGAGCAGTTGGCCTACACGGCGAGTCTGGTCATCGTCTTCGCGTTGCCGTCCATCTTCGTCCTGCCCTGGTTGGCCGACGTGTTCGGGCTCTCCGACGCGGTGGCCGGCGCCTGGATCGGTGGCAACATCGACACCACCGCAGCGGTCACCGCGGCGGGTGCGCTCGCCGGTGAGGAGGCGCTCCAGATCGCCAGCATCGTCAAGGTCACCCAGAATGCCCTGATGGGTGTGGTGGCGGTCGCGCTCACCGCGTACTTCACCCTGCGGGTGGAACGACGGCCCGGCGCGGCCCGACCGGGCCTCGGTGAGCTGTGGACGCGGTTTCCGAAGTTCGTCCTCGGCTTCATCGCGGCCTCGGTCATCGCCACCTGGTACCTCGACGCGGCTGGCGCGGACGGCAAGGCCACCATCGCCATCGTCAACGACCTGCGCGTGTGGTTCCTGATCCTGGCCTTCGTCAGCATCGGCCTGGAGGTCCGGGTCGCGTCGCTGCGGGAGGCGGGTTGGCGACCGGTGGCGGTGTTCGCCAGTGCCACGGTGTTCAACCTGGCGTTGGCGCTCGCTCTGGCGTCCCTGCTGTTCCGCAACTTCTCGGCCTGAGTCGGGCGGTTGTCCGCACCCGCGTGGACGTTCGGGGCCGGAGCCAGGCTGGCTCCGGCCCCGTCGCGATCAGCGGGGTGGCCTCGTCGAGGTGGCTGGCGCGCGGCGCGACCGAACCGGTCGGGCGTTGGCGAGCACGGTGACGTGGACGGCGCCGCCGGGCCGTCTCGACCCCAACCGATGGCGCACCGCCAGCGCCGTGCCGCCAGCGGCCAGCAGCAGCACCCCCACCGCGATGTAGCGGCGCACGTCAGCGCCACCGAGCAGGGCGCCGACCACCGCGCCGCCGATGATGCCGACCGGCAGCACGGCCCACGGCCAGAGTAGGAACGCCCCCGCACACAGCACACCGATGGCGGCGGCCAGGCCGACCGGTCCGGGTAGCAGGGTGACCACGGTCAGCACCGCGCCCAGCCCGGCGCCGGCGAGCAGCACACCGGGCGCGACAGTCGGCCCTCTCATCGTGGTGACCGTTCCATCGGCCGTGGCGCTCCGGCGGGCAGCAACTCGTCCTCGCCGAGGCGGCCGAGCACCGCGCGGGCGCGTTCGTCGTCGAGTCGCAGCAGGCGAGCGCCGGCGTGCCGGTCCAGCCAGCCACGCAGCGCACCGGCCGCGATCCGCCGGTTGATCCAGTTGACCAGCGGCACCGAGTCGCCCAGCGGCAGCGCGGTCGGTGCGATGGCGTGCCAGGCCGCCGAGCCGATCGGGCTCACCTCGCACCGCCAGCGCGGCCGGCGTCCCGGCGGGTCGACGAAGAGCAACCGTTGCCCGGACGTCAGTTGCCCCAGCACCCTCGGATGCCCGTCGACAGACCAGCGGGTTCGGCTGAACAGCACCACCCAGTCGCGGGTGTCACCGTCGGGCAGCGGGCCGACGTCGCCGCGCAGCGCGGCGAACAGGTCGCCCAGGCCCAGCGGTACGGATCGACCGAAGAGTCGCTTGACCAGGTGGTCGGCGAGCAGCACGGCCCGGAACACCGGCAACCGGTACCGGGGCTGGGTCATCCGCAGATACCCGACCAGGCTGCCCAGCAGGTGTCGAAAGCGGATGGTCGGCCCGAGCAGCCGACAGGACGCGCCACGGCTGTGCGTCACCACGGCGTCCGGAAGCATCCACAGCTCGTGCCCGGCCTGGTCGAGCTGCCGCGCGAGGATCGCGTCGTTCCAGTAGACGGGGAACGTCTCGTCGAAGATGGTCTGCTGCCCGAGCGCCGCGCGGCGTAGCAGCACGCAACTGCCCGAGGCGAGTTGCCGGGGACGGCTGAAGTCCTCGCCCCGCATCTGGAACCGGTGCAGCGCCTGGCGGAACCCGGGCAGTCGGCGTAGCGCGGTCACCAGCGCGATGGTGGCGGCGAAGCTGGGCTGTTGAACGTAGTGCTGCTGGAAGGTGCCGTCCGGGTTGAGGTACAGCGGGCTGACCCCTGCGACGTCCGGCCGCTCCCGCAGATGGTCGACCATTCGGGACAGCGCGCCCGGGTGAAACCGGATGTCGCTGCTGAGCAGCAGGATCAGCTGCCCGTTCGCCCGTCGGTACGCCTGGTTCACGGCGGCGGCGAAACCGCTGTTGTGCTTGTTGCGGATCAGTCGGACCCGGGGTTGGTCGGCGAGCAGGTCGGCTGAGCCGTCGGACGATCCGTTGTCGACGGCCACCACCTCGTAGTCCAGATCGGGATCGGCGGTCGACGCCAGCGACTCCAGGCACTGTCGGGTCTGCTCGCGGGTGTTCCAGCTGACCAGCAGTACCGACAGCAGGGGAGCGCTCGTCACGCCACCGCCCGGTTGTCGCGGTGGCGGGCCCGGAGTCTCTCTCAACACGCCGTCCTCCCTCTCCGTCCGGTGCAGCCAGGGCATGCCGGCGGACACCCCCGGAGGAGAAATTACTAGCGGTAAGGGGTGAATAGTGATGAATGGGTGATACCTGCGCAAGTTATTCGGGCTGATCGTCCGTTTGGTGGCCTTTGGTGGGCTACGGTCGTGTGCGGCCGTCCGGTTGCCGCAGCGGGCCGACCGTTCCGTCGTTCCGAGGAGTCCGAAATGGACCTGCCCGCTACTGCCGTCGCTGTCGACCCACCGACGGACCTGATTCCCGGGCGCGTGCTGGTCACCGGGGGCGCCGGCTTCATCGGCAGCCACGTGGTCGCCCGGCTGATGCTGATGGGCAGCCAGGTCCGGGTGCTCGACAACTTCTCCACCGGCCGGATCGAGAACCTGACCGACGCCGCGTACGGCGGGCTGACCGAGGCGGACGTCGTCTCGGGTGACATCCGTACGCCGGAGGGTGTCGAGATCATCCACCAGTGGCAGCCGGACGTGGTGGTGCACCTCGCCGCACAGTCGAGCGTCCCCGAGGCCCAGCGATCACCCCTGTACGACGCCGACGTGAACGTGTTCGGCACCGTCAACGTGCTGGACGCCTGCGCCCGCAGCGGCGTACGGCTGGTGATCAACGCGACCAGCAGCGCCATCTTCGGCAGTGTCGCCGCCCACGACCTGCCGGTCCGGGAGGACTACCCGATCGCCCCGGTGAGCCCGTACGGCGTCAGCAACGCCGCCGGTGTGCACTACCTCGACTGGTACGGGCGTCAGCACGGCCTGTCGTACACCTCGATGGTGTTCGGAAATGTCTACGGGCCGCGGCCGGAGGGCAGCGACTGCGGCGTGGTGTCCCTGATGGTCGATGCGCTGCTCGGTGGCCGGCAGGTGGTGATCTACGACGACGGCACCCAGACCCGGGATTTCGTCCACGTCAGCGACGTCGCCGAGGCGATCGCCGTCGCCTGTCACCACAACGGTGTGGGTGTGGTCAACATCGCCTCGGGTCGGCAGACGAGCGTCAACGACGTGTACGACACGGTCCGGGAGGCGTCCGGCGTCGACAGTGCGGCCCGCTACGAGCCGCTGCCCTGGCCGGGCGAGGTGCGCAACATGGCGCTGGACACCAGGAAGGCGCGAGAGTCGCTCGGGTGGCATCCGAAGATCGGCTTCACCGAGGGCGTACGGATAACGGTGCGCGACGCCCGCCGCCGTCAAGCCCCGAGCCAGATCCTGTCCCCGCTGTGGGCGCGGGAGCGGGCCGTCAGCCACTGACAACCCAGCGCGTAATTCCCGTCATCTGATCGGGATTTTCATCGATCAGTCTAACTCTTGCGGGCCGGCATCGACTGCTGCCACGATGGCCGTCAATGCCTTCCGTCCCGAAGGAGTGGTCCTCATGGCGGTCTCCCGCCGCAGGTTCGTCACATCGGTGCTGGCCGGGTCCGCGCTCGCCACCGCCTCCACCACCACCGAGCTGCTCACCACCCTGGCCAGCCCCGCGCACGCCGCCAGTCCCCCCGGGGACGTGGTCGGCAAGGTGACGGTCGGCTACCAGGGCTGGTTCAGCGCTCCCGGCGACGGGGCGCCGATCGGCGGATGGTGGCACTGGGGCCGCGACCGGTTCCAGCCGCCCTCACCCGCCAACACCACAATCGTGTCCTGGCCGGACGTGCGCGAGTACACGCGCACCTATCCCACCGCGTACCCCAACCTGGGCAACGGCCAGCCGGCCACCCTCTTCTCCTCGTACGACCAGCAGACGGTGGACACCCACTTCCGCTGGATGCAGGAGAACGGCTGCGACACCGCCGCGCTGCAACGGTTCAACCCGATGGGCGACGAGGGCCCGACCCGCGACGCGATGACGCAGAAGGTGCGCTCCGCGGCCGAACGGTACAACCGCAAGTTCTACATCATGTACGACGTCACCGACTGGCTGACCTTCCAATCGGAGATCAAGACCGACTGGACGACGAAGATGGCCGCGCACACCGCGTCGTCGGCGTACGCCCGGCAGAACGGCAAACCGGTCGTCTGCATCTGGGGCTTCGGCTTCAGCGAGCCCAGCCGACCCTTCACCCCCGGGCCCTGCCTGGAGGTCATCAACTGGTTCAAGGCTCAGGGCTGCTACGTCATCGGTGGTGTGCCCACCTGGTGGCGGCAGGGCATCGAGGATTCCCGCCCCGGCTTCCTCGACGTCTACCACGCGTTCCACGCGATCTCGCCGTGGATGGTCTACCGGGCCAGGACCGTGGAGGAACTCGACTCCTACTACAACAACGTCAACATCGGCGACATGGCCGACTGCGCGGCACGCGGCATCGACTACCTGCCCTGCGTGATGCCCGGCGACCTCGCTGGCGGGCACCGCAAACACGGCGACTTCTACTGGCGGCACATCTACAACATGGTCCGGCTCGGCTCCCAGGGCCTGTACGTGTCCATGTTCGACGAGTACAACGAGGGCAACCAGATCGCCAAGACGTCCGAGACCCAGGCCACCACCCCGGCCGGGGCGAACATCCGGGCCCTCGATGAGGACGGCGTCGCCTGCTCCGCCGACTACTACCTGCGGATCACCGCCGACGGCGGCCGGATGCTCAAGGGCCAGCTCGCCCTCACCTCGGTCCGCCCCACCCCACCGATGGTCGGCACCCCGCCCCCGACCAGCGGCGACCTCGCGGCCGGCCGGTCCACCTCGGCCAGCAGCCAGAACGGTCCGTTCCCGGCGTCGAACGCGGTGGACTCCGACGCCGGCAGCTACTGGGAGAGCGGCGGCGGCGCCTTCCCACACTGGTGGCAGGTCGACCTCGGCGCCAGCCATCAGGTCAACAAGCTCGTGCTGCGGCTGCCCGCCGGCTGGGGCGCGCGCACCCAGACGATCACCGTGCAGGGCAGCGTCAACGGCAGCACCTTCTCGACCATCGCCGCGGCCTCCGCCTTCACCTTCGACCCGGCAACCGGCAACACCGTCACCCGCACGTTGACGACCACCACGGCCCGCTACGTCCGGCTGAGCATCGCCGGCAACACCGGCTGGCCGGCGGGCCAGCTCGCCAAGGTCGAGGTGTACGCCGGGAGCACCACCCCGGACAACCCGCCGACCGCCCCGAGCGGCCTCACGGTGACGGGCAAGACCTCGACGAGCGTGTCGCTGGCGTGGACGGCATCCACCGACGACACCGGGGTGACCGGTTACCAGGTACGCCAGGGCGGCACTGTCGTCGCCACCGTCACGGGCACCACGGCGACGGTGAGCGGGCTCAGCCCCTCCACCGCGTACACCTTCACGGTGGTTGCCCGCGACGCCGCCGGCAACACCTCCGGCGCATCCTCGGCGGTCGCCGTGACCACGGACGCTGCGGCCAACTCGGACCTGGCCCGGGGTCGGTCCACGTCGGAGAGCAGCCACGTCCAGAGTTACGGGTCGGGCAACGTGGTGGACGGTGACGTGAACAGCTACTGGGAGAGCGCCAACAGCGCGTTCCCGCAGTGGGTGCAGGTCGACCTGGGTTCCTCGCACACGGTTGGGCGGGTGGTACTGAAGTTGCCGCCGTCGTCGGCGTGGGGGAGTCGGACGCAGACCCTCTCCGTGCAGGGCAGCGTGGACGGGGGGAGCTTCGGCACGCTTGTCGGATCGGCGGGGCGGACGTTCGACCCGGCCACCGGTAACCAGGTGACGCTGACCTTCACCGCCGCACAGGCGCGCTACGTGCGGATCTCCGTCACCGGCAATACCGGCTGGCCGGCCGGGCAACTGTCAACGCTGGAGGTCTACGCGAGCTGACCGAGCGAGTTGCTCGTCAACCCGCACTGCCCCGTCGATCATGGAGTTGTGGTGGGCCACAAAACCCTTATACGGCCCCCAAACCGGGCACCACAGCTCCATGATCGACAGGCTCGTCGGCGATCTTGCAGAATCCGTCCTGGCAAAAGGGGCATCCCGCCTAAATCAACATCCGAAAATGCAAGATCGGCGCGGACGGGTCGCTGCCCGAGTGTCGAGCCTCTGTCTCGCCAACCGAGGCTAGCTGGTTGATCATGGAGTTGGCGGGCTTCGTGGAGATCGAACCGCCCGTCAACCTCATGATCAGCGAAGCGAGGGTGCGTCGGGGGGGGGGGGGGGGTAGTGCTGGTGGCCCAACTGGTCCTGGCGGCGTCAGTGCTTCCAGGGGTTTTCGGTGCGGAAGTACCTGGCGGTGAACTGCTCTTCCACGGCGCCGGTGTCCGTCTCATCTGTCCACCAGCCGGGCCAGACGTCGACGCCGGAGGGCGCGCTGATGGCCGTCAGGACCGTGGAGCACCGGTGGCAGCGCCGAGGCGCGGAGTCCCGGAACCGCCCGCCGCAGTCGCATGGCCGCAGTCGCTCCTCAAGTGCCGCCATCAGCGTGGGGTAGGCGTCGTCCCGGGACGGCAGCGCGTCCGCAATGGCCGTGCACGTGCTGTCGTAGTAACTGACGTCGACCCGCATCGGACAGCTGTCGCAGTAGAGGAAATAGCAGTCCAAGAGCGGCGAGTGGTCGAGGCGGTAGAGCTGTTCGTGGCACTCCGGACAGGTGATTTCCGCACCGTTCAGCCAGTTGTCGTCGAGCTCGTCCGGTTGGCTCACCGGTTGATCATTCCACGGGTCTGACGCGGAGGCGCGTCGGCGATTCGCGTTTGGGCCCGAGTACCACTGGCCCGCTGTGAGACTGGGCGAGTGCCGGCGCTGTCGGTGCATCGGCACTGTCCGACTCGACTTGGCGAGGTGGTGAAGATGTCAAGCGACACCGAAATTCGTCCCTTCCGGCTCGACACATCGGAGGACTCGATCGCCGACCTGCGTCGCCGGATTGCCGCTACCCGCTGGCCCACCCGTGAACTGGTCACCGATCGCTCGCAGGGGGTGCAGCTGGCGACGATGCAGGAGCTGACCCGCCACTGGATGACCGATTACGACTGGCGTGCGTGCGAGACGAAGCTGAACTCGCTGCCGCAGTACACGACGAACATCGACGGCGTCGAGATTCACTTCATCCACGTGCGGTCGCAGCATGAGAACGCCCTACCGCTGATCATGACGCACGGCTGGCCCGGCTCGGTCGTCGAGCTGCTCGGGATCGTCGGCCCGCTGACCGATCCGACGGCGCACGGCGGCACGCCCGAGGACGCGTTCCACCTGGTGCTGCCATCGTTGCCCGGCTACGGCTTCTCCGGCGAGCCGACCGAGCCTGGCTGGAATTCGGCGCGGATGGCACAGGCGTGGGCGAAACTCATGGACCGCCTCGGTTACCCGCGCTACGTCGCGCAGGGTGGCGATGTGGGGGCCGCCGTCACGGATGCCATGGGGCGTCAGGGACCCGAGGGGTTGCTCGGCATCCACGTCAACCTGCTCGCCGGGGCGGTCGGCATCAAGGACAAGTTGCCGGCGAACTCCGAGCAGGAGCGCGCCGCGCTCGACGCGCTCAAGCTGTTCTCCATGGACGGTTTCGGCTACTTCCTGGAGCAGTCCACCCGGCCACAGACGATCGGCTATTCGCTGCTGGACTCACCCGTCGGGTTGGCGGCCTGGATGCTCGACCACGACACGGACAGCTACTACAAGATCTCCCGCGTGTTCCTCGACGGTGAGCCGGCTGGCGGTCTCACCCGGGACAGCATCCTCGACAACATCACGCTGTACTGGTTGACGGGCACCGGTGCGTCGTCCGCCCGGTGGTACTGGGAGCAGGGGCGGTTTCAAGCAGCGGCCCAGGCAGCCGGTCAGGCTCCGCCGCCGGTCACGGTGCCGGTCGCCTTCACCACGTTCCCCGGCGAGATCTGGGCCGCTCCGCGGAGCTGGGCCGAGGCGGTCTACCCCGGCATCGCGTACTTCAACGAGGCTGACCGCGGCGGGCACTTCGCGGCCTGGGAGGAGCCGGAACTCTTCTCCGCCGAGGTGCGGGCCGCCTTCCGGCCACTGCGGAAATCCTGACGACCTCAACCGCTGACGGACGAGCGCCGGCGTCTGTCGTCGGCCGGGTGGATGGTGCGTACCGGGTCGGGCCCCGGCCCTCGGGGCTGCCACTCGCGGGGGTAGCCGAGGGAGACCTCCTCGAAACGCACCCCGTCGTGGAATGTGGTGCGGGGGATGTGCAGGTGCCCGTACACCACTGTGGCGGCGTCGAAGCGCAGGTGCCAGTCGCTGGTGCGGACGGTGCCGCACCACTGGGCGAACAGCGGGTACCGCAGGACATCGGTGGGTTCGCGCACCAGCGGGTAGTGGTTGACCAGCACCGTCGGCAGCGCCGGGTCGCGTTCGACCAGCCGGCGTTCGGTCTCGGTGACCCGGGCGTCGCACCACGCCTCCCGGCTCGGGTACGGGTCGGGGTGCAGCAGCGCCTCGTCGGTGCACACCACACCGGCCTTGTATGCCAGGGCCAGTGACTCCTGCTGGGTTTGTGCCTCGGGCACCCGGAACGTGTAGTCGTAGAGCACGAAGAGCGGGGCGATCGTGGCCGGGCCGCCGTCGCCGTCCCACACCGGGTACGGATCCTCCGGGGTGACCACCCCCAGCCGCCGGCACATCCGGACCAGCTCGCGGTAGCGCTCCTCGCCGCGCAACGTGACCGGGTCACGCGGCGGCGTCCACAGCTCGTGGTTGCCCGGTGCCCAGACGACCCGTGCGAACCGACTGCTCAGTAACCCGAGCGCCCACTCGATGTCGGCGAACCGGTCGGCGACGTCCCCGGCGACGAGCAGCCAGTCGCCGGCGTTGTCCGGGTGCAGCTCCTGGACGAACGCGCGGTTCTGAGGGTGCCCGACGTGCAGGTCGCTGACGGCCCGCAGCCGGGGCGGAAGTTTCACCCTCCGAGGTTAGGACGGTACGGGTGGTTCGCGGAACCTCTGCGCCTGCCGTTCGGGCCGATCTGTCGACCCGCATATCCGGAGACCCGACGGGAAAGCGCGGGGCGTCCGACAGCCCGAGACCGGAGCAGGAGACAAACATGCCTTTCATCACCGTGGGGACGGAAAACTCCGCGCCCATCGACCTGTACTACGAGGACCACGGTTCCGGTAAGCCGGTGGTGCTGATCCACGGCTTTCCGTTCAATGGCGCGACCTGGGAGAAGGAGACACGGGCGCTGCAGAACGCCGGATACCGGACGATCACCTACGATCGCCGCGGTAACGGTAACTCCGCCCAGCCGGCCTTCGGGTACGACTACAACACGTTCGCGGCGGACCTGGACGTGTTGATGACCGAGCTGGACCTGAACGAGGTGACTTTGATCGGTCACTCGATGGGCACCGGCGAGGTGGTCCGCTACCTGGGCAACTACGGATCGCAACGGGTCAGCCGAGCCGTGCTGCTCAGCCCGCTGCAGCCGATGCTGGCCAAGGCGAGCGACAACCCGGAGGGCGTCGACCGGAGCCTCTTCAAGGGTTTCCAGGACGCCATCATCAAGGACCGGTTCGCCTACCTGACGTCCTTCTGTGACGCGTTCTTCAACCCGGACCAGAACATGGGTAAGCGGGTCAGCGAGGAGGCGTACCGGGCGCACTGGCAGATCGGCGCGATGGCCTCCGGCAAGGCCACCCACGACAGTGTGGACGCCTGGCAGGAGGACTTCCGCCCCGACCTGCCGAAGATCAACATTCCGGTGCTGATCGTGCAGGGTGACCAGGACCGGGTGCTGCCCTACCCGGTGACCGGCCAGCGGCTCGGGCCGATGATGCCGACCGCCCAGCTCATCACGCTCAAGGGCGCACCGCACGGCATCCCGTGGACCCACGCCGACGAGATCAACAAGGCGATCCTGGACTTCATGAAGCAGCCGGCCAAGGCTCGCGCCTGACCCGTACCGGTCGCCGATCGGACGCCCGCGCCGTAAGGCGCCGCGACACCCGGCCCACGGTTCGCACCGGGGCCGGGTGTCGTCGTCGGTCAGGGCCGGCGGGCCACCACCGCGCCGTTGGCGCCCGGCGCGTCGAACGGCACGATACGCACGTCGACGAAGCCGGCGTCGGTGAGCCAGGCCGCGTACTCGGCACCTGAATAGTTCCGGCCGCCCTCGGTCTCGACAAGCATGTTCATCCCCATCAGGGCCGCCTCCGGCGGTCCGGTGCGTTCGTCGTTGAGCAGCAGTTCGCAGACGACGATCGCCCCGCCGGGCGGCAACGCCGCGTGGCACCGGGCCAGCAACGCCCGGTTCGTCGGCTCGTCCCAGTCGTGCAGGATCATGCTGAGCAGGATGACGTCGTGCCCGTCCGGCAGCGCCGGGTCGGCGAGGAAGTCGCCGCCCACCGCCTCGATCCGCCCGGTCAGGCCGGCCTCCGCGATCCGCTCCCGGGCCCGGACGCAGACGTGCGGCAGGTCCAGGACCGTCGCCCGCAGGTCGGGCAGGCGGCGGCAGAACTCGATCGGGAACGCGCCGGCTCCGCCGCCCACGTCGAGCAGCCTGCGGTGCGCGGAGAAGTCGTAGGCGTCGGCCAACGCGCTGGCGGTGAAGCTGGACGTGGAGAACATGGCATCCCAGAACTGCGCCAGCATGTCCGGGTCGGCCGTGTCAAACATCGACTGTTGAGCCTCCGGGTCCCAGGTCAACGGCCGGTCCGTGCGCAGCGCCTCACCGATGCGGTGCCACGGCAGGTAGGTGCGTAGGTCCGAGTAGCGGACCTGCGCGCCGAAGTAGTACGGGCGACCCTCGACCAGGAACTGCTCGGCCAACTCGGTGTTGCGGTAGCCGTCGCCAGCCTTCTCCAGCAGCCCCAGCGAGGCGCTGGCGGCCAGCAACAGGTCCGCCGGCCGGTCCGGCAGCCCGAACTCGGCGGCGGCCTGCTCGACGGTCATCGTCCGCCCGCCGGCCAACCGGGTGAACAGGCCGAGCTCGACGCCGACCGCGAGGGTCTTGAACCCCCACACACCGGCCACCAGGCGCATGAGGGGAGTGGGAGTGATCATGCCGACATGAAAGCACAGTTCGCGTGCTTCCACGATGGACTGTCACGCCCTGATCAGCGTCACCAACCCCGCGGCCACCAGCACCCCGGCCCAGAGCCGGTCCACGTTGAACCAGGCCCGGCGCAGCACACCGACCCCGAACACCTGGTAGACCAGCAGCGCCACGGCCAGGGCGACGCCGAGCATGGCCACGGTGTGCACCCCGGCCGCCGCGAGGCCGGCCAGCGCGCCCACCGGCGCGGCGGCCAGGTGCCCGGAGTGACCCCCGGGCACCGGCTCGGCCACCAGCACCGGCAACAGCATCAACCCCGCGCCGTGCGCCGACGACATCAGGAACGACCAGGCAGCGAGCTGCGCCGCCGACAGCCGCATCCCCGCCCAGCGGAAGTGCCGCTCCGAGAGCAGCCGCCACAGCCCGAAGGCCACGAGCACCCCACCGCCGACCACCGCGAGGGCGCTGCTCGCCGTCACCGACCGGGTCGCCGAGACCAACGCGGCGACGATGGCCACCGAGGCGAGATGCCCCGCGGCGATCGGCGGCAGGGCGCGCAGCAACGCCAGCCGGCTGCGCTCCTGTAGGCCCCGGGCCACCGCGAACAGCCAACCCATCGCCGGGTTCAGACCATGGAACGCGCCGAGCGCGGCGAGCGTCGCCAGGGTGGTGACGGTCACGGATAGCAGTACGAGTCGGAGGAGGCGTCCCCGCCCTGCAACCGGGTCTGGTGCACCCGCAGGCCCCGGAACTCGTCCCCGTGCGGGAAGAACCGCTCATCCGGGGTGAGCCCACCGGCGTCCACGTCGACGTCGAGCTTGGCCAGCCAGGCGCCCACCCCGTCGGGGTAGAACTGGTCGTCCCACGCACCGTAGAGCGAATTGCTGACGTAGACCCGCCGGCCGTCCCGGCTGACCTCCACCATCTGCGGGCCACCGGCCAACGCCTCGTCCGGCGCGGACGGGTGCGCGGTGCGGCGGACGATCCCACCGAGGTGCACCGAGCCCGTCTGCACCGGGTGCAGCGGATCGCTGACGTCGTACTGGCGCAGCTCACCCGTGCCCCAGCAGGAGACGTAGAGGAACCGGTCGTCGACCGACAGGTCGATGTCGGTCACCAGCGGCGGCACCGCCCCGAACGGCTTGAGCAGGTCGGGCAGGTTCGCCGGGTCGGCCGGCTCGGCCGGGATGTCGATGACCTTGGTGACCGCCCAGGCGTCCCCGTCACGGTGCCAGAGCCAGATCGACGCGGACAGGTCCTCGACGCTGATCACCACCCCGACGAACCCGTACGACTTCGTCGGATCGTGCGCCGGCCGCAGCTCCAGTGGCATCTGGTACTGGTCACCGAGGTCGACCCGTTGGACGTGCCGGCGTTTCGCGAGATCCCAGAAGTGGATGGCGTGCCCGTAGCGTCGGCCCAGCAACAACTCACCGATGATGCCGTCCTCGATCATCGACGGGGTGCCCCACTCGCTGGTGACCAGCACGTCCTGGGTGAGATGCCACCACACGTCGTACGCCAGGAACTGCGGCCCCCGGTCGGCCTCCCACGCCCCGCGGACCTCGAACGTGGTGTGGTCGAGGATGGCGATGCCACCCGGACCCTCCGCACCGTCCGCGCCGCCGAGAGCGGAGAGGTAGATGCCGTCCGGGCCGCAGTGCACGGTGTGCGGCCGCGAGTAGCCGGCCCGCTTCGCCAACTCCTCCGCCCCGATCACCTTGACGATCTGCGGCTGGCGCGGATCGGGCTGGGTGTCGAGCACGTGGATGCGCGACGACCGCAGGCCGGGGACGATCAGGTAGCGCCGCTCGACGTGCGGGTGCGGGGCGGTCGGGCAGAGCGCGCTGCTGCACGCGTTCCAGCCGAAGTGGTGCAGCTCGTCACCGACGTACGGCAGGTCGGTCCAGCCGACGACCC
Organism: Micromonospora arida; assembly: GCF_042873195.1. NCBI lineage: Bacteria > Bacillati > Actinomycetota > Actinomycetes > Micromonosporales > Micromonosporaceae > Micromonospora > Micromonospora arida. The sequence continues at coordinate 801,261 of NZ_JBIALC010000001.1, read as the reverse complement.
GGCCGTAGTCGGGGGAGTCGGGGTCGGTGTCGAGCACCACGATGGCGTCCGGACGGCTGGCCGTCCGGTCGAAGGCCGCCACGTAGGCGAGCTTCTCCGCCGGTGCGGTCACCGCCTCCCGGGGCGAGGGGTAGAACGTGGGGTCGGGGGTCCAGCGGGTCATCACAGCTCCGCTCGTCAGGTGGTGGGAACGCCGAGTCGGTCGAGCAGGTGGCGGCGCAGCGCGCCGAAGGCCGGGTCGTCCGGCGTACGGGTGGGGCCGAGGTCGACGGGCAGTTCCGCGGCGATGCGGCCGTCGTCGAGGAGCAGGATCCGGTCGGCGAGCAGCAGCGCCTCCTCCACGTCGTGGGTGACCAGCAGGGCGGCGAATCCGTGCTCGGCGCGCAGCCGGCGCAGCAGGATCTGCATCCGCAGTCGGGTCAACGCGTCCAGGGCGCCGAACGGTTCGTCGAGCAGCAGCAGGTCCGGTTCGCGGACCAGGGCCCGCGCCACTGCCACCCGCTGCGCCTGCCCACCGGACAACTCGGCCGGCCAGGCGCGATCCCGCTCGGCCAGACCGACCTCGGCCAGTGCCCGCCGGATCCGCCCCGGGCCGTCCGCGCCGGACAGTCCGAGCCCCACGTTCTCCGCCACGCGTTTCCACGGCAGCAGCCGGTGCTCCTGGAAGACCACGGCGGCGGTGCCGTGCACGACGCTCGTCCCGCTGGCCTCGCCGTCCAAGCCGGCGAGAATCCGCAGCAGCGTGCTCTTGCCGGAACCGCTGCCGCCCAGCAGGGCCACCACCTCACCGCGGGCGATGGTCAGGTCGACCCCGGCCAGCACGACCGTCGGCCCGAAGGCCCGGCGCACCGCGTGGGCGGTGAGCACCGGCTCGGTGCCGTTCAGGTGGCCCGCAGTCCGCGACGCCATGTCAGCATCCTCCTCTCCAGGACGCGCAACGCACTGTCGGATATCAGCCCGAGCAGGGCGTAGACGAGCAGGCCGAGCACCACCACGTCGGTCTGGCTGAACTCCCGCGCCTCCATCATCAGAAAGCCGATCCCGGTCTGGGCGTTGACCTGCTCGCCGACGACCAGGCTGAGCCAGGCCGCCCCGATCGCCAGCCGCAGGCCGAGGAAGAGGGACGGCAGCGCGCCGGGCAGCACCACGTGCCGCAGTCGGGCGGCCTGCCCCAGACCACAGGTACGGGCGGCCTCCACCAGCCGCTCGTCGATGTCCCGGATGCCGGCGTAGGTGTTGAAGTAGATGGGGAAGAACGCGCCCAATGCCACCAGGCTGATCTTGAGTGATTCGCCGATGCCGACCCAGATGATCAGCAACGGAACCAGCCCGAGGTGCGGCAGCATCCGGGCCATCTGCACCGGCGGGTCGACCAGGTCGTCACCGAGCCGCAACAGCCCGGCCACGGTGCCCAGCACCAGGGCCAGGAGACCGCCGATCAGCAGGCCCGCCCCGGCCCGGGTGAGGGAGTCCAGCAGGTGGACGCCGAGCGTGCCGTCCCGACTCAGTCGCCAGCCGGTGGCCAGGACGTCGCTGGGCGCGGGCAGCTTCTCGGCCGCCAGCAGCCCGGTCCGTGCGGCCAACTCCCACCCAAGGACCAGCACCACCGGGCTCACCACCCGCCGCCAGCGCCGGGCCGGCCGCTGACGACGGGGTACGACAGGCGCCGCCGCCGCGACCTCTTCGGGCGCCTCGACGAGCGTCGTACGACTCACTGGAACACCTCGTTGAACCGGCCGTCGACCCGGGATCGCAGGTCGACCGGCCCCGGGATGAGTTCCAGGGCGATGAAGCTGTCGGCGATCGCCTGAAGTTCGTCGCCGATGGCCGGGGTGACCGGAGCGAGGGGCTTGGCGCTGCGGGCCAGGGCGCGGCTGGTGACGTCCTGCGGGATCTTCAGCTCCGGAGCGAGGGTGCTGGCTCGCTCCTCGGGGTGGGCGATGCCCCAGTCGGTCACCTCGCGGTAGCGCTGGAGGAACGCCCGGATCTCGTCCGACCGCTTGTCGACCGCCCGGGGCGTGGCAAGGACGTACTCACGGTTGCTGGCCAGACCGGTCGCGTCGGCGAGCACCCGGACCCCCGGTTGCTCGGCCAGGGCGAAGTACGGATCCCAGATCACCCAGGCGTCGATCTGGCCGCCGTCGAACGCGGGCCGCCCCTCGGCGGGCTTGAGGTATTTGACCTGGATGTCCTTCAGGGTCATGTTGTTCGCCTCCAGCAGCCGCACCAGCAGCCAGTGCACGTTGGACCCCTTGTTGAGGGCCACCGTCCTGCCCTTGAGGTCGGCGAAGCTGCGGTAGCCCCGGTCGGCCTTGACCAGCACGGCCTCACCCTGCGGAATCGGCGCCGAGGTGCCGATGACGGAGAACGGGATCTTCCCGGCGGCGGCGAAGACGGGTGGTGCCTCGCCGACCTGTCCGATGTCGATGGAGCCGGCCTTGAGCGCCTCGGTGAGCGCGGGGCCACTCTCGAACAGCGACCACTCCACATCCGGTGCGGCGCCGCGCGCCTTGACCAGGCTCAGACCGCCGAAGCGCTGGTAGCCGATCCGGAGCTTGTCCTTGGTGCCGCCCGCATCGGCGGACCCGCCGCACGCGCTCACCGCGACCGTGGCGAGCAGCGCCACGGTGGTGAGCACGGCCGTCAGGAGGCGGCGTTGCGGGGGACGGCTCGTCGACGGGGTGGGCATGGCGGCTCCTCGGGTCAGGGCAGGCGGACGGCAGCGCATCGACAGGTGTCGGCGCCGGCAGTAGCCTACTAACCCGATAGGTTTTATGGGTAGGCTGTCGGCGGGATCGTCCCACCCCTCAGGAGGTGGCCGCCCGCCCCGCGCGCACCCGGACCCGCTACCCGCCGCCTCCACACGGAAAGAGCCGAGATGACCCTCACCTTCCACTGGTTCCTGCCCACCAACGGCGACAGCCGGGACATCGTCGGCGGCGGCCACGGCGTACCGACAGGCGCCGCCGGAGGCGCCCGTCCGGCCAGCGTGGCGTACCTCGGGCAGATCGCCCGCAGCGCCGAGCAACTCGGCTTCGTCGGCGCGCTCACCCCCACCGGCGCCTGGTGCGAGGACGCCTGGCTCAGCACCGCGATGCTCACCGAGGTGACCGAGCGACTCAAGTTCCTGGTCGCCTTCCGGCCCGGCCTGCTGGCCCCCACCCTCGCTGCCCAGATGGCCTCGACCTTCCAGCGGCTGTCCCGGGGCCGGCTGCTGCTCAACGTGGTCACCGGCGGTGAGTCGCAGGAACAGCGGGCCTACGGCGACTTCCTGGACAAGGACGCCCGGTACGCGCGGGCCGACGAGTTCCTACACGTCGTGCGTGCGCTGTGGCGCGGCGAGACCGTCGACCACGACGGCACCCACGTCCGCGTCGAACAGGCACGACTGCATCGGCTGCCCGACCCGGTGCCGCCGGTCTACTTCGGTGGGTCGTCCGCCGCCGCCCTCCCGGTGGCGGTGCGGCACAGCGACGTCTACCTCACCTGGGGCGAGCCGCCGGCCCTGGTCGCCGACAAACTGGAGCGGGTCCGGGCGCTGGCAGCCCGCGCCGGGCGGGAGCTGCGCTTCGGCATCCGGCTGCACGTCATCGCGCGTGACACCGCTGAGCAGGCCTGGGCGCAGGCCCAGCGCCTGCTCGACGGGGTCTCCGAGGCCGACATCCGGGCCGTGCAGGAGGGGCTGCGCCGCAGCGAGTCCGAGGGGCAGCGCCGGATGCTCGACCTGCACGGCGGCTCCCGCGACGGCCTGGAAATCGCCCCCAACCTGTGGGCGGGGGTCGGACTGGTCCGCGGCGGGGCCGGCACCGCGCTGGTGGGCAGCCACGCCGAGCTCGCCGACCGGATCGCGGAATACCACGCGCTCGGCATCGACGAGTTCATCCTCTCCGGCTATCCCCACCTGGAGGAGGCGTACTGGTTCGGTGAGGGCGTGCTGCCGATCCTGCGCGACCGAGGGCTGTGGCGGCACCCCGACGGCCAGCCGGGGACCCCCGACCACGTCGACATCCCCTTCACCCGGGCGCCCGCGCCGCAGCCTGTCGTGGCCCGCTGACCGGCCGACCCGCGGCAACTGGCGCCACGGCCGTCTACAGGTCCATCGCGTACACCCGGACCTGGCGGCCGGTGTCCGGCTGCACGGTCTCGCGCTCCAGCGACATGCCCAGCTTGACCATCACCCGCGCGGACGCCTCGTTGCCGACGACGTGGATGCTGACCAGCCGCCGCAGGCCGAGCTCGGCACGAGTGTGGGCGACAACGGCCTGGGCCGCCTCGGTGGCCAGGCCCCGACCCCAGTACGCGCGACCGAGCCGCCAGCCGATCTCCACGGCCGGCATGATCTCGGGCAGGAAGGTCGGCACCGCCAGTCCGGTGAAACCGGCCAGCTCGCCGGTCTCTCTGATCTCCACCGCGTACAGGCCGAAGCCGTGCTCGTCCCACTGCCGCTGATAAATGGCCAGACGCTCCGCCGTCGCGGCCCGGTCCAGGGTGCGGCCGTCATGGATGTAGCGCATCACCTCGGGCTGCGCGTTGACCTCGGCGAACCCGTCCAGATCATCGCTTCGCCAGCGGCGCAACAGCAGGCGCTCAGTGTTGAGGGACGTGGCATCAAGGGAGTTTGTCAGCTCAGGCACGTCCCCTTCTAGCATGTCGGCGTCCACGGAGCGATTGGTTATCTCGCGGCGGGTCGACCGGTGAACCGCTGGCCGACCCGCCGCCCCGCGAGGCTCACCACAGTGCTGCCGGCGGCCATCCCGACCAGCACCAGAATCCCCCCGACCACCCACAGCCCGCTGTCGTCGGTCCCGGCGGCCCGCCACGACCAGACCGCCGTGAACGCCACCGTCATCACCGGCGCCACCAGCCACGGACTGAGCCGCGTCCCGGCGAGCGCGGCCAACACCACGAGCGTCAGCACGCAGCCGATCACCTGCCACGGCTCGTACGGGCCGCTGCTCGCGCCGGTCTGCGCGTCGACCGTGTACCGGGTGTCCCAACCCAGCCAGAGGATCCACGCCCCGACCGTGGCCGCCGCCAGGAACAGAACACCGAGCAGTGCGCGGGTACCCCTCGTCGCCGTCATCCGACGATCATCCCCCGCCTGCCGCCCCACGGGAACACGGACCGGCATTCAGCCGCCGACCGGCGTGATCCCCAATGGACTGTTGCCTCGGTCGGTGGCGATCCTCTACGGTCTGCTCAGCGGTGGGCGGTGCGGTCCGCATCCGACCCGACACCGCCGGTTGCCCGTCGTGCGGGCCGGGATGGTGGAGTCCCGGGTCGCCCCGTCGGCGGTGACCCGGCGGTCGTGTGACTCCCAGCTCGTCCCCTCGGGTCCTGGTGCCCGGGTGGCTCCGCGTGGAGCCGACGGCGAGCCGGGGCACGCCGACCCACCGGGAGAGCCCCGTGTTCCTCAGCCCGCACGAGCAGGACCGCCTGCTCGTCCACGTCGCGGCCGATGTCGCCCGCGCCCGCCGCGAACGCGGCCTGCGCCTCAACTACCCCGAAGCCGTCGCGGTGATCACCGCGTTCCTCCTCGAAGGGGCCCGCGACGGCCGATCGGTGGTCGACCTGATGTCCGCCGGCCGGGCGGTGCTCGGTCGTGACGACGTCCAGGACGGCATCCCCGAGCTGCTGAGGGAGGTGCAGGTGGAGGCGACGTTCCCGGACGGCACCAAGCTGGTGACGGTGCACCACCCGATCCCGTGATCCCCGGGGAGATCCTGCCGGCGGCCGACCCCGTTGAGATCAACGTGGGCCGTCCGGTGACCACACTGCTCGTGGTCAACACCGCCGACCGCCCGGTGCAGGTCGGCTCGCACTACCACTTCGCAGAAGCCAACCCGGCCCTGTCGTTCGACCGGGGCGCGGCCTGGGGGCAGCGGCTCGCCGTTCCGGCCGGCACCTCCGTCCGGTTCGAGCCGGGCATCAACCGCAGCGTCGACCTCGTACCACTCGGCGGGGCACGCGTCGTGCCGGGCCTGCGCGCAGAGTGCGCGGGGCCGTTGGACCCGTCGCCGCACCCGCCCACGGCCGCCGGGTCGCCGCGGTGAGCGCCGTGCGACGAGACCGCTACATCGACCTGTACGGGCCGACGACCGGTGACCGGATCCGACTGGCCGACACCAACCTGCTGATCGAGGTGGAGACCGACCACTGCGTGGGCGGCGACGAGGCGGTCTTCGGCGGCGGAAAGGTGATCCGCGAGTCGATGGGGCAGTCCCGTGCCACCCGCGCCGAGGGGGCACTGGACACCGTCATCACCGGCGCGGTGGTGCTCGACCACTGGGGCGTGATCAAGGCCGACGTGGGGCTGCGCGACGGGCGCATCGTGGCGCTCGGCCGGGCCGGCAACCCGGACACCATGCCCGGTGTCCACCCCGACCTGGTCATCGGCCCGTCGACCGAGGTGATAGCCGGCAACGGGCGGATCCTCACCGCCGGCGCGGTCGACACCCACGTGCACTTCATCTGCCCGCAGATCGTCACCGAGGCACTGGCCAGTGGCATCACCACGATGGTCGGTGGCGGCACCGGGCCGGCCGAGGGGACCCGCGCGACAACTGTCACCCCGAACGGGTGGCACCTGGCCCGGATGCACGAGGCGCTGGACACGATGCCGGTCAACGTGCTGCTGCTCGGCAAGGGCAACACCGTCTCCAGCGAGGCGCTGTGGGAACAGTTGCGGGCCGGTGCGGGCGGTTTCAAGCTGCACGAGGACTGGGGCACCACACCGGCGGCGATCGACGCCTGCCTGCGGGTGGCGGACGCGTCCGGTGTCCAGGTGTCGATCCACACCGACACGCTCAACGAGGCCGGGTTCGTCGCCGACACCCTGCGGGCGATCGGTGGACGGGCGATCCACTCGTACCACACCGAGGGAGCCGGTGGCGGGCACGCACCGGACATCATCACCGTGGCGAGCGAACCGAACGTGTTGCCGTCGTCGACCAACCCGACCCGGCCGTACACCGCCAACACCCTGGCCGAGCACCTGGATATGTTGATGGTCTGCCACCACCTCAACCCGTCCGTGCCGGAGGACCTGGCCTTCGCCGAGAGCCGGATCCGACCGTCCACGATGGCCGCCGAGGACCTGCTGCACGACCTCGGCGCGATCTCGATCATCGGCTCCGACGCGCAGGCGATGGGCCGGGTCGGCGAGGTGATCATGCGGACCTGGCAGAGCGCCCACGTGATGAAGGACCGGGTCGGCGCGCTGCCGGGCGACGGGCCCGCCGACAACCACCGGGCCCGACGGTACGTGGCGAAATACACCATCTGCGCCGCGATGGCCAACGGGCTGGAACGGGAGATCGGCTCGGTCGAGCCGGGCAAGCTCGCCGACCTGGTGCTCTGGGACCCGGCGTTCTTCGGCGTCCGACCGCACCTGGTGCTCAAGGGCGGCATGATCGCGTACGCCCAGATGGGCGACGCCAACGCCTCGATCCCGACACCACAGCCGATGCTGCCGAGGCCGATGTTCGGGGCGTACGGCGCGGCGGCGGCCGCCACCAGCCTGGCCTTCGTGGCCCCGGCGGCGCTGGACGCCGGACTCCGCCTGGACGTGCGTCGCCGGGTGGTGCCGGTGAGCGACGTACGGTCGCGGGGCAAGGCCGACCTGCCGGAGAACAACGCGATGCCGCGCATCGAGGTGGACCCGGACACCTTCACGGTGCGGATCGACGGGCAGGTGGTGGAGCCGGACCCGGTGACCCGGCTGCCGATGGCCCAGCGGTACTTCCTGTTCTGATGGCGACGCCGAGCCTGCTGTTGTTGTTGGCCGACGGACGCTTCCCGGCCGGGGCGCACGCGCACTCCGGTGGTCTGGAGGCTGCCGTCGCCGCCGGCCGGGTCACCGACCTGGCGTCGTTGGAGGCGTTCCTGGCCGGACGACTGGCCACCGCCGGTCTGGTCGGAGCGGCGTTCGCGGCGGCGGCACACCGGGCGGCGGTGGCCGAGACCGTTGGCACGACCGGCCCGGCCAACCAGGCCCTGCCCGGCCGACGGTTGGACGCCCCGGCTGAGGCTGCCGCTCGGTCGGGGGCGCCGGCCGGATCCGCCGCTCGGTCGGCGGCGCTGGCTCGGCTCGACGCGGAACTGGACGCGCGTACCGCCGCCCCGGCGTTGCGGGCGGTCTCGCGCCGGCAGGGCCGGGCGCTGCTGCGTGCTGGTCGGACCATCTGGCCGGACGCCCCGTTCGTCGACCTGCCCGCGACACCCGGTGGCGCACACCAACCGCTGGTGCTCGGGCTGCTCTGCGCCGCGGCCGGGCTGTCCCGCGTCGAGACCGCCACGATCGCCGCGTACGGGACGCTGACCGGGGCGGCCAGCGCCGGCGTACGTCTGCTCGGCCTCGACCCGTACCAGGTCCAGGCCCTGCTGGTCGGCCTGGCCGACGCCTGCGACGGCACGGCCGCCGACGCGGCGCGGGCCGCCGATGACCCGCCGGAGCGGCTGCCGGCCGCCGCCGCTCCACTCGCCGACATCCATGCCGAAATCCATGCCACCTGGGAGGTGCGTCTCTTTGCGTCCTGACACCGTTGTGCCGAGCGCTGTGCCCGCCGTCGAACCGATCACGCCGCCGCCGGCCACCCCACCCCACGACGAGACCGTTCCGCACACCCATCCGGAGCCGGGGGTGGACCCCCATCCGCCGTTGGCGCGTGCCGGCCGCGCCCTGCGGGTCGGCATCGGTGGCCCGGTCGGTTCCGGCAAGACGGCCCTGGTGGCCGCCCTCTGCCGTGCCTTCGCCGACGAGTTGCGGCTTGGCGTGGTGACCAACGACATCTACACGACCGAGGACGCCGACTTCCTCCGGCGGGCCGGCGTGCTGGACCCGGCCCGGATCCGCGCGGTGGAGACCGGTTGCTGCCCGCACACCGCGATCCGCGACGACATCGGCGCCAACCTGGACGCCGTCGACGAACTGGCCGAGGCAGTCGGCCCGTTGGACCTCGTCCTGGTGGAGAGCGGTGGGGACAACCTGACCGCTACCTTCAGCCGAGGGCTGGTCGACCGGCAGATCTTCGTGGTCGACGTGGCGGGCGGGGACAAGGTGCCCCGCAAGGGCGGGCCGGGAGTCACCGCCGCCGACCTTCTCGTGATCAACAAGACCGACCTGGCGCCGATGGTGGGTGCCGACCTCGCCGTCATGGATCGGGACGCGCGAGCCCGGCGCGGCGACCTCCCGACCCTCTTCCTGTCCATCGTGAAAGATCCCACGGCAACGTCGGTCGCGGACTGGATCCGGCACGAGTTGGCCCACCACGCCGCCCTGCACCCACCGGCCGTGCCGGTTGGCCCGGCCTAGTGCGAGCGCTCGCTCGGCTGGTCGCCCGGGCCGACGGCCGGGGCGGCACGGCCCTGGTCGAGTTGCACGGCGAAACACCGTTGCTGCTGCGCCAGACCCCGACCGACGGTGGTGTCGCCACTGTGCACCTCGTCGGCGGGGCGGCCGGGCCGCTCGCCGGCGACGATCTGCGCCTGGAGATCGAGGTCGGGCCGGGCGCAGCCGTGCGGGTGCACAGCGTCGCCGCGTCGATCGCCCTACCGGGCCGCGCGGGTGCCGTCTCCCGAATGGCGGTGCGGGCGGTCGTGCACGCCGGGGCCACGCTGCACTGGCTTCCGGAACAGTTGGTCGCGGCGGCCGGCTGCGCGCACCTCGCCGAGTCCCGGATCGAGCTGGCCGCCGGTGCGAGCCTGCGGTGGCGCGACGAGCTGATCTGCGGCCGGTACGGCGAGGCGCCCGGCGGCGCCGTCGTGCACACCCAGGTCGACTACGCGGGTCGACCACTGCTGCGCCAGTCCCTCGCGGTGGGACCGCATGCGCCGGGCTGGGCCGGCCCGGCGGTGCTCGGCGGCGCGCTGGCCATCGGGTCTCTGCTGGTGGTCGACCCGTCGCGACCCGCCGGACCGGCGGCGGTCGAAGGCGGTGTCGCCCGGCTGCCGTTGGCCGGCGGTCCGGCGACACTGTGGACCGCCACCGCTCCCGACGCGCACACACTGCGCGCCCACCTCACCGGCTAGAAAGCCCTGTCGGTCCGCCTGGCCCCGGGGCCGTTCTGGAGGCGGACACTGCGGAGAGCGTGATGTCTGTGAGTCATCACGATGACTCACAGACATCACGCTCTCCGTCGGGTGGCGCGTGTGGCTGGGTGGCGTTCGCGGCTGGTGGCGCGTGTGGGCGGGTGGCCTTTGCGGTCGGGTGGTGCGTCTGGCTGGGTGGCGTTCGCGGTCGGGCGGCGCGTGTGGGCGGGTGGCGTTCGCGGCTGGTGGTGTGTGTGGCTGGGTGGTGCTTGTGGTCGGTGGCGCTTGGGATCGGGTCGCGCTCAAGGCCAGCCCGAGTCGCGATCCGTGCCGCGTCGGGAGCAGGTGAGACTGCCGCTCGCCCAGGAGGTTGGTCGGTGAGCCGGGGAGGGATCAGCGGTGGGGGCCGGACGCGTCGGCGTGTTCACGTGGCCGGGCCGGGTCGAGACGGCCGATCAGGTCGTCGAGCTGGCTCACCATGTCGGCGGCGTACGGCATACCCAGTTCGGCGATGCTGGCTCGGATTCGTTCGTCCAGGCGGGCGTGCTCGCGGCGGCCCCGAGCGGTCAGGTACGCCCGGATGCGTCGGCGGTCGATCGGATCGATCCGGCGGAAGACGAGATTGCGGTCGACGAGCTGGTCGACCAGCTTGGTGAGGGTGCCCGGCGGCAGCGACGCCTCGACGGACACCTCGCTCATCGGGTGACCCTGGCCGTCGGCGAGCAGGCAGAGCACCCGCCATGCCTCGATGCTGATCGCGTCGTCGGCCAGAACGGCGCCCAGCCGGCGGGAGAGCAGCCGTTCGGCGCGGGTGAGCGAGCGCAGCAGGTCGGCTGGCGCCCCGGGCACGTCTGACATGAAACTCCCTGGTCCGGTGGCCCTGTCATGGTAGCGAGTCGTCCCGGTCAGTGGTGAGTGCTGGTCTTCGGTCCTGCGCCGGACAATCATGTGCTCATGTCCGCGCCGGCACCGCCGTGGCTGACCGTCGACCGTGCCGTGGTCAGCATCGCGCTGGTTTACCCGATGCGCGGGCCGGCCGGCATGTTCGGCCCCACCTGTGAGCTCTGCGCGCAGCTCGCGGTCGAGGAGATCAATCGGTGCGGTGGCGTGCTGGGCCGGGAGGTTCGCCTGGTGCCGGTCGACGGTGGCGCATCGCCGGCCGAGGTGGCCGCCGAGGTCGAGGCGTTGGTGTCGGTGGGGGCCGTGCAGGGGGTGACGGGGTGGCACATCTCCTCGGTGCGCCAGGCGTTGGCGCCCCGCGTCGCGCACCGGGTGCCGTACGTCTACACCGCACTCTACGAGGGCGGCGAACGCACCGAAGGGGTCTTCCTGACCAGCGAGACACCCGATGCTCAACTGTGGCCCGCGATGCGGCTGCTCGCCGGGGAGCAGGGCGTGCGCCGCTGGTTCGTGGTGGGCAACGACTACGTGTGGCCGCGCCGTACGTCGCGGGCTGCCCAGCGGTACGCGCTGCGCGGCGGCGGGCAGGTGGTGGGCCAGCACTTCCTGCCGCTGGACGCGCACGACTTCACCGAGGTCCTGCGCCGCATCGAGCACAGTGACGCGGACGCGGTGTTGATGCTGCTGGTCGGTGCCGACGCGGTGCGGTTCAACCGTGCGTTCGCCCGATCCGGCCTGGACCAGCGCTGCCTGCGGCTGAGCACCCTGATGGACGAGAACATGCTGCTGGCCAGCGGTGCCGGCGCGACCCGGAGGCTGTACAGCACGGCGGGCTTCTTCGCCGGGCTGGTCACCCAGGAGAACCTCGACTTCCACGGCGAGTTCGCGCGGCGCTTCGGGGTGGAGGCGCCGCCGCTGGGCAGCCTGGGGGAGTCCTGTTACGAGGGCGTCATGCTGCTCGCCGCGCTGATCGGCCAGGCCCGCACCCTCGACGTGCGGGCCATCGAGACGGCCGCCGACACGGTCGCCTACCACGGGCCGCGCGGGCGGTTGCGGCTGCGCCAGCGGCACGTCCGGCAGCGCATCTACCTGGCCGAGGCCGACGGGCTCGACTTCACCGTGCTCGCCCAGCTCTGAACCGGGCACTGCCAGTCGGCCCCCCGACCCTTGACAGCGCCACCCGACACCGTCCTAAGATGCTTCCTGGGTGAAGTATCTGGCCACGGGGTTAGATCTCACCATTGCGTGCCACCGTCGGCGGATTCGTTCGTCGACCATTGTGGTGGCACTTATCCTGCGTCTTTCCCAACGGCCGACACCGTTTCCTCCCCAGCGGTGTCGGCCGTTTTTCGTGCGCGCCTCGACGGTCCCTCGGAAACAGTCAATTAAGGACCGGGAAACACCCGCGCAATCATGTCGGTCGACGCTTTCCCTGCCCATGTCCGATCCGGTGCCCTGCGCGGCGTCCACCCGTCGACCTTGGCATCGCCCACGTCAGCTCCATCGGACCGCACCGACCGTCCTTACGCCACTTGAGTGCACCGCAGGGAGAGTAGATGTCAATATTCCGGGGCCGCCGCATCCTGGCGGGTGCCATGACCCTGGTCGCCGCGGCCGCGATGACCGCGTGCGGCAGCAAGACCACCGACGAGGGTGGCGCGACCGGCGTGACCGCCGACGTCTCCGGCGACACCGTCAAGGTGGGCCTGCTCAACTCGCTCTCCGGGACCATGGCGATCAGCGAGGTCACCGTCCGCGACTCCATCATGCTCGCCGTCGAAGAAATCAACGCGGCCGGCGGCGTCCTCGGCAAGAAGATCCAGCCGGTCGGTGAGGACGGCGCCTCGGACTGGCCCACCTTCGCCGAGAAGGCCGAGAAGCTCATCTCCGAGGACCGGGTGGCAGCCGTCTTCGGCTGTTGGACGTCGGCCAGCCGCAAGGCGGTCAAGCCGGTGTTCGAGAAGAACAAGGCGTTGCTGTTCTACCCGGTGCAGTACGAGGGACTTGAGCAGTCGCCATACATCTTCTACACCGGAGCGACGACCAACCAGCAGATCGTTCCCGGGCTGGACTACCTCAAGTCGCAGGGCGCGAAGTCGGTCTATCTGGTCGGTAGCGACTACGTCTTTCCGCGGACCGCCAACAAAATCATCAAGGCGTACGCCACGGCGAACGGGATGACCGTGCTGGGTGAGGATTACGCGCCGCTGGGCTCCACCGAGTTCGGCACCATCGTCAACAAGGTCAAATCGTCCGGCGCGGACGCGGTTTTCAACACGCTCAACGGTGACAGCAACGTGGCCTTCTTCAAGGAGTACAAGTCCGCGGGTCTCAGCGCCGCCGCGATGCCGGTGGTGTCGGTGTCGATCGCCGAGGAAGAGGTCAAGGGCATCGGCACGCAGTATCTGGAGGGCCAGTTGACGGCCTGGAACTACTACCAGACCACCCCGGGCGCGGCGAACTCGAAGTTCGTGGCCGCGTACAAGGCGAAGTACGGCGCGGACAAGCCGACCAGCGATCCGATGGAGGCCGCGTACGTCGGCGTGCACCTGTGGAAGGCGATGGTCGAGAAGGCCGGCACCTTCGACGTGGAGAAGGTCCGCTCCGCCTCGGACGGGATCACCTTCGACGCGCCGGAGGGTCTGGTCACCGTCGACGGCAAGACCCAGCACATCGCCAAGACCGCCCGGATCGGCAAGATCGGCGCGGACGGCCTGATCACCGAGGTGTGGAACTCCGGCAAGCCGGTCGCGCCGGACCCGTACCTGAAGACCTACCCGTGGGCGAGCGGCCTGAGCTGACGACGCCGGCCCGGGCGGAACGCGTTGCCGCGCGCTCCGCCCGGGCCACCCGACCAGCAGTTCGGAGTACCCACCGTGACAGTCCTCTTCGGTCAACTCTTCACCGGCATCAGCATCGGCGCGGTGCTGCTGCTCATCGCGCTCGGCCTCGCGCTGACCTTCGGCCAGATGAACGTGATCAACATGGCGCACGGTGAGTTCATCATGGCCGGCGCGTACACCACCTACGTGCTGCAACAGAGCATCACCGGCGCAGGCCTGTCGCTGGTGGTCGCGCTGCCGGTGGCGTTCGTGGTCGCCGGCACCATGGGTGTCCTGCTGGAGGTGCTGCTCATCCGCCGGCTCTACGCCCGGCCACTGGACACCCTGCTGGTCACCTGGGGTGTCTCACTGATCTTGCAGCAGCTGGCCCGGGACATCTTCGGCAGCCCGAACGTGCAGACCCGCGCGCCCGAGCTGCTCACCGGCAACGTGGCGCTGCCCGGAGGGCTGACCATCGCCAACAACCGGCTGTTCATCCTGGCCCTGGCCCTGGCCGCCGTCGCGGCGCTCACCCTCGCGCTGCGCCTCACCCCGCTCGGGCGTCGTATCCGCGCGGTGGTGCAGAACCGCGACCTCGCCGCCGTGTCCGGCATCGCCACGTCCCGGGTCGACCGGACGACCTTCTTCCTCGGCTCCGGCCTTGCCGGGCTCGCCGGGGTGGCCCTCACCCTGCTCGGCCCGATCGGCCCGACCATGGGCACCAACCTGATCATCGACGCCTTCCTGGTCGTCGTGGTCGGCGGGATCGGCCAGCTCAAGGGCAGTGTGATCGTCGCCTTCGCCCTCGGCGTGCTCCAGGCCACCGGGGAGTACCTCACGACCCTCAGCGTCGCCAAGGTGATCGTGTTCGTGGCGATCGTCGCGTTCCTCCAGTGGCGGCCACAGGGCCTGTTCACCCTGCGGACCAGGAGCCTCGCATGACCGCCGTCACCCCCGCGCCACCCAGCACCGCCGTCCGCCCGGCGCCTGCCGGCGCCGTACCACCGGGTCGGCCCGCCGGCCGCTCGCGGCTACGGACGCTGGCCGGCTTCGCGTTCGGCGCGGCGCTGCTGTTCGCCGTCGCCCCGCTGGTGCTGTCGGACTTCCGGTTGGCGTTGCTCGCCAAGTACCTCTGCGTCGCCATGGTCGCGGTCGGCATCGGGATCGCCTGGGGCCGGGGCGGGATGCTCACTCTGGGCCAGGGTGTCTTCTTCGGCCTCGGCGGCTACGCGATGGCCATGCACCTCAAGCTCGCCGACGCGGGCCCGGGTGGGATGCCCGACTTCATGCAGCTGTACGGGCAACTCGACGAGCTGCCGCTGTGGTGGCGGCCGTTCGCCAGCCCGTGGTTCGCGCTGCCCGCCACGGTGCTGCTGCCGATGGCTGTGGCCTTCGGGCTCGGCTCGCTGGTCTTCCGTCGCCGGGTCCGCGGCGCGTACTTCGCCATCCTCAGTCAGGCCCTCGCCGCCGCGATGGTGATCCTTCTGATCGGCCAGCAGGGCACCACGGGTGGCACCAACGGGCTCACCGACATCAAGGGCTTCTTCGGCTACGACCTGGACGACCCGGTCAACCAGCGGATGGTGTACTTCATCATCGCCGGGACGCTGCTGGCGTTGCTCGCGCTGACCCGTCAGCTCATCCACAGCCGATACGGCGAGCTGCTGGTGGCGGTCCGCGACGGTGAGGAACGGGTCCGCTTCCTGGGCTACGACCCGGCGTCGGTCAAGCTGGTGGCGTACGTGGTCGCGGCGGGCATGGCCGGGCTGGCCGGGGCGCTGTTCGTGCCGGCGGTGGGCATCATCTCGCCCGCGCTGATCGGCATCGTCCCGTCGATCGAGTTCGTCATCGGCGTCGCGGTGGGCGGCCGGGCCACACTGCTCGGGCCGGTGCTCGGCGCAGTGGCGGTGGCCTGGGCGCGTACCGCGCTCTCCGAGCGTTTCCCGGGCACCTGGACGTACCTTCAGGGGCTGCTCTTCGTGGTCGTGGTGGCGTTCCTTCCCGGCGGCCTGGCGTCGCTGTGGGCCTTGGCCCGCCGCCGCGACGTCGCCGCGCAGCCGCTGCGGCGCGGGCGGTTGTCGCTGGGCCGACGACGCGCCGAGCGGACGGAGGTGCCGGCGGCATGAGCGAACGCACCGAGCGCAGCGAGGGCCGTGAGCGCATGCCCAGCCAGCACGGCATGAGCGGCGAGCGGTTGGACGGGTTGTCCGTCCGTGACGTGCGGGTCAGCTTCGACGGTTTCACCGCAGTGGACGGCGTCTCGTTGGAGGTGCCCGCCGGCGACATCCGGTTCCTGATCGGGCCGAACGGCGCCGGCAAGACCACACTGGTCGACGCGATCACCGGTCTGGTCCGGGCCACCGGCTCGGTCCGGTTCGGTGACGAGGAACTGCTCGGCCGGCCGGTGCACCGGATCAGCCGGCTCGGCATCGGGCGGACCTTCCAGACCTCGACGGTCTTCGAGGAGCTGTCGGTGTTGCAGAACCTCGACATCGCGGCGGGCGCCCGACGCAGCTGGGCGACCCTGGCCCGCCGCCGCCGGCGTGTGCCCGACGAGATCGCCGCCGCGCTGGAGACCATCGGTCTGGCCGAGCGGGCCGCAGACCTCGCCGGGACGCTCGCGCACGGTCAGAAGCAGTGGCTGGAGATCGGCATGCTGCTGGTGCAGGACGCGCGACTGTTGCTGCTGGACGAGCCGGTCGCCGGGATGAGCCACGAGGAACGCGACGCCACCGGTGCCCTGTTGGAGACGGTGAGCCGGGATCGCACGGTCGTCGTGATCGAGCACGACATGGACTTCCTGCGTCGGTTCGCGCGCAGCGTCACAGTGCTGCACGCCGGCCGGGTGCTCAGTGAGGGCACTGTCGCGCAGGTCCAGGCGGACCCGCGCGTGCAGGAGGTCTACCTTGGCCACCCGGTCGATGCCGGGTCGGCCCGCACTGGCCTGGAGGCATGATGCTGACGCTGCGCGGGGTGCACGCCGGGTACGGGCGTTCCCGGGTGCTGCACGGGGTCGATCTGGCGGTCCCGCCCGACGGGGTAGCTGCCGTGCTCGGGCACAACGGTGCCGGCAAGAGCACCCTGCTGCGGGTCGCGGCGGGTCTGTTGCGACCGAGTGCCGGCACCGTCGAGCTGGACGGCGAGGACGTCACCCGCGCCGGGCCGCACGAGCGGGTGGCGCGGGGGATGGCGTACGTCCCGCAGGGTCAGCAGTGCTTCCCGCACCTGACGGCGGCGGAGAACCTGCGGCTGGTCGCCGACGGCCGGCGCGACGGGGCGGTGGCCACGGCCGAGGTGCTCGATCTGTTTCCGGCGTTGCGCCCGTTGCTGCGGCGTCGGGCCGGGCTGCTCTCCGGCGGTCAGCGCCAGCAGTTGGCCATCGCCCGCGCCCTGATCACCCGGCCCCGGCTGCTGATGCTCGACGAGCCGACCGAGGGCATCCAGCCGTCGGTGGTCGCGGAGATCCAGGAGCGGATCGTCGAGCTGACCCGGCAGTCCGGGTTCAGCGTGCTCCTCGTCGAGCAGCACCTGGGCTTCGCGCTGCGGGTGGCGGACCACTACCACGTGCTGGAGTCCGGTCGGGTCACCTCGCACGGCGACGGAGGTGTCACGGCCGAGCGGGAGGTCCGGGCGGCCCTGGCCGTCTGATCGGCGCGGCGTCGGTCAGGTTCTCGGCGCGGGCCCGGTCGAGTCGCGGACGACCAGCAGGTGCCCGGTGGGGCGGCGGCGAGGGCGTGTCGTGCGCGGCTTGAGCGCGAGGGTGAGTGCCGTGCGGCCCATCTCGGTCATCGGCAGGCGGACGGTGGTGAGGCTGGGTGCGAGGTCGGCCGCCACGGAGACGTCGTCGAAACCGACCACCGACATCCGCGCGGGCACCGGCACGCGGCGGGACCGCAGCGTCGACAGCACGCCCATGGCCATCACGTCGTTGAGCGCGATGATCGCCGTCGTCCCGGGGTGGTCGTTGAGGATCTGCTCGGCGGCGGCGCGTCCACCGCCGCGGGTGAAGTCGCTGTGCACGACGGCGAGGTCGGTGGTGGGCCGCCCGCGCTCCCGCAGGGCCGACGACACTCCGGCCAGCCGGTCGGCGACGGTGGTGAGGCCCGCCCTGCCCGCGGCGACCGCGATCCGCCGGTGGCCGAGATCCATCAGGTGCTGAGCGAGCGCGTGGCCGCCGGCCTCGTTGTCCGGCAGGACGGCGTCGACCCCGAGCGCGTGCCGCCCGATGGCAGCGGCCCGTCCGCCGTGGTTCTGGAACGCGGCCAGCTCGGCGCGCGCCGCGCTCTCCATCCGTGGGTCGTCGTAGCCGGAGCCGCTGATCAGGACGATGCCGACCCGCTGGGCGATCAGGTGGGCGACCTGTCCGCACCGGGCGCGCCCGGTGACCCCAACCGGGTGGACCTGCGCTTCGGCACCGACGCCGCCGGTGAGCTCTACGTCGTCGCGAAGGCCAACGGAAAGGTCTGGAAGGTGACCGGCACCCGGGAGTTCGCCAGCGGTGACGTCGGGGACGTCACCCTCCGCCGCACCACCGGAGCCACCAACTGGGCACCGGTGACACCGGCGAAGTGGCAGTTCACCCACGACCAGGTCATCCTGGCCGAGGCCGGGGAGAGCCGGCCGGGCCCGCGCCGGCCCTTCGAGTACGCCGTGCTGACCAACGGACCGGCGTGGTCGTCGGTGCAGGTCGACGCCCAGGTACGACTCGACACACCGGTGGAGGTCACCAACCGGGACGTGATCATCGTCTTCGGCTGGCGTTCGGACACCGAGTTCTACTACGCCCACCTCTCCACCGACAACACGATCTATCCGCACAACGGCATCTTCAAGGTGGACAACGCCGACCGGGAGCGCATCGACCACCAGTGGAACGGCCGGTCCCGGGGCGCCAACCCGGCGATCACCGACGCCAGGTGGCACCGCGTCCGGGTGGTGCACCTGCCGGCCACCGGCGAGATCGCCGTCTACGTCGACGGGCACCGGGACCCGCTGCTGACCGCGAAGGACACCACGTTCGGCTCGGGGCGGGTCGGTTTCGGCTCGTTCGACAACGTGGGCCGACTGCGCAACCTGACCGTCACCGGCACGCCGGCCTGAACCGGGTCACGGTGGGGACGGTGACGGCTCACGCCGCCGTCCCCACCGAGCAACAGTCGTGACCGTGCGAGATCAACGGCGAGGAGCACGCCGGACCGGCTAGACCGCTCCGTAGTGGAGAGACAACCCGGTGGCGGCCCGGTCGGCGGTGATCTGCATCATGCTGCCCAGCATCGTCGCCCGGTCGGTCACCAGGGCCGTCCCGTCGGGCGCGTACGTGATCCGGTCACTGACCAGCACCGGCGCCCCCTCGGCCTCGTCCAGATGCCGGGCCACGTCCGCGTTCAGCACCTCCGGTCGGATCGTCTCCGCCGCCCGGGCCACCACCACCCCCAGGTCGGCCAGGGCCGCGTACAACGAGGTGCCGGTGAAGTCCACGTCGTGCAACCGGCTCGCGTGCGGCTCGCGTACCCAGGAAATCTGATGAATGGCGCGGCGGCCGGCGAACGCGCGGACCCGCTCCAGGCGCAGCCCCGTCTCGGCCTCGCGAACCCGCAGCCGGGCCGCGACGCGCGAGGGCACGCGGCGCTGCGCGCGGGAGATCACCGTCGTGTGGACCTCGTGGCCCTGCTCGCGCAGGTCGTCGCCGAAGCTCCGCAACGATCCGAGCTGGTACGCGGCATGAGCAGGCGCGACATAGGTGCCCTTGCCGGGCCGCTGGACGATCAGGCCCTCGGCGCTCAGTTCGCGCAGGGCCTGCCGCAGCGTCATCAGAGTGACGCCGTACGCCGTGCTCAGCTCGCGCTGCGCGGGCAACGCCTCACCCGCCACGTAGCGACCGTCGCGGATCTTGGCGGCGAGGTCGGCGGCGATGGCCCGGTAGCGTGCCACTGTTCTGTCTCCCGATGCGTCGACTGTCCGCTCCCGTCATCGACGGCCACCGCCGATCATCGCACGGTGGCCACCTGAGACAACGCGGCCCGCAGCGACGCCACGAAGGCGCCGACCTCGGTGGGACCCGCCCCGTCGAGGATGCGTCGCATGACGGCCGCGCCGACGATGACTCCGTCGGCGACCGCCGCGGCCTCGCCCGCCTGTTCCGGGGTGGAGATGCCGAAGCCCAGCAGCACGGGTAGGTCCGTGATCTGCTTGAGCCGGGCGGCCAGAGTGACGGCCGACGGTGCGAGCCGGTCGCGTTCGCCGGTCGTGCCCATGATCGAGATGGCGTACACGAAACCCTGACTGCCTCGGCCGATCTCGGCGAGCCGATCGTCCGGCGTGGCGGGGGAGGCGAGCAGGCTCACCTGGACGCCCGGCACGTCCAGCCCGGCCAGCTCGTCGAGGGGCAGGTCGGGCACGATCAGCCCGGTCACCCCGGCCGCCGTCAGCGCGTCGCCGAACCCGGGCCGCAGCGCGATGTTGGCGTACGTGCTGGCGACGATAGGGATGCCTGTCCGCGCTGTGGCGAGGTCTTCCAGGACCGAGGCGGGCGTGGTGCCTCGGGCGAGCGCCGTGTCCGAGGCCTCCTGAATGGTGCGGCCGTCCACCGTCGGGTCGGAGAACGGGAGCCCGACCTCGACCATGTCGGCTCCGGCGTCCTCGAAGGCGTCCAGGTACGCCGTCCAGCCGGGCACGATCCCGCCCGTGATGTAGGGCATCAGTAGCTTCATGCGAGCTCCGCTTCCGCGATCAGGGTGGTGATGTCCTTGTCGCCGCGCCCCGAGAGGGTGACGAGCACTGTCGATCCTCTGGGCAGCTCCGGCGTGCCGGCGGCGCGGACGACCCAGGCGAGCGCGTGGGCCGACTCGATGGCGGGCAGCACGCCCTCCGAGCGCGCGAGCCGGACCGCGGCCGCGATCGCCTCCCCGTCGGAGGCGGTGACATACCGGGCGCGCCCCAGATCGCGCAGGTACGCGTGCTCGGGGCCGACGCCGGGGTAGTCCAGCCCGGCGGCGATCGAGTGCGCCTCCTTGATCTGCCCGTGTTCGTCCTGGAGGAACAGCGACTGGAAGCCGTGCAGGACGCCGATCTCCCCGTTCGTCGCGCCGGAGCCGCCCTCGGCTTCCACCCCGACGAGCTTCGCCGAGGTCTCGACGAACCCGGCGAACGTGCCCGCCGCGTTGCTGCCCCCGCCGACGCAGGCGACCACGTAGTCGGGGGTGGCGGCGGGCAGCTCGGCCGCGCACTGCCGCCGGGCCTCGTCACCGATGACACGCTGGAACTCGCGGACCATCATCGGATAGGGGTGCGGACCGATGACGGAGCCCACGCAGTAGTACGCCTCGTCGACGTCTGTCACCCAGTGGCGCATGGCCTCGCTGGTGGCGTCCTTCAGCGTCCGACTGCCGGTGGTCACCGGAACGACCTCGGCACCCAGCAGCCGCATACGGAAGACGTTGTGCGCCTGGCGTTCCACGTCGCGTTCGCCCATGAACACCTTCACCGGTAAGCCCAGCAGGGCGCCGGCCGTCGCCGTCGCGACGCCGTGCATGCCCGCCCCGGTCTCGGCAATCAGACGCGTACGCCCCATGCGTCGGGCCAGCAACGCCTGCCCGAGCACATTGTTGATCTTGTGTGATCCGGTGTGTGTCAGATCCTCCCGCTTGAGCAGCACCGTCACACCGAGTTCGGTCGAGAGTCGTACGGCCGGCGTCAGCGGTGTCGGCCGTCCCACGTGGGCCGACAGCAGCGCGGCGAGACTGCCGCGGAACCCGGGGTCGGCCCACGCCTGCGAGAAGGCCTCGGCGACCGCCTCGCAGGCGGGGATCAGAGACTCCGGCACGTACCGCCCGCCGTAGCTCCCGTATCGCCCCGGAACGCCTGCCGGTCGTAGTGTTATAGAACTCATGTAACAGTTATAGAACAGTGGAGGTCGCCTGGCAAGAGAGGCGGCACCGCGCATCCGCCGACCTGCCCCGGAGGCCCTGTCCGATTCGTAGAATTCCTGCCATGCCGGAGATCGTCGAGTTGCTGGCCTCGCCCGTGCACCGCTTCCTGGGCCGGCCCGCCGACGGCCCGGCCCCGGCCCCACCCGGCGAGCTGGTCGACGCCGTCCGGATCCGGGCCGGCCTCGGCATCGTCGGCGACCGGTACTTCGGTCAGCAGGCACACCGCGACGCCAGCGTCACCGTCATCGCCCGGGAGTCACTGCCGGTCGGCGTCGGCCTGGCCGAGGTGCGGCGCAACATCCTCACCACCGGGATCGCCGTGGACGAGCTGATCGGCAGAGTGCTGGTGCTGGACTCCGGCGACGGCCCGGTCAGCCTGCGGGTCAACCGGGCGGCCCGACCGTGCGCCTGGATGGACGTCACCGTCGGCCCGGGGACGTGGAAGGCTCTGCGCACCACCGGCGGCATCCGCTGCACACCCCTCAACGACGGCACCCTGCGCGTCGGCGCGATCGACGCCGTCGTGAGCTGAGGAAAGGGCTCGACGTCAGCACTCCCGGACCGGCATGGTGTGCACCGGACAACGGCCGCCCAGGCGGTCGGCGCAACGCTCGGGGGAGGCGGCGGCAGTGGAGCACACGCTGACGGATCAGCTGGTCGACGACCACACGATCTTGCAGGTGGTCGTCGGTTCCCGCGCGTTCGGGCTGTCCGGCGCGGCATCGGACACCGACCGCCGTGGGGTGTACGCACTGCCGGCCTCGGCGTTCTGGGGGCTGCGGAAACCTGCGCGCCACCACGACGGGCCGCTCGACGAGCAGGTGCGCTGGGAGGTGGAGCGGGTCTGCACGCTCGGGTTGGCGGCGAATCCCACGGTCCTGGAGGTGCTGCACTCTCCGCTGGTCGAAACGTGCACCCCACTGGGCGTGGAACTCCGGGCGCTCACGCCGGCCTTCCTGTCCCGACGGGTGGCCGACACCTACCTGCGGTACGCCACCGCCCAGTTCGGAAAGGCCGAGCGTGGGATCGCCCGCACCGGCGTTCCGACGTGGCGGCACGTGATGCACCTGATCCGACTGCTGACCGCCGGGGGTGACCTGGTCCGCACCGGCCGCCTGGTGCTGGACGTGGGCGTGGACCGGGACCGCCTGCTGGCGGTCAAGGCGGGTGAGGTGCCCTGGGCCGAAATCGTCACCTGGCGCGACCGCCTCGTCAGCCGGATGACCGCGGACCTGGCCACCAGCCCGTTACCCGACCAGCCCGACGAGGCAAGGGTCGAACAGTGGCTGATCTCCGTCCGGGAACGCTCCGTGCGGTGCTCCGCGTGACGGCCTGGTAGGCCGCGGGTCTGCCGGTCGGCGTCGACCTGACCGCCATCGTCGCCGAGCAGCCGCACCCGCTGGTGTTCGCCACCGTCTCCGGCGCCCACCTGTACGGGTTCCCGTCCACCGACTCGGACGTCGACCTGCGCGGCGCGCATCTGCTTCCGGTCGAGGACCTGATCGGGCTGGCGCAGCCCACCGAGACCCGTACGGTCATGACCGACCGCGACGGCGTGGAGCTGGACCTGGTCACCCACGACCTGCGCAAGTTCGTGCGGCTGATGCTGCGGCGCAACGGCTACGTACTGGAACAGCTGCTGTCACCGCTGGTGGTCCACACCACGACGGTGCACGCCGCGTTGGTCGAGCTGGCACCGCTGGTGCTGACCCGGCACCACGCGCACCACTACCGCGGCTTCGCCGCCACCCAGCGGCGGCTGTTCGACACGACCGGCGAGCTGAAACCACTGCTCTACGCCTTCCGGGCGCTGCTCACCGGCGTGCACCTGATGCGCACCGGCCGGATGCTGGCGCACCTGCCGAGCCTGCTGCTCGCCGAGGCGGCGCCGGCGTACCTTCCTGAGCTGATCGCGGCGAAGCGGTCCGCCGAACACGGTGGGTTGAACGGCATGGTCGCGGGCCCGGTCCTCGGCCGGGATCTGGCTGAGCTGGCGTCGCGACTCGACGAGGCGCAGCACGACAGCCGGCTGCCGGAGCAAGCTGCCGGGTCGGCTCAGCTCGACGAGCTTGTGGTGACGGCCCGGCTGGCGGATTCGGCGAGGTGACGCTCCGGCGAGCTGGTGCGTGGTAGAACCAAACCGCGCATCGGCTCGCGGATCTCCGGGCAGCCGGGGCAGTGCCGGACGGGACCTCATCCGAACAGAGGTGGTGCGTTGAACCTCGAGCTGCGGCAGCTCATCGAGGAGCTGCGGGCTGAGCTGGCCGATCTGCCGGACAGCCTGGCCTACGCCCAGTTCGGCGAGGGGGCGGCCATCGACGCCCTACCGGCGGGGCTCCCGGCCGACCTGCGGGACCTCCTGCTGGTGGCCGACGGGCTGCGGGCGGGTCGGGTGGAGCTGGCGTCCTCGTCGACCCTCGCGGGGATCCAGTACCACCTGGACTACGCGCCGGACTTCTCGTCCATCCCGCAGGACCGGGCAGGCTGGCTGGTGGTCGGCGTCCGCAGCGACGAGCCGATCTTCATGGATCGTGGCACGGGCGCGATCTGGTACTTCCCACCGAACGGCACCGAGTGGTTCATGTCCGACGCGTTCGAGGAGCTCGCCCCCGACGTGGAATCCTTCGTGGACTACTACCTGCTCGGGCCGGGCTACGCCGACCTGACCCCCGCCGACGACCGGTGGTTCGCGTTCCTCGACGAGCAGGGCCTGCTCGACGAGGACGACGAGGACAGCAGCTGAGTCAGACCGGGCTGATGTGTGCGGCCAGGACCCGCCAGCCGTGCGGGTCGTCGTGGACCCACGTCCGGGTGTAGCGCAGCCGCGCAGCGAACGGCGCCCCCTCGAAGACCCCGGACACCCGGCCCAGGAAGAACGTCACCCCCGTCGCACCGACGACGAGCAGGTCCAGCTCCTCCTCCACCAACTCCTCGACGACCGAGCGGCGGTCCCGGTGGGCGGCCAGGTCATCCTGCTTGCTGTGGGTACGCCCGTCCGGGCCGATGGCGATCAGCTGGTCGACCAGCAGTTGATCGAGGGCGGCGACGTCACCGGCCCGTTGGGCGGCCTGCAGGGTGCGCTCGGCGTCGAGCAGCTCGGCCTCGCGTGCGCTGTCCGGCATCGTGGCGTCCTCCCGTTCGGGTCCGACCCGGTGCCACAGTCGGCCCGGCCTGTCCGCATTGTGGCAGCCAACCCGGCCCGGGCGGGTGGGGATCGCCGCCGACGTTCACAGACTCAGGCGAATCCGTACGACGGTCTCCCCGGGGCTGGTGAGCACCGCGACCTCGTCACAGATCTGCTCCACGATCGCCAGCCCGCGACCCCGTACCGAGTCGGCGGCCGGCATGCTCCGGCCGAACGCCCGCGTCGGACCCTGGTCGACCACGTCGCAGAACAGCTGACCCGGCTCGGCCCAGAGCCGTACCCAGCCGCCGCCGGTGGTGTGCTGCAACGTGTTGGTGGCCAGCTCGCTGACCGCCAGCGTCAACAGCTCCACCCGCTCGGCCGACAGGCCACGGGCCAGCGCCCCGGCGCTGACGAACGCGCGCAGCGCTCGTATGTCGGTCGCGACCTGATACGCCATGGTGTCCGCGGCGTGGGTGGGGACACTCTGCTCGGCCACGGTCTCCCGTCGCTCGCCCGGCATCAGCCCGCCCGGTGCGGCTGCCCGGCCAGCGGCACCGCGTTCCGCGCGGGTGTCGTTGACGTGCGAGCCTCGAAGTGCGCCATCGGGCAGCCGGAACCCTTCTCGTAGCGACAGCTGTTGCCGCCACATCATGTCACCCACTGCCCTCTTGACTGTCTCGTCCGTTCGGCGCTTGATCACCTGCGGGCCGGCCCGACCAGCATCGCCGCTCCGGCAGCGGAACTCGGCGTCAGGGGCGGATGTCCAGGGCGCCGATCAGCCCGTCGCGCAGCGTGAACCGGTACCGCAGCTCGATCGGGCTGCCGGGGAAGTCGCCGGACACCCGGGTGATGGCCAGGTACGAGTCGCCCGCCTGCGACGTGACCCGGACCGGCTCGGCGGTGTACGAGTAAGCGTCCATCGTCTTCTGTCGCCAGGCGCGGATCGAGGCCCGCCCGTCGTACAGCTTGTCCTCGTCGGCGACGCTCGCCGTGTCCGCGAAGCAGGCGACGAAGGCGTCCAGGTCCCGGTCGTTGACGGCCCGGAAGTACCGGTCGATCACGTCGGGCAGGTCGAGGGCCATCTGCTCCTCCTGCGGCACGGGCCGCCGTCGGGCAGCCGTCGGGTTCCCGGTCCGACCCCACCGTACGAGAAGCTGACGGCACCGCGCGGAGCAACCAGCAGAACCAGCCCCGCTGCGGCTGCCGGGTTTGCTGCCGGTGGGCCCGGGTAGCCACGCGTTTCCGAAAGCGAAGGGCGGGGGCATGGCCGAGCTGGCGTTCGTCGACAAGGTTGCGGCACGGGCGGGTCTCCCGCCGGAGCAGGCGCGCTCGCTCACCGAGGCGGTCCTGCGGACCCTCACCGAGCGGCTCAGCGGTGGGGAGGCGGGCGCGTTGGCCCCCCACCTGGCCGACGAGCTGAGCCCGCTGCTGGTCAAGGCCGCCGAGCCGCCGGAAACGTTCGGCTACGACGAGTTCCTGAGCCGGGTCGCCGACCGCGCCGGGATCGACCGTCCGGCCGCCGAGCGGGGCACCCGCGCGGTGCTCCAGACGATGCACCGGGTGGTCGGGCACCGGGAGTTCGAGGACGCCCTGGCTCAACTCCCGGCGGACCTGCGGGCACTGGCGCAGCCGCTGCCGCACGGCCCCTGACCCACGGCCAGCCCGTCCGGGCGGGAACGCGGCCTGACCCGCCGGTCAGACCGCGCACCTTTCGCCCGAGGTCAGCCGGTTACCCCGCTGCTGACCACCCACTTCTGGTGTGCGCCGCCCGCGTACGTGCCGAGCTGGATCTGGGTGCGGTCGGCGCTGCTACCGCCGGCGGCCTCCAGAACCTTGCCCGACTGCGGGTTGCGGATCGACCCGTCGGCCTGCGGCTGCCAGACCTGCGCGGCGGTGCCGTTGCAGGTCCAGAGCTGAACCTTCGTGCCGTTGGCGGTGCCGCCGTTGTCCACGTCCAGGCACTTGCCCAGCACCCGGTACGTGTCGCCGACCTTCGTCCACGACTGCGCGGTGGTGCCGTTGCAGGTCCAGAGCTGGATCTTCGTACCGTCGGCGGTGCCCGCGTTGTCGACGTCCAGGCACTTGCCGCCGACGCCGGTGATGGTGCCGCCGGTCGGCGGCGGGGGACTGCCCGGGATGGAGTTGAGCGTGTACCACGCTTCGGTGCTCCACAGTGACTGGCCGCTGGTCGAGGTGAACGGGCGCGGTGACCGTAGGTGCACCACCCGGCCGGCCTTGCGACCGGGCACCGTGAGGCTGACCTTCTTGCCGTCCGCCGAGAGGGTGGCCGAGGTGACGGTCAGGGTCTCCTCGTCGATCTTCGGACCGCCGTAGTTCGACGTCGCCACGTACCGCCACTGCTTGAGCTTGTAGCGCGCGGCGAGGTCGGTGGCTGTCGCCGTCGACACCGGCTCGGTGTACTCCACCTCGAAGCCGGTCGTGGTGGCGCGCATCGCGAGCATCTCGAACGTGGTGGCGGTGTTGGGGGTGAGCTTCTGCAGGCCGTACGACAGCTTGCCGGTCTGGCCCCAGTTGCCGCCCGCGCCGAGCCCGCCGACGTAGATCGCGCCGTCCGGGCCGACGTTCACTTCGGAGACGCCCGCCTCCAGGCCCTGGGTGAGCCGGAACAGCGCGCCCTGGTACTCGCCGTTGACCTTCTCCACATTCGCCCGTTGCAGGCCGCCGTAGGTCACGTCGCCGATGACGAACTGGCCGGCGTAGCGCCCGCTGGTCAGGTAGAGCGGCGTGCTGGGCGAGTTGGAGATCTCGTTCTGCGGCATCCAGAGCACCGGCTGCGTGACCGCAGCGGTGTCGAACGGACCCGCCGGGTTCGTGAAGTGGTTGAAGAACCGGCCCTGCTTGACGTGCACCAGCTTCGACGAGGGCAGCCAGCCGCCCTGGTTGTCGGTGACGAAGATGCCGCCCTCCGGGCCCCAGCCGATGCCGTGTGGCGTACGCAGACCGCCGGCGACGTAGCTGACCGCGCCGGTGTCCTTGTTGACCTTGAGGGTGGTGCCCCGGTTGGTGGCGGGCTGCGGGTTGGTGGTGGCGCCGCCGGAGTTGATCGACACCGACAGGTTCAGATAGAAGAACCCGTCCTGGTAGAGCAGACCGAAGGCGAACTCGTGGAAGTTCCCGCCGTACGGCCAGGTGGCGACGGTCTCCAGACGCTCGGCCACCTCGTCACCGCCGGTGTTCACCAGCCGGGTCAGCCGCTGCTTCTCGGTCACGTAGACCACCCCGTCGACGACCTTGAGCCCCATCGGTTCCTTGAGGCCGCCGGCGATCTTCTTGGTGGTCACGTTGCCCGGGGTTGTCGACCCGCCGGTGTTGCCGAGGATCCAGACCTCGCCGTCCTGGGAGGTGCCGGACTGGTCGCTGCCGCCCCAGGTGCTGATGACCAGACGGCCGTCGGCCAGCCAGTCCATGCCGGTGACCTTCG
The DNA here is from genome assembly GCF_042873195.1 of Micromonospora arida. Lineage (NCBI taxonomy): Bacteria > Bacillati > Actinomycetota > Actinomycetes > Micromonosporales > Micromonosporaceae > Micromonospora > Micromonospora arida. The sequence continues at coordinate 773,013 of NZ_JBIALC010000001.1, read as the reverse complement.
GCTGGAAGCCGCTGGGCCGCAGGTTGGTCAGGGTGTAGCCGGGGTGCACGCCGGTCAGCGGCAGGCCGTCGCCGGGGGTGTCGGCGATTCCCTCGCACTCCTTGCGTCCGGGTGCGGTCACCCGTACCACGCCGGCGTCGGTGCTCAGCGCGGAGTTCGGTACAACGACGAAGGTCGACGAACCAGGAGTCTTCCACTCCAGGGTGATCTGCTGCCCGCCCCCACGCTCGAAGTGGTCGATGCGCAGCGGATGCAGGCCGGCGGTGAGGGTGACAGCGCCCTCCTTCGGCGGGGTGGCGCCGTGCAGGCCGTCATGGTTGATCACCACGGCGTTGTCGATCGACAGCTTGGAGCCGTCGTCGCTGCTGAGCCGGAAGGTGTAGCTGCCGGCCTGGGTGGTGGTGATGTTGCCGAGCACCTGCGAGACGAAGTTGTCCTCGAAGCCGAAGTCGGCCGCCGAGGTCCAGTTGATGGTGGACATCAGCTTGTCCACGTTCGGGGTCTGGGCGGGCTTGAGCGTGCACAACTCGGACAGCGCCACCTGCACGTCGAAGACGCGCAGCGTGACGCCCGGTTCCTGCGCGGGGGCGGCATTGGCGGGGACGGCCCAGAGACCGGCGGCGAGGACGAGTGCCAGCGCACCCAGGACGGGATGGTGGAGTCGGCGTAGCAGGCGTGTGCCCATCGTTCCTCCAGGAGGCAGTGGAGTGTCCGACGGCCGGCGTGGATCAGCGGTGAGGATGACCGTCGGCCCGGCTCCGTAACGTCCTCGACGCCGACGAGTGACGTTGCGGAAACACCGGGTGGATGGCTCGGAACATTAAGGCGTTTCGATTGGACTGTCCATGGCTTCGCCTCGATACATCAAAAGTTTCCTATGTCCGTGCGAAAGTTCGCGAGGGTACGCGAAGAATGCCCGGCTATTGCGGACGGTCTACCGCCGTCCGCGTCGGGCCGGACCGCTGGACCGATTGCCGGGCTTGCGGGCCGGCGTGGCGGCCCTGCGGCCCGGGGTGCCACCCTTGCCTGCCGAGCCGGCCGGCCGACGGCTCGGCGTGGTGGCTCCGCGCGTGGCGGGTCGACGGCGGGCCGCCACCAGCACGATCGCCGAGACCACGACGACGATCAGAGCCGGGACCAACCAGGCCGGGAACCCGCCGCCGCGTTGCTCCTGCGCGGCGCCGGCCGGGTCGTCCGCCGCAGCGCCGGTGGGGGCGACCGGGCTCCCGGTGGCACCGGGGGTGGTCGATCCCTCGCCCTCGGCCTGGGCGAGCAGCGCCGGATCCGGCCCCGCCGTGGGTGCCGACCAACCAGCCGGGGCCGGCGTGCCCGGACCCTGGTAGTCGAAGGTCACCTCGCCCCGCACCGCCTCGCCGTCGGAGGCGACCGAGAGGTAGCTGGCGGTGTAGCGGCCCTTCGCCGGCCAGTGCGCGACGGTCACCATGGCCGGGAAGCCGGTGTGGTAGAGCCGTGGCTCGAACACGCCGTTGACCATGAAGTACTCGGTGACCGGCTTGTCCAGTCGCTTCGGCTCACCGTAGGACCAACCGCTGTCCACTCGCGACCCGTCCGGACCGCTGATGGCGAAGTGCGCGTTGGACGCCGGCTTCTCGGTGAAGTACAACGCCAACTGGGTCAGCGGCTCGCGTACGACGGTGCCCTTCAGCGGCGTGGAGGTCGCCAGCTGGCCGTGCGCGGACGCCGGTGCGACCGGCAGCAGCAACGACACCAGCAGGGTCGCCGCCAGCGCCGCCACGACGCGGCTCAGGACCTTACGCACAGTGACCAGCTTCGATCGCATTGGTTCATCATGGTCATTTCCCCGGCACCGAACAAGACGTAGAGTTCTCCTCCCCGACGATCAACCCGACACCCGTCCCCCCTCGCGTCGTTCGGAGTCCGCCCGTGTTCGTCCGTACCCCCGCCGCCCGGACCGCCGTCGCCCTCGCCGCCGTCGCCCTCGCAGCCCTGCTCCTCGCCGGTTGCGGGCAGGACGACGACCCCTCGGTGGCCACCCCCTCGACGGTGCCGACGTCCGCGGCCCCGTCGAGCGCCACCGCCACCGCGCCGACCCCGACGGCCACCAGCACGCCCAGCGCCTCCACCAGCACCACCGCGGTGGACCAACAGATCACCGTCACGATCGCGAAGAAGCGGGTCGATCCGCCGACCGGACGGGTCACCGTCAGTAAGGGCCAGCTGGTCCGGATCACCGTCACCTCCGACGTGTCCGACGAATTGCACGTGCACGGCTACGACGTGGGCGCCCGGCTGCCGGCCGGGACGCCCGGCTCGGTGGAGCTCCGTGCCGACAAGACCGGGCTGTTCGAGGTGGAGACGCACGAGTCCGAGCTGGTGCTCTTCCAGCTCGTCGTCCGCTGAACGACATGACGGCCGCTCCCACGCTGCTGGCACACGGCGTCGGTGGCCGCCAGGACCTGCCGATCACACTGCCGCAGCTCGTCGTCGCCGCCGCGCTGACCCTCGTCGTCACGTTCGTGGCGTTGGGCCTGCTCTGGCGCGAACCCCGGCTCGACCGGGACGCCGCCGGCGGTCGCCCGGTGCCGCGGTGGCTCGCCCGACTCGTCGACGCGCCCGCGTTCCGGTGGACGCTGCGCGGGCTCGGCCTGCTCGCCGCCGCCTGGTTCTGCCTCGGTCTGCTGGGCGGGCCGGACACCGCTGACAACCCGACGGCTGGCGCGCTCTACGTGCTGCTCTGGGTCGGGCTGGCCCCGCTGTCGCTGCTGCTCGGCCCGATCTGGCGGGCGGTCAACCCGCTGCGTACGGTGCACCTGCTCGCGGCGCTGGCGGCGCGGCGCGACCCGAACCGTGGGTTCCGTGAGCTGCCCGACAGCGTCGGTTGGTGGCCGGCCGCCGCCACAGTGTTCGGGTTCGTCTGGCTGGAACTGGTCGCCCCCGACCGGGCCACCCTGCCGGTCATCACCGCCTGGCTGGCCGGGTACGCGGTGGTCCTGCTGGCCGGCGCGGTGCTGTTCGGCGCGGGCTGGTTCGACCACGCCGACCCGTTCGAGGCGTACAGCACAGTGATCGGTCAGCTCGCCCCACTCGGCCGGGCCGCCGACGGCGTCCTGGTCTGGCGCAACCCGCTCGACGGGATCGCCGGCCTGCGACCCCGCCCCGGGCTGGTCGCCGTGGTGATCGTGCTGCTCGGCTCGACAATGTACGACAGCCTCTCCAACGCGCCGGGCTGGTTGCGCTTCAGCCAGGAGAACGGCCTGCACCCGGCGGTCACCGGCAGCGCCGGTCTGAGCCTCGTCATCGCCGCCGTCGCGGTGGCGTACCTCGCCGCCACCGGTGCCGCGGCGCGCATCGGTCGCGCCGACGCGACCGATGCGCGTGCGGTGCCGGGCGAGATCGCCCACTCCATCGTGCCGATCGCGGTGGGGTACGTGGTCGCGCACTACTACTCGCTGCTCATCCTGGAGGGCCAGCGCACCGTCGCGTTGCTCTCCGACCCCCTGGGCGCCGGCGCCAACTGGCTCGGCACCGCCGACTGGGAACCGCAGACCGCGCTGATCACGCCCTCCGGGGTGGCGACCCTCCAGATCACCGTCATCATCCTCGGGCACCTGCTCGGCACGCTGCTGGCCCACGACCGCGCCCTGTACCTGTTCCCCCGGGCCCGGGCGGTGGCCGGCCAACTACCCCTGCTGGCGCTGATGGTCGCCTACACCGTCGCCGGGCTGCTGCTGCTCTACGCGGGGTAGCCCCTCCCGGGGGCCGACCCGTGCGTCATGATGGCCCGTGGACTCCGATCTTCAGCGCTACCTCGATGACCTCGTCAGCACCGCCCGGGAGGTGCTCGGCGCCGACCTGGTCGGCGCGTACGCGGCCGGCTCGGTGGGGCTCGGGGCCTACCAGCCCGGCCGCAGCGACGTGGACGTGGCGCTGCTCAGCGTCGGACCGCTCACCGAGGCCGCCAAGCAGACGTTGGTCGCCCGGCTGCGGCACGAGGCGCTGCCCTGCCCCGCACGCGGACTGGAGTTGGTCGTCTACGACCGGGCGGTGGCCGCCTCCGGCACCCCGGAGCCCGGCTTCGAGGTCGAACTGAACACCGGGGCCGGCATGCCGTTCCGGCGCACCCTCGACCCCGCCGACCGCCCGGCCGCCGACGGCCGGTTCTGGTACGGCCTCGATCGCAGCATCCTGCACCAGAGTGGACTCCCACTGCTCGGCCCGCCGGCGGGGGAGGCCTTCGCCGACCTCGCGCCGGCCGACCTGCGCCGGCTGCTCATCGAGGCGCTGTCCTGGTGGCTCGCCCTGCCCACACCGCCGGCCGACCAACCCGCGCCCGGCACCGAGGACGCCGTACTCGGCGCCTGCCGGTCGCTGGTGCGCCACCGCCACGGCGTCTGGTTGGCGAAGGTCGCCGCCGGCCAGCGGCTGATCGACGCCGGCGACCGGGCCGAGGTGATCCGTCAGGCGGTCGCCGCACGCCACGGCGGGCAGCCGCCCACCGGGGCGCAGGCCCGCGCCTTCCAACAACGGGTACGCGACGAGATCGCCGGTTAGCGGTCGCCTGGGCGGGCCCTGCGGCGCTCATCGGACCGGCTTTGGGCCAAGGTCGAGGACGAGGAGGTCCATGGGCGGACCCCAGGGCAGGACTGATGTGCCGACCTGCCGCCACCCGTTGCGCGCGTACACCTTCCGTGCCCGAGAGCGGGGATCCGAGGCGAGGGTCGCGTACCGCTCCGAGCGGTCGGCGAGCAGCCGGCGCATCAGCTCCACGCCGACGCCCTGGCCGCGGCGGTGCGGGTGGACGATCCACTCCATCACGGCCAGTTTCGCCGCCGCACGAATCTCGGCGGGCGGGTCGGCGTCGGCTCGGGACCACCAGTCGCCGGCCGACATGGTCCACCCGTAAGCGGCGCCGACCAGCGACGATTCGACGGCGGCGGTGACGAGGGTGAAACCGGACCGGTCGGCCTCCCCGGGGAGGCGGTCGCGGAAATGGGCCACCTGGTCGGGGCCTTCCTCGTACGGCGGCTCGGCGTACACGCACTCGTACAAGTCGACCAGCGGTCCGAAGAAGCGGGCCGCGTCCCGGCCGTGGCTGGTGGTGTAGATCAAGCCCATGCCCGGATGCTAGACGCGTACCCGGTCTACCAACTCGCCGTAATCCGGCCGGTGTCGCTCGGCCTGGGGAACGGCGGCGGCAACGTGCCGGGCTACCGCCCGTACGAGTTCATTGTGCTGTTCGGCGGGTAGCTGGTCGAGCAGGTCCGCGGCGAGGCGTAACCCGTCGGGGATGTACCCGTTGCGGCACAATGCCGCCGCCTGGTGTAGCTGCACCTGCGTTCGTAGCCGCTGCTGCGACGGCGGATACAGCTCCAGGGCGCGCTGCTGTGCGGCCTCGGCGGCATGCTGGTCACCGGCGTGGGCATACACCCACGACTCGGTGTGCCGTAGCCGGTGCTCTGGCCATCCCCACAGCGACTCCACGTCGGCGGTCACCGTGGCGGGCAGCTCCTCCACCCGGTCGGCGAGGGCGCGCACGCAGGCCACCGCCTCGGCGTGCCGGCCGCCAAGCGATAGTGCCTGCGCCCGGCCCGCGAGCAGCCCGCACGTCGCCGCCGAAGGCGTACCGTCAGTCAGCGGCAGCACCTGGTCGGCCAGCGCTATCACCGTGGTCGGTGCCCGACCGTCGTAGCAGCCGTTCACCACGTCCCACGCCCGGGTGAGCACCCGCGTGTCTGCATCGCCGGATTCGTCGGCGATGCGCTTCGCGCTGGCCCGCCACCTGCCAGCCAGCACGGTCTGCCCCCGCGCGTTCAGGCTGAGCGCCACAATGACCGACAGGCGGCCAGCGGCGCGTAGCAGCAATGGACGATGGTGCTCGTCGGCGGCGGCGATCTGGTGCTGCAACACGGCCAGGTCCCGCCCGAGTTGCGCCATGAGCTGGTCGTGCGGTTGGCGGTAGTAGCCACGTCCGTAGTCCGCGACTATCTCGGTCCACTCATCGAAGTCGACATCGACGGCGGCGCCGATTCCATGCCGCAGGACCTCCCATCCCACCAGACGATCCACCGCGGGCACTGCGGCGAGCGCGCCCATTGCCTGGAGTACCGATCGTCTGCGCACGTCCTTGTCGCCTGCCTGCTTGCTGCCGTACGCCTTCTCCAATGCACCACCAGCCGACAACGCGCGGTCGTAGGCGGCCACCACCGCTGGGTTGGTGGGGCGGTCGCCGCGTTCGATCTGCCCGAGGTAGCCGAAGTCGTACGCCGTCAGCTCGGCGAACTTCCGCAGCGACCAGCCGGCGGCTTTGCGGTGCTGTCTGAGTGTGCCCCCGAAACCGTCCATCTCACCCCCGGCGTGTGGGCTCCCGTGTGGGCCCACTGCTCACGGCTGCCACACCCCGCAGCGTAGCGGCCACGCTACCCATGTCGGCCGATCTCGGACGGCGTGAATAGGCGCGGCGGATCGCTGCCGGACGGCGTGGTCTGTCGTAGCCACTGGATGTGGTGGCCGACCGGAATCTCGCTCTGGTCGGCCACCACACACAAGCCCTGGGGGCGGACTTCATGAACTGGATTGGGAGAGCGGCGGCAAGGGATGCCGACGTGGAGGTGCCCGCCGGAACCAAGCTGTTGCTCCTGGCCGGGGAGTGGCTGTGCGAGCCCACCGTGCCCGCCCGACGGGACGAGGTGGTGATCGTTGTGGCCATCTGTCAGGGGCCGACCGGCGGCTGGGTCTGGGTGAGAGGGCACGTGTGCCGCCGCCAGGACCCTCCGGACTGCGGCACCGGGTCCTGCTTCGAGCACCAGGTGCTCGCCTCGGCGATCCGCCTGAACCTGGCCGGCCAGCGGTGAGCGCGGATCAGCCCCTGGAGGTTGACACGGAGCGGCACGGACTCACGGTCCACCCGGTGCACGACGGCGAGAGCCACACCCCGCTGCGCCCGGTGTGGCGTTGCCGGCTGGACGGCCAGCAGTGGCCCTGCCACGACGCAAAGCTGCTGCTCAGGGCGGAGTTCGATGACAACCCGTCGGGATTGACCATCTACCTGGCAGGCATGTTCTATGAGGCCACCCAGGATCTTCACCACCTCAACCCCCACGACGGACCCAGCCCGCACGAGTTGTACGACCGCTTCGTGGCCTGGGGTCGGTGGGCCGCGCGGCGCTCAACGGACCGGGCTGGACTCCAGCGAGGCGAAGAGCAGGTTGAGACCCTCGGTCATGGTCGGGTGGGTGATGACCGCGTCCCGCAGAGCGGTCCACGGCATCCCGGCGAGCATGGCCAGCTGCACCGAGGTGATCACCTCACCGGCCTCGGCGCCGAGCAACGCCGCACCGAGGATTCGGTCGGTGCTGGTGTCGATGACCGCCTTCCACATGCCCTTGGTCTGGCGCAGGGTGCGTGCCCGGGGGATGGCGGCGACCGGCAGGTGGGCGACCTGGATGTCGTACCCGGCGCGGCGCGCCTCGGTCTCGGTCAGGCCGACCCGCGCCAGTTCCGGGGTGGTGAAGACGGTGTACGGAATCAGCCGGTCGGCGGTGCTGCGCCGGCCTCCCGCGAGGTTCGCTCGGATGATCCGGTAGTCGTCCAACGAGACGTGGGTGAACTGCGGGCTGCCGGCGACGTCCCCGGCCGCCCAGGTGCGCTCGGCGCTGGTGCGTAGGCGTTCGTCGACCTCCACGAAGCCCCGCTCGCTGAGCCGTACGCCGGCCACGTCCAGGCCGAGCCCGTCGGTGACCGGTTCCCGCCCGGCCGCCACCAGCACGTCGTCCCCGATCACCACGCTGCCGTCGTCCAGCGTCACCCGGAGCGAGCCGTCGGCCTCCCGGTCGACGCGCGCGACGGCCACACCCACCCGTACGTCGATGCCATCGTCGAGGAAGACGCGCATCACCGCGTCGCTGATGTCGGGGTCCTCGCGGGTGAGCAGCCGTGGACCACCCTCGACCAGGGTCACCGCGCTGCCGAACAACGCGAACATCTGCGCGAACTCCACCCCGACGGTGCCGCCGCCGAGCACCACCAGCCGGGCCGGCAGCCGGTCCAGGCGCAGCAACTCGTCGCTGGTGAGCACCCCGGCCTCGGCCATCCCGGGCACCGACGGCAGATGGGGGCGGGTGCCCGTGTTGATCACCACGTCGCTACCGCGCAGCAGCCGTTCGCCGCCGTCGGCGAATGCCACCCGTACGGTCCGCAGGCCGACGAACCTGGCCTCGCCGATCACCAGGTGCAGACCGGAGTCGAGGAACTGCTGCCGGTTGGCGGCGACCATCCCCTCCACCACGTCCTGCTTGTGCGCGCGCAACAGGTCGATGTCGACCCGGCCGCCCTCCACCGTCAGGCCGAGCGCCGACGCGTCCCGCAGCTGCCGAGCGGCCCGCGCGCTGGTCACCAGCGCCTTCGTCGGGATGCACGCGACGTTGATGCAGCTGCCGCCGATCATGCCGCGCTCGACCATGGCGACCCGCTGCCCGGATCGGGCGACGTCCATGCTCAACGTCTTGCCGGCCTTGCCGCCACCGACGACGAGCAGGTCGAACTCCTCCGGTTGGTCGGTCACCGGGCGCTCCTCTCGGTCACCGGCCAGGCCGGCGGCCACCGCTGGTGCGCGGCGGCCAGCCCAGCCTGCCAGCTCCAACCTGCGAGGCGACCCGGTTCCGCCCAGAATCCGTCCGGGCCGCCCCCGTCCCGCGATCTTGCACTTACTGTCCCGACGTAAGGGGGCATTGCGCGCATCTCGACGACCGAAATTGCAAGATCGGCGCGGTCGGGCGTTCCGTGAGTACCGACGCGCGAGGACGGCGGGCGGTTGTCCCGGGCCCGCTCCGGGCCCGAGTGCAACCGCGGCTGAGGTCAGTGCCGGGCGGCGCCGTTCTCGCTGACCGGCTGCCCGAAGGCCAGGAACGGCACGGGCGTCGGTGCGTCAGTGCCGATGTGCCGAGGGAAAGTCCGCTCGGTGTCGTCGACGCTGACCTCCCGGGCCGCCGTACGTTCGGACGTCGTCGACTCCTCCCCGACCGCCGCAGCGCCAGCATGCGCGTCGTCTGCCTGCTCCACCGGTGCCCGGTCGCCGTTCGTGTGCTCCGGCGGGGCCTGGTCGCCACTGGCCTGTTCCACCGGGGTCAGGTCGGCGTAGCTGTTCTCGGCCGAGCCCCGATCGGCAGGTGCAGCGTTGAGCGGAACGCGGTCGGCAGTGGCGCGATCGGTGTCCGCATCGTCCACGGTAGGGCGCTCCGCGGAGTACCGGTCGACGGTGAGCCGCTCGACGCGCTCCGGGGCGGGCCGGTCGGCGCTGGAGCGGGAACCGACCATCGGGTACTCAGCGGTCTCCGTACCGCCGGCTGCCGCGGCCATGACCGCGGCGGCGGCGAGGTCGGCCACCCGCTTCGCCTCCCGCTGTACGCGGGCGCGGACCTCCTTGGCGTGCCGCTCGGCGGAGTCCCCGGCCCGCCGGGCCTCGTCCAACCGGGCACTTTCGGCGGTCAGGTCCCGACGGACCTCACCGAGTCGCTGCTGCATGCGGGACAGCTCGTTCTCCAGCGTCTCGCCCTCCTGGCGGATCTCGGCGAGCTGCTGGCGGCCGGTGTCCAGCTCGGCGTTCAGCTCGGCGGCCTCCTGCCGGCGCTCCTCAAGCTCCTTCTGCAGGGCGGCGAGCTGCTGCTGGTGGCTGGCGGACTGCTCGTCGGCGCGGTTGCGCAGCTCGGTCACGTGCTGCTGCGCCTCGGCCAGCAGCGCGGCGATCTGCTGTTCGGTCGCGCTGCGCTCCTCGGCCAGCTCCTGCTCGGCGGCGGCCTGCTGTTCGGCGATGTCCTGCTCGGCGGCGGTACGCCGTTCGTTGACCTCTCGCTCCACGTTGGCCTGCCACTGGGCCATCTCCTGCTGGTGCTTGGAGCGGGCCGACTGGAGTTCCTGCTGGATCTGGGTGCGGGCCGACTTCATCAGCGCGTCGGCGGCGACCCGGGTCTGGTTGAGCTGCTGCGCGCTCTGCTCGGTGATCCGTTTGGCCTCGTGCTGGGCGCGCTCGTGCACGGCCTCACCGTCGGCCCGCAACTGCTCGGCGTGCTCGCGGATCGCGGTCAATTCGGCCTCGGCCAGGGTGCGCCGTTCCTCGTGCGCCTGCTCCTGCTCGGCCCGCCGGGCGGCCAGCTCCTCGGCCAGATCCTGACGTGCCTGCGCGGCCCGCTCACGGGTGTCGGCGAGGATCCGCTCGGACTCGCTGCGTAGCTCGTTGGCCCGGTCGGTGGCCGACTCGGTGATGATGCTGGCCTGCTTTTCGGCGAGCGCCATGATCTCGCCGACCATCGGGCCCAGATCATGGAACGAAGCGCGGTCCACCTGCACGGGTTGCTCCTGAAGCTCGGCCAGTTCGGCGCGCAGCCGCTGAACCTCGGCGGTCAGTTCACGGACGCGGACGGCGGAGCGCCCGTGCTCCCCGCTCAGCATCGCGATCTGGCCGTCGAGCTGCTCCAGGTGCCGGTCCACCTGACGTTTGTCGTATCCGCGCAGGGTGAGCTCGAAGCTCGGCCGGGAGGCCGCATCGTCGCGTGCTGCGTGCGGCTCAGCGCCGATGGACATGCACCATCCTCCGTACGATCGGGGCGTCAGGGTCGGCGGTCGCCTGCCCCACGGGCCGTCAGTGTGGCGCAACGCTACCGCCGAGCGGACCTCATGCGAAGTCCTGCCCCACCACCTCTCACGTTGCCGTCCCGCCTTGCCCCGATCCCGCGCCGATCATGGACTCCTGGTGCCGGAAAGGTGGTGCTCCACCACCTTTGTCATCCACCACCACTCCATGATCGACGCAGGTCAACAGCGGGAGACGCGAGGTCAACGTCGGCGGGCCACCAGGACCGCGTCGTGGAAGGTGATGTCCTCGCCGTTCTGATTGGTCGCGAGGCGGGAGCGTTCCTCCGCCGCCAGCAACTCCCAGTGGGCCGGCTCCAGATCGGCGGCCACGTCCTGCGCGGTGTACATCGCGTCCGGCATGTGCATCCGGTGCGCCGACCCCCACAGATCGGCCGGGTGGTGCCCGACGATCAGCAGGACGCCGCCGGGTGCCACCGCCGCTGCCAGCCGGCCGAACAACTCCCGCCGCTCCGCCGGTGGCAGGTGCATGAACTGCGCGGACACCAGGTCGTACGCCTCCTCGGTGGGCGGCTTGTCCCGTAGGTCGGCGTGGGTGAACTCGATCCGGTCGCCCACGCCGGCGGCCTCGGCGTGCGCGGCGGCCCGGCTCAACGCCGTGGTGGAGATGTCCACCGCCGTCACCTGCCAGCCGCGCTCGGCCAACCACACCGCGTCGGCGCCCTCGCCGCTGCCCACGTCCAGGGCGCGCCCCGGGACCAGGTCGGTGACCTCGGCGACCAGCTGCGGGTTCGGCCGGCCACTCCAGACCGAGGGGCGGGACTGGTAGCGCTCCTCCCACGCCGGTTCCTCGAACGTCGTGGCCACCATCTGCCGGTACGCGGACACCGCGTCGCGGGTCTCCTCGGCGATGAGATCGGCGTTGATCGCCGCCGCCGCGTTCAGGCCGGCCGCGGCGGACGTGATCACCTGACTGCGGATGTCGGCCACGTTGCCCGCCACCCAGACACCACTGACGGTCGTCGCGCCGGTGGCGTCGGTCGGGATCTGGGCACCGATGACGTGCTCACCCATCGTCACCTCCTCCGGGGCCAGACCCAATCCCACCAGCACGTCGGCGCGGGGAGTCAGCCGCGTCGCCACCACGATCGCGTCGAGCGCCACCACCCGGCCGTCGGCGAGCCGTACGCCGGTCAGCGCGTCGTCGGTCACCTCCACCGCGGCGACCGGGCCGGGCACCACCGCGATGCTGCGGGCGGCGAGCCGCTCGGCGGTCTCCGCGTCCGGCGCCGGGGAGTCGTGCAGCAGGAGCAGCACGCTGGGGCTCCACTGTCGCCACATCTCGGCCTGGTGCACGCTCAGAGGGCTGGTCGCCAGGACGCCGATCCGCCGGTCGCGAACCTCCCAGCCGTGGCAGTACGGGCAGTGCAGCACGTCGCGACCCCACCGCTCGGCCAGGCCGGGCACGTCGGGCAACTCGTCGGTCAGACCGGTGGTCACCAGCAGCCGGCGGGCCCGCACCGATTCCCCGCCGTCGAGGCTCAGCCGGAACCCGTCGTCGTCCCGGGTCGCGGCCTGCACCCGCCCGGCGCGGAACTGCCCGCCGTACCCGGCCACCTCGGCCCGTCCGATCGCGAGCAGCTCGCCCGGCGGCGTCCCCTCCCGGCCGAGGTAGTTGTGTATCCGGTCGGCCGGCGCGTTGCGCGGCTCACCGGAGTCGATCACCAGCACCGACCGTCGGGCCCGGCTCAACGCCAGGGCCCCGCTGAGCCCTGCGGCGCCGCCGCCCACCACCACCACGTCATATGTCTCGTCCACCGGAATATCTCCCTCTTGCTCTGTCGGCTGCGCCCACCATCCGTCGCCCTCGGCAAGGTGGCAACTATCCTTGCCGTTATGGCAAACGAGGACAGCGCCGCGCTGGCGGCCGTCGGCCCCCGGCTGCGTGCCCTGCGTCACCAACGCGGGACCACCCTGACCCAGCTCGCCGACCTGACCGGCATCTCGGTGAGCACCCTGTCCCGGCTGGAGTCCGGTAGCCGTCGGCCCACCCTGGAGCTGCTACTCCCGCTGGCGAGGGCCTACCAGGTGGCGCTGGACGAACTGGTCGACGCCCCCGCCACCGGCGACCCCCGGGTACGCCCCAAACCGATCGTCATCCACGGCGTGACGTACCTGCCGCTGACCCGCCGACCGGGCGGTGTCCAGGCGTTCAAGCAGATCTTCCCGCCGGACCCGTCCGCCGGGGGCCGAATCCCGCAGGCCCACGAGGGGTACGAGTGGCTCTACGTGCTCTCCGGCCGGCTACGCCTGCTGCTCGGTGACCGTGATCTGACGCTGACCCCGGGGGAGGTGGCCGAGTTCGACACCCGCATTCCGCACCTCTTCTTCAACCCCGGCCCCGGCACCGCCGAAGCCCTCAGTCTCTTCGGGCCGCAGGGGGAGCGGTTGCACGTCCGCGCCCGCCCCGCCACGCCCGAGAAGCAGCAGTAATCGCCCGAGTGCGTCGTCGCTCAGGTGGTGTAGTCAGCGTTGATCCGGATGTACCCGTCAGTGAGGTCGCACCCGTACACGGTGAAAGCGTCGGCGCCGATCCCCAGGTCGACCTCGATCACAACGTCGTCGCCTTCGAGGTGGCGCCGCAACCGAACCAGGGTCTCCTCAGTGGCCTGCGTCGGATAGACCCCGATACCGCCGAAACCGATCCGTACCCGTTGCTGGTCGATGTCTTCGTCGTCCTCGCACTTGCCGATCGCCATGGCTACCCGACCCCAGTTCGGGTCGGCGCCGTGCACGGCTGTCTTGACCAGCGGCGAGTTGACGATGGCCTTGCCCACCCGCTTGGCCTGCTCGCCGTCGCGGGCACCGCTGACCCGGACCTCGATGAGCTTGCTGGCGCCCTCACCGTCGCGGGCGACCATCCGCACCAGATCCAGTGCGACGGTGTACAACGCCTGCTCGAACTCGTCCAGATCGACCGGCCCGGCCAGGCCGTTGGCGAAGACGGCCGCGGTGTCGCTGGTGGAGGTGTCGGTGTCGATGCTGACCGCGTTGAACGTGCGAGCGATGACCGACCGGAACACCCGGTCCAGGTCGACCGGCTCGATGCGGGCGTCTGTACAGAAGAACGTCAACAGGGTAGCCATGTTCGGTTCGATCATGCCGACGCCCTTCGCGACGCCGACGATGCTCGCCGCGCCGCAGCTGACCCGCACCACCTTGGGCGTGGTGTCGGTGGTCATGATCGCCCGTGCGACCCGGTCGAAATCGGCAGGCGGAAAGGGCCACCGAAGCTCGGCCAGGCGCTGTCGGACCCTCGGCATCGGATACTGCTTCCCGATCACCCCGGTCGACGCGATGAGCAGATCCTCGTCGTCCAGCCCGACGGCGCGAGCCACCGTGGACCGCACCTCGCGGGCGTTCTCCAGCCCTTCCTTACCGGTGGCCACGTTCGCGTTGCGGGAGAGCACCACGACGCCGCGGGCAGACGACGTCGACGCCGCCGAACGGCTGAGCACGACGCTGGGACCGGCGAACCGGGAGCGGGTGAACACCGCGGCGCTGACCGCAGGCACCTCGGAGATCAGGGCGGTGAAGTCGTCCTCGTCGTCCTTGAGCCCAGCGTTCGCGACCACCGCGCGGAACCCCTGCGGAACGATCATGTGCTGCTCCATCCTTCCCCCTCGTGACTTACGGTATCAATGGGCTATCTATCCGCCGGGGTTGCCGTTGACTCGGCGGAGGCCGGCGCGGAGCGTACCGGCGCTGGTGGTTCCTATCCGGGGATGGCCGGCTGGTCGGCACGCCCGGACCGTCGGTGCGACGATGAAGTGATGACCGATTCGGAACCCCCGCGCTGGAACGACCGGATTGAGCACCGCGACATCGTCGTCAACGAGGTCCCGGGCTTCCGCCCGCTGACGTTGGACCTTGCCGTGCCGACCGGGGCCGCCACACCAGCCCCGGTCCTGGTGTGGATCCACGGCGGCGCGTGGTTGTTCGGTTCGCCCAAGCAGCCGGCCGACTGGCTCATGGAAGCGGACCCGTTCACCGCCGCCATCCGCTCCGGATTCGCTGTCGCCTCCGCGCAGTACCGGCTCAGCGGGGAGGCGCACTTCCCCGCCCAACTCGACGACGTCAAGGCGGCGGTGCGTTGGCTGCGCCGACACGGCGACACGGTGGGCGTGGACCGCGAGCGGATCGGGGTGTGGGGCGAGTCGGCCGGTGGGCATCTGGCCGCGATGGTCGCGCTGACCGGGGACGACCAGGACGACACCGGCGTCCGGGCGGCAGTCTGCTGGTACGCGCCGTCGAACCTGGTGACCATGCAGTCGCAGGCACACCCGTCCGGGACGATCGACCACGACGCGGCGGACTCGCCCGAGTCACTGCTGATCGGCGCCCCGTTGGCCGAGAATCCGGAGCTGGGGCGGGCGGCCAGTCCGATCACCTTCGTCACCGACCAGGCCCCACCCATGCTGCTGATCCACGGCGACCAGGACCTGGTCGTACCGGTGGGGCAGAGCGAAGAACTTGCCGCAGCGTTGACCACGGCGGGTGCCGAGGTCGAGTTGTCGGTGGTACAGGGGGCCGACCACTGCTTCGCCGGAGTGCCGCTGGAGCCGCTGATCCGCGACAGCCTGGCGTTCTTCACCCGGGTCCTCGCCCCCGAGGCCGGGGTGCTGTCGCCTCACTAGGGTGACCCGGTGACCGCCTACGACGTCGCCGCCAAACTTCCCGACATCGACCTGCTGCGGCAGCGCTGCAAGGCGCTGGCCGTGCTCGAGCGCATCATCGATGGCGGGGACCCCAACTACGCCTACACCTCGAACTGGGGCGCGGACGAGGCGGCGTCGATGAGCAACGGCAGCGGCGACGAGTGGACCGTCGTGTTCACCGCCGACGGCGCCTTCATCCGACTCTTCGACCATGAGTCGGCGATGTCGCCGTACCGTCATCCGGACCACGAGCTGTGGCCGGGCCTGGTCGACGGTGTACCAGAGGTGCTGCGTCCACAGCTGACGGAACCCGCCTTCTGCGACGAGGACGGGCAACTCGTCGCGACGACCGTGCTGTGGCGGCTGGTGGGGGACGATCGCTGGCAGGCCGGCGACGGCATCGCCTTCCCACCACCGAGCGGGCCGTACGACGACAGCGGCCCGGATGGGTCCGGCATGCTCGACATCCTGTTCGACGACATCGTCGACCGCTTCGTCGAGTTCGCCGTCGACTACTACGACACGGCGGTGGACCCGGCGGCAGTCGAGCACGTCGTCGCCCATCGACCGCTCACCGACACCGTGACAAGGGCCCTGAACCCGCAGCTGACCGTCGCCGACCTGCGGGTGGACCTCACCGAGATCGGCTACCCGATCGCCGGGGAGGGCGCCGCGACGGTAGAGGTCGGACCCCATGGCGCGTTCTCCGCGAACAGCGTGGGACTGGACCGCGCGCCCTTCCCGTTGAGCTTCAGCGTTCGCGAGACAGGCGGCTCCTGGTTGGTGACCGCGACCGCGGCGCAGGCCGCCGAGCTGGCCGACGTGCTCACGCTCGCCGGGAACGACACCATCATGGTTGTCGGCCTGGAGACCAACAGCTTTCTGGACGAGGAGTATCAGCAGTGGCGGCCGTCGCGGATCGCGGCGGAGCAGGGCGTCAGCTTCGAGGTGCACCAGGTCGCCGCGCTGGCGGCCGGGGTCGTCGGCCTCAGCGAAGAGGCCCTGCTGATCCGCCGGGAGCAGCTGCCCCGGTTCCTGGCCGGCTGGTACCCCTACGAGCTGACATTTGTCGACGTGCCGGGTACGCCTTCCGCCGCGCGGGTCGACGAGATGATCGTCGTCATCGGAACGGCCACGTACGACGAGCCGGTCCTCCCCGCGCTGGCAGGCTCACGCCTGCTGTTCTCCGGGCACGACGACTGCTACGTGCTCGTCGAAACGACGGACCGCACGGTGCCTGCGGCGGTCCTCGGCCGGCTCCTGGCCTTGCTGGTCGGCTCGGCGCTTGTCGACACCACGGTGGTGGAGGTGACGGCGCCCGACGTCGAGACCGTGCAGAGGCTGATCGAGGAGAGCCGGCATTGGATCGGCGAGTTGAGCGCCGCGACGCCGGGCTCGGTGACTGTCGATCTGCACGCCACGTCCGAATCGTGGCGACTCGGCCAGTCGCTTCCGAAGCAGGTCGACCGCACGATGGTCTACGACATCGCGGACAGGGTCTGGCGGTGACCGAGGCGGTTGCGCCACCCCCGAGGTGGTGAGCCCAACCATGGGTACGCCAAGGAGCCTCCGGCGCGATGCCGGAGGCTCCCTGATGTGCCGGTCAGTTGAGGGCGTAGATCTCCGCAGCGGTGGCCCACGGGTTGCCGTTGACCTCGCTCAGGGCGCGCAGCCGCAGATACTGCCCGGTCTTGGCGGTGAACCGGATCTCCTTCTGACTGGCGTTGTTGGCGAAGGTGCCGGTGGCCACGGCCGTACCCCAGTTGGTGCCGTCAGTGCTGACGTAGACCTCGTACTGGCCGATGCGTCCGTTGGCGGCGCCGGAGCCGCTGTCCTGCCGGGGCAGGTAGCGGATTCCGGAGACCGCGTAGCTCGCACCGAGATTGATCTGGATCTCGTGGGGCATCGGGGCGTTACCGCCGGTGTACTTCGTGTGCCAGATGGTGCTGAGGTTGCCGTCGAAGGCGTTGGTCGCGGCCCCGTTCTCGGCGGCCGTCTCCTGGCTGTCCACGTACTTCAGCGACCAGCCGGTGCGGGGAATGACGCCGGCGCTGGGCACGCAGACGGTGCTCAGCTGGTGTGCGCCCCGGTCCGGACGGCAACCCGGGGTGACGGTGCTGCCGAAGTAGTCGCGGCTGCCCGGGCTGGTCATGACCTGGCCACTGGCCAGCGCCGGCGAGCCGGCGCGGAGCCGGTAGCCGCCGGCGTCACCGATCGAGGTGGCGGTGCCCGGCGCGACGAACAGCGGGTCGGCCGTGATCTTGTTCGGGTCGGCGGGCTCGCCGGCCGGGTGCTGGCCGTAGAACACGTTGGAGTCGAACAGCAGCGCCCCGGCGTTGTAGCTGGCCTGGGTCGTGGTCACGTAGAAGATGTTGTTGTAGAACTCGGCGCTGGCGCCCGTCGAGCCGTTGCTGTTGTTGATGATCTGGGCCGCCTGGCCCACGTAGAAGACGTTGTTGTAGATCTTCGTGTTGGTGAGCTTGCCGCAGACCAGGTCGAAGATCTGGCCACGGTCGTTCTGGCTGATGTTGTAGCGCACGATGTTGTCTTTGGTGGTCGAACCCCCACCGTTGCAGAGCAGGATGAAGCCGCCCTCGTTGTCGTGGCTGTAGTTGTACTGGTAGATGGTGCGGATGTTGGCCTCGTCCAGGTCGAAACCCTGCCCGTCGCAGGTGCTCCGGCCGCCGCTGACCTCGTTGAACTGGAAGAGGGCGTCGTTGATGTTCCAGCCCCAGATGCCGGCGGCGCACTGCGCGGGCTCGCGGACCCGGAAGCCGTCGACCCGGTTGTTCTCGACCAGGGCGCTCTGGGTGTGGTGCACGTCGATGGCGTCGCCGCCGATGTTGGTGACCGTGTTGCCGCGGACGACGACCCGGGTCTGCGGAAGCCAGTTGCCGCAGGTGGAGCCGCAGTTGGGGTTGGCCAGCTCCGGCCGGACCATCCAGCGGGTCCAGAAGTGGATGCCGTAGCGGTCGACGGTGGCGATCGTGTTGTTGTTGATCAGCACGTCGTCGAACTTCGTCTGCACCGTGTGTCCGAGGACCTCGAAGAAGATGCCGGCGCTGGCGTCGTCGTCCTTCTTGGTCTGGTTACCGTTGACGTCGTGGACGCTGAGCCCGGTCACCCGGTAGTAGGTGCCGGTGCCGGATTTCTCGCGGATGATGTGCACGCCGCGGCGGGTGGCGATCGCCGACCCCTTGTTGGAGATTTCCAGGTTACGGATCTCCCAGTACTGCTGGTTGTAGAGCTTCACGACGTCGACGACAGCACCGTTGCCGGCCAGTACCGGTTTGGCGCCACTGCCGTACGCGTCGATGATGATCGGTGCGCCGGCCGCGCCGGAACCCTTGGGAATGAGTTGCTGGTTGGCGCAGGTCGTGCCCCGCCGGATCAGGATCTGATCTCCGGCGGCGAACGTCTTGGCGTTCACCGGTGTGAAGCTGTTCCAGGGGCTGGCCTGGGTGCCGCTGCCCGACGTGCTCGCGGAGCAGTCGACGTAGTAGTTCGTGGCGGCTGCCGCGGCGGGGGGTGCGGCGACCAGTACTGCGGTGGCTAGCGTGGTCAAAGCCACCAACGAGGACCTGAACAGGCGCATCGAGAGTCCTAACCGTGGGCGTGGTCGGGGGTGGGGGAGTCTTTCAATTCCTTGCGCTGTCTCGTTCGTACGCCGGGAGGGAACGCCCCCGGCGGAGCTCGGGCCCGCCGCACGCCGCGGCTCACCGGAACTTTTTGTTGTAGTCCGCGAGAAGACCGATCAGGACGGCGAGCGCCACGAGCATGATCGCGAGGTTGCCCCACCCGACCGTGGGTCGGACGACCATCACGGTGACGACACAGGCGAGCGCGATCAGCAGCCGGGCGACGACAAGCAGAGCGGCACGTGTCGGTTCCTTCATGACATCCCTTTCTCGGGCCTCAGCCCTTGACGCCACCGGCGGCCATGCCCTGGATCAGGCGGCGCTGGATCAGCGCGTACAGGAGGAGCACCGGCACGATGACGATGACCATGCCGGCGTAGAGCCGCCCAGGGTCCGCAGCCGCCTTCTGGGCGGCCATCAGGTTGAGCAGGCCGACCTGCAACGTCTTGCCCTCGCCGGGCAGCAGCGTCAGCGCGATGATGAAGTCGTTCCAGTAGGCCAGGAAGTTGAACAGGATCACCGTGGTGACCGCCGGTCGGGCCATCGGCAGCATCACCCGCGTCATGATCCGGAACCGGGATGCCCCGTCCAGCAGTGCGGCCTCCTCGAAGTCCCCTGGAATCGACCGGAAGTACGCACTCAACAGGTAGATCGTGAACGGGATCGAGGTCGCCGCGTAGACCAGCGAGAGCACCGCCGGGTTGTCGAGGAAGAACCCGTCCGGGAACACGTCGACCAACGCACGGTCCCAGTCGACAAGCATCAGGAAGATCGGCACCACGATGTAGTTGACGTTGACGAAGAGCCCGGCGAGCAACGCCACCTCGACGATGCTCTTGCCGCGGAACTCGTACCGGGCGACGACGTACGCCGCCGGCACCGAGACCGCCAGCACGAAGACCAGGCCGAGGAGGGTGACCAGGACCGACGTGGCGAAGTAGCGGCCCATCTGGGCGCCGCCGAACGCGTCGACGTAGTTCTGCAGGTGCAGGCCTGCGGGCAGGGTCCAGGGGCTGCCGAAGAACTCGCTCTTGCGCTTCAGCGAGGCCACCAGCACCCAGCCGACCGGGATCATGATGAGCAGGGTGATCCCACCGACGAGCAGGTGGGTGAGGCCACGGCCGGGCCGCGGACCGGATTTGTTGATCGTGGTCATGGGAGTGTCCTCTAGAACTGGAGGGGCTCACGCCGGGTCGCGCGGCTCACCAGGAGCGACACGAGGAACGAGAAAGCGAAGATCACCACGCCGATGGCCATGCCGTAGCCGTAGGCCGAGTTCGTGTACGCCTGCTTGTACATGTAGCTGAGCAGCACCTCGGAGGCGCCGTCCGGGCCGCCGCCGGTCATCGCCCGAACCAGTACGAAGCTGAGGTTGACCGCGCTGAGGATGAAGAAGGTCAGCGTCGTGCGCAGGTTCTGCCAGATCAGCGGCAGCGTGACGGCGAAGAACTGCCGGGTGGCCGCCGCCCCGTCGAGCGCCGAGGCCTCGTACAACTCCTCCGGGATGCTCGCCATGCTGGACATGTAGATGACCATGTAGTAGCCCAGTGACTGCCACAGCATCGCGATCGCGACCGAGTAGAGCACCAGCTTCTGGTCACCCAGCCACACCTGCTGCAGGCCGTCCAGCGAGAGCGCCCGGAGTGTGCCGTTGAGCAGGCCGTTCTCCTGGTCGTAGACGGCCGAGAAGATGGCCGCGATGACGACGACCGAGAGCACGTTCGGGATGTAGAGCACGAACCGGTAGAAGGTGTGGCCGCGCAGCTTCTGGCGGGTCATGACGGCCGCGAGGAACAGGCCCATCCCCATCGTCACCACGGTCACGACCACGAGTAGCGCGACTGTGTTCTGGAATGCGCGCAGGAACTGCTCGTCGTCGATCAGCTTGCTGAAGTTGTCCAGGCCGACGAACCGCATCTGTGCCGAGAAGCCGCTCCAGGTGTAGAGCGACATCCGGAACACGCTCACCGTCGGCCAGATCATGAACAGCGCGAACAGTGCCAACGCCGGTAGCAGGCAGATGGCGACGAACCGGCCGTCGCCGCGCCGACCGCGGGCGGCGGTACCGCGCCTCGACGTCGGGGATCGACCGGGCGCTGGCTTGCTGGCGCCCGGGGTTGGGGGAGTGAGGGTCGTCGTCACCGTTGACCAGTCCTTGGCTCTCGCGGGGAAGGGAGCGGCGGCAGCCCGTCCCCGGGCTGCCGCCAGGGCGTCACTTGCCCGCTTGCCGCAACTTCTCGCTGGCGTCGTTCAGCGCGGTCTGCCACTGGTCGACGGTCTTGTCGCCGCTGATGATGCTGTTCGCGGTGTCGAAGAGCGTGCCCTTGATGTTCACGCCCTCGACCGGCGCGGTGCTGGCGAAGCCCCCGACCAGGGCGGTGATGGTCGGGTCCTCGTAGAGCTGGTAGAACGGGGCGATCTCGGCGGCCAGCGTCGCGGCCTTGCCCTTGATCGGCTGGATCGCGTTGGCCTTGGCGAAGATGCCGGCGGCCTCGTCGGAGTAGAGGTAGGCGACGAAGTCCTTCGCGGCGTCCTTGTTCTGGGCGCCACTCGGGACCCAGACCGACTCGACGATGGTGGTCAGGTAGCGCTTGCCACCGGCGCTGACCGCCGGCAGCGGGGCCATCGCCCACTCGAAGCCGGTGGCGCGCGGCGCGTCCTTCATCTCGCCGACGACCCACGTGCCGTTCGGCATGAACAGGGTCTTGTTGTCGAGCAGAGACTGCTGGTTCTTGGTGAAGTCCTGCTCGTTCGCGTACCCGACGGTGGTCTTCGACGCGTAGGTCAGCAGCTTGGCGGTGATGTCCAGGACCTGACGCGCCTGGGGGGTCTTCCAGACACCTTCGGAGTAGGTCATGGCGTCCTTGTAGAACTGCTCACCGCCGACGTCAGCGAGCAGCGCGAAGAAGAACGAGTCCAGGTAGCCGGCGGTCGGGTACGTGAACAGCGCAATGCCCTCGGCCTTGGCGGCGTCGCCGAGCTTGAACATGTCGTCCCAGGTGGCCGGGACCTGCCAACCCTTCTGCGCGAAGAGGCCCTTGTTGTAGACCAGGCCGGTCGGCGCGTAGTACATCGGCATCAGGTAGGTCTTGTCGTCGTTGTACGGGTTGGTGTTGAGGTTGCCGACGATTCCGTCGGCGAGCTTGGACCGCACGGTGGACTGTTCGCCCGGCACTGTCATGTCCAGGACTCCGGTGAGGTCCTCCAGCGCCTTGTCCTTGACCAGCGTCTCGGCGAGCGCGGCCTTGCGGCCCTGAGGCAGCACCACGACGTCGGGGAACTTGCCAGCCTTCATGTTGGGGCTGATCTCGTCCTCAAGGGTCTTCGAGAGCTGTAGCTGAACGTCCACGTCGGGGTGCTTCGCCCGGTAGGCCTCGACGACCTGGAGGTACATGTCCCGGCCGTAGCCGCCCTCGAAGGCCGCGAGGCGGTGCTCGCGCTCGCCAGCGCCGTCACCGCACCGCCTCGGCGCAGCGCAGGCAGCCTCGACCGCAGTCGATCGGTGAGACGCAACAGTGCGGGCCCGCCCCGTGGAGGGCGAGCCCGCACTGTTCTGTTCATTGGTACGCGCGGTAAGAGGTCAGCTGAGCCAGAGGCCGCAGTTGTGCTCCGCCGCGAAGGTGTTGATCACTCGGCTCGCTCCGCCGGTGCGCAACTGCATCACGTTCTCGTCGCCGCCGTAGGTCGGCCACGACGGTGCGCCCCGATAGTTCGGGTTGCCGTCGTGGGCGAAGGCGCCCCAGTACCGCATCATCTGGTCCGACAGCTTCTCCTGTTGCGCCGTCAGGGGCCGCTCGCCGAGGGTGAAGTCGAACAGGTAGGCGAGCTCGCCGCTGTGGCCGTTGGAGACGTCCTCACCCGGGACGCGGAACCCGTAGAGGGTCGGCGAGGTCGGGTCGTTGAACTCGTAACGGTAGAGCGGCGTCTTGGTGGAGATCACCCGAGCGGCCTGCTCGGTCTGGCACGCGCGACCGGCGTCGGTGTGCACCTGCGTGATGGCGTCCCACGGGCTCTTGAACTTGCTCAGCGGGTACGCCTCAAGGACGCGGTCGGCCTTTTCGCCGTACTCACGCTTGATCGTGTCGACATAGCCCTGCGCGGTGATCCCGGCTAGGGCGGTCTCGGTGAGACGGCTCTCGGAGCGCGTGGTGCCGCTCATCACCGGCACCTTGTTCCAGGTGCCGTCGGCGAACGCGTCGGCGAACGACTTGGGCAGCAGCGAGCCGCCCACCTTCGAGTTGCCAAGGTAGTTCGCCTGGTTGGCGACGAGCTTCCCGGGCCACGCCGCACGCAGGCAGTTCACGACGGTGGCGGCATCGGTGCAACCCACCGACTCCGCGAACCCGACACCCCGCTGCTCGCCGACCGCGAGCGTGTTGCGGGTGGCCAGGCACTGCTGGCTCTGCACGATCGCCTTGTGGAACAGGCCCTTGGCCGCCGGCATGGCCATCATGTCGCACACGCCCTGGCCGCCCGCGGACTGGCCGTAGATCGTCACGTTGTTGCGGTCGCCGCCGAAGTTGGCGATGTTGTCCCGGACCCACTTCATCGACGCAAGCTGGTCCATCCGGCCGTAGTTGCCGGACCCACCTTCGGTGACCTCGCTGAGCGCGGGGTGGGCGAGGAAGCCGAGCGCACCGAGGCGGTAGTTGATCGAGACGATGATCGTGTCGGTCTTCGCGGCCATCGTGCCGCCGCCGTAGATGACGCCGGTGCCCTGGGTGTGGCCCCCGCCGTGGAACCAGAGCATCACCGGCAGCTTGGCGTTCTTCGCGACCTTGCTCGGTCGGTAGACGTCGAGGTAGAGGCAGTCCTCGCTGACGGCCTGCTCCTCGCGGATCCCGGTCGGCTCGAACTGCAGGCACGCCGGAGCCTGCTGATCGGCCGACCGGATTCCCCGCCACGACTCCGGCGCGGCCGGAGGGGCGAACCGCAGGTCGCGTACGGGGGGTGCCGCGTACGGCAGGCCGAGGAACTGGTCGAACTGCTTCGTCGCGTCGCCACGGACGAGTCCGTTCCGGCTCTGCACGACGGGGTCACCGCCGCGTCCGTCGCCCTTGCTGTCCGCTTGGGCGACGGCGCTGGCACCCGCACCGAACAGCAGCACGGGGGCGATCACGGCGGCGGCCCAGGTGGCCAGGCGACGCTTGGGGAAAGCTCTCACGAATTGATCCTTTTCAGTCGATCGAGGGGAAAGTGCAGCTGTCGGCTGCTCGAAGCGCTCGTTCGGGGGATCCGCGCTGTGGTGCCGAGGCATCACGCCGCGGACCTCGCCGACGTGGTCAGACAGCGGGGCTGATCGCGTCCCACACCGAGCAGTTGTGCGAATCGCCGATCGTGGTGTCGGCGACGCGCTGGGCGCTGGGGGCCGCGAACTGCAGGAGGTCACCCTGCGGGGCGTACCGGGGCCAGGTCGGTGCGAACCGCACGTTCGGGTTACCGTCGCGGGCGAAGCTGCCCCAGTAGCTGATCATCTGGTTGGAGAGGTCGACCTGCTCGCTGCTGAAGGGCAGGGCGGTGCCGAGGTAGTCCCAGAGGTAGCCGAGGTCGTTGACGTGAGTGGCACCGAAGGGGTAGTCGGTGTTGAGGCGCCAGATCGAGACGAAGGCCGGGCCGTTCTTCTCGGCGAACTCGTAGGCGTAGGTCTTGGTGTCCTTCGCCAGTCGCTCGCGCAGCGTCTGGTCGCGACACGCACGCTGGTCGCTCTGGATCGCACCCCAGGTGACGGTGGGCGACTTGTAGTTCACCACGGGGTAGGTGGCACGGATCTGGTCGACGCCACTCGGGTACGTGGTGGAGATCAGGGTGTTGAGCTGTGCGGTGGTGAGCGGCTTGTCGAGGTAGTCGTAGGCGGCGAAGACGCTCTGCTGCGACTCGTCGGAGGTGCCGCCGACCATGACCGGCAGGTCGGTCAGCTTGCCGGTCTTCATCAGCTCGATCGGGTCGGTCGGCACGACGCGAGTGCCGGCGACGGCGCCCGACTGCCGGACCTTGGCCTGCGCCGCGAGAATCTCAGTGGGGCTCTTCGAGCGAAGGCAGTCGACCTGGCCCGCGCCCGTCGGGCAGCCAAGTTCGGCGCTGAACTGCTCGCCGCTCTCGCGGGCCGCCGGCAACGTCCGCAGCGGACTGCCGCCTCCGCTCTGGAGGATGGCGCGGTCGAAGAGACCTCGCGCGGTGGGCGAGGCAAGCTGCACGGCCGTGTTACCGGCACCTGCGGACTGGCCGGCGACGGTGACGTTGTCGGGGTTGCCACCGAACGCCTTGATGTTCTTCTGCACCCAGCGCAGGGCGGCCTGCTGGTCGAGGATCGCGAAGTTGCCGGCCGAGCCGTCGCGGTTGTCCGCCTCAAGGGCCGGGTTCACGAGGTAGCCCATGGCGCCGAGCCGGTAGTTGATCGTGACGTAGACGGCGTCCTCTCGCGTCACGAACTTGTCCGGGTTGGTGTCGCGTCCTGCGCCGGCGAAGTTGCCGCCGCCGTGGATCCAGAAGAACACCGGGAGGTTCTTCTTCGAGACGGTGCTGGGGCGGTACACGTTGAGGTAGAGGCAGTCCTCGGTCAGCGTGGGCTTGTCGTATCCGGGGTCCCAGCCAGTGCCCTGTACGCAGGAAGCCCCGAACTGTGTCGCGTTCCTCGTGCCCTTCCACTTGGCGGCCGGCTGCGGTGCCTTCCAGCGAAGGTCACCCGTCGGCGGCGCGGCGAAGGGGATGCCCTTGAAGGAGGTCACCATGCTCTTGGCCTCGCCACGGACCGCGCCCTTGTCCGTCTGGACGACGGGGGACTGGCCGGGGTAGGTGCCGGCGCCGCGTGAGGCGCTGGCGAAGTTTGCCAGAGCGGGCGGGCCTGCGGTGACGGCCAGGGCGGCAGCCGCTGCGGCTGACACCCCTGCCACCCATCGAGCGGTCCGTCGGATCTTCATCGGTGGTCATACCTCCATTTTTGCGGCAGGGGAGGTCCCCGGTTCGCACCGGTCCGGTGCCGCAGGTGGTCGTGGACGGGGGAGTCCACGTGAAGGGGAGGCGCATCGGGTAAACGAATGCACCGACCCGTAGAGGAGGCCAGGCGACGGTTCAGGCGAGTACCGGGCAGGGAGCCGGAGTGGAACGGTCGCGACGCTGGCGCTTCCCCCGGCCGGCCGAGGACGGAGGAAGGCTTTGTTGTTGGGCAGAACATTACCGCTACCAGGAGACTTCGCAACCGTAGGGCTAATTTGATGTTGCGGACATGTTGCGGCCGTGACCCGTCCGTTACCGGCTGACGGTCACGGCGGGCAGTTGCCCCGCCCGAGCGAGCGCGACGGCGCCGAGCAGTTCGGCCCGTTCACCGAGCTCGCCGGTGAGCAGCTGCACGGACTCCGCCATGAGGCTCGGCATGCGCTGGTCCATCGCTTCGCGCATGCCGGCGACAAACGGTTCTGCCGCCGCACCGAGCGCTCCGTCCACGATGATTGCTTCCGGGCTGAGCAGCACGCAGACGTCGGCGAGCACTCGCCCGAAACCCCGACCGAGGTCAGCCAGGATGCGGCGGGTGCCCAGCTCGCCGGCGGCCGCGAGTTCGCGAATGTCGGCGACGCTCAACGGTTGCGGATAGGTTGAGCGGCCGATCGATTCCACGAAGTCGCCGTACGTCACGGCGAGGCAGCCCCGACTGCCGCACAAGCACCATCGTCCGTTGGGAAGCACCTGGACATGCGCCAGTTCCCCGGCCAGGCCGCGGGCACCCCGGTGCAGTCGGCCGCCGAGGATCAGCCCGGCACCGATCCCCTCGACCAGCTTGATGTAGAGGAGGTCCTCCAGGCCGCGTCCCGCCCCGGCGGTCGCCTCACCCAGTGCTGCGAGGTTGGCGTAGTTCTCCGCCGCCGTCGGGATGCCCAGGCGTTTGCCGACCGCGGGCTGGGGATCCGAGCGGAACCAGCCGAAGAGCTTTCCGAGCTCGGGTACGGCTTCGCGGCCCGCGTCGGAAATCCGGCCGAATGCCGCCCCCACCCCCCGTTCGAAGGCCGCCGGAACTCCGATGACGGCGCAGTCGGCCTGCTCCAACGCCGACCCCGACTCGGCGAACGCCTCCTCTAGCAAGCTCAGCCCTCGGTCGAGCACGCGTTGCTGGTCGCGATCGCTGCCAATCTCGAATGCACGGTAGGCGGCGAACGTGCCGTCCCAGCCGACCGCCGCGGCCCGGATCGTGGTGTGGCTGAAGCACAGGGCGGCTACCAGACCGGCGGGGTCCGCCAGCGTGAGACCGCTCGCGGGCCGGCCGCGACCGCGGTTCCGACGGCCGGCGTCGGCGGTATGTTCGACGACCATGCCCCGGTGCAGGAGGCGATTGGCGATGCCGGTCACCGTCGTCTTCGGCAGTCCGGTCGTGGCGCTCAACTCGGCCCGGCTGAGAACGGCGCCGCCGCGCAGCGCGGCGAGGACCAGTCGCTCGTTACCGGTGGTTCCGCCCGGTAGGGCGGGGACAGCGGGCGGCGTCATGGGCTGAGCGTAGCAGTTTTAAGACGAAACCAGTCTTAAATGCTGCCGTTGACCAGGGATCTTGGTCCGGATAGCCTCGGTTATGGCTCACTTAGAACGAGTTGAGTCAAAAGGTGCTCCGGCAGGCCGAGCCGGACGCCGACCGGCGAGCAGATATGGGACCCGGCCAAGTCCCGAACCTGTCAGCCGGCCGGCTGCGGGATGCGGCCAGCTGTGGTGGAACTCTGGCGAGTGCGCAGCTGGCAGCACCCGCAGCTGGCGAAGCCGTTCCTGGCGGCACCGCCGATCCTGTGATCGGGTGTCTCGGGGTGGCGGGGGCTATCGTGCCCCTCGTGACGCACGAACGTGAGCTGGTCTCGCCTGTCGACCTGTGCCAACCGGACGGGCGACTCAACCCCGCGGCGGTGGGCTGGACCCGGCGTCCCCTGCACACCGCGAACCTGCGCGGCTGGGGCCGGACCAAACGATGGGAGTACTGGGGCATCGTGACCCCACGGCACATCATCGGGCTGGTCGCCTCATCGCTGGACTACGCCGGCGTGCACAGTGTCTACGTGCTCGACCGGGACAGCGGCACCGAGACGAAGGCCGACGTGGTGGTGCCGCTGGCGCGGGGCGCGGTGCTACCGCCGCACTGCGGCGTGGGCGAGGCGGGCGCACGCGGCGGTGGCCTGGCGATCCGGATCGTTCAGCGCCCGGACGGCACCACGATCTCGGCGAGCGCCCCTGGCGTACGGCTGGAGGTGGACGTGCCGTTGCCGGCCGATCACGAGTCACTCGGGGTCGTCGTGCCGTGGAGCACCAGGCGATTCCAGTACACGGTCAAGGACGTCGGCCGCCCGGTGCTCGGCACGCTGGAACTGCACGGCCAGACGTACGAGATCGGGGGACCGGACGCGTTCGCCGTGCTGGACCACGGTCGCGGCAGATGGCCGTACTCGGTCATGTGGAACTGGGCCGCCGGTGCGGCGCCGGGACGAGCGATCCAACTCGGCGGCCGGTGGACCGACGGCACCGGGGTCACCGAGAACGGCCTCTTCGTCGACGGCCGCCTGCACAAGATCGGCGAGGAACTGCGCTGGACCTACGACCGGGCGGACTGGCTGCGCCCCTGGCGGATCAGCGGCGACCGGGTCGAGGTCGAGTTCCAGCCGTTCCACGAGAAGGTGTCCCGCACCAACCTGGGTGTCGTCGCGAACGAGACGCACCAGTGTTTCGGGCACTTCTCCGGCTGGGCGAAGACGGACGACGGAACGACGGTGAGCCTCGACGGGCTCGTCGGTTGGGCCGAGGAGGCACGCAACCGCTGGTAGCGGGTTGCCGCCGCCACGCGCACACCCGCGGTCAGCGCTCGGCAGCACTTCGAACTGTGGACACCTCGCCTCCGTGTTTATGATCGACGACCCCGACCGGGGCACGGAAGCCTGGCCGTTCGGCCCAGAACACGAGGTGAGGTGCGCGACGGTGATCCGCGAGGCGTACGCCTGCTGGGTGCGCGAACCCGGCGCGGCCGAGATCCGGCCGGTGTCGCTGACCGCCCCCGGCCCCGACGAGGTGCTGGTCCGGGCCCGGTACTCCGGGGTCAGCCGGGGCACCGAGACGCTGGTCTTCACCGGTCGGGTGCCCGCCGACCAGCGCGCCGCGATGCGCGCGCCCTTTCAGGAGGGTGACTTCCCCGGCCCGGTGAAGTACGGCTACCTCAGCGTCGGCGTGGTCGAACAGGGCCCGCCGGAGCTGCTCGGGCGGACGGTCTTCTGCCTGCACCCGCACCAGAGCGCGTACGTCGTGCCCGCCACCGCCGTGGTGCCCGTGCCGGAGGGGGTGCCGGCCGCCCGGGCGGTGCTCGCCGGCACGGTGGAGACCGCCGTCAACGCGCTGTGGGACGCGGCGCCGCTGGTCGGTGACCGGGTCACCGTGATCGGCGCCGGCATGGTGGGCTGCTGCGTCGCGGCGCTGCTCGCCCGGTTCCCCGGCGTGCAGGTCGAGCTGGTCGACACCGACGCGCGCCGGGCCGGCGTGGCCGGGGCGCTCGGCGTCGACTTCGCCAACCCGGCCGACGCCCGCGGCGACCGTGACCTGGTCGTGCACGCCAGCGCCACCGCCGCCGGCCTGCAACAGTCGCTGGATCTGCTCGCCCCGGAGGGCACCGTCATCGAGCTGAGCTGGTACGGCGACCGCCCCGTGCAGGTGTCGCTGGGCGGCGCGTTCCACTCCCGTCGACTCACCGTGCGCAGCAGCCAGGTCGGCATGGTGGCACCCGCCCGACGGGGGCGACGCAGCTACGCCGACCGGCTGGCGCTCGCCCTGGACCTGCTCGACGACCCGGCCTTCGACGCCTTGATCACCGGCGCGTCCCGGTTCGCGGAGCTGCCCGACGTGCTCGCCCGACTCAGCTCGGGTGACCTGCCCGCCCTCTGCCACCTCATCACCTACGACGACGGGGAGTGACCGTGTTCAGCGTCACCGTTCGGGACCACATGATGATCGCCCACAGTTTCCGAGGCGAGGTCTTCGGGCCCGCCCAACGCCTGCACGGCGCGACGTTCGTGGTGGACGCGACGTTCCGCCGGCCCGACCTGGACGCCGACGGGATCGTGGTGGACATCGGCCTGGCCACCGAGCAGCTGCGGGCCGTGCTGAGCGAGCTGACCTACCGCAACCTCGACGACGAGGCGGCCTTCGCCGGGGTGAACACCACCACGGAGGTGCTGGCCCGCACTGTCGCGGACCGGCTGGTCGAGCGGGTGCACGCCGGTGAGCTGGGCGCGGGGGCGCGCGACCTGGCCGGCATCACGGTCACCCTGCACGAGTCGCACATCGCCTGGGCGAGCTACGAGCGGTCGTTGTGACCGATGCGGGCCGGGCGGTGCACGTCGTCCTGCCCGGTGACATCGACGATCCGGCCTCGCCCAGCGGCGGCAACTCCTACGACCGGCGGATCTGCGCGGGGCTGGGCGAGCGCGGCTGGTCGGTGCACGAGCACCCGGTGCCCGGCGCGTGGCCGCACCCCGGCCCGGCCGACCGGGCGGCGCTGGGCGGGGTGCTCGCCGCCGCGCCCGACGACGCCGTGGTGCTGGTCGACGGCCTGATCGGCTCGGCCGTGCCGGACCTGCTCGCCCCGCACGCCCGTCGGCTGCGCCTGGTGCTCCTGGTGCACCTTCCATTGGACGACGAGCCGGAGGCCCGCGCCCTGGCCACCGCCCGGGCCGTCGTCACCACCAGCGTTTGGACCCGCCGCGCACTGCTGGCCCGCCACCCGGCCCTGGCCGGCCGGGTCCGGGCCGCGCCGCCCGGGGTGCGGCCCGCGCCGCCCGCAGCCGGCTCGGTGGCCGGCGACCGGTTGCTCTGCGTCGCGGCGGTCACCCACCACAAGGGGTACGACGTGCTGGTCGACGCGTTGGCCACGCTGGTCGGCCGGTCCTGGACGATGGTCTGTGCGGGCACCCTGGCCCGGGAACCGGATCTCGTGCACCGGCTGCGCGACCGGTTGACCGGAGCCGGCCTCACCGAGCGGGTGCGGCTGGTCGGCCCGCTGACCGGCGCGGCGTTGGACGACGCGTACGCCGCCGCCGACCTGCTGGTGCTGCCGTCGAGAGGCGAGACGTACGGCATGGTCGTCACCGAGGCGCTGGCCCGCGGTCTGCCGGTGTTGACCACCGACGCGGGCGGGCTGCCGGAGGCGCTCGGTCACGCGCCCGGCGGTGAGCGTCCGGGACTGCTGGTCCCACCGGGTGACCCGGCGGCGCTGGCCGCCGCGCTGATCCGCTGGCTCGATGACGACGCGCTGCGCGCCCGGCTGCGGCGTGCCGCTCTCGCCCGGCGCGACACCCTGACCGACTGGCCGGTGACCACCGCGTTGCTGGCCGGCGTGCTGAAGGAGGTGGCGGAATGACCGCCGAGGAGACCCTGCCGTTCGCCGACTGGCTGCGGTTGCGTGAGCCGGCCGACGCGGCGGCCCGCGCCGAGGACCTGCTGGATGCCGTCCGGGCCCGGCTGACGGGGGACGCCCCGACGGTGATCCACGACCTGGGTAGCGGAACCGGGTCGATGAGTCGTTGGCTGGCCACCCGACTGCCCGGACCACAGCACTGGGTGCTGCACGACCGGGACGCCGACCTGTTGGCCCGGGCCGCCGAGGGCATGAGGGGTGTGACCGCCGCCGACGGCGCCCCGGTCACCGTCCACACCCGCTGCGGCGACCTCACCCGGCTGACCGCCGCCGACCTCGCCGACGGTTCCCTGGTCACCGCGTCCGCGCTGTTGGACATGCTCAGCGCGGAGGAGATCGAACGGGTGGCGGCCGCCTGCGTCGGCCGACCAGCCCTGTTCGCCATCTCGGTGACCGGGCGGGTCCGGTTCACCCCGGCCGACCCGCTCGACGAGGCGGTCGAGGCCGCGTTCAACGACCACCAGCGGCGTACCGTCGAGGGCCGGCGGCTGCTCGGCCCCGATGCCGTCGCCGCCACCGCCGCCGCGTTCGCCCGGCGCGGCGTCGACGTGCGGGAACGGCCCAGCCCGTGGCGTCTCGGCCCGGAGCAGGCCGACCTGACCGCCGAATGGTTCCGAGGATGGCTCGGGGCCGCCTGCGAGCAGCGCCCGGACCTGGCCGGACCCGCCCAGGAGTATGCCCGCCGTCGGCTGGCCGACGCGGCGGCCGGCCGGCTCACAGTGCTGGTCGAACACACTGACCTCCTCGCCGGTGGATGAACCGTTCACGCCCTGGGTACGTGCACTAGGGCAAGTGGACGATCTTCAAAGGGGAGGGCCGGCGCCGATGTTCTGGGCCTGGGCACGAGTGGTCGGCGGGGTGGGTCTGCTCGCCGTCCTGCTGTGGCAGGTGGGCACCGGCCCGTTCCTCGCCGGAGTGCGACTGATCGACGCGCCGGCGTTGGCTGCGGCGCTGGTCATCGGGGTGCTCACCACGGTCTGCGCGGCGTGGCGGTGGAGCCTGGTCGCCGGCGGCCTCGGCGTACGCCTGCCACTGGCGACCGCTGTGGCGCACTGCTACCGGGCCGTTTTCCTCAACGCCACACTGCCCGGCGGGGTGCTCGGCGACGTGCACCGCGCGGTACGCCACGGCCGCGACGCCGGTGACGTCAGCCGGGGCATCCGCGCGGTGGTCTGGGAACGTGCCGCCGGGCAGGTGGTCCTGGTCGGGGTCGCGCTGGTGGTGCTCGCCGCCTTCCCGTCCCCGGTACGGCCGTACCTGCCGGTCGCCGCCGCGCTGCTCGTCGCCGGTGGGCTGGCCGTCGTGCTGTTGGCCCGGGTCCTTCCGAACGGTGGCGGGTCGCGCTGGGCGACGGCACTGCGCACCGCAGTGGCGGACGTACGGTCGGGGCTGCTGGCGCGGCGAACCTGGTTCGGTGTGCTGGTCGCCTCGGCCGTGATGGTCGCCGGTCACCTGGCCACCTTCCTGGTGGCGGCGCGCACCGCCGGATCGGACGCTCCGCTGTCCCGCCTGCTGCCGTTGACGTTGCTCGCCCTGCTCGCGATGGGTCTACCGTTGAACGTGGCCGGTTTCGGGCCGCGCGAGGGGGTGGCGGCATGGGTGTTCGGCGCGGCCGGCCTCAGCGCGGCCGAGGGCGTCGCCACCGCCACCGTCTACGGCGCACTGATCCTGGTGGCCAGCCTGCCCGGGGCTGCCGTGCTGCTGGCCCGTCGACGTCGAATTCCGGTCGCCGCCCGGGAAGCCGCCTCCGGCGGCGACTGTTGAGTCGGTTGTGAGACGGTACGCGTCGCCGGACGGCGGCGGCGCCGGACAAAGGAGTCCCATGCCCGAAGCATTGCCGATTGCCACGATCCGCACCCAGGTCACGGTGCCGCTGGTGTTCCCGGACGGCTACACCACGACCGCCCGGGTGTTCACGTTCAAGGGCCTGGTGGACGGCCGGGAGCACCTGGCCCTCGGCCTCGGCGACTGGGCCGGCGCCCTGGACCGGCTCGCCGTCGGGGGAGAAGCCCCGCTGGTCCGTCCGCACAGCGAGTGCCTGACCGGCGACGTGTTCGGCAGCCAACGCTGCGACTGCGGCCCGCAACTGCGCGAGGCGGTGCAGCGAATCGCCGAGACCGGCGGTTTCCTGCTCTACCTGCGACAGGAGGGCCGGGGCATCGGCCTGTACGCCAAACTCGACGCGTACGCGTTGCAGGACGCCGGGTTGGACACCTACCAGGCCAACGTCGCGTTGGGCCGTGGCGAGGACGAGCGGGACTACACCGCCGCCGCGCAGATGCTGGCCACGTTGGGCGTGCCGCGGGTCCGACTGCTGAGCAGCAACCCGGACAAGGCCGAGCAGTTGACCCGGCTGGGCGTGGACGTGGCCGAACGGGTGCTCACCAGCGTCTTCCTCTCGCCGGCCAACGCCGACTACCTGGCAGCCAAGGCGGCCAAGGCGGCGGAGGTCGAGGCGGCCGAGGCGGCGGATGCGCTCGCGGGCCGTGCTCCTGAGCGGCCCGTCTCCCGATGAGCTGCCGGCCGGGGCCGACGCGGCCGTACGTGCTGCTGAGTTGTGCCGCCTCCATCGACGGGTACATCGACGACGCCTCCGAGCAGCGGTTACTGCTGTCCAACGAGGAGGATCTGGACCGCGTCGACGCGGTTCGGGCCAGCTGCGACGCCATTCTGGTCGGGGCCGGCACCGTCCGACGAGACGACCCTCGGCTGCTGGTGCGCTCGCCGAGCCGCCGGGCCGAGCGGGTGGCGGCCGGTCGGCCGGCGTCGCCCACCAAGGTCACCCTGACCGGCCAGGGCGACCTCGACCCGACCGCCCGCTTCTTCAC
This sequence comes from Micromonospora arida, assembly GCF_042873195.1. Lineage (NCBI taxonomy): Bacteria > Bacillati > Actinomycetota > Actinomycetes > Micromonosporales > Micromonosporaceae > Micromonospora > Micromonospora arida. The sequence continues at coordinate 738,842 of NZ_JBIALC010000001.1, read as the reverse complement.
CGCCGGTGATTCGGCCCGGCTCGTCTACTGCGCCACCGGCGCGCTGGAGAAGACCGAGGAGCGGATCGGCCGACTGGCCACCGTCGTCGACGCGGGTGAGCCCGTCGACCCGAGCTGGATGTTGACCGACCTGGCCGCCCGGGGTGTACAGCGGTTGATGGTGGAGGGCGGCGGGACGGTGCACGCCCAGTTCCTCGCCGCCGGTCTCGCCGACGAACTGCACCTGGTGGTCGCCCCGTTCTTCGTCGGTGACGGCCGGGCACCCCGGTTCGTGGGCGAGGGTCGCTTCCCCTGGCACCCGGGTCGCCGCGCCCGCCTGGCCGAGGCCCGCCAGATCGGCGACGTGGTCCTGCTCCGCTACGCCCTCTCCGACCTCTGCCCCACCGACCCCGCCCGCGGCTAACGGTTGATCATGAGGTTGGCGGGGAATTCGATCTCCGTAGAACCCGCCAACCTCATGATCAACCCGAGTGGGTGGGTGGGTGGGTGGGCGGGTGGGTGGGTGGGTGTGGGGTTATTTTGTGGACGGTGGGGGTAGGTTCGGACAGGATTTCCGGATGTCCGTACCGAGCCTGACTTTGCTGCGCTGGCAGTTCGACCTGACGTGGTCGCTGTTCGAGTACCACCTTGAGCGACTCGAACCCTCGGACTTTCTCTGGGAGCCGGCCGACCACTGCTGGTCGGTGCGGCAGAGCACCGACGGCACCTGGACGCCGGACTGGGCCGACACCGAACCCGACCCGGTCCCGGTGCCGACGATCGGCTGGCTCACCTGGCACGTCGGCTGGTGGTGGACCGTGGCGATGGACCATCTTCGGGATGGATCAGCGCGGCAGCGCACGGCCGTTGTCTGGCCGGGCGCGGGCGAGCCCAGCGTCGCCTGGCTGCGGGGCCTGCGCACCGAATGGCTCGGTCTGCTCGACCGGCTCGGCGACAGCGACCTCGACCGCATCTCGACGTACCCCTGGCCGGACGGGACCGACCACACCGTCACGCACACGATCGGTTGGGTCAACTCGGAGCTGATGAAGAACGTCGCGGAGATCGGTCAGCTCAGGCTGCTCCGCGCCGCAGGGACCGATCGGTACGGCCCGACCTGACGCCCCGGGCGCCAGGGGAGGATGGCGGGGGTCTCGGGCGGAGCGGAAGCGAGAGGCGCAGGAGTGGTAAGTCCTCGCGACACCACGAGACGCGGGACCCTCCCGATGAGTGTTTCCATCTAGCATCTTCGTGCTTCCTTACTCGATTCCGGCGCCGCTGGCTTTGCAGAACTACGCTGAGTCATTTCCTCCCGCTGCTTGGTCCTTGCTTGGAACACCCCCAATGTGATAGAAATTTATGCATGGAGATGCCACTATGCATCGCCTGCTTTGTTGCGCAGCCCGTTGTCCATTTCTAAATCGGGGAGACTGTCTTGCGAGCTCGAAGTGTCTTAACTGCTCTGGCCATGATGATTACTGTTTCAGTGATCGGCACGGCACCCGCTCATGCCGAGTCAAGCAGCAGATTCGATGGCAACTCGTTTGCAAGCCAGGCGCGGGCCGGAAAACTCTCTGAACGACAGGCGGAAACTCTCCAGGAGAAGGTTGACGCATACCTTCAGAAGACTGGCGGGAAGCAAATCTCGCTCAACGAGATCGAGATCAATAATGGCAAGCTCAAGGTCGCTCTCCCTGGCGAGGCGCACCCGAGGGATTTTGTCAACGCCCCGACCAGTGTGGCGCTTGCCAGTCGGTGCTTGGATGATCAGTACAATGGCTGGTTCTGCGCGTTCCGCTCCACTGGTTTCTCCGGCGACGAGCTTGAATGGTACAACTGCGGAACCTACAATATGCCGTGGACTGGTTACGGGTCCTGGCGCAACAATCAAACCAGAGGCACGGTTGCCAAATTCATCAATGCTTCCGGTGGCGTGATTTACTCGACGCCTGGCGCCTACTCCAGCAGCCTTAGCTACAACTGGACGCCCGTCTTCAAGGTCAAGCCCTGCTGAACGGTCGGCTTTGCTCTAGCTGATCAGCGCTGCTACCGCTTACCTTCCAAGGGTGAGCGGTAGTCGCGCTTGTCTGGTTGAGCCTGTGGGGAGCCGTACGTCTTCCTTGACTGGTGAGAAACGAAAGCTCGCCGTGTCTCTGTCAAATAGCACCGCTGTGCCGGCCCGTCGGCTCCGGGGTGGCGGAGGCGACTGCGCAGACGCGGAGCAGATCTCTGCGGCTGGGCGGATTCATGCCGCCGATCCTGTCGCCGCCGGTCGGACGACGTGCAGTACTTTCGTCACACGGAGTGCCGTGACGAAACCGGAGGCGGCGTGCTTAATGCCCGGTGTGTCGAGTGCCAGGCGAACCTGCCCGTCGGCACCGGCCGGGGGCGCCCGCGCCGCTACTGCTCCCGGCGCTGCCAGGCCCGCGCGTACCGCAGGCGTCGTGAGCACGGCCCCACCAGCACCCTGCGTCGGATTCAGGACCTGCCCGCGCCGACCGGCGGCGACCCGCGTCACCGGTTGGTCTCCCTCGCGGTCGAGCTGGCGGACGCCGGCGGCCTGGACGCCGTCTCCCTGCGGGTCCTCGCCCAACGCGGCGGCCTGCCCGCCCACGCCGTGTACCGGCACGTCCGGAACCGGGCCGACCTCCTCGCCGCGATGGCCGAGCAGATCACCGCCACCCGCCCGCCCGGCACCGCACCACTACCGCGTGATCCGCGCCAACGGCTCGAACGGTTGGCCGGGCACGAGTGGGCGATGTACCGCCGCCATCCCTGGCTGCTGGCCATCCTCGCCACCGACCGACCGCCGACCGGGCCGGCGGTACTCGCCATGGTCGACCGGGTGGTCGCGGCATTCACCAGCGCCGGATACGACCCGGCCGAGGCGTTCCGCGCCTACCTGGCGCTCAGCGGCTACATCCAGGGGATGGCCCTGCTCATCCGGCGTGACCCCGGGGACACCACCTACCACGCCTGGTGGTCGGCGACGGTCACCCGGCTGGAGCGAACCGGCCGTACCCGGGACCGACAGTGGCTGGCTGCGGCCGGGCAGACCAGACCCGACACCGACCTGGACACCTGGTTCCAGTTCGGCCTGCGCGGGCTGCTCGACGGCCTGTTGCACGGCCCGGCTCGGTAGGGTGGCCGGCGTGCCACGACTGGTGAAGGTCACTCAGGACAATGTGGAGGCCGCGTGCCGGGTGAGCGTGCGGCCCGACCAGGAGAAGTTCTCGTCTCCGGTCGCCTGGTCGCTCGCCGAGGCGTACGCGCAGCCCGAGATCGCGTGGCCGCGTCTGATCGTCGAGGATGACGAGATCGTCGGCTTCCTGATGGGCTTCTTCGACATCGTGTGGGATCCGGCCCAACCGGACGACCTGCGCTCGGGGCTGTGGCGGCTGAACATCGCCGCCGAGCACCAGGGCCGGGGGTACGGCCGCTTCGCGGTACAGGCCGTCCGCGACGAGGCCCACCGACGTGGGCACGATCGCGTCTACACGACGTGGAAGCCGGGGCCGGACGGCCCGGAGCAGTTCTACCTGAAGCTCGGGTTCCGGCTGACCGGGGAGACCAGCGAGGACGAGGTGGTGGGCGTCCACTCCACCCACTGACCGGACGCCACCGACCACCCCGGACCGAGTGATCAGCAGTGCGGCGGGGCCTGCGTACGATGCGGGGTCGAGTTCCCCTCGTCGCGGCGGAGGTATCGGGCAATGGCAGGCCAGCACGAGGGTTTCGCTCTCGGCATCGACCTCGGCACGTCCAACACGGTCGCGGTGCTGCGCTGGCCCGACGGGCGGACCCGTCCGCTGCTGATGGACGGTCAACCGCTCAGTCCGTCCGCCGTCTACGCCGACCCGGACGGCACCCTGCACACCGGCTGGGACGCCCGCCGGTTGGCGCAGGCAGACCCGGCCCGGTTCGAGGCGAACCCGAAGCGTCGGGTGGACGAGTCGACCGTGCAGCTCGGCGACCGCGCGTACCCGCCGGCCGACCTGCTCGCCGCAGTGCTGGCGGCGGTCGGCCGGGCGGCGGTGGGCGCTGTGGGTTTCCTGCCGCCGGCCGTGGTCACCTGCCCGGCCGCCTGGGACGCGACGCGGCGTCAGGTCCTCGCCGACGCGCTGCTTCGGGCGGGCTGGCCGCAGGCGGTCGAGCACACCCTCGCCGGGCCGACACCGCCAGGCACCCGGCTGCTGCGGGAGCCGGTGGCCGCCGCCCGCTACTACACGCAGGTGCTGCACCGTCCGGTGCCGGTCGGCGGTGCGATCGCGGTCTTCGACTTCGGTGGCGGGACGCTCGACGTCGCGGTGCTGCGCAACGAGGGCGCGGACCCCTGGGGTGACTCCGGCTTCAGCGTGGTCGCCGACGGTGGCCTGCCCGACCTGGGCGGTCTGGACCTCGACGCCGCGCTGGTGCGGCGGGTCGGCGAGTTGGTCGGTGAGCGGCACGCCGCGCAGTGGGCCCGGCTCACCCGACCGGCGGATCCGGCGCAGCGCCGCGACCAGGTCCGGCTCTGGGACGAGGTACGCGGTGCGAAGGAGACCCTGTCCCGGTCCGCGGTCGCCCCGGTCGCGGTGCCGGGAGTGGCCGAGACGATCCAGCTGACCCGGGCGGACGTCGAGCGGGTGGCCACGCCGCTGCTGCGCCGGGCGGTGCAGCGGGCCCGGGAGGTCATCGCCGCCGCCGGCCTCAGACCCGATCAGCTCGACGGGTTGTTCCTCGTGGGCGGGTCGTCACGGATCCCGCTGGTGGCCCGCATGCTGCATGCCGAGCTGGGGATCGCGCCGACCGTGCTGGACCAGCCCGAGTTGCCGGTGGCCGAGGGCGCCCTGACCGACCTGCCGCTGCGCAAGCCGCTGCACGCCCCGGCGTACGCGGGCGCGCCGCTCGCACCACCACCGCCAGCGCCGGTGAGCCCGCCCGCCCCGGCCGGAGCCCCCGCGCCGGTCGTACCGTCGCAGCCCTGGCCGGGATCGACCCCGCCGGCGGGCCCGCCCCCCGGGCCCGGCCTGGCCGGCGCCACCCCGACCCCGCCCGGCGGCGCGACCCGCTGGCGGCGGGCGCGCTGGGTGGTGCTCGGCGTGGTGCTGGCCCTGGTCGGGGTGGCCACCGCGGCCACGCTCTACCTGACCCGGGACCGCTACCCGGATCTGAAGTTCGACTCGCTGCGCGAGCTGTCCCGCCTGTCGGCCGGCCCCGAACGGCCGGGCGACATGTGGACAGCGGTGCTCGACGACCGGGCCTACCTGGCGTTCCCCCTGCCCGACGACCGGCTGGAAGTGGTGGCCGTCGACGCGGGCAACGGCCGCGAGTTGTGGCGCGAGCAGACCGACGTGCGGGCCGACGACTGGGAGACGATCATCGCTGTCCCCGGGGCGGTCGCGGTCCTCGCCGACGCACCGGGCGACAGCACCCCCCGACCGCTGGCCGTCCTCGACGGTCGTACCGGCGAGCAGCGCTGGCAGCGCGTTCTGCGTGGTGACGACGACGTCTACTTCGCCGACGACACGGCGGTACTGGTGGACCGGGCCGCGGACCAACTGGTCGGCCTGCGCCTGACCAACGGCTCGGCGAAGTGGACGAAGCCCAACCCCCGTGGCCAGTACGCCGGTGGCCGTACCGTGGTCCGGCCGGTCGGCACCGACGCGGCGGCGGGCGGGCCGGCCTTCCTCGACGGCACGCCGCGCAACCCGTGGGCGAGCAAGGGGCGGCGACTGATCCAGGTGGGTGCGGACCGGTCGATACGGCTGCTCGACATGGCATCCGGCGCGGTGCTGCGCCAGTGGGGCAGCGTCGCCGACCTCGACGACCTGGTGGTCGCCCACGAGGACCGCCTGTACGTGGCCGCCAACGAGGGTGGTTACCAGTTGCTCGCGTACGACCTGGGCTCCGACGCCGAGCCGGTGGTGCTGCACCGTTCCGGCAACGACGAGTACCGCCCGAAGGAGCTGGTGGCCTGCGGTGAGCGGCGGGCCTGCCTGTTGCAGGTGCCGGACAACGACGCCGCGCGCACCGAGGTGGTGGCGGCCACCGAGGGTGAGCGCATGGTCAAGTGGTCGGCGCCGGGCGTGACCGGCCTGATTCCGTTGGGTGAGCAGGTGCTCGCCCAGCGGGAGTCCCCGGAGCCGACCGTCACGGTCTTCGACGTTGCCGGGAAGCCGGTGCTGCGGGACCGGGGCGGGGTGGCGGTCCGCCTGGACGCCGGCAACCTGCTGGTCTTCGCCAAGGCACCCAGCGTGGTCGCGGACAACCGGGTGCTGGCCGGGGTGTGGGCCGAGTCCGGGGAGGTCGACGAGTTGGGCGAGCTGAAGGACGTGCGCAGCTCGTCCTGCTCGTGGAACACCCACGTGATCGCCTGTGGCGCGGACAAGGACTTCGTGCTGTACCGCTTCGCCGACGACTGACGTCAACGGCCCACCGGTCGGCTCGTACGATGCTCCGGTGAGTCTTCGAGGCACGGTCCGCGCCGATCGTCCGTTGGTGGTTCTTGCCGTGGGGGAGGAGGCCCGCTACCTGCCGCCCGAGCTGCCGGTCCTGCTCACCGGCATGGGCAAGGTGAACGCCGCCAGCGCGGTGGCCGCGGTGCTGGCCGCCGGGCCGCGCCCCGCCCTGCTGCTCAACCTGGGTACGGCGGGCGCGTTGCGCCCCGGGTTGGCCGGCATCCACGAGGTCGCCACCGTGCTCCAGCACGACCTGGACACCGACCTGCTGCGCACGCTCACCGGCGAGACCTACGGGGCGCCGCTGTCGCTGGCCGCCGAGGGCGCGGTGTTGGCCACCGGTGACACCTTCGTGGCCGACGACGCGCAGCGGGACCGGTTGGCGCAGCGCGCCGACCTGGTCGACATGGAGGGGTACGCGGTGGCCTGGGCCGCGGCGCAGGCCGGCGTGCCGTGCCGGCTGGTCAAGCAGGTCAGCGACGAGGCGGGGGAGGGTGCGGCCCGGACCTGGCAGGAGTCGGTGGACGCGTGCGCCCGGGACCTCGCCGAGTGGGCCGCTCGACACTTCGCCTGACCAAGCAGGGGTCAGTCGTCGGGTTGCCGCAGCCGCAGGCCCGGTGTGGTCTCCCGGGCCGCTCCGGGAATCAGGATGTGCGCCGCCAGCGTGAGCGCCACGACCGTGGTGACCAGCAGCGGCGGCCAGCGGCCGGCCCACGGCAGCGTGAGCAGCGGCAGGGGGAGGCAGAGCATTCGCCGCCACGGCACGAGCATGGACACCAGCAGGGTGAACAGGGCGCGGCCGATCACGAACAGCGCGGGGCCGCCCAGGATCAGTAACAGCCACCCCACCGGCGTGGTGCCGGTCGGCCGGGTGACGACCCTGTCGAACGAGGCCGCCGTGGCGACCACCCCGGCCAGCATCACCAGATGGGTGTACGGAGCCGCCCGCGCCGGCCGGCCCGACTTCGGCCCGGCCCCAGCCTCCAGCAGCTCGCCGGCGCGGAAGACGTAGACCTGCCAGAGCAGCAGCATGATGGCGAACGCGCAGAGCAGCGCGGCGACCCGGAGCCCGGCCAGCGGGCCCCGGCTGACCTGCAGTGTGGGAACCAGGATGATGTCGCCGAGGGCCAGGATGACGAACTGCTGGTACCGCTCGCCCAGATGCGCGGTGGTCCGCTCGTACTGCTCGAAGGGCACCCGGCCCAGCCAGGGCGTGGGGTATCGGGCCGCGGCGGATAGCAGGTCGATCGTGATGGCGATGGTCCAGAGGGTCCAGTTCACCGTGCCGGACACCGCGCCGGTGATCCAGAAGACGCCGGACACCACGAACCAGAAGAAGAACCGGGTGGCCCGGACCATCGCCGCCCGATGTCGCTTTCGGTACAACGTCGTGACCAGGATGATGCCGCGGATCACGTGCGTGCCGACGTAGGAGATCGCGAAAACCATCGCGTGCCCGTCGGAGACCATCGGCAACGACGCCGCCATCCCGACCGACCCGACCATGGCGACCATCAGGATGGTCTGGATGGGGCGCTGCTGCGGGTCGTAGAACTCGGTGGTGGTGGAGGTGACCGACCAGGTCCACCAGATCGCCGTCAGCATCAGCAGGACCATCGCGGCGCCCGACCAGTTGTGGACTCCCGCGAGCAGGGTCGAGGTCAGCGCGAGCGAGGCCACGAAGACCACGTCGAAGAGCAACTCCAGCAGTGTGGCCCGCGTCGAACCGTCCGGCCGGCGTACCAGTGCGGCGGTGCCTCCGGTGGTCATGCGCGGCCTCCCGCCGTGTCTCCGAGGATTATCGGCGGTGCCGGCGCGGCCCGTCCCCGGATCGGCGATTCCCGCCGGTCGGGGAATGGCGGCGTCCGGAGGTTGCCACGGCGAGCGCGGGTCAGTCGTCGGGTTGCCGCAGCCGCGGGCCCGGCGTGGTCTCCCGGGCCGCTCCGGGAAACAGGATGTGACAGGCCAACCCGAGCGCCACGATCGTGGCTACCAGCACCGGCGGCCAACCGCCGGCCCACGGCAGTACCAGCAGCGGCAAGAGCTGCCAGGCAACTCGCCGCCACGGCGTGACCCACGACACCGCCATGGTGAAGAGGACGCGGCCGACCACGAACAGCGTCGGGCCGGTGATGATCAGGACGAGCCACGGCACCGGCGTCGTTCCTGTCGGCCTGGTGACGACCAGGTCGAAGGCGGCGGCAGTGCTGGCCACGCCGGCCAGCATGACCAGATGGGTGAACGGGGCCAGTCGCGTTGCCCGGCTTCCCTTGGACCCGGCCGCCACCAACAATTCGCCGGCGCGGAAGACGTAGATCTGCCAGAGCAGCAGCATGGTGGCAAACGCGCAGAGCAGGGAGGCGAGCCGGAGGTGATCGAGATGTCCCCGGCTGACCTGCAGCGTCGGCAACAGGATGATGTCGCCGAGGGCCAGGATGATGAACTGTTGGTACCGCTCGCCCAGGTGCTCGGTGGTACGCCCGTACTGCGCGAGCGGCACCCGGCCCAGCCAGGGTGTGGGATAGCGGACCGCCCCGGCGACCAGGTCGATCGTTATGGCGATCGTCCAGAGCCCCCAGTTCGGAGTCTCTGACAGCGCGCCGAGGACCCAGAAGACGCCGGACACCGTGAACCAGAAGAGAAACCGGGTGGCCCGCTCCCTGGCAGTCCGGTGCCCCTGCCGGTGCAGGGCGGTGACCAGGATGACGCAGCGAATCACGTGCGTGCCGACGTACGAGATCACGAAGAGCGCCAGGTGCGCGACGCTGACCATCGGCAGCGATGCCGCCATCCCCACCGACCCGACCATGGCGATCATCAGGATGGCCTGGATCGGGCGTTGCTGCGGATCGTAGAACTCGGTCGTGGTAGTGGTGACCGACCACGTCCACCAGACGGCGGTCAGCATCAGCAGCAGCTTGGCGCCGCCGGACCAGGAGAGCTCTTCGGACAGCAGTTTCGATGTCAGTGCGAGGGCGGCCACGAAGACCACGTCGAAGAGCAACTCCAGCAGTGTTGCCCGGGTCGACTGGTCCAACCGGCGTACCAGCGCCGCATTCCCTTTGGTGGTCATGCCTGGCCTCCCGCCGCGTCTCCCGAGGAATTATCGGCGGCCCCGACACGGGCCGTCCCCGGATCGGCGATTCCCGCCGGTCGGGGAAGAGGGCGGCCGGAGGTTGCCACGGCTCGGGGCGCCGGGCGATGCTTTATCGCATCCATCAATCTCGATCTATCCGGAGGTTCGGATGCGCCGCTCCCCGCTGGCCGCCCTCGTCCTGACCACCCTGCTGCTCGTCGCGCCCGGCGCGGCGCAGGCCGCCGTCCCCGACCGGGCCGCCGCGCCCGCGGCCGACGCGGCGGCCACGCTGACCGGGGTACGCACCGCGGGCACCGCCTGGGGTCTCGACCCCACCACCGGCCGGATGACCCTCACCGTCGACGACACAGTGGTCCCCAGCGAACTGGCCGCACTGCGGGCGGTGACCGACCGGGCCGGCGTGCTGCTGCGCCGCGAACACGGAACGCTGCGCCCCCTGATCGCCGGCGGGCAGGGCATCTACGGCGGCGGTGGCGCGCGCTGCTCGCTCGGCGCGAACGCGCGCAGCGGCAGCACCTACTACGTGATCACCGCCGGGCACTGCACCACCGCCGCCGCGACCTGGTACGCCGACAGCGCCCGGACCACAGTGCTCGGCACCCGCACCGCCACCAGTTACCCCACCAACGACTACGGGCTGATCCGCTACACCGGTCGGATCGCCCACCCGAGCGCGGTCTACACCTACCCCGGCCTGGTGACCATCAACGGTCCCGGCAACGCGTACATCGGTCAGGCGGTGTGCCGCAGCGGCAGCACCACCGGCGTGCGCTGCGGCACCGTCACCGGTCTCAACCAGACCGTCAACTACGCCACCGGCGTGATCTACGGCCTGATCCGCACCAACATCTGCGCCGAGCCGGGGGACAGCGGTGGACCGCTCTACGTGGCCGCCACCGGCACCATCCTCGGCATCCTCTCCGGAGGCACCGGCAACTGCACCGCCGGCGGCACCACCTACTACCAGCCGATCGCGGAGGTGCTGGCCGCGTACGGGCTGACGCTGCCCTGAGCGTCGAGGTGTGACGCGCGACAGGTTGCCCGTCCCGCGCGGGACACCTAGGCTCGGCGACGCCCAGCACCCCGCCGCGAGGACGTGTGCCCGATGCCGACCGCCCCCCGACCTGACCAGGCGAGCGTCCCGGCCGGCCTTCCGTCGATCGAGGTGGCCGCGGTGGGGGAGACGATGGTGGTGCTCTGCCCCGCCCCGGGTGAGCCGCTGGAGCGCGCCGAACGGGTCGCCGTGTCGGTCGGTGGAGCCGAGTCCAACGTGGCCGGTTACCTGGCCCGCCTGGGACACCTGGCGACCTGGGTGAGCCGGGTCGGCGACGACCCCTTCGGTCGGGCCGTCGTCCGGCACGTCGCCGCCGCCGGCGTCCGCGTCGACCAGGTGTGCGTGGACCCGGCCGCCCCCACCGGCCTGTACGTCAAGGACCCGGGCCCGGAGGGGACCGCCGTGCACTACTACCGGGCCGGGTCGGCGGCCGCCCGGATGGACCCCGCCACGCTGGCCGACCCGGCGCTGGCCGGTGCCCGGGTGCTGCACCTGTCCGGGATCACCCCGGCGCTCTCCGCGTCCTGCCGGGCGCTGGTCGAGCACGCGGTGACCGACCGGCCGCTGGCGCAGGCGTTGGTCAGTTTCGACGTCAACCACCGGGCCCGGCTGTGGTCCGCCGAGCAGGCCGCGCCGGTGCTGCGCGACCTCGCCAACCGCTGCGACCTCGTCTTCGTCGGGCAGGACGAGGCGGAAACCCTCTGGGACACCACCGACCCGACAGCCGTACGCGAGTTGTTGCCCGATCCGGAGACGGTGGTGGTCAAGGACGGCTCGGTGGGCGCCACCGCACTGGTCCGCGACGCCGAACCGGTCTTCGTGCCCGCGCCCCGGGTGACGGTGGTGGAGCCGGTCGGCGCCGGAGACGCGTTCGCCGCCGGCTACCTGGCCGGGCTGCTACGCGGCCTCGACCCGGTGCGGCGGTTGCGCCTCGGTCACCTCGTCGCGGCGCAGGCGTTGACCAGCAGCGGCGACAACGCCCCGGTCCCGCCGTGGGCCTGGTTCGAGAAACTCATCGACGCGCCCGACGACGCCTGGTCGCCGCTCGACCTGACCAGCCCGGGGGCGACGACCTGAGTCGGGCCGGCGGGTTGCGACCCGACCAGCAGCAACAGTCCCACCGCGACCTCGGATGGAGTGCACCATGACCACACCGGACTTCGACCACATCTTCGGCGGCGCCCGGGTGATGGCGATCCTGCGCGGCCTGCCGGTCGCCGAGACCGTTCGGCTCGCCGAGCGTGCCTGGGATCTCGGCATCGACGTGGTGGAGGTTCCGGTGGCCACCGCCGACGCGGTGCCGGCGCTGCGGGCCGCCGTCGAGGCGGGGGCCGAGCGCGACCGGATCGTCGGTGCCGGCACCGTGCTCGACGTCGAACAGGTCGCCGCGGCGGCCGACGCGGGCGCCCGGTTCACCGTCGCGCCCGGCCTGGACCTCGCGGTCGCCGATGCCGCCGCCGCGCGTGGCCTGCCGCACCTGCCCGGTGTGGCCACCCCGACCGAGGCCCAGCAGGCACTGCGGCACGGCCTCACCTGGCTCAAGGCGTTCCCCGCGATCTCCCTCGGCCCGGCCTGGTTCAAGGCCGTCGCCGGCCCGCTGCCGCAGTTGCGCTTCGTCGCCACCGGCGGCCTCGACGCCAGCAACGCCGGCGCGTTCCTGCAAGCAGGCGTACGCGTGGTGGCCGTCGGCTCCGCCCTCTCCGACCCCACCCAACTGGACGCCCTCGCCACCCTGACCCGCCCAACCCCGTAGCCCACCCCGCCCACCCCACCCGCCCACCCCGCCCGCCCCACCCCGCCCGCCCACCCCGCCCGCCCGCCCCGCCGATCTTGCACTTGCGGTTGTCGATGCGTCCGGATTCGCGACTTTGGTCGCGACAGAAAGTGCAAGATCGACGGTGGTCAAGGCGGGACGCGGGGTCGGGGTGAGTGTGGGGGCGGGGGAGGGTGGCGGGGGAGGGTGGCGGGGTTGCGCCATGGCGTAAGTGCGTCGGGGCGCGGTGGGCGGTCGGGGTGGGCTCTGCGTCGATGCTGTGGTGCGTACCACTTCTCGACACAAAGAGGTCATCGTGGCTCTGTCTCACCGGCGCCGCCGATCCGGGCTGATCGCCCTCGGCGCCGCCCTCACCCTGGCGGCCGGGTTCACCCCACCCGGCGCGGGAGCGGCCGCCGCCCCGCCGAACAATCCCGACCGCCCGGCGGGTCAACCTCCGGCCGCCGCCGGACGCGCGTCCACCGTCACCCTGATCACCGGTGACACGGTCACCGTCACCACCGCGGCGGACGGCAGCACGGTGTCGACAGTGCGCCGGCCGGACGGCAGCACCCCGAGCTTCCACCGCACGGTGCGCGACGGCGACACCTACGTCTACCCGGACGCCGCGCTGTCCTACGTGACCAGTGGTGTGCTGGACCGGCAACTGTTCAACGTCACCGACCTCATCGCCGACGGCTACGACGACGCGCACACCGACGCGCTTCCGCTGATCGTCACGATGACCGACGCGGCGGCCCGCAACCGCACCCGCCCCACCGTCGACGGCGCCGAACTGGTCCGACCGTTGGACAGCGTGCAGGGCGCGGCGCTGACCCGCCAGCGCGCCACCGCCGACCGGTTCTGGACCGCGCTGACCGCCGGTTCGACCCGACGTACGGGTGACGCCCCGACCCTGGCCAACGGCATCGCCAAGGTCTGGTTGGACGGTCGGGTGCACGCGGACCTGGCCGAGTCCACCGCGCAGATCGGCGCGCCGAAGATGTGGGCCGAGGGCAACACCGCCGCCGGTGTCGACGTCGCGGTGCTCGACTCGGGCGCGGACGCCGAACACCCGGATCTCGTCGGCCAGATCGCCGAGTCCAGCAGCTTCGTGCCCGAGGAGCCCGACATCCTCGACTACAAGGGCCACGGCACGCACGTTGCCTCGACGATCGCCGGCACCGGCGCCGCGTCCGGTGGCGCGGAGCGGGGCGTCGCCCCGGGTGCCCGCCTGCACATCGGCAAGGTGCTCAACAGCGAGGGCAGCGGACAGAACTCGTGGATCATCGCCGGCATGGAGTGGGCGGCCCGTGAGCAGAAGGCCCGGGTGGTCAGCATGAGCCTGGGCGGTGAGGCCACCGACGGCAGCGACCCGATGAGCCAGGCGGTCGAGCGACTCAGCGCCGAGACCGGCGCCCTTTTCGTGATCGCCGCCGGCAACAGCGGCCCGGCCACCATCGGCAGCCCGGGTGCCGCCGACTCCGCGCTGACCGTGGGCGCTGTCGACAACACCGACCACCTCGCCGACTTCTCCAGCCAGGGTCCGCGCGCCGGCGACGGCGGGCTCAAGCCCGAGATCACCGCCCCCGGCGTGGACATTCTGGCGGCCCGCTCGCACCTGGTGCGGGGCGGCTCCGGCGACTACACGCTGATGAGCGGTACGTCGATGGCGACCCCGCACGTGGCCGGCACGGCTGCGCTGGTCGCCGCCGTGCACCCGGACTGGACCGGTCAGCGGATCAAGGAAGCGCTGGTCAGCACGGTCAAGGCCACCCCTGAGTACACCCCGTACCAGGCGGGTGCCGGCCGGGTCGACGCGGTCGCCGCCGCGCATGCCACCGTCTTCGCCACCCCGAGTGCCTACTCCGGCTTCCAGGCGTGGCCGCAGCAGCCGGGCAGGACCGTCGACCGTACGGTCACCTACACCAACCTCGGCAGCGCGTCGGTCGACCTGAAGCTGGCCCTCGACGCGGCCACCGCGCCGGCCGGCCTGTTCGCGCTCTCCGCCGACCGGGTCAGCGTGCCCGCGGGCGGCACCGCCGCCGTCACGGTGACCGCCGCGTACGACAAGCTGCCGGTGGAGAAGCAGGTCAGCGGCATGATCGTCGCCACCGACGACGCCGGTGCGGTGCGTGGCCGCACCCTGATCGGCGCCGGCAAGGAGGGCCAGCGGCAGAATCTGACGCTGGTCGCCAAGGACCGCGACGGCAAGCCGCTCGTCGGCAAGGTCATCCTCACCGCCGACACCCTCTTCACCGCCGTGGATCTGCCCGAGAGCGGCAACGCCACGCTGCGGCTGCCGGTGGGAAGCTGGAACGGTTGGATCTCCGCGGACGTGCGCGGCGCGCACGGGCCGCACTCCAAGGGCATGGCGATGCTCAGCTTCACCGACGTGAACCTGGACCGCGACCGCACCGTCACCCTGGACGCGCGCGCCGCCCGACAGGTGCAGGCCCGGGTGCCGCAGGAGGCCACCGCCAGCGCGCTGCGGATGGACATCCACCGGTCCACGAAGAACGGTCTCACCGAGAGCCAGGTGCTGCCCGACGACTCGTACGACAGCATGTGGGCGTTGCCGACGAGCCGTCCGGTGACCGACGGCGAGTTCGAGTTCGGTGCCCGCTGGCGGCTGGAGCAGCCGGCCCTGACCGTTTCGGCGGGCGGTCGCTCGTACGACGATCTGTTGGTGAAGCGGGCGACCCCGGCGCTGCCGGCCGGTCGTCGTCAGCTGGACGCGGTCTACGTCGCCGACGCATCGGCGACGGGGCTAGCGAAGCGTCCGGTCCGGGATCGAGCCGTGGTGGTGCGCCGCAGTGACAGCGTGGACATCGCCACCCAGGCGCAGGCCGCCGCGGCGGCCGGAGCGAAGGTGCTGCTCGTGGTGAACGACGGCGTCGGTCGGCTCCAGCCGTGGGACGAGGCACCGTGGAGTCCGGAGAGTCCGGCCCCGGTGACCGTGGCGACCCTCGGCGCCGACGAGGGTGGGCAGCTCATCGCCGCGCTGGAGCGCGGCCCGGTGCGGCTCACCGTCGAGTCGCGCCCGGAGACCACCTACCTGTACGACGTGGCGCACCACTGGACCGGCACGGTTCCGGCCGACCCCACCTACCGGCCCACGAAGCGGCAGTTGGCCCGGGTCGACGTGGAGTTCCGCAACTACCGCCAGGGCAAGGCGCTGGAGTTCCGCACCGACGTCTGGCGCGGTTGGGCGTCGAGCAACCAGGAGCCGGCCCCGGCGCAGGGCCGACGCACCGACTGGGTGAGCGCCGACCAGCGGTGGATCGACGACGCGTTCATCGCCGGCGAGACCGGTCAGCACCTGATGGCGGTGACCACGTACCCGGCCGGCAAGCCGAGCGCCGTCACCTGGTTCGGGCCGATCCAGCGACCCCGGATGGGCGGCAGCTACGTGCCGGTCCGGTACCTGGACACCGTCTACCTGCCCGCACCCGGTTGGGGCGACGGGGGCGGGCACATCGGTGAGGCGTACGCGAACTACGACATGGTCAACCGGACCACCCTCTACCAGGGTGACAAGGAGCTGAACTGGGGTAACGCCGAGTACCTCCAGGTCTCCGGGCTGGCGTCCCAGCGACTGCCGTACCGGCTGGTGGTGGAGAACGACCGGGCCGCGTGGACCAACCCGTACTCCCGGCAGACCCGCACCGAGTGGGGCTTCCACTCGTCGGTCACCGGGGAGGAGTCGGCCGAGGTGCTGCCGATGATCCAGCTCGACTACCAGGTGGCCATCGACTCCGCCGGCAGGGCGTCGCGGCGGGCACCGCTGACCGTTGTCGCCTCCCACCTGCCCGACGTCACCGGCACGATCGGCGCGGTGACCGTCGAGGTGTCCTACGACGACGGGGCGACCTGGCAGAAGCAGCGGCTGACCCGGCACGGCGACGGCTGGCGTACCTCGCTGGCCGCACCGGCGAAGGCCGGCTTCGTGAGCCTGCGCACCACGGCGCGCGACACCGCCGGCAACACCGTGAGCCAGAGCATCAGCCGGGCGTTCGGCCTGCGCTGACAGCACTGCGGCCGGCCGCCGCTCGGGGTGCGCGAAACACCCCGAGCGGCGGCCGGTGCCGTCAGTGGAGTTCCTCGGCGAGCTGGTCCCAGTCCGTGACGACCGGCAGCAGGTCCCCGGCCAGCCAGGCGGCGCTCTGGTCATTGTGGTGCGGATCGCCGGGCACCCCGCAGGCGCCCAGCGGGACCACCCAGCGGCTGCCCGAGCGGCGGGCCAGGTCCCAGACGAAGCGCGCCGCCGGCCCCCGGAAGCACCAGTGGGTGACCCCGGGGACGCTGGAGGTGGCCAACACACAGTCGTGGTCACCGCCGAGCCGGGGGCCGGGCCCGGCGTCCGGTCCGGGCAGGGCCCGCCACGGCGCCAGCCGGTGCAGGTCCCCCCAGGGCACCTGCCCGGCTGCCGCGTCGGCGACCTCCTCGGCCGCCGCGCGCACCAGCGCGGTGATGTCCACACCGGGCAACGGGGTCGTGCCGAGCAGGTGCTCCAGCGCGTGACCGACGCGCGGCGTCAGCGCCAGCCAGGGCGCGAACACCTCGGGGTACGCGGGCAGCTCGGCCAGCTCGGCCAGCGCCGGGTGGGCGGCGATCCGGCGTACGACAGCCGCCCGCAGGAGGGCGTAGGCCGCCGCGTCCGTGCTGTCGGCGGCCATCCGGCGGTCCCAGCGCAGCAGTCGTTCACGCAGCGCGGCGGCGGCCGGACCGAGTTCCGTCGACTCGCCGAGGACCGCCAGCAGCGCCCCGGCCGCGCCCAGGTACGTGTCGGTGTGCACCGAGGCCATCTCGTCGGCCGTCCAGGCCGAACGGGCGTCGAGCAGCTCGGCGATGCGACGCGCCCGGTGCGGTGGGGCGAACTCCACTCCGAATGGCGCCGCCAGCCCGCGCTCGTTGGCCATCACCGACCGACCGACCACCTCGGCGCGGGGCATCGGCGCGTGCCAGCCCTGCCAGGCGTACGCGGAGTCCCATCCGGGGACCACCCGCCGGCCGTTCTCCGGGTGCCGCACCGGCACCGCCCCGGCGACCCGGTGCAACAGCCCTCCGGCGGTGTCCGCCGCCTGCACCACGTTGACCGGCTCCACCCAGTGCCGCAGCGCGTGGTCCACATCGGCCACGGTGCGGGCGCGCAGCAGCTCGGGCAGCGTCGCGAAACCGAGGTCGCCCCGGACCCGGGGCGGGTAGCGCAGGCTGACGGCACTCTCGTCGTCCGGCCCGCCGGCGATCACCGGACCACGATCGGTCTCCACCACCTCGACCTCGACCGGCTCGGCCCCGGCCACCTCGATCGTCTCGACGTGGCGGTGCGCCGGTCGCCAGCCGTCCGGGCCGAGCGCCTGCACCCGGGGGCCGTCGCGGCGCAGCCGCTCCGCGTACACGTCCTGGTAGTCGGCCATCGCGTTGGTGATCGCCCAGGCCACCGCGCCGGTGTGCCCGAAGTGCGCGATGCCCGGCACACCCGGCACCGCCAACCCGACCACGTCGTACTCCGGGCAGGCCAGCCGGATCTGCTGGTAGACGCCGGGATCCTCGATGAACCGGTGCGGATCGCCGGCGAGCAGCGCGGCCCCGGTGCCGGTGCGCTCGGCGGCGAGCAGCCACCCGTTGCTGCCGGCCACGGCCGGCCCGTCGGTGGCGAACAGGTCGATCGCGTCCGGCCCGAGCCGCTGCGCCACGTGCTCGCGCCAGAGCTTGCCGGGGAACCCGGCGAACAGGATGTGGTGACCCAGCCAGACCGCGAGCGGCGTCCACGGCTCCCACCGACCCGGGCGCAGCCCGGTGGCGGCGAACTCCGGTGACCGGGCCGCCCCGGCGGCGAGAGCGGCGTTGACGCCGTCCACGTATACGCCCACCCACTCGGCGGTCGCCGGGTCCAGTGCCGCGTGGCACCGGCGTGCGGTGTCGTCGAGCCGGACCTGCCGCACGAACCGGTCCCAGCCGAGCGCGTCGGGGCCGAGGAAGGCCGCGCTGGTGCCTTGGGCGCGGTGCCGTTCCACCTCGATCTGCCAGGCCCGGTCGTACGCGGTCACCCGGCCCTGCGCCGCAGCCAGCCCGAGCGGGTCGTCGGCCCGCAGGTGCGGCACCCCCCACGGGTCGCGGAAACGGCGCTCGTTGCGGTGCTTGCTGGCTCGCTCGCTCTGCCCGCTCACGCCGGCTCCGGGGCCAGGGTGGTGGCGCGGCGTCGGGCCGCGGGGACGACCAGCGGGGTTCCCGTCTCCGGGTCGTCGATCACCCGGCAGGGCAGCCCGAACACCTCCGCCACCAGGTCGGCGGTGACCACCGACGCCGGCTCCCCGGCGGCCACCACGCGCCCGTCGCGCATGGCGATCAGGTGGGTGGCGTAGCGGGCCGCGTGGTTCAGGTCGTGCAGCACCGCGACAAGGGTGCGGCCCTGCTCCTCGTGCAACCGGGCGCAGAGGTCCAGGATCTCGATCTGGTGGGCGATGTCGAGGTACGTGGTCGGCTCGTCGAGCAGCAGCAGGGGCGTCTGCTGGGCCAGCGCCATGGCGATCCAGACCCGCTGCCGCTGCCCGCCGGACAACTCGTCCACCGCCCGGTCGGCGAGGTCGTCGACCCCGGTCGCGGCCATCGACTCCTCGACCACCCGCTCGTCCTCGCGGGACCACTGCCGCAGCAACCCCTGATGGGGGTAGCGACCCCGGGCGACCAGCTCGGCGACGCTGATGCCGTCCGGTGCGATCGACGACTGCGGCAGCAGGCCGAGCGTACGGGCCACCTTGCGGGCCGGCAGATCGTGGATGTCCCGTCCGTCCAGCAGCACCGCACCGGCGCTGGGGCGCAGCATCCGGGACAGGGCGCGCAGCAGCGTCGACTTGCCGCACGCGTTCGGGCCGATGATCACCGTGAAGGACCGGTCGGGCACCGCCACGGTCAGGTTCTCGGCGATGGTGCGCTGGTCGTAGGCGAGGGTCAGCGCGGTGCCGCCGAGTCGGGATTCGCCGGGTCGCATGGGTGCTCCTTCGAGGGCGTCACGGGTGTTCACAGCCGGCCCGCCCGACGTTCCATCGCCAGCAGCCAGACCAGGTAGCCGCCGCCGATCACGCCGGTCACCACGCCGACCGGGAGTTGGTGCCCGGCGAACGCGCGCTGCGCCACCAGGTCGGCCCCGACCAGCAGTGCCGCGCCGACGGCCATCGACGGCAGCAGGTTCGGACCCGGGGCCCGGGTCAGTCGTTTCGCCACGTGCGGGGCGACGAGCGCCACGAAGGACACCGGCCCGGCGGCGGCAGCCGCGAACGAGACCAGCAGCACGGCGGCAGCGAGCAGCACCAGGCGCAGCCGGCGTACCGGCACGCCCAGGGCGCTGGCCGCGTCGTCGCCCAACTCCATCATCCGCAGCGCCGGGGCGCAGCCGACGAGCACCAGCGGCGCCAACACGACCAGGACGACGAGCAGCGGCCCGGCGTTGGCCCAGCCTCGCCCGTCCAGGCTGCCGGTGAGCCAGAGGACCGCGCGGGCGGCCTCCATCAGGGGCGCCCGGGTCAGCAGGTAGCCGTTGACGCCGGTCAGGATCGCGGCCACCCCGATGCCGACCAGGATGAGCCGGTAGCCGTGCACTCCGCGCCGCCAGGCGAGGGCGTAGATCACCAGACCGGTGCCGAGGCCACCGACGACCGCCGCGCCGGCCAACGCCAGGCTGCTGCCACCGAGGACCACCACCACCAGCGCGCCGGTCGATGCACCCTGGGTGAAGCCCAGGATGTCCGGGCTGCCAAGCGGGTTGCGAACCAGCGACTGGAACACCGTGCCGGCGAGAGCCAGTGCCGCACCGACCAACAGGGCGGTGACCAGTCGGGGCAGGCGCAGCTCGAGCACGATGAACTGCTCCGCCACGGTGCCACCGCCGGTCAGCGTGCGTAGCACGTCCGCCGGTCCCATCGGGTAGTCACCACTGCCCAGGGCCACCAGACCGAACCCGGCGGCAAGCACCGCCGCGCCGGCCCCGACGCCCAACGCGCGGGGCCGAAACCGCAGCGACAATCCCCATGAAGTCCGCAGAACTGTCACGGTTGCGCCACCGGTCGGCGGGTGACCAGCCACAGGAAGAGCGGGCCGCCCAGCACGGCGGTCACCATGCCGACCTGGAGTTCTCCGGGGCGGCCCAACACCCGGCCGAGCACGTCGGCGCCGAGCAGCAACGCGGGTGCGAGCACCGCGCAGTACGGCAGCAGCCAGCGCAGGTCCGGGCCGGTCAGGGCGCGGACCAGGTGCGGCACCAGCAGCCCGACGAAGACGATCGGCCCGCATGCGGCGGTCGCCGCGCCGCAGAGCAGGGTGACGGCGACGATCACGGCGGCGCGGATCAGCGCGGGTCGCGCGCCGAGGGCTCGCGCCGCGTCATCGCCGAGCGCCAGCGCGTTCAGCGGACGAGCGGCACCGAGCGCGACCAGCAGCCCGATGAGGATGAACGGCAGCACCCGGGTGACGGTCGCGGAGTCCGCGCTGGCCAGTGAGCCGACCGTCCAGAAACGCAGCCGCTCCAGCGACGCGGTGTCCAGCAGCATCACCGCGCTCACGTAGGAGTAGAGGGTGGCGTTGAGCGCCGCCCCGGCCAGCGCGAGTCGGGCCGGGGTGGCGCCGCGTCCGCCGCCGACGGCGTAGACGAGCGCGGTCACCGCCGCCGCGCCGAGCAGCGCGAACCAGACGTACCCGCCGACGGCGGTGACGCCCAGGAACGCGGCGGCGGTGGCGACGGCCGCGGACGCGCCGGCGTTGATGCCGAGCAGCCCGGGGTCGGCTAGCGGGTTGCGGGTGAGGGCCTGCATGATCGCGCCGGCCACCCCGAGGGCGGCACCGGCGAGCAGCCCGAGCAGGGTGCGGGGCAGGCGCATCCGGTGCACCACGGCGTACTCGGTGGCGTCGCGGTGCAGCAACCCGGACCAGACGTCGGCGAGCGGCATCGCCTTCGCGCCGACCGCGATGCTGAGCACCACGATCACCGCGAGCAGTGCCACGGCGGCGACCAGGCCGGCGGCGCGGGCGGCCCGACGGCCACGCCGGCGAGGGGGTGCGGCCGTTCCCCTGGCCGGCACGGGCGGTGCCGGTCGGGTGACGGTGGGTGTGGCGTCCAGTGTGGGCTCCGGGGTGGTGGCGACACGGCGAACCGCTGTTGACAATGACCGAGGTTAGGCTAACCTAACCCCGCTGCCCCGGTCGACCCCGGCCAACCCTTGATCGAAAGACAACACCATGCCCGATGCTCTGTCCGCCCGTCGCCTCTCCCGCCGTGGCCTGCTGGCCGCCGGTGGCGCTGCCACGCTGGCCACCCTGCTCGCCGCCTGCGGCAAGGACGATGCCGCGAAACCCGCCGCCGGCAACGGAAGTGGCCCCTGGTCGTTCACCGATGACCGCGGCACGAAGGTCGAGGCCCCGGCCCGTCCTGCCCGCGTGGTGGCCTTCACCGGTGTGGCGGCGGCTCTGATCGATTTCGGTCTCGACAAGCAGCTCGTGGGCGTGTTCGGTGAGACCAAGCGCGCCGACGGCACCGCCGACCCGCAGGCCGGCGACCTGAACGTCGAGGGCGTCGAGATCCTCGGCAACGTGTGGGGCGAGTTCAGCCTGGAGAAGTACGCCGCGCTGCGCCCCGAACTGCTGGTCACCCACATGTACGACCCGGACGCGCTCTGGTACGTGCCGGACGAGAGCAAGGCCAAGATCCTTCCGCTGGCGCCCAGTGTGGCGATCACCACCGCCCGGGTGCCGATGACCAAGCCCATCGAGCGGTACGCGGCGCTGGCCGAGTCGCTCGGCGCGGACCTGTCCGCGAAGAAGGTCACCGACGGAAAGGCCCGCTTCGACGCCGCCGCCGAGGCGGTCCGGCAGGCGGTCAAGGCCAACCCAGGGATCAAGGTGATGGCCTGCTCCGGCAGCCCCGACCTCTTCTACGTCTCCAACCCGAAGGTCAGCACCGACCTGATGTACTTCTCCGAGTTGGGCGTCGACATCGTGGTCCCCACCAAGCTCGAATCCGGCGACTACTTCGAGGCGCTGAGCTGGGAGAGCGCCGGCAAGTTCCCGGCCGACCTGATCCTGCTGGACAACCGCAGCACCGCGCTACAGGCCAAGGACCTCACCGCCAAGCCGACCTGGCAGCAACTGCCGGCGGTCAAGGCCAACCAGGTGAGCCCGTGGGACGCCGTACCCCGCTTCTCGTACGCCGGCTCCGCGCCGTTACTGGAGAACCTCGCCACCGCCATCCGGAACGCGAAAAAGGTCAGCTGACGAACACCACATCCCCCAGGCGCACCGCCGCGCCTGGGGTGGGTTCCGGCTGCCCTCGTCCAGAACGTGGAAGGACTACCAGTGACCGTGCCGACGTACCCCGCCGAGACCACCACGCCGCCACCGGCGTCAACCGCCGCGCGGGCCCAGCTGCTGCATGGCGGCTCGGTCGAGCAGTACCGCCGGACGATCGCCGACGGCGTCGACCGGGTCGCCCGCCGGGTGGCCACCGTGGACCGTCCCGGCACCGGGATCACGCCGGCCGAGCTGGCCCCCCTGGTCGACCGGGTGGACCTGGACCGTCCGCTGGGCGACGCCGGCGCCGCCCTCGACGAGCTGGAGAACGTCTACCTGCGCGACGCCGTCTGGTTCCACCACCCCCGCTACCTGGCCCACCTCAACTGCCCGGTGGCCATCCCGGCACTGCTCGGTGAGGCGGTGCTCACCGCCGTGAACTCCTCCCTGGACACCTGGGACCAGAGCGCCGGGGCCACCCTCATCGAGCGCCGGCTGATCGACTGGACGGCCGAGCGGATCGGCCTCGGCTCCCGCGCCGACGGCATCTTCACCAGCGGCGGCAGCCAGTCCAACCTCCAGGCGCTGCTGCTGGCCCGGGAGGAGGCGTGCGTCGACGCCATCGGCCCGGCGGCGCGCGCCGAACTGCTGCCCCGGCTGCGCGTGCTCACCTCCGCAGCCGGTCACTTCAGCGTGCAGAAGTCGGCCAAACTGCTCGGCCTCGCCCCGGACGCGGTGATCGCGGTGCCCACCGACGCCCGGCGACGGATCCGGCCGGCCGCCGTCCGCGAGGAGATCGCCCGGTGCCGGCAGGCCGGGCTGGTGGTGATGGCCGTCGTCGGCACCGCCGGTACCACCGACTTCGGCTCGATCGACCCGCTCACGGACCTGGCCGCGATCTGCGCGGCAGCCGGCGTGTGGCTGCACGTGGACGCCGCGTACGGCTGCGGTCTGCTCGTCTCGCCGACGCGCCGGCACCTGCTCGACGGCATCGAGCGGGCCGATTCGGTCACCGTCGACTTCCACAAGTCGTTCTTCCAGCCGGTCAGTTCCAGCGCGCTGCTGGTCCGCGACCGGCGGACGCTGCGGCACGTCACCTACCATGCCGACTACCTCAACCCGGCCCGGATGGTGGAGCAGCGCATTCCCAACCAGGTCGACAAGAGCCTGCAGACCACCCGCCGTTTCGACGCGCTGAAGCTCTGGCTCACCCTGCGGGTGATGGGCCCGGACGCGCTCGGCGGGCTCTTCGACGAGGTCGTCGACCGCGCCGTCGACGCCTGGCAACTGGTCAGCGAGGACCCGCGCTTCGAGGTGGTGACGCGCTCGGAGCTGAGCACGGTGGTGTTCCGCTACCTGCCCACCGGCCCCGGCCGGGAGTTGGCCGACGCCGCCAACCTGCACGCCCGGGAGGCCCTGGCGGCGTCCGGTCTCGCCGTGGTCGCCGGGACCCGGGTGGACGGCCGGCACTTCCTGAAGTTCACCCTGCTCAACCCGGCCACCACCGTCGACGACGTCGGGTACGTGCTCGACCTGATCGCCACCCACGCCGGTCAGTACGTGCACGACCACGTCGACGCCGACCTGACCTGCCCCGTCGGCTGACGCCGGTGACCACGAATCCGCGCCTGGAGACCCCGATGTCCACCCACGACTTCATCGCCATCGGGTTGGGCCCGTACAACCTGGGCCTGGCCTGCCTCACCGCGCCGATCGACGACCTCGACGGGGTGTTCCTGGAGGCCCGGCCGAGCCTCGCCTGGCACCCCGGGATGCTGCTGGAGTCGGCCCGGTTGCAGACCCCGTTCATCGCCGACCTGGTCAGCCTCGCCGACCCGACGTCGCCGTACTCCTTCCTCAACTACCTCAAGGAGATCGGCCGGCTCTACCCGTTCTACATCCGGGAGAGCTTCTACCCGCTGCGCAGTGAGTACGACGCGTACTGCCGGTGGGCGGCGGCGAAACTGCCGAACCTGCGCTTCGGTCAGAGCGTGACCACTGTGGAGTACGACCCCGTTGACGAGCGGTACGTGGTGCGGGCCAGCACCGGCACGGGGGAGACCGTGGAGTACCGGGCCCGGCATCTGGTGCTCGGCACCGGCACCCCGCCGCACCTGCCCCCGGCCGTGGCCGAGTTGCCCGGCGACGCCGTGCACAACTCCCACTACCTGGAGCACCGCACGGCGCTGCGTACCAAGCGCAGCATCACAGTGGTGGGCAGCGGGCAGAGCGCCGCCGAGATCTACCACGACCTGCTCGGCGACATCGACCGGTACGGCTACCAGCTCAACTGGGTGACCCGGTCGCCGCGGTTCTTCCCGCTCGAATACACCAAGCTGACGCTGGAGATGACCTCACCGGACTACGTGGACTACTTCCACGCGCTGCCCGAGGTGACCCGCTACCGGCTGGAGTCCGAGCAGAAGGGCCTGTTCAAGGGGATCAACGCCGACCTGATCAACGACATCTTCGACCTGCTCTACGCGCACAGCGTGGACGGGCCGGTGAACACCCGCCTGCTCACCAACACCGAGCTGGTCAGCGCCGAGCACCAGGACGGGCAGTACACGCTGGGGTTGCGTCAGGTGGAGCAGGAGCACGACTTCGTGCTGCGTACCGAGGGTCTGGTGCTGGCCACCGGCTACCACTACCGGGTGCCGGAGTTCCTCACGCCGGTGCGGGACCGGATCCGCTGGGACGCGCACGGCCGCTTCGACGTGGCCCGCAACTACAGCATCGACCACAGCGGGCGGGGCATCTTCCTGCAGAACGCGGGCACCCACACGCACAGCATCACCTCACCGGACCTGGGCATGGGCGCCTACCGCAACTCCTGGATCATCCGCGAGCTGCTCGGCCGGGAGCACTATCCGATCGAGAAGAGCATCACCTTCCAGGAGTTCGGGGTGTCGTCGTGACCAGCGTCTTCACCCGGGTCGACGAGGGGCTCGGTGAGTTCGCGCTGCGGCCGCTCGATCCGAACGCCGACGCCGCGCTGCTGCACGCCTGGGTGACCCACCCGAAGGCGGCGTTCTGGATGATGCAGGACGCCGACCTGGCCCAGGTCACCGAGGAGTACCGGCGCATCGCCGAGCACCCGCACCACGACGCGTACCTCGGCCTGTGGCGGGGGAGTCCCGCCTTCCTCGCGGAGCGCTACGACCCGGCCCACGTCGAACTGGTCGGCCTGTACGACCACCAGCCCGGTGACGTGGGTATGCACTTCCTCTGCGCGCCGGTCGACGCGCCCGTGCACGGCTTCACCCGGGCGGTGATCGGCACCGTCATGGCGTGGCTCTTCGACGACCCGACGACCCGGCGGGTGGTGGTCGAACCGGACGTGCGCAACACCGCCGTGCACGCGCTGAACGCCGCCGTCGGCTTCACCGTCGTCGGTCCGATCGCCAAGCCCGAGAAGGACGCGCTGCTCAGCGTCTGCACCCGAGCCCAGTTCCAGGCCGCCGCCGCCGACCGCGCCGCCGCCGACCGCGCCGCCGTCACCCGAACCGAAGGAGCCCCGGCGTGACCACCACCGCCGTCCCCACCCACCCGCCCGTCGCCACCGCGTACAACGCCTCCGGCGACCCGGTCGGGCACCTCACCCCGCAGCGCTGGGCCCGGGCCAACCGGCTGCTGGTCCGCAAGGCGCTCGCCGAGTTCACCCACGAGCGGCTGCTCGCCCCGGAGGCCGTGGCCGGCCCCGACGACCGGCAGTGGTACGAGGTCCGCAGCGACGACGGCAGTGTCACCTACCGGTTCGCGGCGCGGGTGCTCGCCCTGGCGCACTGGCAGATCGACGCGGACAGCATCACCCGACACCGCGACGGCACCTCCCTGGCCCCGGACGCGGTGGACCTCGTCGTCGAACTGCGCGACACGCTCGGGCTCTCCGCGCGGGTGCTCCCGGTCTACCTGGAGGAGATCACCTCGACGCTGGCGGGTACGGCGTACAAGCTGGCCCAGGCCGCGCCGAGCGCCGCCGAGCTGGCCGAGGCGGACTTTCAGACCATCGAGACCTCGATGACCGAGGGCCACCCCTGCTTCGTGGCGAACAACGGCCGGCTCGGCTTCGGCGTCGACGAGTACCACCGGTACGCCCCGGAGGCCGCCGCGCCGGTGCGGCTGGAGTGGCTGGCCGCGCACCGGGACCACTCCACGTTCAGCAGCGCCGCCGACCTCGACTACGACACGCTCATGGAGAGCGAGCTGGACGCCGATACCCGGGCCCGGTTCGCGGCCACGATGGCCGATCTCGGGCTGGATCTCGCCGACTACCACCTGATCCCGGCGCACCCGTGGCAGTGGTGGAACAAGCTGGCGGTCACCTTCGCCGGTGAGCTGGCCGAGCGACGGCTGGTGCACCTCGGCCCCGGGCCGGACGTGTACCTCGCCCAGCAGTCGATCCGCACCTTCTTCAACGTCAGCGAGCCGGGTCGGCACTACGTCAAGACCGCGCTGTCGGTGCTGAACATGGGCTTCATGCGGGGGCTGTCGGCCGCGTACATGGAGGCCACCCCGGCGATCAACGACTGGCTGGCCGGCCTGATCGCCGCCGACGAGGTGCTGACCGGCACCGGCCTGACCGTCATCCGGGAGCGAGCCGCTGTGGGTTACCGGCACCGGCAGTACGAGGCGGCGACCGAGCGCACCTCCCCGTACCGCAAGATGCTGGCCGCCCTGTGGCGGGAGAGCCCGGTGCCCGGGCTGGCACCGGGGCAGCGACTGTCCACCATGGCCGCGCTGCTGCACGTCGACGACGAGGGCGGCTCACTGGCGGCGGCGCTGATCGCCCGGTCCGGCCTGGCGCCCGAGGAATGGCTGCGTCGCTACCTGGACGCCTACCTGACCCCGCTGCTGCACAGTTTCTACGCGCACGACCTGGCCTTCATGCCGCACGGCGAGAACGTCATCCTGGTCCTCGACGAGCAGGACATCGTCCAGCGTGTGATCTTCAAGGACATCGCCGAGGAGATCGCGGTGATGAGTGACAAGGTCGAGCTGCCGTCGGCGGTGGAGCGGATCCGCGTCGAGGTGCCCGACGACACCAAGCTGCTGACCATCTTCACCGACGTGGTGGACTGCTTCCTGCGGCACCTCAACGCGGTCCTGGTCGAGGCCGGCGTGCTCGCCGAGGACGACTTCTGGCGCACTGTCGCGGCCTGCGCCGCCGACTACTTCGACCGGGTGCCGCACCTGGCCGAGAGGGTCCGCCACTACGACCTGTTCGCCCCGGAGTTCACGCTGTCCTGCCTCAACCGGCTGCAACTGCGCAACAACCAGCAGATGATCGACCTGGCCGACCCGTCGGCGGCGCTCCAGTTCGTCGGCACCCTCACCAACCCGCTCGCCGCCCACGCTCCGGCCCGGTGACCGCTGTCGCGTTTGGTCGGCGGGCACGCTGACGCGTGCAATAGGGCGGATGGGAGTTCTGAGTCGCGCTGCTGTTCACGGCTCAGTCGGTCGGCTCTGCCGTGCCGGCCCGCTGGAACGCGTGGGCCAGCTGGGCGAGGTCGAAGCCCTCGAAGTGCTGGAGGAACCGGCGGCGTACGGCGGCCAGGTGGCTGGGCCAGGCCTCCTGCAGGCGGGCGTAGCCCGCGTCGGTGAGGACGGCGTTCCAGCCGCGCGCGTCCTCCTCGCACCGTTCCCGTCGGACCAGGCCCTGCGTCTCCAGCCGGATGATCGTGCGGGTCATGCCGCTGAGGGAGAGGTAGCAGAGCGCGGCCAGCTCGTTCATGCGCATCCGCCGGTCCGGTGTCTCGGAGAGGTTCATCAGCGCGGTGTACTCGGTGAGCGGTAGTTGACGGTCACCGACCATGTCCGCGTCGATCGCGCGGGGCAGGACGTGCATCACCTGGCCCAGGGCGCGGACCAGGGATTCCTCGTCCGGGGTGAGGGGTTGCGGAGTCGCTGCGGAGGGGTTGGGCATCCTCCCATCGTACTTGTTTGACTGAGCAAATGCTTACCCTCCGTGTGACCACGCCCATAGGCCACATATTTGCTTGACCAATCAAGCTCCGGTTAGCGTTTCCCGTCGTCAGGCAAGGACCCTCTGAAAGGCGCCACACATGACCAGGATCGGGATCATCCTCGGAAGCACCCGCCCGGGGCGTAACGGCGAGGCCGTCGCCCGTTGGGTGCTCGAGATCGCCAAGCAGCGCTCCGACGCGGAGTACGAGCTGATCGACCTGCTCGACTACCAGCTGCCGCACCTCGACGAGGCGTACCCGCCCTCGATGGGCCAGTACACCCAGCCGCACACCAAGCGGTGGGCCGAGACGATCGCGTCGTTCGACGGGTTCATCATCGTCACCCCCGAGTACAACCACTCGACCTCGGGCGCCCTGAAGAACGCGATCGACTTCCTCTACGCCGAGTGGAACAACAAGGCCGTGGGCTTCGTCAGCTACGGCTCGGTCGGCGGGACGCGCGCCGTGGAGCACCTGCGTCTGATCTCCGGCGAGCTCCAGATGGCCGACGTGCGTTCACAGGTCGCGCTGTCGCTCTTCACCGATTTCGAGAACTTCAGCGTCTTCAAGCCCAACCAGTTCCACCAGGACTCGCTGACCGCCACGCTCGACCAGGTGGTCGCCTGGAGCACGGCGCTCGCTCCGCTGCGCAAGGGCTGAGCGTTTCGCGTCGTCCGGAAACGGCCGCGGGGGATCCCGCGGCCGTTTCCGGACGTTCAGACACGCTGCGCACCGGCGAACAGGTCGAGCGAGAGCTGCCACAGTCGCGCCGCCGCCGCGGGGTCGATCGCGTGGTCGGCGACGCCGCTCAGCGGGTCCGCCGGGTCGTGGCGCACCGCCTGCTGGCAGTCCTCGAAGTACCGGCCGCCGATGCCCTCCAGCTGCGGCCCCGCAGCGAGCAGCACGGAGGTCGCGGCCCCCTGCTGCGGGGTCTTGAAGTCGAACGCCGGAAGCTGTGCATAGTCCTCCTCGGTGAGGTGCCGTCCCAGGTTCGTGGCGACCGCCCCCGGGTTGGCCACGTTGACGGTGATGCCGTCGCCGGCCCAGCGCCGGTTCGCCTCGACCGCGAACAGCGCGGTGGCGGTCTTCGACTCGCCGTAGGCGAGCAGACGGTCATAGGCGCGTGCCCGGAAGTTGACGTCCTCGAAGAACATCGGGGCCGAAACGTGGGCGATGGAACTCAGCGACACCACACGGGCCCGACCGGCCTCGGCGAGCGCCCGGTGCAGCCCGTTGGCGAGTGCGAAGTGACCGAGGTGGTTGGTGGCCAACTGCAACTCCCAACCCTCCGCTGTGCGCATCTCGGGGGTCGCCGACACCCCGGCGTTGTTGACCAGGATGTGCAGGGGCCCGTCCCAGGCGGCCACGAACGCGGCGACCGACCGCTGGTCGGACAGGTCCAACGGCGCGACCCGGAGCAGCCGGTTCCCGGTCCCGGCGCCGACCTTCCGCGCCGTCCGTTCTCCGGCCCGCACGTCCCGTACCGCCAGGGTCACCTCGGCGCCCGCCGTGGCGAGCGCCCGGGCGGTCTCCACGCCGATGCCCGACGAGGCACCGGTGACGATGGCGCGTCGCCCGGTCAGGTCGACACCGGCCACGACGTCGGCGGCGGTGGATCGGGCGTTGAACGGTGTGTTGACGCGTGTTTCCGACATGAACGTCTTCCTTCGGTTGGTGTCCTCACGTGGCCGTGCCGGTTCGCGGTACCGGTGCCGCCCTTCGCACCGATCGTGCGCGGAGGTCTGAGCGGACGGCCAACACGCTCTTCCTGGCGTGGCTACAGTCTGTTCCTGTGGCGACGCCTGAGCTGCGACAACTGCGGTACTTCCTGGTCCTCGCGGAGGAGCTGAGCTTCACCCGGGCCGCCGTCCGCCTGATGATCGCCCAGCAGTCGCTGTCGCAGCAGATCACCGCCCTGGAACGCGCCCTCGGGGCGAAACTGTTCGACCGTGACAGCCGCGGCACCACCCTCACCGACATCGGCGCCCTGTTCGTGCCCGAGGCGCGCGCCGTCACCGACCGCGCCGAGCAGGCCGTCGCCGTCGTGGAACGGGCCCGGCGGGGTGAGGTCGGCACCCTCCGGCTCGCCTTCCTGACCACCGTCGCCAACCACCTGCTGCCCCCGGTGGTCCGGGCAGTCCGCCACCACCTCCCCGACCTGCACGTGGCCACCGAGTCCACCAGCATCGCGACCCTGGTGCAGGGCGTCCTCGACGGGCGGTTCGACGCCGCCTTCACCCGGACCCCGCTCGTTCCCGGCCTGGAGTCCAGGAGACTGACGACCGAACCGGTCTGCGCGGTGCTGCCCGAGGGCCACCCGCTCGCCGGGCGCGACGAGTTGACCCTCGCCGACCTGGCGAACGAACCGTGGGTCATGACCCCGCGCAGCTCCTGGGAACCCTGGCACCGCGCCTACGAGGAGCAGTTCCGGGAAGCGGGCTTCGTACCGACCGTCGTTCAGGAGGAGGCCGGCGTGCAGAGCCTCCTCGGCCTGGTCGCCGCCGGTCTCGGCGTCACCCGGCTCGCCTGCTCGGCGGCGAGTCTTCGCCGCACCGGCGTGGTGTTCGTTCCGCTGTCCGGCGCCTACGCGTACACCGAGATGGTGTGGTTGGCGGGCAACACCGCGCCCGCGCTGCACCGCTTCCTGGACGTGGTCACGGAACTCGCGGCGACCACCGACCTCACCAGCACCGGCTGACGGTGAGCCGGCCGGCTCACCGCGGCGCGAGGTGGTGGGTGGTGCCGTCGGCGACGGCGCGAAGCTTGTCGGGGTTGGCGACGTTGTGGATGGCGGTGATGCGACCGCCGGCGTCGATGTCGAGGGAGACGGTGGCGACCACCCGACCCCCACCGCTGAACACCAGACCCGGCCCCCCGTTGATCTCGACCAGGGCGGCACGCATGTCGTGCGGCGCGACGCCCTGGTAGGTGACCGTGCCGATGGCCGCGAACCACGCGGCGACCGTTGCCGCACCCCTGATGGGTCGCAGGGCCTGGCGGACCTTGCCGCCACCGTCGGTCCACAACGTGACGTCCGGGGACAGCAGCTCCAGCAGGGTGTTGATGTCGCCACCGGTCGAGGCGGCGAGAAATCGCTCGGTGACCCCACGCTGCTGCGACCGGTCCGCCGTGAAACGTTGCCGCTGGCCTCGCACGTGCTCGCGAGCCCGGTGGGCGGTCTGGCGGACCGCCGCCTCGGAGCGCTCCACCGCCGCCGCGATCTCCGCGTGGCTGAAGTCGAAGACCTCCCGCAGGACGAACACGGCACGTTCGAGCGGGCTGAGCGTCTCCAGTACCACCAGCATCGCCATCGACACCGACTCCGCCTCGGTGACGGCGTCGGCGGCGTCCCCATCGGTCAGGACGGGTTCGGGCAACCACGGCCCCGGATAGGTCTCACGGTGGTGCCGGGCCGAGCGCAGGCGCTGCAACGCGACGTTCGACACGATGCGGGCAAGGTACGCCCTGGGGTCGGCGACCTGGGAGCGGTCTGCCGAGGACCAGCTGATCCAGGCGTCCTGCACCGCGTCCTCGGCATCGGCCGCGCTGCCGAGGATCCGGTAGGCCACCGAGAACAGCAGGTTGCGATGACTGTGGAACACCTGCTCGTCGGCGTCCGGCGGGTGCGTCACCGCGCGTCCCGCAGGCGAGTGAAGCGGCCGCCGCGCGGCCAGAACGCTCCCGAGGAGGGCAACCGCGACATGCGACGGTAGGTCGGCCAGGGCGAAGCGCTCACGGTCTCCTTGTACCAGACCGCCATCCGCCCGGTCAGACATCCGCGGCGAGGGCTCTCGTCGGGGCGGGTGAACTGCACGACCGCGTCGTTACGGCCCAGGCTCACCGGCGTGTGGTAGTAACCGAACCGGAACGGCCTGGGTTGCCTGCCCCGCAGCGCGCGGGCGATCGACACCGCCGCGTGTACACCGGTCGGCATCCCGCTCTGGCAGGTGCCGTGCAGCACGCCGTAACCCTGCCGGATCGCTGCCGCATCGCCGATCGCGTACACGTCGGGGTGCGACACCGACCGCAACGCGGAGTCGGTGACGACGCGACCGCGTTCGTCGACGGTCAACCCGGCGGCGGCGGCCAGCGGCGCCACCCGGGTACCACCCGTCCAGAGGATGACGTCGGCCGCCACGGTTTCCGCACCGGCCCGTTCGACCCCGTCGGGCCGGACCCTGGTGACCGCCGCTCCGGTGATCACCTGGACGCCGAGGCGGGTCAGCGCGCCCCGCAGGTACGCCCGGGCCTTCGGGTTCATGCTCGCTCCCGGGTCCTGCTGGCCCACCAGCGTGACACCGATCTGCGGGTGCCGTTCCGCGATCTCCGCGGCCGCCTCGACCCCGGTCAACCCGCTGCCGACCACGACGACCGTGCCGGCACCGAGCCGTGCCAGCCGGTCCGCCAGCGTGGTCGCGCCGCTCGGACCGTCCAGGGCGTACGCGTGCTCCTCGACGCCCGGGACCGCCGCCGTGTCCGTCACGCTGCCCAACGCGTAGACCAGGGTGTCGTAGCGCAGCACCCGACTGTCGTCGACACGGACGGTCTTCGCGTGGGCGTCCACCGCCGTCACCCAGCCGCGCACGAACTGCGCACCGGTTCCCGCCAGCAGCTCAGGGATGTCCAGCTCGGCGAGCCGCTGACCGGTCGCCGTCATGTGCAGCCGGAGACGCTCGGTGAACCGCTCCTGCGCGTTGACCACCGTCACCTGCACGTCGGCCCGCCTGGTCCGGGCCGCCAGTTGGGTCGCCGCGGCCATGCCCGCGTAGCCCGCGCCGAGGATCAGTACGCGGTGTGTGCCCGCCGGGACCTGTCGATGCGCTGTGCTCATTGTTCCGCCTCTCTGATCGGACTGACGACCACGAGATGCGTGGCGCTCGTCGGTTCGTGACATGGCAGCGATGTGACGCCCGCCACGGCCGGCGCAGGAGGGGCGCGTTCACTACCCTTGGCGCGATGAGCCGATCCGTCGCCGCTGGTCGGGCTCCGCTCTGGCGGGACCGGACCTTCGGCACGTACTGGGTCGCCCAGTCGCTCTCGGCGGCCGGCGACTCGTTCGCCTACCTGGCGGTGCCGCTGCTGGTGCTCCAGGCGACCGGGTCGGTGGCGCAGATGGGCCTGCTCACCGCCGTCGCGGGCGCGGCGTCGGTCGTTGCCGGGATCTTCGGTGGGGTGCTGGTCGACCGGTACGACCGGCGCACCCTGATGATCGTGGCGGACCTGACCCGGCTGGTGCTCTACGCCCTGGTGCCACTGGCGTGGCTCGCGGGCCCGCAGGTCTGGCTGCTCTTCGTCGTGCTGCCCATCTGCGAGGCGGCCGGCATGCTGTTCCAGGTCGCCGCGGTGACCGCGGTCCGCAACCTCGTCGACTCCGACCGGATCACCGAGGCCAACGGGCGGTTGCAGGCGACGTACGCGTCGGCGGCCGTCCTCGGGCCGCTGCTCGCCGGTGTGGTGGCGGCCCGCTTCGGCCCGGCCACCGCCATCGCCGTCAACGCGGCGAGCTTCGCGCTCTCGGCGGCCGGCCTGTGGCTGATCCGACTGCGCCCCGTCCAGGTGGACGAGGGGGTGGCCCGGCAACGCCCGCTGGCTGAGTTCCTGGCCGGGGCGCGGTTCCTGTGGCGACAGCCCGTCCTACGCGCGCTGACCGTCCTGTTGTCGGTCTTCATCTTCCTCACCTACGGCTTCGTCGACGTGCTGATCTATCACGTCACGCACGACCTCGGCGGCTCGGAGGGCACCGTCGGCACGGTGCTCGGCCTGGCGGCGCTGGGCACGGTCGCCGGCGCGCTGCTGGTGGCGCCGCTGCGCCGCCGCCGCGGCTTCGGCGCCACCTGGATCGGCGCGCACGCGATCTGCGGTTTCGCCGTGGCGGGGGTCGGCCTCGCCACCACCGTGCCCGCGGTCACCACGCTGACCGCGGTGTACCTGTGCTGTCTCAGCGTCGGCGGGATCTGTTCGATGTCCCTGCGGCAGGAGATCACCCCCGATCACCTGCTGGGCCGGGTCACGTCGGCGTTCTGGAGCACGCACTACGCCCTCGGTCCGGCCGGCGCTGTCGTGCTGACCTGGGCCGCCGGCCGCTACGGTGCGCCGGCGGTCACACTCACGGCCGGCGCGGGGTGCCTGCTGGTCGCGGTCGGCGCCCTCTTCACCCCGATCCGCCGTGCCGGCGCGGAGCCGGCCGCCGGCCAGCCCAAACTGCGCCCGGCCCCGGCCGGCGGCACCGTTGGTTGAGACGCCGACCACCACTGTGGCCTCCTGAGCGAGCCGAGCGGGGGCGGTCAGAACTCCTGATACATCACGTGCAGGCCGACCCGGCCGAGGGCGGGGTGACGAAACGCGCCCGGCACGGTCCCGACCACCTCGAAGCCCTCCCGCCGATACAGCCGCACCGCCGAACTGTTGCTCTCCGCCACGGCGTTGAACTGCATGCCGGCGTACCCCTGCCGGCGGGCCCAGGTGAGGGCGTCGCGGCACAGCGCGGTGCCCACGCCCCGGCCCCGCGTGTCGGCGGCGACCATGAAGCTCGCGGTGGACACGTGCGCGCCCGGCCCGGGCCGGTTGGTGCCCATCTTCGCGGTGCCCAGTACCCGTTCGCCGTCGACCGCCACGACGGTCCGCGCCGGCGCCGCCTCGACCCACATGCCGTACGACTGCTCGGCGGTCATCGTCGGGTCGTAGGGGAACGTTTCCTGGGCCCGGATCACCTCCTCGATGATCGGCCACACCTGAGACCAGTCCCGGTCGACGAACTCCCGAATCAGCACCGGGGGAGGTTAGGCCCTGGCCGGAGCCCCGGACAATCCGTTTATCCGCAGGTGCATCCACGCGGCCTACCCGGTGCGAAGCATGGGTCGTGACGAGACGTCACGGATCCGTCGCTTCGACGAAAGGCCCGCTGATGAAGATCGCACGACTTGCCGCCAGGATGGCGGTGGGCGCCATGGCCACCGCGCTGGCCACCACGGCCATCGCTGTGCCGGCCGCTCAGGCGACCGGCAAGGCCAAGCCGCTCGGCACGAACTCACTCGCCGCGGTGCTCACGAAGGACACCAGCGGTTTCGACCGCAACTCGCGGGACTTCGACGTGCTGACGGCGGCTGTGCTGGCCGTGCTGGAGGCCAAGCCGAACTCTCCGGTCAAGGTGCTCACCGACGGCACCGTGGCGCTGACCGCGTTCATCCCCACCGACGCCGCCTTCCAGCAGTTGGTCCGCGAGATCACGCAGGCCCGGAAGCTGCCGAGTGAGAGTGCCGCTTTCACCGCCGTAGCCGGGCTGGGCATCGACACCGTCGAGTCGGTGCTGCTCTACCACGTGGTCCCGGGGGCAACCATCGACCGCAAGACGGCGGTCCGGGCCGACGGCACGGACCTGACCACCGCGCTCGGCTCGACCGTCGAGGTCGACGTGCGCACCTACCTGTACTTCTTCCGGCAGGTGCGACTGGTCGACGCCGACACCGACGACCGTGACGCGCGGGTCGTCTCCTACGACGTCAACAAGGGCAACCGGCAGATCGCGCACGCCGTGGACCGGGTGCTGCGCCCGATCGACCTGCCCTGACCGAGGGCGGGTGGCGTCCGACCACGCGTCGGACGCCACCCGCGCCGGGCGGTCAGCCCGAGGCGAGCGCGACCAGTTCCTCGTCGAGCAGGGCTGTCAGCCCGGCCTGCCGTCCGGGATGGCTGTGCGCGGTCATCCCACGGCTGGGCATCTCCACAATCATCAGCAGGTACAGGTGCAACCGGTAGAGACCGAGCCGGCGGTGTGCCGATGCGTCCAGCACCAGCGGTTCGGCTGCGCCGGCCTGGTAGCCGCGCAGCAGAGGGTGCTCCGGCTCGTCCTCGACGCGCCGGAAGAGCAGCGGCGAGACCAGGTCCAGCAGTGGGTCGCCGTAGAGGAACCGCTCGCCGTCCACCAGGCCGCGCAGCCGCAACCGGCCGTCCCCGTCGGGCGCCACCAGCACGTTGCCGTCCCAGCAGTCGAAGTGCAGCAGCGCGGGCCGGCGCACCTCGTCGAGCACGTCGCCGTGCCGCCCCACCAGCGCGTGCAGCTGCTCCGGGGTCACCGGCAGTGGGACGTCCCAGTCGACCGCGTCGGCCAGGAGCGCGTCGAGCATCGCCGTGAACGCCGCCCGCCAGGTCGGCCCGCCGGCCCGGTCGTCGTCGTACCCGAACCGCTCACCGGTCACCCGGTGCAACGCGGCGAGAGCCATCCCGAGGTCGTAGCGCGCCGGGCCGTCGTCGACCACGACACCGGCCTCGGCCAGGTCGGCCAGCGACCGGCCGGGCAGCAGCGCGGTGACCAACCACTCGCCGTACGCCGGGTCGGCACCGCGCCAGAGCACCGGCGGGACGGGCACCTGCGGCGCCCGCTGCGCGACGAGCCGAAAGTACCGCTCCTCGGCAGCGCAGAGCCCGCGCTCGTAGCGCAGCAGCGGCGTTCCGGCCGGCGGAGCCAACTTCAGCACCACCCGACGGTCGTCGTCGAGCAGCGCCCACCAGACCGTCGCGTAGCCGCCGCCGGCCAGCGGACCGGCGTCCTTGACCCGGGTGTGTGGCCCGAACGACGCACCGACCAGGTACGCCACATCGGCGCGCGTGAGGGGCCGCTGAGTCGGGCTGGCACCGGTCATGACGTGCTGTCACCTCGTCGTGCGCGTGGCGCGGAACCTGCCGTGGCGCGGGTGGACAGTGGGACGGGACCGGCGGTGTCGCGGCGGACCAGCTCGGCGGGGAGCACCTCGACCCGAGGCGTCGGGGCCCCGACGCCGAGCACCAGGGACATCGCCCGCACACCCATGTCGACCAGGGGCAGCCGCACGGTGGTCAGCGCCGGGGTCACGTCCCGGGCGATCGGCATGTCGTCGAAACCCAGCACCGAGATCTGCTGCGGCACGGCCAACCCACGCGCGCGCAGGGTGGCGAGCGCGCCGATGGCCATCGAGTCGTTGAGCGCCACGATCGCGGTCATCTCCGGGTCGGCGTCGAGCAGTCGGGCGGTGGCCTCGGCGCCACCGTCGCGGTCGAACTCCGCGTACCGGATGCGCCGTTCGGGCAGCTCGCGGCCCTGCTCGGTGAGGGCCTGCCGGAGCCCGGCGAGCCGGTCGGTGGTGGTGGTCAGGATGCGCGGGCCGGCGACCACGCCGATCGCGCGGTGCCCCAGACCGCACAGCTCCCGGCCGGCGAGGTAGCCGCCGGTCCGGTTGTCGGGCATCACCGCGTCGCCGGAGTGCTCGTGCCGGCCGATCACCGCCACCCGCCCGCCGGTGGCCTCGTACGCGGCGAGCTTCTCGTTGAGTTGCCGGGTGAACGCCTCGTCGTGGTAGCCCGAGCCGGCCAGGATCAGCGCCGCCACCTGGTGGCCGCGCAGCAGCTCCACGTACTCCAACTCGCGGTCCGGGTCGCGGTAGCTGTTGCAGATCATCAGCAGCCGGCCCTGGTCGGTGGCGACCCGTTGCAGCCCCCGGGTGATCTCGGCGAAGTACGGGTCGGAGACGTCGTGCACGATCACGCCGACCGCGCTGCGGTGCGAGCGGGCCAGCAGTTGGGCGTGCGCGTTCGGCACGTACTGCAACTCGGCGACGGCGGCGAGCACCCGTTCGCGCAGCTCGTCGGTGACCGGCTTGCTGCTGCCGTTGATGACGCGGGAGGCGGTGGCGGGCGAGACGCCCGCTCGACGGGCCACATCGGACAGGGTCGCCATGGCCCGCCCCCTCGATCTGTTGACGGTGTTTCGTCGTGCCGGCTAGCGTCACCGTACCGCAGAGAAAGCCCTTTCCCGCAGGGAGGTCCGGCCATGTCCGATCGCTTCGCGGTACTTCAACTCGACGACCTGCCCGCCCGGCGCTGCTCGTGTGGGACCACCCGCCGGGGTTTCATCGCCGAGAGCGAGGGCCAGGCCAGCGTGCATCTGCTCCAGGTGCAGGACGCGGTGACCCACCACCACCGGATCGCCACCGAGTACTACGTCGTGCTCGCCGGTGAGGGCGAGATCGAGTTGGACGGCGTCCGTCACCCGGCCCGGCCGATGTCCGCGTTCCTGATCAAGCCGGGCTGCCGGCACCGGGCGATCGGCGATCTCACCGTGCTGCTGGTGTCCCTGCCGGCGGCGGACGACGCCGACGAGTACTTCGATGCGTGATCGGCCGGCACCGCTGCCCGGTGGGGTCGGGGTGTCCCGGCTGCGTGTCTACGACACAGTGGCCCCGGACGGCCTGGTCGGCGGCACTCCGCACGTGCACCTGTGCTGCACCGAGGGGTACGTGGTGACCGGCGGCGAGGGCGCGGTGCAGACCCTGACCACGGCCGGCTACCGGGAGACGCCGCTGCGGTCGGGGGTGGTGGTCTGGTTCGAGCCGGGCACCGTGCACCGCCTGGTCAACACCGGCGGGCTGAGCATCGTGGTGCTGATGCAGAACAGCGGCCTGCCCGAGGCCGGCGACGCGGTGCTGACCTTTCCACCAGAGGTGCTGGCCGACCCGGCCGCGTACGCCGCGGCGGCGGCGTTGCCCGACGGGGGAGCGCCGGGCGCGGACGTGCGCGCCGCGTACCGCCGTCGGGATCTGGCGGTGACCGGCTTCCAGGCGCTGCGGTCCGGCGGTCCGGCGGCGCTGGCCGCGTTCCACGCCGCCGCGATCGCCCTGCGCCAGCCGTTGCTGACGCGGTGGCGGCAGCGGTGGGAGGCCGGCGCGGGCCGCGCCGCCGCCGACACCGCCGCGCAGCTCGACGCCCTGGAGCGGGGGAATCCCGCCCATCTGGGCGACGCCGGTGTGTACGCGGTGAACGAGCCGGTCGAGCGGGGCCGGTTGGGCATGTGCGGCCTCCTCGACACCTATCCGGCGACCGGCTGACCGTCCCTTCGAGACAGTTGGCGGGCTGCCAGGCATCGGCGGAAACAGATCGAGGAAAGGCCTTGCCCGGGGTGAGGGTGCCGCCTACGCTCCAGGAAAGCGTTTGCCTGATCCGCCGAAGGCCCGGTCCATGGGTGCCGTGCCGGGCCCCGAGGAGGTTCCGCGTGACCGAGAACTCTTTGGACACGGCGGGCCGGCAGGCCGCCGCCGACCAGGCCAGTGGTGCGCGAGCAGCCGCTGCCGGGCCCGGCAGCGTTGGTGCGGGGGAGGGCCTCGACGGTGCGGCCTCGTCCACGGTGGCGAAACCGCCACCCGGCGGCGGCCGTCCACCACGTCCCACGCTCGGTCGCCGGGCGGTGACCTTCGCCGACTCGCTCTGGCGCCCGGCGTTGGTGCTCGCGGTCTTCGTCGCCGCCTGGTGGTTCGTAGCGGCCCGCGAGTACGTCCCGAACTACCTGGTGCCCACCCCCGGCCAGGTGTGGGAGACGATGACCACCCAGTGGTCGGAGCTGGCCCGGCACACCCTGGTCACCCTCTACGAGACGGTGCTCGGCTTCGTGCTGGCCGCCGCGTTGGGTCTGGTCACCGCGGTCGCCATCGCCTACTCCCGCACCCTGGACAAGGCGCTCTACCCGATCGTCCTGTTCGCACAGGTCATTCCGAAGATCGCCATCGCTCCGTTGCTGGTGGTCTGGTTCGGCCTCGGCCTCACCCCGAAGATCATCCTGGCGGTGCTCATCGCGTTCTTCCCGGTGGTCATCTCCGGGGTGGCAGGGCTGCGCTCCACCGACCCGGAGTTGCTCGACCTCGCCGCCACGATGGGCGCCGGGCCGTGGCGCACCTTCCGCAAGATCCGCTTCCCGAACGCGTTGCCGCACCTGATGGCCGGCCTGAAGGTGGCCGTCACCCTCGCTGTGGTCGGTGCCGTGGTCGGTGAGTTCGTCGGCGCCAGCGAAGGGCTCGGCTATGTCCTGTTGCTGGCCAACGGCAACCTCGACGCCCCACTGCTGTTCGCCGACCTGATCCTGATGTCGGCCATCGGCATCGTCCTGTTCGTCCTGGTCGAGATCGCCGAGGCACTGCTCATTCCGTGGCACGCCAGCCGTCGGGCCGGCGTGTCCCTCACCACCTCCTGACCGACCCCATCACGGAGGCACCGATGAAACGCACCGCCACCACCATCCTGGCCACCGCCGCCCTGCTCCTCGCCGCCACCGGCTGCGGTGGGGACGATCCCGCCGGCAAGACCGGCGCGGACGGCAAGAAGCAGGTCACCCTCACCCTCAACTGGGTGCCCTACGGCGAGCACGCGCCCTTCTACTACGGCCTGCAGAAGGGTTACTACTCCGCCGAGGGCATCGACCTGAAGATCCTGCCCGGCAACGGCTCGGGCAACACCGTCAAGCAGGTCGCCCAGAAGCAGACCGACTTCGGGTGGGCGGACAGCCCGGTGCTGCTGAAGTCGGTGGCCAGCGGCATGCCGGTGCGCAGCCTCGGCGCGTACCTGGAGAAGGGGCCCTCCTCGGTGGAGTTCTTCACCGAGGAGAACATCAAGACACCGGCCGACCTCAAGGGCAAGACCGTCGGCGGGACCCCCGGCGACGCCCTCTACGCCACCTTCCCGGCCTGGCTTGAGAAGAACGGCCTCAAGAAGGACGACGTCAAGGTGGTCAACGTCGACGCCGCCGGCAAGATCGCCGCCCTGGCCGAGGGCAAGGTCGACGCCATCATGGGCTTCTTCCACGACCAGGCGCCCACCATCGAGAGCAAGACCGGCAAGAAGGTCGACGTGCTGCTCTTCGCCGACTTCGGGATGAACCTGCTCGGCACCGGCCTGATCGCCAACACCCAGACCCTGCAGAAGGACCCGGAGTTGGTCCGCAAGTTCGTCCGGGCCACCCAGAAGTCCTGGGCCGACGCCGCCCGGGACCCGGCCGGCGCGGTGAGCGCGATGACGGCCCTGGCCGAGAACGAGCCGGCGCCCGAGGTGCTCACCAAGCAGCTCACGCTCAACATGCCGCTGATCGGCGCGGACGGCCCGCCCGGGGTGAACACCGAGGCCCAGTGGACCGAGACCATCGACCTGATGTCCCGCTACGCCGAGCTGAAGGACCCGGGAGCGCCCAGCGCGTACTGGGACTCCTCGTACGCGGCGCAGGGGTGACCCGGTGACCGCCGCGCCGGCAGCCACCGGCACCGCCATCGGGATGTCCGGGCTGACCGTCCGGTTCACCACCCGACGGTCGCAGACCACCGCGTTGGACGACGTGTCGCTGGACATCGAGCCGGGCGAGTTCGTCACGATCGTCGGCCCGTCCGGCTGCGGCAAGTCCACCCTCCTGAAGATCGTCGCGGGGTTGGTCAAGCCGACCAGCGGTGACGTGTCGCTGTTGCAGCGCCCGGTGCGCGGCCCGCAGAAGGAAATCGGCTTCGTCTTCCAGAAGGCCGCGTTGCTGGAGTGGCGCGGTGCCCGAGCCAACATCCTGCTCCAGGCCGAGATGCGCGGCATGGACCGGGCGCAGGCGGCCCGCCGCGCCGACGAGCTGATCGAGATGACCGGCCTGACCGGCTTCGAGAAGGCGTTGCCACACGAGCTGTCCGGCGGCATGCAGCAACGGGTGGCGCTCTGCCGCGCGCTGCTGCACTCCCCGCCGGTGCTGCTGATGGACGAACCATTCGGCGCCCTGGATGCGCTGACCCGGGAGCAGATGAACGCCGAACTGCACCGGATCTGGCTGGAGACCGGGACCACTGTGGTGCTGGTCACCCACTCCATCGCCGAGGCGGTCTTCCTCGGCACCCGGGTCGTGGTGATGAGTCCCCGGCCCGGCCGGATCATCCGCACCTTCACGGTCGAGCTGCCGGCGCACCGCGACTACGCGCAGGTGATGTCGGATCCCCGCTTCGACCGGCTCGCCACCGACCTGCGTGGGTTGCTCGGCAGCGCGGCCGCCAACCACTGAGCGCAGATCGGCACGACCAGCACGACGGAAGGAACACCATGACCCGCAGGTCGATCGGCATCATCGTCAACGGCGTGACCGGACGGATGGGCTACCGGCAGCACCTCGTCCGGTCGCTGCTGGCCATCCGCGAATCCGGTGGTGTGGCGTTGGCCGACGGCACCACCATCTGGCCGGAACCGGTCCTGGTCGGGCGCAACGAGACGAAGCTCCGGGAGCTCGCCGAGCGGCACGGGCTGACCGACTGGACCACCGACCTGACCTCGGCGCTGGCCCGCGACGACGTCGAGATCTACTTCGACGCGCAGGTCACCCAGCAACGGGAGAAGGCGATCCGGCAGGCCATCGAGGCCGGCAAGCACATCTACACGGAGAAGCCGCTGGCCGAGGACACCGCGGCGGCCCTCGATCTGGCCCGGGCGGCGGACGCGGCCGGCGTCCGCACCGGTGTCGTGCAGGACAAGCTCTTCCTGCCCGGTCTGCGCAAACTCAAGCGCCTCATCGACGGCGGCTTCTTCGGCCGGATCCTCTCGGTGCGCGGCGAGTTCGGGTACTGGGTCTTCGAGGGCGACTGGCAGCCCGCTCAGCGGCCGTCGTGGAACTACCGGAGCGAGGACGGCGGCGGCATCGTGGTCGACATGTTCCCGCACTGGCACTACGTCCTGGAGGAGCTGTTCGGCCGGGTCACCGCCGTCTCCTGTGTGACCGCCACCCACGTGCCCGAACGGGTCGACGAGGCCGGTCACCCGTATGCCGCCACCGCCGACGACGCCGCGTACGCCACCTTCGAACTCGACGGCGGGGTGATTGCGCAGATCAACTCCTCCTGGGCCGTGCGGGTGTACCGCGACGAGTTGGTGGAGTTCCAGGTCGACGGCACGGAGGGCAGCGCAATCGCCGGCCTGCGCAACTGCCGGGTGCAGCACCGGGCGGTCACCCCGAAGCCGGTCTGGAACCCGGACCTGCCGGCCACCGAGGACTTCCGCGCCCAGTGGGCCGAGGTGCCCGACAACGAGGAGTTCGACAACGGCTTCAAGGTGCAGTGGGAGGCGTACCTGCGGCACGTGGTGGCCGGCGAGCCGTTCCGGTGGAACTTCCTGGCCGGCGCGCGCGGCGTGCAGCTCGCCGAGCTGGGCCTGCGCTCGGCCCGCGAGGGCGGTCGCATCGAGGTGCCGGAGCTGCACTCATGAGCGCCGAGGTGGTGCTGCCCGGCGGACGGCGACACCGACTCGCCGGGGGTGGCGGCTTCGCCCGCCCGGCCGCGCCGGCGACCAGTCGGATCGCGTACGCCGCCGCTCACGTGGTCGCCGACCCGGGCGCGGAGAACGTGCCGGGTGCCCCGGCTGCGGTGGACTGGGACACCACCCTCGCCTTTCGGCGGCACCTCTGGTCATACGGGCTGGGGGTCGCCGAGGCGATGGACACCGCCCAGAGGGGGATGGGGCTGGACTATCCGGCCACCCGTGAGCTGATCCGGCGCAGCGCCGCCGAGGCCCGCGCGGTCGACGGGCGGATCGTCGCCGGGGTCGGCACCGACCAGCTGCCGGTCGGCCCGGCCACCCTGGCGGCGGTCACCGCCGCGTACGCCGAGCAGCTCGACGACGTCCGCGCCGCCGGCGCTCGGCCGGCGCTGATGTGCAGCCGGCACCTGGCCGCCGCGGCCCGTGGCCCGGAGGACTACCTGCGGGTGTACGACGAGCTGCTGAGCGCCGCCGACGAACCGGTGGTGCTGCACTGGTTGGGTCCGATGTTCGACCCGGCGTTGACCGGCTACTGGGGTGCGGCCGACCTGGACCTGGCCGCCGACACGGTGATCGAGCTGATCAAGGCGCACCAGTCCAGCGTGGACGGCATCAAGGTGTCGCTGTTGGACGCCGACCGCGAGGTCGCGTTGCGCCGCCGCCTGCCGGCCGGGGTACGCCTCTACACCGGTGACGACTTCCACTACCC
Organism: Micromonospora arida; assembly: GCF_042873195.1. NCBI lineage: Bacteria > Bacillati > Actinomycetota > Actinomycetes > Micromonosporales > Micromonosporaceae > Micromonospora > Micromonospora arida. Next base: position 694,503 of record NZ_JBIALC010000001.1, on the reverse strand, counting down.
GGAGCTGATCCGCGGTGACGAGGTGGGTCACTCCGACGCGCTGCTCGGGGTGTTCGCGGCCATCGCGCCGGCCGCCGCTGCCGCGCTGGCGGCCCTGGACCGGGGGGACCTGACGGCGTACGACGAGATCTTCGGGCCCACCGTGCCGCTGGCCCGGCACCTGTTCGCGGTGCCGACCTGGCACTACAAGACGGGGATCGTGTTCCTGGCCTGGTTGGCCGGGCACCAGGACCATTTCACGATGGTCGGTGGCGCGCAGTCCGGTCGGTCCCCGGTGCACCTGGCCACGCTGCTCACCCTGGCCGACGCGGCCGGGCTGCTGCCCGACGCCGACCTGGCCGCCGCCCGCGCCCGAGCGCTGTTCACCGTCGCGGGGGTGGAGCAGTGAGCGTCGAACCCACGGGCGGCAGCGCCGATGAGCTGCGTCGCTTCTCGTTCAACCAGGCGACCGCCCAGCGCTGGCCGCTGCCCGAGGTGGTGGCCGGGTGCGTGGCGGCCGGTGTACCGGGCATCGGCCTGTGGCGTGAGCCGGTGGCCGAGTACGGGTTGGCCCGCTCGGCGAAACTGGTCCGCGACGCCGGCCTCGCCGTCACGTCGCTGTGCCGGGGCGGGTTCTTCTCCGCCGACGACTGGCGCGCGGAGAACCTGCGGGCCATCGAGGAGGCCGCTGCCCTCGGAGCCCCGGAGTTGGTGCTGGTCTCCGGTGGGCTGCCGGCCGGCAGCCGGGACGTCGACGGCGCACGACGTCGGGTCGCCGACGCGATCGGCGAGTTGGCCCCGCACGCCGAGGCCGCCGGCGTACGGCTGGCCATCGAGCCGCTGCACCCGATGTTCGCCGCCGACCGGTGCGTGATCGCCACCCTCGGCCAGGCGCTGGACGTCGCCGAGCGGTTCGACCCGGCGGTGGTCGGCGTGGTCGTGGACGCGTACCACGTCTGGTGGGACGACACGGTGTACGCGCAGATCGCGCGGGCCGCCGCTCGGATCGCCGCGTTCCAGGTCTGCGACTGGGTGACCCCGCTGCCGGAAGGGGTGCTGCTCGGCCGGGCGCTGCCCGGCGACGGCTGCATCGAGCTGCGTCGGCTGCGCGAGGCGGTGGATGCGGCCGGCTACGTCGGCCCGATCGAGGTGGAGGTCTTCTCCGCCGAGGTGTGGGCGCGTCCGGGCGCGGAGGTGCTCGACGCGGCGATCGCCGGCTACCTGCGCCACGTTGCCTGACGTCCCCGAACGGCGGTGGCCGGCGGCGATCGGTGCCTGGCTGGGCATCGGCACCGCACCCGCCACGCTGGTGCTCGGTGCGGCGATGGCCGCCCGACACGGCGGCGCGGTGCCGGTGGCCGGGCTGCTGGTCGGCGGGGTGCTGATGGCGGCCCTGCTCTGGGGGCAGGGTCGGATCGGACTGCGCCGGCCGCTCGGCGACGGCGGGACGTTGACCGCGGTGCTGCCCGCGTACCTGGGGGACACCTCGCGGCTGCTGCTGGCGGCGGTGCTGGCCGTGTCGATGGTCGGTTGGAACGGGTTCAACGTCGGGCTCGGCGGGGCCTCGCTGGCCGCGCTGACCCACCTGCCGGGCTGGGCCGGGCCGGTGCTGCTGGAGATGGCGGTCCTCGCCGTCTCCTGGGCGCCGGCCCGGCTCGGCAACCGGGTCGCGGTGGTCACCACGCTCAGCGCGGTGGTGCTGGTCGGCTGGTGCCTGACGGTGCTTCCACCACCCGGTGCGCCGGTCCGCCTCGCCGGCGGCGGGCTCGCCGACGCCGCCGCGCTGATCGGGTACGCGGCCGTGTTCGCGCTGCGCGCACCAGACTTCAGCGTGGGTCTCTCCCGAAGGCGGGACCTGGCCTGGTGCGTGGGGCTGCTGATCGGGCCGGCGCTGCTCGGGGTGCTCGCCGGGGCCGGCCTGTGGCTGCGGACCGGCTCGGCCGACGTGGTCGCGCTGCTCGCCGCCGGCTCGGGGCTGGCCGCGTACGCGAATCTGTTCGTCGCGGTGGCGGTCTTCGCGGCGGCGCTGACCACCACGTACTCCGGTTCCCTGGCGTTGCGTGGTCTGGCTCCCCGCCTGCCGGCGCGGGCGGCGATGCTGCTCGTCGCGGTGCTCGGCGGGATGCTGGCGGTGGCGCGGTTCGACCGGCTGGTGCTGCCCTGGCTGACCCTGCTGGCCGCCGCGTTGCCGGTGCCGGTGGTGCCGATGGCCGTGGAGGCCGCGGCCCGTCGGAGCGGTCGTGCCCCGCGTACCGTGCCCGCCTGGTGCTGGGTGCCGCCGGCGCTGCTCGCGGTGGCCTGCACGCTCGCCGGCGTGGGTGTCGCCCCGCTGCTCGGGCTGGCCCTGGCCGCGGCGTGCACAGTGCTCTGGCGCCGCCGAGGGGGCGCGGACCACTCGGTTGGCGACGCCTAGCGGGTGGCGTGCGGGCCGTGGTCGCTGACCTGGGCATCGAACCAGTGGTGCAGCGCGTCGCGGAGCCCCGCGTCGTCCGTGGCGTAGGTGGCGCGTGCGCCGTCGGGAATGGCTTCGTACGTGATGGTGATCCGCCCGCCGTGTGCCCGAAGCGTTGCCAGGCCGGGCATCTCGGTGCCGTGGATGCGGGCCGGGTCGCTGAAGTCACCGCGCCGGAACCGCTCGACCTCGGCGCTCACATGCTGTTGGACAAGGGTGATCTGGGTGCTGTCCCGGGGTCGTCGGCGACCACGGTCTGCACGCCGCCGGTGTCGGTCCTGGTGAAGCGGTGTCTGGTGCGCTCCAGGTCGAAGGGCATGCGGCGACGGCGGCGCCGACGGCCAGTGGCAGGCCGTCGCCCGTGCGTCGCGCCGCTGCTCGGGCTGGCCCTGGCCGGGGTGTACGCCCTGCTCCGGCATCGTCTTGAGAAAGTGATCTAGGCGCGACCGGCAGAACGTGATCTTATACGCACCGGCGATCCGTAACACCGTGCAAACCATCGATTAACCATCGGCGGCTTAGGTGGGGGAGCGCTCCCATGGGCGGGTCGCGATCGATGAGAAGCTCCACAAGGGAGCAACCGAAAGGAGCCTCGTGGCTACAGGCACGAGCGGAAACAGACTGCGAAGACTGGCGATACCTACGCTGGTCGTCGCCCTGATCACCGGTACCACCGGTGTAGCGGGAACGGCGTCGGCGGCACCCGCTGGGTCGTCGGGTAACGGCAGTGGCACCGGCTACTTCACCGCCGGGTCCGACCGGAAGGTCACCCTGACCGACGGGGCCGACCGCCGACCCGGTGGCAACCGTGCGGCCACGCCGAAGGCAGCCGTCGACAAGACCGGCTCCGGCATGTACGTCGTCGAGTTGGCCGAGGACCCGTTGACCACGTACACCGGTGGGGTGTCCGGTCTGGCGCGGACCCGCCCGGCAGCGGGTAACCGGTTGGACGTGACGTCGACGCCGTCGCAGGCGTACCGCCGGCACCTCGACACGCAGCGGGGCGCCGTCGCCGCCGCGGCCGGGGTCACCGTCAACGCCGTCTACACCGCCGCCTTCAACGGGTTCTCGGCGAAGCTGACCACCCAGCAGGTGAGCACGTTGCGGGCGGACAAGCGGGTCCGCGCCGTTACCGCCTCGCAGGCCCTCGGCACCCCCTCTGCGCCGCCCACCGCGAGCACGGCGACCGCCGACAACCCGACGCCCGCCACCCCCGGTGGCGCGGACCAGTCGGCGCCGACGGACCGTTCCGGCCGGCCGGCCAAGCCCGGCCCCGGCACCGGCGCGGGCATGGTGATCGGCGTCCTGGACACCGGCATCTGGCCGGAGAGCGCGTCGTTCGACAAGAAGATGCCCGCTCCCGCGAACTGGCACGGCACCTGCCAGACCGGTGTGGCCTTCGTGGCCGCGCACTGCAACGGCAAGATCGTCGGTGCCCGGTACTTCGCCGACTCGTGGCTCGCCGGCGGTGGCTCGGTGCCCGAGGGCGAGTTCCTGTCCCCCCGCGACGCGTCCGGGCACGGCACCCACACCGCCTCCACGGCGGCCGGCCTGCCCATCGCGAACGTCACCATCGACGGTCGCCGCTACGGTCCCGTCTCCGGGGTGGCGCCGGATGCCCAGATCGCCGTCTACAAGGTGCTCTGGGGTGGCATGGGCTACGACGCCGACATCATCGCCGGAATCGACGCGGCCGTTGCCGACGGTGTGCAGGTGCTGAACTTTTCGATCGGTTCCGACCTCGGCGACTGGGAGGCCAACACCCCCATCGGCGTGGCGTTCCTCAACGCCTCGCTGGCCGGGGTCTTCGTGGCGGCATCGGCCGGCAACACGGGCATCGTGAGTGGAGCCATCAGCAACGCGGCGCCCTGGGTGACCACGGTCGGCGCGGCGGTGACCAAGCTCGACGAGGCCACCGCCAAGCTGGGCGACGGCACGAAGCTGGTCGGCGGCTCGCTGGACGCCCTGCCCGGCGGTGGCGCACGGCCGCTGGTCTTCGGTGACCAGGCCGGCTCGCCGGATCTGGGCGCGGTCTACTGCGAGCCCGGCAGCCTGGACCCCGCCAAGATCAAGGGCAAGGTGGTTGCCTGCGCGCTGTCCGACATGTTCGGCTCCGCCGCCGAGATCAAGGCCAAGGGCGGTGCGGCGATGGTGGTGTTCGACCCGGTCGGCAACTACCGGATCAACTCCATCTTCAACTTCCCCGTGGTCTATCTGCCGACCGAGAAGCAGGCCGGCACGCTGTTCAACTACCTGATGCGCCACCCCACCGACGCGACCGTGTCGTTGCGCACCGGCGGTGACGGCTCCAGCGTCCCGGGCATACCGAGTGTCGCGGACTTCTCCTCCACCGGCCCGGACAAGGTGACCCTCGGCGTCTTCAAGCCGGACCTGGTCGCGCCCGGATCGAACATCATCGCCGCGGTCTCACCAGCGGGCAACTTCGGTCGACAGTACGACGCGTACTCCGGCACCTCGATGGCCTCGCCGTACGTGGCCGGGGCGGCGGCGATCCTGCGCGCCACGCACCCGGACTGGTCACCCGGCGCGGTCGCCTCCGCGCTGCGCACCACCGCCACCGACACCGTCGGCACCAGCAGCCCCTTGGAGCAGGGCAGTGGCTTCATCAACCTGCCCCGGGCCACCGACCCGGGACTGGTCATCGAGCCCACGGCGGCAGAGCTGATCGAGTTCAGCGAGACGGCCGAACCCGACGGCAAGGCACTCAACCTGCCGGCCATCTCGTTGCGCGAGTACGACGGGACCCGCCCGGTGACCCTCACCCGCACCCTGACCAACGTGGGTAAGGCGCGGGAGACCTACCGTTCGTCGGTGTCCGGTCTGCCCGGCATGAAGGTCACCGTCTCGCCGGCATCGGTGACCCTGGCACCCGGCAAGTCCGCGACGGTCACCATCACGCTGCGTCGAGGCAGCGCGCCCTGGGACCGGTACGTGACCGGGTCGATCACCTGGCAGGGTAAGGCCCACAGCGCCCGGATCCCGGTCGCCGCCCGTCCGTGGGGCATCGCGGCCCGGCCGTACGCGGACGACGGCGAGGAGTTCGCCCGGATGGCCAACGGTGCCTTCGGCATGGTCCAGCCCGGCTTCACCGGCCCACTCGTCGGTCGCAGCACCGGTTACACCCCGATGCGGCGCACGTCCTACTCGATGCCGGCCGGCGTCTACGGGGGCGTGTTCGACCCGAGCGCCACCGGAGTGAAGAAGGTCGACTTCACCGTGCCGGCGAACACCGCCGGCATTGTCGTCGAGGCCAACACCGCCGATCCGAACACGAACCTCGATCTCTACCTGTACAAGGGCGACACCCTCGTCTACAGCAGTGACAGGTTCTGGACCAGCGCCGAGCAGGCGTACAAGTTCCTGCCCGAGCCGGGGCGCTACACCGCGTACGTGTTCGCGCAGTACCCCGGTGGTCCGGTCGTCGACTTCGACCTCAGTCACGCCATCATCGGCCGAAACGCCAAGTATTCCGGTGCCACCCTCACGCTGCCCTCCACCTCGGAGCGCGGTCAGGGCTTCAACTTCACACTGAAGCCGAACAAGCCGCTGGCCGAGGGTGACTTCTGGGCGTACACCGAGTACAGCACCAACGGCACGGTGGTCCCCGGCAACCTCGTCTACACCCAGCAGAGTTCCTGGCAGTAGCCGTTCAACCGAGCGTGGGGCGGTGCCGACGTGCACCGCCCCACCGTCGCTTCCAAAACCGCCGGACCGGTGCTCGGCGCCGTCTCAGACGGTGACTCGCAGATGATGAACCCCAGGTCCAGAAACCGACGCCGCAACCGAGATCTTGGACAGTTTCCGTTACGCGAGAACGAAAACTGTCCAAGATCTACGTTGCTGGCTCCCGATCAGCGTCACCGGCACGGCCGGGGGCGTCTCACGCGCCGACGTCCCGGCTCACACAGCCCGTCGAGCCGATCGTCAGGGGAGCAACGCACAATTCACCTGTGATGAATCGTCTGAGCCTGCGCATCGTGGTCCCCGGCCCGGCGGAGGAGGCAAGTATCTGCGGCGGCGGATGACCAGCCTGCCCAGGCGCCCAAAGGGTCGGACGGTGACGGCCGCGGTCACGCCTTCAGGGCAGCGGGTACGCCGTGAGGCGGTCGGCGAGTTGCTTCGGGTGGCTGAGCGTCACCGCGTGGCCGCCGTCGATCTCGTCCGGGACGACGCCGAGTCGGTCGGCGGCAACCCGGCGCTGGAAGTCCGCCGGGAAGAACCGGTCCTCGCGTGCGAGGAGCACCGTCGTCGGCACGTCTGGCCAGGCGTCCAGGGGCCACGGCTCGTCGCCCTCCGCACTGACCTGGCCCCGGTTGTGTGATGCTGCCTCCGCGATGATCTCGGCCGGGACACCGTTGAAGAACTGCTGCTCCTCAGTGAGCCCTTCGGCGCTGCGGTAACCGGTGTTGGCCCACCAGTCACCGGGCCTTTCGCCGGGCTTGGGGATCATCGGTGTGAGCAGGACGAGCAGCCGCACCGGCAGCTTGTCGGCAATGAGCGGCGCGGTGAACGCACCGTACGAATGCCCGACGACCACGAGGTCGCTCCGGTCGCCGATCGCGTCGATGACCGTCTGGCAGAACTCGGCGAACCCCGCGGATGTGTCCTCGATCGGCAGTTCCGGTACCACCACGTCGTGGCCGCGGCTGGTCAGCTCGGGGACAAGGAGATGCCAGTCCCAGGCGCTGCCCCCGCCGCCGTGGATCAGAACGAAAGTCGCCATGCCGCGAAGCCTCACACACGGGTACGACACCCGCCTCTGTCGATGACGATGCACTGGATACGGACGACGAAAAAGCGCTTCGGGTCAGTCACATCGAGGCTGAGGTCAGTAGGGTGCCGTCGATGCGGTACCGGCCACCCCCGGAGGTATGGCTCAGGTGACATCTACCGATTGCGAAGGAAGCCAGACATGAGCAGCCCACGCGAAACTTTCCTCCGACTGGTGAACGGTGTCTGCGACGGTCCGTACGAGGACTTGGCCGACCTGTACGCCGAACAGACCCATGTCACGCATCCGTTCCACCCGCTCAACCCGCCGCCGCTGCAAAGCCGCAACGAACTGCACGAGCACTTCACCGCGCCGCCTCCGGTCGCCCGGACGCTGGTCCGTAAGCCGGTCGACGTGACAATTCATGAGACTGTGGACCCGGAGGTGATTGTCGCCGAGTTTGCCTATCAGGGGCGGGTAGCCGAGACAGGTGAGGCATTCACGGTGCCCTGCGTCTTCGTGATGCGTATCCGCAATGGGCTCATCATCGAGTCCAGGGACTACATTGACCCCATCGCCAGCGCGCGGGCCTGGGGTCAACTCGACAGCCTCTTGACCGCACTGCGTCCGCAAGAAGCACCCCCATCGAGGGCGTAGCCGGACCTTGATTCGCGCCCGACGCCCTGCGCACGCATCTGCCGCGGCCAGTGCGTCACCCAGACCAGCGCGAGCGCGACACAGGCGACCCATCGGCGGCGCGCGGACCGGCGTGACCGCCAACGAGTGCGGCCGTCGCCGCGCCGAACGTGAGCGCACCGCTGAACGACATCAACACCACGCTGTCGAAACCGACTTGGCGCCGGCGGGCGGGACGCTCCCGCCCGCCGACGACCGGGGTCAGCTGACCGTGATGGTCAGGTTGAGCGAACGGGTCTCCCCGCTGGTGTAGGTGACTGTCACCCGGGCGGTGAAGGTCCCCTTGCGGGGGTAGCTGTGGGCCGTCGACCGTAGTGTCGCCCCGTGCGTGATGGCGCTGTTGTCGCCGAAGTCCCACGCGTAGTCGGTGATGCTCTGCCCGGACGGCGCCGTTGCCGTGGCGGTGAGCGTGGTGGTCAGCGGTGCGGCGCCGCCGGTCGGGTTGGCGGCCAGGGACAGCGTCCCACCCGGCTCCTGTTTGACCCCGGCGCCGTTGAACCGCAACCAGTCCAGGGCGAGCAGGTCCGGGGCGCCGTTGACCTGGGCGGCGTTGACGAACTTGGCGTACAGGGTGGTCGTGCCGGTGGGCTTGTTGGTCAGCGTGACGGTGGGGGAGACCAGGTTGTCCCACCCGCCGGTGGAGCCGATGGTGGCCGTGCCGATCAGCGTGCCGGTGGGCGAGCCGGTGCGCAGTTCGATGGTGCCGCCGAGCCCGCCGTTGGTCACCCCGAGCGTCACCGAGCCGACGTTGCGCAGGTCCGCCGGCCCGAACGCCACCCAGTCGTTGTGGTCGACCTCGCCGAGCCGCTTGCCGGCGCGGGCGGTGGCCCGGTCGTTGACCGTGATGCCGGACTGGGCGCTGAAGTGCTCGGCCTCCTTGCTCTTGGGCTGCAACTGCACGCGGGTCGAGCCGGTCAGCGCCGGTACGCCGCCGGCCGCGCCGCCGTCGGTGTACTGCGCGGTGATCAGGGTGTAGAGGTTCTGCCCCGGGCCGTGGCCGTCACCGGCGTCCGCCTCGGTGGCGAGCAGGCCCGAACAGCCGGTGTAGACGTCCAGCGGGTGGGCGTGGGAGTCGTGGCCGAGCTGCGTCTGCACGGTGACCTTGGCGCAGTCGATGGTGCTCTCCTCCGGGTCGGTGACCGTCACCGTGTACGGGATCTTGTCGCCGAAGTCGAAGAACCCGCCGTCGGGAACGGTGATGGTCACCGTCGGTCGGGTGTTGCCGACCACCACCTCGGTGACCGCGGTGGCGGTCAACCCGTTGCCGCTGTTGCGCACGGTCAGCCGGGCGGTGTGCTTCCCGGCCGTCGAGTAGGTGAAGCTCGGGTTGGCGGCGGTGGAGTCGGTGCTGCCGTCGTTGGTGAAGTCCCAGGCGTAGCTGAGCGCCGACCCGTCACCGGCGGACGACCCGGCCGAGGAGAACGTCACCGCGAGCGGCGTACGTCCGCTGTCCGGGCTGGCGGCGATCTTCGCGGTCGGTGGCCGCCCGTTGGCGACGTAGTCGATCCGGTAGATGCCCGCGCCGGCGTTGCTGCCGCCGCGACCGCTGCCGGTGCCCTCGCCGAAGTCGATGACGTAGAGCGAACCGTCCGGGCCGAACTCCGCCTCGAAGGGTTGGATCCAGCTCATGGTGCCGAAGATCCCGTTGATCGACTGGAGGTCACCCACGGCGGTCGGGCCGAAGCGCGCGTTGCTGAAGGTCTGCGCCGTCTTGTGGATCGACAGCGTCTTGAACCACCTGCGGGTCAGCTCGTAGGTGATCCACTTGCCCTCGAAGTACTCGGGGAACTTCGTGGTGCGGGTGTTGGCCGGGTCGTAGTCGTAGACCGGGCCGCTCATCGGCCCGCCACCGCCGGTGCCCAGCTCGGGGAACTGGGTGGAGGCGGAGTACGCGTACCAGACCAGCGCGGACTTCGCCGCCGGCAGGGTGGTCAGGCCGGTGTTGTTGGGTGAGTTGTTCACCGGTGCGGCGCAGCTGAACTTCGCCCCCGAGGTGTTGGTGGCGAAGTTGTAGTCGTTGAACGGGATGTTGTTGCCCACGCAGTACGGCCATCCGAAGTTGCCGGCGCTGGTGATCCGGTTGAACTCGACAGTCCCCTCTGGACCTCGGTTGGGGTCGGCGGCGCGGGCGTCCGGACCGTAGTCGGCCACCAGCACCGCGTTGGTCTGCGGTTCGATGGTGATCCGGAACGGGTTGCGCATGCCCATCGCGTAGATCTCCGGCCGGGTCCTCGCGGTGCCGGCCGGGAAGAGGTTGCCGCTGGGCACGGTGTACGTACCGTCGGCTTGTGGGGTGATCCGCAGGATCTTGCCGCGCAGGTCGTTGGTGTTGCCGGCGGTGCCCTGGGCGTCCCAGGCGGCGCGACCGGCGCGCTCGTCGACAGGGGTGTAGCCGCTGGAGGCGAACGGGTCGGTGTTGTCACCGATCGCCGCGTAGAGCCGGCCGGTGGCGTCCATGGCGAGCGACCCGCCCATGTGTGAGTTGGCCCGGCCCTCACCCCGGTAGGTCGGGACGGTCAGCAGCCGTTTCTCCGAGGACAGCGCGACGGTGTTGTTGGCGACCGTGAACCGGGACAGGTTGAGCTGTTTGAGGGTCTTGTCCGACCAGAGCAGGTAGATCCAGCCGTTGCTGGCGAAGTTGCGGTCCAGGGTCATCCCGAGCAGCCCGTCGGACTGGTCGGTCATCGCCGAGGTGTAGGCGAAGTCCAGCAGCGTGGTGACCTGGAGGGTGTCGGAGTTGACCACCTTCAACGCGCCGGTGCGTTGGATGTAGTAGACCTTCCGGTCCGGGCCGACTGCCAGCTCGAAGGGGTCGGCCAGGTTCTCGGTGACCAGCCCCACCCGCTCGAAGTTGCTGGTCTTGGTGGCTGAGCAGTCACCGGCGACCGCGCCGGCCGCCCACTCGATGCCGTAGCGCAGGTGCTCCAGGAAGGTCGCGCTGCTGAACTGCGAGCTGGCGTGCCCACCGGCGGTGAACCAGGACCGGCCGCCGTCGTAGGGCTGACACCAGGAGTACGCGTGGTCGACGCCCTCGTCCAGGCCGTTGATTCCGTCGCGCACCTTGATCTGGGCGAGGGTGTGCACGTTGCCGGTCGGGTTGGTCCGCCAGTTGTACCACTCCTCGCTCTGCTCCCAGAGCTCTGGCAGGTTGCGCGTGGAGGGGTGCGCCCGGTCGAGCACCTTGACCCGGCCGGGAAAGGTGCCGCCGGTGGACGAGAAGTCGGGGTGGTAGTCGAAGATCGTGCCGACCAGGCCCTCGTACCACTGCCAGTCACGTTCGCTGGCCGAGGCGGCGTGCAGGCCGGCCCAACCACCGCCGTTGCGGATGAACGTCTGCAACGCGGCTCGCTGGCTGGCGTTGAGCAGGTCACCCGAGGTCGGGAGGCTGTTGGTGTTGTTGAACACGAGAGCGTCGAAGGTGGCGAGGTTGGCGTCGGTGAACGCCGCCGCGTCGGTGGTGGCGACGACCTCGAAGTTGTGGGCGGCGCCGAGCTGCTGGATCGCGGCGATACCGGCCGGAATCGAGTCGTGGTAGAAGTTGGTGATCTTGGAGAAGACCAACACACGGAAGCGCGGGGCGGCCTCGGCGGGCAGGGCGGTGGTGCTGCTCACCACGGTGGCGATGGCAAGCAGGATCAGGCTGAACGCACGGAGGTGTCGGGGCATGGGGGCGCTCCCTGTCGGACGGTGAGGGGTCGGAAAGCGCTTTCTCGCTGCCCGCATCACGGTACTGACAGCCAGTTACGACCGTCAATAGCCATCTGGTAAGCGGTTTCCCGCCCCGGTGGTGTCCGCACGTCGGTGGGCCCCACGGGCTCATGGGTACGACTTGGGATGTCCTCTGGACACGTCCGGTGACCCTATGGATGCGGCGTGTCCCGTCGATCTGGGGAGGTCTCGTGACGCTGCCGTCCACGGGCCCTTCCTGGGTCAGGCAAATGGCTTCGGGTCGAAGCTGATGCCGCCCCGTTCGGCCATCCGGAGCACTCGATTGCCGTAACGCGGGGGTTGGCGCAGGTGAAGGGTGTACCCAGATGCCTGGAACCTCAGGTCCAGGTCGCGTCCCTCCAAGCGCCAGCAGGGCTCCCCTGACTGTGCGGGAGCCTCCGGGCGCAGGTCTTTCAACTCGAACGGCAGACAGACGGAGTGCAGGCTGCCGACGATGTCCCAAACGTTGTGGAAGATCAAGGTGGACGGCGCGACCCAGAAGTGAATCTGCCGCATCGGCCCCGGATCGACCCGGCGCACGATGTAGTCCAGGTCGAGATGCAGTTGCAGGGCTGACGGTGCGGTGGGGTCGAGGTCGTCGTCCTCCCGATAGTCCAGGGTCGGGTCGTCGGGCGGACCCTCGTCGTCGGTGACGGCGAGCGCGTGAATTCGGCAGTAGTCCCACGATGTCTCCACCAGGTCCTGATCCGTCAAGGTGGCCTTCCGGAGACCGGACTCAGGGTGCACATCCGTCGTCATAGAACGATTATCGCCACCCGCGTCGACAACGCCAGATGTCAATCTTTGCGTGCCGGCTCCGCCGGTCGGGTGAAGAAGCGAACGATGTCTTCCGCCGCGGTAGGGGACAGCATCATCGCCTGGACTCGTGCGGACATTTCGGCGATCGGGTGAATCCTGCTGAACATCGACTCTTCGTACGCCCGAATCGCCGAATTCGGATCGGCGGGGTTGGCGGCGAGTTGGCCGGCGAGTTCTGCGGCGTCGAGCATGGCCTGGTTGGCGCCCTCGCCGACCGGTGGCATGAGGTGTGCGGCGTCGCCGATGAGGGTGACGTCCGGCCGGCTGGTCCAGCGTGTACCGATGGGCATCGCCTCGATCAGGCGTGGCGTCGGCGCGCCGTCGGCGGCCTCGATGAGTGCGGTGAGGCGGGGGTTCCAGCCGGCGAACAGGTCCAGCAGGGCGTGCTTGCTGCGGTACGTGTCGAGGGGCCGGTCCTCCGCGCGCAGCGATATCCCGACCTGGAGGCTGCCGTCGCCGAGACGTTGCGCTGCCAGGATCTGGTTCACGCCGATACACCACAGGTTCCCGGGGCCGACCAGCTCGGCGAGATCGGGATGGCGCCGGTCGACGTCTACGACGCTCAGCTGCACGAGAGTGGCCACGTAGGACAGTTCGACGTCGGTCAGCAGGGACCGGACGACTGAGCGCGCGCCGTCCGCGCCGATGAGGATGTCGCAGCTGGCTCGTTGACCGTCGTGGAACGTCAGGTCCCAGCCCTCGGCGGGTCGGTGGGTCGCCGCGACGAGCCGGTGCCGCCAGGCAACCGTGTCGTCGGGGAGGGAGTCGAGCAGGAGATCACGTAGTGCGCCCCGGTCGATCTCGGGACGTCCGGAGAACGAGCCAGGGTGCGGCACGTGGTGGACCAGGGTGCGTCCGGTCGGGTCGAGGATGCGATGTTCCTCGCCCTCGGGCCGCGCCTCCGACCGGAACTGGCCGGCGAGACCGGCCTCGGCCAGGGCCAGTTGCCCGGACTCCGGGTGTAGATCGAGGGCGCCGCCCTGGGGGCGCGCGGATCGGCTTGCTTCCCGGTCGTACACCACCGCGTCGATGCCGTGTCGGTGCAGGATCCGTGCCAGCGTCAACCCGCCGAGTCCGCCACCGGCGATCGCAATTCGCGTTCTCACGGCGCTACCGTACACTGTATTGGTGGATACACCGTACGGTAGCGGACCCCTGCCCGTCTGGGAGCGGCCCGAACCTCAGCCGCGGGCGGTGCCGGTGCCGTTGAGCCGCGAGAAGATCGCCGCTACGGCGATCCGGCTTGCCGACGAGCACGGCCTCGACGGGCTGTCATTGCGCAAGATCGCCAAAGAGCTCGGTGTCGGGCCGATGCGGCTCTACGACTACGTGATCAACAAGTCGGAGCTGCTCGATCTCATGGTCGACGTCGTCTATGCCCGGATCGCCGAGGTGGGCCAGCGCTCCGGGTGGCGCGACACCGTGCTGGCCATCGCCCACGCGACCCGCGACGCCGCCCTTGACCACGAGTGGTTCTCCGACGTGCTCGGCGGACGGCCACACCTGGGACCACACGCGCTCGCCGTGGGCGAAGCGACCGCCGCGGCGCTCAGTGCGGCCCCCGGCGTGCGGGACATTGACGATCTCCAGCGAGCCGTGGGCGCCCTCAACGCCTTCATCGTCGGATCGGTCCGCAGAGAGGTCACCGAACGACGCACCGCACGTGCCACCGGCACCGATGAAGCTGCCTTCCAGGCCAGCCTCGGCCCCTACCTCACGCGCATGTTGAAAACCGGCAGGTACCCCACCGTGGCCCGACTCGTCATCGACGGCGCCCACCTCAACGCCGAGGAGACCTTCAACCACAACCTGACCACCATCCTGGACGGCATCACCAGCCGACCCGCGACGTGATCCCGAATCCAGACAGGAGGCCACGAGTGGACGTCAGCCTGGCGACGAGCGCCGGAAGGGCCAACCGGTCGAACGAGGACTTCGTCGGTGCGGTTCCCGGCGCCGTCGTCCTGCTCGACGGTGCCGGCATTCCGGGAGCCGAGTCACTCTGCTCCCACGGCGTCGCCTGGTACACGCACCGCCTCGGCGGCGTGCTGCTCGGCTACCTGTCGCGCGGCGACGGGCGAGAGCTCGCCACGATCCTCGCCACCGCCATCGGCGAGATCGCCGCCGAGCACGGCGACACCTGCGACATCGCGGACCCCAGCAGCCCGCAGGCCACCGTCGCGATGGTCCGCGCCCGCCAGGACCGCCTGGACTGGCTCCTGCTCGCGGACTCCTTCCTCGTCATCGACCAGGTCGACGCCGGCCCGCTGGTGATCACCGATGAGCGCGAGATGACTGCCCGGCGGGAATGCTCGGCGCCGCTGGCCGGCATTGCTCAGGAAACGCCAGCGTACGACCGGGTGCGAGCCTCCTGCGCCACCGCGCTGCGTGCCCGCCGGAACCAGCCGGGCGGCTACTGGATCGCCAAGGACGACCCGCGCGCCGCGCGGGAAGCGGTGACCGGCAGCCGATCCCTCGCCGACGTGAACGGTGTCGCCCTGCTCAGCAACGGCGCCAGCCGCATCGTCAGCCCGTACGGTCGGACCGACTGGCCGGGCGTGCTGGACCTGCTTCGGGCCAGCGGGCCGGCCGGCGTCATCGCCTGCGTCCGGCAGGCCGAGGCGCAGACCACCGGTGACGCGGATGCGCACAGCCCGGACGACGCCACAGTGGCCCACTGCACGCACCTGCCACGTTGAGCACCTCTCCGCAGAGTGCCGATGACCCCGTCCGTCGACCCGTGCCGTGAGAGAATGCTCGGCTTCACGCGTGAGACGGGGGAGCTGCGACAGGGGCGCGGTCGTCCGACCCCTCCGGCACGGTGATCGGGGCCGCGATGATCCGGCTGGGCACCACCGGAGCGTCCCGGCCGGTGCCCCGCCGGCTGTCGCCTCCGGAGGATTCCTCGTGGTAGTCCTGCTCCACGTTGACCGACCAGACGTCGTGCGTACTCCCGGTGGCGATGTTCTCTGCGGTGAGCATCGCGGTCAGCATCGAGTGGTCCTGGTTGTTGTAGCGGTGCATGCCGTTGCGGCCCACCGGGTGCACGTTCGGCACCGCCTCGGTCAGCCAGGCCCGGATCACGTCCACGTTGTGCTGGTAGCGCTCGTCGTACACCGGGTAGGCCTTGGGCATGCGCACGACGTAGCCGGCCTCCACCACGCCGGGTCGAACCAATTCCAACCGCTCCAGCTCCGCGGTGGCGAGGGCCACGAGGTCGGCATCCGGGGTACGCCACATCTCGTCGTCCTCGAACACGAAGTACTCCAGGCCCAGGCAGGTGCGGCCGTCCTTGACGAGGTACGGCGACCAGGAGCCGAAGTTCTGGATCCGGCCCACCCGTACCCCCGGGTCGTGCACGTAGATCCAGTTGTCCGGGAACGAGAACTCCGCCGGCACGACCAGGGCGACCGTCAAAAAGTCGCGGTAGCGCAGGTCGGCCGCGCAGGCCAGCACCTCCGGCGGTGGCGGCGGATGCAGCGCGGTCACCAGCTCCGAGATCGGCATGGACGAGATCACGTGGTCGGCAGCTTCGGTACGCTGCCCGCCCGCGCCGTTGACCGTCACGCTGATCGCCCGCCGACGGGCCGGGTCTCGGTGCACGGCGGTGACCCAACTGCCGGTGGACAGTTGCCCGCCCCGCTCGCGAACCTGCTCGGCGCAGCGCTCCCACATCATCCCGGGCCCGTACTTCGGGTACTGGAACTCCTCGATCAGGCTGGTCACGTCGGTGCGTCGGCCTCGGGGCAGCAGCGCGTTGCGGATCGCCGCGGCCAGCGACAGGTTCTTGATCCGCTGCGCCGCCCAGTCGGCCTGCAGCCGGTCCGCCGGCATGCCCCAGACCTTCTCGGTGTAGGTCTTGAAGAAGATCGAGTACAGCCGCCAGCCGAACCGGGCCGACACCCAGCCCTCGAAGTGTGACTGGTCCCGTGGCGGCCGCAGCCGGGCGCGGGCGTACGAGCCGAGGCAGCGGACGGCCTCCGGCAGACCCAGGTTGCGCAGCGCGTTCACGGCGCTGAGCGGGTAGTTGAACAGAGCGCCCCGGTAGAAGATGCGGCTCATCCGGGGCCGGGTCAGGAAGTCCTCGTCCGGCAGGATCTCGTGCCAGAACGCCTCCACCCGGGGCACCTTCGTGAAGAACCGGTGCCCGCCGATGTCGAACCGCCACCCGTCGCGCTCCACGGTCCGACTGATCCCGCCGACCACCTCGTCGGCCTCGAACACCTGAACCGACCGGCCGTGCCGGAGCAGCTCGTACGCCGCGGTGAGCCCGGCCGGCCCCGCACCGATGACCACCGTGCCGTTCTGCTCGCTCATGCTGACGCGCTCCCTGCTCATCGCCATGGTTGAGGCGCGGCGTCCAGCCGTTAAGCGCAGAATGTCACACTTAGTAGTGGTTGGTCCTCGCTTCGGCGGGGCGCGCTCCGGCGTACCACGAGAAGAGCGACTCCCCCCGTGCGACCGGGGGATCGGGGAAGCGGGACGGATGGACCGGTGGCGCAGCGGCGCGACGACGCTGGCCGCCCGGGCGGTCGCGGCCGGCCGTGGCGGAGTGCTCCTGGCCCGCCGGATGCCGGCGCCCTGGCCGTACGTCATCGGCCTGTTCCTCGGCGCGAAGCTGCTGCTCACCCTGCTCGGGCTCCTGGTCCTGCACGCCTGGGACGACATCCCCGACGCGCCGCCGGCCGACGAGGCGTTGATGTGGGCGCAACAGCGGGAAATCTCCGGGCATCGGTGGATCTCCTTCTGGTTCGCCTGGGACTCGCTGCTCTACCTGCGGCTGAGCGAGCTGCCGCTGACCGGGCCGTGGCGAGACTTCGGATTTCCGCTGCTGTACCCGTTCCTGGCCCGGCCCCTCGGCGCGGTGCTCGGCGGCGACACCGCACTGGCCCTGTTGCTGATCAGCAACGTCGCGTTCCTGCTGGCGCTCTGGTACGGCTACCGGCTGGCGGAGCTGCTGCTCGGCGACGCGGACGCGGCCCGCCGGTTCACCCGTTACCTGGTGCTGCTGCCGACCGCGTTCCTGTTCCAGGCCGCGCTGACCGAATCGCTCTTCGTCTGCCTCGCATTGGCCACCTTCTACTACGCCGAGCGCCGCCGGTGGCTGCTGGTCGGCGTGATCGGCTACTTCCTGGCGATGAGCCGCTCCGTCGGCCTGCTCGTGGCGCTGCCGCTGGCCCTGGTGCTGCTCGGGCAGCACGACTGGCGGCTCGGCCCACGCGCCCTGCTCGGCTATCTCCGGATCGGCTGGCCGTTGGTGCTGCTACCCGCCGGATGGTTCACCTTCATGGCGTACTGCCGGTGGCGGGGCGGGGACTGGTTCGCCTACCAGCACGCCCAGGCGACCGGATGGGGCATCAAGGTGCAGAACCCCGTTCCGGTGCTGCTCAACGGGTTGACCGGGGAGCCGCGCGACGCCGCCCGGGTGTGGTTCGCCGTGGCCGTCCTCGCCGTGCTGGTCGCCGGGTTCCGCCGCCGGGAGCTGGCCTACCTGGTGTACGGCGTCCTCATGGTGCTGGTGCCGCTGTCGATGGGCCCGCCGGTGTACAAGAGCCTGCTGCGCTATCTGCTCGCCGCGTTTCCGGTGGCGCTGGTGCTGGCCCGCTGGGCCCGCCACGCCAGCGTCGACGTGTGGCTGACCGCGACGCTCGCCGTGGTGCAGGGCGTGCTGTTCGTGCTCTGGCTCAGCTACTGGACCCACATGATCATCTGATTGGCGCTGCCCTCGGCCGGGCAAGATGTATGCGATGACCGAGCCACGGGTACGCCTCGACGACCTGGGCGCCTGGCTGATCAAGGGCAACGCGGACCTGGTCGACCTCGCCGCCCGGTTCGCCCGTGAGCCACTGGTGACGAGCTGGTGCGTACGTCCCGGCTACCGGGCGCGGTTGATGCGCGCCGGGCAGCCGGTCGTCTTTTGGGCCAGCGGCAGCCGGGGCCGACTGCCGTACGGAGTGTGGGGCGTCGGGCGGGTCGCCGGGGCGGCCGAGCCAGGCGCACCGGGGCAGCCGTGGTCGGTGCCGCTGGTTCTGCCCATCCTCGCCGAACGGGACCGGGTCTCCCGGCTGCTGTTGCGCGCCGATGACCGGCTCGCCGCCCTGGAGGTGTTCCGTCAGCCGCAGGCCGCCAACCCCTCCTACCTGACAGTGGCCCAGTTCGCCGCGCTGCAGACCCACCTGCCGGGGTGAGCGCTGCGGGCCCACCTGCCGGCGTGGGCGCTGCGGGCGGCCGTGCCTCGACCGAGGTGCCTGTGCGAGCCTGCTACGGACGTGAGAAGCGCTTTGATTGGAGGCCCGGTGTTCGCCCTGCCGTTGACGAGGACGTCGAGCTGCGCCCGTTGAACCCGTGGCGGGCCGAGGAGTTCCTCACCCACCTCGATCGGGCCCGTGAGCACATCCAGCCCTGGGTGTCGCCGTCCTTCGTCGCCACCGACCTGCCGTCGGCCCGTGCGGTGTTGCAGCGGTACGCCGACCGCTGGGCCAGCGACAGCGGTGGCATCTGGGGGCTGTGGTGGCGGGACACGCTCGTCGGTGGGGTCATGTTCGTGTCGTTCGACGTGACCCGGGGCGTCTGCGAGGTCGGTTGCTGGGTGGAGCCGGCGGCGCAGGGCAGAGGCCTGGTCGCCCCGGCGGTGCGCCGGATCGTCGACTGGGCGGTGCGCGAGCGCGGCATCCAGCGGGTGGAGTGGCGTACCAACGCCGACAACACCCGCAGCAAGGCCCTCGCCGACCGGCTCGGCCTGCGCCTCGACGGCACGCTGCGCCAGGTCAGCCCGGGTCCGCACGGTCGGATCGACCTTGAGGTCTGGTCGGTGCTGGCCGACGAGTGGTCTGCCGCGCCACGCACCGTCCACTGACGACAGCGAATAGTTGTCATACCCGCGCGGCACCATGCATCCATGGCCGTCCCCGCGCTCACCCCTCATTCCGACCCGCCGCGTTCCGTGCCGCTGCGTGAGGCGCGCACCCGGTTCAGCCAGCTCGTCGCGCTGGCCGAGCTGACCGACGCGGTCACCGTCGTCACCCGCGACGGCGATCCCCGCCCGGTCGCCGCGATCGTCCCCGCCGCAGCCGCCCGCAGCGGCGCCCAGGCCCGCGCCGACGCCGACCGGCTCGCGACGGTCACCGCCGGCTGGGCCCGCCGCCTCGAGGAGCAGCACCGGCGCAGCACACAGCGGCACGCCGCCGAGCTTGGCGCGGTCCGCGCGGCGCTGGCCGAGGCATGGGCCGAGCTGGACAGCCGGGTTGTCCCGGGCAGCGATCAGACGCTGGCCCGGCTGCGCGCCGCGCATGCCGACCTGCTGGCCGGCTGACTCGCGTCCGTGCCCGGGTGGCGTTGGCCGCACCCGCCTCAGCGGGTGCCGCGCCGCGCATGCCGACCTGCTCGCCGGCTGACTCGCGCCGCGTTGGCCGCACCCGCTGAGGCGGGTGACGCGCCGGGTGTGCGGCAGTGTCGTGCCGGCTGACCGGTCCCGAGTTGGCGGGACAACCCGGTCGGCGTCCACGGGTAGCCGGCGGTCGGCGTGGCAAGGGCGGCGGCGACGGACGCGCCGGCCGGGTCCAGCCGGTGACGCTGTGGCCGGCTTCGGGTCAGCCGGTGGCCGGGTACGCGTGGGTCTCGGTCGCCTTGACCGCCACCCAGACCCGCTGGCCGGGGATCAGCCGCAGCTGGGCGGCGGCGGCCGGCGTGACGTCGGCGGCCACCCCGATCGGTCCGTCCAGTTGCACCCGAACGTTGTCACCGTGGCGCTGGACGCCGGCCACTGTGCCCGCCCAGATGTTCCGTGGGCTGCCCTCCGGTCGGGCCGGGTGCAGAGCCACCGCTGCCGGGCGAAACGCCACGAACGCTTCGCCGTCCAACCGGTCGGCGACCGTGAGGGTCAGCTCCGGCGACACCCGCACCCCGTGCCCGTCGGCGCGACCCCGGTACAGGTTCAGCCCGACCAGCCGGGCGACGTAGTCGGTGCGCGGGCGGGCGGTGACGCTCGGCCCGTCGCCCTCCTGCACCACCCGGCCACCCTCGACGATGACCAGCCGGTCGGCCAACGCCAGCGCGTCCAGCGGGTCGTGGGTGACCAGCACCGTCGCGCCCGCGTGCGCCGACAGGTGCCGGTGCAGCTCTGCGCGGGTGTCCAGCCGGGTGCGGGCGTCCAGCGCGGCGAGCGGCTCGTCCAACAGCAGCAGCGACGGCGCCACGGCCAGCGCGCGGGCCAGCGCCACCCGCTGCGCCTGACCGCCGGAGAGCTGCCGCGGCCGGCGCTGCGCCTGCGCGTCAAGTCCCACCCGACCCAGCCAATCCCGGGCCGTGGCGCGGGCGGCCCGCCGCTCGACGCCGTGCCGGCGCGGCCCGAAGGCCACGTTGTCCAATGCGCTGAGGTGCGGAAACAGCAGGTAGTCCTGGAAGACCACGCCGATCGACCGGCGTTCGGTGGGCACCCAGCCACCGGTCGTCGGGCGGTCCAGGTCGACGTCGTCGAGGGTGACGTGCCCGTCGGTGAGGGGATGCAGCCCGGCCAGCGCCCGCAGCGCGGTGGTCTTGCCGGCGCCGTTCGGGCCGAGCAGCGCCACCACCTCGCCCGGCGCGACCCGCAGCGGCACGTCGAGCCGGAAGACGCCCCGGTCGACGACGAGCCGCGCGTCGAGAAGTCGGTCGCTCATGCGGTGGTCATCCAGCGGTCCCGCAACGCCACCAGGATGCCCACCGACACGACGAGCAGCACCAGGCTGAGCACGATCGCGGACTCCAGGTCCGTCTCCAACGCCAGGTAGACGGCGAGCGGCATGGTCTGCGTCCTACCGGGGTAGTTGCCGGCGAAGGTGATGGTGGCACCGAACTCGCCGAGCGCCCGCGCCCAGCAGAGCACCGCCCCGGCGGCCAGACCGGGCGCCACCAGCGGCAGCGTGACGTGGGTGAAGGTGGTCCACCGGCTGGCGCCCAACGTCGCCGCGGCCTCCTCGTAGCGGTGGTCGGCGGCGCGTAGCGCACCCTCCACGGCGATCACCAGGAACGGCATGGCGACGAACGCCTCGGCCAGCACGACACCCGTCGTGGTGAAGGGCAGGGTGACGCCGAACGTGCTGTCGAGCCAGCCCCCGAGCAGACCGCGCCGGCCGAAGACCAGCAACAGCGCCACCCCACCGACCACCGGCGGCAGCACCAGCGGCACGGTGACCAGCGCGCGTACCAGCCGACGGCCGGGAAACTCGACCCGGGCCAGCACCCAGGCGAGCGGCACCCCGAGCAGCAGACACAGCGCGGTGGCCAGGGTGGCGGTCTGCACCGACAGCCGCAGGGCGGTCAACGCGCCCGGTTCGGTGAGCCGCTCCGGCAGGGTCGTCCACGGTGCCCGGATCAGCAGCCCCGCCAACGGCAGGACGAGAAACAGCAACCCGAGCCCGGCGGGGATCAGCAGCGCCGCCGGCACCCGACCGCGCCGTCGAGGCGTGGCCGGCCGACGGCGGGGTGTGTTGTGCTCGTGAACCTGGCTCACGGAGTCTGGAACCCCGCCTCGGCAAGGACCGCCTGCGCCGGCGCCGAGCTGACGTACGCGACGAAGGCCCGTGCGCCGTCCGGATTCGGCGCGTCCTTCAACGCGACGATCGGGTAGTCGTTGACCGCCCGCGCCGACTCGGGAAACTCCACGCCGGTCACGTCGGCGCTCGCCGCCCGCGTGTCCGTTCGGTAGACCAGTGCCGCGTCGACCTCGCCGAGCTTCACCTTGGCGAGCGCACCCTTGACGTCCCGTTCCAGGGTGACCGGCGTCAGCGCGACGCCGGCCGCGTCCAGGGCGGTGCGGGCCGCCGCGCCGCAGGGAACCTGACTGGCGCAGAGCGCCACCTTCACACCCGGCCTGGTCAGGTCGGCCAGGCCGGCCACCGCCTTCGGGTTGCCCCGGGGCACCGCGATCACCAGCTGGTTGCGGGCGAAGACGCTCGGCGTGCCGTCGGCGGCGCCGGCCTCGATGACCGTGGTCATGTTCGTCGGGGCGGCCGAGGCGAACACGTCCGCCGGCGCGCCCTGGGTGATCTGGTTGGCCAGGGCGGAACTGCCGGCGACGTTGAGGGTCACGCGGCTGCCCGGGTTGGCGGCCGCGAAGTCCTTCCCGATGCGGGTGAACGACTCGGTCAGCGAGGCGGCCGCGAACACGGTCACCGGGCCGGTCACCCTCCCGTCCCCACCGCTACCGGTTGCCCGGCCGTCGCCCGCGCCGCAGCCGGTCACCGCCAGGCCGGCCGCCACCAGCACGGCCACCGCCGTACGCCTGCTCCGCGCGTTCATCCGCCCGACAGCCCGCGCGTCCATCCGCCCGACAGCTGGCGCGTTCACCTGGCCGACAGTCCGCGCGTCCATCCGCCCGACCGTCCCCGCGCCCATCCGCCCGACAGCGCGCGCGTCCATCCGCCCGACCGTCCCCGCGCCCATCCGCCCGACAGCCCGCGCGTTCATCTGGCCGACCGTCCGCGCGCCGGGGCGGGTGCGGCCCGCTCCACCACGACGGTGGTCGACTTGATCACCGCAACGGCCACCGACCCGACTCGCAGGTCGAGCTCGTCGACGGCCTCCCGGCTCATCAGCGACACGACCCGGAACGGGCCCGCCTGGATGTCGACCTGGGCCATCACCGTGTCCTTACGGACGTCGACGACGATGCCGCGCAACCGGTTGCGGGCCGAGGAGAACTCGGCACCCGCATCCGGGTCGTTGGCCTGAGCGCGAGCGAACGAGGCCAGGTCGACGCCGTCGACGACCCGGTGGCCGTGCTCGTCACGCCCGGCCGTCAGGCGCCCGGCGTCCACCCAGCGGCGAACGGTGTCGGCGCTGACGCCGAGCAGGTCGGCCGCCTCCCCGATCCGGTACGTCATCACCCGCTCACCCTAACGCTCGCATTTGCCAGCGCGGAAGCCCGACGTGGGCAGCAATCGCGTGGGCGTGAGGGTCGCAACGCCAGCAGTTGCGCCCGCCTGCTCGGTCTCCGGACGCCTGCGACCCTCTTGGGCGCTCCCGCAAGATCGTGCTCGAACCAGGAAGTAGTGGTGTCGGCGTATCGATGAGGCCACTACATCCTGGTTCGAGCACGATCTTGGAGTGGGGTGCAGAACAGGCGGACGCCCGCGGCGGCACGTGTGCGGGGCCGCCCCGCGAAGGAGCGTGTGCGGGGCCGCCCCCGCGAAGGAGCGTGTGCGGGGCCGCCCCGCGAAGGAGCGCGTGCGAAGGCCTCTGCGAGAGCGCGTCAGCGAGGCCACCCCACGCAGCACATGCGAAGGCACCCGCGAAGGGCGCCGCAAAAACCCGCGCGAAGGCGCTCCACCAGGAGCCCGCATGAGGGCACGCCGCTCCGAGCGCGTGCGGACGAGCCGTGTCCTGGGACGAGCGGCGGCGTCAGGGCCGGCGGGGGTGTCCCTTGAGGTGCCGGCCCAGCTCGCGGGCGATCTCCCGGTTGGCGTCGCGCTCGGCCAGCGTCTGCCGCTTGTCGTAGGAGCGCTTGCCCTTGGCGAGAGCCAACTCGACCTTGGCGAAGCCGTTCTCGAAGTACATCGACAGCGGAACGAGGGTCACCCCGCCCTCGCGGACCTTGTCCAGGATCCGGTCGATCTCGGCGCGGTGCAGCAGCAGCTTGCGGTTGCGGCGCGGGGCGTGGTTGGTCCACGTGCCGTAGGCGTACTCGGCGATGTGCAGGCCGTACAACACGATCTCGCCGTCGCGCTCGTGCGCGAACGCGTCCACCAGCGAGGCCCGCCCCTCGCGCAGCGACTTCACCTCGGTGCCGACCAGCACGATGCCCGCCTCGTACGTGCGCAGCACGGTGTACTCGTGTCGGGCCTTCTTGTTCGAGGCGATCAACCGGCGGGCGGGTGGCTTGGACGGGGTCACCAGGCGACGATATCCGGCCGCCGGAGCACTCGTACCGGCCGGCTCAGTCGCGTGCCGGGCGCGCGGGGCGCAGTCGCGCGGTCAGGTCCCGTACCGCGTCCCCGAACGCCTCCTGCGACTCACACGGCCAGTGTCCGAGGATCGGTGGTGGAACGCTGTCGCTGGGCGCCGGCACCACATCCCGCGGGTCGGTCAGCCGCCGGTCCACGGTCGCCGGCGGACCGGTCAGCGTCTCAGCCTCCCCGGGACGGTGGGAGGCGAAGATCCAGCCGCCGATCGGGTCGGTGTCGCGCCACAGGTTGATCCAGCGCCAGCCGATCCGTTCGCCGATCTCCCGCAGCGCCGGCTCGTCGGCGTAGGCCGGGAAGAGCCGGGAGTACAGCCGGCCCAGCGGTGACCCGTAGGTCAGCAGGGCGACCCGCTCGGTGATCCGGGTGGGCAGTTGCAGGACCGTGGCGGCGAGCAGCACCGAGCCGTGGCTGTGTCCGGCCAGCAGCACACCCTGCCCCTGTTCCACCAGGTAGGTGATTCGCTTGGCCAACTCCGGCACGGCCCGCTCGGCGTAGCAGGGCGGCGCGAACGGGTGCGCCGCCCGGGGCCAGAAGGTGCCCAGATCCCAGAGCACCCCCACGTACCGACGGAACTGCGCCGTCCGGTACGCGAAGATGCCGCCCACCACCAGGCCGAGCAGGATCGCGGCGATCACGTAGCTACCCGACCCGATCAGGAAGTTGACCATGCTCTCCGGCACCCCGACGTAGCGCTGCGCCAGCTCGCCCGGCATGAGCTGGAGCAGGCCGAGAACGCTGGTGGACAGGCCGAGCGCCGCCAGCCCGGCGTACACCACGGAGAGCGGTTCCAACCGTTCGGTGAAGCGGGCCCGGGCTATCGCCCGCTCGACCCGACGCAGCCGGTCCGCCGCCGACGCGGGCGCGTGCGGAAAGTCGGCGGCCACGATCGCCTGGGCGGCCCGCCGCCGCCCGCGCCGGGTCAGCCTGGTGACCAGAGCCGCCACCAGCAGGGCGGTCACCACCGCCATGAAGAACCCGAAGATCGCCCACTTGTACGCCAGGGGAGGGCTGGTCTCCAGGCCGTCCGCGGTCGTCCCCTCGCGATCGAGCAGGTCCGCCACCCGGTAGACCAGCTCGGCCGAGAACGCCACGGCGAGCCCGGCCGAGATCGTCATGAAGACCGGCGCTCCCAACGCGCGTATCGGTGACCGGCTCTGCCCGCCGCCCCGCCGCCAGATCACCAGCACGGCGAGCGCGACCACCAGCACCGTCTGGCTGACGAACAGCCAGGCCACGATCGCGCCGTAACCGGGCAGCGCACCGCCTTGCGGCCAGGGCGCCGGGCTGATGACGACGTGCACGATCACCAGCATCGTCAGGCCGCAGGCGATGGTGCGCAGCCCGCGGAAGACGCCGTCCACCCGGGGCGACGGGTCGGTGCGGTCGATGCTCGGCACCACGGTGACCAGGACCAGGCAGGCCAGCAGCACCGCCCCGGTGGCCGTCAGCAGGGTCACCATCACCCACGAGCGGTGCTGGCTGGCTCGCGCGGCCAGCAGGCTGGCGCTCAGCGTGGCGAACGCCACCGCGACGTGGACCGAGCGCAGCCGGCCCACCAGCGGCTCGCCGTCCCACTGGCCGACGGCGCTCAACTGGTGTTTCGACGTCGGTGTCGACGACGTCCGGAACGCGTCGAACGAATGGCCCGGGCGAGCGCCCAACCCCCAGACGAGCCCGATGGCACCGACCGGCACGAGCGCCAGCAGACCCAGGCGTAGCCCGGTCGGGCGCCCGCCGAGCCAGGACAGCCAGCTCCGGCCGGCCAGGCAGGACGGGGTGTCCATGCAGCGCCACGCGACCAGGTCCAGCGCCACCCCGACGATGGAGAGCACGTAGAGCACGGTGAGGGTGAGGGCGAGCACCCGGCACAACGCCATGAAGCCGCGCTGCGAGACGGTGTTCGCCGGGCGCATCCAGAGCGCCACGTTGCAGAGCATGAACGGCAGCAGGAAAACCAGCGACAGCGTCCGCACGGCCGTGCCGGACGGCAGGTCACTCCAGCGGTACGCCTCCAGCGTCACCCCGTCCGTGCCGGTGGAGTCCGGATAGCCGGGGCGCGGTCGGTAGAAGCCTCCGCTGCGGTCCCCGGCGACCTGGTGCACGTACGGCCGGTCCAACACCTGGTCCGCGCCCGCGCCGGAGACACCGTGCACCCGCAGTTCCACGATCCCGCCCGACGTCGTCGGTCCGGTCGGTGTCGCGTCCGCCATGGGCCCCCCGAGGTGTGCGCGGCAACCGGGCGGGTCGTCGATGTCCGGCCACCCGCGCGGCTCACCGGCTTACCCGTCTGCGGGGCGGTCAACCGTCGGCCGGGCTTCGGCGATGGTGCGGTCGACCCTCGACAGGTGATTTCATGGCGCCATGGCGAACCCGGTGATCCTGACCGTCGACGACGACCCCGTGGTGTCCCGGGCGGTGGCCCGGGACATCCGGCGCCGCTACGGCGACCGCTACCGGGTGTTGCGGGCGTCCTCCGGGCCGGAGGCGCTGGACGCGCTGCGCGAGGTCAAACTGCGCGGCGAACAGGTCGCGCTGCTGCTGGCCGACCACCGGATGCCGGAGATGACCGGTGTCGAGTTCCTGGAAGCGGCCATGGACATCTTCCCGGCGGCCCGCCGGGTGCTGCTCACCGCGTACGCGGACACCGACGCCGCGATCGAGGCCATCAACGTGGTCGACCTGGACCACTACCTGCTCAAGCCCTGGCACCCGCCGGAGGAGAAGCTGTACCCGGTGGTCGACGGCCTGCTGGAGGCGTGGGCGGTCACCCCGGACGCGGCCAGCGCGGAGATCCGGGTCGTCGGACACCGCTGGTCGGCGCCGTCGTTCAAGGTCCGCGACTTCCTGGCCCGCAACCTCGTGCCGTACCGATGGCTGTTGTCCGACGATCCGGAGGGCGTCCGGTTGCTCGACGCGGCCGGGGCCACCGAGGCGGACGTACCCCTGGTGGTGACGCCCGAGGGCAAGGCGTTGGTCGCCCCGAGCGAGGCCGAGTTGGCCGCGCTGGCCGGGTTGACGGTGGTGCCGGCGTGTGACTTCTACGACCTGGTGGTGATCGGCGGGGGCCCCGCCGGTCTCGGCTCGGCGGTGTACGGCGCGTCGGAGGGGCTTCGCACCGTGCTCGTGGAGCGGCGGGCGACCGGCGGTCAGGCCGGGCAGAGCAGCCGCATCGAGAACTACCTGGGCTTCCCGGACGGTGTCTCCGGCGCGCAATTGACCGATCGGGCTCGGCGGCAGGCGGTCAAGTTCGGCGCCGAACTGCTCAGCGCCCGAGAGGTGGTCGGTCTCAGCGAGGCCGGCGGTGCCCGGCTGCTGCGATTCGGCGACGGCACCGAGATCGCCGCGCACACCGTGGTGCTGGCCACCGGCGTGTCGTACCGGGTGCTCGACGCCCCGGGGCTGGCCGACTTCACCGGTCGGGGGGTGTTCTACGGGGCCGCCGCCACCGAGGCGCCGAGCTGCGTCGAGCAGGACGTCTACATCGTCGGCGGGGCGAACTCCGCCGGCCAGGCGGCGGTCCACTTCTCCCGGTACGCGTCGAGGGTGCACCTGCTCATCCGAGGTGCGGACCTGACCGCCTCGATGTCGCGTTACCTGATCGACCAGCTGGAACGGATCGACCGGATCACCGTGCACCCGCACACCGCCGTGGTCGGCGGGGCGGGAGAGGACCACCTGGAACGGCTCACGCTGTGCGACACCCGCACCGGGGAGGCCCGTTCGGTCGACACCTCCTGGCTGTTCATCTTCATCGGCGCGGAACCCCGCACCGACTGGCTGGACGGGGTGCTGGTCCGCGACGACCGTGGTTTCATCGTGACCGGTCCGGATCTGCTCGCCGGAGGGCGGCGGCCGGCCGGCTGGTCGCTGTCACGCGACCCGTACCACCTGGAAACCAGCGTGCCGGGCGTGTTCGCCGCCGGGGACGTGCGGGCCGAGTCGGTCAAGCGGGTCGCCTCGGCCGTCGGCGAGGGTGCGATGGCGGTGTCGCTGGTGCACCGCTACCTGGAGGCCCAATGAGCCGGGTTTGCGAGCCCCGCAGTCGCGAGCGAAGGAGTCCCTGTGACCACCGAGTCTGACCGGCTGACACCGGCGCAGTTGCGCACTCTGTTCCTGTTCGAGGCGCTCGACGACGGGCAGCTCGACTGGCTGGCCGAGCACGGCCGGGTCGAGCAGCGCGCCGGAGGCACCCTCGTGTACGGCGAGGGTGAACCAGCTACCTGCTTCTTCGTGCTGGTGCGCGGGGCTGTGGCGTTGAGTCGCCTGGTGCGCGGCGACGACGTCGAGGTCAGCCGGACCGACCAGCGCGGGGTGTACGGCGGTGCCACTCAGGCGTACCTGGGTGACCAGGTCGACCAGATCTACCGCAACAGCCTGCGGGCGGTGACCGACGCGGAGTTCTTCGTGTTGCCGGCGGAGGACTTCGCGCACGCCCTGCGGTCCTGGTTCCCGATGCCGATGCATCTGCTGGAGGGGTTGTTCTTCGGGATGCGGGACTCGCAGACCATCGTCGGTGAACGGGAGCGGCTGTTGGCGCTCGGTTCGCTGTCGGCGGGGCTGACCCACGAGCTGAACAACCCGGCCGCGGCGGCGGTGCGCGCCACCTCGGTGTTGCGGGACCGGGTCGCCGGGATGCGGCACAAGCTCGCCATGATCGCCGATGGGCGGCTCGACGGCAGCGCCCTGCACGGCCTGGTCGCCCTGCAGGAGGAGGCTGTCGCCCGGGTGGCCACCGCGCCGAAGCTCACCCCGATGGCCACCGCCGACGCCGAGGACACCCTCACCGACTGGCTGGAGGACCATGGCGTCGGCGGGGCCTGGGACCTGGCGCCGATCCTGGTCGGCGGTGGGCTCGACGCGGCCTGGCTGGCGCAGGTCAAGGCCGCGGTCGGCGCCGCGGACCTGGAGGCGGCGGTGCGTTGGCTCACCTACACGGTCGACACCGAGCTGCTGATGCGCGAGATCGGCGACGCGGTCACCCGGATCTCCGGGCTCGTCGGGGCCGCCAAGCAGTACTCGCAGTTGGACCGCGCGCCGCACCGGGTGGTGGACGTGCACGACCTGCTCGACGCCACGCTGGTGATGTTCAAGGGCAAGATCCCCGCCGAGGTCAAGCTGGCCCGCGAGTACGACCGGGACCTCCCACCGGTCCCGGCGTACGCGGCCGAGCTGAACCAGGTGTGGACCAACCTGATCGACAACGCGTTGGGCGCGATGGGGGAGAAGGGTGTGCTGACCGTCCGCACCGGACGGGTCGGCGACCAACTGGCAGTGGAGATCATTGACACCGGTCCCGGCATCCCGCCGGAGGTGCGCCCGCGCATCTTCGAGCCGTTCTTCACCACGAAGCCGGTGGGCGCGGGCACCGGCCTGGGGCTGGACATCTCGTACCGGATCGTGGTGCACAAACACCACGGCGACATCCGGGTGGAGACCGAGCCGGGCCGCACCACCTTCCGGGTCCTGCTGCCGATCACGGAGGGGCCACCGGACGAGCCCCACGAGGCGCCGACTACCTAGAGACAGCGAGCGGGCAGTGCCCAGGTCGGGCGCACCGCACCGCAAGATCGTGCTCGATCCATGAAGTAGTGGCTTCGGCGGCTGTTGATACCACTACAACAAGGATCAAGCACGATCTTGAGCGTTGGGCCGCCCGTGGCGGCCGGATCGTGCCGGCGGCGGTGTCAGCCGGGCGTGCAGTCAGCGAGGCGGTGGAGTCAGGCCGGGTGGTCGGGAGTGAGGAAGTCGGCGAGTACCCGGGTGTGGGTGGAGAACGCCAGCTCGACCGGGTCGGTGAGCACCAGCCACTCGGTTGCCTCCTCGGTCGGCGCCGACGGTGGCAGGTCCTCGGCCGCGCGCTCGGGCAGCACTCCGAAGACCATCATCGTGCCGCCCGCCGGGGCCCCGTGCACCGCGAACAGGCGGGCGTCCTCGGCCGCCGCGATCAGGCCGGTCTCCTCCCGCAGCTCCCGCACGAGTGCGTCGGACCACTCCTCGCCGTACTCGATGAAGCCGCCGGGCAGCGCGAGCAGGCCGCGGGCCGGCTCGATGTCCCGGCGGACCACCACCACACCCAGGCCTTCGGCCGTGCGGACCGGCAGCACCGCGACCGCCACCGGCAGCGGGTTGCGCCAGACGGTCTCGCCGCAGACCGCGCAGACTCGCGGCCATCCGGCGGCCGGCGGGTAGGCAGCGCCGCAGTAGGAGCAGTGCGAGTACGGCGTGCCGGTCATGCCGCAGCACGTTACTCCGATCCCCACCCAGGCTGCCGCGTCGCCGCCTCGTCCCGCACTCAGGCTGCCGGGTTGCCCGTGTAGAAGGCGGTGGTGCGTTCGGCGGCGGCCTTCGCCTCGTCCGCGTCGGTGCCGGCGGCGATGCTCGCTTCGCACCACAGTTGGCTGCTCAGCTCCATGGCCCGTCGTCCCTCGGCGGAGGCGGTCCACTCGGCGCCCTGCTCGGGGGTGATCCCGCTGCCGTCCGCGGCCAGGTGCGAGGCGAGGCCGAGCAGCCCGAGGTCCCAGCCGACGCCGACCGCGCCCGGCCCGAACTGGGCCCACCGGTCCTGGTCGACGTGCGCGATGTGGTCCAGGTCGAGGCGGGCCCGCTCGTCGCCGACGGGGGTGACCCGCACCTCGATCCAGCTCACCTCGCCGCCCATTTCCCAGGTGGCGGTGAAGCGGTGCGGCGGCTCGCAACTCTCGACGGTGCCGTGGGCGTTGCCCTGGAGCTGGTACGTGCCGCCCAGCCGCAGGTCGCCGGAGATCGGCAGGAACCAGCGCGGGATGCGCTCGGCGCTGGTGCAGGCGTCCCACAGATCCTCGGCCGTCGCCTGGTAGGTCTGGCTGATCGTGGTGACCCGCGCCTCACCGGCTTCCAGGGTGCGGCTGCCGACCTTCCGCTGGACGGCGTTGATCTGCTCGGTGGCGTCGAACATCAGGTGTTCCTCTCGTCGGGTGGGTCGGCGGGCCCGCGCAGCCGACGGTCGCGTCGGCCCCGAGCCAGCTCGGTGGCGAGTGCCGCCAGGGGTGGCGTCCAGAACCGGCGGAAGTGCTCCAGCCAGCCGTCGACCTCTCGCAGTGGGCGTGGGTCGACCGCGTAGAGCCGCCGGGTGCCCTCCGGCCGCACGGTGGCGAAGCCGTTGTCGCGCAACACCTTGAGGTGCTGGGACACGGCGGGCTGGGAGATGCCGAACTCCTCGCGGATGACCGCGCTGACCGCACCGGCGGTCTGCTCGCCGCCGGCGAGCAGTTCCAGGATGCGGCGCCGGACCGGATCGCCCAGCACGTCGAAGGCGTGCACGACGACAGTTGTATCACTGACGGCTTATTTAAGCCAAGTCTGATACTCCGATGAGCTTGTCCAGCCGGATCGGCAGCTCCCGGATCCGTACGCCGGTCGCGTGGTGCACCGCGTTGGCGACCGCCGCCGCGGCGCCCACGATGCCGATCTCGCCGATGCCCTTCACCCCGGCCGGGTTCAGCTCGTCGTCCCGCTCATCCAGCCAGTACGCCTCGATGGACTCCACGTCCGCGCAGCCGGTGATGTGGTAGGTGGCCAGGTCGTGGTTGACCCAGTCGCCGTACCGCTCGTCGAGCAGGCCCTCCTCGTGCAGCGCCATCGACAGCCCCATCGTCATGCCGCCGATGAGCTGACTGCGCGCCGTCGTCGGGTTCACCACCCGCCCCGCCGCGAACACCCCGAGCATCCGGTTCAGACGTACCTCGCCGGTGTCCGCGTCGACCCGTACCTCGACGAAGTGCGCCCCGTACGCGTACCGGGGCAGCGCGGGCTGCCCGCCCACCTCGTCGGTGGTGTCCGCCTCGGCGGCCACCTCACCGGTCGGCGGCCCGCCGTCGCGCAGTTTCTCGCGCAGCGCCTGCGCGGCGCGGATCACCGCCCAGCTCCAACTGGCGGTGCCCATCGAGCCCCCGGCCACCGGCGCGGTCGGCAGGATGCTGTCGCCGATGTGGATCTCCACCCGCTCCGGCGGCACCCCGAGCGCGTCGGCGGCCACCTGCCAGATCGCCGTCCGTGCGCCGGTGCCGATGTCGGTGGCGTTGATCTGGACCAGGAAGCTCCCGTCGGGGCGGGCGGTGGCCCTGGCCGACGACGGCCGGGCGCGGGCCGGGTAGCTCGACCCGGCCACCCCCGTTCCGACCAGCCAGCGCCCGTCGCGCCGGGCGCGAGGCGTCGGGTCCCGGTCCGCCCAGCCGAACCGCTGCGCGCCCTCGCGCAGGCAGGTGACCAGGTTGCGGCTGGTGAACGGCCGCCCCTGGTCGGGGTCGACCTCCGTGTCGTTGCGGATGCGCAACTCCACCGGGTCGATGCCGACCGTGATGGCCAGCTCGTCCATCGCCGACTCCAGGGCGTACGCGCCGGGGCACTCCCCGGGGGCGCGCATCCAGAACGGCGTGGGCACGTCGAGGCGGACCAGCCGGTGCGTGGTACGGCGGTGGGGTGCCGCGTACATGCTGCGGGTGTAGACGGCCGTCTGCTCGGCGAACTCGCGGATGGTCGAGGTCTGGCTGATCGCATCGTGGCAGATGGCGGTGAGTCGCCCGTCGGCGTCGGAGGCGAGGCGGACCCGCTGGATGGTGGGGGTGCGGTAGCCGATCGGCCCGAAGATCTGTTGGCGGGTCAAGGCCAGCTTCACCGGTCGGTCCACGTGCCGGGCCGCGAGGGCGGTCAGCACCACCGCGGCCTTGGCGTAACCCTTGCTGCCGAAACCGCCACCGACGTGCTCGGTCACGACCCGCACCGACTCCGGGGACACCTCGAACAACTCTGCGAGGGTGGCCCGCACCGACGACGCGCCCTGGTTGGAGTCGTGCACCAGCAGCCGTCCGTCGTGCCACTGCGCCGTCGTGGCGTGCGGCTCCATCGGGTTGTTGTGGTACGCCGGCGTCCGGTAGGTGACGTCCACCCGCACCGGGGCGGCCGCGTACCCGGCGTCGAAGTCGCCTTCGGCGGTGTCCGTCGGATAACTGGGGTTGACGTGGTCCGGCTGGTACAGGCCTGGGTGGTCGTCGGTGAGCACGGTGCTGTGTGAGGCGGCGTCGTAGTCGATCCGGACCAGCCGGGCGCCCTCCCGGGCCGCCTCCAGGCTGGTGGCCACCACCACCGCGACGTACTGCCCCCGGTAGTGCACAGTCGGCTCCTGCAACAGCCACAGCTCCGGCTCCGGCTCCGGACCGGGTGCGAGGCGGGGCGCGTTGCCGTGGTGCAGGACGGCCAGCACGCCCGGCGACGCGAGTGCCTCCGACGTGTCGACCCGGGTGATCCGGCCCCGTACCACCGCCGACGGCACCGCCCAGCCGTAGGTGATCCCGTCCACCGGGTACTCCACGGCGTAGCGGGCTGTGCCGGTGACCTTCTCGCGGCCCTCCAACCGGGGATGGGCCCGTCCGACCGCTCCGGTGCTCACGACGACGCCAGTTCGGTGAGCGCCCGCACGGTGATGGCCCGGGTCAGTGGCAGCTTGAAGCCGTTGTGCCGTAACGGGCGCGCCTCGGCCAGCTCCGCGTCGGCGGCCCGGGCCGCCAACTCGGGGCTGAACGGACGACCGCGCAACTCCTGCTCGGCCCGGTACGCCCGCCACGGCCGGTGCGCCACCGCGCCGTACGCCAGCCGCACGTCGCGAACCACGTCCCCGTCGAGGTCCAGCACCGCGGCCACCGAGCCGACGGCGAAGGCGAAGGAGGCCCGGTCGCGCACCTTGAGGTACGTCGAGCGGCGCGCGGCCGGTAGGGGCGCCAGCCGCACGGCGGTGATCAGCGCGCCCCGGGCCAGGGTGGTCTCCCGTTCCGGGTGGGTGCCGGGGGAGCGGTAGAAGTCGGCGATCGGAATGTCGCGGGGGCCGTCGGCCTCGTGTACCTCCACCACCGTGTCGAGGGCGGCCAGCGCGACGGCCAGGTCGGACGGGTGGGTGGCCACGCACTGCTCGGACCAGTCCAGCACCGCCAGATCGCGGTTCTGGCCGTGCAGGGCGGCGCAACCGCTGCCCGGCTCTCGTTTGTTGCACGCCTTGCCGGTGTCCTGGAAATAGACGCAGCGGGTGCGCTGCAACAGGTTGCCGCCGGTGGTGGCCATGTTGCGCAGCTGTCCGGAGGCGGCGGCGAGCAGGGCGCGGGCCAGCACTGGGTAGTCGCGGCGTACCACCGGGTGGGCTGCGAGGTCGCTGTTGCGGACGGTCGCGCCGATCCGCAGCCCACCGTCGGGCAGCCCCTCGACGGTGTCGAGTGGAAGCCGGGTCACGTCCACCAGCACGTCGGGGCGTTGCACCCCGAGCTTCATGAGGTCCACCAGGTTGGTGCCGCCACCCAGGTAGGCGGCCTGCGGTTCGGCCGCCAGCACGGCGACCGCCTCGGCCACGTCGGCGGGCCGGTGGTAGCGGAACGCCTTCACGAGGACGCCGCCGTCTCGCGCACGGCCGCGACGATGTGCGGGTACGCGGCGCAGCGGCACAGGTTGCCGGCCATCCGCTCGCGGATCTCCGCGTCGGTCAGGTCGGCGGGCGTGTTCAGGTCGTCGGTGACAGCGCTGGGCCAACCTCGGGAGACCTCGTCGAGCATGCCGCGTGCGGAGCAGAGCTGCCCGGGAGTGCAGTAGCCGCACTGGAACGCGTCGTGCGCGATGAAGGCGGCCTGCAACGGGGACAGCTCGTCCGGACCGGCAAGCCCTTCGACGCTAACCACTGACCGGCCGTCCACGGTGACCGCGAAGACCAGGCAGCTCTTTACCCGGCGGCCGTCGAGCAGCACCGTGCAGGAGCCGCACTGGCCGTGGTCGCAGCCTTTCTTCGCCCCGGTCAGATCGAGGTGCTCGCGCAGCGTGTCGAGCAGGGTGGTGCGGTTGTCCAGGGTCACCTCACGGGACTCGCCGTTGACCTCGAACGTCACCCGGGACGAGTGTCGCTCGTCGATCGTTGTCGCGTTCTCTGGTCCGCCCTGCACCGGCCCAGACTAGCTTTGTCGGTATATCTCAGGGCGAATAACGCAAAGCCCTTCGTACGGGAGGTGACGACGGTGACCGCCGGACTGCTGCTCGCCGCCGGCGCCGGACGGCGCTACGGCCGGCCGAAGGCGCTGGTCGAGCTGGACGGCGAGCCCCTGGTGCGGCGCGCGATCCGGTTGCTCGGCGACGGCGGCTGCGCGCCGGTGCACGTGGTGCTCGGCGCGGGCGCCGACGAGGTGCCCGACCTGCCCGGCGCGGTGCGGGTCCGGCACGATCGCTGGTCCGACGGGCTGGGCTCGTCGCTGCTGCGGGGCCTGGCCTCGCTGCCGGCCGACGTGCCGGCCGCCGTCGTGGTCCTCGTCGACCAGCCGCTGCTCAGCCCGGTCGCGGTGCGCCGGGTGCGCGAGGCGTGCGCCGACGGCGCGGTCGTCGCGGTCGCCACCTACGCCGGCCGGCCCGGGCACCCGATCCTGCTGACTCGACGAACCTGGCCGCTGCTGAGCGGGTACGCCCTCGGCGACCGGGGCGCTCGCGGCCTGCTGCGCGACCGGCCGGACCTGGTGGTCGAGGTGCCCTGTGACGACGTCGGGTCCCCGGCCGACGTGGACACCCCGGCCGACCTGCTCCGACTCCGCCCCGTCAGCGACGGGTCAGCCAGCGGGGCAGCCCTTCGCTGGTGACCGCGTGATAGATGATCATGACGATGACGCCGACCAGGCCCAGCAGCGGGCTGACGAACCAGCCGAGCAGACCGCTGAGCCCGTACAGGATCAGGCCGGTGACCGGTCGCAGCCGCTGCGTGCGCGCGTACTCGGGACTGACCCCACGCCTCAGCAGCGCCGGGTGCCGGTGCAGGTAGCCGAAGAACACCAGCCAGGGTGCCGACATCAGCGCGGCGGACAGCGCGTACAGGGCGACGGCCGCGCGTTGGTCGTCGGTGTCGCCGTGGGTGAACGCGGACGCCAGCACCGCGGTGGGAAAGGGGATGATCACCGCGCCGAAGAGCACGGCGAGGTTGATCCAGCTCAGCGTGAGCGTGGTGCCACGGATCAGCCGCAGCAGCGCGTGGTGGTTGAGCCAGAGCACCCCGATGTAGACGAAGGACACCACGAAGGCCAGGTAGGAGGCGCCCTCGCCGAGCAGGCCGGTCAGCAACGCGCCCTCGTGGTATTCCGGTACCCGCAACTCGATGACCAGCAGAGTGATGACGATGGCGAAGACGCCGTCGCTGAAGGCCGTCATCCGGTCGATGCCGGACACTCGCGCTCCGGCGTCGGGCTGCTCGGCCTCGTCGGGTGCTGCGGACATTGCCGCAGGCTA
Organism: Micromonospora arida; assembly: GCF_042873195.1. Classification (NCBI taxonomy): domain Bacteria; kingdom Bacillati; phylum Actinomycetota; class Actinomycetes; order Micromonosporales; family Micromonosporaceae; genus Micromonospora; species Micromonospora arida. The sequence goes on along the minus strand of NZ_JBIALC010000001.1, from coordinate 657,902 downwards.
GCCATTCGGCAACGCGGTCGGTGGCGGTTTCGTCCGATCGGAACGGGAACGGCCGCCCGAGGTCGAAACCCCGGGCGGCCGCTCGCACCGCCCCCGTTCAGGCCACCGGCGTCGCCGTGCCGGTGGTGCGGGCGAGCCGCTGGTGTGCGCGGATCAACTCGGCGTAGCGCAGGCCGCTCGCCTTCACCGTCCGGGTCTGGGTCGGGTAGTCGACGTGCACCAGCCCGAAGCGCTTGTCGTAGCCGTACGCCCACTCGAAGTTGTCCAGCAGCGACCAGACGAAGTAGCCGTCCAGGGGAACCCCTCGGGCCACCGCCGACGCGCACGCGGCCAGGTGCTGCTCCAGGTGGTCGGTGCGTTCCTTGTCCTCCACCGTGCCGTCCGGGGTGACCTCGTCGGGCCACGCCGAGCCACTCTCGGTGACGATGATCCGGCCCGGCCGGTACTCCTCGTGCACGTCGACGAGCAGCCGCTCCAGGCCTGCCGGGTACATCTCCCAGCCCATCGCGGTCTCCACCGAGCCGGGCACCGGCACCTGCCGCGCGTACGGGGCCGCACCGGTCGGGTCGTCGACCACCAGCTGACGGAAGTAGTAGTTCACCCCGAGGAAGTCCGTCGGCGTGGCGATCACCGCCAGGTCGTCGCCGCGTACCGGCGGCTCGACCCCGTAGGTGGCGATCATGTCGGCGGGGTAGCCGCGCCCGTGGATCGGGTCCAGCCACCACCTGTTGACGTGCCCGTCGGCCCGGCGGGCCGCCGCGACGTCCTCGGGTCGGTCGGTAGCCGCCTCGATCGGGCTGAGGTTGACCACCAGACCCACCGAGGCCGGCCGGGTCGCGTTGGCGCGGATCGCCTGGGTGGCCAGGCCGTGCCCGAGCAGCACGTGGTGCGAGGCGTGCACCGCCCGGGTGAGGTCCCGCTCGCCGGGGGCCATGTTGCCCTCCAGGTGCCCGATCCAGCACACGCAGAGCGGCTCGTTGACAGTGCACCATTCGGCGACCCGGTCACCGAGGCGGGCAGCCACCACCGCCGCGTAGTCGGCGAACGCCTCGGCGGTGGCGCGCTCCGGCCAGCCACCCCGGTCCTGCAGGACCTGCGGCAGATCCCAGTGGTAGAGCGTGACGAACGGTCGGATCCCGTCGGTGAGCAACGTGTCGACGAGCCGATCGTAGAAGTCCAGCCCGGCGGTGTTGACCCGCCCGACGCCGTCGGGCATGACCCGGGGCCAGGCCACCGAGAAACGGTACGCGTCCACCCCGAGTCGGCGCAGCAGCGCCAGGTCCTCCGGCCACCGGTGGTAGTGGTCGCACGCCACCGCGCCGGTGTCGCCGTTGTCGACCTTGCCGGGGGTCGCCGAGAAGGTGTCCCAGATGGACGGCGCCCGGCCGTCGACGTCGACGGCCCCCTCGATCTGGTACGCCGCCGTGGCGACACCCCAGAGGAAGTCGGGTGGCAGCTTGGACAGGTCGGGCACGGGTCGGTTCTCCTCTGGGGTTGGATGACTCACTTGACCGCGCCGGCGGTGAGGCCGGCGACGAAGTAGCGCTGAAGGGCCAGGAACCCGACGACGACCGGGATGCTGACCACCAGCGAGGCGGCCATGATCTGGTTCCAGTAGACGTTGAACTGGGTGGAGTAGCCCTGCAGGCCGACGGCCAGGGTGCGGCTGCCCTCGTCGGTCATCACCGACGCGAAGAGCACCTCACCCCACGCGGTCATGAACGCGTACACGGTGACCGCGACGACGCCGGGCACGGCGGCCGGCAGGATGACCTGGAACAGGGTGCGCAGCGGACCGGCGCCGTCGACCTGCGCCGCCTCGTCCAGACCCCGCGGGATCGAGTCGAAGTAGCCGACCAGCATCCAGATCGAGAACGGCAGCGAGAAGGTCAGGTACGTGATGACCAGGCCGGTACGGCTGGCGTACAGCTCGATGCCGGTGGCGTTGCCCAGGTTGACGTAGATGAGGAACAGCGGCAGCAGGAACAGGATGCCGGGGAACATCTGCGTGGACAGCACCGTCACCGAGAAGACACCCCGACCGCGGAACCGGTACCGGCTCACCGCGAACGCGGCGAAGATGGCCACCGCCACCGAGCAGACCGCCGCGATGCTCGACACCACCAGGCTGTTCACCAGGTACCGGGCCAGCGGCACGGTGCTCCACATGTCGATGAACGGTTGCAGGGTGGGCCTGCTGGGCCACCAGGTGAAGCCGTTCTGCACGTCCTGCAACGGCTTTGCCGCCGACGTGACCATCACGTAGAGCGGGATGACGACGAAGAGGGTGAGCAGGGTCAGCACGATGCGCCGGCCCCAGCGCTCACCGGCGGTCTCACGCATGGTCGCTCCGACGGTTGGTGATCAGCAGGTACGCGGCCGAGACGACCAGCAGGAACAACAGCAGCGCCACCGACATCGCCGACCCGGAGCCGAAGTCCCAGGTCTTGAAGGAGCTGCGGTAGATGTGGATGGAGATCAGGTCGGCCTGCTCCGGCGCGGAGCCGCCGAACAGCACGAACGGGGTGTTGAAGTCGTTGAACGTCCACAGGAACAGCACCAGCAGCAGCACCAGGTTGACCGGCCGCAGCATCGGCAGGGTGACCGAGCGCAGCCGGCGCCAGAACCCGGCGCCGTCGATCGCGGCGGCCTCGTACAGCTCGCCGGGCACGTTCTGCAACCCGGCCATCAGGCACAGGAACGCGAACGGCCAGTTACGCCAGACCGACACGACCAGCAGCGACCAGAAGCTGTTGTCGCCGATCAGCCAGAACGGCCGTTCGTTCATCAGCCCGAGCTGGTCCACGAGCACGTGGTTGACCAGGCCGGTGTCGCGTTGCAGCAGGAAGCTCCAGGTGATCACGGCGGCGTAGACCGGCAACGCGTACGGGGTGAGGAACAGCGCCCGCAGGATCGCCCGTCCACGGAACGGCCGTTGCAGGACGACCGCCGCCGAGATGCCGAGCAGCCAGGCGAACCCGACCGAGAGCAGGCTGTAGGCCAGGGTGATCCAGAACGAGTGCAGCAGTTCCTTGCCGGCGGCGCTGTTCAGGTCGAGCGTCGCCCGGTAGTTCTCCCACCCCACGAACGGTGCGGTGGACCAGTCGCGGATGTGGAACTGGGTCAGCTCCAGCAGGCTCATCCAGACCCCGACCACCATCGGGATCACGTGGATGGCGAGTTCCAGCACGACGGCCGGTGCGAGCAGCAGGTACGGCAGGAGTGAGCGGCGGGGGCCGCGGGGCCGGCGGGCCGGCCCCCGGGCCGGCGACCCGGCCCGGGGTTCGCGCCGGTCGGCGTCCGGCGCGGTGGTGCTGGTTGCCATCGGGGTCCTCTCGGAGTCGGTGGCCGTGGCCGGGCTCAGCGCCCGACCACGGCCACCGGTGACGCCTGGGTCAGCGCATCTTCTGCTGCGCGTCGGTCAGCTTGGCCTTCACCGACGCCTCGGTGACCGGCTTGCCGCTGGCCGCGTCGGCGAACAACTCCTTCATCGCGGTGCCGACCAGGGTCTCGAAGGTGCTCTCGTCGGGGACCTGCGGCAGCGGGGCCGCGGTGGTGACCAGGGTCTCCTGGATGGTCTTCTGCTCCGTGGCACTGAACGCCGGGTCGGAGGCCGCGGTCTTCACCGCCGGCAGCGAGCCGTACGTCTTGTTGAGGATCGTCTGCTCCTCGTCGCTGGTCATGAACTTGACGAAGCTCAGCGCGCCGTCCTTGTTCTTGGTGTGCTTGAAGACCGCCATGTTGATCCCGGCGACCATGCTGTTGACCTTCTTGCCGCCGGCCGGCGGGCTGGCCAGGAACGGCACCGGTGCCACCCCGTACGCGTCGGCGGGCATGTTCTGCGTCTTCAGGTTCGACCCGGCGGACTGCCACAGCAGCATGGCGGCCTTGCCGTTGGCGAAGTCGGAGACCGACTGGTTCTGCGCGTACTCGGCGTTGCTCGGGTTGGTGATCTTGTCGGCGGCCATGAAGTCGATGTACCGCTTGATCGCCGAGACGTTCTGCGGGGTGTCGAAGGTCGGCTTGCCGGCCGAGTCGAACCACTCGCCGCCGTACTGCTGGCTGAAGGTGAAGGCGTGGTGGGCGTTCTCCGACGGGTTGGCACCCTCGATCGCCAGGCCCCACTTGCCGCCGGTGCTCAGCTTCTTGCCGTACTCGGCGAGCTGTTCCCAGGTGGTCGGCGGCGCGGTGATGCCGGCGTCGGCGAACGACTTCTTGTTGTAGTACAGGCTGTACGCCATGCTGTAGAGCGGCACGGCGGCCGGCGGCTTGCCGGGGGCGCCGGCAGCGGCGAGCGCGGCGGGCACGATCCGGTCCTTGCCGCCGACGGCCTGCAGGGCGGCGTCGTCGAACTCGACCAGCGCGCCGGTGGCCTGCAACGACGCCGACCAGGTGTTGCCGATGTTGACCACGTCCGGGCCCTTGCCGGAGGCGGCGGCGGCCAGCAGGCGGTTGAGCAGATCCGACCAGGGGACCACCTCGACGGTGACCTTGATCCCGGTCTGCTTCTCGAACTTGTCCAACTCCGGCTGGAGGATGGTCTTGTCGGCCTCCAGGCTGGCGCCCTGATTGCTGGCCCAGTAGGTGAGCGTCTTGGGCGATGCGGCGGAGTCGTCGCCGGAGCCTCCGCAGGCGGTCAGCGAGGCGGCCGCCAGTACGGCGGCGGTGAATATCCCGAGGTGTCGTCTCGACACGGGTCAGCCCTTCCGGTGCGTGGTGGGGGTCCGCCGGCCTTCGTCACCGATAGGGGTCGGGCGACGGGGGGCCGGCTGCGGACAGGGTTCGGGGGTGCGCCGTCGAGGTCCGTCGGCGTTTCCCGGGAGTTACATCACGGCTTAATTTATGTCGTCATTAAAGTTGCTGGCTGGTGGGTCGTCAAGCACGAGGCGGTTACAGTCGCCTCGAACGGCCGACAGGAACGAGGTGACGAGTGGAGCTGGCGCGAGCCACCAACCGCAGCGTGCGGTTGCGCAACCGGTCCGCCCTGCTGACCAAGCTCTTCCTGGACGGCCCGCTCACCCGGCAGGACCTGGTGCGCAGCACCGGGCTGAGCCAACCCGCGGTCAGCAACGTGGTGGCCGACATGATCGACGAAGGGCTGGTCGCCGAGGCCGGCGCCGCCGAGTCCGACGGCGGCCGGCCCAGCATGCTGCTGCGGATCGCGCCCCGCTTCGCCTTCCTGATCGGCGTGGACGTCGGCGAGACCCGGGTCCGGGTCGAGCTGTTCGACTTCGCGATGACCCTGCTGGCCAGCGTCGAGTACCCGCTCGACCCGGCCCGCACCGAGCCCGACCTGGTGGCCGGGCACGTGCTGGCCGGCATCGAGGCGGTCACCGGCCAGGCCGGGGTGGCCCCCGGCGACGTGCTCGGCGTCGGCATCGGCGTCTCCGGCGTGGTCGAGCAGGGCACCGAGGCCGTCGTGCACGCCCAGGCCCTCGGCTGGGACCGGGTGCCGCTGGAGCGTCTGATCGGCGCCGGCACCGACCTGCCGCTGCACATCGACAACGGCGCGAAGACCCTCGGCCAGGCCGAGATGTGGTTCGGCGCCGGCCGGGGCGCCCGGCACGCCGTCTTCGCGTTGGTCGGCTCCGGGGTGGGCGCGTCGGTGGTGACAAACGGCGCCACCTACCGGGGCGCGTCCAGCAGCGCGGGGGAGTGGGGGCACACCACCCTGGTGTACGGCGGCCGGGTCTGCCGGTGCGGCGCGCGCGGGTGCCTGGAGGCGTACGTGGGGGCGGAGGCGATCATCGACCGCTACCGGGAGGCACGCCGGGGTCGACCGGTGCCGGGCGAGGACGAGGAGTCCCAGATCGCCGCGCTGGTCGCCGCCGCCGAGACCTCGACCACCGCCCGACGCGTGCTGGAGGACACCGCCGGCTACCTCGGCGCCGGCGTGGCCAACCTGATCAACCTGTTCAACCCGGAGCGCGTGGTGCTCGGCGGCTGGGCGGCGATGGCCCTCGGCGACCTGCTGCCGGCCGTGCGGGAGGCGGCCGGCCGGCAGGCGCTGCGCCAGCCGTACGAGCAGGCGTCGATCGAGCTGTGCCGGCTCGGGGTGGACGCGGTGGCGCTGGGCGCGGCCACCCTCCCGATCGCCCGCTTCCTCACCGAGGGCGGCGTCCGCCGCTGACCGCCCGCCGGGGCTCGCTGTCCCCGGCCCGCCGGGGCCTGCTCCCGTGACCGTGACTGGTCCTCCTTCAAGATCGTGCTCGATCCTGGTTGTAGTGGCTTCCGGCCGCTCGGAGGGCCCTCTTTCCGGGATCGAGCACGATCTTGTGAGTGGTCAGCGCCCGCGAGTGCCTTCCGGCGTCCCTCGGAGCCAGGTCCGTCGCCGACGGTCTCGGGGGACGGGAATTACACAAAACCTGATTCTCAGGATAAATAACGGTGTTATAGATCGATGTCTTGACGCCGCCGCAATCTCGCCGCAACACTCCTACGAGAGCGCTCTCCTCCCCGCGGCACCGCGTCGGCGGCACCATCCACGGCGTCACGGGCGAGTCCGATCCCCAACCGTGCGGCAACCCGTAACCCCCTATCGACAGGCGATGTCATGACATCTCGTGCTACATCCGTACGCCCGCGTCCCCGGGTCGTGCGGCACCTGCTCGTCGGGCTCACCGTGGCCTTGGTCGCGACGCTCACGCCGACCGGAACCACCACACCCGCGCAGGCCGCCCCCGTCCTGCTGTCCCAGGGCCGCTCGACCACCGCCTCGTCCACCGAGAACGCCGGCACCCCGGCCGCCGCAGCTGTCGACGGCAACACCGGCACCCGTTGGTCCAGCGCGTTCAGCGACCCGCAGTGGCTCCAGGTCGACCTGGGCGCCCGCGCCACCATCACCCAGGTCACCCTGGCTTGGGAGGCCGCCTACGGCCGGGCTTTCCAGCTGCAGACCTCCGACAACGGGTCCACCTGGACCACGATCTACTCGACCACCACCGGCACCGGAGGGACCCAGAACCTCGCCGTCTCCGGCGCCGGCCGCTACGTCCGCATGTACGGCACCGCCCGGGGCACCGGCTATGGGTACTCGCTCTGGGAGTTCCAGGTCTACGGCGAGAGCGGCGGGACCGGCGAGCCCCCGGTCGACACGACCGACCCGCGCAACCCGAACCTCGGGCCGAACACGTTCGTCTTCGACCCGAGCACGCCGACGTCGACCATCCAGAGTCGACTGAACACCATCTTCACGCAGCAGGAGACCAACCAGTTCGGCCCGCAGCGCTACGCGGTGCTGTTCAAGCCCGGTACCTACACCGCCGACGTCAACCTCGGCTTCTTCACCCAGGTCGCCGGCCTCGGCATGAGCCCCGACGACGTCAACCTCAACGGCCACGTGCGTGCCGAGGCGTTCTGGTTCGGCGGCAACGCCACCCAGAACTTCTGGCGGGCCGCCGAGAACCTGTCGGTCACCCTGCCCGCCGGGCAGACCGTGGAGCGCTGGGCGGTGTCCCAGGCGGCGCCGTACCGGCGGATGCACCTACGCGGCGCGCAGAACCAGATCCAGCTCTGGAACGGCGGCGACGGCTGGTCCAGCGGTGGCCTGATGGCCGACACCCGCATCGACGGCCTGGTCGTCTCCGGCTCGCAGCAGCAGTGGTACTCCCGCAACAGCGAGTTCGGCAACGGCTGGACCGGCTCGGTGTGGAACATGGTCTTCCAGGGCGTCAACGGCGCTCCGGCGCCGAGCTTCCCCAACCCGTCGCACACGGTCATCCCGCAGACCCCGCAGGTCCGGGAGAAGCCGTTCCTGTACGTCGACGGCACCGGTGAGTACCGGGTCTTCGTGCCGGCGCTGCGCACCAACTCGACCGGAACCAGCTGGTACAACAAGACCCCGGCCGGCTCGTCCATCTCGCTGTCGCAGTTCTACGTGGTCCAGCCCGGCACCAGCGCCGCCACCATCAACGCGGCCCTCGCCCAGGGGCGGCACCTGCTCTTCACCCCGGGCGTGCACCGCGTCACCGAGCCGATCCAGGTCAACCGGGCCGACACCGTCGTCCTCGGTCTCGGTCTGGCCACCATCCAGGCCGACAACGGCGCGGTGGGCATGCGGGTGGCCGATGTGGACGGCGTGAAGGTGGCCGGCATCATGTTCGAGGCCGGCACGACGAACTCGCCGGTGCTGATGGAGGTCGGGCCGTCCGGCTCGTCCGCGAGTCACGCCACGAACCCGACCTCTTTGCACGACGTGTTCTTCCGTATCGGAGGGCCGCACGTCGGCAAGGCCACCAACACGCTGACGGTCAACAGCGACAACGTGATCGGCGACCACATGTGGTTGTGGCGGGCTGACCACGCCGCCAGCGGCGTGCCGACCGGGTGGACGCTGAACACCGCCGACACCGGGCTCACCGTCAACGGCGACAACGTCACCATGTACGGCCTCTTCGTCGAGCACTACCAGAAGTACCAGACCATCTGGAACGGCAACGGCGGCCGGACGTACTTCTACCAGAACGAGCTGCCGTACGACCCGCCCAACCAGGCGGCCTGGATGAACGGGTCGACCCGGGGCTACGCCGCGTACAAGGTCGCCGATTCGGTGACCAGCCACCAGGCGTTCGGGCTGGGCAGCTACAGCTACTTCAACGTCAATCCCGCTGTCGTGGAGGAGCGGGCCTTCGAGGTGCCCAACAACCCGAACGTGCGCTTCACCAACATGGTCACCGTCTCGCTCGGTGGCGTCGGCACCATCAACCGGGTGATCAACAACGCCGGTGGTACCGCGAACGCGGCCAACCAGCAGGTGTACCTGACCACCTACCCCTGACCGGGGCGCCCGCGCCGACCCGGTCCTCCGTGACCGGGTCGGCCGGGTAGCACCCAGGGCCGTGGCCGGCCCGGTCCCGCCGAGACCGGGCCGGCTGCGGTCGTGCCGCTCAGCCGGCCAGGACCTCGGCCGCCGCCCGTTCACCGGCGCGCACCGCGCCCTCCAGGTAGCCACTCCAGCGGGTGGCCGTCTCGGTGCCCGCCCAGTGCACCCGCCCCACCGGCGTCCGCAGGTGCGGACCGTACGTCCGCCAGGTGCCCGGGGTGAGCGCACCGGAGAAGCAGCCCCGGGTCCACTCGTCGGCCGACCAGTCGTACTCGACGAGATCCACCGGGTCCTCGGCGCGTGGCCCGACCACGTTGGCGAACGCTTCCAGCAGGCACTGCCGACGTCGCGCGGGGGACATGCCGCGAAGCGCGGCGGCGTCCGTGGAGTAGCTGAACCCGGTCAGCACCCCGAGCGGCGAGGTGGGGGTGGAGTTGTCGACCGACTCGGTGAGCGGACCGGTGCTGCTGGTGGTCACCCCGGAGCGCCCGTCGGCACGCCAGAACGGCTCCGGGTAGACGGCGTGCACCTTCAGCGCCGAACCCATCGGCATGCGCTGGGTGAGCCCGTCACGCAGCGGGGGCAGCGGCGGGTCGTACCGGATCCGGCCGGCCAGTGCCGGGGCCAGCGCGACCACCACGGCGTCGCCGTCGACGCGCCCGGTGTCGGTCCACGCCGTCGCCCCGTGGATGGTCTGTTCGATGGCTCGCACCGGCGCGGCCAGGGTCAGGGCGCCCGGCGGCAGAGCGGTGGCCATCCGTTCCGCCAGCGCAGCCGGCCCGCCCACGATCCGGTCCTGCTGCGCGCCGCCGGCCATCCCCAGCAACGGCCCGGTCCCGCCGGCGCTGCGCAGGTAGAACAGCAGGTGCAACAGGGACAGCTCGTCCGCGCCGGTGGCCAGCAGCCCGCCGGCGAGCACCCGCCCCAGGTAGTCGGCGGTGTCGTCGTCCCCGGCCGTGGCGGCGAGCCACCCGCCGAGGGTCGTCCGGTCCCACCGTGCGGCCTCCGGCGTCGCCCAGGGTGCGGCCGGGTCCAGTCGTGCGGCGTACTCGTCGAGTAGGCCGAGCACCCGGCCCACCTGCACCGGCGGCTCGGCCCGACGCGCACCGGTCCAGAGCAGGGTGGGCGCGCCGACCGATGCCGAGGCGAAGGTGGCCAGCCCGTGCTCGGCGACCAGCGCGTACATCCGGTCCTGGGTCGGACCGATCCACTGCGCCCCCAGGTCGAGCTGCGTGAGCTCGGGCAGCCAGCGGGTCAACACTCGCCCGCCCACCCGGTCGCGGGCCTCCAACAATCGCACCTGGGCGCCGGCACGGGTGAGCGCCAGCGCGGCGGCGAGCCCGGAGAAGCCGGCGCCGACCACGACCACCCGCAAGCCGTCGACCACACCGGGGTCTACCCACAACCGTCGCAGGCATGGCTACCGGCTCCGGTCGCGGCACTGACGGACCGTACCCCCGTCCTTCGTCCTTTGCTCTGCACCCGCCGACGCGCCACCCGGGCCTGGGCACCGTCGCCTCCGCGGGTGCAGAGCAAAGGGCACGCCGACCCGACCACGGGGCTGGGCCGGTCGCCGAGTCGCTGTCGCCTCCGCGGGTGCAGAGCAAAGGGCAGGCCAACACCGGAGCCGGGTCGGCCGCGAGAACTTTCTGCCGGCCTGTCGATTCGGGCGGCGGCCGATCGTGTGGAGGATGAGAGGTCGGCGACGGGCCGGCCCCCCGCGAGGAGGAACGATGACGCTGTACCTGCTCAGCCTTCATCAGCCGCAGGGTGAGCTGCCCCCGGACCCGGAGTTTCTGGCCGGGGTGATGCGTCAGCTCGGTGAGCTGCGCGCCGAGTTGGCCTCCACCGGCTCGTGGGTCTTCGGTCAGGGACTGCACGGCCCGGAGACCGCCACCGTGCTGCGCGCCCGCGACGGCGACGTCCTGGTCACCGACGGCCCGTTCGTGGAGGGCAAGGAGTTCCTGGGCGGCATCACCATCATCGACGTGCCGGACCTGGACGCCGCCCTGCACTGGGGTCGCCGTTACGCGTTGGCCACCACCCTGCCGATCGAGGTGCGCCCCTTCCAGGGCGGGGCCGGCGACTGACAGTGCCGGACGTGGAGGCGGTGTTCCGCGCGGAGTACGGCCGCGCGGTGGCCGTCCTGGTCCGCCTCCTCGGCGACATCGACCTCGCCGAGGAGGCCGTCCAGGAGGCTTTCGTGGTCGCGGTGGCGCGCTGGCCGACGACCGGCCTGCCGCCCAGTCCGGCCGGCTGGATCATCACCACGGCCCGGAACCGGGCGATCGACCGGCTGCGCCGCGACGCGTCCCGGGTCGACCGGCACGCCCAGGCGGCTCTGTTGTTCGCCGCCGACAGTCCCGTCGAGGAGGGACCGGTGCACGACGACCGGCTACGGCTGATCTTCACCTGCTGCCATCCGGCGCTCGCCCCGAGCACCCGGGTCGCCCTCACCCTGCGGCTGCTCGGCGGCCTGAGCACCGCCGAGATCGCCCGAGCCTTCCTGGTGCCGGAGCCGACCATGGCACAGCGGCTGGTCCGCGCCAAGTCGAAGATCCGCAACGCCGGGATCCCGTACCGCGTGCCCCGCGACGCCGACCTGCCCGACCGGCTGCACGCGGTTCTCGCGGTGCTCTACCTGATCTTCAACGAGGGGTACACGGCCAGCGCTGGCCCGCACCTGGTCCGGACCGAACTGTGCGCCGAGGCGATCCGGTTGACCCGGCTGCTGGTCGAGCTGATGCCGGACGAGCCGGAGGCGCTCGGTCTGCTCGCGTTGATGCTGCTCACCGAGTCCCGCCGCGACGCGCGGACCAACGCCGAGGGTCAGCTGGTGGCGCTGCCGAGCCAGGACCGGGCCCGGTGGGACGCCGAGCTGATCACCGAGGGGCAGGCGCTGGTGCGCCGCTGCCTACGCCGCGACCGGCCGGGCCCGTACCAGATCCAGGCCGCGATCGCCGCCGTGCACAGCGCCGCGCGGCGCGCCGCCGACACGGACTGGGCGCAGATCCTTCAGCTGTACGACCAGCTGACGGTCGTCGCCCCCAGCCCGGTGGTGACGCTGAACCGGGCCGTCGCGCTCGCCGAGCTGTCCGGACCGGCGGTCGCGCTGACCGAGGTGGACCGCCTCGACCTGGTCGGCTACCACGTCTACCACGTGGTCCGCGCCGACCTGCTGGCTCGGCTCGGGCGGGGCGGGGAGGCCGTCGAGGCGTACCGGATGGCTGTCGCCCTGACGGACAACGCGGCCGAACGGGCCTTTCTCACCGCACGCGCGACGGCCCTGGCCACGCCCTGAGGGCGCGTTTGCCGCAGGGGCGGCCGGGAACCCGAGGCACCGCCGCAGCAGGGGATGGGGAGGGGCCATGGCGTACCGCCGGACCGTCGTCGACACCGCGCCCGACCTGTCCACCCTCACGCTCGGCGTGGAGGAGGAGTACCTGCTGCTCGACCCGGACAGCGGCCGGAACCTGCCGGTCGCCGACCAGGTGCTCGCCGCGCTGCGCGGCTCCGCCCGGGACCAGAGCCGCCAGGAGTTCCGGCACAGCATGGTGGAGATGGTCACCCCGGTCTGCGCCGACCTCACCGAACTGCGCGCACACCTGGTGGCGCTGCGCCGCTCCGCCGCGGAGGCCGCCACGGCGGCCGGGGCCCGGTTGGTGGCGGTCGGCGCCACCCCGGTGGCCGAACCGCACCGGACGGTCCCCGACAAACCGCGTTACCACGCGATGTCGCGCCGGTACGGGCCGGTGGCGCACGATCCGGCGGTGTGTGGCTGCCACGTGCACGTCGGGCTGCCCGACCGGGAACTCGCCGTGCAGGTCTGCAACCACCTGCGGGTGTGGCTGCCGGTCGTGCAGGCGATCACCACCAACTCGCCGCTGCACGACGGGTACGACACGGGGCACGCCAGTTGGCGCTCGATGCAGTTGGAACGCTGGCCCAGTATCGGTCCGACGCCATACTTCGACTCCGTCGCCGACTACGACCGCACGGTCGACGAGCTGATCGCCGCCGGCATCATGCTCGACGCGGCAATGGTCTACTGGTACGCCCGGCCGTCGTCGACGTACCCGACGGTGGAGGTGCGGGTCGGTGACGTCTGCACCGAGGTGGACGACGCGGTGCTGGTCGCGGCGCTGGTCCGGTCCCTCGTGGCCACCCTCGCCGACGACGTACGTGCCGGGGTGAGCGCCCCGGACGTCCGGGACTGCCTGGTCGCCGCGGCGCACTGGCGGGCCGCCCACGATGGTCTCGACGGCGAGCTGATCGACCTGCGTGCCGGTGGCACCCGGCCGGCCTGGGCGCTCGTCGACGAGCTGATGGCGGTGATCGCCCCGGCCCTGCTGCGCCACGGCGACCTCGGGTACGTGTTGGCGCAGCTGGCCCGGCTGCGTCGCGACGGCACCGGTGCCACCCGGCAGCGGCAGGTGCTGGAACGCGCCGGGGAACTGCACGCGGTCCTCGACGACCTGATCGCCCGCACGGCCGCCGGCTGAATGCCCGGCACGGCCCCCCGGGGTCAGCGGATGTCGTGGGTCTGGAGCCACAGCTCCAGCAGGCCGAGCTGCCACAGTTTGTTGCTGCCGGCCGCGGCCTCCGCCCGGTCCGGCTCGGCGAGCAGGTGGGCCACGTACTCCGGGCGGAACAGCCCCCGCTCGCGCGCGGCCGGCGCCTGCAACGCCTCGGCCACCAGCTCGCGCACCGGGCCGTCCACGTTGCGCAGCGCCGGCACAGGGAAGTAGCCCTTGGGCCGGTCGATCACCTCGGAGGGCAGCACCTCCCGGGCGACCTCCTTGAGCACGCCCTTGCCGCCCTGGCTGACCTTGTGCTCCGGCGGGCAGTGCGCAGCGAGGGTGACCAGGTCCTGGTCGAGGAAGGGCGTACGCACCTCCAGACCCCACGCCATGCTCATGCTGTCCACCCGCTTGACCGGGTCGTCGGGAAGCATCAGGTGGGTGTCCAGGCGCAGCACGGCGTCCAGCGCGGTCTGCGCCCCGGGCGCGGCGAGGTGCCCGGTGAGCAGATCCCGGCTGGCGTCGTGCTCCAGCGCGTACGCCGGGCCGACGATGCGGCGCAGCTCGTCGTGGTCGCGGTCGAAGAACGCGGCGGCGAACGTCTCGGCGGCGCCGTGCCGGGGCGCCTCGACCAGTGGCTGGTGGTAGCCGTAGCCGGCGAACACCTCGTCGGCGCCCTGACCCGACTGGGCCACCTTCACGTGCTGCGCCACCTGCTCGGAGAGCAGGTGGAAGGCGACCACGTCGTGGCTGCCCATCGGCTCGGTCATCGCCAGCACGGCCCGTCGGACGGCGGGCACCAGGTCGTCGTCGGCCAGTCGGATCCGATGGTGGTCGGTGTCGTACGCGCGGGCCACCAGGTCCGAGTAGTGGAACTCGTCGCCGGACTCGCCGTCGCGGCTGTCGAAGCCGATGCTGAACGTGCGCAGGTGTTGCTGGCCGGCCTCGGCGAGCAGCGCCACGATGAGGCTGGAGTCCAGACCGCCGGAGAGCAGCACCCCCACCGGCACGTCGGCGACCAGCCGTCTGCGTACCGCCGCGCGCAGCGCGTCGCCGATCGCGGCCCGCCAGTCGCCGGCGTCCATCCCCGCGTCGGCGGGCTCGCGCACGTAGTCGGGTCGCCAGTAGACCTCCTCTCGGCTGCGCCCGTCCGCCTCGATCACCCGCAGGGTGGCCGGAGGCAACTTGCGCACGCCGCGCAGCACGGTACGCGGGGCGGGAACGATGGAGTGCCAGGACAGGTAGTGGTGCAGCGCCACCGGGTCGATGCCGGTGTCGACGTCGCCGGCGGCCAGCAGCGCGGGCAGGGTGGAGGCGAACCGGAGCCGCCCCGGTGTCTCGGCGAGGTAGAGCGGTTTGATGCCGAGCCGGTCGCGGGCCAGGATCAGCCGCCGCCGGACCCGGTCGACCAGCCCGATCGCGAACATGCCGACCAGGTGGTCGACGAAACGTTCACCCCAGTGGGCGTACGCCACCAGGATCACCTCGGTGTCGCTGGTGGAGTGGAAGGCGTACCCGGCGCGGCGCAACTCCTCGCGCAGCTCCGGGTAGTTGTAGATGCAGCCGTTGAAGACCAGTGCCAGGCCCAGGTCGTCGCGGATCATCGGCTGCCCGCCCGCGTCGGACAGGTCGATGATGGTCAGCCGGCGGTGCCCGAGGGTCACCCAGCCGTCGGCGGACAGGCCCTCGCCGTCCGGGCCGCGTGAGCGCATCGCCTCGGTCATCCGGGTGACCGCCGACGCGTCGGGCGAGCGGCCGTCGAATCGCGCCTCCCCGCTGATCCCGCACATCAGCCGGGACGGTGAGGGTTCAGGGCAGACATGCGCGTCCTCCTGTCGCGTCTCCCCGACTTGGTGGTGGCGGGGGCCCCGCCGTGCGAACGGGGCCGCTGGCTACCCGGGCGCGGCGCGGACAAACCCGCAGGTCTCAGGTACGCAGTGTGCGCAGGATGCGGGCCAGTTCGGCACGGTCGGTGTCGTTGAGGTGGCCGAAGAAGCGGTCGGCCTCGGCCCGGCGCGCGGCCCGGATGGCGGTGCTGACGCGGTCGCCCTCCTCGGTGAGCGCGACCAGGGTCGCCCGACGGTCCGCCGGGTCCGGTCGGCGTTCGACCAGCCCTCGGGTCTGGAGGTCGTCGACGACCTCGGTCGCCGAGCGGGGCGCGATGCGCAGGTGCTCGGCGAGGGTGCCGGGGCGCACCTCGCCGTGCCGGGCCAGCACGCCGAGGGCCCGGGACTGGCTGGGGGTGACGTCCCAGGGCGCCAGTGAGTCGCGGGTCTGCCGGCGCAGACGGGACGCCACCGCCCAGAACGTCTCCGCCAGGCTCTCGTCGTCGGCGCTGTCGACGGTGTGCTCGGTCACCGGAATACCGTAGCAGGATATGTGGTTGCTCCCTCATGATGAGGTAACCTCAGCAATATCGCCGACGAAGGGTAGTGCCCCCTTGGAACCCACCCCGATGGGCCGCGACCGCGGCCACCGCACCCTCAGCGCCGAAGAGAAGACGCAGGCCCGTCAGGTGTCCCTGCGCCGCATCGGCCGCCTGTTCACCCCACACCGGCCAGCGCTGGCCGCCGTCACCGCGATCATCGTGGTCTCCTCGATCATCGCGATGGCCACCCCGTTCCTGCTGCGTGCCGTGATCGACCGGGCCCTGCCGCAGGGCGACGTGACGCTGCTGGTCTGGCTGGTCCTCGGCATGGTCGCCGTCGCGGCGGTGACCTCCGCCCTCGGCGTCGTGCAGACCTGGATCTCCACCCAGGTCGGCCAGCGGGTCATGCACCGGCTGCGCACCGACGTCTTCAGCCACCTCCAGCGCCAGTCGCTCGGCTTCTTCACCCGCACCCGCACCGGCGAGGTGCAGTCCCGGATCACCAACGACATCGGCGGGATGCAGTCGGTGGTCACCTCCACCGCTACCGCCGTCGCCGCCAACCTCACCACAGTGGTCGCCACCACGGTCGCCATGGTCGCGCTCTCCTGGCAGCTCTCTCTGGTCTCGCTCGTGGTGCTGCCGCCGGCCATCTGGCTGACCCGTCGGGTCGCCCGGATGCGCCGCGAGATCACCGCCCAACGGCAACGCGAACTCGCCGACCTCAACGTCACCGTCGAGGAAGGGCTCTCGATCAGTGGCGTACAGCTGGCGAAGACCCTCGGCACCGGCCCCGCGCTGATCGACCGCTTCACCGCCTCCTCGGCCCGCCTGGTCGACCTGGAGCTGCGCAGTGAGCTGGCCGGCCGCTGGCGGATGGCCTCGATGAGCATCATCTTCGCCGCCGTACCGGCGGTCATCTACCTCGCCGCCGGACTGCCCGGCACCGCCGGCACGCTGAGCATCGGCACCCTGGTCGCCTTCACGGCCCTGCAGGGCGGCCTGTTCCGACCGCTGATGGGCCTGCTCAACGTGGGTGTCTCGCTCACCGCGTCGCTGGCGCTCTTTGCCCGGATCTTCGAATACCTGGACCTCCCGGTCGACGTGGCCGACCCCACCGAGCCGGTCCGCCTCGACCCCACCCGGGTACGCGGCCACCTGCGCCTGGAGGACGTCACCTTCGGCTACCCGGGCAGCGACACCGCCGCCCTCGCCGGGATCACCCTCGACGTGCCCGCCGGCACCAGCCTCGCCCTGGTCGGCGAGACCGGCTCCGGCAAGAGCACCCTCGCCGGGCTGATCAGCCGACTGCACGACCCGACCGCCGGCCGGATCACCGTCGACGGCGTCGACCTGCGCGACCTGCGCCTGGCCGACCTGGCCGCGATCGTCGGCGTGGTCAGCCAGGAGACGTACCTGCTGCACACCACAGTCCGGGAGAACCTGCGCTACGCCCGCCCGGAGGCCACCGACAACGAGATCGAGGACGCCGCCCGCGCCGCCCAGATCCACGATCTGATCGCCGGGCTGCCCGACGGGTACGACACCGTGGTCGGCTCACGCGGGCACCGGTTCTCCGGCGGTGAGAAGCAGCGCCTCGCCATCGCCCGGACGCTCCTGCGCGACCCGCGCATCCTGGTTCTCGACGAGGCCACCAGCGCGCTGGACACCGAGACCGAACGTGCCGTGCAGCGGGCCTTCGACGTGCTCGCCCAGGGGCGCACCACGATCACCATCGCGCACCGGCTCTCCACGGTCCGCGACGCCGACCAGATCGCGGTGCTCGACCACGGTCGGATCGTCGAGGCCGGCACCCACGACAGCCTGCTGGACCGCAACGGCCGCTACGCCACGCTGGCGGCCTGAACATCGACTCAAAATAGTCTCGAAATAGTCTTGGAACTGTCTCGTTATGGTGCGGTCAGGTGGCGGTAGACGGTGGCACGCGAGACACCCAGCGCCGCGGCGATGGCGTCCACGGAGTGGGTGCCCGCCGCGTGCATCCGCCGGGCCGCCTCGACCTGCTCCCGGCCCAGCGCGGGCGGCCGTCCCGGCCGCCGACGGCGGCTCCCCGCGCCGCTCGCCGGCCCGCTGGCCGCCCCCGCTGGCAGCGTCGGGGTCGCGCTGCCTGAGGCCGCGTGCCGCGCGCTCACGTGCGTCGGGGTCTCCCGCGTCGGCGGCGGGACCGTCGCGGTCGTGCGCGCCCCGACTGCGGCGTCCGTTCGCGTCCCGGTCGCAGGGGCCAGGTGCGGCGCCGCCGCGGGGTCCGCGGGCAGCGGGGCCAGCAGTCGGCGTACGCCGTCGAGCATGTCGGCGCGCAGCACCTCGTCGGACACGTCGGTGAAGAAAACGATCGGATCGCTGCACGCCGCGACCGCCTGCACCGCCCGGACGCGCTCCAGACGCCCGGCGTCCGGCCCGGCGATGAGGTCGTTGGCCCGCATCGCGACCTCCATCAGACGGTGGTAGGTGTCGCCCCGACCGATCAGCGCGATGTCGTGGAAGAGCATGCCGAGCGGCCGGCGATGGGCGAGCATGATGTCCACCCAGCCCTCCAGCACCGTCCACCGGGCCAGCTCGGTGGGCTGACCCCGGGCCGAGTCGAGCAGCGCCTCCAGGTCGGCCACCAGGGGCTCGACCAGGGCGGCGAGCAGGTTCTCCTTGGCCGGGAAGTGGTACAGGATCGCGGTCTTGGTGAGCCGCAGCCGCTCGCCGATCTGGCGCAGCGAGGTGCGCTGGTAGCCGTGTTCGGCGAACAGGTCGAGCGCGGCGCGCAGGATCCGGGTGCGGGTGTCGTCCGCGGGATCGGCGGTCATGGGGCCAGCCTAGCGACGCCCTGACCGGTGGGCACGATCACCGTTGATTCTACTGACCGTTGGTCAGTAGAGTGGTGACGGTCGACGTAGCCAACGGCAGGAGGGGCCATGCCCGTCATCTCGATCGGCAACCTGGTCAAGACGTTCGGCGCCATCCGGGCACTCGACGGGTTGGACCTGCACGTCGAGCAGGGGGAGGTGCACGGCTTCCTCGGGCCCAACGGCTCCGGAAAGTCCACCACCATCCGGATCCTGCTCGGGCTGCTCCGCCGGGACTCCGGCGACGCCCAGGTGCTCGGCGCCGACCCGTGGCGCGACGCGGTCCGCCTGCACCGCCGGCTGGCGTACGTGCCGGGCGACGTCAGCCTCTGGCCCAACCTGACCGGCGGGGAAGCCATCGACCTGCTCGGTCAACTGCGCGGCGGCCTCGACCGGCGTCGCCGCGACGAGCTGCTGCACCGCTTCGACCTGGACCCGACCCGCCGTTGCCGCACCTACTCCAAGGGCAACCGGCAGAAGGTCGCCATCGTCGCCGCCTTCTCCTCCCCGGTGGAGCTGTACGTGCTCGACGAGCCGACCTCCGGCCTCGACCCCCTCATGGAGGCGGTGTTCCAGGACGAGGTCCGGCGGGTCAAGCAGGCCGGCGCCACAGTGCTGCTCTCCAGCCACGTGCTCGCCGAGGTCGAAGCGCTCTGCGACCGGGTCAGCATCATCCGCGAGGGCCGTACCGTCGAATCCGGCACCCTCACCGAGCTGCGCCACCTCACCCGTACGGCGGTGACCGTCGAGACCGCCCGCCCGGTCACCGGCCTGGACGCGCTGCCCGGCGTGCACGACGTGCACGAGGTCGACGGCCGCACCCACCTGGAGGTCGAGCCCGCCCACCTCGACGAGTTGCTCGGCCAGCTCATCCGCTTCGGCGTCCGCGCGCTGACCAGCACACCACCCACCCTGGAGCAGCTCTTCCTACGCCACTACGGCGACGATCCCGCCGCCGCTGCCACGGGTGCTCCCAGCGCCGCTGCTGCCACGGGTGCTCCCAGCGCTGCCGCCGCGTCGGGCGCTCCGGCCGCCGGCTCCTCGGACGCCGATGCGCAGGTTGACGCCCCGCAGGGCGGTGCCCGGTGAGCGCCCTCACCGGCACGACGCGGCTGGCCCGGCTCGTGCTGCGCCGCGACAGGATCCGCCTCGCCATCTGGATCCTCGGCACGCCCCTGCTCGGCTACGCCCTCGCCGGCAGCGTCGCCGGCATCTACCCGGACCAGGAGGCCCGGCTGGGCTACGCCACCACCTCGGCGTCCAGTCTGGTCGCCCGCGCCTTCAACGGCCCCATCCACGGCACCGACCTCGGTGCCGTGGTCGTCGCCGAGACGTACGTGACGCTGGCCCTGATCGTCGCGCTGCTGAGCACCTTCGCGGTGACCCGGCACACCCGCCAGAACGAGGAGACCGGCCGGGCCGAACTGCTCGGCGCCAACGTGGTCGGACGGTACGCGTCGCTCACCGCCGCGCTGCTCGTCATCGTCGCGGCGAACACCCTGGCCGCCGTGCTGCTCGCGGTCGCGCTGGTCGGCGCGGGTCTGCCGCTCGCCGGCTCCGTCGCGGCAGCGGCCGCGATCGGCGGCGTCGGTGTCGCCTTCACCGCGATCGCCGCGGTCACCGCCCAGCTCTCCGTCACCTCGCGTGGCGGCAACGCGCTCGCCGCCGCCACCGTCGGGCTCTCCTTCGTGCTGCGCGCCGCCGGAGACGTCCTCGGCGACCAAAGCGCCGACGGCACCCGCGTGCGCAGCGCCTGGCCGTCGTGGATCTCCCCGCTCGGCTGGGGCAACCAGGTACGAGCCTTCGACGGTGAACGCTGGTGGGTGCTCGCCCTGCCCGTCGCGCTGCTGCTCGCCGGAGTGGCGCTGGCGTACGCCCTCGCCGAACGACGCGACCAGGGTGCCGGGCTGATCGCCCCCCGACGCGGCCCCGCCACCGGCGCGCCACGGCTGCTCAGCCCCACCGGGTTGGCCTGGCGGATGCAGCGCGGCACGCTGCTCGGCTGGGCGGTCGGGGTGGCCGTACTCGGCTTCTCCATGGGCATCGCCGGCGACGAGTTCAACGACATGATCGACGCGAATCCGGCCGCCGCCGAAGCGATCAACGCGATGGGTGGCGGAGCCGACCTGATCAACGCGTACCTGGCCGCGATGCTCGGCCTCTTCGCCCTGACCATCGGCGCGTACGTCGTGCAGGCCCTGCTCCGCGTACGCGGCGACGAAGCCGACGGGGTGCTGGAGGCCGCCCTCGCCACGGCGGTCAGTCGCACCCGCTGGCTCGGCACCCAGGTGCTCGCCGCAACGCTCGGCGCGGTCGCCCTGCTGCTCCTCGCTGGCGTGACCACCGGCCTCGGCTACGGCATCGTCACCGGAGACCCGCTCGGCCAGGCCGTCGAGCTGGGCGGCGCCGCGCTGCTGCGCCTGCCCGCCCTGCTCGTGGTCGCCGGGGTGGTGACCGCGATCTTCGGGCTGCTGCCCCGCTGGTCGGTGGTGCTGTCCTGGACGGCGCTGCTGGTCTTCCTGCTCCTCGGGCAGCTCGGCGCGGTGCTGGAGTTGCCGCAGGCCGCCCTCAACGTCTCCCCGTACACCCATGTGCCGGCCGTGCCCGCTGTCGACCCGGCGGTGCTTCCCCTGGTGGTGCTGGCGGCGGTGGCCGCGGCCCTGCTGGCCGTCGGCGTGGCCGCCTTCCGCCACCGCGACGTCCCGTCCTGACGTGTCGTCGTCGGCTCGGGCATCCACGCGGTCCACCCCTGTCCGGTCTTGCCCGGTGCTGGCAGCCTCGACGGCGTGAGCACCCTTCTGACGCAGCTTCCGGCGCTCCTCGGCGTTCTGGTCGGCACCCTGGGCACTATCCTTGCCACCTCGATGGCCGACCGCGCCCGCTGGCGGCGTGGCCAGAACGTCCGGTGGGACGAACGGCGGCTCGACGCGTACGTCGACTACGCCCACGCTCTCAAGGAGAGCCACGCCGTGGCGCTACGCCTGACGGCGGACCTGGGCCGGGGTCCTACAGCCATCCGATCGACCGGGAAGAGGGCCTTGCCCGACTGGCCGAGGCGGAGGCCCGGCGCACCATTGTCTGGGAGAATCTGCTGCTTCTCGGCGACGCAGCGACGGTCGCCGCCGCCGCCAGTTGGCGGGACGCGATCTGGCAGGTCGAACGGCTCGCTCGGAGACTCGTCGAGGCGCCACCGGACATCGCGGAGACGCTTACCCGGGCCAACGAGGCCCGCGACGGCTACTACCGGGCGGCCCGTCGCAGCCTGGGTGTTCGGGGTGGTTCGGTGGAGCAGTCCGCCGCGCTGCGGGAAGCGCTGATTAGTCGTTCCGGCGCGAGGCCGGACATACCCGCGAACTGAGGCGGCGGCCGGTACTGAAAGATCATGGACAGCGAATTGACAGTGCGGGAATTACTGTCCCAGCATGGCATCGTCAATTCCCAGAAGTGTCAGTGCGAAAGACGTTGCCGACACGGTGAGGGGCCGTACCGGCGGGGGGCCGGCGCTGCCCTCGGTACCGACAGACCTGGCCAGCCGACAGATGTGCTGTGCCATGCACCTGCATCCGCCGTTGGCGGCGCAGGTCTTGCTGCAATACAGCATCGACAACCCGAAGGCATGGTGTCCCCCTTTCGGGGTGGACGCGGTTGCGCTGGTGCGGCACGCCCAGGCGTCCGACACCCATTGGCGGAAGCTGTACGGCGCGGTCGCGCTGACGCGTTATTCGTTGCTCGGTCTGGTCGCGCTCGGCACCCTCCTCCTCTGGCGCGACGGGCTGGTGACGGCGCTGCTCTCGCTGCCTCTCATCGCCGTGGCGTGCGGAGTCGGGTGGCGCACGACCTTCCTCAGTCTCCAGGAAACCCGCGCGGCGGCGATCGGCACCATGGCGGAGGAGAAGGCTCTGGCCGCCCAGGCGCCAGAGGTCGAATCCGACCTGGAAGACGAGCTTGCCGCCTTGCAGGACGCCAACATGATCGTCTTTGACGTCTCCGCGGACAGCCCGTTCGTCGGCAGCGGCACCGAGATCGGCCGCTGGGCCCTGCCGCCCATCGACGTCAGCCACAGTCGAGAACAGAATCGAGACGGTACGCGACCACCTGCGACCTTCTCCATCCGAGAACTGCACGACGATCTGATTCGGCTCGCTCGGTCGCGGCTCGGGCTGAGCGACATTGAGGTCACCAAGCGGATCTACGTGCGGGGGGACGTGCTGCCGGATTGTGAGGGGTTGTTCCATCCAGACGAGGTACGCCCGCCATCCCGGGTGGAAACCTGCTGGGTGGATCTGGGCAGCGACGTGCCAGGGGACCAGGCCAGGACGTACGTGTGTCTGGCGAAGAACCTCGTTGGTGGCCAGATCGTCGTCAGCCTCTTCGCCCGCTACACCCTTGAACTTGGCATTCTGTCCTGCGAGTTCGCCGCGTTCGTCCTGCCGCCCGTCCTACGCGACTCCGCGCCCGCCACGGGGTTCTACGGTCTGTTTGGGGAGGATCTGAGCCCGCTTCATAGGCGCTCGACGACCTGGGCCCTCGCCATCGCGGCGTGGCGCACCTACGTTGCCGAGCTGTTCCTGCGCTCGGACCGGGGCATCGACCTGGCCGAGGCGCACGGGGAACGGGCGCAGCATCACTACGAGGCGCTCGAGGAGGGTCGACGCTACGACTACGGGGCGCCCTTCAGCGCCCGAGAGCTCGCGGCGACCACGAGCATCGAGAGCTATTTCGAAGTCGCGGATGTGCGTGACTGTCTGTTACGGATGCAGCGAGGAGTGATCGACTGTCTGGTTGCGTTCCTGACGGACAAGGGCATCGACACGTCCGAGATAGCCGCCGGACAGCAGCGGATCATCAACAACATCACCAACATTGGGGAGGTGTCCGGCCGGGGCAACATCTTCGGGAACCACGGACGGGTGTCGAATTTTGATCGCGATGACCAGTCGGACTGATCGGTGTGGCCCGCAGGTCCGGCCGGCGGGCGACCAGGAAGGATGAGCCAGTGAGTCAGTTCAACTTCGGCGGCGACATCAGCGGTGAGGCGAACGTCTTCGGCGACCACGCGCAGGTGCACAACCGGAGCAACGATTTCAGTCGAGGCTCGGATCTCGCCGGGCTCGTCGCTGCCCTGGTCGACGAGATCGCGAAGCACCGGACGGAGGTTCGCGAGGCCGAACAGCTGACACAGTTGGCGAGCACGGCTGCGGCGTACGCCGCCGAGCCACGGCCCAACGTGGAGGGCATTCGCAGCCTGCTACCGGCTCTGCTGGCAGGTGCCGGAACGGTGACCGCCGTGGCCGATGCCGTTCTGCGCGTCTCCCAGGCCGTCAACAGCCTCTAGTGGGTGTGAACGTTGACCTGGCACCTTCAACCGGCGAGCACGGGGGTCAGTTGGCACTCGCCGACCAGGGCTGACCGCTGTTTCCCAGGTGGCCGACACGTTGTAGCTGTGCCAGATCGTGAACGACGATCTGCCGGTAGCCGGTCCGGATGACTCCCGCCCGCCGCAGTTCGCGGAGGGCCTTCTCGACCGTCGGCTCCGCAGCACCGCAGAGTGACGCCAACTCCGGCTGAGTCAGCGTCACGCCGACGGTGCGTCCGTCGCTGATGGCCTCACCGTGCGCCGTCGAGAGTTCGGCCAGAACCCGTGCCAGGCGGATCTTTGCCGGGTAGGCGGTGAAATCGACTCGGCGGCGGTTCGCCCACCGGAAGCGCGCTGCCGTGGTCCTCGCCAGGGCAAGCGCCGCCTCTGGCTGGTCGTGTAGGAACGGATGCCACTCTCGCTTGTAAATGACGGTCACCAATCCCGCACCGCACGTTGTGACCGTGGCCGTCCGCGGGGTGTCATTGAGCGCGGAGATTTCGCCGACCAGGTCGCCTGAGACCCGGATGGCCAGGAGCGTTTGGCGGCCATCTGCCATGTTGACGGTTACCTTTGTTACGGCTTCCCTGAGCAGTATCAGGTGACTACCGGTGGAGCCCTCCCGCAAGATGTGGTCTCCGGCCTTAACCGAGACGGTTGTTCCCAACGCGAGAAGGCTGGCTCTTGTCTTCGGGCTGAGGGAGCCGAGCAGTGTGCCAGGAGGCCAGCGAAGGCTCGTCGGCGGCTGCTCGTAGCTGCGTCGCACCTCAGCACCCCGTTCGTCGGCGGGCAACCCTGCTCATGTCGGATGAGACACGGGCAGTCGATGGATCCAAGTATTTCTGATTTGGGATCCTCGGAGAAGCCCTGCACCGCTTCTTTCAATCACTCAACACGGCAATGGCCAGCCAAACTGTGGCTGCGCAACTCGCCGCCACGCTCCACGGCATCGCCGCCTGCACCCGCCGGTGCTTCCTGAGTGCGATGTTCGCGAGGACCGCAGCCAGAAACCATGCTTCGGCGGCCTCCCGACCGGCGTCGAGTCGTGGCGGTGCGATGCGGGCGGCCGGCAGCGCCGGGAACCCGAACCTGTTGGGCGAGGGAGGCCCGGACGTCTGTGGTCGAAAGCCGATGGCGAGGTGTCGCGCCGCGATCAGGAGAGTGATCACGAAGAGCAGGCCTACTCCGTTGACGACCATGGAGAGGACGGGGGAATCCGCAATGACGTGGAAGACCACGGGCGCCTTGCTGACAATGAGGGCCACCACCGAGCCGTGGAAGGCGAACAGCCGAGAGATCTTGGCATCGGCATGTCGGATGGCGTCCTGGTGAAGGCGGATCGCGGCTAGTGCCCGCTCTACCTCCACGTCGGACCGTCGGTATTTCACGTGGCGCGATGAGATGGTCATGCATCCAGTGAAGGCAACAAGGTGTGGACGATCTCCGTAAGAGTATGGGATCTCGTGTATCCGACACATGCTCATCTACTTCCTGACAACCCGTACTTCGACGGGTTTCCCACGGCTGGCCATCGCTATAAGTGACATGACCAGGACCGCAGAGCGTGAGGAGGCAAGATGGCAACGCTGCAGCCAGACCGCAGATTGATCATGTTCGTCGACATGGAGAGCTACAGCCGGCACGACGACGCCGGCCAGGTCAACGCCCAGATGAACTTTCGCCCACTCATGCGGCGGGCGGCGGAGCAGTGCGGCCTAGACCGGGACGGCTGGGAGATCCAATCTTCCGGGGACGGGGAACTCGCGCTCTTTCCCCTCGGGACGCCTGAACCTCGGCTTGTTGCCGACCTCGTACCCGCCATGGACAGGATCCTCCGGGACCACAATCGCCATGCCGGTGCGCACGCGCAGGTGCGGATGCGGGTCGCGTTCCATCAGGGACTTGTGACAAGGACCGAGAACGGCTACGCCGGATCAGCAGTGGTGACTGCGGCTCGTCTGGTAGAGGCGCCCGCGCTGAAGGAGGCGCTAGCGTCGTTCCCCGCGGCAGCGGTAGCGATGATTGTGTCTTCGACGATCTACCGGGACGTGGTGAGCCAGTCGTACAGCGGGATACGGAAGGAGCGTTACGGTCGCGTCAGCGTTCGCGTCAAATCGTTCGGCGATGAGGCTTGGATCTTCATTCCCGATGAGAACGTCAACGCGACGACGATCGCATCCGCCGATGCCTCGACACCGGCCCCTCGGCCTGACCCGAGCGGTGGCGAGCGAGCACAAGCCGAACCGCCGAGTGGAAGCCGCTTCGCCTTCGGCTCAGTAGCCAACCACGGCCCGACCGTCTTCGGTGATCATGGCCGAGCCTGGGGTGCGGAGGCTACACGCGCTGATGGGCAGGGGCGACAGTGAGCCCGGAGTCCGCAACAGGGCCGGTGCAGGCGGGGGCGCCCGCAGCCGAGCCAGCCGCCGATCCGGCGGCACCCGCTGTGCCGCAGAACCCAGACCCCGCGGAGTCGCCACCTGTTCCAGAGCAGGGCACGAGACGCGAGGCAAACGCGGGTGCCAGACGCCATCGCGATTCGGAAGACCCGACAGACGTAGCCGACGAGCGGAATGATGATCGCGACTCGCCCGACGACTTCATCCGCTCCAATCCCACCCTTCGCTCCTTCACGTCGCGCAGGGGCAGCGAGTTCCGGATCGAGGACTTGACCAACGCTGGTCCCAGTGCGTTCGGTGATCGGGCAACGGTCATCGGAAATCTCAGTTTCGGGCAGGGCAGCTCGAAGCCGAGGTTCTTCGCCGACCGAATCAGCGATCTGACCGCGAGACGCCACACCTTCGTACGGCCACCCCACTTCGGTGAGTTGCGGGATCGGTTGCGTCGTTATCCGGTAGTGGGACTTGCTGGTCCGGTGGGCAGCGGTCGTTCGACCGCCGCCTGCGTCGCTCTCGCAGAGCATCTTGGATCCGACGAGGTCATGGAGATTGTGGTACCGCCCGGATTGGACGACGTCCGATTGATCCGTGAGCAGCCCGAATTTCTGGAGAAAGGTGTTGGTTACATCGTCAAGGTTGGCGGCCGGCAGGTCCGGAGCGCCGTCCGATCTATCGAGGCGGTGTTCCAAGAAAATGACTGTAGTGGGGTCATCATCCGGGACACGGAGGAGCCCGAGGCATCCCGCCACCGAGCGGAGGTGTTCCACCACTCATCAGTCTCGCGCGTTGACGTCTTCCGCCAGCATCTCTTGTATTACCTCAGAGAAAAATGCGTTGACAACTGCACCGATTGTGATCGCAGCTGCGGGAGAGCGTACACGGTCCAGATGCTCACACCAGAGGTGCGCAGATTGCTCGATCTGCTGACGAGACCGAGTGAGTGCGTCCTACACGCGGAGACGATCGCGCGCGAACTTCCCGCAGACGCTAATGGTGTCGTCGCGCTGTTGCCATCTGAGAACAAGCGGTACCGGGATAAGGCGCGGCAGATCCTCTTGCTGCCCGAGGACAAAGAAGCGGTCTTTCAGAACAGGCCCGTACAGCATCGACGAGCGCTGCGGATCGCCTACGCCGTCTTCGCGGGACAATCCATGGCGCGTGTTTCAGAGGGCGCTGGTCTGCTGCTCGGAAAGCTCGATCGACTCTTCAATGAGCCGGCTATCGGCCGGCCCGCGCTGCTCAACGACATGCCGGCTCTGTTGGGTCAGGAACTCGGAGCGGATTGGCACGACAGGGCCACGGAGGGGGAGTCTTCGCATACGGCGGCGAGAGTGGCCCACATCAAGCCCGAGATGGTGAGGGCGATCCTCGACGTTGCCTGGAACGATTTCGACAACACCCGCCCCGCACTCGTTGAGTGGATCGACGAACTCGCCGCCCATCCTGCCCCAGGGTTCAGTAATTGCGCTGCGGTCGCCGCCGCGATCTTTGCCACTCATGACTTTGAGCAGGTCTATGAGGAGGTGATCCGGCGATGGGCGAGGGATCGAAAGCGCGGGAGACGGAAGGCAGCCGCAGCCGCCATGGCTTCCGCGGCAAACCTGGACGGTGCGGTGGCGGTTGGATTGAGGGTGAGCTCCCAGGTCAGGGCAGACGTGGGTAAGAAGCTCGAATGGCTCGCCCACTCCAGGTCGGTGCTCGAACGGGACACCGCAGCGATGGTGTGGGGGATGGGTTACACACCACGTCACCCCTTCCAGACCGCACGGGCCCTGACCGCCGTGGCAGCAAATGCCAACGCGTCGTCCATCTGGACCGTCACGGACGCGATCGAGAATCTGTCTCGAAAATATGGGAGCGCATGGACGGTCAACGTCCTTTCCTGGTGGCTCGACAGCGACGACGCCACTCTCCGCGCGGGTGCCACCCACGCCTTCCTGAACTGGTTGGAGGAGCCGCTCACCGAGCGAGTTGATCAGCTCGTGGCTCTCCTGGAGGCCCAACCATCCATGGTCGATCGGTTGGCCACATTGTGGCGAGTCGTACTCCTCGATCCCGGATGCTCCGTCGCCGCGTGGCGGCGCCTCGCGGCTTGGTTACGCGGTGGTGCCAGCGACGCCCGGCTCAGGGAGCCGGTCCGAGCGCTCGCGATACGGCTTGCCGCTGAACCCGCGATCCGCTCCCGGCTGAACTACTGGCTCTCCAAGGCCTCAACGACATCCCCTTCCCCCGCCTGATCCAGGAGCCACCATGACCGCCGAGAATCAGGTCCCCCCAAAATCGGAACTGCACCAGGGCGCCAGCGCCATTCGCCGGCTGCTGACCCGTTTTCGAGCGGCGTTCGACTATTGGGACCGACCGCCAGCACCCGACCTCACCCAACGCCGCCGCCACCCCAGGCCGGTCATCGTGCCAGCTCGGGGCTATGTCTTCTCGTTCGAAATACATGTGGCTCTCACCTGGTACTCGGAAGGTTTGCGGGAGGATCAGCTCGGAGCGTGGTCGCTGCAGTTCGCGGACCTCGCCCGACGGGACGTTGAACACAAGGCGGCGGATCTCGCTCGGCACTTCCATCCTCACCAGGCGGGCGCCCTGGAGATTCAGCTCAACCGTGAGCTCTCTCGCGCTCGTCGACGTTACGAGCGTCAGGGTGTCGTATTGCACTGCAGGCCAGAGGTGCGAGTGAAGCTCGACGAGGACGTGAGGGCGGAACTCCGGCACGTCCACCTGCAGCGGCTCAGGGAGGAGAGCGAGCACGAGTTGCGGATTCGGCGGATCCAACTGACCGACCAGCTGACTCAACGCTGGATTGCTCTGATCGATCGTCTACGCCCGAGCCCACTGGCGCACGCCGCCCTCCGCCTCACCGATCAGGATCTCGCCAACGTCCTCGACGCATTCGTCCTGAAGGAGGAGCGGTCGAACGTCGAGCGCCTGGCTGCTCAACTGGAGGAAGCCCTGCGCCGTAGCGGCCGAGTCGGGCAGCCCCTGGAAGAGCACGAAGCCGCAGAGATCATCAAGCTTCTCGATGACATCCTCAGGGACGAGGCGACCGCACCGACTCCTGAGGCTTCCGGGATGAACGGAAACGGTCGGCACACAGCACCGCCAGCGGGTAGACCGTGACGGAAGGTCGGACGGGAACGCCCCGAAGGGGGTGCGCGACGCAAGGGTCAGCCGGTCAGGATCCCGTTCGTGCAGGCTGCAGTGTTCCTGTCCAAGCCTGGCCTGCGCGTGGAGCTGTCGGAGCGTCATTTGCACGGCATCTTCGGCCCGGAGCCGGCCCTGGGTCACGAACCGGGGCTGATGCCGGCGATCACCTTGCTGCTGCAGCGTCCACCGCAGGACGAACGGCAGCGGGTCACCAAGGAGATGTCGGCGGCGCTACCCGACCTCCTCGACGCCGTGGGCATCGCCCGTAGCCGCAGGCACTACTAGATCGGCGCGTGGGAGTCGACGCGATGGAGTCGCACGAGGCCGGCCCGGCGCTAATCTTCCGGTATGACCCTCGGTCGGTGCGTCTGGACCACTACACCACCCAGTAGGGCGACCGCCTCGACGCGCAGAGCACCGGCCGATTTCCTGACACCGTCCGCAGTCCCAACGGCGTACCGTCCGGGGTCAAGCATGGGGAGGAGCCGGATGAGTTTCCTGCAGCAGGCAGAGCAGTCCCTGGACACCGAGCGGATGTTCGATGCCGACACGAAGGCGATGGGCTACCTGCCCAACTACACCAGGTTGTTCGCCCATAGCCCAGCGGTGTACCTGGCATGGCAGCAGCTCAACGGTTCGGTGAAGGCCGGGATGGAGCTGCGCCGCTATGAGTTGGTGACCCTCGCAGCAGCACGGGCCCTGAAATCCTCCTACTGCGGCCTGGCACATGGAAAGGTCCTACGCGACAAGTTCTTCGACGCGCCAACCGTCGCCGCCATCGCGTCAGACAGTGGCAGCGCCAATCTCTCCGCGCAGGAGGTCGCAGTCGTCGACTTCGCCGGCAAGGTCGCGGCCGATGCAAACTCCGTCACCGAGGCCGACGTCGCGGGCCTGCGTGGTCACGGTCTCGATGACACGGATATCTTCCACGTGATCCTCGCCGTTGGCGCCAGATGCTTCTTCAGCACCGTCCTCAGCGCTGCCGGGGCTGAGCCCGATCCGCAGTACGACGAGAGCCTGGACGTGGATCTGCGGCAGGCGCTGAAGTTCGGCGGTTAGATCCCGAGAGAACGCACCGACCAGGCTGTCCCCAGCGCCCGCGGGCAAGCGCCGACTTGTCGAGGAGGTAGCGTTCGCCGCTCGCAACGCCCCGTGCGGGACATCTCTGCTCCGGTAAGCCCTGGAACGGATCGTTAAGCCCTGGAACGGAATCGCCCAGGCGCTTGTCGGCATCGGGCCTGCAGATCGTTTCAGCCATGTCCATCAGGAATCCGACACCATCAATAGATGCAGGCGGCCCGCGCAGCCGTCTGGCAGCTAAAGAATCTGGCTGACGCGGCGGAATGCCGCATCTTCAGCGACAGGACCCGATTGGCAGTGGCAGGCCAGGCACTTAGGGTCATCGGCGCTGGTCTGGGGGAGAACCGGACGCTGTGCAAAGGGCCTTCACGGACGCTTACCACAATCGACGGCGACCCGAACGGCTGTCCACAGGTGCCTCCGCTGTCCACAGCATCCCTCGCAAGGGCTGCGCTTCACGCCAGGGTGAGCCGGTGGATGCGCGCATACAATCCCTCCTCGTCCGCGGAGGCGGGCTGGTCACTCGACGGGACATGCTGCGGGTGGCCCCTGCTTGGACGATTCAGACCGCCTGGCGCGCGGACCGGTTGATACGACTGCTGCCCGGGGTCTACGGCGACGCCGCGCTGATCTGCAATCCCAACGCCGACGTGCCGATGCTGGCCCGGGTCGAGCGGGACGTCGCCCGACGCGCTGCGCTGGCCTACGTCGACGGGCGTGGGGCGCTGAGCCGCCTGACGGCGCTCGACGTGTGGGGCCTACGCCGCCAGTCACCGGGAGAGCCGCTGTATCTTGACGTGCCGCGAGGATCAGGCCTGCGTGATCGGCCGCATCTGGTCGTAGCCCATCGTTCCGACTTCGCGGTTGCGCCGCCGCAGGTGGTGACACGGGGAGAATTGCCGGTCACCCGGCTCGACCGGACCCTGGTGGACTGTTGGCCGCTGCTGCCGCCGATCGACCGATCGAGTTTGCTCATCCGTGCGGTCAACGATCGGATGACCACGCCGCGGCGCCTGGCCGCCGCCCTTGCCGAGGTGGCGAGAATGCCCGACCGTGGGGCACTGAGCGGTTTGCTGGACCGGCTCGCCGCCGGGTGCCGCAGCCCGTTGGAGATATGGGGCCACGACCACGTCTTCACCGGACCGGGAATGCCGACGTTCACCCGGCAGGCGCGGGTGCAGGTTGGTGCCCGGACGATCTACCTCGACATGTTCGCCGAGGCGGAACGGGTCAACATCGAGCTTGACGGCGCGACCAGCCACGGCGACCCGGCCGAACGCGAGATCGATCTCCGCCGCGACGCCCTGCTCGCGACCGTCGGCATCGTCGTCGTCCGCTTCAGCCACCGCCGCCTCACCAAAGAGCCGGTCCAGGTCCGCCAGGAGACTCTGGCCATTCTCGCCAACCGTGCCCGCCCCTCCCCATGATCAAGTGATGGGAAGTAGGTCCCGCAGGCCCCCCAGACCTACTTTCCATCACTTGATCATGAGGGGCAGGGACAGGGAGAGGGGGAGGGGGAGGGGGCGGGGGCGGGGGCGGGGGCGGGGAGGGCTACTCGGGGGCTGGCGGGGCCGGGGCGGGGGTGGGGTGGGTCTGTTGCGGGGGAAGTCGGGGCGGGGGTGCCGACTCTGGTGAGGGGTTGGCGTGGCGGTGGAGGAGTTCGGCGATCCATCGTGCGGCTTCTCTTTGCGCGGTGATCATGTGGTCGCGGGCGTCAGCCAGGTCGTGGTCGTCCGCGTGATCATCGAGGATTGTCGCCCACTGGCGGCTGAGCTCCTCGGCGTACCTGGCCTGCCGTATCTGCTCGTCGAACTGGTATTCCAGCTTGACCAGGCGGTCGACGTGCGGCTGGAGCGCGGGCAGGATCCGTTCGTCGAGTCGTACTGCGGCGTCGGGGCGGCAGGTGAGCGTGATGTCGCCCCGTTGGTAGTGCCACACGGGATCCTCGGCGAGTGCCCGCTGCAACGCGACCTCCAGGTCACCGGCCCGGTGTGGGGGCAGGTCCCGGGCCGCGTCGGCGGCCAGCCGGGTCAGCCGCTGGACCGCGTTCGGTTGGAAGTACTGCACGTACCAGCTCAGCACCTCGGACCGCAGGCTCGCCGGTGACGACCAGGCGAACGTGGCGCGGATGTAGAACGAGTAGACGTATCCGCGTGCCGGGACCGCGATCAGCCTGGGTGCGTCGCGTTGTTCGACGAGCGGACCGGACGGCGACGGCGCGGCAGCGGAGCCGACGGGTGCCTCGTCCTGGAGCGCGGCGACCAGCCGATCCCAGCTACGTGCCCACCACCGCCAGCCGCGCACACCGGCGTCGCGGGCGATGGTCAACCCTCGTACGCCCCGGTGCCGCCACTGGTCCGCGGGCCTCGGCCTCCCGTCGGGGGCGTCCGTCATGGCACCCCTCCACGGTCACGGATCCGCGTTTCACGCTAACAACCGGTGACCGATATGCCCGCCGCCACGCCGTCACCGAGCAGACGGCATATCGACACGAACCAGGTCATGGGCGCCTTCGACGGTGGGACGCCACCCGACGTTCGGACGATCAGCAGGCCACGGCACAACGTCGGACCGACTCGGCCGGTCAGCCGCGCTGCTCCCGATCAGGCGCGCGCCTACGCAGATGATCTCTCGGGGTTAACCGAACATTGTGGAGCAGTTGGGGTGCCGAGGGGTGTTGTCGTCGACCGGCAGCGGTGAGACTGGGTTCGGTCCGACAATCATGCGGATCGATGGATTGGATGGTCTGGAGGCAGCCTGTGTCCACCCTCGTGTCCCCGCTGGCCACGCTCGGCGCGATCCGCCGGCGTACCACCACCCTCGCCCTGCTCCTCGCCATGGTCGCCGCCGCGCTGGTCGGCCCGTCCGTGGTCTCCCCTCGGTTGACCGACCCGGCCTCGGCGGCGGTCTACAGCTCCTGCACCATGAGCCGCTGCGCGGACGCCCGCACCGCCCGTTCGGGCTGGTCCGCCAAGGGGTTCCCGACCAGCCGCGGCTGGTACTCCTGGAGCGGCGGGAAGTCCAACTTCGCCGGCGGCCAGTTCTACAACTACGAGGGTCAACTGCCCACCAACGCCACCTACTACGAGTACGACGTCTACCCGCGCAACCAGGGCGCCGCCCGGGATGCGTACCGGATCGTGGTGAACCGCAGCACCGGCGTCACCTGGTTCTCGCCCAACCACTACACCGACTTCTACCGACTCTGACCGACCTGGGGCCGGCCGGCTTCGGTCGGCCGGCCCCGCTGCGGCGTCGTCCCGGTCCGATGTCATACCGTTGAGATCAGGAGGAACGTGATGGTCGACGAGCACGTGGGTCGGGTGCCCGATTGGCTGATCGTCTGCCACGACGGCGGCCTCGACGTGCCCGGCGCGGTGGTGTTGGCCGGAGCGACGACGCGAACCAGGGCCGGGCTCTTCGCCACGCTCGCCGCCGTGTTGGCCCTGCCGGCGTACCTGGGGGAGACCTGGGACGCCCTCTCCGACGTGCTCCGGGACCGGCTCGACGCCGGTCCGCTCACCCTGCAGATCACCGACGCCGGCCAATTGCTCGTCGACGAGCCGTCCGATCAGCACGGTCTGTTGCTCGCCGTGCTCGGCGACCTCGCCACCAGCGCCCCGCACCCGCTGCGTGTCGTCCTCGACGAGACCGCGCCGTCCTGACCGGTGAGTCGAGCCCCGCCGTCGGCGGCGGTGGGGACCGCACTCACCGTGGGTGACTCCCGCGCCGGGCGGTCCGGCGGTGCGGGCGGGTGCCACCCGCACCGCCGGTCATCCCGGGTCAGTGCGTCGCGGGCGGGATGCTCTGCTCGTACTGGAAGACGTTGTGCGGGTCGTACTTCGCCTTGATCTTGCGCAGCCGGGGGAAGTTGCGCCCCCAGTAGGCCTTCTCCCACTCGGCCATGCCGATGTTCGGCACGTTGACGTAGGCGCCGTCCACGTAGGGCCGCAGCGCCTGGCTGAACTCGGCGATCCAGGTCTGGGCGATCGGGGTGATGGCGTCGCCGCTGTCGGGCTCGCCGCGGGTGCCCCAGCCGGCGCCGGGCTCGGAGTAGAAGAGCGCGTCGCGGTGCGGGAAGGCCGCGCCGCCGAACGGCTCCTGCCGCTGCGCGCCGCTGCCGAAGGCCTGGGT
Organism: Micromonospora arida; assembly: GCF_042873195.1. Lineage (NCBI taxonomy): Bacteria > Bacillati > Actinomycetota > Actinomycetes > Micromonosporales > Micromonosporaceae > Micromonospora > Micromonospora arida. The sequence continues at coordinate 623,219 of NZ_JBIALC010000001.1, read as the reverse complement.
GAAGAAGTTGCTGTCGGGCGAGGGTGCCTTCTCCATGAACTCACGGACGATGCTGACCGCCTCCTCCGGGAACGGCTCGCGGGTGAACTGGGAGAAGAATTTCCAGTTCGCGGGCTCCTCCGCGGTCGGGATCTGGAAGCCGCCGTAGATGTCGCCCCAGCCGCCGATCTGCACGGTGACCGTGGGGTTGCCGATCGACAGGATCGGCGCCAGCAGCTTCCTGGCCTCTGCCTCGGACCCGTCCGCGAGCACCGCGAACAGCAGGATCTCGGTCGGGTGGACCTCGACCTGGGTGCCGAGGCGGGGGTCGGTGAAGGGTGCGACACGCTGCCAGGCGTCGAAGACCTCGTGCAGGTCGCCGAGGCCGGGCCAGGTCACCTGCAGGTAGGCGACGCTGGTGAGGGGAGCGACCTTGTAGGTCAGGGAGGTGACGATCCCGAAGTTGCCGTTGCCCGCTCCGCGCAGCGCCCAGAGCAGGTCCGAGTAGTTCCACGGGTCCACCTCGAGCACCTTCGCTCCGTCGGCGCCCGCCGCCACGACGATCTCCGCGCCGATCAGGTTGTCGCAGGCCATCCCGATGTAGCGGGTGAGGAAGCCGAAGCCGCCGCCGAGGGTGGCGCCGGAGAGGCCCACGGTCCCCTCCGTGCCCGTCGTCGCCGCGAGGTCGTGCTCACCGAGGGCGGTCACGGCCTCCGACTGGGTGAGCCCCGCGCCGACCTTCGCCGTGCGGGTGGCGGTGTCGATGTGGACGTCCTTGAGCTCGCTGACGTCGATCACGATGCCGTTGTCGACGTTCGACCAGCCTTCCAGGTTGTGCCGGCCACTGCGTACCCGCAGTGCGACGTTGTGCTGCCGCGCCCAGGTGAGCGCATTGACCACGTCCTGGGTCTCCTGAGCGAAGACGATGACCAGGGGATAGTGCACGAACAGCTCGTCCCAGCCGAGGCTGGCCTCCGCGTAGTTGGGGCTCTGCGGGCGGACGATCCGGCCGGTCAGCTGTGCTGGCGGGAACTTCGTGTCGGAGGGCCACCCGGGACCGTCGGCCGCGACGGCCGAGCTGCCGGCGATCACGCTCGGGATGGCGACCGCTCCGGCGCCGACGGCCGTCGCCCTGAGCAGATCACGACGGGAAAGGTCGCGCATGGTCCGAATCCTCTCGATTGGCTACACGCCGGAAAAACGAATCGAGAGGGGCATTTCCTCTCATTAGGCGCAAACCAACCGTAATGGCCGAGGCTTCCGGGCAGATCTGAGAACTTGTCACGGAACCCGGTCGGGTGATCCGGGGGACGGGTCAGTTCGGGGCGGGCTGGTCCAGGATGGCGCTGAACCGCTCCTCGGCAAGGTCCAGCTGGCCGAAGATGTGCCGCTTCACCGCGGGCGACAACGGGGTGTCCGGCCGGCCGATCAGATCCCGGAACAGCGGCACCAGCGGCCGGTACTTCCGGGCCGACGAGATCACCTTCGGCCCGACCGTGTGGATCACGCCCACCCCGTTGTCGGTGAAGTCCGAAACCTTGATCACCCGGGCCCAGGGTTCCCGATCCAGACTGACCGCCAGGTGCTCCCGGTACTGCTCGTTGCGGTCCCGCTCGGGGTCGTACACCGGATTGGTGACCGCCGCGACCAGGGTGGCCACCCGCGGCCCGAACCGCGCGGCGAGCGCGGCCAGCGCGGCCCCGGTCGGGTCGGTGCCCGGGTCGCCGTCGGCCAGCTCGACCGGATGGTCCTCCACCGCGTCGTGCAGCAGACCGGCGACGATCACGTCCACGTCCCGCACCTGGTAGTGGTGCATCAGCCTGATCGCCACCCGCAGCAGGTGGTTCAGGTACGGCTCGCGGACCCGTCGATCGTCGCGGTGCAGTTCGGCGGCGAGGTCGAGCGCGGCGGTCAACCGCGCCCGGGCTGCGTCGTCGAACTGCTGGACCTCCAACCGGAAACGTTCCAGCAGGCCCGGTTCGCCGTGGATCTCGGTGATCGCGTGCATCGGCATGCTGCCCAGGTGCGGCGGGAAGTCCATGCGTCACTTATAGCCGATCTTCACCACATCGATGAGCCCGTACGTCGCCGACCCGACCGCGAGTCGCGGGCGCGCCGAGCCGTCAGATCGGCAGCCGGTCGGCCCCGGCGAGCGGGCCCACCAGGAGGGGGACCAGCGGCGCCGGCAGCACGGGGTCGCGGCGCAGGGTGGGCGTCCAGCCCGCGTCCGTGGCGAGGTCGGGGTCATGGGTCGCGTTGTACGCCGCCAGCAGGTCGACCGGTCGGGGCGCGCCGCCGCCCTGGCGGACCCAGGAGCCTCGCTCGGTCAACGCGGTGCCGCCCCAGTCGTGGAGCAGGTTCGCAGGATCGACCGCCGCGTCCAGTGTGAAGAAGTTGTTCTGCGCGTAGATCGCGGACTGGACACCGACGCCGAGCGCGTACTGGAAGTCGTCCCCACCGAGTCGGTAGTGGTTGTTGTAGATGTCGACCTGACCGAAACGCACCCGGGGCAGCCGTTGCAGGACACCGTCGAAGAGGTTGTGGTGCAGGGTGACCCTCAGCCGGCCCACGTCCGGGCCGACGGTGTTGGACGAGCCGATCAACAGCAGCTTGTCCCGACCCGTGAAGCGGTTCCAGGAGGCGGTGACCAGGCTGGCGGTGTGTGTGACGTCCAGCGAGCCGTCGTGCACCTGGTACGGCCGACCGAAGTACACCGGCTGGGCGCTGTCCGGGTTGTCGCCGTCGGTGAAGGTGTTGTGGTCGACCCAGACGTTCTCGCTGCGGCGTACCGAGATCTGGTCGTACTGGCTGTTCCAGTTGCCTGCCTCGCCGTCGTTCGGCGACCAGGCGGGGAAGCAGTCCCGGGCGTCGACGAGGGTCAGATTGCGGACGATGACGTTCGACGCCCGGTCGATCATGAGGGTGAGACCGGTCAGTCGAGCGCCGCGCAACCCGACGATCGTGGTGTTCGGCCCGACGTTGATCTGGGTCTGCCGGGTCTGGTTGGTCACCGAGCGCACCCGAGCCTCCTCCAGCGGCCCGCTCGGTGGCACCCGTCCCCACACCGCCGGGTCGTACGCGGCCAGGTAGGCGTCCAGCCGGTATCCCGGGTCGGCCAGGTCGGCGCAGCTCAGCGGCGTGCCGTCGGGCCCCTCGAAGCCGTCGATCGCACCGTCGACGTAGATGAGCTTTCCGGTGGCGTCGGCGGCGTTGCCGGCGTTGTCGCCGCCCAGCGCGGCGACCAGCTCCGCCCGGCTGTGGACCACCCGGGTCCGCTCGGGAGTGGCCGCCGAGCCGCCGGTGGTGCCGGGGCCGTCGGCCGCCCAACCGTCCCGCTCGGGCAGTGTCTGCCGGCCGAGGTGCTCGGCCAACCAGGAGAGCCGGTCGGCTGACGGGACGTCCGGACGGGCAGCGGCGGCGGCCGGGGCGGCGCCGAGAAGAAGGGCGACCACTGTGGCGCCGCCGAGGATTCTGCGCATCGACTCACTCCATTCGTTGGTGGTGGAGGTCCGTCCCAGGTAGGTGTCTGCCGCTATCCGGCCAGCTCGGCGCGGTAGGCGGCGGACGCCCACGGCACCCCCAGTTCGCTCGGCAACGCCCCCTGCTCGGCCGACCGGCGCAACACGTCGACGACGCCCCGCAGGTGGCGGACCCGCTCCCCGCCCTCGCCGAGGGTGGTCACCAGCTCGCCGTCGAGCAGCCGGGGCTCCGGCGCGGGCCGCAACGCGTCCAGCAGCGCGGTGAACGGCGCGGTACGGGCCAGCGGTGCGATCAGTGGCACGCCCACCGGGTCGACCCGGTGGGCGAGCAGGTTCTCCAGCAGCCCCAGCCGCCCCGGCACCCGGCGGGTCACCACGTCCCCGGGCAGGCGCAGCCGGTCGGTCGGGTACTCCAGCACCGCCTGCCCCGTCGTACCGGTCACCACCACCTCGCCCGCCACGAACTCCTCGGCGGCCAGGGTCACCGCCACCAGCACCGGTGGCCCGGCGCGGAACCGGACCCGCAGCACGGCGGTGTCCTCCACCTCGATCGGCCGGACCCGGTAGCGTTCCACCTCGATCGCGACCGGCCACGGCGTCGCCCCGGCGAGCGCCTCGGCGATCGCCAGGCACTGCATCACCGCGTGCGCGAGCGGGTTGGCGAGCGCGCCGTCCAGCACCGGTCGGCCGTCCACACTCCGTCGACCGGCCCACGGGGAGCGGGCGTAGTAGGCGTCCGGCCGTTGCCAGGCGGCGATGGTGGAGATGCCGGTGACCGTGCCCAGCCGGCCGGCGGCCAGCGCGTCGGTCAGCGCGGTGAGGGCAGCCGAGCCGAGCGCCTGGAAGCCGACCTGGGCCACCCGGCCGGCGGCGGTGAGTGCCCAGGTCAGCTCCTCGTGCTCGGCCAACGACAGCACCGGGGGCTTCTCCAGCAGCAGGTCCGCGCCGGTGGCCAGGGCGTCGCGGGCGATCGCCAGGTGGGTGTGCGGCGGCGTGCAGATCACCACCACCTCCGGTCGGGTGGCGGCGAGCATCGCCCGGTGGTCGGTGAACACCGCCACCCCGGGCGGTACCGGGGCGGCCGGGTCGTCCTCCACCGGTCGGACGTCGACCAGGGCGACCAACCGCAGCCGACCGGCGGCGTGCAGGGGCGCGATCACCCGCCGGTGCCAGCGACCGTGCCCGTTCGCCCCGATCACCGCCACCCGGGGCGGCGGGGTTGTCCCGCTCACCGCCGACCGGTCCGGGTCGACCCGGTCACCGGGCACCGGCCAGAGTGGCCTCGACGCCGTGCCGTTCCAACGCGGTGAGCCAGGCGATCACGTCGGCGCGGACCTCGTCGTCCTCGGCCACCTCCACCGGGATGACGTCGCGCAGCGCGAAGACCGCGTCGACCGCGCCCGCCGGGCTCTGCGCCCCGGCGTCCAGCGCGGCCCGGATCGGCCCGGCCAGTGGGTCCTGGAGCGGCAACGGCCGGCCGTCGTCGGCGTATCCCAGCGCGAAGCGCAACCAGGACGCCACGACCAGCGCGCCCCAGCGCGCGGACCGCCCGGTCGCGCGCAGGTCGGCGATGGTGTGCAGGACGCGCTGCGGCAGCTTCTGGGAGCCGTCGATCGCCACCTGGAGGGTGCGGTGGTGGATCGCCGGGTTACCGAACCGGGCGAGGGCCTGCTCGCCGTAGTCGACCACCCGCACCCCGTCCGGTGGGGTGAAGCTGGCAGCCACGTCCTCGGCGATCAGCCGGCGCAGCACCTCACGCAGGTGCGGGATCTCCAGCGCGTCGGCGATCGTCTCCCGACCGGCCAAGGCTCCGAGGTACGCGATGGCGGAGTGCACCCCGTTGAGGGCGCGCAGCTTCAACCGCTCCCACGGGCCGGCGTCGTCGGTGAGCACCGCCCCGGCGAACTCCCAGCCGGGCCGACCGCCGGGGAAGTCGTCCTCGATCACCCACTGTGCGTACGGCTCGGCGGCCACCGCGGCCAGGTCGGTCACGCCGAGCGCCCGCCGGGCCGCCTCGATCGTCTCCGGGGTGCTGGCCGGCACGATCCGGTCCACCATGGTGCCGGGGCAGGTGACGTTGCCGGCCACCCACTCGACCAGCCCGGTGGGCACCGCGCCGGCCCGGCTGACCGCCTGGTCGAGCATGCCGCGCAGTCGTCGACCGTTGGCCGGCAGGTTGTCGCAGCTCACCAGGGCCACCGGCCCGGCGTCCGCGGCGGCCCGGGCGGCCAGCCCGCGCAGCAGCAGCCCCGGCACCGTGGTCGGCGGTCCGCCGCCGGCCAGGTCCGCGGCGAGCGCCGAGTCCGGGGACAGCCGGCCGGTCACCGGGTCGAGTTGGTACGCCTTCTCGGTGACGGTCAGGGTCACCACGCGGACCGCCGGGTCGGCGAGCAGCGCCACCACGGCGTCCGGGTCGCTGGGCGCGTGCCGGACACCGCTCAGGGCGCCCACCACCCGGGTGGAGCTGCCGGCCGCGGAGAGGGCGCTGACGCTGAACAGATTGTCCTGCGCGGCGATCGCCTCGACCACGCCGGTGCTGTGCGGGGCAACGGCCATGATGCCCCAGTCACCGCCGGCGGCGCCGACCGCCGCCTCGGTGAAGACGGCCTGGTGGGCGCGGTGGAACGCGCCCAACCCCAGGTGTACGACGCCGGTCGGCACGGTGCCCGGCCGGATCAACGGACGGGCCTCGGCGGGCAGCCGGCGCAGCATGCCCAGGCCGAGCCGGGAGGCCCCGACGGTCACCGCCATGCCGGACCGTCCGGGAAGCGGAACTCGGCGATCGATGCGGGCTTCATGGTGGCGCTGTAACCGGGTCGTTCGGGCAGCAGGTAGCGGCCACCTCGGGTCCGCACCGGATCGACGAAGTGTTCGTGCAGATGGTCCACGTACTCGATCATTCGACCGTCCAGACCGGTGCCCACCCGCAGGTAGTCGAAGATCGCCAGGTGCTGGACGTACTCGCAGAGGCCCACGCCGCCGGCGTGCGGGCAGACCGGCACCCCGAACTTCGCCGCCAGCAGCAGCTCGGCCAGGACCTCGTTGACGCCGCCGACCCGGCAGGCGTCGACCTGCATCACCCCGATCGCCTCGGCCTGGAGGAGCTGTTTGAAGATCACTCGGTTGGCGGCCACCTCACCGGTGGCCACCCGGCAGCGGCCGGCGGTCAACTCGGTCACCGCGCGGGCGATCCGGGCGTGCCCGAGGATGTCGTCGGCGTGGGTGGGCTCCTCGATCCAGTACGGGTCCACCTCGGCCAGCGCCGCCATCGCGGTGATCGCCTCGTCGACGTCCCAGACCTGGTTGGCGTCCATCATCAACAGCGCGTCCGGGCCGATCTCCTCCCGGATGATCCGGGCCCGCCGCAGATCGTCGGCGAGCGGGCCGCCGACCTTCATCTTCATCGCCCGCCAGCCGTCGGCGTACGCCTGCCGGGTCAGCGCCCGCACCTTGTCGTCGGGGTAGCCGAGCCACCCGACCGAGGTGGTGTACGACGGGAAACCGTCACGTTCGAGGGTGGCCAACCGGTCGGCGAGCCCGTCGCGCCCCTTGTCGAGGATGGCGGCCGCCTCGTCCGGGGTGAGCGCGTCGGTGATGTGCCGGAAGTCGACGCTGGCCACCAGATCCTCGGTGGGCAGGTCGGCGAGGAAGCGCCACATGGGCTTGCCGGCCAGCGTTGCCCGCAGGTCCCACACCGCGTTGACCAGCGCGCCGGTCGCCATGTGGATCACGCCCTTCTCCGGGCCCAGCCAGCGCAGCTGCACGTCGGCGCTGAGCGAGCGCCAGAACGCCACCGGCTCGGCCGTGATCTCCTCGATGGTGCGCCCCTGGACGTGGTGGGCCAGGGCACGCACCGCCGCGCAGGTGATCTCGTTGCCCCGGCCGTTGGTGAAGGTGAACCCGGCGCCGGTCGGGCCCGCGTCGGTGCCCAGCTCCACGTACGTCGCCGAGTAGTCACCCCGGTTGATCGCGTCGGAGCCGTCGCCCCGGGCGGCGGTGGGGAACCGCACGTCGTGCACCTCGACGGAGGTGATGGTGGTGGTCACTGGTCAGCCCTTCCGAAGTTGAAGACCCGCCTGGGCAGCCGGTACGCCAGGTCGACGATGGTCTCGGCGGCCTCGTCCATCGGCAGCCGGTGCTCGGCGACGAGCCGGGCCAGGAAGCCGGCGTCCACCCGGCGGGCCACGTCGTGGCGTACCGGGATGGAGCAGAACGCCCGGGTGTCGTCGACGAACCCGGTGGTGTTGTAGAAGCCGGCGCTCTCGGTCACCGTCTCCCGGAACCGGCGCAGCACCTCCGGGGAGTCCAGGAACCACCAGGGCGCGCCGAGCAGCAGCGCGGCGTACCCGCCCGCGAGGGGAGCCAACTCGCGGGTGAAGGTGTCCTCGTCGAGGGTGTAGAGCACCAGTCGCAGCCGGGGGTCGTTGCCGTAGCGCTCCAGCAGCGGGGCGAGCGCGTGCACGTACTCGGTGGCCTGCGGGATGTCGCCGCCGACGTCGCGGCCGTGCCGGGCGTGCAGCCACCGGTTGTGGTTGCGCACCGCGCCGGGGTGCAGCTGCATGACCAGGCCGTCGTCGAGCGACATCCGGGCGAACTCCACGAGCATGTGCGCCCGGAACGCCTCCGCGTCGGCGGCGTCGGCCTCGCCGCGCCGGCCCCGGTCGTAGAGCCGCTCGGCCTCGGCCGGGGTCAGGTCCAGGGTGCGCGCGGTGGGGTGGCCATGGTCGGAGGAGGTGGCGCCGGCGGCGATGAACGCGGCGCGTCGGGCCCGCAGCGCGGCCAGGTAGCCGGCGTACGTGCCGGTGTCCTCACCGGCCCGGTCGCCGAGACGGTCCACGTTGGTCGACCAGCTCTCGAACTCCATGTCCACCACGTCGTCCGGGCGGAACGTGGTGACCACCCGGCCGCCCGGCCCGCCCCACCCGTCGGCGGCGAGCTTGGCGTGCTGCGCGAGGTCGTCCAGCGGTGACTCGGTGGTGGCGAGGACCTCGATGTTGAACCGCTCGAACAGCGCCCGGGGCCGGAAGTCCGGCTCGGCGAGCCGGGCCGCGATCTCGTCGTAGAGGGCGTCGGCGGTGCTCGGGCGAAGCGGCGTGTGCACCCCGAACACCGTGCGGAAGGTCTGCTCCAGCCAGAGTCGCGACGGGGTGCCCCGGAACAGGTGCCAGTGCGCGGCGAAGCGTCGCCAGATCACCCGGCCGTCGGTCTCCACCGGGCTGCCGTCGCGGGTGGGCACCCCCAGATCCGCCGGGGGTACGCCCTGACTGAGCAGCATCCGGGTCAAATAGTGGTCGGGCACGATGAGCAGCTGCGCCGGGTCCGGGAAGGGGCGGTCCTCGGCGAGCAGGGCCGGGTCGACGTGCCCGTGTGGCGAGATGATGGGTTGCTCCGCCGCCAGGGCGTACAGCTCCCGGGCCAGCGCGCGCTGGCCCGGCTCGGGCGGCAGGAGCAGGTCGGTGTGGTCGAACGTGGGCACGGAGGGGGGCTCCTCGTCTCCTGTGTCAGCGGGGGGTGAGCAGGTCGGCGACGCGGACGGGTTGGCCGGTCTCGAAGGACCGGTTGGCGGCCAGACCGGTGAGCAGTGCCAACGCGCCGTCGTCTGCGGTCGCGGCGCGGCCCAACGGGTCGGGTTGACCACCGAGGAGCACCCCGGTCATCCGGGCGTCCGCGCCGCCGTGCCCGTGCCGACTGCGACCCTCCACCGGGATCTGCCGGGGCGGGGCCCAGAACGGGCGCAGGGTGAGCGTCGCACCACCGCCCTCGGCCGGCGCCTGCGCACCGTGCAGGGCAGCGCCCTTGACCGCGCCGGCGGTGCCCCGGTCGACGAAGTCGTTCTCGGCCACGTCCAGCTCCAGCCGGCCCCGGCTGCCGTTGACCATCACCCGGTAGCCCTCCCAGGGCGCGTACGCGGTGAGGTGGTAGCTCATGGTGGCGCCGGTGGAGTAGCGGGCCAGCACCGCCATGTCGTCCTCGATGCTCACCCCGGGCGCGAAGACGTTGCGGTCGCGCTGGTAGCCGTCCTCGGCCTCGGCGTCGAGGTACAGCTCGCGCAGCCGGGGGTGCGCGTCCAGCCGCAGCGCGAACGGGTCGTCGGCGGCGGCGGGGGAGCCGTGCGCCCGGTCGTAGTCGCGGGCGTAGCCGTGCCGGCGACCGTCCTCGCCGTAGAAGAAGAGTCGACCGGCCGCGTACACCTCGACGGGCGTGGCGGCCAGCCACCAGTTGACCAGGTCGAAGTGGTGGCTGGCCTTGTGCACCATCAGCCCGCCGGAGGTGGCCTTGTCGCGGTGCCAGCGGCGGAAGTAGTCGGCGCCGTGGCGGACGTCGAGCAGCCACTCGAAGTGCACCGAGCCGATCTCGCCGACCGCGCCCTCGGCGAGCAGCCGGCGAACCTGTTCGTGCAGCGGGTTGTAGCGGTAGTTGAAGGCGACCGTCACCCGCCCACCGGTCTCGGTGACCGTGTCCAGGATCCGCCGGCAGCGGGCCACGTCCACCGTCATCGGTTTCTCGGTGACGACCTCCCGGCCGGCGCGCAGCGCGGCCACCACGTACTCGTCGTGGGTGACGTCCACGCTGGTGACCAACACGACGTCGACACGCTCGGAGTCCAACATGGCCGCGAAGTCACCGGCCGGGTACGTGGGCACCGGGCGGTGACCCAGCTCGCCCAGCCAACGGTTGTGCGCGTCCATCCGGGCCTGGTTGACGTCGGCGAAGGCGACGAGCTCGGTGGTGTCGGCGTGGTCGAGCACCAGCGCCCGGACGAACATCTCGGCCCGCGCGCCGGTGCCCACGACGGCGTACCGGACTCGCCCGGCGGCTCTCGGTGACATGCGGTCGCCTCCCGTGGTGCTGCAAAGGTTTGCAATGAAGTAATCACGATCGATCCGTTCGCGTCAACGACGACGGCATGATCGGCGTCATTTGTCAGCGTTTGACGGGACTCAGGTCACCAAGGGGAGCGTGGGTGCAACGAAGCCGTAATCATTGACCGTTGACACTGGCGCAACCGTTTGCATTAATGGGCCACACCTACGTGACCGCCACCACATCGGACGAAGGGGCCGCCGTGCCAGTCACCATCCGGGACGTCGCCCGGGCGTCCGGTGTGCACATCTCCACCGTGTCCCGCACCTTCTCCGCTCCCCACCTGGTCAACCCGGAGACCCGGGTCCGGGTGCTGGCCTGCGCGGAGGATCTGGGCTATCGGCCCAACCGCGCCGCCCGAGCCCTGATCACCGGGCGGACGCACAACATCGGGCTGATCATCGCGGACATCGCGAACCCGTTCTTCCCGCCGCTGATCAAGGCGGCGGAGAGTCAGGCCCGGCACCGCGACTACCACGTCTTCGTGGCCGACACCAACGAGGACCCGACCGCCGAGGAAGAGCTCGTCCACGCGCTGGCCAAGCAGGTGGACGGGGTGCTGCTGTGCAGCCCTCGGATGAGCAACAGCCTGATCGAGCAGCTCAGCCGCGAGGTGCCACTGGTCGTGGTGAACCGTCAGGTGACCGGCCTGCCCTGCGTGCTGATGGACGTCGGGCAGGGCGCCCGTTCGGCGATCGAGCACCTGGTCGGCCTGGGGCACCGCAGCATCGCGCTGCTCGGTGGCCCGCGCAGCTCGTGGACCAACCGCGAGATGCGCCGTGCCGCCGGCGCGGCCGCCCGAGCCGGTGGCGCGGAGCTGACCATGCTCGGCCCCAATGCGCCCACCGAGGTCGGCGGCTCCGCCGTCGCCGAGCAGGTGCGACGCAGCGGTGTGTCGGCAGTGCTCGCCTACAACGACCTGATGGCGATCGGCCTGATCGAAGGGCTGGACGCGCTCGGGGTCCGGGTGCCGCAGGAGGTGAGCGTCGTCGGGGTCGACGACATCACCCTGAGCCGGCTGACCCGCCCCAAACTGACGACGGTGGCCACACCCACCGGGGCCGCCGGCCGGACGGCCGTCGACATGCTGCTGCAACAGGACATCGAGTCACCGCGCGGTGCGCGGGGGGCCGGTGCCGGCACGGCGCTCGGCGTCCGTCGTACCACCGCACAGGTAATGCTCCAGACCGACCTGGTCATCCGCGACTCGACCGGCCCGGGCCCGTACGCCCGACCGGCACGTCCCCTGGCCGCACCACGTGGCCCGGGCCCGCATTGCCCTGCGGGCCCGGGCATCCCGACTGCGGCCACCGGTGACGCCGTCGCCTCCTAATGCCGAGGAGTGAGCGCACATGCACCCCGCAACGCCCCCCACCACTGACGCGCCCGTCGGGCGCGCCCACCGTACCCCGCTGCCCCGGCGGCGCCTGCTGCGTGGCCTTCTCGCCGTGACGGTCGCCGCACCGCTGATGTTCGGCGCTGCCGCCTGCGGAGACGACGGCGGCGGCGCCGCCGATCCGAACGCCCCGGTGAAGCTCTCCGTCTTCTGGTGGGGCGGCGACGCCCGGGCCAAGCTGACCGAGGACGCGCTGGCCCTCTACACCAAGAAGCACCCGAACGTGACCTTCGAGAAGACCTGGCAGGCCAACCAGGGCTACTTCGACAAGCTGGCCACGCTCACTGCCGGCGGCAACCCGCCGGACCTGTACCAGATCGACGACAACTACCTCGCCGAGTACGCGGCCCGCAACACCACGCTCGACCTGACCTCGTACCAGGAGTCCGGGAAGCTGGACACCTCCAAGTTCCCCGAGAGCCTGTGGAAGTACGGCGTCGTCGACGGCAAGCTCGCCGGTCTGGCCGCCGGGGAGAACACCCAGGGTCTGGTCTACAACAAGACGCTGTTGACCAAGCACAACCTGCCCGAGCCGACCACCGGGATGACCTGGGAGCAGCACATCGCCTGGGCCGAGCAGGTCACCGCGAAGACCAAGGTGCCCGGCACCCAGGACCCGAGCGCCGACTACAAGGCGTTCTGGGTCTGGCTGCGCCAACAGGGCAAGGACCTCTACAAGGGCAAGGAGCTGGGCTTCACCGCCGAGGACGTGACCAAGTGGTTCGACCTGTGGAAGGGCGCCCGGGACCGTAAGGCCACCCCGAGCGCCGACGTCATCCACGAGGGCAACTCCAGCGACGTCACCAAGCAGTTGGTGGTCACCGGCAAGTCGGCGACCTCCTGGGTCTGGGCCAACCAGATGCCGGACCTGAAGAAGAACACCAAGGACGAGCTGGGCGTGATCGCCTACCCGGGTGACCCGAGCGCGCAGTGGGCCCGTGCCTCGATGTACTGGTCGGTGTTCAAGGGCAGCAAGAACAAGGACGTCGCCGTCGACGTGATCAACTTCCTGAACAACGACGTCGAGGCGGTCAAGCTGCTCGGCACCGACCGTGGTCTGCCGTCCAACCTGGACCTGCGCCGGGTGGTCAGCGACGACACCACCGACCCGGCCATGAAGCAGTCCATCGCCGTCGAGGCGGAGCTGACCCAGAAGTTCGGCGAGTCGCCGCAGGTGCCGATCAAGGGGCACAGCAAGGTGAAGTCCGAGCTGATCAAGGCCGCCGAGAACGCGCAGTACGGGCGGGCCACCCCCGCCGAGGCCGCCACCCAGTTCATCGAGGCGTGCAAGTCCGCCATCGCCTGACACGCCGTCAAGGCGCGGAGAGGAGCTGTTCGTGGCGTTGACCACGGCGCCCGACCCGACCCGACGCGGCCCCGGATCCGACCGGGCCCACGCGCACAGGCGTGGGCCCGGACGCTTCCGGCACAGCGAAGGTCTGGCGGGGTACGTCTTCCTGTCGCCGTGGCTCATCGGCCTGATGGGTGTCACGGCGATCCCCATGCTGCTGTCGCTCTACCTGAGCTTCACCAACTACGACATCCTCACCCCCTTCTCCGAGGTGGAGTGGGTGGGGCTGGCCAACTACGAACGGATGTTCACGGCCGACCCGTCGTACTGGCACGCGGTGCGGGTCACCCTGACCTTCGCGCTGATCGCCGTACCGCTGAAGCTGGCCGCGGCGCTCGGCGTGGCGCTGCTGCTCAACCGCGCCTGGCGCGGCGTCGGGCTGTTCCGCGGGTTGTTCTACCTGCCGTCCCTGCTCGGCAGCAGCGTCGCGTTGGCCATCGTCTGGGTCAACATGTTCAACCGCGACGGCGCGTTCAACTCGCTGCTGAGCCTGTTCGGCATCACCGGCAAGCCGTGGGTCAACGACCCCGACTGGGCCCTCGAGACCCTGATGGTGCTGGCCATCTGGCAGTTCGGCGCACCGATGGTGATCTTCCTGGCCGGGCTCAAGCAGGTGCCCACCGAGCTGTACGAGGCCGCGTCGGTGGACGGGGCCGGCCGGTTCCGCCAGTTCCGCAACGTCACCCTGCCGATGCTCTCCCCGGTCATCTTCTTCAACCTGGTGCTGGAGACCATCAACGGCTTCCAGGGCTTCACCGCCGCGTTCGTGCTCAGCAACGGCACCGGCGGCCCGGTCGACTCCACCCTGATGTACACGCTGAACCTCTACATCACCGGCTTCACCGACCTCAACATGGGCTACGCCTCGGCGATGGCCTGGGTGTTCCTGCTCGCCATCGCGGTCATCACCGCGGTCTTCTTCAGCACCGGACGGTTCTGGGTGCACTACTCCGACGGGGAGGACCGGTGATGGTGACGGTGACCCCGACGACCACGGCACCGACCACGGCACCGCCGACCACGCGCCGACGACCCGGCGGACGGCCCGTGCTGCGGCTGGTGATCCTGGTGGTGATCGTCGCGGTGGTGCTCTACCCGCTGATCTGGATGGTGGGCACCTCGCTGAAGTCCCAGGAGGAGATCGTCAACAACGTCGGGCTGCTGCCCGAGCGGTTCACCCCGGGCAACTACACCGCCGGCTGGTCCAACTTCGACGTCAGCTTCGGCCGGTTCTTCCTCAACAGCGCGATGGTCAGCCTGCTCACCGTCGTCGGCAACGGCCTCTCCTGCCTGCTGGCCGCGTACGCCTTCGCCCGGCTGCGGTTCCGGCTGCGCGGCATGTGGTTCGCCGTCATGATCGGCACACTGCTGCTGCCCCAGCACGTGCTGATCGTGCCGCAGTACATCCTGTTCCGCACGCTCGGGCTGGTCGGCGGTGACTGGCCCTACCTGCCGCTGCTCATCCCGCAGTTCCTGGCCACCGAGGCGTTCTTCGTCTTCCTCATGGTGCAGTTCATGCGCGGCGTCCCCCGGGAACTGGACGAGGCGGCCCGCATCGACGGCGCCGGCCCGTTCGGCATCTTCCGGCACATCATCCTGCCGCTGAGCCGCCCGGCGCTGGTCACCACGGCGATCTTCTCGTTCATCTGGACCTGGAACGACTTCTTCCGCCAGTTGGTCTTCCTGTCCCAACTGGAGGACTACACCGTCCCGGTCGCGCTGACCCTGTTCATCGACTCGACCAGCCAGAGCGCGGTCGGCCCGATGTTCGCCATGTCGGTGCTGTCGCTGCTGCCGGTCTTCCTGTTCTTCGTCGCGTTCCAGCGGATGCTCGTCGAGGGGATCAACACCAGTGGCATCAAGGGCTGATCCCGCCGACACCGGCGGGCGGCGGGACTGGCGCGACGTCGCGCGCGACGCCGCCGACCTGGCACTGCTGGGCATCCTGTTGACCCTCGCGGCGGTTCCCCTGCTCACCGCCGCCGCGGCGGCGGGCACGGCCAGTGCGGCGGTGCACGACTGGACGCGTACCGGCAGTTGGCCGTCGGCACGTACGAACGTGCGCCGGTTCGGCCGCGCGGTGCTGCCCGGTGTGCCGGTCAGCCTGCTCGCGCTCGCCGGCGCCGCGCTGCTCGCCGCCGACCTGGCGGCGCTGGCCACCGGCCGGGTGCCGGGCGGCACGGCTGCGCTTCTCGTGACGGCGCTGATCGCGGCCGGCCTGGCCGGGTACGGCGGGCTGGTCGTCGTCGAGGTGGGCGGCAACGGGGGCGGGCAGTGGCGGGCCTCGGCCCGCTCCGCCGCCCGCGCCTGCCTCGATGCGCCCACCCGCTGGGCGGCGCTCACCGGGGTCGTCGCGCTGGCCGTGCTGCTCACCGTCCTGGTCACCCCGGTCGCGGTGCCGATCCTCGCCGGCTACACGGTGGCCGCCCTGCACGCCGTCACCATCCGCCGGCCGGTCCCGGTCGCCGTCGCCGGTCGTGGGGAGATGCGGTGAGCGGGGAGCCGGTGCGGCTGACGGTCGGGGCCACGGAGGTGGCCGAGTACGTGCTCGACCCCGCGCTGGACGCGCGGCACGGGCCCCGACCGTACCTGCACCCGGTACGCACGCTCAGCGGAACGGTGGTCACCGACGCGCTCCCCGCCGACCACGTGTGGCACCTCGGCGCGTCCCTCGCGGTGCAGGACGTCGACGGCAGCAACCTCTGGGGCGGGCGCACCTATGTCCGCGACGTCGGCTACACCTGGCGGGACGACCACGGCGTCATCGCGCACACCGGCGAGGTCGAACGGTCCCCGGGCCGGTATGCGCACGATCTCCAGTGGCGCGACCGGGCCGGCGGGGTGCTGCTGTCCGAGCGGCGCTGGCTCGCCGCGTCGGTGGTCGCGCCGGACGCCTGGCGGCTCGACGTGGAGTCCGTTCTCGTCGCCCCGGACGACCGGGAGATCCGGCTGGGCAGCCCGGCCACCAACGGCCGCCCGGGCGGGGCCGGCTACGGCGGGTTCTTCTGGCGGGCCGCCGCCGACGGCGAACCGGCGGTGTTCACCGCCGACGCGGTCGGGGAGGAGACGGTCAACGGCAGCGCGGCGCCGTGGCTCGCGCTGACCGGCGTCCGGTCGGGCGGCGGGGCGTACACCCTGGTCTTCGCGGGCCTCGGCCGCGACGACAGGTGGTTCGTGCGGACCGGGATGTATCCGGGAGTCTGTGTGGCGTTCGCGTTCGACCGCCCGGCGGTGGTGCCGGCCGGTGGGAGCCGGCACGGCGGGTACCGGGTGTGGGTGGCCGACGGGGCCCTCGACCGGGACGCGGTGACGGCCCTGGTCGCGCTGGCGCCGTGAGCGCGACCGATCGGGTGGTCGAGGATCCGCTCGGCGATGACGCCGGAGATGCCGTGCACGTGATGAGGACCAACGCCGCCATGCGGAGTCTGCTCGGCAGCGCGGCCTTCGCCGCCGACCAGCCGACCGTTTCCGAGCTGGATCAGGAGACGCTCGACGCGGGCTGGACGGTGGAACCGAGCGGTGCCCTCCTGCTGGCGGGGCATCGGCCGAAGCACCTGCACCCCATCCCGGCAGAAGCGCTCGGGGAGGGCGAGTACGAGGTCAACGACGTCCACGTGTCTCTTGACGACCTGGGTAGGGAGACAGCCGACTTCCTCCCCAGGGCGGCGTCCCGTGGGCTGTACGTCGCCCGTCGGATGCTGGCGTCGGCGCGCGGCCTGCCGGGCTCGGCGACGCTGCTGGCTGCCGTCGCCATCCATGTCGACGTGGATGACGAGGACTTCGCCCTCCAGGGCGCCACGATCCGCTTCTTCAGCAGGCGGGGGTCCTATCCGCCCTGGTTCGACGAGCTGGAGACCTACACCCGGGAGGCGATCGCCGTGCTGGACCTGTCCGACGTCCCAACCTGATCAACGGGGTGGCGAGGGGCTGCTGATGCGGGCCGGGAGGGCGGCGGTGACTCGGATGGCCTTGACGATCGCCGGGATGGAGCCGATCAACAGCACCAGCCCCCAGATGATCGCGATGATCGCGAAGACCAGCGCCGCCACGTCGTCGACGATGCTGACGAGGATCACCGGCACCAGGTTGTGCAGGAACTCCAGCACGACAGTGCACAGCAGGGTGGTGAGGATCAGCAGGACGAGGCCCTTGTTCTGCAGGAAGCGCGGCTGGGCCAGCACCAGCATCCCGGCCCACACCAGCTTGAGCAGCAGCACCAGCCCGAGCAGCACCGCCGCCTCGCCGACCGGGAAGAACCCCCACAGCGCCAGGTACGCCAGGGTGCCGAACGGGACGGCCAGGAACAGCGACACCATGATGGAAAGCTCCACGAACGCGACGACCAGCGCGACCAGCCCGACGATGATCAGGATGATCGAGAAGATCAGGCTGGCGACGCCCTGCACCCGACCCTGGACGCGCTCGGGCAGCAGCAGGCCCAGGCAGAACAGCCCGGTGCTCCAGACCGCCACCGCGTCGATCAACGCCAGGTAACCGGTGCCCCGGCCGGACGGTTCGCTGACACCGGACACGTCGTCGATCTCCACGTCCAGCGCGCCGGCGCTGTCCGCGAGGGCCGCACCGGCGTCGCCGCCGCCGAGCAGGAGCCCGGCGCCGAGTTCCACCCCGATCGCCAGGACGATGGCGAGCATGGCCAGCAGCAGGAACGGCTTGCGCAGGTCACCCACGGCGGCACCTTCCTCTCAGTCCGGGTCGGGTCAGGACGTGGCCACGGCGACAGTGCAGCCGCCCAGGCCGGGGCAGACCAGGCCCACCTCGGTCGCCTGGTCGACGGCGATCTTCGCCACCGCGCCGGTGCCGTCCGCCGCCGGCTCGACCTCGTCGCGGATGGTGAGGTCGGCGTCGCCGGGTGCCGGGGCGACGACCGTGAACCGCGCCGCGCTGCGCAGCACCAGGGTGCGCAGCCCGCCGGGGTCCGCCACCCGCACCACGCAGCTGCCGGAGAACGCCAACCGGCCCGCCTCGTCGGCGCAGTCGGCGCTGACCGTCGCCGGATCCACAGCGGAACGCTCGCCGCCCAGCGCGCCCAACCGGTCGACGAACCCGTGCCGGGCCCCCGGATCACCCCGGTCGTCGCGGCCCGCGCCGACCGCGACCACGAAGAGCGCCACCAGCAGGACGGCGAGCAACCCCAGCAGCGCCTTCTGCCGACCACTCATCGCGCCACGGCCTGCGCCACGATCTCGGTGAACCGGATCGTGTCCACCCCGGCGAAGTAGGAGTTCGTGCCCTGCGTCTTGCCGACCACCAGCAGCGTCACCTGGTGGGGGCCCTTGGCGAGCCGGACCGTGCCGACGTCCAGGAACTCCGTCTTCTGCACCGTCGGCGTGAAGCCGAGGAACGTGCCGCCGACCTGGTTGCCGTCGATGGCGAAGACGGTGTTGGCGTAGTCGAGGGCAGTGGTGCGTACCGCGGCGAAACGCCAGGTGCCGTCGGCCGGGATCTGCACCGTCACGGTGACCTGGTCGCCGATCGCCAGCGCCGTGAAGAAGAGCTGCTTGTCCCCGGACCAGGTCACCCCACAGCAGTTGGGCTGCGCGCCCACGGCCGCCTTGCTGTTCTGCGGCGACTTGATCACCGCACCCTCCACCAGGCTCTCCGCCTCGACGGTGACCACCCGCGGCTCGCCGGGGGCCGGCTCGCCGTCGCGGGTCAGCAACACCACCCCCACGGCGACCACCACCAGCACCAACGCCGCGGCGGCGGCGATCCACAACCACGGGGTACGCCGTGGCGGCGCGACCGCCCGCACCTCGTACGTGACCCGGCCACTGGAGCGGGAGCTCTCCTCCGGCGCGGTGTTCGCCGAGTACGCGAACCCGGTCATGTCGTAGCGGCGGGGCGGGGTGCCGGCCGGCACGGCGAGCTTGACCAGGAACGACACCGAGCCCTGGCCGGGTACCACCCGCTGGGGTTCGGCGACGGTGAACCACGCCCGCTGGGAGCCGTCACCGGGTGCCACGTCGAACACCACGGTGTCCGGCGCGTTGCCCGGGTTGGAGACGGTGAAGGTCAGCTCGCCGCTGTTGCGCGGGTCGAGGGTGAACTGCTCGGCGGCGGCGACGACCGCCCACTCGGTGGTCATGACGACTCCTCTTCCAGGACGATCTCGACAGTGGCCGAGGCGGGTTTCTCCGCCTCGACGATGCGGGTGATCACGGCGAGCTGGCCGGCGGCGGCGACCGGCACCCGCACCACGACGTGGAAGGCCCGCTCGGCGGGCTCGTCGATGGCGAAGCCCGACATCCCGGTGGCCAGCTCCAGGGCTCGGCGCATTCCGTACGGGGTGCCGCGCCAGCGGGCCAGCAGGGCGGCGTTGGCCACCAGGTCGCGCAGCCGACCCACCGGCAGCGGCAGCGGGGTGTCCGGCCGGGGCGAGGCCACCACGTGGTCCATGGCCACCCAGCGGGTCAACCGCACGACCAGCCCGTCCGGCGCCCGGTACGGGTCGAACAGCGCGTCCACCTCGGCGAGGATCGCCTCGTCCGGGGCGTGCAGCCCCTCCATCACGTCCAGCAGCGCCCAGAGCACGCTGCCCGGCACGCAGGCCCGCTGGTAGGCGGCGGGCAGCAGCCGTTCAATCGCCGAGCGTCGCATCCTGGCGCACCACCTCGATGTCGTGCTCGCCGGAGCAGAGCAGCCAGGTATCGGGGACGGTCACCACGTCGGCGGTGGCCTGGTTGGCACTGGGCGTCCAGGTGACCGCGTCGGCGCTGCGGTGCACGCCGCGTTCGCCGCTGGCCAGGATCAACCGCTCTGCCGCGCCGGTGCCGCCGGCTGTCGCGCCGGCGGCCGTCGGGCCGCTCACCGCGATGGCGTCGACCGGCACGAACCGGGTCCGGTCCCGCAACGGCAACCCGCAGTTGACCGACACCGCCTGCCACTGCGGCTGGGCGGCCAGCGTGTCCAGCCGCAACACCCCGCCGCTCTGCGTGGCCGCCACCGCCTGCTGACCGGTGAACGCGAGGTCCCGGCAGGTGCCGCCGAGCCACCCAGCCTGCATCGACTGCCACTTCACGTCGGACTCGAACAGCCGGGTCCGGTGGCAGCCCTGGCCGGGCTTCTTCGGGTCCGGTTCGCCCGCGCCGCTCCACAGCAGGGTGGCCGGGCCGTCGTACTGCACGGCGAGGACCCGGTTGTCCACGTTGGCCAGACCGACATGGGTGAAGCTGCCGGGTCGGCCGCCGCTGGTCGACAGGTACACCCCGAAGCTGGCCTGCGCGGCCACCGCCACCCCCGGCGCGCCCCGCTCGGAGACGAACGTGCGGACCGCGTAGAAGCCCCGGTCGGCGTCGGACGGGTCGACCAGGATCTGCAACGGCACCGCCCCGGGCAGCAGCGACACCTCGTACAGGCCGGTGTCGGTGGCCACCAGCAGCGCGCCCGCGCCGTCGCGGTCCAGCCAGGCCACGTCGGAGATCCGCGAGTCCAGGTCGGTGAGCAGCGACCACGTCTCGCCCAGGTCGGTGCTCAGGTGCACCCGCGAGCCGCCCGAGGCGCGCAGCGTCACCACGGCCACCGAGCCGGGACGCGCGACGATGCCCGGCCGTACCGGCGCGGGCGCGGGTGCCACCCGCAGCACCGTCTCGTCGTCGAAGCGACCGGCCGGCTCCCAACCCGCGCCGCCGTTGCTGGAGCGGAACAACACCGGGCCGCGCCCGGCGTACCAGGTGCGCGGCTGGTACTGGTCCACGGCCAGAGCGCGGACGTCGGCGTCGGGGGCCTCGTCGACCACGAACCGCACCGACTCGACGTAGCGCACCCCCGGCTCGGCGTGCTCCAGCAGCCGGTACACGTTGGACGCCCGCAGCGGCTCGCCGAACGGCCAGCCGGTCGGGTTGAGCGCGGTGGGCAGCGGACTCAACGTCTGATGCAGCCGGTCGTGGATGCGACGACGGACCGCGTCCACGTCCTCCTCGCGGCGGACCACCACCCGGGCCCGCACGGACACCGCCTTGAACCGCGCCCAGGTGGCCCGGGAGCGGATGCCGACCATCCGGCGTTCCTCCAGGTCCGCCTCGACCCGGTGGCGCGCCTCGGGCACCTCGTGCTCGCGCAGCACCGCCACCGGCAGCCGACCGCCCGGTCGGGCCGCCTCCGGCACGTACGGCACCAGCACCACCTCGACCTCGCCCGGCCGGGCAAAGCTGTACACCGCCGCGCGGGTGAACGCCCGCGCCCGCGCCACCGCGCCCGCGCTGGTCGCGAGGACCTCGAAGTCGCGGGCGGTGACCGCCCGCTGCTGGGCGAAGAACTCGTACGGGCCGCGCAGCAGCACCGACTCCAGCGCCTCCATCTCCCGGCCGCCGGCCGCCGGGGCGGGGTTGTCCACGCGTACCCCGGGCAGTGGGTCGCGCAGGCTGGTCAGCGTGCCCGCCGCCACGTTGCCGGTGGGTCCGCCACCGGCGCGGTACCAGAGCCGGATCTGCCGTCCGGCCGGCGGCACCGCCGCGACGGTCACCGGCGGCGCGGCGCTCGGCGGCGTGGTCGTGTCGGCGGTGGCCTCGCCGCGCGGGGTCGCCCCGGTCGGGGGTCGCAGGTCGAGGGCCGGGGCGAAGATGACAGTGCCGGAGCAGCGGTCGACCAGGTACGCCTTGGCCTGCGGACCGAGCCCGGCGAAGCTGTCCACCGGCTGCCAGATCTCGAACGTGCGGCCGTCGTGCTCGCGGGCCGCCGCGCCCAGCTCGACAGTGCCGGCCGGCACCTCCACCCCGAGCAGCAGGTCCAGCGCCTCGGCGGTGTGGGTCAGCGGCGCGTGCGTCGCGCGCAGCACCTGCCCCGGCTGGCCGGTGCCCACCCCGAGCAACTCCGCCTCGACCGGTTCGCAGTGGTGCATCCGTACCGTCACCGACGTCTCGTCGGCGGGCAGCAGCGTCGGCTCGGTGGTGACGAACACGACCGGCCGGGGGTCCGCGCCCCGGGCCGCGGCGACCCGCAGCCCGGCCGGGATCCGGACCGCGCCGCGGTCGGTGCCGGTACGGGTGAACCGGACGTCCGCCCAGGCCGCGGTCGGCGCGTGCCGGGTGACCCCGAGCAGGTTCAAGAACGAGACGTACGCCTTCTCCGGCAACTGGTTCAACCGGTAGATCATCACCTCGGTGAGGTGCGCGAACGTCTCCACCAGCGCCATGCCGGGGTCGTGCGCGGACAGATCGGTCCAGGCCGGGCAGGACTGGCGGATCCGTTCCCGGGCCTCGGTGACCAGGTCGAGGAAGCCGCGATCGTCCAGGTGCGGCACGGGCAGCGTCATGACGCTCCTCCCTGGGTGGGCTCGTCGACCGGGAGCAGATCCACCGAGAAGACCAGTTGCCCGGGGGTCAGGCTGGCCCGCACCCGGTAGTCCAAACGGATCACCAACCGCCACGCGTCGTCCGGGTCCGGCCCGGCGTCCACGTCGATCACCTCGACCCGGGGCTCCCAACGGGCGATGGCCTGCCGGACGTAGTGAATGGCCAGACCGGCAGTGGTGTCGTCGTTGGGCGCGAAGACCAACCGGTGCAGCCGGGAGCCGTACCCGGGTCGCATCAGTCGCTCGCCCGGCGTGGTCGACAGGAGCAGGAACAGCGCCTGCCGTACGCTCTCGTCGCCCTCGGTCATCGCCAGGCCGCCGGCCGCGGTGAGCGCCAACCCACCGGTGCGGCCGGCGTCGAAGCCGGCGCCGACGAAGCGGAAGGCCCTCATCGGTCCGCCCCCAGGAACTGCTGGCGGGGGTCGCGCACCGTGTGCTTGACCAGCCCCGGCGGTGTGCCGTTGGTGAACCCCTCCAGGTGCGACAGCACCACCCGGTGCCCGTCGACGCGGACCCAGGCGCTGTAGCCGACCCGGACGGTCAGCGTCGTCGTGCACGGCTTGATGGTCGGGCCGTAGTTCGGGCAGGCGACGATTTTGCGTCCCTCCGGGTCGTCGTCGACGAGCACGGGAACACCGGTGACGGTCACCCACTGCCGCGAGGGTCGGTTCTCGACCCGGCCGTCGTGATCGCAGGTGATCACGGAGTCACTGTGGATCCAGCGCATCAGCCGCCTCCTTCGTGGTGGGCGCGGGCAAGCGTTCGGGCCTGCTCCGCCGCGGTGGTCGGGTCCTCGGTCGAGTCGGCGTGCAGGAAGTCCACGCTGCGGGCGCGCACCACCATGGCCCGGCCGGGTGCGGAGATCACCAGGTCGGACGCCGCGTGCAGGATGGCCAGGTCGGGGGTCAGCTCCAGGAAGCTGCCGCCCTCGGTGCCCAGCCGCAGACTGCGCCGCACGTCGTCGACGACGATCGACTGCCCGCCGGCGGTGCGCATCGTCCAGCGGCGGGCCTTTCCGTCGTCGATTCCCGCGTCGTACGGCTCGACGGCGCCGAACAGCGAACCGAGCACGATGCCTGAGGCCGGCTCGCCGCCGGGCAGCACCACCAGCACGGTGTCACCCGGATCGGGCAGCGCCACCAGACCCTTGCCCGGCCCGGCCCCGGGGCAGAGCACGGCGAGCCAGCCGGCGTCCAGGTCCCCGTACGCCGGCAGGGTCAACCGGACCCGGCCCAGCCCGTCCGGGTCGGCGACGTCGGTGACGCTGCCGAGGGTGACCACCGCCCCGCCGGTGGGGGTCGCCGGGGTGGCCGGCGGCACCGTGGAGAAACGGGTCAGGTGCCCGTTGCCGTCCACGGTGTGCACCACCTCGGTCAGCACGTACGTGCCGGCGACCGGGTCGGGCACCCCGCCGAGGTCGACGCGGCGGCCCGGCCGTAGCGCCGGATCGCCCTCGGCCACCCCCTCGGCCGTGGCCAGTGCCGCCGCCCGGGTGTCCAGCCGTGCCTGGGCCAGCGCCGCCAACTCGTCGTCGCTGCGGCCGGGCTGGTCCACTGCGGTGCGAACGCCGTCGGCACCCACGTCGGCCGGGTCCGGGCGGTCGTCGGCGGGTCGGCCGCAGCGCGCCTCGTCGACCTGCTGGCTGATCACCTCGGCCCGCTGCGGGTGCCAGCCCAGCGCCGCACTGGCACCGCTGGCCTGGTCGGTGTTGGTGGACAGCCGCAGGGTGTGCACCCCCGCGCCGAGCGTCAACGCGACCGGCTCCCCGTAGCCGGCGAGGGTGACCAGCCGGACGCCGTCACCGTCGGCGGCCAGGTGCAGCCCGGCCCGGCCGGCCACCTCGCGCAGCAGCTCCAGATCGCTGTGCCGGTGCTGGAGCAGCCGCTCCAACCGAGGGCCGTCGACCTCGGCGGTCACCGCCAGCCCCACCGCGCCGCACAGCTCCCGGGCCAGCTCGACGGCGGTCACCGAGGTGAACACCCGCAACCCCTGCCGCTTGCGCAGCCGGTGCAGCGGGTCGTACGCCCGCAGCCGCAGCACCGCCGCCCCGTCGGCGGCGTACTCCACCTCCACGCAGGTGACCTCACCGGTGAACAGGGCGTCCGCGTGATCGGCGAGCCGCACGTCCAGCGCCGTGCCGGGGTGTACCGCCGGGTCGAACGCGCCGGTCCCGGCGGTGGTGGCGAGCACGAGCTCGGCCTGGGTGGGCTGGTTGAGCCGGCCCGCCACCCGCAGTGAGCGGACCCGCTGACGAGCCGCGCCGGCCAGCTCGACGCCGTCCAGCAGGACGATCAACGCCCGGGGCGCGACGCTGGTCACGGCGTACCCCCGGGATTGCTGGACCCGGTCGGAGCCGCGCCGGTCGGGCCGGTGGCCGTGTCCCACGGCGCGCCGACGGCCGAGGCGCCCAGGTACGACGCCCCCGCGCCCACCGCACCCGCCACCGCCCGCGCCAACCCGGTCACCGGACCGGTGCCGGCTGTCGGTGGGACGGCGAGGGTGGTGCCGGCCGGCACGGCGAGGGGATCGGTGATCCGGTTGTGTTCGGCCAGCAGGCGCCAGCGCAGCGGCGAGCCCAGCGCGTCGTTGGCCAGCAGATCGAAACGAACACCGGAGCGACCCGGCTCGGCAGCGCCGTCACCGGCGGCGATCACCGCGCTGCCCGGCGCGGCGGTCGGGGTGCTCGCGGCGGCCAACTCCTCGGCGAAGCCGGCCTCGGCCTGATCGGCCGTCTCGGCGGCGCGGACCAGCTTCAGCCGCAGCCAGGACCGCCGCGGCGACCCGGTGCCGGTGAACGCGTCGAACCGTTCCGCCACCGCGATGATCACACCCGGCACGTTCCAGGTCTTGCCCCAGACCAACCGGACCAACGGCGGTCGCAGCCAACCATGCTCGGCCGTGGAATTCTCCGCCAGCATCCACAGCGGACGGGTGAGCACCCGGACGTCGGCCGGACGCAGCTGCGCCTCCACGAAGTCGACGTCGAAGAGCAGGTCCAACACCAGCTCGGTACGGCCACCGCCGGTGAAGACCAGCGGATCGTCGGCCAGACCGGACCCGGTGAGCTGCCCGCCGCCGGCACCCCGTTGCCGTACGCCGGCGAGCCGGGTCACCTGCACGGTCTCCGGGTTGAGCAGGCAGTCCACCCGAACGCCTGAGGAGTCGATGAGGAAGGCGACGCGTTCCATCAGTCACCCGCCTGTTCCCGGTCCAGTCGGGTCAGCTGGGTGGTGTCCACCGCCGCGCCAGCGACCGACCACAGCGCGGTGTCGTCGGGCAGTGCCGGCCACGGGTCGACGCTCCGCGCCGCCGCGCTGGGCGGCGGCCCGTCGACGCGCGTCGCTCGTCCGCCGCCGGCCGTTCCCGTCCCGGCGTCGCGCAGGGCGGGCGGGTGGCCGGGTGGTGCCGGTTCACCGGGCAGGGCCAGCCAGGGTCCACCGTCCGCGAGGCGATCCAGGTCGCCGCGCGCAGAGGCCGACGGGTTCCCGGCGCTCGTCGCGGTCGAAGCGGTCCAGGATGCGTCGACTCCGCCCCGGTTCGGCCCGTCCAGAAGGTGCTGCACAGCCACTGCGTCCACTGGCGACATCCGGGTCGCGCTCGCTGCATCACCATGTAGGTGCCCGCTCTGGTCCTCATTGGCCGAGGGCTGACCGTCCGAGTCGCCCCGCAACCCGTCGCGACCACCCGAGAGCCGGCCGGTGGGTCGTACGGGGGACGAGCCGGTGGAACGCCCGTGGTCGACCTCGCCCGACCACCCTGCGTCCAGGGTCGGGTGCGGCGTGCTTCGGGTCGCTTCGGCCTCGGCTCGGTGCAGGCGGACGCTCGGCGAACTGCGCGGCCCGAAGACCATGGAACGGATCGGCTGTCGGGGGCCATCCGCCCCGGGCAGCCCGCTCGCGTCGACGCCTGTGGTGTCGAAGGCTGTGGTGTCGAGAGCTGTGGTGTCGCCGCGGGCCGCCCGGCGCACCGGCGGCACCGCCGCGCCCGGTCCCGCCGGCCAGGTCCGACCGGCTGGCGGGGTCGAGGGGTCCGGCCAGGTGGATCCGACCGGCGGGGTTGTCAGGTCCGAGCTGGACGAAGGAGACCGGTCGCCGGATGGGCCGGCAGCACCGGTCCCCGTACCGTCGGGGTCACCGGCCCGCGACGAACGGCCCGAGCTGCTGGTTCGGCCCTCGGCCCGCGACCGCGTCGGCCCCTTGTCCCCGCTCGCACCGGGACCGCCCACGTCCCCCTCGTTGCCGAGCCCGCCGGAATTGCCGAGCCTGCCGAGCCTGCCGGACCTGCCGGACCCGCCGAACCTGTCGGGCCCGCCGGACCTGGCGTTCGCGACCGGGTCCGCACCGTCGGCGTCGACCCGATCGGCAGATTCGCCCTGCCCGCCGTCCCGAACCCCGGCCTCGGCGTTGCCGGCCGGGAACGGGTCGAGGTCCAGGTCGTGCAGAAGGCCGGGCGCGTGGACGGCGACCAGGTCCAGCCAGTGCTGCGGCGGCTCCCCGAAACGGCGTGGTGTCGCCTCGGGTGTCTGCGACGGCTGCGGAAGGTGGCCGCCGGGCTCGACCCGCCCGGCGAGGCGCTGCACCGCCCCGGCCGCCGAGCGCAGCCGGCCGGCCAGCCAGCTACGCGGGCGTCGGCGCGGTGGCACCGCCGGTCTCCAGCTCCAGGCCCTCGTAGCGCAGGGTCAGCGAGGCGATGGCGATCTCGTGGCTGAGGGTGTTGAGGTGTGCCCCGCGCCACCGGGTCGGCCAGGCGTCGATCAGGTTCCAGCGCAGCACCTCGGCCGTACCGACCGAGTCGAGCAGCACCACCGAGACGTTGCGCCGGTTGAGGGTGCCCTGGGCGGTGGCGTTCACCCAGTCCCACAACTCGCGGGAGGCGGTGAGGCCGAAGTGCAGCGTCACCGGCTCGTACTCGGCCTGACCGGGCACCATCCGCATCCGACCCAGGCCGTGCTCCCGGTACGGCTGCCCGGGGATGTTCACCTCCAACCCGGTCATCTCGGTGAAGTGGCCGTTGGTGACGCCGTTGATGAGCAGTCGGAAGTTGTACGCCCGGTACGGGTCGACCGGGGCCCCGGGTTGCGGGGTGGCGGTGGTGGGCATGTCAGCCTCCGATCGTCTCGGTCTCGGTGCCGCCGGCCCACTGGCTCAGCTTGAACACCACGAATTCGGCGGGCTTGACGACCGCGATGCCGATGTGGGCGATCACCATGCCCGCGTCGCGGACGTCGGGCGGGTTGGTCTCCTCGTCGCACTTGACGAAGAACGCCTCCTCCGGGCTGCGCCCCAGCAGTGCGCCGTCGCGCCACACCCGGGTGAGGAACGCGCCGATGTCGCGCCGGATCGAACGCCAGAGGGTGAAGTCGTTGGGCTCGAACACCATCCACCGGGTGCCGTTGGCGATGGCCTGCTCGATGGCGATGCTGAGGCGTCGGACGTTGAGGTAGCGCCACTCGCTGGCCTCGGCGGCGAGCGTTCGGGCGCCCCAGACGCGGATGCCCTCGCCGGCGAAGTAGCGGATCACGTTGACACCCTTGGGGTTGAGCACGTCGTGTTCCGGTCGGGTGACCAGGTAGCCCAGGTCGACGGCACCGCGTACCGGCTCGTTGGCCGGTGCCTTGTGCACCCCGCGCAGGGCGTCGGTGCGGGCCCAGATGCCGGCCAGGTGCCCGCTCGGCGGGGTGAGTTCCAACTCGCCGCTGATCGGGTCGCGCACCCGCAGCCAGGGGTAGTAGAACGCGCCGAACTCGGACTGTCGCGGCCGGTAGGCGGCCCCCTCATGGCCGCCGGAACCGCCCGGCTGGGCCGGACCGCCGCCGGGACCGCCGGCCGCGCCACCGCCCGTACCCTCGGCGGGCTTGGGGGGTTTGCCGGAGGACGGCGTGGCGACCCGGGTCAACGCGGAGATGTCGTCGATATCCGGTGCCGGGTCGCAGATCGCCACCATGGTGCGGGTGCGCTCGGCCATGCTGAGCAGCGCCTCGTGGGACACCACGTCGTGGAAACCTGGCGCGGCGATGATGGAGATCTCGTCGACGGCCTCCAGCAGTTGCAGACCGCCACGCCGCTGCCCGGTGCCGGTGATCGCGCCACCCTCGCCGACGTTGACCACCCAGCAGCGGGCACCCCCGTTGTCCAGGAAGCCGAAGACCGCCCGGGCCAACGGGGTGCTCTCCACCCGCTCCCCACCGGCGAAGAGCCGCAGGAACTCCGTCCAGTTGTTGACCGGCACCGCCTTGCCCAGGTGGGCGGAGCGGTCCGGGGCGACGCCGACGAAGGCGGCGATGCTGGTGCTCGCCGGCCCGATCGGTCGGGCGCCGCTGGGGACCTCCTCGACATAGATGCCGGGGGAGAAGTAACTGGGCATCGGTCCTCCTGTGCCTGTGGGTGTCAGTGGGTCGGTGGCGCGCAGACGATGACGATGTCGTCCTCGGCCGGGTCGACGTCGGCGGTGAGGACGAGCCCGCGTCCGGTCAGCCGCAGCCGGACCGGGCTCGGGTGCTCGGGGTCGTGCGGGACGCCGACGATCAGGAATCGGCCCTCGGTGTCGGTGCGGGTGGCGGACCCGGTGCCGGGCAGCTCGACCCGCATCGCGGCCAGTGGCTGCTCCTGGGGGCCGACCACCCGCCCACTGAGGCTGCGTACGTCGAGTTGCCGCAACCGCAGCGGTTGCAGCACCGGCGGCGCGGCCGGGGTCGGGTGGTCCACCTGCGCCGCGACGTCGATCAGCAACGCCGGTCGGGGCGCCGTACCGAACGCCGCCCACAGTGGTGGATCACCGGCCTCCAGCACGACCGGGTAGCTGCCGTCGCTGGTCGCGGCGGTGAGCACCCGGTCCAGCCGGGGCAACCCGGCCGGACCGGTGACGCAGAGCAGGTGGCGGACCGTGAACCGGTACGGTTCGCGGACCGCGCCGCTGGAGCGGGTCTGCCGGGCCGGGCGCAGTTCGAGGGGCCAGAGGATGAGCCCGTCGGCGTCGTCGCACGCGCGGGGCGGGCCGACCGGGACCGGTTCCCCCGCCGCGCTGGTCACCCAGGCGACCAGCTCGGCGGTGGCGGTCTCGATCGGTCCGCGCCCGTGGGTGGTCATCGCGGCGGCGTCCCCTGGATCCGGTACGCGATGGCCTCGTTCCACACGTGCGGGTAGACGCCGATCTCGAAGTACCGGGTGAAGCGGTTGATCGGCGCGTTGGTGTGGTCGTGGTAGAGCAGCCACACCGGCGCGATGGTGAACAGGACGTAGTTGGCCAGGACGAGGGGGATGTAGAGCGGCCCGAGCAGGCGACCCTGGAAGATGTGCACGTCCTCGTGCCGCTGGATGCCGGAGCTGGAGCCGGCGCAGACGGTGCCGATGGTGGTGGCGTAGCGGGGTGAGACCCCCTCCACCACGCTGACCCGACCGCTGTTCAGTGACGTGGGCCGGTCCAGCGAGTGCCCGAAGATCAGGTGCACGGTCAGGTAGATGGCGCCGACGACCGTGTTGAGCAGACTCCAGGTGTGGTCGACGACGAAGAGGAAGATGCCGCGGGCGTCCGAGGCGTACACCCCGGCGGAGGCCACCGACCAGCCGAAGACCGCGCCGACCACCAGGCCCACGACGGTGCCGATCAGCAGCCCGATCGGGCCACCGGCGAGGAAGCCGAGCAGGGCGGCGAAGCCGACCTGGATGGCTGCGCTGAGAATTCCGAAGACCATGACAGCACCCCTCAGACCCAGGAACGGAAGACTCGGGGCTCACGACCGCTCGCGACCTGGGTCGGCGTCGCCTGTCGGTTGCCGGGCGGGAACTGGTTGACGCCGAGCGCGGCGGAGAAGATGACCAGCGCGTTGAAGAACGCGATGATCCACTTTTCGCCGCCGGCGTCGTCGGCGAACGCCGCCGTCACGTAGGACAGCAGCAGCGCGATGGCGATGGCGATCCACTTGCGGAGCTTGTCGCCGCTCGGGCCGATCAGCCCGCCGATGACGTTGGTGGCCAGCAGGGTGGCGGCGCTCGCGCCGGCGATGGTCCCCAGGGCTGCCCAGGTGAAGAGATCGTTCATGACGATCCCCCTTCTGCGATGGTGCGACCGGGATGTGGTGGTGGTGAGGTCCGGTGCCCGTGCGGGGAGCACCGGGGCCGGTCGCCGTCGTTTCGGGGGCGGCCGGGGCCGGGCGTGGCCGGCTGAGCCGGCCACCAGATGGATCAGCCGGGCCCCGGGGCGCCGGCGGGCGGGCCCGGCGGCGGGGTCGGACCGGGCGCAGCCGGCGCCGCGGGGTGACGGCGGCGAACCAGGAGTACGCCCACCGCGGCGAGCAGCAGCAGGAGGAGGACACCGCCGACGACCAGCAGCCAGGGGAATCCGCCGTCGTCCTCCTCGCCGGCGGCAACCGGCGAGGTGGACGGTCGTGGTGGCGCCTCGGCCACTGCCCGTAGCTCGGCTGGCTTCTCCTGGTTGGGATCGACCTTCCAACTGACCGAACGGCCGTTGACGGTGCCATTGCTGTCGATCACCCGGCCGGGAAATGTCACCGAGATCTCGAACGACATGAGCTTGAGGAACGCCTGTTGATTTTGCGGATTCTGCTCCGCAACCTTTCCGCCATATTTCTTGGGATCGAGCGGCAGCGTGAAGCGGTAGAGATCGCCGTCCCTGACCAGTTTCACGCTCTCGGTGTCGAAACCGGCCAGCGGTGCCTTGCGGTAACTGATCTGGGAGCCGTAGAAAGTGGCGTCCTGGTAAAGGGTTTCCTCGCCCGCCGGTAGGGCGGGGATGTTCTGCCGCAACTCCGCGAAGGCGACCGGGAGGTTCTTGTTACGACCGCTCAGCACGGACTTCTGGGCCGTCAGCAGGAGCTGCCCGTCGACCGTGTCGTCGGCGTTGACGGTCAACCCCATGTTGAGTTGCATGCAGCCGCTCAGCGCGGCGAGAAGAAGGAGGCACACCGCGACGCGGAGTGCCCTACCGCGGTTGACTCTCCTGTTCATGGGCTCAGTGTGTGTGATCGCTTTCACCATCAGCAGTCAGCGATCGGTCACAACGAAGTCGCCGATTGTACCGGCGCACTGTCGCCTTTGATTAGCCCCGACGGCGACCCGAATGACTATTCTGGAGCTTTGGGGCCATGACGGTTCGTCGTCGGCCGTAGTCTGGTCGGATGAGAATTGTCGCGTGCGTCCTGCTGGTAGATCCCGAGGGGCAGCTGCTGTTGCAACTGCGCGACAGCAACGCGACGCACCACCCGAACGTGTGGGGGCTGCCCGGCGGCCACGGCGAGCCGGGGGAGACGCCGGAGCAGACCGCCGAGCGGGAGTTGCTGGAGGAGACCGGCCTGCGGGCCGACGGTCCACTGCACCCGGTCGCCGTGCAGACGCTGCCCGAGCTGGCCCGGGTGAAGCACTACTTCCTCGGCAGCACCAGGGCCCGGCAGGAGGACGTGGTGCTCGGCGAGGGCGCTGCGATGCTCTTCGTCCCCGGTGCCGAAGTGCTCGACGGTCGTCCCTGGACACCGGGCACCGTGGAGGTGTTGACCGAGTTCCTCGCCTCGGCGGAGTACGCCGCCCTGGCCACCGGCCGGATCGCTGGGCCGGCTCAGCCCGCGGGCGGTCGCCAGTCCGCGTAGCGGGCCATGCTGCGCAGGGCGACCCGGCCCGGGGTGAGCCGCAAGGCGGTGTCGCGCATCCCGACGGCGATCCGGTTGTGCAGCTGCTGTCCGAATCGGCCGGCGGTGGTGGAGGCCCGGGCGACGGCCTGGGTTCGCGGTCGGCGCTGCGCGTCGTACGCGGCCAGGGCGGCCGGCAACCCCTCGGCGCCGCCGGCGCAGACCGCGCCGAGCACCACCGCGTCCTCGATGGCCTGCCCGGCGCCCTGCCCGAGGTTGGGCGTCATCGCGTGGGCGGCGTCGCCGAGCAGCGCCACCCGCCCCCGCACGTACGAGGGCAGCGGCACGGCCAGGTAGTGGATGTCGTTGCGCAGCACGACGTCGGGTGGGGTTGCCGCGAGAAGCGCCGGAATCGGGTCGTGCCAGTCGCCGAAGCGCTCCCGCACGGCCGCCAGTTCGTCGGGGGCGTGGCCGCCGGGCGGGGCGTTCAGCGCGCCGTACCAGTAGAGCTGGCCGTCGCCGATCGGCACCATGCCGAACTCGGCCCCCGGCCCCCAGCTGATGGCGGCCGGGACCGGTTCGGCAAAGGCGATGGCCGCTCGCCACGTCGTCGATCCGGCGTACACCGGGCCGGGGTGTTGCGGCCAGAGCTGGGCGCGGACCCGGCTGCGCAGGCCGTCGGCGCCGACCACCAGATCGGCGCTGAGGGTGTGCGGGCCGTCCGGCCCCTGATAACGCACCTCGGCCCGGTCCGGGCCCGACTCGACGTGCTCCACCGCGGCGGAGGTGTGCAGGGACGAGGCGGGCAGAGCCTCGCGCAGGGTGCGGTGCAGCGTGGCCCGGTGCACGCCGAGCGCCGTGGTGCCCAGTTGTCGGACCATCTCCGAGGCGTCCACCCGGGACAACCACCGCCCGTGCCGGTTGCGGATTCCGCCGGGTGCCTCGCCGTGTCCACCCCGGCGCAGGGCCGGACCGAGGCCGAGGGCGTCCAGCGCGCGCACCGCGTTGGCCATCAGGCTCAGGCCGGCACCGACCTCGCGCATCTCGGGGGCGCGCTCCAGCACGGTGACCCGCCACCCGTGCCGGTGCAGGGCGAGCGCCGCGCTCAACCCGCCGATGCCGGCGCCCACCACCACCGCGTGTGAGTCGACCATGTCGATCCTCCTTCTACATCTGTAGAAGAGTGATACTACCTGCGGACCACCGGAAGGGAGGAGTGCCATGACGGCGCGGGCGAACCGGATCGCGACGCTGACCGACGCTGCCATCGAACTGATCGCCGACGGTGGCATGCGAGCCCTGACCCACCGGGCGGTCGACGGCCGCGCCGGAATGCCTCCGGGCACCACCTCCGCGTACCTGCGGACCCGACAGGCGCTGATCGAGGCGGTCGTCGGACGCCTCGCCGAACGGGACCGGGCCGACCTTGCCGCGTACGACCTGCCGACCGGCCCGCCACCCCCGAACCCTGCCCCCCGGCTCGACAGCGGCGACCTCGACGCGCTCGCCGCCGGCGTCGCCGAGGTGCTCGACCGCTGGTTGAGCACCGGACGCAGCCGGAGCCTCGCCCGCTACGCGTGCCTGCTGGAGGCGGTGCACCGGCCCGAGTTGCGCGGCATCCTGCAACACGGCACCGGCTTGCGGGGGCAGGCCCGGGACCTGCTAACCCGGGCCGGGGCCACCGACCCCGACCGGCAGGGCGACCAGTTCGTGGCGTTCGTGGACGGGCTGCTCTTCGACCGACTGGCCGGCGCGGGCGCGCTCAGCGCCCCGCAGCCCGGTACCGCGGCCA
Organism: Micromonospora arida; assembly: GCF_042873195.1. NCBI lineage: Bacteria > Bacillati > Actinomycetota > Actinomycetes > Micromonosporales > Micromonosporaceae > Micromonospora > Micromonospora arida. The sequence goes on along the minus strand of NZ_JBIALC010000001.1, from coordinate 589,471 downwards.
GCCGGGCCGACCTGAGCGCCGCCGTCCGTACGCTGCTGCGCGCCCTCACCGGAAGCTGACCCGACCGGCGCCGGTCGGCGAGCGGGTCGCCGTGCCCTGTCGTGTGCGCGGGCCTGGTGGCGCGCGGGCCGACGGTGGCCGGGCCTGGTGGCGCGCGGGCCTGACGGCGCGTGGCCTGACGGTGGCCGGGCCTGACGGCGCGCGGGCCCGACGGCGCGTGGCCTGACGGCGCGTGGGCCTGGTGGTGTACGGGCCTGGCTGCGTGCTGGTACCGGCCGGGTCGCAAGGTAGCCCGGTGATCAACTCTGACGCGTAATGGGAGGCGATCGGCTCGGATGCCGTGGGCTGCCGGCATTGCCGTGGACGGGCCCTTTGGAGCTGAATCGTTTACGACATCGAGCCTGATTCGTTTACGGCATCAGCTCCAAAGGGGGAGCGGATGGTGTGCCGCGGTGAGCCGGCGGCGTGGTGTCGCACTTTGGCGGTGCGCCGGCGTGAGCTGGTGGTGTTTGTCGTGACCTGACAAGGCCGGGCCGTGCCGGGCCGTGCCGGGCCGGGCCGTGCCGTGCCGTGCCGGGCTGTGCCGTGCCGGGCTGTGCCGGGCCGGGCCGTGCCGGGCTGTGCCGGGCTGTGCCGGGCCGGGCCGGGCCGTGCCGGGCTGTGCCGGGCCGGGCCGGGCCGTGCCGGGCCGGGCCGGGCTGTGCCGGGCTGTGCCGGGCTGGGCTGGGCCGGGCTTGGCTGGGCCGTGACGGCGGTGCGGTGTGGTGTCGCGGGTTGGCGGCGTGCCGGTGCGCCGACGTGAGCTGGTGGCGGGTGTGGTGAGCTGGCGGCCTGGTGTCGGGTCGGGGCGGTGGGCTGGGGCGGTGGGCTGGGGCGGTGGGCCGGCCAGCGTAGGTGGGAGAGGTTGGGCGATGGTGCGGTTCAGCGGCCTGCGGACGGCCGGCGGGCGGTTGCGGCACGGCTGGCGGCCGGTGCTGGAGGCGACCGTCGCGGCGACCGTGGCCTGGCTGTTGGCCACCCGGTGGCTCGGGCACCCGCAGCCCTTCTTCGCGCCGGCTGCCGCGCTGATCGTCCTCGGTCAGGCCCGGGGGCAGCGCATCCGCCGGGCCGTCGAGGTCATCCTCGGGGTCGCCGCCGGCGTGCTCGTCGCGGACCTGGTGGTGCAGGCGCTCGGCCCGGGCAGCACCTGGACGGTGTTCACCGTCATCCTGCTCACCGTCCTCCTCGCGGTGGCCTTCGGCGCCACCGGCGTGACGCTGGTGCAGGCGGCGGTCTCCGCGCTCTACCTGGTGGTGGTCGCACCGCCGGACGGCTCGTTGGTGCCGTTCCGCTTTGTCGACGCGCTGGTCGGTGGCGCGGTCGCCCTCGCGGCCAGCCTGCTGGTCGACGCCCGGCATCCGCTGGCGCCGCTGGTCGCCGAGGTGCGGCGGACCTTCGACGAGTTGTCCGGGCTGCTCGGCGGGATCGCCGACGCGCTGGAGGACCGCGACGAGCCGGCGGCGGTCGCCGCGCTGAGGCAGGCGCGGGGGATGGACGCCCGGGTGGACGGGCTGCGCGACGGTGTGCTGGCCGCCGGTGAGGCGCTGCGGCTCAACGTCCGTCGACGTCGGCACATGGGTCGGCTGCGCTCGGTGGACGAGTCGATCCGGCAGATCGACTACGCGGTCCGCAACGTCCGGGTGCTGGCCCGTGCGGGCGTGACACTCAGCCGGCTGCACACTCCGGCCCCGCCCGAGCTGGGCACCGCCCTGCGGTCACTGGCCGAGGCGGTCCGTCAGGCCGGTGCCGCCCTCGCCGCTGACCTGAACGGGCAGGAGGAGACCGCCGACCGGCACGCCACCCGGGCCGACGGGTCGGCGTTGGCCGCGGTGCACGCCGCCGGCCAGCTCTTCGGTCCCACGCAGACCCTCCCCCTAGCGATGATCATCGGACAGGTCCGGGCCACGGCCATCGACCTGCTGCGCGGCGTCAACCCGGAGGACGACGCCGCCGTCCTCGCCCGCGTCGACGACGCCCTCGGCCTCCCGCCGGTCTGACGCCCGCACCGCTCAAGGGTGGTTCCCTGCCCGTGGAGGATGGGCGGTGAGCCAGGCGATGGCGGAGTCGCGGATCGGGGCGGGGATGTCGTGGCCGCCAGGGAACTCCTGGTAGGTCACGTCGTAGCCGAGATCGTGCAGGCGGGGGACGAGGCGGCGGCTGCACACGTCGATCGGCAGCACCCGGTCGTCGACGCCGTGCGAGATGAAGATCCGTGGTCGGCCGTGGGTGACCGGTGGCGCGGCGAAACCGGGGGAGAAGGCCAGCACCGCGTCGATCAGATCCCCGTTCGTAAGGCCCAGCGACAGCGCGTACGAGGCGCCGTCGGAGAAGCCGCCGACCGTCACGTCGGCCACCGGGTAGGTGTCGAAGACGGTCGCCAACAGCCCGTCGATGCGCCCCACGTCCGCCCCGAAGCCGCCGGCGATCAGGTCCCAACTGGCCGCCGACGAGTCCGGGGCGACCAGCAGCAGGTGCTGCGCGTCCGCGACCGGCAACAGCAGGTCCAGCCCTTGTCGCGCCGAGCCGCCCGCGCCGTGCAGGAGCAGCACCAACCGGTACGCCGAACCGTCGGCCGCGGGCTCCGGGGCGTACCCCAGGGCCAGCCGGTCACCGTCGGGGCCGGTCATCGGCACCAGCCCGGTGCGGCCCGACGCCACCGGCGGGTGGCGGCGGGCGGTCAACCGGCCGTCCCGGGGGCTCGGCGCCGGGTCCCAGTGCGACGGCGCGGAGTCGGACACGGGTCGGCGCTCCTCACGGTGGACGAAAGGTCCGACGCGGTTACCCGGCCCGTACGGGGTTAACCGTCAGCGCGCTCGGCCGAGCGTCGACTCAGGCGCTGGCCCGCGCCACCAGGGCGGACGGGAAGAGGGTCACCGGGGCCGCCGGGCGCCCGTCCAGCAGGGCGGTGGCCGCGGCGGCGGCGATCCGCCCCACCGGATGACTCGCCGTCGTCAGCGCCGGGGCGGTCATCCCGGCCAACGGAATGTCGTCGAAGCCGGCCACCGCGACGTCCGCGGGCACCCGCGCACCGGCGTCCCGCAGGCCCGCGATCACCCCGAGCGCGGTGTCGTCGCTGATCGCGTAGATCGCGTCGATGTCCGGCCAGCGGTGCAGCGCCTCGCCGGCCGCCGTCCGGCCGCGCGCCGCCTTGAAGTCCCCGGGAAGTATCCGCTCCGGCAGGCCGGCCTCGGCCATGAGTCGGCGGTACGTCTGCACCGGGCGTTGCGCGCAGGGCAGCCACCGGGGGCCGGTCACCATGGCGATCCGGCGGCGACCCGAGGCGTACAGGTGGCGCAGCACCGCTTCGGAACCGGCGGCGTTGTCGACGTCGAACGACGGCACGGTCGCCGAGCCGACGCCGATCGAGACCACCCGACCGCGCAGCGACCGGGGCACCGCCGCCAGCAGCTCTTCGGTGGTGTTGACCAGGATCACCCCGCACACGCTGCGATCCCCGTCGAGTTGGTCGAGGCTGCGGGGGTCGCCGAACGGCAGCCAGTACAGCGCCACCCCGACACCGGCGGGCGTGCACACCCGGGCGGCCGCGCCGACCACATGGTGCACGTACGGGTCGTCCAGCACCGCGTCGCTGGCACCCAGAACGGCCACCACCAGGCGTACGCCGCCCCCGCCACTGACCAGCGCCCGGGCGACTGGGTTGGGCACGTAGCCGAGCTGGTCGACGGCTGCCGTGACCTGTTTCCGGGCGGCCGGCGAGGCGAACCCCGTGCCGGCGATCACCCGCGACGCGGTGGACCGGGACACCCCGGCGACCCGGGCCACGTCCTCGAGAGTGGCCGGCCGCTGTGCCGCTGTCGTCATCGTCGCCTCCTGCGGCCCGTCCGGTCGGATCAACGCCTGCTCACATCATGCCCTGGCCGGAGCAGCAGCGGTAAGGGGCGGTCCCGGGTTGTGGTGGTAGCGCTCTCAGGTGTGCGATCGTGCCAGGAGATCACCCCGAGAAAGAGGACCTACCCTCGTGAGCGCCCCCACCAGTCGACCCGTAGCCCGGGACACCGCATCGCCGACACTGCGTACGGTGCGGCTCGCCCGCAACGGCGTCGCCGTCACCTTCACGCTCAACGGGCTCGCCGTCGGCAGTTGGTTCTCCCGCGTCCCGGCGGTCCGGGAGGCGCTGGACCTCTCCGCCGGCCGACTCGGGTTGCTGCTGCTGGCGATGAGTGTCGGTGCGCTGCTGGCCATGCCCACCTCCGGCCTGCTCGCCCAGCGATTCGGTGCGGCCCGTACCGTCACGATGGCCACCGTGCTGGTCGCGGTCGGCCTGACCGTGGCGGGGCTGGGCGCCACGATGACCGGGTCGTTCGCCATCGTCGCCCTGGGACTGGTCGCCCTCGGCTACGGCTCCGGCGCCTGCGACGTGGCGATGAACGTCGAGGGCGCGTCGGTGGAACGGCGGCTGGGCCGTACGATCATGCCCCGGTTCCACGCCGGGTGGAGCCTCGGTTCGGTGGCCGGAGCGGCGCTCGGGGCCGGGGCGGCCCGGTTCGACGTCTCGGTCGGCGCGCATCTCGTCGCGGTGGCGGTGGTCGTCGTGACCGGCACCGCGCTCGCCGCCCGGACGTTCCTACCCGTGGGCAGCGATCACACCGGCGACCCGGCGGACGCCACCCCGGCCGCCCGTCGCCGGGCGCAAATCGCCGCCTGGCGGGAGCCGCGCACCCTGCTGATCGGGCTGTTCGTGCTGGTCGCGGCGTTCACCGAGGGTGCCGCCAACGACTGGCTGGCCGTTGCGTTCATCGATGGACGGGACCTGAGCGAGGCCGCCGGCGCGGCGGTCTTCGCGGTCTTCGTGGTGGGCATGACCGTCGGACGCACCGTCGGCACCATCGCGCTGGACCGGTGGGGTCGGGTGCCGGTGCTCAGCGGCACCATCGGCCTCGCCGTGGTCGGCGCCGGTCTGGCCGTGCTGGCGGGCTCCGGGCCGGTGGCCGTCATCGGCGTCGCGCTGTGGGGCCTGGGTGCGTCGCTGGGCTTCCCGGTCGGGATGAGCGCGGCGGCCGACGACGAGGCGCACGCGGCGGTGCGGGTGAGCGTGGTCGCGGTGATCGGCTACACCGCGTTCCTCGGCGGCCCGCCGTTGCTGGGGCTGGTCGGCGACGAGGTGGGCACCCTACGCGCGCTGCTGGCGGTGCCGCTGCTGCTGCTGCCGACCCTGCTGCTGGTGCCGGTGCTGCGCCCGCCGCGCTCCGCTGAAACTGCTCCGTCGGTAGTTAAAAACTAACCCATTTCGCCGTCGGGCGGTATCGGGTGCGTGGCCGACTGCGCCGCGCACCCGCACTGGTTACGGTCGCCCGATGCCAACCGACGAGATCACCGCCGCTGCGGCGGGCACCTGGACCCTGGGCGACCGCGCCGTGCACCGGATGGGCTTCGGCTCCATGCGGATCACCGCGAACCCCGACCCTGACCGGGCCGTCGCCCTGCTGCGCCGCGCCGTGGAACTGGGCGTCAACCACATCGACACTGCCGCGTTCTACGTCTCGCCCGGCGGCACGCTGCGCGTCGGCACCGGCCCGGCCCGCTACGCCACCGAGCTGATCCGCGCGGCGCTCGCCCCGTACCCGGAGGACCTGGTGATCGCCACCAAGGTCGGTTTCGGGTACGACCCGGAGGCGGGCTTCACCGAGGCGTTCACCCCGGCGCAGTTGCGGGCCCAGGTGGAGGAGAACCTTCGCCGGCTCGGCCGCGACCAGCTCGACGTGGTGAACCTGCGCCTCGGCCGAGGGCCGGGTGCGGTGCCGGTGGCCGACCGGTTCGGCGCGCTCGCCGAGTTGCGGACCGCCGGGCTGATCCGGCACCTCGGGCTCTCCAACGTCCGGCCGGAACAGCTGGACGAGGTGGCGGGCATCGCTCCGGTGGTCTGCGTACAGAACAACTACGGGGTGGACGCCTACCGGGAGCAGGACGCGTTCGTCCGGCTCTGCGGTGAGCGGGGCATCGCCTACGTGCCGTTCTTCGCGGTGGCCGGCACCGGGCGGGAGGCGGGCGCGAGCACCGCGCAGGGCGAGGCCGTGGAGCCGGTCGCCCGCGCCCACGGCGTCACCCCGCAGCAGGTACGCCTCGCCTGGACCCTGCACCAGGGCCCCCACGTGCTCGCCATCCCCGGCACCTCGGACCCGGAGCACCTGGTGCAGAACATCGCCGCTGGAGCCCTACGCCTGACCCGGGAAGACCTGACCCGTCTCCACTGATCGTCCACCCCGTCACCGCTCAGGCCCGCACGACGTGCACCACAATCTCCTGACCGTCGCCCACCGTGCCGGAGAACCCCTCGGACAACGCGTCCGCAACCGTCAGCTGGAGCGCGAGGGTCTCGTGCGCGATGAGCTTCTGATGCGTGGAGATGGCCGCCGCGACGTCCGCGGGGGCGGCGATCGACACCGTGATCCGGTCGGAGACCTCGAAGTCGGCGTCGCGGCGGGCCTGCTGGATGATGCGGACGACGTCGCGTGCGACGCCCTCGGCTGCCAGTTCGGGGGTGATCTCGGTGTCCAACGCGATCGTCGCGCCGCGCTGGGACTCCACGACCCAACCGGTGCGCGGCACCTCCGTGATCAGGATGTCGTCCAGGCCCACCTCGACCTGCGCACCGTCGACCGACAGGGGGTACGTCCCGTTCGCCCGGACGCCGTCGACCAGGTCCCGGGGGGCCACGGCGGCAATCGCCTTCGCGACGTGCTGGGTGCGGTTGCCGAACCGGCGGCCCAGGGTCCGGAAGTTCGCTTTGACCTGCACGTCGATGACCCCGCCCTGGGGATCGAGCGGCTGGAGGACCTTCACATTCAACTCGTCGCCGATGTCGTCCAGCAACGCCTGCGGGAGAACGGTGCCGGCCGGCAGCCCCACGAGGGCCCGGCTCAACGGCTGACGGATCCGCAGACTGCTCGCCTTACGCGCGGACCGCCCCGCTTCGGCCAACGCCCGCGCCGTGGCCACCTGGGCCGACAACTCCGTGCTGATCAGTGTGGTGTCGGGTGTGGGCCAGGTCGCCAGGTGCACCGACTCCGGAGCCGACTCGGCACCGCGCCGGACGACCTGCTGCCACACCTCCTCCGTGACGAAGGGAATGAACGGCGCCAGTAGCCGCGTGAGGATGTCGAGGCACTCGTACAGGGTGGTGAGGGCGTCGGGGTCGCCCTCCCAGAAACGCTGCCGCGACCGCCGTACGTACCAGTTCGACAGGTCGTCGATGAAGTCGGCGAGCAGTCGGCCGGCGCGCGCCGTGTCGTAGTTCTGCATCCGTTCGTCAACGGCGGCCGCGAGGGCGTGGACCTCGCCGACGATCCACCGGTCCAACACCGGTCGCTGGGCGACCGGCTGCGCCAGATGCGGCGCCCACGTCGAGTTCGCCGCGTAGAGGGAGAAGAACGCCGCGGTGTTCCAGTAGGTCATCAACACCTTGCGGACGATCTCGTCGAGCGGGCCGGGCCCGATCCGGCGCGGCGACCACGGTGAGCCGGAGCACGCCATGAACCAGCGCACCGCGTCGGCGCCGTGCGTGTCCATCAACGGGATCGGCAGCAGGATGTTGCCCAGGTGTTTGCTCATTTTGCGGCCGTCCTCGGCCAGGATGTGCCCGAGGCAGACGACGTTCTCGTAAGGGGACCGGTCGAAGACCAGCGTGCCCACCGCCATCAGCGTGTAGAACCACCCCCGCGTCTGATCGATCGCCTCGCAGATGTACTGGGCCGGGTAGGTGCGCTCGAAGATCTCCTTGCTGCCCGGCACGTGGGGGTAGCCCAACGACGCGAACGGCATCGCCCCGGAGTCGTACCAGGCGTCGATCACCTCGGGGACGCGGGTGGCGATCTGGCCGCAGTCCGGGCAGGCGAAGGTGATCTCGTCGACGTACGGGCGGTGCGGATCCAGCTCGGACAGGTCGGCGCCCGCCAGTTCCCCGAGCTCCCTACGGGAACCGACAGCTGTCACGTGGTTGTCGGGGCATCGCCACAGCGGCAGCGGGGTGCCCCAGTACCGGGCGCGGGACACCGCCCAGTCGATGTTGTTCTTCAGCCAGTCGCCGTAGCGGCCGTGTTTGATGTGCTCCGGGAACCAGTTGGTGTTCTCGTTCTCCCGCGTCAGCTCGTCGCGGACCTCGGTCGTCCGGATGTACCAGGACGGCTGCGCGTAGTACATCAGCGGCGTGTGGCACCGCCAGCAGTGCGGGTAGGGGTGCTCGAACGGTTCGTGCCGGAACAACCGACCAGACGTCTTCAGGCGGTCGATGAGCAACGCGTCGGCGTCCTTGAAGAACACCCCACCGACCAGGTCGATGCCGTCGTTGAACCGCCCGTTCGGGGCGACCGGGTTCACCAGCGGCAACCCGTACGCGCGGCAGACGGCGAGGTCGTCCGCGCCGAAGGCCGGCGCCTGGTGCACCAGGCCGGTGCCGTCCTCGGTCGTGACGTACTCCGCGAGGACCACCCGGTGCGCGTCCGGGATGTCCACCAGGTCGAACGGCCGCTCGTACCCCAAACCCTCCAGGGCCGACCCGGGTACGGTCGCAAGGATCTCCGCCTCGTCGCCGAGGACCCGCTGGGTCAGCGGTTCGGCGACGACGAACGTGCCCTGCCCGGTGCGGGCGAGGGCGTACGTCACCGCGGGATGTACGGCGACGGCGGTGTTGGACACCAGCGTCCACGGGGTGGTGGTCCAGACCAGCAGGTCGACGCCGCTGTGGCCGGCTACGTCCCCGCGCAACGGAAACCGCACGTACACGGAGGGGTCGGTGACGGTCTCGTACCCCTGCGCCACCTCGTGGTCGGACAGGGTCGTGCCGTCGCGGGTGCAGTACGGCGCGACCCGGAAGTCCTCCACCAGCCGCCCGCCGTCGTGGATCTGCTTCAGTGACCACCAGACGCTGTCCACGTACTCCGGGGACATGGTCTGGTACGGATGCTCCAGGTCGATCCAGTAACCCATACGCTGGCTGAGCTGGACGAACTCGTCCACGTGCCGCAGCACCGAGGTGCGGCACAGGGCGTTGAACTCCGCGACGCCCATCTTCTCGATGTCGGGCTTGCCGCCGAGCCCCAGTTCCTTTTCCACAGCGAGTTCGACGGGCAGGCCGTGGCAGTCCCACCCGGCACGGCGCGGCACCGAGAAGCCCCGCATCGTCCGGTACCGGGGAAAGAGGTCCTTGAAGACCCTCGCCTCGATGTGGTGGGTGCCCGGTGTGCCGTTGGCGGTCGGCGGCCCTTCGTAGAACACCCACGGCGGACCGTCGGCCGTCTGCTCCAGACTCCGGTTGAACACGTTGTTTGCCTGCCACCACTCGATGACCGCACGGTCCATCCCACCAAGGTCGACCTTGGTGGGCAGTGGCACGAATGGTGACTTCAACGGACCGTCCGGCACCGACGTTCTCCCTACACTCCACGTCCGCTCGCGCGGGCATCAGCTCACTGCCCACGCGGGGACGAAGCGCCGGGCGTATGGCCAGGACTCCGCGGTACCACCCCGCTTGCGCCTCGATGGTGCAGGCGCCGCTCAATTTCGCGACGTGACGTGCCGCTACGTCCGGTTCTACTGGGGCGGTCGAACTGCCCGTTCTTCCGGAGGCTCCCCGGTGATGGCCGGATCGGTGCCGATGCCGCCCAGCATAGCTGTCCGTGCGCGCAGCCAGTGGCCGGAGCGTTAGGGGTGCAGCCAGATGCGGAGAGGGCCGGTGGTGGTGAAGCCGGCGGAGAGCGCCGGCGTCAGGTCCGGGGTGGTCTCGTAGCCGACCAGCGGCGCGTTGGGCACTGTGGCGCACACCGCGCGCCAGATGTCCCGGGAGTTGTCGGTGCGGGTGAACAGGTTGGAGACGCCGTACGGGCCGTCGCCGTTGAGCACCGCCCCACCGATGATCACACCCCGGTCGTCGTAACGGGCGAGAAACCGTACCCGGGGGTGGGCCAGGAGCGCGGGGCGGAACAGCTCCCCACCGCCGTGGGCTGCCGCCCAGGCCGTCAGATCGTTGGGTGTGGTGACCGGGGCCAGCGGTGTGTCGACAGGCGGTGCCGACGGTGGCCGGTGGATCCACTGGGCGTCGAAGAGCACCCGGAACCCGTACCCGGACAGGTCGAGGTCGGCGAAGCTGTCCTTCACCGACGCGCCGGGCCCCGCGTCGATCCGGGTCAGCAGGGCCTCGGCGTCGACGCCCGGCCGCAGGGTGACCGCGTCCGGGTACCACTGTGGCGAACGGTGGGGGACCGACCAGGCGTCGGCGTCGGTACGGCCGGCCAGCCCGTGGCTGCCGCAGACGATGTCGCACCATTCGGCGTTGTTTCGGGCCGCCGTCACCCGCTCGTCCTCCAGCACGCCAGGCAGCCTAGCCAGGGTCAGCGGAGTCGAGTGAGCAGGATCCGGCCGCCCTCGTAGACGCCGCCGTCGATGGCGATGACTCTGTCGTCGGCGTACCGCAGCGCGGCTGTGACATCCTGCGGTGCGACGCCGAAGTGCTTGGTGAGGGTGCTGTGGCCGTGGACGAGCACGCTGCCTCCGAGTGTGCGCAGCATCAGCGATACCGGATCGTCGGGGTTCGCCTGCTCGGCGTCACGAAAGGCACCCCGATCGCTCAGCCGGCCACAGAAGTCCAGCCACGCAGCGGGGTCGCTGGAGCCGAGAGCCGTGGTGACTGCCGCGTTCACGGTGGTCACGCCGGATCCCAGTTCCAGGTACCGGGCGGTGTCCGAGTGCACGAGCAGGAACCCGTCGACGACCGTGACCGCGGGCAGCCGCGTCATCCACTCGACATGCTGTGGCGTCAGTTGGTGCAGGTCCGTCTCACGTCCGCCGAACCGCGCCCAGCCACCGCGAAACCCGCCGGGCTCGTCCCAGCCGGCGACGGGCATGGAGCCGAACCGGTGCGCGGCGAGCAACTGCGCCTCGTGGTTACCCAACAACGCCCCGACGTGGCCGCCCGCCGCAGTTGCGGCGACGGCGAGCCGCTGGATGTCGTCGATGACGCCGATACCGTCCGGGCCCCGATCGACGTAGTCGCCGAGCAGCCACAACCGCGCGCCACCCCCGGACCAGTGCCCCGTGCGGTCGACGAGCCCGGCCTCGTGAAGTGACTCGCGGAGTTCGGACCGGTGACCGTGGATGTCCGCTGCCACGTACAGCGGCGTCATGCCGCCGCCAGCTCACCCAGGTGGGTTGCCGCATGCGCGCCCCGGACCACCTGGAACCGGTCCCGGTCGGCGGCCAACCGCCGCATCGTCTCGTCGAGCGTCACCATGGCCGCCACGGTAGGGAGCACCGTCGGCCGGTGGCCAATGCCTGCACGTCTTCGGCAGGGAATCAGCGACGGAGCACGTCGAGCAGGTCGGCGCCTATCGTCTGGATGGCGGACGCCTCCAGCGAGTAGCGGACAAAGTGCCCAGCCCGCTCCGCGCGAACCAGTCCAGCGAGGCGCAGGGCGGACAGGTGCTTGGTCACCGCGGTCTCATCGAGCTGCCAGAGCCGGGCGATCTCCCGCGCTGACCTGGGCTCGACCGCGATCGCGCGGCACACCTCCAGACGCGCCGGATGAGCGAGCACGTCGAGCCGCCGCAGGGTCAGTCGCCGGTCGGCCGCACGCTCCGGCGGTGGAAACGGGTAATGCACCACCACCGGACGGCCCGCCTCATCGGCGACGTACACGTGTGGGGTGCCGAAGACGGTGGGGATCAGCACCAGCCCACGGTCGGACACCGCCAACGACTTGCTCTGCACCTTGTCGATGCTGACGCGGCCGTCTTCAGCGATGGCCACCGCAGGAGACAAGCCAGACAACGCGGCCCGGGGGCCGCCGCGCGCACCCATTCGCGATCGCGCCTGAACCTCACCAGTCAGCGCGGGCTCGATCCGGCGCCACTCGGCCGCGAAGAAGGCCGACCAGCAGCCCTCCAGAATGTCGACCACCGCGGCCTGCGCGGCGGCGGGCTTCTCCAGGAGCAGCCGCACCGCCCGCGTCGCCCCCGCTCCCCGCGCCCGCGACAACGCCATCAATTCGGCACCCACGCGGTGGTCGGCCACGTCGGCGGATCGCCCGCCCACCCGCAGCAGCGGCCGAAGCATCGCAGCGGCGAACTGCGCGGGAGGCATGCTCCGGAGCGCCGTCACCGCTTGGACCCAATTGAGAGCCGGCGGCAGCGTTGGATCCGCGAACACGGTCGCGCGGACCGCTCGAACCGCGAACGACCATGCGCTCAGCTCCGCGGCCAGGTCGTCTGGCAGCTCACCGAGGACCCGCTCCGCCCACTTCGCGCGCTCCGGGTGGTGCTCGGTGCCGACCAGCACGTGCCACGCCCAGGCCAACTCCACCATCGGCGACACCGCGAACGTCAGCGCCGTGGCCCGACCCGCAGGAAGCTGAAAGGTGATCGGCACGACCACACCCTAAGCGGCGGTGGCGGCAAGGACGGGCCGGGACGTCGCCGGTTCCGCACGGCCCCAGGCACCGCGCCGACCGGTGTAGCTCAGGGGGCGTAAACCAGGTCCATCGTGTCGGTGTGCCCGGACCAGCGCAGGTCGAGGCGCCAGCAACCGGCCTGGGGCAGGTCGATGATCGACGGACCGGGGCCGCCGGGGACCTCCCGGATCACCCGGGTGTCGGTGCCGTCCAGCCTCGCGGTGATCACCAGGGTCGCCGGCGCGGTGGGGTCGGGGGAGGTCGTGGCGGCGCGGGCCACCCACAGGATCTTGTTGTTCGACCCGTCTTCGCGGACCTGCCGCAGCGGGTGGGCGAACAGCACCGCCACGATGTCACCCTTCGCGCCGAAGACGTGCGGCACCCGCGCGTCCCCGCTGAAACCGGCGTCCGCCCAGTCGGGCAGGGAGCCCGTCTCCACCCGCGTCGCGCAGGCGGTCGCGGTGCTCGCCGAGGTGGCCGCACCCGCCGTCGGCGCCGCGCCGCTGGTCGTGGTGGTGCACCCCGCCAGCAGGACCACCGAGGATGCCAGCATCAACCTGCCCCAGGAAACCATCTCGCCCCTTCCGGTACCCACCGACCACTCGTCGCATCTTTCCGACACCGCTCGGCCCCGCTGGGTTCCTGGTGCCTCGTCTTGGACTACCCGTTCAAGGCCGCATGACGAGGCACTAGTTACCGACGCCGAGGCTCGACATGAACGCCGCCGGGTAACGGTCACCGCGCGCGGCACCCTTCGGCACGGCCGCCTCGATCTCTTCGAGATCATCGGCCGACAGCTTCACGTCCAGGGCCGGCAACGCCTCGGCCAGCCGCTGCCGGGTGCGCGCACCGACCAGCGGAACGATGGACGGGTCCTGCGCCGCCACCCACGCGATCGCCAACTGCGCCACCGTGCACCCCTTCGCGTTCGCGGCCCGGCGCAATGCCTCCACCAGGGCGAGGTTGTGCGACGCGTTCTCGGCGGAGAAGCGGGGACTGTGGTTACGCGGATCGTCCGCCCGCCCCGGCACCCAGTTCCCCGAGAGCAGGCCACGGCTCAGCACCCCGTACGCGGTCAGCCCGATGCCCAGTTCCCGCAGCGTGGGCAGCACGTCGGCCTCGACCGCCCGCGACAGCAGCGAATATTCAATCTGAAGATCAGCAACCGGATGTACGGCGTGCGCCCGCCGGATGGTCTCCGCGTCAACCTCGGAGAGCCCCATATACCGCACATAACCGGCGTCGATCATCTCCTTGATCGCGCCGATCGTGTCCTCGATCGGCACCGACCGGTCGAGCCGGGCCGGCCGGTAGATGTCCACGTAGTCGACGCCGAGCCGGGTCAGCGAGTAGCTCAGGAAGTTCCGCACCGAAGCCGGGCGGGAGTCTTGACCGGCGAACCGCATGCCCGGCCCCACCTGCTGCCCGAACTTCACACTCAGCAGATAGCTGTCCCGGTCGCGTCCCCGCAACGCCTCCGACAGCAGCAGCTCGTTGTGCCCCATGCCATAGAAGTCACCGGTGTCGACCAGCGTGACCCCCGCGTCCAGCGCGGCCCGTACGGTGGCGATGCTCTCCTCGCGATCGGCCGGGCCGTACGCGCCCGACATACTCATCGCCCCCAGCCCCACCGCGGAAACCTTCGGCCCCTTGTTGCCCAGACTGCGTGTCTGCATCGAAACTCTCCCTCATCGGTTGATCTCGGCTCCAGCCTGCGCCGCTTTCCCGCCCGCCGGCAGCGGAGCGCATATCGTGGGAGCGCCGCTCCCTGGCTCGGTGCCCGGTCCCTGGGGCAGCATGGAGGCATGCAGCGTGAGCAGCTCGCCGACTTCCTGCGGCGCCGGCGCGAGGCCATCCGCCCCGCCGAGGTCGGCATCGCCGACGGGCCCCGCCGCCGCACCGCCGGCCTGCGCCGCGAGGAGGTCGCCATGCTCGCCGGCATGTCCGTCGACTACGTCGTCCGCCTTGAGCAGGGCCGTAGCAGCCAGCCGTCGACCCAGCTGCTCGGTGCCCTGGCCCGGGCCCTGCGCCTGACCGACGACGAGCGAAGCCACCTGTTCCACCTGGCCGGCCACCAGCCGCGGCCCGCCGACGGCATCGCCCGCCTGGCCCGGGCCGGCCTGGTCCGCCTGCTCGACCTGGTGGGCGACACCCCCGCCATGGTCCTGTCCGACCTCGGCGAGGTCCTGGCGCAGAACCGCATGTCGATGCTGCTCACGGGCGACCACACCGGGCTGACCGGCGACCGCCGCTACGTCGCCTACCGCTACTTCACCGATCCGGTCATCCGCGACCTCCACGGCCCCGAGGAATGGCAACGGCACGCCCGCCAGCAGGTCGCCGACCTGCGCGCGGTGGCCGGCCGGCGGGCCGGCGACCCGGCCGTGACCGGCCTGATCGAACGGTTGCGGGCTGCGAGCGACGACTTCCGGCGGCTGTGGGCCGAGCACGAGGTGGCGGTGCGCCGGGCCGACCGCAAGACGTTCATGCACCCGCGCGTGGGCCGCATCACGATGGACTGCGAAACCCTGGTCACCCCGGACCTCGGCCAGCAACTGCTGGTGCTGACCCCGGCCGACGCCGAGGCCCGGGAGAAGCTTGAGCTGCTGCGCGTGCTGGGGGTCGAGGAGTTCCCGGCCGAGTTGCCTCACTGACTGTGCCGCGGCCACGTTCACAGACGCGGCACTAGTGCAGTGAACGCGCGATCTCGATCGCCTCGGCCTTGGTGAGGGTGCCCTCAAGCCGGTAACTCACGTCGTTGTCCTGCCAGATCAGGGTCGAGCCGGCAAGTCGGGCGGTCTCCCGGCGGATCCCGCCTGCCCGGTCCACGTAGGACAGGACGTGTGGACCGTCGACCCAGACGGCGAAGTCGCCGTTGACCTGGACCCAGTTCGCGCCCGGCGGGGTGACCTCCTTGTGGAAGGCCAGGTCGAGGTGACCGTCGAACGCGTCGACGCGCAGCGCGCCCCCGTCGTAGAGCAGCGTCGCCACCCGGAACCGGCCGGTGGCGTCCGGGTCGGCGACCAGCACCTGCTCGGGCGTGCCCAGCATCGCCGGCAGGCGGATCGGAAACCGCAACGACCGTTGGGCCTCGTCCAGGGCGACGGTCCGCTGCCCGGGCAACGGCGACGCGGTGCCGCCGGGCGGCGTCGGGGCGGGTGAGGTGGCGATGCTGACCCCGGCGAAGCGCAGCAGCCCCGTGACGACGTCGGCGATCGCGGCCCGCGTCGGCGGCAACAGCGCCACCAGCAGGGCGACGAGCGCCACCGCGGCGAGCGACCGCCACCGGCGCCGCCGGGGCGCGGGCGTGCCGAGTCGTACGCGGACGCGGGCTGTCACGTCGGGCGGATCGGGGGTGTCCAGCCAGGCGGACAGGTCGCGCAGTTCCCGTTCGAGGTCACCCATGCCGGACCTCCTCACGGTCGAGCAGCCCGCGAAGTTTCGCCAGCGCCCGGGACGTACGCGACTTCACAGTGCCCCGGGGCCAGCCCAGAGCCGCCACCGTCTCTTCCTCGGTGAGATCGAGGAAGAACCGGCAGACGATCACCTCGCGGTCCCGTACCGGCAGTTGTCGCAGGGCATGCACCAACGACGCCCGGCGCTCCCCGGCGAGGACCCCGCCGACCGCGTCGTCCTCGGCGATCTCGGACGTCGGGTCCGCTGCCGCTGCCCGCAGGACGAGCCCGTCGCGCCGGCCACGGGAGCGGTGCAGGTTGCGGGTCTCGTTGGCGACGATCGCGAGCAGCCACGACCGGAAGGACGCGTCACCCCGGTAACGGGACAGCTTCCGGTACGCCTTCACAAACGCCTCCTGGATGACGTCCTCGGAGTCCGAGCCCGCGCCGAGCAGCACCGCGGTCCGGTACGCGGACGCGGTGTGCCGGGCCACCAGGAGGTTGTACGCCTCCAGGTCGCCTGCCCGAGCGCGGGTGACGAGCGCCTCGTCGTCCAGGGGAGCCTCCGTTCGGATCACACTCATGACACCGCCCACCCGCCGCGGGTTCCACCCGGATCTCCCGGCGTAGGTCAGCTCTCTCCCATCCGGCGTGCAGCGTATTGCCAGCAATCGGTGCTGCACTGGAGGGACGTCGAGGAGAGGGGCGGGCATGAGCTGGTTCAACCGCCGATCACGGGGTGCCGAGGCGACCCCGACGAAGCTGGACCGGGAAGCGACCCGCGACGACCTCGCGGCGCTGGAGGCGTTCGTGGCCACCCGGCGCGGGGTGGAGTTCTACCTGGAACCGGAGACCACCGCGACGGACACCACAGTGGTGGCGATCGCCCACGACGGCGAGTGGATCCGCCGCCGTACCGGAACACCCCGTGCGGCCGGGGCCATCGCCCGCAAGCACGCGGTGCCGCTGTACGAGGCGGCGCGTACCGGTTACCCGGAACGGATGCGGACCTGGAGCCGGGCCCACCCGGAACGCCACGCCCGCTGAGGCCAGCTCAGTGCGGCTGGGCCGGCGCGGGTTCGTGGAGAACGTTGCGGGGGCGTTGCCGCCTGGATCAGGCGCCCTCGACGGCTGAGCGGGCCTGCTCGACCGTCATCGGCTCGGCGTGGCTGGAGACGTACCACTGGTAGGTGTCGTCGAGCAGTCGCCGGACCAGGCCGAGGTCCAGGTCGTCCTCCGGCCGACGCAGGTGCGCCGGCGGCGGGTAGAAGCAGTCGCCCAGCAGCATCACTCCCGAGTCGGGCACCAGCACCACTGCCGAATCCGGTGCGTGCCCGCCGCCGACGTGGCGTAGCCGAACTCCGACCGGCAGCTCGTCCACGTCGGCGAAGGTCCGGGTCGGCGGCAGGATGGCGAAGTCTTCCCAGGACGCCATCGCGCGTGCGCGGGCTTGAAAGCTCGGGCGCAGGCGGGGATCGGCGCGTACCTGCTCGTGCAGGTAGCGGTGGCTCCACGGCCGGGCGGCCTCGGCGCGCAGCAGCGACACGGCCGTCTCGTGCCCGACGATCTCCACCCCGGGCCAGGCGCAGGCGCCCCACACGTGGTCCCAGTGATGGTGGGTGTAGACCAGCCAGCGCGGCTCCGGTAGCCCGGCGGCGGCCAGCGCGGCCTGGATCTCGCGGGCGTGCGCGGGGCTCTGCCCGGCGTCGATCATCACACTGCCGCGTTCGTCGGCGACGACGGCGACGCCGGCCTGGACCGCCTCCGGGTCGGGATCGCCCGGGCAGAGCCAGACCCGGCCGGCCAGGTGGTGGAACTGCGGGGCGACCAAGGTGATCGACCTCCGAGATTGATCACGGACACTGGTGTGGCGTTCGCCGATCCTAGGCGAGGGTGTCGCATGCCACCGTCCCCTCAGACGATCGGCGCAGGCCAGGGTAGGTGCTACCCCCCTTTGCTCTGCTTACCTATATGCACCGGGCACGGAGCGTCACTGGCGCCTATAGGTAAGCAGAGCAAAGGACGTCCGGCATTGATCTGGGGCATTGCGCTGTGCGGAGTCGCGCTCGCAGCAATCGCTGAAGCTCGATGAGTGCCGTCCGCCTGGCGGGGCCGGACCGGCGTTGACCGGCGGCGCGGCGGTGTGGCAGCATTCGCGGCCTGACGGCAGTGAAGGAAGTCGGTGCGAATCCGACGCGGTCCCGCCACTGTCACCGGGGAGCGATCCCCCCTCGTGAGTCACGGCCGTGTGTCTGCGGTTGGAAGGCCGGGGGAGAGCGTCGATCCGGAAGCCAGGATACTTCGGCCGTCGGGACGTACCCCAGGGCGTGGACACCCGAGGAGGACCCGATGACGCACGGCGTCTCATTCATCGACGATTATCGTCGTATTGCGCTCCAGGCAGTGCATTCCAAGGACACCGGCCACCGGCACCGCTGAGCTGATCGCCCGGCGCTGACCGTCCCCGACCCATGCGTCGGTGCGCCGTTCGCTCGGGCCGTCGTACCGGCTGACGCCGTACCCACCCGCATCGTCCCGGTCGCCCCCGTGAGGGCCCAGGGCGTCACTCTCCGGAGCCTGCCGTGCGCATCCTGCTGCTCTCCACCGCCGACACCGATCTGCTGGCCGCCCGCGCCAGCGGTGCCGACTACCGGTTGGCCAACCCCGCCCGAGTTGCCGCCGACGAGGTGCCCGCCCTGCTCGACGGGGCCGCCCTCGCCGTCGTACGCCTGCTCGGCGGTCGGCAGGCGTGGCCGGACGGCCTCGCCGCCGTGCTCGCCACCGGCGTGCCGACGATCGTGCTCGGGGGTGAGGCGCTGCCCGACGCGGAGCTGATGGCGATCTCCACAGTGCCGTCCGGGGTCGTCACCCAGGCGCTGGCGTACCTGGTCGAGGGCGGACCGGACAACCTGGCGCAGCTGGCCCGGTTCCTCTCCGACACGGTGCTGCTCACCGGCGAGGGGTTCGCCGCACCCGCGCCCACCCCGGCGTACGGCGTGCACGGCGAACACCCCGCCGACCCGGATCGGCCCACAGTGGGAATCGTCTTCTACCGGGCGCACGCCCTCGCCGGCAACACCGGATTCGTCGACGTGCTCGCGGACGCGGTCCACCAGGCCGGCGGCAACCCGCTGCCGATCTTCTGCGGCTCGCTGCGCGGGCTGACCGCGGGCGCCGGCCCACTCGGGCTCTTCGCCCGCTGTGACGCGCTGCTGGTCACGGTGCTCGCGGCCGGCGGTGCGGTCGCCGCGGACGCCTCCGGTGGCGGCGACGAGGACGCCTGGGACGTGGGCGTGCTGGCCGCCCTGGACGTGCCGATCATCCAGGCGCTCTGCCTGACCAGCACTCGGGAGCAGTGGGCCGGCAGCGACGCCGGGTTGTCCCCACTGGACGCCGCGATGCAGGTGGCCATCCCCGAGTTCGACGGCCGGATCGTCACAGTGCCGTTCTCGTTCAAGCAGATCGACGCGGACGGGCTCTCGGTCTACGCCGCCGATCCCGAGCGGGCCGCCCGGGTCGCCGGGATCGCGGTGCGCCACGCCCGGCTGCGGTACGTGCCGCACGCCGACAAGCGGGTCGCCGTGGTGCTCAGCTCGTACCCCACCAAGCACTCCCGGGTCGGCAACGCCGTCGGGTTGGACACCCCGGCCTCGGCGGTCCGGCTGTTCGCCGCGCTGGCCGAGGCCGGCTACTACCTGGGTGACGCGCCACCGCCCGACGACGGCGACGCGCTGATCCACGCGCTGATCGCCGCCGGTGGTCACGACGTGGAGTGGCTCACCCCGGGGCAACTGGCCGCCGCCGAGGCCCGGATACCGGGGCCGACGTACCGGCGCTGGTTCGACCAGGTCCCGGCCGAGCTGCGCGAGCGGATGCGGGAGCACTGGGGTGAGCCGCCGGGCGAGCTGTACACCGACGGCGGCGACATCGTGCTCGCCGGGCTGCGCTTCGGCAACGTGGCGCTGCTGATCCAGCCACCCCGCGGCTTCGGGGAGAACCCGATCGCCATCTACCACGACCCGGACCTGCCGCCGAGTCACCACTACCTGGCCGCGTACCGCTGGTTGACCGCGCCGGCCGCGGACGGCGGCTTCGGCGCGGACGCCGTGGTGCACCTGGGTAAGCACGGCACCCTGGAGTGGCTGCCCGGCAAGGGCCTCGGCCTGGCCGCCGACTGCGCCCCCGACGCGGTCCTCGGCGACCTGCCGCTGGTGTACCCGTTCATCGTCAACGACCCCGGAGAGGGCACCCAGGCCAAGCGGCGGGCACACGCCGTGGTCGTCGACCACCTGGTCCCGCCGATGGCCCGCGCCGAGACCTACGGCGACCTGGCCAAACTGGAACAACTGCTCGACGAGTACGCGACAGTGCAGGCCCTCGACCCGGCCAAGGTGCCCACCGTACGGGCCCAGATCTGGGACCTGGTGCGCGCCGCCGAGCTGCACCACGACCTGCACGCCGAGGCGATGCCCGACGCGGACGACTTCGACGACTTCGTGCTGCACCTCGACGGGTACCTGTGCGAGGTCAAGGACGTGCAGATCCGCGACGGGCTGCACATCCTCGCCGACGCGCCCACCGGCGAGCCCCGGGTCAACCTGGTCCTCGCGGTGCTGCGCGCCCCGCAGATCTGGGGCGGCGCCCGGGCCCTGCCCGGCCTACGGCAGGCGCTCGCTGCCGCGTACTCCCTCGACGAGCAGGAGCTGCTCGCGTCGCCGGGACAGCGACTGGCACTGCCCGCGGCGCTGACCGACGTGGTGGACGGGCCGGCCGGCACCGCCGCCGACGCGATCGACCTCATCGAGGCCCTCGCGCGGCGGCTGGTCGTCGGCATGGAAACCCTGGAATGGGCCGTGGACACGGTCGACGCCGTGGTGACGGAGGTGACCGGTCGGTCGATCCCGGACGTCGCCGCGGTGCTGCACTTCGCCGCCACCGAGCTGGTGCCCCGACTGGACCGGACCACCGACGAACTGACCAACACCCTCGGGGCGTTGGACGGCAGGTTCGTGCCGCCCGGCCCGTCCGGCTCACCCACCCGCGGCCTGGTCAACGTGCTGCCCACCGGCCGCAACTTCTACTCCGTCGACCCGAAGGCCATCCCCAGCCGCAACGCCTGGGACGTCGGGGTGGCCCTCGCCGACTCGCTGCTGGCCCGGCACCTCGCCGACACCGGGGCGTACCCCCGCTCGGTGGGGTTGACCGTGTGGGGCACCAGCGCGATGCGGACCCAGGGCGACGACATCGCCGAGGTGCTCGCGCTGCTGGGCTGCCGCCCGGCCTGGGACGACAGGTCCCGACGGGTGACCGGCATCGAGGTGGTGCCGACCGCCGAGCTGGGCCGCCCGCGCGTCGACGTCACAGTGCGCATCTCCGGGTTCTTCCGCGACGCGTTTCCGCACGTGGTGGCGCTGCTCGACGACGCCGTCCGGCGGGTCGCCGCCCTGGACGAGCCGGACGAGGAGAACTACCTGCGGGCGCACGTCGCCGCCGACCTCGCCGAGCACGGCGACGAGCGGCGGGCCACCGCCCGGATCTTCGGCTCCAAGCCCGGCGCGTACGGCGCTGGGCTGCTGCCCCTGATCGACGCCCGGACCTGGCGCAGCGACGCCGACCTGGCCGAGGTGTACGCGGTGTGGGGCGGCTACGCGTACGGCCGGGGCCTGGACGGGCGGGAGGCGCGCGCCGACATGGAGCGCTCGTTCGCCCGGATCGCGGTGGCGGTGAAGAACCAGGACACCCGTGAGCACGACATCGTCGACTCCGACGACTACTTCCAGTACCACGGCGGGATGGTGGCGATGGTCCGCCACCTCACCGGCACGTCACCGCAGGCGTACGTGGGTGACTCGGCGATGCCGCACGACGTGCGTACCCGAACGCTGGGCGAGGAGACCCGGCGGGTGTTCCGGGCCCGGGTGGTCAACCCGAAGTGGATTGCCGCGATGCGCCGGCACGGCTACAAGGGCGCGTTCGAGCTGGCGGCCACAGTGGACTACCTGTTCGGCTACGACGCCACCGCCGGTGTGGTCGACGACTGGATGTACGAGCACCTGGCCGCCGCGTACCTCTTCGACGACACCACCCGGGAGTTCCTGGAGCAGTCCAACCCGTGGGCGTTGCGCGGCATCACCGAGCGGCTGTTGGAGGCCGCCGACCGGGGGCTGTGGGCCAAGCCGGAGCCGGCCACCCTCGACCGGCTGCGCGACACCTATCTGGCCAGCGAGGGCGACCTGGAGGACCGGGTGTGAGCGCGAGGAGTGAGCCGGTTTTGCGAGCCCCGCAGTCGCGAGCGGAGGAAGCGCAGTGAGCGCGAGGAGTGAGCCGGTTTTGCGAGCCCCGCAGTCGCGAGCGGAGGAAGCGCAGTGAGCACGAGGAGTGAGCCGGTTTTGCGAGCCCCGCAGTCGCGAACGAAAGAAGGCCCAGTGAGCGTCATTTACCCGTTCAGCGCGGTGCTCGGCATGGCCGACATGCGGCTGGCGTTGCTGCTCAACGCGGTCTCCCCGGCGATCGGCGGGGTGCTGGTCCGGGGTGAGAAGGGGACCGCCAAGTCCACCGCCGTGCGGGCTCTCGCCGTGCTGCTGCCCCCGGTGCGGCGGGTGGCCGGCTGCCGGTTCGGCTGTGACCCGGTCGAGCCCGACCCGGCCTGCCCGGACGGCCCGCACCCGGCCGACGCCGCCGCCGAGACCCGTCCGGCCCGCCTCGTCGAGCTGCCGGTGGGCGCCGCCGAGGACCGGGTGGTCGGCGCGCTGGACCTGGAGAAGGCGATCGGCGAGGGGGTACGCGCCTTCGAGCCGGGCCTGCTCGCCGCCGCGCACCGGGGCGTGCTCTACGTCGACGAGGTCAACCTGCTGCACGACCACCTCGTCGACCTGCTGCTCGACGCGGCGGCGATGGGCCGCAGCCACGTCGAGCGGGAGGGCGTGTCGGTCAGCCACGCCGCCCGGTTCCTGCTGGTCGGCACGATGAACCCGGAGGAGGGGGAGCTGCGCCCGCAGCTGCTCGACCGGTTCGGGCTCACCGTGGAGGTGGGCGCCAGCCGGGACCCGGAGATCCGGGTCGAGGTGGTCCGCCGTCGGCTGGCCGCCGACGCGGACCCGGTCGGCTTCGCCGCCCGCTGGGCCGACGCCGACGCGGAGATCGCCGGCCAGGTGGCCGCCGCCCGCCGCCGCCTTCCCGGGGTACGACTGCCGGACGCCGCGTTGCGGCAGATCGCCGAGGTGTGTGCGGCGTTCGACGTGGACGGGATGCGGGCCGACATCGTCACCGCCCGTACCGCCCTCGCCCACGCCGCCTGGCAGGGCCGGGACCGGGTCACCATCGACGACGTCCGGGTGGCCGCCCGGCTGGCCCTGCCGCACCGCCGCCGCCGTGACCCGTTCGACACCCCCGGGCTGGACGAGAAGCGCCTCGACGAGGCGTTGCAGCGCGCCCAGGACGCCCACCCCGACGACCCGGACGACGCCGGCCCCGACGACCGCGGCCCCGACGACCGCGGCCCGGACGACAGTGACCCGGACGGCGACGGTGGCCCGGCCGGTGGCGGTGGCCCGGCCGGTGGCGGCGGCCCGAACGGGGGCGGACCAAGTGGCGGCGGCCCGCAGGGCGGCGACCGCAGCGGCGACGGCATCGACCAGGGTGAAACCGGGCCGGGGCGCTCGACGGCGCGTGACGGCGCTGGCCCCGACGGGCGCACCGATGGCCCGGACGGCACCGACGGCTGGCCGCAGCGCCAGCCGGGCGACCGGGGTGACGACGGCCAGAACTCGCGCCCGCGCGGTGGCCGGCAACCGGCGACCGGTTCCGACGACCCGACCGGCGGCGGGGAGTCCCAGCCGGTGGCCGTACCCCGGGGTGGGCTGAAGGCGCGGGTGCTCACCGCGCCCGGGCTGGGTGACGGGGTGCCGGGCCGACGGTCGCGGGCGCGCACCGGGCGGGGCCGCACCACCGGCGCCCGGGTGCCGGCGGGTCGGGTGAGCGCGCTGCACCTGCCGGCCACGATCCGCGCCGCCGCGCCGCACCAGGCGGCCCGGGGCCGGGTCACCGGTCCGCTGCGACTGCGCCGGGACGACCTGCGCGAGGCGGTTCGTGAGGGGCGCGAGGGCAACCTCGTGCTGTTCGTGGTGGACGCGAGCGGCTCGATGGGTGCCCGGCAGCGGATGACCACAGTGAAGGACGCGGTGCTCGCCCTGCTCACCGACGCGTACCAGCGGCGGGACAAGGTCGCGGTGATCGCGTTCCGGGGCGCCGGTGCCCGGATCCTGCTGCCGGCGACCTCGTCGGTGCTGGCCGCCTCGACCCGGCTGGTCGAGCTGCCCACGGGCGGGCGTACGCCGCTGGCCGAGGGGCTGCTCGCCGCCGCGGATCTGTTACGGGTGGAGCGCCTGCGCGACCCGAAGCGCCGTCCGCTGGTCCTCATCGTCACCGACGGGAGGGCCACGGCGGGCACCCGCCCGCTGGACCGGGCGGCAGCGGCGGGGGCGGTCCTGGCCGCCACCGGCGCCCCGTGCGTGGTCGTCGACTGCGAGACGGGCCCGGTCCGCCTGCACCTGGCCGCCCGCCTGGCCACCCAGCTGAAGGCTCCCCGAACCCCCCTCGAAGCCCTCACCCACCCCCGCGATCTTGCACTTCCTGTCGCGGCATAGGGGGCGAAGTACGCATATGACCAACAGGAACTGCAAGATCGCGGGAGTGCCCGCGGGACGGGGGACGGGCTGATGCCGCAGGGACAGCCGAGTTCGGTGCCCGCTGACGGGTTGACGACCCGGCAGCGGCGGCACCGGCCACTGCTGATCGTCCACACCGGACAGATGAAGGGGAAGTCGACGGCGGCCTTCGGGCTGGCGTTGCGGGCCTGGACGGCTGGTCTGCCGGTCGGGGTGTTCCAGTTCGTCAAGAGCGCCAAGTGGCGGGTCGGGGAGGAGAACGCCTTCCGGGCGCTCGGCGAGGTGCACGAGCGCACCGGCCAGGGCGCGCCGGTGGCCTGGCACAAGATGGGCGAGGGCTGGTCCTGGATCCAGCGCGGCGGCGACGCCGACCACGCCGCCGACGCCCTGGAGGGCTGGCGGCAGATCCAGCGTGACCTGGCCGCCGAGCGCTACGGACTGTACGTGCTGGACGAGTTCACCTACCCGATGAAATGGGGTTGGGTGGACGTCGACGAGGTGGTCGCCACCCTGGCCGACCGCCCCGGCTTCCAACACGTCGTGATCACCGGTCGGGACGCCGACCCGCGCCTGGTCGCCGCTGCCGACCTGGTCGCCGAGCTGACCAAGGTCAAGCACCCGATGGACGCCGGCCAGAAGGGCCAGAAGGGCATCGAGTGGTGAGCGCGAACAGGTCGTTGCCCCGGGTGGTGGTCGCCGCCCCCGCCAGCGGCCACGGCAAGACGACGGTGGCCACCGGGCTGCTCGCCGCGCTGCGCCGACGGGGCCTGACGGTCAGCCCGCACAAGGTCGGCCCCGACTACATCGACCCCGGCTACCACGCCCTCGCCGCCGGGCGGCCCGGGCGCAACCTCGACCCGTTCCTGGTCGGGGCCGACCGGATCGCCCCCCTGCTCCGACACGGCGCGAGCGTCCCCACGCCCGCCGACATCGCCGTGGTCGAGGGCGTCATGGGCCTGCACGACGGCGCGGTGGGACGCCGCGACTACGCCTCCACCGCGCACGTCGCCCGGCTGATCGAGGCACCCGTGCTGCTGGTGCTGGACACCACCGCGCAGGGCCGGTCGGCCGCCGCGCTCACCCTCGGCATGGCCGCGTTCGATCCGGCGGTACGGATCGGCGGGGTGATCCTCAACCGGGTCGGCTCACCCCGACATGAGACGCTGCTGCGCGACGCCCTCGCCGAGGTAGGCGTACCGGTGCTCGGGGCGGTGACCCGCGCCGCCGAAGTGGCCGCGCCGGCCCGGCACCTCGGACTGGTGCCGGTCGCCGAGCGGGCACCCGAATCCGTCGCGATCGTCACCGCGCTCGCCGAGCTGGTCGAGGCCACAGTGGACCTCGACGCCGTGCTCGACCTGGCCCGGAGCGCCCCGCCGCTGACCACCCCGGCGTGGGACCCGGTCGCCGCCGTCGGTGGGCCGGCCGGCGTCGAGCGGCCACGGGTCGCCCTCGCCGGTGGTCCGGCCTTCACCTTCTCGTACGCGGAGACCGCCGAACTGCTCACCGCGGCCGGCGCGGACGTCGTCACCGTCGACCCGCTGCGCGACCCGACGCTGCCCACCGGCACCCGGGCGCTGGTGATCGGCGGCGGCTTCCCCGAGGCGTACGCCCAGACGCTGGCCGACAACACCACGCTCCGCGCCGAACTGGCCGACTTCGACGGGCCGATCGTGGCCGAGTGCGCAGGACTGCTCTACCTCGGGCGGTCCCTGGACGGCGTACCGATGTGCGGCCGGCTGGACCTGACCGCCCGGATGACCGACCGGCTCACCCTCGGCTACCGGGAGGCCCTCGCCGTCACCGACTCCCCGGTGGCGCGCGCCGGTGAGCCGGTACGCGGCCACGAGTTCCACCGCACCACCACCGACCCGGGGCACGGCGACGCGCCGGCGTGGCGCTGGAACGACGCCGAGCACGGCTTCGTGGCCGGCCGCGTGCACGCCTCCTACCTGCACACCCACTGGGCCGGTCACCCGGACGCGGCCCGCCGGCTCGTCGAGGCGGCCCGATGAGCGCCACGCTCACCGGGGTCGGCGTCGGCCCGGGCGACCCCGAACTGCTCACCGTCAAGGCGGTGCGGCTGCTGCGCGGGGCCGACCTGGTCTTCGTACCCGTGATGGCGGACCGGGTCGCGCCCACCGCGCCCGCCGCTGCGACGCCGCCGGACGCGGACCCCGGGCGGGCCGAGGTGACCGTCCGGGAGTACGTGCCGGCGGAGCGGCTGCGCCGGCTGCCGTTCGCGTTGGACGACCGGGGTGGGGTCACCGCGCGCCGGGCAGCCGCCTGGGACGACGCCGCCCGGGTGGTGGTCGAGGCGATCGACGCGGGCGCACGGTCCCTCGCGTTCGCCACCATCGGCGACCCCAACGTCTACTCCACCTTCGGTTACCTGGCCCAGAGCGTCCGCGCGCTGCGCCCGGCGGTGCGCGTGGCGACAGTGCCCGGCGTCACCGCCATGCAGGAGTTGGCGGCGCGCAGCGGCACCCCGCTCTGCGAGGGACGCGAACCACTCACCCTGCTGCCGGCCACCGCGGGCCTGGCGCTCTTCGCCGAGGCCCTCGCCGGGCCGGGCACCGTGGTCGCCTACAAGGGCTGGCGGCGGCACCCGGAACTGCTCGCCGAGCTGCGCCGGCAGGGCCGCCTCGCCGACGCCGTGCTCGGACGCAGCCTGGGGCTCCCCGGTGAACGCATCGGGCCGGTCGACGACACCGAGCACGACCTGCCGTACCTGTCGACGCTGCTGGTTCCGGCCCGCCGCGAGCACCGAGGAGGAAAGCTGTGACCAGCGACGGCACCGTGTGGTTCGTCGGAGCCGGCCCGGGGGCGGCGGACCTGCTGACCCTGCGGGCCGCCCGGGTCATCGCCGAGGCGGACATCGTGATCTGGGCGGCCAGCCTGGTGCACGCCGACGTGCTCGACCACGCCCGACGCGGCGCGGAGATCGTCGACTCGTCGCAGCTGCCCATCGAGGGTGTGCTGCCGCTCTACCGGCGTGCCGCCGAGCAGGGGCTGAGAGTGGCCCGGATCCACTCCGGAGACCCGGCGCTGTGGGGCGCGGTGCAGGAGCAACTGGACCTGTGCCGGGCACTCGACCTGGCCGTCGAGATCGTGCCCGGGGTGTCCTCGTTCACCGCCGTCGCGGCGATCATCGGACGGGAGCTGACCGTGCCCGAGGTGGCCCAGTCGGTCATCCTCACCCGCCTCGAAGGCGGCAAGACCCCGATGCCGCCCGGCGAGCGGGTCCGGGACTTTGCCCGGCACGGCACCACGATGGCGCTGTTCCTCTCCGCCGCCCGCTCCGGGCAGGTGCAGGCCGAGCTGCTGGCCGGCGGCTACCCCGACGACACCCCGGCCGTGGTGGCGTACCAGGCGACCTGGCCCGACGAACTGGTGGTGCGCTGCACGGTCGGCACCCTGGAGGCGACGGTCAAGCAGCACAAGCTGTGGAAGCACACCCTGTTCCTGGTCGGCCCGGCCCTCGCCGCCGAGGGCACCCGCTCGCACCTCTACCACCCCGGGCACTTCCACACCTTCCGCCGGGCCGAGCCGGCCGCCCGCGCCGAGCTTCGCCGTCAGGCCGGGGCCCGCACCGGGGGGACAGCCACACCGGGGCACACACCATGACGTACGCGGAGCCACCGCTGCGCGAGCCGGACCTGCCGCGTACCGCGAAGGTCCGGCCCACCGCGCTGCGCACCGGCTGGACCACCGGCGCGTGCGCGACGGCGGCGGCGAAGGCCGCGGTCACCGCGCTCGTCACCGGCACCACCCAGCAGGAGGTGGAGATCGGGCTGCCCGCCGGACGTCGGGTGCGCTTCCCGGTGGAGCGCTGCGAGGTGACCGGCACCCCACCGGTCCGGGCCGAAGCGGTGGTGGTCAAGGACGCCGGGGACGACCCGGACGTCACCCACGGCGCCGAGCTGACCGCCACCGTGAACTGGACCGACGTACCCGGCCTGCGGCTGGCCGGTGGTGCCGGCGTCGGCACGGTCACCAAACCCGGCCTCGGGCTCGCGGTCGGCGGCCCGGCGATCAACGACACCCCCCGCCGGATGATCGGCGAGGCGGTGGCCGAGGTCGTCGACCTCGGCGAGGTCGGGGTCCGGGTGGTGATCAGCGTGCCCCGGGGCGAGATCATGGCCCGCAAGACCACCAACCGTCGGCTCGGCATCCTCGGCGGCATCTCGATCCTCGGCACCACCGGGATCGTCCGTCCCTTCTCCACCGCGTCGTGGCGCGCCAGCGTCGTGCAGGCCGTGCACGTGATGGCCGCCCAGGGCGAGCCGACAGTGGTGCTCTGCACCGGTGGGCGTACCGAGCGGGCCGCCCGCGCGCTCCTGCCGGACCTTCCCGAGGTGTGCTTCGTCGAGGTCGGCGACTTCACCGGGGCCGCGGTGACCGCCGCCGTGGGTGACGCGATGACCGGTGTGGTGTTCGTCGGTATGGCCGGCAAGCTGGCCAAACTCGCGGCCGGCATCCTGATGACCCACTACACCCGCTCGAAGGTGGACCTCTCCCTGCTCGGCGCGGTGACCGCCGAGGCCGGAGGCGACCCGTCGCTCGTCGCCGCCGTGACCGAGGCGAACACCGGGCGGCACGCGTACGAGTTGTGGGAGGCCGCGGGGCTGCTCGCCCCGGCCGGCGACCTGCTCTGCCAGCGGGTCCGCCAGGTGCTGCGGCGCTTCGCCGGGCCGACGGTCACAGTGGACGTGGCGATGGTCGACTTCGCCGGAGCGCACGTCGTCGCCTCGTCCGGCCGGTGGCCCCGATGACGCGGATGGCCTCGGTGACGCCGGTGGCCCCGGTGACCGTGGTCGGTCTGGACGCGGCGGGCGCACCCGCGCACCCCGCACTCGCACCGGTGCTGGCCACCGCCGGGCTGGTGGTCGGGGCCGCCCGGCACCTGGCCGCGGTGCCCGTACCGGCCGGCGCGGACACCATCACCCTCGGGCCACTCGCCCCCGCGCTGCGCCGCCTCGCAGCGGCCGTCGACGCCGGGGTGCCGGCTGTGGTGCTGGCCAGCGGCGATCCTGGCCTGTTCGGCATCGTCCGGCGGCTGCGCGCGGCCGGGCTGCCGCTGCGGGTGGTGCCGGCGGTGTCCAGTGTGGCCGCCGCGTTCGCCAGCGCCGGGCTGCCCTGGGACGGCGCCGCCGTGGTCACCGCGCACGGGCGCGACCCCCGAGCCGCAGTGAACGCCTGCCGGGCGCTGCCACTGGTCGCGGTGCTCACCGCGCCCGGCGCCGGCGCGGCCGAGTTGGGCGCCGGCCTGATCGGCTGGTCGCGCCGCCTGCTGGTCGCCGAGCACCTGGGCACCGCCGCCGAACGGATCCGCGCGGTGACCCCCGAACAGGCCGCCGCCGAGACCTGGGCCGACCCGCACGTCCTGCTCAGCCTCGCCGACCCCGTACCGGCCGGCCTTGCGCCCGCCGACCCCGTACCGGCCGGGTCTGCGGACGCCCGGCCCGCCGACGCCGTTCCCAACAGGGGCGCGACCGGCGGCATGCGCGCCGACAACCAGCCCGCCGCCGCGCCGACCGGAGGCTGGGCGCTGCCGGAGACCCGGTACGCCCACCGCGACTCCATGATCACAAAGTCGGAGGTGCGCGCCCTCGTCGTCGCCCGGCTGCGCCCCCGACTGGGCCGGCTGATCTGGGACATCGGGGCGGGCAGCGGCTCGGTCGGCATCGAGTGCGCGCTGCTCGGCGCGGCCGTGGTCGCCGTCGAACAGGACTCCGAGGCCGGTGCCACCATCCAGGCCAATGCCGCCGTCCACGCCGTGCACGTTCGGCTGGTCACCGGACGTGCCCCGGCGGCGCTGGCCGACCTCCCCGAACCCGACGCGGTCTTCGTCGGCGGTGGCGGCGTCGACGTCCTCACCGCCGTGGTGGCCCGCCAACCCGAGCGGCTGGTGCTCACCCTGGCCGCACTGGACCGGGTCGCACCGGCCGTGGGTCTGCTGCGCGCCGCCGGCTACACGGTCGAGGGCAGCCAGCTCTCCGCCGCCCGCCTCGCCGACCTGCCCGGCGGGTCGATCCGCCTCGCGGCCACCAACCCGGTGGTCGTCCTCACCGGGGAGCGCCCGTGACCGACCAGAACCCGCCCGCCCGGATCGGCCTGGTGGCGGCCACCGCCGCCGGCCGCCGGCACGCCGACACCCTGACCGCCGCCTGGCCGCACGCCCGGCTGATCGAGGCGCAGACCGTCGCCGACGCGCTACGGACCGCCTGGGCCGGGTGTGACGCGGTCATCGCGTTCCTGGCCACCGGGGCGGTGGTGCGCATCGTCGCGCCGCTGCTCGACGACAAGCGCACCGACCCGGCGGTGGTGGTCGTCGACGAAGCGGCCCGGCACGCCGTGGCGCTGCTCGGTGGGCACGCCGGCGGAGGCAACGCGCTCGCCGAGCAGGTCGCCGACCTGCTGGACGCCCGACCGGTGATCACCACCGCCACCGACGCGGTCGACCTGCCAGGGCTGGACACCCTCGGCTGGCCCGTCCAGGGCGCTGTCGCCGCGGTGTCCCGGGCCATCCTGGACGGCGAGCCGGTCCGGCTGATCGCCGACGCCGACTGGCCGCTGCCCGCCCTGCCCCCGAACGTGCGCGCCGCTGACGAGGACCCGACGGACGACGGGTACCGGCTGCTGGTCACCGATCGGGTCGTGCCACCCGACGAGCGGACCGCCGTGCTGCGGCCACCGTCGCTGGTAGTCGGCGTGGGCGCGAGTCGGGGCGTACCCGCCGCGGAGGTGGCGGAGCTGCTGCACCGGGTGCTGGCCGAGGCCGGCCTCGACCCGGCAAGCCTGCGCTGCCTGGCAACCGCCGACATCAAGGCCGACGAGGCGGGCATCCGCAGCACCGTCGACGCGCTCGGCGTACCCCTGGTGACCTGGCCGGCGACGCGGCTGGCGGCGGTCGACGTGCCGCACCCCAGCGAGGTGGTCCGCGCCGCGGTCGGCACGCCGAGCGTGGCGGAGGCCGCGGCCCTGCTCGGCCCGGACGGCCGGGCCGACGACGCGACGCTGCTGGTGGGGAAGACCGCGACGGCGATGGCCACCGTGGCGGTGGCCCGGCACGCGCCACGCGGCCGGCTGGCCGTCGTCGGCCTCGGGCCGGGCGCCGCCGACCTGCGCACCCCCCGCGCGGTGGCCGAGCTACGTCGCGCCGCCGTGGTGGTCGGCCTCGACCAGTACCTGGAGCAGGTCCGCGACGTGCTCCGCCCCGGCACCCGGGTGCTCTCCAGCGGGCTGGGCGCGGAGGAGGCGCGGGCGCGCGCCGCCGTCGCCGAGGCCGCCGCCGGCCGGGCGGTCGCGCTGATCGGCTCCGGCGACGCCGGGGTGTACGCGATGGCCAGCCCCGCCCTGGAGTACGCCGACGAGCGCATCGACGTGGTGGGCGTGCCCGGTGTCACCGCCGCCCTCGCGGCCGGGGCGCTGCTCGGCGCGCCGCTCGGCCACGACCACGCCTACCTGAGCCTGTCCGATCTGCACACCCCGTGGGACGTCATCGAACGGCGGGTGACCGCCGCCGCCGAGGGTGACTTCGTGACCCTCTTCTACAACCCGCGCAGCCGGGCCCGCGACTGGCAGCTCGGCAAGGCGCTCGGCATCCTCGCCGCGCACCGGTCACCGGACACCCCGGTGGGCGTGGTGCGCAACGCCAGCCGCCCCGGCCAACAGGTGCACCTCGCGACCCTCGCCACGCTCGACCCGGCCATCGTCGACATGTACAGCGTCGTGGTCGTCGGCAGCAGCGACACCCGGCTGGTCGCCGGCCGGATGGTCACACCCCGGGGGTACCGGTGGCGCTCGTGACGATCCACGCCTGCCAGGGCTGCGGCGCCTGCCTGCTCACCTGCCCCACGCACGCGATCCGACCGGTCGCCGGTGGCCTCACCGTCCGCGCCGACCGGTGCACAGGCTGCCTGGAGTGCCTGGAGATCTGCCCGGTCGACGCGATCCGCGTCGTCGAGCCCAACCTTTCTGAAGGAGCCCGATGAGCCGGGTGGTGCACCCCATCGAGGCCGAGTCGTACCGCATCCTGCGCGAGCGCGTCGACCTGTCGCACCTGCCGCCGCTGAGCCGCGCGGTGACCGAGCGGGTCGTGCACGCCAGCGCCGACCTCGCGTACGTCGACGACCTCGTGTGCGACGAGGCCGCCCTGGAAGCGGGGCTGACGGCTCTGCGCGCCGGCGCGCCCGTGGTCACCGACGTGGCGATGGTCGCCGCCGGCATCACCCGCGCCGGCCTGGAACTGGTCTGCCCGGTCGCCGAACCCGCCGCCGCCGCGCTGGGCCGCTCGGCCGGGATCACCCGCTCGGCGGCGGCCGTCCGGATCGCCCTGGAACGGGTCGGGACCGGAGCGGTCTGGGTGGTCGGCTGCGCGCCCACCGCGCTCGTCGAACTGCTCAGCCTGGACGCCGCACCGGCGCTCGTCGTCGGCCTGCCGGTCGGCTTCGTGGGCGCCGCCGAGTCGAAGGCGGCGTTGCGGGCCAGCGGCCTGCCCGCCGTGTCCAACGTGGGGGAGAAGGGTGGCTCGGCCGTCGCCGCCGCCGCCCTCAACGCCCTGCTCTACGTCGAGGAGAAGTCATGACCGGGTTGGTCATCGTCGGGCACGGTACGCGCAGCGTGGCCGGGGTCGAGCAGTTCGCCGCTCTCGTCGAGCGGGTCCGCGGTCGCGGGGACATCGACGACGTCGAGGGCGGCTTCATCGAGCTGTCCCGCCCACCGCTGACCGACGCCGTCGGCGCTCTCGTCGCCCAGGGGCACCGGGCGCTGGTGGCGCTGCCGCTGGTGCTCACCGGCGCCGGTCACGGCAAGGGCGACATCCCCGCCGCCATGGCCCGGGAGCAGCAGCGCCACCCCGGGCTGAGCTACCGCTACGGCCGCCCGCTCGGCCCCCACCCGCTGCTGCACGACGCCCTCGAACAGCGCATCGACGCCGCACTGGCCGGCGCCGACCGAGCCGGCACGGAGCCGGCTGGTGCCGACCGGGCCGGCACGGAGCCGGCTGGTGCCGACCGGGGCGGCAAGGTGCCGGCTGGTGCCGACCGGGGCGGCAAGGTGCCGGCTGGTGCCGACCGGGCCGGCACGTGGGTGGCCTTGATCGGGCGGGGATCCACCGACCCGGACGCCAACGCCGAGGTCGCCAAGGTCGCCCGGCTGCTCTGGGAGGGACGCGGCTACGCGGGCGTCGAGCCGGGGTTCATCTCCCTGGCGCAGCCGTCGGTGCCGGCCGTGCTGGAGCGCCTACGCCGCCTCGGCGCGCGGCGGATCGTGGTGGCGCCGTACTTCCTGTTCGCCGGCGTGCTGCCGGACCGGATCGTCGCCCAGTCGGCGGAGTTCGCCGCGGCCCACCCCGACCTGGACGTCCGCGTCGCCGAGGTGATCGGCGACTGTGACGCCCTCGCCGACCTCGTTTTGGAACGGTACGACGAGGCGCTGGGCGGGGACATCAGGATGAACTGCGACACCTGCGCGTACCGGGTGTTGATGCCCGGCTTCGCGGACAAGGTGGGTCGCCCGCAACGCCCGCACGACCACCCCGACGACCCGGTCGGCCACCACCATCACCATCACGGGCACGACCACCACGACCACGCACACCACGACCCTGGTTCGGTCGCCGTGGTCGGCGGCGGGCCGGGGCCCGACGACCTGATCACGGTACGCGGAAAGGCCCTCCTCGACGCCGCGGACGTCGTCGTGGTCGACCGGTTGGCCCCGCAGGGGCTGCTCGCCGGACTGCGCCCCGACGTGCTGGTGGTCGACGCCGCCAAGGTGCCCCGTGGCCCGTCGATGGCCCAGGAGGCAATCAACGCGGCCCTGGTGTCGCACGCCCGCGCCGGTCGGCGGGTGGTCCGGCTCAAGGGCGGCGACCCGTACGTCTTCGGGCGCGGCCACGAGGAGGTGCAGGCCTGCGTGGCGGCCGGCGTCCCGGTGACCGTGGTCCCCGGGGTGAGCAGCGCGCTCGCCGCGCCGGCCCTCGCCGGCGTGCCGGTGACGCACCGCGGCGTGGCGCACGACGTCACCGTCGTGTCCGGACACCTGCCGCCCGGGCACCCCGACTCGCTTGTCGACTGGGCGGCGCTGGCTCGCGCCCGGGGCACCGTCGTGTTGCTGATGGCCGTCGACACCATCGCCAAGATCGCGTCGGTGCTGATCGAGCACGGCCGTGCCCCGGAGACTCCGGTGCTCGCCGTGCAGGACGCCGGGCAGGCCGACCAGCGGTCGGTGCCCGCCCGGCTGGACGAGATCGGCGCGGTCGCCGCCCGCGAGGACATTCGTCCGCCCGCCGTCTTCGTCCTCGGCCCGGTGGTCGCGCTGCCGACCACCGGGCTCACGGTCTGACGATCACTCGCTGCGGGCGGTCTCCGGCCCGGTGATGCGTTCCAGCAGCGGCAGGGTGGAGGCGATGACACCGAGGCAGGCTGCCAACCCGACGACGACGATCACGTAGAAGCGTGGCTCCGGCGCGATCAGCGTGTAGCCCATCTGTGCCCGCAGGAACAGGTGGGCGGCGAGGAGGCCCATCCCGATGGCGACGGCGGCGACGGCGAGCATCGGTACGGCGCTCTCCAACGCGACCACCCGGCGCAGGACCCGCACCGGCGCGCCGCTGAGGCGCAGCAGGCTGAACGGGCGTCTGCGCTCGGTGAGACCACCGATGACGCTGACCGCGAGGCTGCACCCGCCGAGCGCGAGGCTGGCGATGATGATGACGTTGGCGAGTTGTTCCCAGGCGCGCAGCGTGTCGGCGAAGTCCGACTCGAAGTCGCCGGGCACGTTCGGCCCCACCCAGAAGGTCGGGAAGGCGACCTCCAGCACGGTGCGGACGCGCTCGATGGCGGTGGTGGAGCCGTCCGTGCCCACGACGACCGAGATCACCGGCAGCCGCTGGAGGTCGTCGAGCGTGATCGACGCCGCGCGCCACTCCGTTGTGGACGACGCCGACTCCCGCCAGCGGCTCAGACCCATCGGCACCTCGATGACGGTGGCACCCTGGGCGCACCGGCCGTACGCGCTCGGGAGGTCGGCGCAGGCGATCACCCCGCCCTCGCCGCCGGTGTTGATGTCCGGGGCTTCTCGGATCGCGGTGGCGGACCGCACGCCGCTGATCGAGTGCAGCTCGGCGAAGAGCGTGTCCGGCACCGTCGCCGCCTTCTCATCGAAGACGGTGGTGACCGTGCCCGCGTCGGTCGAGCCGACCGGTGCCGGACCGCGTTCGTCGACGATCGTGGTGATCACGCCGACGGCGACGCTCGTGACGAAGAGCGCGAGCATGATCCCGCTGATCGCCCGGAAGCCGGCCTTCGGGTTGTCCGCCAGGCGGCGCGCGGCGATGAGCGTGGCCGGGCGGTTCGCGTACCGGGCCATGACCCGGGCGCCGACCATCGTCAACCACGGGCCGGCGAAGACCAGGCCGGCCATGATGAGCAGCAGGCCGGGCAGGAAGATCGCAGTCTGGCCGTCGGATGACTCGGGTCGGTAGCCGAGCGCGAACACCAGCACTGCGACGCCGAGCACCATCGGGATCAGCCGGTACGCGCGCGGCGCGCGGGGGGTGACCCGACGGGTGACGCCCAGCGGCGAGATCCGTACGCGGCGCAGCGAGATCTGTGCTGCCAGCGCCGCGCCGGCCGGAACACCGAGCGCCACGAGCAGGGTGTCCAGCACCCCCAGGGACATGTCGCTGGGGAAGAACGGCATGCCGGTGAACGGGATGCCCGCGAGCGGGTCGCGGAAGGCGTAGAACAGTCCGAAGCCGACGGCGGTGCCGGCGACGGCGGCGGCGGCCGCCTCCACCGCGGCGACGATCGCGATCTGCCGGGGTGTCGCGCCGACCAGGCGCATCGCGGCGAAGCGCTGCTCCCGGCGGGCGGCGCTGAGCCGGGTGGCGGTGCCGATGAAGATCAGCACCGGGAACAGCAGCCCACCGGCGATCACGCCCAGGATGAGGTTCACTGCGGTCTCGGGCAGGGCGGGGGCGTCGCCGACGCTGGTGACCTGCCGCGCGTTGGGTAGTTTGGCCACCTGGTCGGGGGTGCCGCCGGCGATGACGAGCAGGGTGTTCGGCGAGGTCAGCGCGGCCGGGCCGACGGTGCCGAGGTCACGCCCCGGGTAGCGGTCGCCCAGTTGGTCGCCCGGGTGGGCGGCCAGCAGTTCGCGGAGCGCTGGCGAGGCGTAGTACTCGCCGGGGCCTGGGATGCTCGGGATGCCGACCGGGGTGGGCGCGGTCGAGCCGGTTGCGGCGACGTCGATGCGGATGATCTGCTCACCGTGGAAGTAGTCCTGCCGGGTCGACCACGCCAGCGGGTCGGCGTCGCCGCCCGTCGAGGCGTTGGGATAGACCGATGCGTACCGGGTGAGCTGGGAGTTGACCGCGTTGACCCCGGCGAGGGTGGTCAGTAGCAGCCCGCTGCCGATCGCGACGGCGGCGGCGATGACGATCAGGCGGGTGAGCGCCTCACGGCCGCCGGCCAGGGCGAGGCGGAGCCCGAAGCGGATCATGAGGCGATCCGGTCCGGCGCGTTCACGCGCCCGTCGCGGACCATGACCTCACGGTCGGCGTACGCGGCGATCCGGGGCTCGTGGGTCACCAGGATGACGGTGGTGCCCTGCTCGCGGGCGGCGCCGACCAGCAGGTCCATCACCTGCTCGCCGGTGAGCGAGTCGAGCGCGCCGGTCGGTTCGTCGGCGAAGAGCACCTGCGGCTCGGCGACCAGGCCGCGGGCCAGGGCCACACGTTGTGCCTGCCCACCGGACAGCTCACCCGAGCGCCGCTGCTCCAGGCCGTCGAGGCCGAGGCGCGAGAACCAGGCACTGGCCTTCGGCAGCGCCCGCTTCCGGTGTACGCCGCTGAGCAGCAGCGGCAGCGCGACGTTCTCCACAGCGGTCAGCTCGGGGACGAGTTGACCGAACTGGAACACGAAACCGAACCGGTCCCGGCGCAGGCTGCTGCGCTCGGTCTCGGCCATGGCGTGCACCCGGGCCCCGTCGAAGAGGATCTCGCCGGAGTCGGGCACCAAAATGCCGGCCAGGCAGTGCAACAGGGTGGACTTGCCCGAGCCGCTGGGGCCCATGACAGCGAGGATCTCGCCCGCCTCCACCGCGACGCTGGCGCCGCGCAGGGCGGGCGTCTGGCCGAAGGAGAACGCCACGTCCCGTGCTTCGATCACGACGCTCACGGCCGCACCTCTTTCCGTAGGGCGTCCAGCCGGGCGCCGGTCATCTCGATCCACCGGAGGTCCGCCTCCAGGTGGTAGAGACCGTGGTCGGCGAGCAGCGCGTCGACCAGGCTGCCGGCGCGCTTGATCTCGGTGAGCTCACGCATCCGGTGCAGGTGCGCGCTGCGCTGGGTGTCGAGGTATTCGGCGGCCGGCCGGTCGAGCATCAGCGCGAGCACGACCTTGGCGAACAGCACCGTCTGCAGGTGCGGCTCCGGGTCGACCGGTTGGGTGAGCCACTGCTCGACCTCTGTCGCGCCGACGTCGGTGATGACGTAGCGCTTGCGGTCGGGGCCGGAGCCGGGGGCGACGTCGCTGATCACCACCTTGCCGTCGCGGGCCAGTCGGCTGAGGGTGGAGTAGACCTGGCCGAACGGCAGTGGCTTGCCCCGGCCGAAGAAGGCGTCGTAGTCGCGCTTCAGGTCGTAACCGTGGCTGGGCTCGCGTTCGAGGAGTCCGAGGAGGGTCAGTGGCACGCTCATGCCGAGGAGACTACACCGAGGGTATACCTCGCGTATATACCCTCGGTGCTTTCGTGGGGCACGCCTGGTCCAGGCGTTGCTGAGGATGGAGTCGGGCGCGGCGCGGCCGGTGTGCGGTCAGCCGATCAGGGTGCGGGCCAAGGCGTAGCCGGCGGTTGCCGCGGCGAGCCCGGCGGCCACGCTGCCGAGCACGTTGGCCAGCGCGAGGAGTCGATGACCGCCAGCGGTCAGCCGCAGCGTCTCGTAGCTGAAGGTGGAGTAGGTGGTCAGCGCGCCGCAGAACCCGGTGCCGAGCAACGCGCTGACCGCCGGACCGGCCGGCCACCCGACCAGGAGGCCGAGCAGCAGCGACCCGGCCACGTTGACGAGCAGCGTCCCCCAGGGGAACGCCGAGCCGTGCCGGGACTGCACGGCCCGGTCGGTGAGGTAGCGCAGCGGCGCGCCGATCGCCGAGCCCAGTGCGATGAGCAGCACGGTCATCGGGTCACCCGACCCAGCAGCCCGGCGGTGACGGCGTCGCCCAAGGCGACCGCGACGAGCGCCCCGAGCACCGTCGCGGCGAGATACGCCAGCGCGGTGCCCGGCGCGCCCGCGACGATCGCCTGCTGGACGTCGACCGCGTACGTGGAGAAGGTGGTGAACCCGCCGAGCACCCCGACCCCGAGGAACGGTCGAGCCAGTGGGTGCCCACCGTCGAGGTGCCCGAGCACCGCCATCAGCACGCCGATCAGCAGGCAGCCGGCCGTGTTGATGGTGAACGTGGCCCACGCAAAGCTCGTCGGCGCGTGCGGAACGGCGTGTTGCAGGCCGGCCCGGGCCAGCGCGCCGAGCACCCCGCCGGCCGCGATCACGGCGAGAATCGTCGCGGGGCGCGCGGTCAGCTCGCGGCGGTCGGCGGGGACGCGCAGGTCGACGTCGGGATCGGTACGCGGCTCGAACGGCTCTGGCACGGCTCCTCAGCGTAGTGGGGCGACGTCGGCGTCAGCGCACTGCTGGCGAGGGCGGCGTCAGCGCCCTGCTGCGACGGCGGGCGTCAGCGCCCTGCCGGCGACGGCGGCGTCAGCGCACCGCCGCGACGACGGCGTCGGGGCCACCTCGCCAGACCGTGCCGACCTCGCTGAAGCCCGCCGCGGTGAGCGCCGCCAGGTGCCAGGAGACCGGCGGGTTCCACTCGGGGCTGTGCCCGGTCGGGTAGATGGCGTGTCGTTGGGCGACCAGCGGGGCGAGCGCCGGGTCGGCGCCGGCCCGCTCCCACCAGTCCGACCAGGACAGCATCGAGCCGGCGGCGTACCGGGCGTTGCGCCGGTCCCGGGCCCGGTCCATCAGCCGCTTGGTCAGCTCCGGCAGGGTGTCGTCGGGCATGTGGTCGGCGTTGACGAAGACGCCGCCCGGTCGCAGCACGTCGCGCAGTTCGGCGTAGAGCTGCTTCAGCCGGTCGGCCGGCAGCCAGTGCATGGCGGTTGCGGTGAGTACGGCGTCGTACTCCTGGTGCGGGAGCGTGGAGCGCCACTCGGGGGTGCCGAGGTCGGCCGTGACGATGGTGGCCCGGTCGGCCAGCGAGGCGGCGGCGATGGCGAGCAGCGCCGGGTCGAGGTCGACCACTGTCGTCTCGGCGGCGGGGAAGCGAGCGAGGGTCCGCAGCGAGATGGTGCCGGTGCCGCCGGCCAGGTCGAGCACGCGCGGCGGTCGGCCGTCGAGGACCACGTCGATGGTGTCGAGCATGGCGGTGAACCGGTGCTCACGGTCCGGCATGAACGCTTCCTGCTGGCGGTCCCAGCTTTCCTGCCAGGCCCAGGGATCCGCGATGTAAGGACTCATGGCGATCAGGCTAGTTACGTCGCCGACGCGTTGTCCAGACCTTGTTGCACATCTTTTGCAATTGCGAGAAGATGGCAGGGCGATGATCGAAGCAACGCCGGGCCGGGCATCCGCCGGCCCGGCGTTGTCATCGGGCGGGTCAGACGGCGGTCCCCGCCAGCTCCGCCTCGGCTCCCGCCGGCTCGTCGCGGCGGGCCAGCCGCAGCGCGCCGAGGAGTACGCCCAGACCGATGAGGGTGAGTGTGGCGCCGGCCCAGATCGGTGAGGTATAGCCGAGTCCGGCGGCGATGGTCACCCCGCCGATCCACGCGCCCAATGCGTTGCCGAGGTTGAACGCGGCGATGTTCGCCCCGGACGCCAGGGTCGGCGCCTGGCGGGCGTACCGCATGATCCGCATTTGCAGCGGCGGCACGGTGGCGAAGCCGAACCCGCCCATCAGCACCAGCGCGACGATGGTCAGCACCGGGTTCGTGGCGGTCAGCGCGAAGCCGACGAGCACCACGGTGAGCACCGCCAGGACGGTGACCAGCGTGCGCGACAGTGACCTGTCCGCCGCCCGACCGCCGAGCAGGTTGCCCGCGAAGAGCCCCACGCCGAAGAGGACGAGCAGCCACGGCACCGTGCTGGTGGCGAAGCCGCTGACCTCGGTGAGCGTGTAGGCGATGTAGGTGAACGCGCCGAACATCCCACCGAAGCCCAGGACGGTGATCACCAGGGAGAGCCAGACCTGCGGGTGGGTGAAGGCGCGCAATTCGCCGCGCAGCCCGCCGACCGGGCGATCGGCGTTGGCGGTGGCGCCCGCCGGGATGAGCAGGGCCAGCCCGGTCAGGGCGACCACCCCGATGGCGGTGATCGCCCAGAACGTCGACCGCCAGCCGAAGTGCTGCCCGAGGAAGGTGCCGAACGGCACGCCGAGCACGTTGGCGATGGTCAGGCCGGCGAACATCATGGCGATGGCGCCCGCCCGTCGAGCCGGTGCGACCAGGCCCGCGGCGACCACCGCGCCGATGCCGAAGAACGCGCCGTGACAGAGCGCGGCGACGATCCGGCCGGCCATCATCACGGCGTAGTCGCCGGCGACGGCGGAGAGCAGGTTGCCGATGATGAAGAGCACCATCAGGCCGAGCAGTACCGGTTTGCGCGGCAGGCGGGTGACCGCCGCGGTGAGGGCGACCCCGCCGACGGCCACGCTGAGCGCGTAGCCGGAGATCAACCAGCCGGCCACCGGCTCGGTGACCGCGAAATCGGCGGCCACCTCGGGCAACAGCCCCATGATCACGAATTCGGTGAGGCCGATGCCGAAGGCGCCGATGGCCAACGCGATCAACCCGGGTGGCAGGGACTTTGGGCGTACGGACATGGTCTTCCCATCGGGAGAGGTCAGATATGCGGCGCATGCAACTACACGCGCCAGCAACGAAATACTTGCACGCGCTTTATATCGGCGCAAGCGTGGTAGCCTGGGGTCCGTTCGGATCACACGGAGGAGGCCGGCATGGGCATCGCCGACGACGCGGTCGAGATCCGCGCCCAGGGCTGGCGCACCCTCGCCGCCCTGCACGGGCTGATCGAGACGTCCCTGGAGCGGGCCCTTCAGGCCGGCCACGACCTCTCCGTCGTCGAATACACGGTGCTCGACGCGCTCTCCCGCCAGGACGGCTGGCACATGCGGATGAGCCAGCTCGCCCGCGCCGCCGCGCTCTCCGGCAGCGCCACCACCCGGCTGGTCACCCGCCTCGAACAGCGGGGGCTGCTCACCCGCATCCTCTGCGCCGACGACCGGCGTGGCATCTACACCGAGCTCACCCCGGCCGGCTCCGAGCTGCTCGCCCAGACCCGACCGACCCACGACCGGGTGCTCACCGACGCGCTCGGCCAGGCGGCGGCCACCCCCGAGCTGGCGCCGCTGGTCGACGCCCTGCACCGGCTGCCGGCCACCCGCTGACCGCGCCGCCGGCCCGGGCGACAGCGGGCGTACGGTACCCGCAGCCCCACCGGGACCGCCGCGCCAAGGAGGCAGCCGATGCAGGACCGCACCCCTCGTCCGGAGGAGCTGGAGCCGATCGAGCGAGCCGGCATCGACGAGCTGCGGGCCCTGCAACGCGACCGACTGCGCTGGTCGTTGCGGCACGCGTACGACAACGTGCCGCACTACCGACGGGCGTTCGACGCGGTCGGGGTGCACCCCGACGACTGCCGGGATCTCGACGACCTGGCGCGCTTCCCGTTCACCGGCAAGGCGGAGCTGCGGGAGAACTACCCGTTCGGCATGTTCGCCGTACCCCGGGAGCGGGTCGCCCGCCTGCACGCCTCCTCCGGCACCACCGGTCGGCCGACAGTGGTCGGCTACACCCGCGACGACCTGCGCACCTGGGCGCGGCTGATGGCCCGCTCGATCCGCGCCTCCGGCGGCCGCCCCGGTGACCGGGTGCACGTCGCGTACGGTTACGGGCTCTTCACCGGAGGCCTGGGCGCGCACTACGGGGCGGAGGAGTTGGGCTGCACGGTCATCCCGGTCTCCGGGGGCATGACCGAGCGTCAGGTCATGCTGATCCGCGACTTCGAACCCGAGGTCATCATGGTCACGCCCAGCTACCTGCTGGCCATCGTCGACGAGATGCGCCGCCAGGGCATCGACCCGCGGGCCACCTCACTGCAAGTGGGCATCTTCGGCGCCGAGCCGTGGACGGAGGACATGCGCCGCGAGATCGAGCAGCAGGTGGACATCCACGCCGTCGACATCTACGGCCTCTCCGAGGTGATGGGCCCCGGCGTGGCGACCGAGTGCGTCGAGACCAAGGACGGGCTGCACCTCTGGGAGGACCACTTCTACCCGGAGATCATCGACCCGGTCACCGGGG
Organism: Micromonospora arida; assembly: GCF_042873195.1. Classification (NCBI taxonomy): domain Bacteria; kingdom Bacillati; phylum Actinomycetota; class Actinomycetes; order Micromonosporales; family Micromonosporaceae; genus Micromonospora; species Micromonospora arida. The sequence goes on along the minus strand of NZ_JBIALC010000001.1, from coordinate 546,593 downwards.
CCGTGCTGCCCGACGGCGAGCGGGGTGAGCTGGTGTTGACCTCCCTGACCAAGGAGGCGATGCCGGTCGTGCGCTACCGCACCCGCGACCTGACCCGGCTGCTGCCGGGCACCGCCCGCCCGATGCGCCGGATCGAGAAGATCACCGGCCGCACCGACGACATGATGATCCTGCGCGGGGTGAACATCTTCCCCACCCAGATCGAGGAACTGATCCTGCGCACCCCACAGCTCTCGCCGCACTTCCAGTGTGTCCTCGATCGGCACGGGCGGCTGGACACCCTCACCGTGCGGGTGGAGCGGCGAGCCGACGTCGACGTGGACGCCGCCGAGCGGGCCGGCGACACGCTGGTTCAGCTGGTGAAGAACACCATCGGCGTGAGCGTGGCGGTCGACGTCCTCGCCCCCGACACGGTGGAACGCTCGATGGGCAAGATGCGCCGCATCGTCGACCAGCGACCGTCCGCCTGACCACTGCCCGACCTACCGGATCGGAAGCTGTGGGCGCCTCGCCCGACGCTCGGCTGGCGGACACCGGGCCCCGGGCGTGGCCGTGGTCGACATAGGATCCTGCCCATGCGCGTGCTGGTGGTCTCCGCCCCGCTCGTCGGGCACGTCTTCCCGCTGGTGCCGCTCGCGGTCGCCCTTCGCGACGCCGGCCACGACGTGCTGGTGGCCACCGGCGGCGGAGCTCTGGCCGCCGCCGAGGCGGGTCTGCCGGTGCACGACGTCGCGCCGGGCTTCGAGTTCGGCCGGATCGCGCTGCGGGTCCTTCCCCGCCATCCGCTGATCGCGCGTGCGGAGCTGGCCGGCACCGCCGGCACCCGGGGCGCCGGCCTGCTGTTCGGCGCGCTCAACGACCAGCTCACCGACCCGGTGGTCGCGCTGGCCACCCGGTGGCGGCCGGATCTGGTGCTGTACGAGCCGTTCGCGGTCGCCGGTGCGGTGGCCGCCGCGCGGCTCGACGTGCCGGCCGTACGCCAGGAGAACGCCCTCTTCGACGGCCGGGACCTGGTCCGCGCCACCGTCGCCCGACTCGGCGCGGCGCTGCGCCGCCACGGCCTCACCGAGCTGCCCGCGCCGGCCGCCGCCCTCGCCGTGGCCCCACCCAGCGTTGCCACGCAGGGCGGCTGGCCGATGCGCTACACGTCCTACGTGGGCGGCGGGGAGCTGCCGGCCTGGCTGCGCGAGCCGGGTGAGCGCCCCCGGATCCTGGTCACCCGCAGCACCCTCACCGGCCCCGGCGACCGGGGGCCGATGCCCGCCGTGGTGGCCGCCGCCGCCGAGGTGGACGCCGAGATCGTGCTGGTCCGCCCCGACGAGCGGTCGGCCCGTTCGGTGCCCGCCAACGTGCGGGTGGTCGACTGGATCCCGCTCGACGAGGCGTTGCCGGCGAGCGCGGCGCTGGTGCACCACGGTGGTGCGGGCAGCGCCCTCGGCGCCCTCGCCGCCGGCCTGCCCCAGCTGGCCACCACGGGTGCGGGGGACCGGCGGCACAACGCCGAGCTGGTGGCCCGCCGGGGCGCCGGACTGGCGCTGCGGCCCCGGGACATCACCGCGCGGGCGCTGACCCAGCTGCTCACCGACGAGCGCCTGCGGACCGCTGCCGCGCAGGTCAGCCGCGAGATCGCCGAGATGCCGCCACCGACGGACCTGGTCGCGCGACTGGCGGCACTGGTCTGACGCCCACCCCGCGTGGCCACCCCGGATGCACTGTCGACTGCGGCAGGATGACCGGATGCGACACGTCGTGCTGTTCCACTCCGTGTACGGGCTGCGGCCCGCCGTGCGCGCTTTCGCCGACCGGTTGAGCGCCGCCGGGCACCGGGTCAGCACCCCCGACCTGTACGGCGTCCCGGCCACCGACACCGTCGAGGAGGGCTTCGCGCTACTCGACAAGATCGGCCAGGAGGTGGTGCTGGACCGGGCCCGCGACGCGCTGCGTGACCTTCCACCGGAGACGGTGCTCGCCGGCTTCTCGATGGGCGCCGGGGTGGCCGGGGCGCTGCTGGCCGAACGCCCCGCCGCCGCCGGCCTGCTCCTGCTGCACGGCACCGGCGGCGCCCCGGACGCGGTCCGACCCGGGTTGCCGGTGCAGCTGCACCTCGCCGACCCCGATCCGTACGACGCGCCGGACGAGGTCGACGAGTGGCAGCAGGCGCTGACCGACGCCGGCGCCGACCTGACGGTCTTCCGCTATCCCGGCGTGGGTCACCTGTTCACCGACCCGGAGCTGGCCGAGTACTCCCCGGACGCCACCGCGGCGGCCTGGCCGCGCGTGCTGGCCTTCCTGGCCGCAGGCTGAGCGCCCGGCTCGACCCTGGGTTACCACTCCCGGGCGGTGACGTGCCGTTGCGCCAGATCACGGCAGGTGCGGGCGGCGGCCCGGCAGCGCGCGGGGCACCGCCCAATACGCCTCATTCGATAGCGTGACACCACCATCAAGATCCTCGAAGGGCGCCTGGCAATGACGACGACGGCCTTCGACGAATATGAACGGTCGCGCTGGGCCGGGCGCGCCGGAGCGTACGACAGCAGTCTCGCCGCGCTCTGCGCGTACCCCGCGCCCGCGTTGTTGGACGCCGCCAACGTCGGGGCGGGCACGCGGGTGCTCGACGCGGGCACCGGCTCCGGCACGGTGGCCAGGCTGGCGTGCGCGCGCCACGCCAGCGTCGTCGCCGTCGACGCCGAACCCAGCATGGTCGAGTTGGTGCGCGACCGCGTTCCGTCCGTCGACGAAGTCCGCCTCGCGTCGCTGCCGCACCTCCCGTTCGCCTCCCGGTCGTTCGACGCGGCCGTGGCGAACTTCGTGATCAATCACGTGGGCGATCCGCTGGCCGCGATCACCGAGCTGCGACGGGTCGTCCGGTCCGCTGGTCGGGTCGCGGTCACCGTGTGGCCGCACCCCCCACCCGAGGCGCAGAGCCTCTGGGGTGAGGTCTTCGACGCCGCTGGGGTCGGACGTCGCGCCGCCGCCCCGACGGTGGACGCCGACCGGGACTTCCCCCGTACCCCCGACGGGTTGGCGGGCCTGCTCGACCAGGCCGGGCTCACCGACGTGCGCTGCGACACGATCACCTGGGAGCACCGCACCGACCCGGAGGCCTGGTGGAGCGGCCCCGCCAACGGCATCAGCAAGCCAGGTCTGGTGATGGAGACCCAGCCGGCCGCCATGATCACCCGCATTCGTGCCGCGTACGACGAGCTGACCGCCCGCTACCGTGGCTCCGACGGCCTGCTCGCGCTGCCCACCGCGGCGCTGCTGGCCTCGGCGTCCGTGCCCCTCGACGGCTGACGATTAACCGCTCGACCGCGCCAGCCGGGCTGTCGAGAATGCGGGGCATGGAGTTTCTCTGTTACCACCGTGACCGGCCGGGCTCGGCCGCGTTGCGCGACGAGTTGCTGCCCGAGCACTGGTCCTACATGGACCGGTACGCGGCGGGAATGATCGCCCGCGGCCCGACCGTCGTCGGCGACACGGCCACCGGCAGCGTGCACATCGTCGACGTGGCCGACCCGGCAGCCGCGCGAACCTTCGCCTTCGAGGAGCCGAACTACCAGGCCGGCGTGTACCGGGACGTGCTGCTGCGCCGGTGGCACAACATGCTGGGCCGCACCATGTGGGACTTCCCTGGCGGCCGTACCGGCGGCAGCCGTTATCTGGTGCTCGGCCTCGGCGCCGGGCAGGCCGCCGACCTGGCCGTGCCGCCCGACCCGGACGAGCTGATCGCGTACGGGCCCCTGCTGGCCGACGACGGCGTCACCTGGCTCGGCACCGCCGCGCTGCTCCGGGCACCGAACCCGGACGCGGCGCGCGCCATCCTGACGGCTGACCGGTATGCCGACATCGAGGTGCACAACTGGCAGTTCGGCGGGCGACCGTCCTGACCTGCCCTGCTGACCAGTCGGCGAGGGACCGGCTGGTCAGCAGGGCATCAAGTGATCATCGGAGTCAGGCGGAGGCGGGCAGGCCGTCCAGTGGGCGGATCAACGGTGGGCGGAGTATTGCCCGCACCACCCCTGGTGGAGTGCCGGCGTCGGCGAGTGTCCAGTGCCCAGCCGCACTCGCTCGCGTGGGGCGGCTCGGCGCTGCGGGCCGTCCGAGGTCCCGAAATGGGTTACCGCCCGTACCGCGCGCAGGTCGGGACGCCGCTGTGGCCGGCGTCGGCGGTACGTCGCCCGCCGAGGCGACGGCTCGGAGCCGGCGTGGGCCCGCCGTACGGTTGGCGTCGGAACCCGACGCGGCGGGACGGGTGGCCATCGTCGGGATGGGGCTGCCTCGCCCCAGCGCGGTCGGGCCGGTGGCACCGCCCGGCCCTGCCGAGGCCAGCGCCGCGAAGACGGCGTCAAGGCGACCGGTCCGAGCGCCGACGGTGTCGAGCCGCACGATCTGCGCACTCCTCGCCGCCGAACCGTTGATCGCACCAGCGGGCGGGTCGGCGTCCCGGTGCACGGTGTCGAGGTGCGGCACGCCGGCGGCCCGGCGTTGGAAGACGGCCCGCAGGGCGCGGGGCAACCGCTCGGCGGCGACCTGGCGCAGCGCCGGCGCGGCGAACGCGTACCCGTCGACGTGGTGGGGGAGCAGCAGCCCGGCGGCCACCAGCATGCGGAGTGCGGGTGCGGACCGGCCGGGCGTCCAGTCGAGTGCCCGGTCCACGGCAGCCCCGGAGATCAGACCGCCGAGGGTGCCGGCGGCCATCAGCACCGCCCGCCGCTCACCGTCGAGGTGGTCCAGCTCCGCGCCGACGGCCCGGCGTACCGCCTCGGGCAGCGGGAGCGCCGCCGGATCGGCACCGTCCACCAGCGCCGTGACGTACGCCGTCGCGTGCCCTGGGCGGCCTCCCACCAGCGGCAGCAGCCGGTCGACCAGGGCCACCGGCTGCCCGGCCCGGGTGAGCAGGTGGCGCAGCAGCCGTCCGGACTGCACCGTGGCCAGTGGTCCGATCGTCATCTGGCGGGCCGGACCGGGCCAGGTGTCGGCCCACTGCGGCTGGTGCACGGTGAGCAGGGCCAGCGGCAGCCCGCGCTCCGTCGCCGCGCCGAACAGCGCGTGCAGGAAGCGGCTCACCGCGGGCGCGGCCCGGTCCAGGTCGTCGACGGCCACTATCAGCGGCCGGTGGGCGGCCAGCCGCAGCAGGACCTCGCGGCAGATCGCCGCGCCGGCGAGGGCGGCGGCGGAGCCGTCCGGGGTGGTCAGCATCCGCTGGAGCGCCGGAACCGCGGTGGCCACCCGGGTCGGCGGGAACAGCGGCGTCAGGGCGGCGACGAGCCGGTCGTGGACCGCCGCCGGGCCGTCGCTGTGCCGGATCCCGGCGAGGCCGCGGAGCAGGTGCGCGACCGGCGCCAACACCTGATCGGGGTACGGCTGACAGGTCGCCACGCACCAGCGGACCGACAATCCGTCCACCGTGGTCAGCCCACGGGTCAGCTCGTGCAACAGCCGGCTGCGGCCACTGCCGGTGGGGCCGACCAGTGAGATCCAGCGTGGCGTCCGGTTTCGGATGGCCGCGCCCAACTGGTCGCGGATGGTGGCAAGTTCGCGGCGTCGACCGATCAACGGGCCGTCGTGCCGGTCGGCGCCGGGGCGTACCGGACCGACGGCGTGCCAGACCGGCACCGGCGGCACCCGGTCGGCGACCGGCACCGGCGTCAGCTGACGTTGGGTGATCAGGCCGGCGGTGGCGCGCGCTGTGGCCGCGCAGAGCGCGACGGCACCGGGTGCGGCGTACTCCTGCAGGCGGGCCGCGGTGGTGATCACCGCGCCGCTGGCCACGCCGTGCCCCCCGGTGACGACGTCGCCCAGGTCGACCACGACCTCGCCGGTGGCGACACCGACCCGGACGCGCAGCCTGATGCCGTCGACCATGGGCCGTCGGTCGAGCGCGGCCTGGATCTCGAGTCCGGCGCGCACCGCCCGGTACGCGTCGAAGCCGTCGGAGTGCCGTGCGCCGAAGAGCGCCATCACGGCGTCGCCGATGTACTTCTCCACCACCCCGTGCCAGCGGTGCAGCACACCTGCGACGGTGTCGAAGTAGGCGCGCTGCAACGCTCGGACGTCCTCGGGGTCGAGCCGGTCCACCAGGGCCGTGGAGCCGACGATGTCCGCGAAGAGGACGGTGACGACGCGCCTCTCCTGGGGTACCGGCCAGAGCGGGGTGACGGTCCGTTGCGTGTCGACGGTGATGCTGGTGGTCATGGGTGTCGCACCGGCCTCTCTCCCCGCTGTTGCCTGATCACCTCCGGAGATTGGCATTCCTGGGCCGACGGGGGATCTGCCGAACGACGTATGTCGGCCACCTGCAACCTTTAGTCGCAAAGTCGACGCGAGGAGTACCACAAGCGGTGGGCGGACGTAGAACGGTACGGGGCCCTGTGATTAGGCTGCGTGGCATGGCCAGCGATGTGGACACCGCACCGCTCGTGGGCCGGGCCGAGCTGGTGCAGTCGGTTCGGTCCGCGTTGCTCGGTGACGCCGCGCACGGGCAGACCGCGGCGGTCTTCCTGACCGGCGAGAGCGGTGTGGGAAAGACCCGGCTGTTGGGCGAGATCGGCGACCGCTTACGGGAGCGGGGCGCCGTGGTGCTCACCGGCAGCTGCCTGGACATCGGTGACGCCTCCCCGCTGCACCCGCTGTTGCAGGCGTTGCGCCGGTTCGACACCGAGGTGTCCACCTCACCCGCCCGCACCTCCTCGGCGGTGCGGGGGCTGCTGCAGATGTTCGCCGACGAGACCGCCGGCCCGGACGGCGCGGGCGCGTTGCTGGAGCGCGTCTCCCGTGGCCTGCACCTGATCGCCGAGGGTCGCCCCCTGGTGCTGATCCTCGACGACCTCCAGTGGGTCGACCGCAGCACCAGGCAGCTCCTGCTCTACCTCCTCGCCGGCCTGGGTGATCTCCAGCTGTCGGTGCTGGCGGCGGTGCGTGCCGAGTCGTTGCAGGGCGCGCACCCGTTGCGCCGGGTGCTCACCGAGCTGCGTCGACTCCGCACGGTGCGGGTGCTCGACCTGGCGCCGCTGGGCCGGTCCGACACCGAGACGCTCGCCGCCGCGGTGGTCGGCCGGACGCTGACCGCCGACGCGGCCGAGCAGGTCTGGCAGCGCAGCGGCGGCAACCCGTTCGTCATCGAGGAGCTTGCCCGGGATCTGCGCGACGGCCGCGACGGCCTGTCCGAGACGCTGCGGGAGATTTTCCTCGACCGCGTCGACGCGCTGCCCCAGCACGCGCACGCCGTGGTGCACGCGGTGGCCGCCGGGGTCGAGCCGGTACAGCACTGGCTGCTGGCCGAGGTGCTCCGCATGCCGGAGGACGAGCTGATCGCCGCGGCCCGGGCCGCGGTGGCGCACCGGCTGCTGGTCGGCGCCGACGAGGGCTACCGGCTGCGGCACCGCCTCGTGGCCGAGGTGCTGGCGCACGAGCTGCTGCCGGCCGAGCGTTCCGGGCTGCACCGCCGCTACGCCGAGGCGCTGACCACCGCGCCGGGTGAGCTGCACCAGGCCCGGCTGGCGCACCACTGGCGGCTGGCCGGCGAACCGGCGCGCGCCCTGCCGGCGGCGGTGGCCGCCGCCCAGGAGGCCGAGCGGCTGCACGGTTACGCCGAGGCGCACCGGCACTGGTCGGCGGCGTTGCAGTTGGCCGCCGAGCCGGGCCCGCTGACGGTGGACCGGGTCGAGTTGCTCGAGAACGCCGCCGAGGCGGCCCACCACTGTGGGGAGCACGCCCGCGCGTTGGCCCTGCTGGAGGAGTTGGCCACGCTGCGGGGTGGCGAGCCGAGCTGCGCGCTGTACATCCGCCGGGCCCGCTACCTGGCCGCTGCCGGTCGCTCCGCGCTGGCCGAGGAGGAATACCAGCGGGCGCTGAAGGCGGCGGACTGCTCCCCTCGGGACCGGGCCAGCGCCGCTGCCCGCCTGGCCGAGCTGCTGCTGCACCTGGGTCGCTACGCCGACGCCGGTGAGCGGGCCCGCGAGGCGTTGGCGTTGGCCGAGAACGTGGCGGGCTCGGCCACCGAGGTGGTGCTGGCCAGTTCGGCGTTGGGCTTCAGCGACGCCTGTCTGGAAGACCCGGACGCCGGTCTGGCGGTCATGCGCGACGCTCTCGAGACCGCCGAGCGTGCCGGTCAGCCCGAGGACGTGGCCTGCGCGTACCTGCACCTGGCGGAGCTGCTGACCGGGCCGCTGAACGTCCTCGAAGAGGGCGTGGTGGTGGCCCGGCGGGGCGCCGAACGGGTGGCCGAGCTGGGGCTGGGCCGCACCTGGGGCACCCGGCTGCTGGCCATCGCCATCAACGGACTGTTCCGGGTGGGCCAATGGGCCGAGGCGGAGAAGGTGGTGGCCATCGCCCTGCGGCACCGGCCGTCCGGTGCGGACGCCGTGGAGCTGCTGTTGGCCCGGTGCCGGCTGTCGGTGGGCTACGGCGACATCGAGGCCGCCGGCCGGGACCTCGACGCGGTGGCGACCCTGCTCGCCGGCGGCGGGGCGCGACACGTCATTCCGCTGCTCACCCTGCGTTCCGGGCTGGCCATGTGGGAGGGCCGGCACGACGTGGCCCGCCAGGCGGTGCAGCGTGGCCTCACCGAGAGCCGTTCCGACGACGTGATGATCCTCTCCGCTCTGGTCTGGCACGGCCTGCGCGCCGAGGCTGAGGCACACGCCAGCCGCACCGTGGAGGTGGACCCGACGGCGGTGCGCCGGCTACGGGACGTGGCCGAGCGGGTGGCCCGCAAGAGCGCCGGGGCCGCCCGGCCGGTGCGCTCGGTGGTGGAGGGCTTCCTGGCGCTGTGCGCCGCCGAGGTGAGCCGCCTCGACGGCAGCGATCCGGAGCTGTGGGCCGCGTCGGCGGCCGAGTGGGATCGACGCAATCACCCCTATCCGGCGGCCTACTCGCGGCTGCGGCAGGCCGAGGCGCTGCTGGCTCGGCGCAGCCGGGTGGCCACCGCCGGCAAGCTCCTGCGGGAGGCGTACCGGGTGGCACAGGGGTTGGGCGCGGTGCCGTTGACCTCGGAGATCCGCGAGCTGGCCGGGCGGGCCCGGGTGTCGCTCGACGAGCGTGACAGCACCACCGGCGCGCGCGGCGTCCCGGTCGAGGCGTCCGACGACGAGTTGGCGGCGCTCACCGCCCGGGAGCGGGAAGTGCTCGCCCTGGTCGCCGAGGGGTTGACCAACAGGGAGATCGGGCAGCGGCTGTTCATCAGCGAGCGGACCATCGGGGTGCACGTGTCGCACATCTTCGACAAGCTCCAGGTCCGTACCCGCGTGCAGGCCAGCGCGATCCAGTTGCGCAACCAACGGGGCTGACCGACCCGACCACCTCGTACGTATCCCGGCGCGTGTTCGCGCCGGGATACGTCGTTCTACTGATCCGGTGGCCCAGTGTCGGCTGAGAGGCTGGGCCGCGTCGACGACGGCACGGGGGTTGCCGCCGACCACAATGGAGGAGAAATGATCGAACCGGTCTGGGGGCCCGTGCACCGGGACATCGTCGACCTGCTCGCCGATCATCCCGCGGACGTGCCGGCCGTGGTCGATCATCTGACCAAGCTCCAGGACCTGCTGGTCCGGTTGCCACCGTTGGAGGCCAGTTGCCCCCTCGCTGACTTCAACAAGCTCTACCTGACCATCACCAGCAGTGTGTTGGACGGGCTGTACGACGACCGCTTCATCGATCCCGCCTTCCTCTCCCGGCTCGACGTCGAGTTCGCCGCCCGGTACTTCGACGCCATGCGGCTGTGGACCGACTCCAGCCCCGGCACCCCGAAGGCGTGGTCGTGCCTCTTCGAGCGGATGCGGGGGCCGGATGCCCGTCCGCTGCCGTCGGCGGCGGCCGGGGTGAACGCGCACATCAACTTCGACCTGCCGTTCGCCCTGGTGACCACGTTCGACCACCTGGAGTCGGAGCCGGTCGACGGCAGCGACCAGCACCACGACTACCTCGAGATCAACAACATCTTCGCGGACAAGATCCCCGGCCTGCGCCGGGGCTACCTGGAGCGGTGGCAGCTGCTCATCGACATGCTCAACGGCGACATCGACGACTGGTACCAGGGGGAACTGGTCGAGTACACCCGCGATGTCGCCTGGCGTAACGCGCAGAAGATCTGGCGGTGCCGGCACGATCCGGACGCCCGCGAGTGTGAGCGCACACGGTTGGACGACAACGCCGCGGCGCTCGGCCGGTTGCTGCTCTCGCCCCTCGGGGCGTTCCTGCAGTAGCCGGGACGGGGGCCCCCGCGCTCCGCCCCGTGGGGGGCGGCGGAGCGCGGGGGCGCGTCCCACCAGTTCCACCCCGCGTGGCCGCCCGAGGTCGGGTCGGTCACGCAGGGGACAGCCGGTCGGCCCGGGGGGTGTCGACCGTCTGCCACCGTCGGCCGGCCCGGGGGGTGCCGGCCGGCGGTGGGGGAGCGCCGAACGGGGTCACGTCGACGGCGTGCGGATCCGGGGGTGTCGGCGGGCTCGGATCGGGTACGCCCGCGCCATGACCGTCCTGGCCCGGCGTCGGCCCGCTGCCCGCCCCCGGCCCGCGCGGCCCGGCCCCCTGCGGCCGGGCGGCCCGGTGTCGCGACCCACCGCTCGGCCCGGCGCGCGATGACCGGCGTCGTGGCCCGGTTCCCGTTCCGCTTCGACCCGGTGTTCCGCCCGATGCTGGCGCTGCTGGGGGTCCGCCCGGCGACGGCCTGGGTCGCCGTCACCGATCGGGACCTGATGATCCGGTACGGGCCGTGGCGGCTGCGGACCGACCGGGACAACGTCACCGCCGTCGAGCTGAGCGGGCCGTACCGTTGGTGGCGGGCGATCGGCCCGCACCTGTCGCTGGCCGACGGCGGCGCGACCTTCGGCAGCAGCGCGGCCGGCGGGATCTGCCTGCGCTTCGGCGTACCGGTGCCGGCGCTGGTGCCCGGGGGACGGCCCCGGCATCCGGCGGCCACGGTGACGATCGCCGACCCACCCGCGCTGGCCCGGCTGCTCGCCGTCGCGGACCTGTCCTGAGCAGCCCGAACAGGTGCCCGGTTCCGCCGATCGGGCGCCGGGGCACCGCCTACCGTCAGATCAGGACCTGTGAGGGTGGGACTGACGATGGGTGACGAGAACCGCGCGAAACCACGTCGCTGGAACGGGCGCCGCCACACGCCGAGCGGGCCGGACCCGACGCTGCGGGCGGCCCGCGATCCAGCCCGCCCACACCGGGGCGGCCGGCAGGGCGTCGTGGTGCCCGAACGCGTGGCCACTCCGGCCCGCTCGGCGCCGCCGGCCAGCGCGCTGCGCCGGTGGCTCTTTCAGCACCAGGTGCAGCCACCCGGCCCCGAGGCGACCGAGGGACAGAACCGTCGGCACGCCTGGTGGCAGGTGATGTGCCTGACCGGCGTGGACTACTTCTCCACGCTGTCGTACCTGCCCGGCATCGCGGCGGTGGCGGCCGGGGCGCTCTCCCCGCTGGCGACCCTGTTGATCGTCGTGCTCACCCTGTTCGGCATGCTGCCCATGTACCGGCGGGTGGCCCACGAGAGCCCGCACGGTCAGGGTTCGGTGGCGATGTTGGAGCGGTTGTTGCCGTTCTGGCGCGGCAAGGTCTTCGTCCTCGTGCTGCTCGGCTTCGTGGCCACCTCCTGGATCATCACGATCACCCTGTCCTCGGCCGACGCCACCGTGCACCTGCTGGAGAACCCGTACCTGCCGGACGTCCTGCACGGGTCCCCGGTGCCGGTCGTGGTGACGGTGGTGCTGCTGCTCATCCTCGGCGGGGTGTTCCTGCTCGGGTTCCGCGAGGCGGTGGTGGTGGCGATCCCGCTGGTCGCGGTCTTCCTGGTGCTCAACGCCGTGATCGTCGTGGTCGCGGTAGCCCGGATCGTCGAGGACCCGGGCATCGTGTCGAACTGGACGGCCGCGGTGACCTCGACCGGTGGCGGACCGGGCCAGGTGCTGTTCACCGCCGTGTTGGCGTTCCCGCTGCTGGTGCTGGGGCTGTCCGGTTTCGAGACCGGGGTCAGCATGATGCCCCTGGTGGCGGCGGACGGCCCGGACAAGCAGGCCCGGCTGGCCGCCCGGATCCGCAACACACGTCGGCTGCTCACCACCGCCGCGTTGATCATGTCCGTGTACCTGATCTCGACGACCTTCGTGACCACGGCGCTCATTCCGGCGGAGGAGTTCCGGCCGGGCGGCGGCGCGAACGGGCGGGCGCTGGCGTTCCTGGCGCACGCCTACCTGGGGGAGGTGTTCGGCAGCGTCTACGACGTGAGCAGCGTGCTCATCCTCTGGTTCGCCGGCGCCTCGGCGATGGCCGGGCTGATCAACATCGTGCCGCGCTACCTGCCGTCGTACGGCATGGCACCGGAGTGGGCGCGGGCGGTACGCCCCGTGGTGATCGTCTACACCGTCGTCAGCGTCGCCATCACGATCGCCTTCCGCGCCGACGTCAACGCCCAGGCCGGGGCGTACGCCACCGGGATCCTGGCCATGATGGTCTCCGGGGCGGTGGCGGTGACGATCTCCGCGGCCCGTCATCACCGGCGTGGCTCCGCGATCGGCTTCACGGTGCTGACCCTGGTGCTGCTGTACGCGCTGCTGGAGAACGTCATCGAACAGCCGGACGGCATCACGATCTCCGCGCTGTTCATCCTCGGCATCATCGTGGTCTCGTTGGTCTCCCGGGTCACCCGGACCACCGAGCTGCGCGCCGAGCGGATCGAGTTCGACGAGGTGGCCCGTCGGTTCATCACCGAGTCGCTGGCGCACGACGGTCAGCTGCACCTGATCGCCAACAAGCGGCAGAAGGGGTCGGTGAAGGAGTACACGCTCAAGGAGCGGGCGCAGCGTGGGATGAATCCGGTGCCCGGGGCCGCGGACGTGCTGTTCCTGGAGATCGATGTGGTCGATCCGTCGGAGTTCAGTCAGGTGCTGCGCGTGCACGGGATCGAGGTGGGCGGCTTCCGGGTGCTGCGGGCCAACAGCCCGGCCGCGCCGAACGCGATCGCCGCGATCCTGCTGGCCCTGCGGGACGCCACCGGGGTCCGGCCGCACGCGCACTTCGAATGGTCGGAGGGTAGCCCGATCGCGCACCTGGCGCGCTACCTCATCCTGGGCCGGGGGGACACCCCGCCAGTGGTGCGGGAGATCATCCGTCGGACCGAACGGGATCCGCTGCGGCGGCCCGGCATCCACGTCGGCGGGTGACGTCGGTGCCGGTATGACAGCTTTGAAGATGAAAGAGGGCACTATTCACGTTCACGCCTTCCTGTCCGTATTACGGACCTATCGTGACGTTTGGTAGCCGGCGAACACGTCGAGCCCCCCGCGCCCGAATCGGCGCGCGGTCACGTCACGTACGCAGGAAGGTAGGCACCGTTGATGTCCACGTACCGAGAGGGAGACCGCGCCGCCCGACCCAGGCGGCGGTCCCGATGGTTCTTAGCCAGCGGCTTGTTGGCGGGGAGCCTGGTCGTGGGAGCGGCCGGAGCGGCCGCAGCCGCCGACCGCGCCCTCGCCCTCCCCGGTCTGGCCCGGCTGACCCCGGCGGCCGACGACGACCGACGCGACGGCGACCGGCCGGCACCGCCGCAGGGCCAGGACGGCGCCCGCCCGGCCACCCCGGGCACCGGCAAGCGGGGCGTGGTGTCGGTGCCGTGCGACGCCGCGAAGTTGGTGGCGGCGCTGGTGGCGGCCAACGCCGAGGGCGGCGGCGAACTTCGGCTCGCGCCCAAGTGCCGTTACACCCTCACCGAGGCGTTCCACGAGACCGACCAGTACGACGGCGGGATCCGTGACGCTCGGGAGACCGCCGACGCCGCGGAGACCCCCGGGGACGCCGACGCGCCGCCGCACAACCCGGCCGACGACACCGCCGGCCTGCCGGTGATCTACCAGGCCATCACGATCGACGGCGCGGGCGCCACCATCGCCCGGGACGCCCAGGCCGCCCCGTTCCGCTTCTTCACCGTCCGCGACGGTGGCGAGTTGACCCTGCGGGACGTGGAACTGCACAACGGCCGCTCGGCCATCGAGGGTGGCAGCGTGCACGTGGTGCACGGCGCCACCGCCGTGGTGGAACGGGTCACCGTCTCGCAGAGCACGTCGCTGTCGCCCGAGGGCGGCGGTGGCGGCATCTTCAACGACGGCAACATGGTGGTCACCGACTCCACGTTCGTCGGCAACAGCGCCTCCGGCGCCGCGGGCAAGGGCGGGGGCCTGCTCAACGGCGGCGTTTTGACGCTGAAGCGTTCCGAGTTCCACCGCAACAGTGCCAACGGGTACGGCGGTGGGCTCGGCAACTACCGTGGTGCCGCCGACGTGGAGAGCGTCTCCTTCACCCAGAACAGCGCCGCCCAGGGTGGCGGGCTGGCCAGCTTCTCGGCCCGGACGAAGGTCTCCGACACCGAGTTGCTGAACAACACCGCGCAGGTCGGCGGCGGTGCCGCCAACTCCGACGCGGTGCTGGTGATGCGCACGATGACCATCCGCGGCAACACGTCCACAGTCAACGGCGGTGGCATCTCGACGGTGAAGGGCCTGACGCCGCTCGACGACAGCGTGGTCGAGGGCAACACCACCCACGGCCTCGGGGCCGGCATCTACGCCGAGAAGGCGAACCTGCTGGTCCGTGGCAGCGACGTGACCCGTAACGAGGCCGTCGGCGCAGCCTCCCAGGGCGGCGGCATCTACGCCAGCGCGGGCTCGGTGGCGATCTACACCAGCAAGGTCACCCACAACGCGTCGACGGTGAAGCCCGGCGGCATCTTCGGCATGCACGCCCAGGTCAAGATCGACGATGAGAGCGTGGTGGTCGAGAACGAGCCGACCAACTGCGAGGGCAGCCAGGTGCCGATCGCGCACTGCTTCCGCTGAACGTCGACCCGCGCACCATCCCGAGCGCGTTCATCCCGAGTGCACCGCCCGTCCGGACGATGGTCCGGACGGGCGGTGCGCCGTCGTCACGGGACGAAGATCGCTGTGTGTCGAGGGAGAGGACCGCGCCGATCTTGCAGGTTCCGTTGTCGACATGGGTGGATATGCCCCTTGCGTCGGGGCAGAAAACGCAAGATCGCGGAGCAGCATTCTGCTCTTCATCACCTGATCAAGGGGCCGGCGTCAACCAATCGCGCGCAGACGGCCGGAGAGGTCGCCGGCGAAGAAGTCGAGGAAGCCGTCCGGGTCGGGGCCGGCGTTCTGCAGGACGATGTGGTCGAAGCCGGCCTCGACGTACGACCGGACCTTGGCGACGTGCGGTTCCGGGTCCGGGCCGACGGCGAAGAGCTGCCGGATGTGCTTCTCCTCGACGTACGCGCTGGCCGCGTCGAAGTTGACCGGGTTCGGCAACTCGCTCATCACCTTCCAGCCGGTGACCATCCACCGGCTCGTCTGCAACACCGCCTGCACCGCCTGTTGCTCGTCGGTGGCCCAGGCCAGGGGCACCTCGGCGTAGCGCGGACCCGCACCCTGGGCGCGGCGGTAGTGCTCGACGATCGACGCGTCCGGTTCGGTGGCGAACAGGCCGTCGCCCAACTCGGCCGCGAGTCGGGCCGACGCTTCACCGCTGGCCGCCACCGCGATCACGGGCAGGGTGTCCGGCAGGTCGAAGATCCGGGCGTCCTCCAGTTGCAGGTGCCGGCCCTCGTACGACTGGTAGCCGCCCTGCCAGAGCAGCCGGATGATTTCCAGCGCCTCGCGTAGTCGCTCGTGTCGCCCCCGCACGCTGGGGAAGCCCTGCCCGACCACATGCTCGTTGAGCCGCTCTCCGGCGCCCACCCCGAGGGTGAACCGGCCGTCGGAGATCAGCGCCATGGTCGCCGCGGCCTGCGCGATGATCGCCGGGTGGTAGCGGACGGTCGGGCAGGTGACCCCGGTGGCCAGGCGCAGGGTGCTGGTCTTGGCGGCGATGGCGCCGAGCACGCTCCAGGTGAAGGACGAGTGCGCCTGAGCGTCGAGCCACGGGTGGAAGTGGTCGCTCATCTCGACGAAGTCGAAGCCGACCCGCTCGGCCAGGACGGCCTGCCGGATGATCTCCTGCGGGCCGTACCCCTCCGAGGCCAGCTTGTAGCCGATCTGCATGCCCGCACTCCCGATCCCGTTCGCTGACTGAGGCATCGGCGGTTCCCGGCACCGGCACGGACAAACGCCGCCGAGCCGCAAACCAGCCTCCTAGGATGCCTTAGGCGATGTGCGGTGGACGACGGCAGGCGCGAAGGACCGCCTTCAGCCACCGGACACCGTCACCGCACCAGCAGATCAATGACGCCCGTCAGGTCCTCCTCGCCACCGCCCTCCGCCAGGCGGCGGCGCATCAGGTCGAAGTAGGGGCGGAGCAGTTCGGGGCTGACGCCCTGCTGCTGAGCGGTGCTCAGAAAGGTCGGCGTGCCGGCCACCTGCATGGCGAGAGGGGAGACGACTCCATGGGTGTAGTCCCCGCTGCGCAGCTGGTCGGCGGTCTGGTGAACCGCCGGGACCATCGCGACGAGCCAGTCGGCGAGCAGTGCGGCGAGCGCCGACGGGTCGATGTCCTCCCGGCGGATCAGGGCGAAGGCGTGTGCGGCCCCGGCGAACATCCCGTACATGGCGCTGAGGAGAGCCACGTCGTGCAGGGCCGCGAAGCCCGCGTCCTCACCGACGTAGGTGGTGCCGACCGGAACGCCCAGCGTCTCCCGGTGCCGTTCGAACAGCGCTCGTGAGCCGCTGTAGAAGACGTAGCCGCCGGCCGTCGGGACGCCGACCATCGGTGGGACAGCCATGATTCCACCGTCCAGGTAGCGTGCGCCGCGTCGGCGGGCCCACGCCGCGCGGGCGCGGGCCTGGGCAGGGGTGCTGGTGGTCAGGTTGACCAGATCCCGGCCGACCAGGTCCACGTCGGCCAGCACCTGGTCGACCGAGCTCTCGTCCAACAGGCAGACGACGACCAGGGTGCTCGCCGCGACCGCCTGTGCGGCGCTGCCCGCGACCCTTGCCCCTTCGGGCGCGAGCGCTGCGGCGCGGGCCGGGGTGCGGTTCCAGACGGTGAGCGGGTAGCCGGCGACAAGCCAGGCTCGGGCAAGCGCGGTACCCATCGCGCCGAGTCCCAGCATCGTGACGGAGGGCTTCTCCACAGTGTTCGGTTCCATGCCGATTAGGCTGGTCATCGACCCCCAGGTGATCAAGTACGCACTTCGAGGTGCGTGGTTACCCGGGGGTGAGCGAGCACGTCGGAGGGGTGGGTATGGCGACGGTGAACCGGCCGGGCACCGCGGACGGACACGCCTGCGGTATCGACACCGCGATGGAGGTGATCGGCGGCAAGTGGAAGGTGCTGATCCTCTGGGCGCTCCACGAGCACCCCCTGCGTCGCTTCGGCGAGCTGCGTCGACTGCTTCCGGGGATCACGGAGAAGGTGCTGGCCTCCCACCTACGGGAGATGGAGGCGGACGGCATCGTACGCCGCGTCTCCTACGACGAGGTGCCGCCCCGCGTCGAGTACTCGTTGACCGAGGACGGCACGCGCCTCAACGACGCCCTCGAGCCGCTGGCCGCCTGGGGACGCGACCGGTCGACCGTTCGACGGTTCGGGGAGGAGGTGGGCTAGTGCTCCGGAGCGACCTCGCCGAAAACTGCACCGGCCCGCGCCCCCACTGCGAGGGCACGGGCCGGTCTACGTCTGTTGCCTACTTGGAAGGCTCGGGCAGCTTGCAGTCGACCTTCGGGTTGGCGCCGATGTAGTTCAACGGCCCGGCCACGATGGTGACCAGGATGGTGCCGGCCTCGGCGCAGTTGGTGTCGTCGCCGCTGTAGTAACCGCGCTGGCCACCGGCGATGGCGCCGATCACCAACCAGATCACGACGATGACTCCGAGAATCGAGGTGCCGCGCATCGCTGCCTCCTGAGGTATGTGGTGGATCTGAGGTGCAGCCGTTGTACCCAATCGGGTCGCGCGGCTAACGGTTGCGTGCTACGACCGCCCGTCGGATCCCCCATCCGGCCGATGCCGTCCGCCGTTGCGTACCGCCCGGGCATCCGCCGCCCGCACCGGGTAGCGCCTGTCGGCTATCGGATCGGCGACCGACCTCGCCGTCATCCGGGGGAGTGGACGTAGAACTGCCTCACGGCCCCGCCGAGGAGGACTCATGGACGCCCCGACACCGCCCCTCTATATCGACCGCCCCGAGGACGTCGCGGTCGCGGCCCGCGCGCTTGCTGGCGGCGCGATCGTCGCGGCGGCGTTCGCCAACTTCTACGTCATCGTGACGCGGCCCGACGCGGCCACCGTACGTCGGGTCAACCTGGCCAAGGGCCGACCGGCACACCAGGTCGGCAGCATCACCACAGCGATCGGCCGGATTCCCGGCATGTTCGACTGGACGCGGATCTCGCCGCGGTTGCCGGTCGGTCGGGTGCGGGCGCTGATGGACGCCCTCTACGGGGCCGGTCCGTTCGGCTTCCGCGGGCCCGCGGCGGATCGGCTCCCCGAGCACCTCACCCAGATCGACCAGGGGATGCGGACCACCCAGGTGATCGCACCAGGGCTGACCTGCCCGTCCAACGTCTTCTTCGAGCGGGCGCTCGCCGAGACCGGAACGGATCACCTCTACATCACCTCGGCGAACCGCTCCCGGCATCTCACCGGTGCGACGGAGGAACCGGCGCACTGGAAGGCGGGTGCCCTCGCCGCCGACTTCGCCCACCTCGACGATCTGGTGGTGCTGGTCCACCGGGACGAGGCCGCGGCCCGCGCCGCGTACCCGGGCTACCTCACCACCTCGGTCACCCTGCTCTCGTTCCACGCGCCGGAGGGTGACCTCGAAGAACCGCCGGTGCTCACCGTGGACCGGCACGGATCGCTGCACCTGGACGACGTTCGCCGCGCCGCCGCGCCGCTCGGCCTACAGGTGCGCCTGGCCGGAGGTGCCCGGCAACGATTGCAGGTCCGGGGGTACGCCGGGGCACTGGTGTGAGCGGCTACCGCATCGGCCTGGTGGTGCCCAGTTCCAACACCACAATGGAAACCGAGATCCCGGCGATGCTGCGCCGACGCGAGGTCGTCGATCCGACGGTCCGCTTCACCACCCATTCCAGTCGGGTCCGGCTGCGTCAGGTGACCGCCGACGAGTTGGCCCGGATGAACCGCTCCGCCCTGCGGTGTGCCGCCGAGCTGGCCGACGCCCGCTGCGACGTGCTCGCGTACGCCTGTCTGGTGGCGGTGATGTGCGAGGGCACCGGCGCGCACGAGCGGGCCGAGCGGCGGTTGGGCCGCGCGGCCGGTCGCGCCGGGCACGACATGCCGGTGGTGACCAGTGCCGGCGCGTTGGTCGGCGGGCTGCGGGCGCTGGGTGCCCGCCGGGTGGCGCTGATCGCGCCGTACCTGCCGCCGTTGACCGCGACCGTCGCCGCCTACCTCGCCGCGTACGGCGTGGAGGTGACCGACGCGGTGAGCCTCTGCGAGCCGGACAACGTGGCGGTCGGGCGCATCCCCGCGGCGCGTCTGGTCGAGCTGGCCGATCGGCTGGACGTGACCTGCGTGGACGCGGTGGTCCTCTCCGCCTGCGTGCAGCTGCCGTCGTTGGCGGCCGTGCCGCAGGTGGAGGCCCGTCTCGGCCGCCCGGTGCTCACCGCGGCGACGGCGACCGTGCATCAACTGCTCACCGGTCTGGGTGTCGAGCCGTACGTGCCCGACGCCGGCCGGCTGCTGGCCGGCGGTGATTCCGCGGTGATTGGCGGGTGTGGTTCAGTGCGGCGGTGACGGGGCCTCCGGCGGCTTGCCGTGGCTACGCCGGAAGTCCGCGTAGGCAACGCCGACCAGGACCAGCAGCCCACCGAGGGAGGCGAACACCGGCGGCAGGTACAGCAGGCCGGGGGCGATGGTCAGCAGCGCCAGCACCCCGCCGGGTCGGGACCACGACACCCGGCTGAACACCTCGTACTCGAACGAGGCCCGGCCGGCCAGGAACAGCGCCGGGCCGCCGAGGATCACCGCCAGCCAGGCCGGCGGTGTCCGTCCGGTCGGCTCGTGCAGCACCAGGTGGAAGCCGGCCGCCGTGGTGACCACGCCGGAAATCATCAACAGATGGGTGTACGGCGCGCTGAACAGGAACTTGCTGGGCGACTCGGCCGCCTTGATGGCGGTCGGCAGCAGCTCGCCGGACTTGTGCACGTAGATCCGCCAGAGCAGCAGCGTGGTCAGGAACGCCACAGCGAAAGCCCCGATGTTCTCGGCCTCGGTGTGCTCCATGCTGAACATGGTGCCGATAGTCAGGATCGCGTCGCCGAGCGCGATGATGAAGAACTGCTGGTAGCGCTCGGAGAGATGCTCCGCTGTGACGTTGCGCTGCTTCTCGGGCACCACGCCGAGCCCCGGCACCGGGTACGCGAGTCGGAAGCCGAGGTAGTCGATGGCGAGCGCGATGGCCCAGCACACGATCCGGGCGTCTCCGCTGACGAATGCGCCGATGAGCCACGGGATCGCCGACACCACGAACCAGACGAAGATGCGGGCGGCCCGACGCTGCGTCTGTGGTTCGCGGCGTACCGCCGGCATCAGGAACAGCCCACGCCCCAGGTGGATCGCCACGTAGGTGCCGGCGAAGACGAGCCCTCGGTTGTTGAACGCCTCCGGAATCGCCGTGGTCATCAGCAGCGCGCCGAACATCACGGCACTGATCAGCAGCTTGATCTCGGTGCGTTCCGGGTTGTACAGGTCGGTGACCAGCGTGGTGATCGCCCAGGTCCACCACACGGCGGCCAGCATGATCAGTGCCTCGGCGGCCCGGTGCCAGTCGAGCTGGTCGACCATTCCCCGCGAGATGAGCGCGAGCGCGACCACGTACACCAGGTCGAAGAAGAGTTCGAGGAGGGTGACCCGGCGCGGGCCCTCCGGGTCGCGCACCGGGGGACCGCTGGCCCGTGGTGATCCGGGCTCCGGCGCGGCGAGGTGCACGGGAAACTCCTGCGGAACCGCTCGACTCGACGGACCTGTCCGGTCCACCTTTACGGACGGTAACGAGCGGGGAGCGCGGGATCCCGCGTTCGCCCGCTCGTCCCTCAACCGGGTTGTGTCCGGCGGTTACCCCGCTTGCGGGGATGTCGACGGCTTCTCGCCGCCACGGGGGGCGGCGAGGGCGTCGACCAGGCGGCGGGCCGAGCCGGCCAGGTTCCATCGTTGGGCGAGCTGGAGCAGCCGGTCCGGGTCGGCCGGCGCGCTCGGCAGCGCGGTGGGCAGCTCCGGCAGGGGCACGTCCAGGGCGACCCGGACCACCGTCGGCGCGACGCCCAGGTAATCGCGCGCCGCGACCAGCTTGGCGCGCAGACCCGGTGCGAAGGACGAGTCGGAGTCGTCGAGCGCGGCCAGGATGCCGGCGATGCTGCCGTACCGCTCGATGAGCCGGGCGGCGGTCTTGTCGCCGACGCCGGCCACCCCGGGCAACCCGTCACTCGGGTCGCCGCGCAACGCGGCGAAGTCGGCGTACCGGTCGGCGGGCACGCCGTAGCGGGCCCGTACGGCGGCGTCGTCGCAGTCGTCGAGCTTGGCGACGCCGCGCCCCACGTAGAGCAGTCGGACCGGTCGGGCGTCGTCGACGAGCTGGAACAGGTCCCGGTCACCGGAGACCACCTCGACCGGGCCGGGCTGGGTCACCGAGAGGGTGCCGAGCACGTCGTCGGCCTCGTAGCCGGTCGCGCCGACCGCGGTGATGCCCACGGCGGTGAGCACCTCCAGGATCATCGGCACCTGCGGGGAGAGGGTGTCCGGAACGATCTCGCCGCCCTGCGGGGCGACCCGGTGCGCCTTGTACGACGGCAGCAGGTCGACCCGCCACGCCGGGCGCCAGTCGTAGTCCAGGGCGCAGATCATCCGGTCGGCGCCCCGCACCCGGATCAGGGTGGCGAGCATGTCGAGGAAGCCGCGCACCGCGTTGACCGGGGTGCCGTCCTCGGCCCTGGCGGCGGACTCCGGAATGCCGAAGTAGGCCCGGAAGTAGAGGCTGGCTGAGTCGATCAGCAGGATCGGGGGTCGGTGTGCCACGCCGGACAGCCTGGCACAACCGTCCGACGATCCGGGGTACGCCCGGCCGCTGGTGGTGTCAGCGTCGCTCGTCGGGCCGATAGACGGTCTCCCGTCGGGCCAGGTGTTGCACGACGTAGCTGGTCACCAGCAGCAGGACCGCGACCACCACCTCGACCCAGGCCGCGACGCCGTCGGCGACGGTGACGCCGATGACCAGCAGGACGAGGCCGACGAGTGCGAGGACCCCGGCCCACAGTTGACGGCGACGGCGGGTCGCCGCCCTGCTCGCCTGGTTCGCTGCCACCTCGGTCCTCCCGGTCGGGGTCGCCCGCGCGGGACCCCGACCCCAGGCTAGGGCCGCGGAGGACGCGCCGGGCCGGAAAACGACGGTGCGGGCTGGTCGCCGCGCGGCGCAGACTGCGGGTATGGCGTTCCTTCCCGGCCTGACGTTGGCCCGTCGCTACCACGACGAGGTGGTCGCGCCGATCCTGCGCCGCCGGTGTCCCGCTCTGCCGTACGCGGCCGGACTGCTCGACGGCGGCTCGGAGGTGCTCGGCCTGGACACCGTGCGGTCCACCGACCACGACTGGGGGCCACGCGTGCAGCTGTTCGTCCCGGCAGCCGAGGTGGCCCGCGTCCCCGTGCTGCGCGCCGCGCTCGACGCCGACCTGCCGGTGGAGTTCTTCGGCTGGCCGACCCGCTTCGTCGGCGAGGACGGGCGGCTGGGCGTTTCCGACCCGGCGGGCAGCCGGCACGGGGTCGACGTCGCCGAACTGGGCGGCTGGTGGCGCGACCGGCTCGGCTTCGACCCGGCCGCAGGGGTCACCACGGCGGACTGGCTGGCCACCCCGACCCAGCGGCTGGCGGAGGTGACCGGCGGCGCGGTCTTCCACGACGGTCTCGGTGGAGCGCTGAGGGCCCGGCGTACGGCGGTCAGCTGGTATCCGACGGACGTGTGGCGCCACGTACTCGCCTCCGCCTGGACCCGGATCGCCCAGGCGGAGCACCTGCCCGGCCGGTGTGCCGAGGTCGGTGACGATCTGGGCAGTCGGGTGGTGACCGCCGGGCTGGCCCGGGATCTCATGCGGCTCGGTCTGCTGCTGCACCGGCGTTGGCCGCCGTACGACAAGTGGCTCGGCACTGTCTTCGGCCGGCTTGACGGCGCCGAGCCGGTGGTCGTGGCGCTGGCCGACGCGCTCGGCCCGGGCGACTGGGCGCGGCGTCAGACGGGGCTGGTCAAGGCCCTGGAGACGGTGGCCCGATGGACCGACGACACCCGTCTCGCGGTGCCGGTGCGCGCCCGGGCGCAGCCGTTCCACAGCCGCCCCTTCCTGGTGCTGCGCGCCGAGCGGATCGCCGCCGCGCTGAGTGCCGCGGTGACCGAGCCGGCGCTGCGTGCCCGGCCGCTGGTGGGTGCGGTCGACCAGTACGTGCACAGCGTCGATGTCCTCACCGAGGCGGCCCGGGTACGCCGGATCGCCGGCAGCGTCTGATCAGCCACCCGGTCGCCGACCCCGACACCGACCGTCGACGTGCATGTCGCCGACCCCCGTTCGCCAAGCCAGTGAGTTTCAAACTGGAACGTACTATAGTCGGAGTGGGAGCGACGGAGGTAGCGGGTGCGGCGAGAGGATCTTGCCGATGCGGACTGCGGCATCGCGCAGGCGCTCGGCGTACTGGGGGACTGGTGGACGTTCCTCATCGTGCGCGACGTCGCCGGCGGGACGACCCGCTTCGACGGGCTGCAACGTGAGCTGGGCGTCAGCCGACGGGCGCTGACCGAACGCCTCGGCGCGCTGGTCGAGCACGGCGTGTTGGAGCGCCGGCCGTACTCACGACACCCGCCGCGCTACGACTACCTGCTCACCGCGAAGGGCGAAGGGCTCCTACCGGTGCTGATCGCCCTCCAGGACTGGGGGACGAGGCATCTGATGGGTGACGGAGAGTTGACCGCGACGGCCGACGCCGGGTCTGCCGAGGCGCGCCGGGCACGCGACCTGATCGGGCGGCGGTTGCCCGAGGCCGTGCTGCCGGGTGTCGACGGTCAGCCTGTGTCGGTGGCCGCGATGGGCGCGTGGAGCGTCCTCTACCTCTTCCCCGGGGCGTACGCGCCGGGGACGCAGGGCTATCCGCCGGCCTGGTCGGAGATCCCCGGTGCCCGGGGCTGCACCCTCGAATCGACCACCTACGCGAAGCGGCACCCGGACTTCCAGGCCGCCGGGGTACGGGTGTACGGGATCAGCACGCAGCGGCCGGACCAGCTCGCCGACTTCTCCGCGTACGCCGGGCTGCCGTTTCCGCTGCTGTCCGACCAGGACGGCCGGCTGGCCGCCGGGCTGTTGCTGCCCGTCTTCCGCGCCGGTGGGATGACCCGGTTCAAGCGGCTGACGCTGCTGGTCGACCCGCAGGCGGTGGTGCGAGCCGTGCAGTTCCCGGTCACCGACCCGGCCGGCTCGGTGGAGGAGATGCTCACCCTGGTCCGCGAGCACGCAGGGATCCCCGGCTGACGCGGGGCGTCGACCGGGGATCGTTGCGATCGAACCGTCAGGCGGGGAGCGTCCAGCGCTGGTTGGCGCCGGCGAAGCAGTCCCAGATCTGCAACCGGGTGCCGTCGGCGGAGCTGTTGTCGCTCGCGTCGAGGCACTTGTTCGACTGCGGGTTGCGCAGCGTGCCGTTGGACTGCGCCTGCCAGACCTGCGCGCCGCTGCCGTTGCAGTCCCAGAGTTGGACCTTCGCGCCGTTGGCGGTGGAGCCGCTGGCGATGTCGGCGCACTTGCCGAGGGCGCGCAGCGTGCTGTCGCCGGCCGCGGTCCAGGTCTGCGCGTTGGTGCCGTTGCAGCCCCAGAGTTGGACGGCGGCGCCGTTGGCGGTGCTCGCCGAGGCCACGTCGACGCACTTGCCGGCGATCCCGGTGATCTGACCGGTGCGACCGGTCGGCGGCGGGGTGGTGCCGCCCATGATGGTGTCGTACATGGCGCTGAGCAGTGAGGTCGAGCCGCTGGTGTCCTGCGACAGCTCCCAGTTCATCACGCCGCCGGCGTTGGCCAGCGCCCACTGCGTCTTGCGCTTGACGGTCGGAATGCCGTTCCAGCACTGCTGGCTGCCGCCGATGGTGGCGCAGTCCCGGTTGGCGTTCGCCGGGTCGAGTCCGACCAGGTACGAGTAGTTGTAGTAGACGGGGCGGCTGTAGAACGGGATGCCGAGGACGGCCTTGCTGGCCGGCAGGCCGCGGGCCTTCCACAGGTTGATGCTGTTGATCGACCAGTCGTAGTTGGCGTGCGGGCTTCCGCCGTCGTACGCCATGATGTTGAGCCAGTCGACCTGGTTGAACACGGCCGTCTGGACGCCCTGGACGCTGCCGCCCTCGCTGACCACGGCGGCGGTGAGCAGCTTGCCGCGACTGTGCAGGGCGCTGCTGAGTTGCGTCATGAGCGCCGTGTAGTTGTTGGCCGAGGCGCCCGGGTCGGGGTACTCCCAGTCCATGTCGACGCCGTCGAGGTTGTACTGGTTGACGAAGTTGACCAGGTTGTTGACGAAGTTGGTGCGGCTGGTGGCGTTGGCGGCGAGCGTCTCGAACGCCGAGTCGTTGCCGTCGTTCCAGCCGCCGACGGCGATGGAGACCTTGACGTTGTTGGCGTGCCCCTGCGAGACCAGCGAGGAGAGCCGGGCCCCGTCCACCCCTTGCAGGGTGCCGTTGCTGTTGGGCAGGACGAAGGCGTAGTTGATGTGGGTGAGCTTGTTGTACTGGATGGTGTTGATGTTGCCGGCCCAGGAGGGCATGTAGCCGACGCTCTTGAAGTTGTTCGGCAGCACGACGGCCTGCGCGGGGGCGCTGGTGACGGTGAGGGTGGCGCCGGCCGTGGCCAGCGCGAGCAGGCCGGCGGCGAGGGCGCGGCGCAGTGGTGAGGACATCGGGGGCCTTCCCGTGGGCGGGGGACGACACCCGCCCACGCAGGGTTGTCGCGGGCGGGGGTGCGGGGACGCAGGGACGGGTGGGCCTCGAGGCAGCCAAATCTTAAAGAGTGTTAACTGTCCGCGTCAATCAACGTCGATGGATTTTCCGACGATCGGTGCCGATATGGGGTTTGCCCAAACGACCGTTAAGCTGACGGGGTGGGAATCGACGAGCTGTATCCACCGGACCGGTTGATCGCGGCGCAGCGCGCGACGGCCGCCGCCGGCCTGGACGCCCTGCTGCTCACACCCGGCTCCGACCTGCGGTACCTGACCGGGTACGACGCCCACGCGGGGGAGCGACTGACCTGCCTGGTGCTGCCCGCCGAGGGTGAGCCGACCCTCGTCGTGCCCCGGCTCGAACGCCCGGCCGCCGAGGCGTCCCCCGCGCCGGCGACCGGAGTGCGCATCGTCGACCACGTCGACGGCACCGACCCGTACCCCCTGGTCGTCGCCGCCCTCGACGGCCGGGTCGCGGCGGTCGGGCTCGCCGACCGGATGTGGGCCGAGCAGGTCCTCGGCCTGCGCGCGGCGTTGCCCGACGCCGCGCAACGGCTCGCCGGGGAGGTGCTGCGCGAGTTGCGGATCCGCAAGTCCCCGGCAGAGGTCGCGGCGCTCGCCGAGGCCGGCGCGGCGATCGACGAGGTGCACCTGCGGATGGGCGAGTGGCTGCGCCCCGGCCGCACCGAGGCCGAGGTCGCCACCGACATCGCCGCGGCGATCCGCGCCGTCGGGCACGTCACCGTCGACTTCGTCATCGTGGCGGCCGGGCCGAACGGGGCCAGCCCGCACCACGGCACCTCGGACCGGCCGATCGGCGTCGGCGAGCCGGTGGTGGTCGACATCGGCGGCACGATGGCGTCGGGCTACCGCTCGGACTGCACCCGCACCTATGTGGCGGGCGGGTCGGCGCCGGCCGACTTCCTGGACTACTACGCGGTACTGTGCGACGCCCAGCGCGCCGCCGTCGCGGCGGTGCGGCCCGGGATCACCGGCGCGGCGGCCGACGACGCGGCCCGGGCGCCGATCGCCGGCGCCGGCTACGGTGCCGCGTTCCTGCACCGCACCGGCCACGGCATCGGTCTGGACGGGCACGAGGAGCCGTACCTGGTGGCCGGCAACGACCGACCCCTCGAGGCCGGCATGGCGTTCTCCATCGAACCGGGCATCTACCTGGCGGGCAGGCACGGCGCCCGCATCGAGGACATCGTCGTCTGCACAACGGACGGCGTGCAACGGCTCAACACCACCCCCACGGAGCTCATCGCGCTATGACTGTCGACCGGATCCTCCCCACCGACGAGGCCCACGACCTGCTGGGTCTCGCCACCGAGCTCGCCGACGGCGAGCTCGCGCCGAAGGCCGCAGCCTTCGAGGAACGCGCCGAGTTTCCCCGGGAGGTGCTGCGCACGCTGGGCCGCGCCGGCCTGCTCGGCCTGCCCTACCCCGAGGAGTACGGCGGCGCGGCGCAGCCGTACGAGGTGTACCTGCAGGTGCTGGAGGTCCTGGCCAGCCGTTGGC
Organism: Micromonospora arida; assembly: GCF_042873195.1. Classification (NCBI taxonomy): domain Bacteria; kingdom Bacillati; phylum Actinomycetota; class Actinomycetes; order Micromonosporales; family Micromonosporaceae; genus Micromonospora; species Micromonospora arida. The sequence goes on along the minus strand of NZ_JBIALC010000001.1, from coordinate 519,175 downwards.
TCGCGGTCGCCGAGGCGGTCAGCGTGCACACCCTGTCCTGCTACCCGGTGGCGGCGTTCGGCAGCGACGAGCAGCGCAAGCTGCTGCCGGACATGCTCGGTGGCGAGTTGCTGGGCGCGTACTGCCTCTCCGAGCCGCAGGGTGGCTCGGACGCGGCGGCCCTGACCACCCGGGCGGATCGCGACGGCGACGCGTACCTGGTCTCCGGCACCAAGGCGTGGATCACCCACGCCCGCACGGCCGACTTCTACAACGTCTTCTGCCGCACCGGCGGACCCGGTCCGAAGGGGATCTCCTGCCTGCTCGCCGACGCGGGCACGGCCGGCATCACCCCGCAGGCGGCCGAGCGGACGATGGGGCTGCGCGCCTCACCAGTGGCGCAGATCGCCTTCGACGAGGCGCGGGTGCCGGCCGACCGGTTGATCGGCGGCGAGGGGATGGGCTTCACCATCGCGATGTCCGCGCTGGACTCCGGCCGGCTGGGCATCGCGGCGTGCGCGGTCGGGCTGGCCCAGGCCGCGCTGGACTACGCGGTCTCCTACGCCCGGGAGCGCCAGCAGTTCGGGCGCTCCATCATCGACTTCCAGGGGCTGGGCTTCATGCTCGCCGACGCGGCCACCCAGATCTCCGCCGCCCGCGCGCTGACCCTGGCGGCGGCCCGGCTGCGCGACGCCGGCCGCCCGTACTCGATCGAGGCGGCCAAGGCGAAGCTGTTCGCCACCGACATGGCAATGCGGGTGACCACCGACGCGGTGCAGGTGCTCGGCGGCGCGGGTTACGTGGCCGACCACCCGGTGGAGCGGTACATGCGTGAGGCGAAGGTGTTGCAGATCGTGGAGGGCACCAACCAGATCCAACGGATGGTGATCTCCCGGGCCCTCGCCAAGGGCTGACGGCGCCACGTGGTGGGGCTGCGGTGGGTGCGTCACGGCCCACCGCGGTCCGCCACTCGGGTACCTCGTCGCCGTGGAACGGATTTCCCGGTAGGTTGCACGCCGTGGAGGAGATCGACCGCGCTATCGTCGCCGCGCTGACCGCCGACGGCCGTCTGTCGTACACCGACCTGGCCGAGCGGGTGGGGCTGTCGGTGTCCGCCGTGCACCAGCGGGTCCGTCGGCTGGAGCAGCGCGGGGTGATCAAGGGGTACGCCGCCCGGGTGTCGTTCGAGGCGCTGGACCTGCCGCTCACCGCTTTCGTGGCGATCCGCCCGTTCGATCCGTCGCAGCCGGACGACGCCCCGGAACGGCTGGCCCACCTGCCGGAGATCGACTCCTGCTACTCGGTGGCGGGGGAGGACTTCTACCTGCTGCTGGTGCGGGTGGCCAGCCCCACCGACCTGGAGCGGGTGCTCCAGGAGATCCGCACCTCGGCGAACGTCACGACCCGGACGACAGTGGTGTTGTCAACGCCGTACGAGAACCGGCCGCCGAAGATCAGCTCTGCGGCACCGAGTCGGTCGCGGTCCCGGGTGCCGGAGGAGCCGGCTGGTTCCACCGCAGGATGACCTGCCGGCCGTGTTCGTGACCGAGCGCGCTGACCGTGGCGGTCTCCAGGCGTAGCCGCCCGCCGGCGGACGGGGGCAGGCCGATCCAGCGGGCACCGAGCACCCGCAGGCTGTGCGCGTGCCCGACCAGCGCGACGGTGCCTCGGTCGAGCAGCGGGGTGACGCGGGCCAGCACCCGGTCGAGCCGCTCGCCCACCTGCGCGGGGGACTCCCCGCCGGGGCAGCCGTCGGTCCAGATGTTCCAGTGCGGATCGTCGTCGTGGATGTCGACGGTGGTACGGCCCTCGTACTCGCCGTAGTTCCACTCGCTGAGGTCCTCGTCGACGGCGTCGACGGTGAGCCCGGCCAGCTGCGCGGTGCGCAGCGCCCGGGAGCGGGGACTGCTCAGCACGGTGACGAAGCGCCGGCCGGCCAGGAACGCGGCCAGGGTGCGGGCCTGTCGCTCGCCGTCGGGGGTCAGCTCCAGGTCGGTGTACGAGGTGTGCCGCAGGCTGGCGCTCCAGGTGGTCTCGCCGTGTCGGATCAGCAGGAGCTCTCCCATGCGGTCAGTTAACCATCGTGGGGCGTCACCGACAGGCGACCCTTTCACTACCTATCTTCCTAGGATGCCTTAGCCGGTGTGCCGACCGGCACCGCCGGTTTCGGCACCCGGAGACCGGGCAAGCAAGCCGGGACAACCGCCAGACCGAGGAGGCGCGATGAGCTTCACCGAGAAGGCAAAGAACAAGGTTGAGCAGATGGCCGGCGCCGCGAGGGAGCGCGTCGGCGACATGACCGACAACGAGCGGATGCGTGGCGAGGGCGCCAGCCAGGAGAGCGACGCGCGCGCCAAGCAGGCCGGTCAGAACGTCAAGGACGCTGGTCGCAACATGAAGGACTCCTTCACGAAGTGACCTGAGCGGTCCACGGGTCCCCGGGCGCACCGTCGCTCGGGGACCCGTCGTGCTTCGTTCCCTGTCGCAAAACCCCTGCTCCGTCGATCATGGAGTTGTGGTGGGGGACCAAGCGCCCTTGACCACCCAAACCAGGCGCCACAAGCCCATAATCGACGCTCTTAGGGCCTTCCCGGCCCTCACGTCTCGCCGATCTTGCACTTTCGGTTGCGGCATTTGGGGCAGACCGTGGTCCTGGTACTGCTGGTGGGGCACGGACGGTCGGCGCGGTGGCCGTGGCGACCCAGGCCGACATCGTTGGGGCCAGACGGTTCTGGTAGGCGGCGTCGTGAACCCGGTCGCGCTCTGCGGGCATAAACAGGTGTGAGCGCAACGTACGAAGCGAGGGATGTTTCTTTGGGTGAGCCGGCCGGCCCTCGATCGGAGCGGCCTCCACCGGCGCAGCTCGTGGCACCGTCGCAGCTAGTGGGCGATGACGTGTTGATGCGCGAGTCGGTCGAGTGTCCGGAGCGGTTCGCGACGCTGTTCGACCGGCATGCTGTGGCCGTTCACCGGTATCTGGCGCGTCGGGTCGGTGGCGCGGCGGACGACCTGCTGGCTGAGACGTTTCTGATCGCGTTCAGGCGGAGGTCGACTTATCGGTCGCAGGGCGTTGATCCGCGGGCCTGGCTGTACGGCATCGCGACGAACGTGCTGCACCGACAGTCGCGGCAGGAGGAGCGCCGCTACCGCATGTTGGCCCGGTTGGTCGCCACCACCAGCGATGTGATGTCGAGCGACGATGAAGCCGTCGAGCGGGCGGACGCGCAGGCCCTTCGCCAGCAGTTGGCTGTGGCTCTGGCGCGGTTGAAGCGTGGGGACCGGGACGTGTTGTTGCTGACGGCGTGGGCCGGGTTGTCCTACGTCGAGATCGCTGCGGTGCTCTCCATACCTGTTGGCACTGTCCGGTCCCGGCTGAACCGGGCCCGACGCCTGACTCGTGAATCTCTCAGCTCAGCGATGATCGACGAGGAGTTGCTATGAACGATCTCGAATTGCTGCGCGAGCATGGTCCGGACGCGCCACCGGTGTCTTCGGCGGCCCTGTTCAGTGCTCGTCATCGATTGATGGCCGAGATGGGCCCGGCTGCGCCAGCCCGCCGTCAGTGGGGCTGGAGACGCGCAAGCTGGGCGCTTCAACATCGACGGGTTGGCCTCGGCTTCGCCGTTGCTGTCGTGGTCACCGCGGCGGCTGGCGGTTCATTCGCGTTGTCGGAGCATCGCGCGCCGGCCGGCCGGCCGACGGGCGTGCAACTCGTGGCGTTCGACGCGCCGGTGTATCCCATCGGGTTGCGTCCTCGCCCCGCTGGCCTGGCGGCGCCGACCTTCAGTGGCGGCGTTGCCCGCGACGAGCAGGGCAACGACCGGCAGGTGATGACGGCGGTCTTCCGGGCGACTGATGGCGTCAGCGATGTCTACCTCGGCGTCGGCGATCGGTATGTGCCCCAGGACGCGCCTGAGCGGATTCGATCCGTCTCGTTGCAGGGCGTACCCGGCTTCGTGGTCGAACATGATGCGCAGTCCGGCACGTCGGTGGTGCTGAGTTGGCAGCGCCGGCCTGGCGAGTGGGTCACGCTCACCGGCCATGGTCGCTTCGGCAGTGAAGCGGCGGTTCGGGCGCTGGCCGCGACCGTGGCGGATGATGCCCAGCCGGTGCCGTTGCAGGTGCGTCTCGCTCCAGCGGGCTGGCGGTTGTCGGCCTTCAAGGACAACAAGATCGTGACCCTGCGCGCCCCCGACTCCGTCGAGGAACTCAGCGTCAATCTCGTCGGGGCTCCCGAGAGAGATCTGATGGGCTTGGTAAGTGGCGCGAAGCGGGTTAGCACGGTGCAGGTCAACGGCAGGGTAAGCGACCTGGTGCAGACGCTCAACGGGTGGTTCCTGCAGGTTCCGCTGCCCGACGGGACCGCCTTCCACCTTCAGGCACCAGCGATGTTGACTGGCGAACAGGTCGTGGCCGTTGGCACCCAAGTCATCGTCACACCGCACGGTCGGTGAAGCGCCGCGGCCGGCCGGGGCCACGGCCCCCGCCGATCTGCGCCCGACCTGATCGCCGCTGAGTGGCGGCAGCCACTGCTGTCGCAGACAGGCGCATCGGGGGTGGTGACGAGATGGGATCGACGCCGGCGGGAATCAGACTCCGTGGATCCACACGCAACTCCTTCATCGCGGCCCCGAACACCACCATCAACGAGGAAGAGACGGTGCGGAAAACTCAGCGCAAGTGCAAGATCGGCGAGACAGGGGCGGGGCGCGGGCGGGGCAGTGAGGGTGGCTCGCGTTTGGGATGATCGGCAGCGTGATTCGCGCTCGGTTTCGTCCCTTGTGGTGTGGCGTACTCGCGGTGGTGGCCGTTGTCGGCGGTGCCGCGTGTACGGCGTCCCGGGTGCCACCGCCGGACCGGCCCGTCTTCGTCGGGTCGTCGGCCTCGTCCACCCCTGCCGGTGCCTCTTCGGCGGTGCCGTCGACGGGTGTTACTCCGGGGGTGCCGTCGGCCAGCGTCTCGTCGCCGCCGGTGGTTGCCACGGTGCCGGGTGCGACGCCTATCGGGACCAGGGCGCCAGTGGTGGATCACGGGCCGCGCACCGGTGCCAGGGTCGCGCTGACCTTCGACGCGGACATGACCGACGGGATGTTGGCCAGCCTGCGGGCCGGCCGGGTGAAGTCGTACGCGAACCTGCGCATCCTCGACCTGCTGGAGCGGGAGCAGGTGCCGGCGACGTTCTTCCTGACCGGCAAGTGGGTCAAGCGGTATCCGGACGTGACCCGGCGGATCGCGGGCAACCCGCGCTTCGAGTTGGCCAACCACACCTACGGGCACGCGGCGTTCACCGCCGACTGTTACGATCTGCCCCGGCTGCCGGTCGACAAGCTGGCCGGCGATGTGGCGAAGACGTTCGAGGTGATCGCGCCGTACGGGGGTCGGCAGACCCGGTACTTCCGGTTTCCGGGTTTGTGCCACGACGCGGCGGCGTTGGACGCGTTGGCACCGTTGGGTGTGACGGTGGTCGACGGGGACGTCGTCAGCGGGGATCCATTCGCGACGGCGTGGAAGCCGTTGGTGCGGGCGGTGTTGGACCACGTTCGCCCCGGCTCAATCGTGATCATGCATGTGACCGAGGCGAACGCGGCGATGACCGATGAGGCGTTGCCGCACATCCTGGCCGGGCTGCGTGAGCGGGGGCTGGTGGCGGCGCCGTTGTCCGAGGTGCTGGCCGGCGGCTGAGGCGACCGAGGCAGCCAGGGGCATCACGCTCGTTCCGCGTCGACCCGTGCACTCTCGTCGTCGCGGCGGGTGGACCGCCGGGCGTCGGTTACCAACACCAGCAGTGGTGGGCGCTCGTCGGCGGTTCGTGGTGTTCCCGGGTTGAGGATTCCGCTGAGGGAGCGCCGTAGGTGGTTGTCGGCTGCGCCGGCAGCTGTTGGGGCCCAGCGTTGCGAGGTGGGTTTCGAGGGCTGTCACGGTTGAGGCCCCACCGGACATGGAGTGGATGTGAGCTCCGGCATTGAGTACTACGAGGACCGCTTCCGGCGCGTCTATCTTGAGCACTTCGAGCCGTTGTTGGCGTACGCGCTGCGGCGCGTCGCGCATCCCGAGGACGGGGCCGACGTCGTCGCGGAGACCTTCCTGGTGGCCTGGCGGCGCAGGCATGACATTCCGGCCGACGGTGAAGCTCGGCTCTGGCTGTACGGCGTGGCCCGGCGGGTGCTGGCCAATCATCACCGGGGTGGGGTTCGCCGGCAGCGGCTGGGTGAACGGCTGCGTGAGCAGATCGCCGTCGTGGTGGCCGCTGATCCGGGCAGTGAGGTGCCTGAGCGGCTCGCTGTCCAGGCGGCGTTGGCGGGTCTGGGTGAGCTGGACCGCGAGGTGTTGATGCTGACCGTGTGGGAGGGCTTGCAGCCGCGCGAGGTGGCCGCGGTTCTCGGGGTCGGTCCCGCCGTGGTGCGGACACGGTTGTCGCGTGCGCGGGCCAGGCTGCGCGAACTGGTCGGTGACGACCTCGGGCCGCCTGGACATGTACTCGACGTGCTGACCACAGCCACCCGGAAGGAGCAGAGATGACCGAGGAACACCTTGACCGGCTGGTTCGAGAGGCCGATCCCGCTCGGTTGGACCTCGTCGGACAGCTCGACGGGGTGAAGCAGACGCTCCTGGGGGAGATCATGGCCGAGTCGACGCTCGGTCGGTTCGTGGAACCACCGCGACGGCAACCGAGAGCGCGTCGCTTGGCTGGTGTGGCGGCGGCGGTCGTGGTCCTTGCCGGCGTCCTGGCCGTGTCTGTTCTGCCGCGCGAGCCCGAAGAGGTCGGGGAGGTGGCTTCCACTCCCAGCGCCGGTGCTCCGGTCGTCTACTCGCCGGTGGCGATGCGGGCCGCGGAGAAGAATCCGCGGCTGCTGATCAACCGGCCCGGCTGGAAGGCGACCAACGTGTCCGGGTTCACCCAGGAGACGGGCACCATCACGTTCCGCAACGGTGGACGCGAGTTGGAGTTCGACTGGTATCCGGCTGACGGTTACGCCGACCGTTACGCCGACCGGCTCACCGTCAGTCGTCCGAAGGCTGTGCAGGTCGATGGCTGGCCGGGTGACCAGTTCGAGTATTCCGCCAGCGACTTCGAGGTGTTGCTCCGTCCCCGTGACGGGGTCTTCGTCGAGTTGCGTACCGGGGGTGACTGGTCCCGGAACGACTTCGCGCGGGTCCTGGCGAACGTCGTCCGGGTGGATGCGCGTACGTGGTTGGGCGCTCTTCCGCCGGAGATCGTCACTCCCGAGCGGGCGCTGGAGCGGGCGGCCGGGGTGCTCGTGGACGTGCCGCTCCCGCCGGGCTTCGACGTCGCGGCGCTGGTTGACGTCGGCATCAACGATCCCTACCAGTTCGGTGCCGCTGTCACGTCGCGGGTGGGTTGCGGGTGGATCGCGGAGTGGCAGCGGGCGAGGGCGAGCGGGGACGAGGCTGGGGTGCGGCGGGCCGTCGAGGCGCTGCGGAGCAGCCACGGGTGGCGGGTGCTGCGGGACATGGACAAGGCTGGCGACTGGCCGGAGGTGTTCTGGGAGTACGCCGACGAGATCGCGGCCGGGAAGCTGCGGGCCAGTTATTCGCAGGGTCTGGGCTGCGCCTGACCACGGAGTGCGCGACACCCCCGGGAGCTGGGCTTCCCGGGGGTGTCGTCGTCGGTGGGTCAGTCGTTGCGGTGGTCGTGCCACCACTGCTGGCCGTCGGCGGGCAGGGTGTCGATCGGGTCGTAGTAGGCGTAGCGCTTGTTGAGCGCTTCCAGGTCGGCGGATTCGATGGAGGTGCGGTAGTTCTTCGTCCAGTAGGAGATGCCGCGCTCACGGTCGTAGTCGGTGAGCATGTGCACCCAGCGCTTACCGACGAAGGGGACGTCGCAGACGATGCGGGGGGTGGCGTAGCCGGGGAGGTAGCCCATGATGTCGTGCTGGAGTTGCTGGGCGTGCCAGACCGGGACCCGCCAGTGTTCGGCGTTGGGGATCATGTCGCACATGTAGAAGTAGTACGGCAGGATCCCGGCTTCGCCCTGGAGGGCGAAGCAGAGGTCGAGCAGTTCCGGGGTGGTGGCGTTGACGCCGCGCATGAGGACGCCCTGGTTGCGGACGTCGCGGACGCCGACGTCGAGGGCGGTCTGGGCGGCCTTGGCGACCAGTGGGGTGAGGGACTGGGCGTGGTTGACGTGGGTGTGGATGGCGAGGTTGACGCCGCGGCGGGCGGCGGTGCGGGCCACCCGCTCCAGGCCCTCGACGACGTCGGGCTGCAGCCAGTGTTGGGGCAGGCCCATGAGGGCCTTGGTGGCGAGCCGGATGTCGCGGACCGTCTCCAGTTCCAGCAGGCGCATGAGGTACGACTCGAGGTTGCGCCAGGGGACGTTGGCCACGTCGCCGCCGGAGACGACCACGTCGCGTACGCCGGGGTGGGCCTTGAGGTAGGCGATGTGGGCGTCGTAGCGGTCGACGGGCTTGAGGGTGAGTTTGAGTTTGTCGACGGCGGGGGTGGAGTTGCCGACGAGGTCCATGCGGGTGCAGTGCCCGCAGTACTGGGGGCAGGTGGAGAGCAGCTCGGCGAGGACCTTGGTGGGGTAGCGGTGGGTGAGCCCTTCGGCGACCCACATGTCGTGCTCGTGGAGGCTGTCGCGGCTGGCGTAGGGGTGTGAGGGCCAGTCGGTGCGTCGGTCGGAGGCGACCGGGATCATGTAGCGGCGGATGGGGTCGGCGAGCAGCGCCTCGGTGGTGAGGGTCGCGAACGGCACCATCGTGTTGATCATTTGTGGTGGCACCAGCATGGACATGGTGGCCAGGGCCAACTGGTCGGCCTCGAGGTCGGCGTAGAAGGTCTCGTCGATCAGGTCACCGAAGACGGCTCGGAGCTGCTTGATGTTCTTGACGCAGTTGACGCGCTGCCACTGGGCGGATTCCCACTGGTCGCGGGTGACGTGGCGCCAGCCGGGGAAACGGGTCCAGTCGGGTTCGACCAGGGGGCGGCGGTGGTACTCGTAGGGCTGCCCGGCGGTCGGTGTGGCGGCCGGGACGTGACGGGGGTGCGGGATGGTCTGGGTCACGGCCCCTCCTCGGTGTTGCGGCTGATCATCGAAGCCCGAAGGCTACTGGAAAATATTCGGTACAGAAACTAGTCTGCCGTAAGTTTTCCCGTTACGCGAGCCTTGACCGGGGCTTCGGACGGCTGGCAGGGGGAGGTTGGCGTGACGTCACCGGTGGGACTGCACCGCGTCGTGCAACCGGCGGGAGTGCTGCCGCAGGCGGCCTGGCGCCTGGACACGTCGGCGGCGATCGCGCCGAACGAGGTGCGGATCCGGGTGCAGCGGCTCAACCTGGACGCGGCGAGCTTCCGGCAGTTGTCGGAGAAGCACGGCGGGGACGGTGACGCGGTCCGCGCCGAGGTGCTGGAGATCATCGCGACCCGGGGGAAGATGCAGAACCCGGTGACCGGGTCGGGCGGGATGCTGATCGGCACTGTCGAGGAGGCCGGTCGGCGGTCCCCGCTGGGGCTCCGGGCGGGGGAGCGGGTCGCCACCCTGGTGTCGTTGACGTTGACGCCCCTGGTGATCACCGATGGGTTGGCCCGCTGGGACGGGCGCAGCGAGCAGGTGCCCTGTGACGGCTGGGCGATCCTGTTCGCGCGCTCCATCGCCGCGGTGCTGCCCGACGACGAGGACCCGCAGTTGTCCCTCGCCGTGCTGGACGTGTGCGGGGCGCCCGCGCTGACCGCCCGGGTGGTGTCGCGCTACGTCGAGGATCGTCGGCGTACCGGTGATCCGACGCCGGTGCGGGTCGCGGTGATCGGTGGGGCCGGTAAGAGCGGGTCGTTGTCTCTCGCGGCGGCGCGACGGGCGGGCGCCGCCCGTACGGTCGGGGTGGTGCCGGTGGCGGCGGAGCGCGACGCGCTGACGGCCGCCGGTCTGGCTTCGGTGGTGGCGTTGGCCGACGCGCGCGACCCGGTGGGGTTGTCCACGGCGGTGACCACCGCGCTGGGGGTGCCGGCGGACGTGACGGTGGTCTGCGTGGACGTGCCGGGCTGTGAGCACGGGGCGGTGCTGGCCACCGCGGACGGCGGCACGGTGATCTTTTTCTCGATGGCGACGAGCTTCTCCGCGGCCGCGTTGGGCGCGGAGGGGCTGGCGGCGGACGTGACGATGCTGGTGGGCAACGGGTACGTGCCGGGGCACGCGGAGTTGGCGCTGGGGCTGCTGCGGGCCGAGCCGGGGGTGCGTCAGCTGTTCGCGGCGCGGGTCGCGGCAGACTGAGGTCATGACGAACCCCTCGACGTTGTATCGCGGCGGCGTGCTGCACTGCCCCGCCGACCCGAGCGCCACCGCGCTGCTGGTGTCCGGTGGGCGGATTGCCTGGTTGGGGACCGACGGTGACGCGCCGCCGGCCGACCGGGTGGTGGACCTGGGCGGGGCGTTGGTGACGCCGGCGTTCGTCGACGCGCATGTGCACGCCACCGACACCGGGTTGGCGTTGTCCGGGTTGTCGTTGTCCGGCGTGCGCTCGGCGGGGCAGCTGCTCGACGCGGTGGCGGGGTTCGCGGCGGGTCTGCCGGCGGACGCGGTGGTGCTCGGGCACGGCTGGGACGAGTCGGGTTGGTCGGATCCGACGTTGCCGGACGCCGCGGCGCTGGACCGGGCGGCCGGTGGTCGGCGGGTGTATCTGTCGCAGGCGTCGATCCACTCGGCGTTGGTGTCGTCGGCGTTGCTGGCGGCGTGCCCGCAGGCGGCGCTGGCGGCCGGGTACGACGCGTCGGGCTGGTTGCGGCGTGACGCGCACCACGTGGTGCGGGCGGCCGCGCAGGCGTCGGTGAGTCGGGCGCAGCGGGTCGCGGCGCAGCGGGTGGCCCTGGCCCACGCGGCGTCGTTGGGGATCGCGGCGGTGCACGAGTGTGGTGGCCCGGAGATCTCCGACGAGGAGGACTTCACCGGTCTGCTGGGCATCTCCGGCGCGGGGTTGCCGGAGGTGTACGGGTACTGGGGTGAGTTGGGTGGTGCGGCGCGGGCCCGGGAGTTGGGCGCGGTCGGCGCCGGTGGGGACCTGTTCGCCGACGGGGCGTTGGGCTCGCGCACGGCGCACGTGTCGCAGCCGTACGGCGACGGTGACGGCTGCGGGCACGGGTACCTGTCGGTCGAGCAGGTGCGCGATCACCTGCTGGACTGCGCGGCGCACGGCATACAGGGCGGGTTCCACGCCATCGGTGACGCGGCGATCGGCACCGTCCTCGACGGGTTCGCGGCGGCGGCGCGGACGGTGGGGGTGGAGCGGTTGCGGGCGGCCCGGCACCGCATCGAACACGCGGAGATCATGAGCAAGGCGTTGATCGCGCGGTTCGTGGAGTACGGGGTGGTGGCGAGTATGCAGCCGGCGTTCGACCGGTTGTGGGGTGGCGCGGGCCGGATGTATGAGACGCGGTTGGGGTTGGACCGGTCGTTGGAGTCGAACCCGATGGGTGCGATGCATTCGGTGGGGGTGGCGTTGGCGTTCGGGTCGGATTCGCCGGTGACGCCGCTGGACCCGTGGGGGTCGGTGCGGGCGGCGGTGGCGCACCACAACCCGGCGCAGCGGATGGGTGTGCGTTCGGCGTTCGCGGCGCACAGCCGGGGCGGGTGGCGGGCGGTGCACCTGGACGTCGAAGGGGTCCTGGCGTTGGGTGCGCCGGCGACCTTCGCGGTGTGGTCGACGCCGGCGGGGGTGGAGCGGGGTCTGCCGGTGTTGCAGGCCGAGGATCCGGAGGCGCGGGGTCCGGACGACCCGACGCCGCTGCCGGTGTGCCGGCGCCTGGTGCTGCGCGGTGAGGTCATCTACGAGGAAGGGTCATCATGACCGGGAAGCTTGATCTTGATCCGGTGCTGGTGGCGCGGGCGCGGGAGTTGGCGCGTCGGGCCGGGCAGCCGGTGGTGGACCTGGCACGCAGCCACACCACCGTGTCGGTGGAGCGGGCGGTGCTGCGGTTGGCCGGGGTGACCGGCGCCGACCCGGACGGCATTCCGTGGGTGAACCGGCTCGTCGACGCGGTTGCCGCGGACGTGGGGTTGGGTCACGGGGTGGCGGTGCCGGTGTTCGACGCCCTGGTCCGTGAGGGCAGCACCGACGTGACGTTGCTGGCGCAGAAGGCCGCGGCCGGGTCGGTGCGGTTCACCCAACCCACCGGGCGGGCGGCCACGGCGGCCCGGTCGGCGGCGCGCAAGGCCGTCGGCGCGGGCATTCGGCGCATCGACCGGCGACGCGCCGAGCGGGACCGGCTGGTGAAGCGCCACGGTGACCCGGCGCAGCGGCCGTGGATCTACCTGATCGTCGCCACCGGCGACATCTACGAGGACATTCCGCAGGCGCAGGCGGCGGCGCGCGCCGGCGCGGACGTGATCGCGGTGATCCGCTCCACCGGGCAGTCGTTGCTGGACTACGTGCCCGAGGGCGCGACCCGGGAGGGGTTCGCCGGCACGTACGCCACCCAGGAGAACTTCCGGCTGATGCGCGCGGCGTTGGACGAGTCGTCGAAGGAGGTGGGCCGCTACGTGCGGTTGACCAATTACGCCTCCGGGTTGTGCATGCCGGAGATGGCGACCCTGGCCGGGTTGGAACGCCTCGACATGATGTTGAACGACTCGATGTACGGGATCCTGTTCCGCGACATCAACCCGGTGCGCACCTTCGTCGACCAGCGGTTCTCCCGGCAGGTGCACGCCCGGGCGGGGATCATCATCAACACCGGTGAGGACAACTACCTGACCACGGCCGACGCGGTCGACGAGGCGCACACGGTGACCGTGTCGCAGCTGCTCAACGAGTTCTTCGCGCACGAGGCGGGGTTGGCGGACTGGCAGTTGGGGTTGGGGCACGCGTTCGAGATCAACCCGGAGGTGCCGGAGTCGTTCCGGTTGGAGTTGGCGCACGCGTTGCTGGCCCGGGAGTTGTTCCCCGACGCGCCGTTGAAGTGGATGCCGCCGACGAAGCACATGACCGGTGACGTGTTCCGGGGCAACCTGCTCGACGGGTTCTTCAACCTGGCCGGCGCGCTGACCGGTCAGGGCATCCTGCTGGTGGGGATGATGACCGAGGCGGTGGTGACGCCGTGGTTGTCCGACCGGGACATCGCCCTGCAGAACGTGCGCTACGTCCTCGGCGCGGCCGGTGGGCTGCACGAGGACTTCGTACCGGCGCCGGGCGGGTTCATCCGCCGCCGCGCCAACCAGGTCCTCGGTGAGGCACTGGACCTGCTGGAGCGCATCGGGGAGCAGACGCTGCTCACGGCGATCGCCGAGGGCACCTTCGGGATCATGAAGCGGCCCGCGGACCGCGGCAAGGGCCTCGACGGGGTCGCCGCGCACGAGGCCGACTACTGCAACCCGGCCACCGACATTCTGGAGGCGGCGGCATGAGCGAGCACAGCGGCCAGCACGCCAGCGTGCCGACCGGCAAGGCGATCGTGCGTCCGTACGGGGACACCACCGGTGACGGCATGGTGCAGGTGTCGTTCACCCTGCCGGTGACCCACGACAAGCGCGCCGAGGGCGCGGCGGTGCAGTTGGCCAACAAGATGGGCATCGACCCGGCGATGGTGGTGCACGCCAAGCCGATGGGCGACGGGTTCACGTTCTTCGTCGTCTACGGGCGGGTCAACCACCTGGTCGACCTCAACGCTGTGCAGGTGGTGGAACGTGACTTCGCGCTGCTGTCGGCGAAGGACGTCAACACGGTGATCAAGCAGCGGTTGCGGCGCAAGCTGTCAGTGGTCGGGGCGTGCATCGGCACCGACGCGCACACCGTGGGCATCGACGCGATCCTCAACGTCAAGGGCATCGCGGGGGAGAAGGGCCTGGAGTACTACCGGGAGTTGAAGGTCACCAACATGGGCGCGCAGGTCAGCGTGCCGGAGCTGGTGGAGACCGCCCGGGCGGAGAAGGCCGACGCGGTGCTCGTGTCGCAGGTGGTCACCCAACGCGACGCGCACCTGCACAACACCCGGGAGATGTCGGCGGCGTTCCGGGAGGCGATGCCGGCGGGGCGGCGACCGCTGCTGATCGTCGGTGGTCCCCGCTTCGACGAGACGATGACCGACGAGTTGGGCGTGGACCGGATCTTCGGTCGGGGCACCACGCCCGGCGAGGTGGCCAGCTACCTCGTGCACGCCCTGATCACGCAACGGAAGGCAATGGCATGACCGACGCACGGCTCGGGTTGACGGTGACGCACCGGCGGTATGTGCCGTACTCGCACGCCCACTACGCCGGCAACCTCGTCGACGGGGCGTACGCCCTCGGGTTGTTCGGCGACGTCGCCACTGAGGTGTGCATCCGCACCGACGGCGACGAGGGCCTGTTCGCCGGCTACGCCGACGTGCGCTTCCACGCCCCCATCCACGCCGGGGACGTGGTCGAGGTCACCGCGCGGGTGTCGCGGGTGGGCACCCGCAGCCGCACCCTGGAGTTGAGCTGCGCGGTGGTGTGCCGGGGTCGCCCGGACCGCTCCGCGTCCGCCGCCGAGGTCCTCGACCCGCCGATCGTGGCGGTCACCGCGACCGGCACCGTGGTCGTCCCCGCCGCCAGAGTGAGTCGCGAGGAGTGAGCCGGGGTTGCGAGCCCCGCAGTCGCGAACAGGGAAGACCTGTGACCCTGGCGGTCTGCGCCGACGTCGGCTCCACGTACACGAAGGTGGCGGTGGTGGACCTGGCCGCCGGTGTCGTGGCCGGCGCGGCGTCGGCGCCCACCACGGTGGGCACCGACGTGCTGCACGGCCTGGACGCCGCGGTCGCGGCGGCCACCGCCGGGCTCGGCGTCCGCGACGTTCCCTGGTACGTGTGCTCGTCGGCCGGTGGTGGGCTGCGGCTGGCCGTGATCGGCTACGAGCCGCTGGTCACCGCGCAGGCCGGCCGGCGGGTCGGGTTGTCCGCGGGCGCGCACGTGGTGCACGTCGCGGCCGGGCGGCTCGGCGCCGCCGACCTGACGGCGTTGCGGGCGGCCCGCCCGGACGTGGTGCTGCTCGTGGGCGGCACCGACGGCGGCGACGCCGACACGATCACCCACAACGCCACCCGCCTGGCCCGGGCCCGGTGGCGCCGGCCCGTGGTGTACGCGGGCAACGCCGACGTACGCGAGCAGTTGACCGGGCTGCTGCGGGACGCGGGGGTGCCGGTCACCGACGCCGACAACGTCCTGCCGCGCATCGGGGTGCTCGCCCCGGCGTCGGCGCGGGCGGCGATCCGGGCGGTGTTCCTGCGCCACGTCATCGGCGGTAAACGACTGTCGCGGGGTGCCCGGTTCGCGCAGTTGGTGCGGGCGGCCACCCCCGACGCGGTGCTCACCGGTGTGGAGGTGCTCGCCGACACCCTCGGCGGCGACCTGGCCGTGGTCGACGTGGGTGGGGCCACCACCGACGTGTACTCGGTGCTCACGCCCGACGAGCGGGCCACCGGGCCGGGCCGGGAGGTCGCCGGCAGCCTGTGGCGGGCCCGCACCGTGGAGGGCGATCTGGGCATGCGGTGGAGCGCCCCCGGGGTCGTGCGGGCCGCCGTGGAGGAGCGGCTGCTCGCCGCCGACGAAGCCGACGACCTGGCCGCCGCGGCGGCGCGACGAGCGGCCGACCCGGCGTTCCTGGCCGTCGACGACGTCGAGCGGACCGTGGACCGGCGTATCGCCACCCTCGCCGCCACGGTGGCGCTGCGCCGGCACGCCCGGGGCGCCGCCACCGGTGAGCGGGCCGGGCGGGACCTGCGCGACGTGCGGATGCTGGTGGGCTCCGGTGGGGTGCTGCGGCACTCGCCGACGGACGTTTCCGGGCAGGTGCTGACGGCGGTCCTGGCCGACCACGCCGGCGGGTGGGCGCTGCCGCGCGCCGCCGCGGCGGTGGTCGACGCCGACTACGTGTTGGCCGCCGGAGGGCTGCTCGCCGAGGAGCACCGGGCGGCCGCGCAGGCGTTGCTGCGTCAGCATCTGCGTACGCATTGAGACTCGCCGACCCGACACGCCGTGTCGCAACACACGACAGGCCGGCTGCGGGTTGACAACCGACGGGGGTCGGCACGTACCGTCTTTGAGTCCTACCACGGGAAGCGGCTGTTGTTCGCTTCGTCCCTTCGTCCGCTGGCCGAGCGACATGTTTAGCGTCATCGTCGCGGCGGCCAGGTCCAGCGGGCGGGGGTCGGCGGGGCGGCGCGAACCGGCCGCGGTTACCGGTGTACGGGCAGGGTGAGGTGCACGGCCAGTAGACAACGGCCCGGCGGGGGCAGCCAGTCCACGTCCGGTCGGTCCGAAGGTCGTCGTGCCCCATCCTCGCCACACCGGCCGGGAAGGGCCTGGGAGCATCGGGGCGCGGCGCGAGCCGCGCCCCGATTTCATGTCCCCCGGCGCGTTGACCCGCGCCAGGGCCGCTTCCCGTGATCAAGTGACGAAAAGTAGGTCCAACAGACTTCCTCGACCTGTTTTTCATCACCTGATCACCGGGTCCCTCCGATCACCGCCGGCGGCCCGACGCGGCAGCCAGGACCGTCAGCCAGGTAGCCTTCGCCGGGTGATCGAGGTGAAGCTGCGGTGACGATGCTGGACCGGGATGACCCCCACGCCCCCACGGTGATCAACGCGCCGGTCGTCGCGGGTCGCCCCCTACCGCTACGGGTCGCGGTTCCCCTGGCGATCGCCGCCGGGCTGGCCCTGCTGGTGGCGTTCCCCCCGTACGGGGTGTGGCCGCTCGCCCCCGTCGGGGTGGCGTTGCTGGCCGCCGCCGCGCACCGGCGACGGTTGCGCGCCGGCGCCGGCCTGGGCTTCCTGACCGGGGTGGCGTTCTTCGCCCCACTGCTGGCCTGGACGAACCTGCACACCGGCTCCCTGCCGTGGGTGCTGCTGTCGCTGTTGCAGGCCGGCTATGTGGCGCTGCTGGGCGCGGCCACGGCCTGGGTGTCGCCGCTGGTCGACCGCGCCCGCTGGGCGTGGCCGGCGCTGACCGGGCTGCTCTGGGTCGGGCAGGAGGCGCTGCGCGACCGCACCCCGTTCGGCGGGTTCCCGTGGGGGCGGTTGGCGTTCAGCCAGGACACCTCGCCGCTGCTGCGCCTGGCCGCGTTGGGCGGCGCCCCGCTGGTGACCTTCGCGGTGGCGCTCGTCGGCGGGTTGCTGGTCACCGCCGCCTGGCACCTCTGGGCCGCCAGGCATCCCACCGCGCTCATCCACCCCACCGGCACCCACACGACCGGAGAGGCGCCTGCCGACCCCGCGGCTGACGAGGTGGCCACCACACCGGGCGACGGCCCGCAGGACGCTGACGGCCCGCTGGACGGCCCGCCACGCGCCGAGGGTGCGCCGGCGCGGCGGTGGGCGCCTGTGGTCGTACCGGCCGTCGTGGCCGTCGCGCTGACCGCCGGGGGTCTGCTGGTGCCGGTCGCCACCGCCGGGTCCGGTGACACCGTCACCGTGGCGATCGTGCAGGGCAACGTGCCCCGGCTGGGCCTGGACTTCAACGCCCAACGGCAGGCGGTGCTCAACAACCACGTCGACGCCACCATCGAACTTGCCGAGCGGGTCGCCGCCGGGCAACAGCGGCGACCGGACCTGGTGGTGTGGCCGGAGAACTCCAGCGACATCGACCCGCTGCGTAACCCCACCGCCGGTGCGCGCATCTCGCAGGCCGCCGACACCATCGGCGCGCCGATCCTGGTCGGCGCGGTGCTGCTGGGCCCCGACGCCGGGCAGGTCCGCAACGCGGGCATCCTGTGGCGCCCCGGCACCGGCGCGGACCTCGAGCAGCTGTACACGAAACGCCACCCGGTGCCGTTCGCCGAGTACGTGCCGCTGCGCGACGTGGCTCGGATGGTCAGCAAGAAGGTCGACCTGATCCGCAACGACTTCGTGCCCGGAAGCACCCCGGGCGTGGTACGCGCCGGGCCCACCGTGCTCGGTGACGTGATCTGCTTCGAGGTCGCCTACGACGAGGTGGTCCGCGACACGGTCACCGGTGGCGCGCAACTGCTGGTGGTGCAGACCAACAACGCCACCTTCAACGAGGCGGAGGCCCGCCAGCAGATGGCCATGGTGCGACTACGGGCGGTGGAGCACGGACGGCCGGCGTTGATGGCCTCCACGGTCGGGGTGTCCGGGTTCGTCGCACCCGACGGGCGGGTAAGCGATGCCACCGGGTTCAACACCCGGGAGGTCGTGGTGCGGCAGTTGCGGCTCGACGACGGACGCACCCTCGCCACCCGCCTCGGCTGGTGGCCGGAGGTGGCGCTCGCCGCGCTGGCCGCGGCGGCCCTGGTCGGCGCGGCGGTGCTGCGCCGGCGGCAGCGGGTCAGGCCCGGATAGCAACAGCCGGTACGCCGGCGGGAGCGGAGGAACCGTGATCCAGGCGACCGATACGATCCGACGCGCGGACGAGGTGCCCGGGGTGGGCCGGGTGCTGGTGGTGATCCCCACCTACAACGAGGCCGACAACATCGCCGTGATCGTGGGCCGGGTCCGGCGGGCCGCCCCGGCGGTGCAGATCCTCATCGCCGACGACAACAGCCCCGACGGCACCGGCGCGATCGCCGACGCCCTCGCCGACGGCGACGCGCACGTGCAGGTGCTGCACCGCCAGGGCAAACAGGGCCTCGGCGCGGCGTACCTGGCCGGGTTCGGGTGGGCGCGCGAGCGTGGCTACCAGGCGGTCGTGGAGATGGACGCGGACGGCTCGCACGCCCCGGAGGACCTGCCGGCGTTGCTGGACGCCGCCCGCGACGCGGACGTGGTCATCGGCTCCCGGTGGACCAGGGGTGCGCGGGTGCTCAACTGGCCGCTGCGGAGGCTGTTGCTGTCGCGCGGCGGCAACCTGTACGCGCGCCTGGCGCTGGGCATGCCCGTGTCGGACGCCACCGGCGGTTACCGGGTGTACCGGATCAGCGCGTTGGACGCCATCGACCTGGAGTCGGTGACCTCGCAGGGCTACTCGTTCCAGGTGGAGCTGTCGCGGCTGGCGCACCGCGCCGGGGTGCGGATCGTGGAGGTGCCGATCACCTTCGCCGAGCGGGAGCGCGGCGACAGCAAGATGAGCCCGAAGATCGTGGTCGAGGCGCTGTGGCGGATCACCGCCTGGGGGGTGCGCGACCGGCGCCAGGCGGTGCGCCGGGGCCTGCACGGCACCGCCACCGGCCAGGCGCGGTGGCCGTGAGCGGGTCAGGCACGGTGGCCGTGAGCGCGGCCGTGTCATGCTGGATGAGCGGAACACGTCCGTGGGTGTCCGCAGGAATGGCGATGAGGTGAGATGCGCCGAGGACTGAGGTTCGTACCGTTGGCCCTGTTGCTGGCGGTGGTACTGGAGCTGGCGGTGTTCGTCGGCGTGGGGCGGGCGCTGGGGTTCGGCGTGGCGGTGTTGCTGGTGTTCGCCGCGTCCCTGCTGGGGTTGGTGCTGCTGCGCCGCGAGGGGATGCGCGCCTGGCGTGGTTTCCGCTCTGCGGCGGCGGCTGGGCAGCCCCCGGGTGGGCAGGTGACCGACGGGCTCGTCGGGCTGGCCGGTGCGCTGTTGCTGGCGGTGCCCGGCCTGGTCAGCGGGGTGGTCGGGTTGCTGCTGCTGGTGCCGCCGGTGCGTCGACTGGCCCGCGCCGGGGTGCGCCGTGCCACCGAGCGGCGAGTGTCGTCGATGGTCGCCGGTGACCTGTTCGGGCCCCGCACGGTGCGGGTGCGCCAAGGTGCGCCGCAACCGACCCCGCAACCGACCCCGCAACCGGAACAGCCGGTGGTGGTCGACGGCGGTCGGGCCATCGAGGGCGAGATCGTCGAGCCCGGCCGGCACTAGAGCGCTCAAGGCAGACACGACGGCGCCCCCGGGGAAATCCCCGGGGGCGCCGTCATCGTGCGCTGTGCGGCTCAGGCGCGGCCGCGGCGGGTCCGAACCTCCTGCAGGCGCTCCTCCAGGATGTCCTCCAACTCGGCGATGGAACGCCGCTCCAGAAGCATGTCCCAGTGGGTACGCGGCGGCTTGGCCTTCTTCTGCTCCGGCTCGTTGCCGTCGACGAGTCGGGCGACGCTGCCGTCGAACTTGCATTCCCAGGTCGTCGGGACCTCGGCGTCGACGGCGAACGGCACCTCGAACTGGTGGCCCTTGGCGCAGAGGTACTCGCGGGTCTGACGCGGCGCGAGCTCCGTGTTGCGGTCGGATTCATAGCTCACCGCGCCAAGGCGGCTTCCGCGCAGCATACGCTCGCCCATGATCGACTTCCCCTCGTTCGTGGTGCTGGTCTTCTGGGTGTAACGGTGCGTCCCCGTCGAGCCATTCCCGCCCGAGGGCGTGAGGCGTCCACGGGTGGGCCGGGACCAAGGGTAGCTGGCCGGGACGCTCACCCGGTGAGGTGATCCCCAGGCGGGTCGGGACAACGGTGTGTGTCCGCTGCCACCGGGGAGGTTAACCGCCTGAGCCTACCGAAGGTTGCGCCACGATCATCAGGTGGCGTCGCCGGGAGCGGCGGCGCCGAGGCGGGCCAGCGCCAACGCCAGGTCACTGACCTGGTCGCCGAGCTGCGCCACCCGCCGCTGGGCCAGGTCCCGGTCGGTCTCGGCGGCGTCGAGTCGTACCGTCAGGGTGGTGCGGTGACCCTCGGCGGTCGCCGCGGCCTGCCGGGCCACGGTCAGCTCGGCGGTGAGCGTGTCGCGCTGGGCGGCCAGGGCCGCCACCTCCGCGCGCAGCCGCGCGGCCAGCTCCGCGGCCTCCTGCCGGGCGTCGTCGGCCTGCCGGGCGGCGACCTCGGCGCGGTCGCGGGCCCGGTCGGCCTGCTCGCGCGCCCGGGCGGCGTCGGCGGCCTCGGCGCGGGTCCGCGCGGCGTCGGCGCGGGACTGCTCGATCTGGCGCCGGACGTCCTGCACCTCGGCCTGCCACCGCCCGGCCCGCTCGGTCGCCTCGGTGGCGGCCCGGCTGGCCCGTTCGGCCTCCGCGCGCAGCGCGTCGCGTTCCACGCTCAGGTCGGTCACCCGCTGCCGTTCGGCGTCGCGCTCCGTGCGCAGGTCCCGTGCCTCGGCGCGGGCCTGGTCGCGGTCGCGCTCGGCCTGGGCGCGCAGCGCCTCGGCGGCGCTGGCGTCGTGGCGCGCCTGGTCGCGGGCGGCCTCGGCGTGCCGCGCCCGCTCGTCGGCGGCGGTCGCCTGCCGCTGCGCCAGCTCGGCGCGCTGGCGTGCGTCGTCGGCCTCGGCGCGGGCCTCGCGGGCCTGCTCGCGGGCGCGCGCCGCGTCGGCCGCCGCGGTCTCGGCGTCGTCGCGGGCCTCGTCGCGTTCGGTCTGCGCCGCCGCGACCTCGGTGGCGGCCTCCGCGCGGACCTGCGCGAGCTGCCGCTGCACACCCACCGGGGACAACTCGGCGTGCAGCGACTCGGTCAACGTCTCGACGATCTGGTCGAGTCGGTCCACCGCCTCCCAGGTGCGGGCCACCTGCCCGGGCAGCCCCGGCGCGTTGCGGTGCCGCATCCGGCTGTTGCGGGAGGCGCGCTGGCAGGCGCCGTCGTTGTCGCGGCAGTAGCGAAACGGTCGACCCGCGCCGACACGCTGCGGCACCGGCGCTCCACAGTGGGCGCACGGGCGGGTCTCGGTGGTGCTGGGCTGGGCGTCCATCGAGGGCGAAGTCTAGTGCCGGCCGATCAGCTTGCCGCCCGGGCCGTCGCGTCCAGGGTGTAGCGGCGTTGCAGCAGCAGCGCCGCGAGCATCGCCACCGCCGGCAGCAACCCGAAACCGTAGCGGACCGCCGCGAGCGCGGCGTCCGGCTGCACCGGCGACTCACCGGCCGTCGAGGCCACGAAACCACCCACGGTCAGGCACAGCGCGTACGCGTACGGGCCCAGGGCCGCGCCGGTGGCCTCGGTGGCCGTCCACACCCCGGTGTAGGTGCCGGCCCCGGTGCTGCCGGCGTTGCTGGCGGCGCGGATCACGTCGGGCAGCATCGAGAACGGCAGCAGTTGCATGCCGGCGAACGCGACCCCGAGCACCGCCACCGCGGCGATGAGCACCGGCAGGCCGGCCGGTCGGCCCACCGCCAACACCAGGGAGCCGATCGCGAACGCGCCCTGCGCCCCGAGCAGCGCCCGCTGCTTGCCGACGCGTCGGGCCACCACCAGCCAGGCCGGGGTGACCAGCAGCGCCGGTGCCACGAACGCGGCCACCAGCACCGTGGTCAGGCCGGGGGCGCGCAGCTCGTACTCGGCGTAGTAGGGCACTGCGGCGAGCACCAGGTGGGTGGTGGTGGACATCGCCAGGTACGCGGCGACCAGCCACCGGAACTGCCTGTCGCGCAGCGCCGTGCGCAACGCCCGCCACCCGCCGTGCCCGGACGCGGTGCTGGCCGGCGCGGACCCGCGCAGCCGGGCGATGCCGGCGACACCGACCAGCATGGCCACCAGCATCCCCACGGCCAGGACCACGCCCATCCGCTGGTAGCCGCCCCGCGTCGCGGCGTCGCCGCCGGTGAGCAGGGGGGCCAGCAGCCCGGAGACCAGGATGCCCAGGGTCAGCACCACCATCCGGAACGCCATCAGCCGGGTGCGTTCGTCATAACCGATGCGCAGGTCGGCCGGGGTGGCCAGGTAGGGGACCTGGTAGGCGGCGAAGAGCAGGTTGCCGGCGATGAAGAACACCGCCACCCACGCGGCCGCCGGCGTGCCGGTCAGACCGCCGGGCACCGCGAAGAGCGCGGCGAACGCCACCGGCAGGGCGCAGCCGAGCAGCAGCAGGCGACGCCGGTCGCCGCGTCGGGTCTGCTCGACGTCGGCGCGGTGCCCCACCCAGGGGTGCAGCAGCACGTCGGCGATCTTCGGCAGCAGCAGGGTGAGCCCGGCCAGCCACGGCGCGACGGCCAGCACGTCGGTGAGGAAGTAGAGCAGCAGCAGGCCAGGCACGGTCACCCAGACACCCATGCCGAGCGAGCCGGCCGCGAAGCCCGCCAGCGGGCCGCGTGGCAGTGTCGTTTCGGTGGCGGCCGCAGGCCGCCGGTCCAGCCCGGTCATCGCCGCATCCTCTCCGCAATCCAACGGTTGCTGGATTCTAGGGGCAGAATGAGGGTCATGACCATGCCCCGCCGCCGCCCGGGTCGGCCCCGCCGCGACGAGACCCGGCCGACCCGCGAGGTGGTGCTCACCGCGGCGACCGCGCTCTTCGCCGAGCGGGGCTTCGACGCCGTCGGGCTGCGGGAGGTCGCCGCCGCCGCCGGGGTCGACGTCGCCACGGTCGCGCACCACACGGGTACGAAGGCAGCGCTCTACGACGCGTGCTTCGCCCGGGTGTTCGCCGCCGAGCGGGACGTCCTCGCCGAGGCCGCCGAGCAGGCCCGCGCCGCTCTCGACGCCGGTCCGGACGCGGCGCGACGAGCCCTGCACGAGCTGGTCGACGTCTTCGTCGACTTCCTGGAGGACCGCCCCGAGACCACCGCGCTGTGGCTGCGCCGCTGGTTGGAACCGCAGCGGCACGCCGAGCTCGACCAGCGCTACGCCGACCCGTTGTACCGGCTGGTCGCGGAGCTGCTCACCGCCGCCGCGGCGACCGGCGCCCTCGCCGAGCCGACCCCGCACATCACCGTGCGCAGTCTGGTGTGGGCGACGCACGGGCACGTGGTGGCGCTGGCCGCGGGTGCGCCCGGCGCTCGGGAACGGCGCGAGTTCCGGGCGTTCGTGCACCGCCTGCTCGACGGGCTCTACGGATCACCGACCCCTTGACGGGCCGCCGCCGCACGACGATTATCCATCAGACGTTGGATTAAATGGGGGCGGCAATGGACGTACCACCTCGGGTGGCGGTGATCGGGGCGGGCGCCGCGGGGCTCGCCGCGATCAAGGCACTACACGACGTCGACGTGCCGACGGTCGGCTTCGAGGCCGCCGAGCAGGTCGGCGGCCTCTGGGTGTACGGGGCACCTGACTCGCCCGCGTACCGCACGCTGCACCTCAACACCAGCCGTGGTCGCACCCAGTTCGCCGACCACCCGATGCCGACCGACTGGCCAGACTACCCGGACCACCGTCGTGTCGCCGGTTACCTCGCCGACTACGCCAACCGTTTCGGGCTAGCCGACACCATCCGGCTGCGCCACACCGTCGAGCGGGTCACCCAGCATCCCAACGGCACCTGGACGGTGGCCGCCAGTGGCCCGACCGGCCCGGTCGAGGTCACCGTCGACGCCGTGGTCGTCGCCAACGGGCACAACCGGGTGCCCCGGCTGCCCGACCCCGGCTACCCCGGCACCTGTACCGCCGAGCAGATCCACAGCCACGACTACCGGGGCCCGGAGCAGTTGGCCGGCCGGCGGGTCCTCGTCGTCGGCGGCGGCAACTCCGCGATGGACATCGCCGTCGACGCGTCGTACGCCGCCACCCGCACTCTTCTGTCGCTGCGCCGGGGCGTCTGGGTGGTGCCGAAGTACCTGCTGGGGCGCCCCTCGGACACCCTCAACGGTGCGTTGGCCCGCCGACTGCCGTGGCGTCTGCGCCAACGCATCAGCCAGACGATGCTGAGCGCCACCGTCGGCAACCCCGCCCGCTACGGGCTGCCCGCACCGACGCACGGCTTCCTGCAGGACCACCCGACGCTCTCCGACGGGTTGCTGTCGCGGCTGACCCACGGTGACGTCGAGGCCCGACCCGGCGTCGCCGCCCTCGACGGCGACCGGGTGGAGTTCACCGACGGCCGCAGCGACAGCGTCGATCTGATCGTCTGGTGCACCGGCTACCGGGTGGAGGTCCCGTTCCTCGATCCGGCGCTGCTCGGCGGGGGCGTCGACACCCTGCCGTTGTACCGGCACGTGTTCCACCCCGACGCCCCCGGGCTGAGCTTCGTCGGGTTGATGCAGTCCACCGGCTCCGCGTTCCCCCTGGTCGAGGCGCAGGCCAAGCTGATCGCCGCGCACCTCGCCGGCCGGTACGCGCTGCCGGACCCGGAGCGGCAGCGCGCCGCGTGCCGGGCCGAACTGCGAGCCGCGACCGCCCGCTGGGGTCAGCGCCGCCCGGCGATGCGGGTGGACTTCGACGTCTACCTGGCCGAGCTGGCCCGGGAGTTGACCGCCGGGACCCGCCGCGCCCGCTCCGGCACGGCGCCCTCGGTGGGGGCACCCCGATGAGCGGCCGATCCCTGGCCGGTCGGCGGGTGCTGGTCACCGGGGCGAGCGGGACCTTCGGCCGCCACCTCGGCGCCGCGCTGAGCGCGGCCGGCGCCCGGGTGGTGGGGCTCGACCTGCACGCCCGTCCCGACGACGACGTGCCGGTGCTGGGCTGTGACCTGACCGACCCGGACGCCGTACCGGCGGCGGTGCGGGCCGCCGTCGACCGGCTCGGCGGGCTCGATCTGCTGATCAACAACGCCGGGATCGGTGGTCCCGCGCCGGCCGAGTTGCCTCCCGACGAGGTGGTCCGCCGGCAACTGGAGGTCAACCTCCTCGCCGCCTGGCGCACCACCGCCGCCGCGCTGCCCCCGCTGCTCACCGCACGCGGACGGGTGATCTTCGTGGCCAGCCGGATGGCGGTCCTGCCCCTCCCGCTCGCCGCCGCGTACGGGGTGAGCAAACGGGCCCTGGTCGCCTACGCCGACGCGCTGCGCCACGAGGTGGGCACCCACGTCGGGGTCAGCGTCGTCTACCCGAGCATGGTCGCCTCACCGATCCACGACAGCACCGCGGAGGCCGGGCTGTCCCTGCAAGGGGTGTCGCGCCCCGAGCCCGTCGAAGGGGTGGTCGCGGCGATCCTGCGGACCGCCACCGCCCGGCGGGCGCCCCGGGACGTGGCGACCACCGCACGCGGCCGCCTGGAGATGGCCGTCGGCCGGCACGCGCCCGCGCTGGCCGACCGGCTGGTACGCCGTACCCTCGCCGCCCGCCTCGCCGCCGGTGACCTGGACGCCGCGCCGCTGGCAGCCGGGATGCTCGGCCGCCACCGGGGGCGCTGACCGCCCGGGTCAGGGCGTGGCGACGGCCGCGCGTGAGCGGTCGGCGGCGATGCGCACGGCCAGCGCCGCGAGCGCGGTGCCGGTCACCCAGCGCTGCACCCGCAACCACACCGGTCGGCGGGCGAAGAACCCGGCCAGCGAGCCGGCGCTGAGCACGATCAGCGCGTTCACGCTCAGCGCCACGACGATCTGGGTCAGACCGAGCAGCAGGCTCTGCGTGGCCAGATGCCCCCGCGTCGGGTCGATGAACTGCGGCAGCAACGACACGTAGAGGATCGCGATCTTCGGGTTCAGCAGGTTGGTGACCAGGCCCATGGTGAACAGCCGCCGGGGCGGGTCCGGCGGCAGCGGCGCGGGCCTGAACGGCGAGTGCCCACCCGGACGCAGCGTCCGCCAGGCCAGCCAGAGCAGGTAGCCGGCGCCGGCCAGCTTCACCACCGCGTACAGCGTCGGCACCAGGACGAAGACGGTGGCCAGGCCGGCGACCGCCGCCGCCAGGTAGACGCCGAAACCGGCGGCCACCCCGAGCAGTGAGACCAGCCCGGCCCGGCGGCCCTGCGCCACCGAGCGGGACACCAGGTAGACCATGTTCGGGCCGGGCGTGAGCACCAGCCCCAACGCCACCAGCGCGATGCCCAGCAGTGCACCCGTACTCACCACGACGCTTCCCCCGTCCGATGGATCCCACACCGACCGTAATCAGGATGAACATCCCAACCCAGGGCCACCTGGCAGGCAGTGGCCTGCGATCCGGGTGATCCACCCGCGTTCGGTGCAACGGCGGCACCGTCGGCGGGAATGCCCACCGTTGCGAGCGTGCTGACCCCTGGCAAGTGCGTGTCGCCGGCCGGAGGCGGCGCGTTACGGTGGCCAGGGAGGTGCCGCACGGTGACCGAGGCGTGGGAAGCGTCAGTGGAGGCGAAGATCCAGGATGCCGTTCAGCGCGGCGAGTTCGACGACCTGCCCGGCATGGGCAAGCCGATCCCCGGTCGGGGGGCGCCGTATGACGAGGCATGGTGGATCAAGAGTTTCCTGGACCGCGAGGCGCTCCCCAGTGACCTGCTCCTGCCCACGTCGCTGCAACTGCGCCGACGCATCGAGCAGGTCCCCGACGAGGTCCGTGACCTGCCCACCGAACAGTCCGTCCGCGACTTCGTGGGGCAGCTGAACGCGCAGATCGTGGCGTGGCTGCGCTTCCCCGACGACGGCCCCCGGGTCGCGGTGCGTCCGGTGAACACCGAGGACGTGGTCCGCCGTTGGCGCGCCGAGCGGGCCCGGCCCAAGGTTACGACGACCGTCACCCAGACGGCGGCCGTACTGCCGCCAGCGCGCCGCCCCCGCCGGCACTGGTGGCGGCGGTGGCGCCGTCGGGGCTGACCCCGGGTCACGGCCACGGCAGACTGTGCCGATGCTGATCGAATCGCGGTCACCCGACATGCCCTCGACGCCGGGTGTCGCCCTGCGTCCCTGGTGCGCCGACGACCTGGATGAGCTGGTGCAGGCGTACCGGGATCCGGTCCTGCGCCGCTGGACCACAGCTCCGGTGACCACCGCCGCCGAGGCGCGACGGTGGCTGGAAGGGGTGCTGCGCGACTGGGCCGACGGCCGGCGGTACACCTTCGCCGTCCTCGAAGAGCAGGCCGACGGCGCTCGGCTGGTGGGCAACGTGGTGCTCAAGGGGATCACGCCGGAGCGCCCGGCCCCGGAGGTCGGCTACTGGACGGCGTCGTGGGCACGCGGCCGCGGCGTCGCCCCGCGCGCGGTCACCGCGCTGAGCCGCTGGGCGTTCGACCGCTTCCCCGAGGTGGCGCGTCTCGACCTGCTGCACCAGGTGGACAACGTCGCGTCCTGCCGGGTGGCGCAGAAGTGCGGCTTCGCGTTCCAGGAGGTGCTGCCGGCCCGGCCGCCCTTCCCGCTCGACGGCCACCGGCACTCACTCGACGCCGGCTAGCCCGGCAGCGCCGCTGGACCTGACCGGAACGCTCCAAAACGGGGTGGTCGCCCGGCAGGCGACCACCTGCCCCTTCACGCTGGTGTGAGTCAGTCGAGTGCGGCCCGCCAGTTCCAGGAGGTGCGCCGGTCGCGGCCGGGCAGCTCACCGCGGCCGGTCATCCAGAGCAGCACCTCGGGCGCAGCCCCGGGCGGGGCGTCCGGGAAGAGTCGGCGCAGCACCAGCGCGCTCAGCCGCTGCGGCGGCTGCCACGGCACACCGAAACCCAGGGTGATGTCGTGGGTGTGCAGCAGGGTCTCGGCCACGCCCATGGCGGCGAAACCGGCCGGATCGCACGGGCCCCAGTGCCAGGCCCGCACATCCGGCGGGGCGGCGTCGACGGCGGCGGCGAGCAGACCGGCGCAGGCCCGCACCACTGTGAGCACCTGCGTCGGGCTCGCGTCGGGGGAGACCCGTAGGTCGTACGGCAGATAGCCGTCATCCGGGCGGCCGGTGACCTGGCCCGCGTACGCGAGGAGGTCGTGCGCGACGTGCGCCGCGGTGGTCCAGCAGCTCCAGCTCAGCGAGCCGGCCGGCACCGACCAGTCGTGGTCCCGGTGTGGCAGCAGCACCCTGGTCGTCTCGTCGGCTGCCTCCCGCAGGTCGGCGCCGGTCACCGCCGACATTCGCCAACCCGCCGGGTAGCACCGGGCGTGGGATTCCCGTCATGGGTAAAGAAAGTCGAGGCATGCAAGAATCCATCCTCGCATATGGGGGGAGGCGAGCAGGGTGTTGCCCAACCTGGTGGTGGACACGACGGTGCTGCCCCCGGCGGACCGATTCGCCTTCTGGTATGCCCTGGTCGCTCAGGAGACGGCGCCGGCGCACATCAGCAGCGGCCACCTGGACAATTTCGTGGCCTACGGCGCAGGCCATCGATCTCGGCCGCATTCGGATGACCTCGCTGCGCTACCCGTCACTGGACTCGATCCGGCCCACGAAACTGGTCCGCCGAGCCGAGGGGGATGTGTATCAACTCGCGCTACCACTGACGGGTCGCAGCACCTTGATCCAGGACCGCACCGAGTCCACACTGGAAGCCGCGAACCATTTCACCCTCCTGGATACCGCGCGGCCGCACGTCGCCCGGCATCACACGGACGGCACCGGTCTCGCCACCACGATCACCGTGCAGATACCGCACGCGGCGCTGCCCCTGGCGCCGGACCGGCTCCGCCGCCTGCTGGCCACGCCGATGCCGTCGCACCTCGGCGTCGGCGGGCTGTTGGCCCACCACCTGCGCAGCATCGCGGCGCACCCGGAGCAGTTCGAGCCGGCCCAGGCCGAGATCCTGGGCGGGGTGGCGGTGGACCTGCTCACTGCCGCGCTCGCTCAGTACCTCGACATCGAGGACACCCTGTCACCGGAGGCGCGGCAGACCGCACTGCGGGCCCGGGTCGTCGACTTCATCGACCGCCACCTCGACAGTGACGAACTCAGCCCTCGCAGCGTCGCCGCCGCCCACCACATCTCGCCGCGGTCGCTGCACCGCCTGTTCGAAGCGGAGTCGACGACGGTTGCCGAACTCATCCGCGCCAAGCGCCTGGAGCAGTGCCGTCGTGATCTCGGCAACCCGCTGCTGCGACAGCCGATCCAGGCCATCGCCGCCCGTTGGGGTTTCCCGGACAAGGCCCACTTCAGCCGTCTCTTCCGTGCCCACTACGGACGTTCGCCGCAGGAATACCGCGCGGGCGTCGCTCGCCAGGACCGGTGACCCGACCGACCGCTACCGCCGGCGGTCGGTCGGATCGTCCTCGACGAAGTCCCGGACCGCGGCGCGGATGCTCTCGCCGTAGGGGTCGTCCGGTAGCCGCACCAGGTGCTCGCGGGCTCGGGCAAGGTGCTCCCGGGCCGGGCCGACGTTGCCCAGGCGCCGGTGGCAGTCGGCCAGGTTGAGGTACAGCGACGGCAGGAACGCCTGGACCTGGAGCGAGGACAGATACCGCTGGGCGCGTTCGTCGGTCAGGTCGGCCACGGCGGCCAGGGCGCGTTCGTCCCAGGCCAGCTCCGCCTCGGTGGTGTCCTGAAGGTCGGCGAGGTAGTGCGCCAGGGTGCAGCGGTGCAGGGCGTCACCGGTGGGGCCGAGTTCGTCCCACAACGCGGTGAGCTGCTCACGGGCTCGGGCAGGTGCGCCGGTCTGGCCGAGCTGCACGGCCTCGACGATGCGGGTCATGGTCGGGTCGGCGGTCGCTTGGTCGGTCATGTCGCCGATGGTCGGGTCTCAACCCGGTCGAGGGTCAAATCCAGGGCACGGCGATAAATACACGGGCGATGCCGCGCTGATCGGCTCGCGGGCGCGTCAGCGCTGGGCGACGATGGCCTCAAGCACCGTGCGGACGGGCGTCGGGCGGTGGCCGATGACTGTCTCCAGCGTCGGATCGGTCACGGCGAACTCCTTCTCTCGCGCCGCGCGGTAGATGCCGAGAGTGAAGTCGGCCGCCGCGGCGGGCATGCCTCGCTCGATGGCGGCCGCCCGCCACTGGTCGTCATCCGCGACAACACGTTCGACGGTGCGGCCCGTGATATCGCTGAGGATGGCGGCCACCGCTTCGAGGTCGAGCATCTCCGAGGCGGTCAGCGGCGCCGTGACCCCGTCGAGTACGCCGTCCTCGGTGAGAGCGACGGCTGCCGCCTCGGCCAGGTCGGCGTGCGCGGTCCAGGAGACCGGGCCGTCCGCCGGCGCCACGAGTTGCCCGGTCTCCAGCGCCGTGCCGATGGAGAAGCTGAGCGTGCTCGCGTAGAACCCGTTGCGCAGGGAGGTGAAGGGAACCCCCAGTCCGGCCAGGTGTTCCTCGGTCGCGGCGTGCGTGGGCTGGGCGGCGAAGAGCGAGTCCCGGGAGGCGGCCTGGTGGCTGGTGTAGAGGATTCGACTGGCTCCCGCGGCGCGGGCGGCGTCGATGGCGGCGCGGTTCGCGACGAAAGCGCCGGGGCCGCGGATGGCGGCGGAGACGATGAGGACCTTGTCAGCACCCTCGAAGGCGTGCCCCAGCGTGGCCGGGTCGGTGAAGTCCCCGGCGCGCACCCGCACCCCGCGCTCGGCGAGGCCGGCGGCCCTGTCGGCGTCGCGCACGCTCACGCCCACGGCCTCGGGTGACAGCCGGTCGAGCAGCCGGTCGACGATCTGGGACCCGAGCTGGCCAGTGGCACCGGTGACGACGATCATCATGAACACTCCTTTGTTATCGACGTTACGCCGGGAACGTTATCACCGGTAATTCATGGATAACAAGTCACTGTTAGCATCGGTTCATGGTGACGACGCAGGACACCCGCGACGACGTCCGTGCGGGCATCGTCGCGGCAGCGACCCAACTGCTGCGTGAGAAGGGCGCTAACGCGGTGACGACGCGCGCCGTCGCCCAGGCCGCGGGCGTGCAGGCGCCGACCATCTATCGCCTGTTCGGCGACAAGGACGGACTCATCGACGCCGTCGCCGAGCACGTCATGGCCACCTACGTCAGTGGCAAATCGGTCGCAGCGGACGGCGACCCGGTCACGGACCTGCGCGCCGGATGGCGCGCGCACGTGGAGTTCGGCCTGACAAACCCCGAGCTGTACGCACTGATCGCCACCCGGGGGAGTGGTGCACCCTCGCCGGCAACGATCGCCGGCCTCGACGTGCTACGTCGCCGCGTCCGACGACTCGCCGCAGCCGGCCTCCTCCGGGTCGACGAGGAGCGCGCGCTGATGATGATCCACTCGGCGGGCAACGGAACCATCCTCACGCTGCTGGGAATGCCCACCGGGCAGCGCGACCTCGGTCTGGGTGAGGCCATGCTCGATGCCGTACTCACCAGCATCCTGGCAACAACTCCGGTAACACCCGACACCACCGCGAACGCGGTCGCGGTGACCTTCGCGACGGTGCTGCCCGACCTCCCGGGGCTCACCGATGCCGAACGCGCGCTGATGGCCGAGTGGCTCCACCGATCGCTGACCCACCAGACGCCGTGATCACGTGACGAGGAAACGACTCGACGGGATCACGCTGGGGGATATAGCTTGCAGTTGACCGCGACACCGCCCGAGGAGGTGAGACCCATGAACGTTGTAGCGATGTGGGTGCTCCCCCTTGCCGTCACGGTCGGGCGATTGACGTAGGTGTCGCCGGGAGCGCCTTGCCAACACGGCACTCCCGAGAGGCAACACCTATGCATCCTCCGCAATTCACCGCCGACCCGCCGTCGACCGATCCGGTCGAGCGCGACTCCACCGTGGGCGACATCCGCCCAGCATCGTCGGCTCCCAACGCCGATCGTGCGGCCCACACGTACGACGTGATCATTGCCGGATGCGGGCCGACCGGTGCGATGCTCGCGGCCGAGCTGCGGCTGCACGACGTGCGGGTCCTCATCGTGGAGAGGGAAACCGAGCCGCCATCGGCCGTCCGCATCGTCGGCCTGCACATCCGCAGTCTGGAGCTGATGGCGATGCGCGGGCTGCTGGAACGCATCCAGCCGCACGGGCGGCAGCGTCCGGCCAGCGCCTTCTTCGCCGCCATCGCCAAGCCCGCGCCCAAGGGCCTGGATTCCCGGTACGCCTATCTGTTGGGCATCCCGCAGCCGATCATCGAACGTCTGCTCGAAGAGCACGCCATCGACCTCGGCGCGCAGGTCCGGCGCGGTCGGGCGGTCGTCGGGTTCGAGCAGGACGACGAGGGGGTGACCGTCGAGTTGGCCGACGGGGAGCAGTTGCGGGCGCGCTACCTCGTCGGGTGCGACGGCGGGCGCAGCACGGTGCGCAAACTGCTCGGCGTCGGCTTTCCCGGGGAGCCCGCCCGGACCGAGAGTCTGATGGGCGAGATGGAGGTGGGCGTCCCGCAGGAGGAGGTCGCCGCCGTGGTGGCCGAGATCCGCGAGACCCATCAGCGATTCTGGCTCCGGCCCGCAGGCATCGGGGTCTACAGCGTCCTGGTGCCCGCCGCCGGGGTCAGCGACCGCGCCGAACCGCCCACCCTCGAGGATTTCAAGCGCCAGTTGCTCACCATCGCCGGGACCGACTTCGGCGTGCACTCCCCGCGCTGGTTGTCCCGCTTCGGCGATGCCACCCGGTTGGCCGACAGTTATCGGGTCGGGCGGGTGCTGCTGGCCGGCGACGCGGCGCACATCCATCCGCCCATCGGCGGGCAGGGCCTCAACCTCGGCATTCAGGACGCAGTCAACCTCGGCTGGAAACTGGCCGCGCGCATCCGCGGCTGGGCGCCGGAGACACTGCTGGACACCTACCAGGCCGAACGGCGCCCGGTCGCCGAGGAGGTGCTGGACAACACCCGAGCCCAGACGGAGCTGCTGTCCACCGAACCGGGCCCACAGGCCGTGCGGAGGCTCCTCATCGAGTTGATGGACTTCGACGAGGTGAACCTCCATCTGTTGGAAAAGATCACCGCCATCGGCATCCGCTACGACTTCGGCGCGGGGCCCGACCTGCTCGGTCGCCGTCTGCCCGACATCGACGTGAAGCAGGGCCACCTCTATGGTCTGCTGGGCCGCGGCCGCGGTCTGCTGCTGGACCGCACCGAACGCCTCACCGTTGGCGGCTGGTCAGACCGGGTCGATCACCTCGCGGACCCCACCGCAGGACTGGATGTCCCCTGCGTCCTGCTGCGCCCCGACGGGCACGTCGCCTGGATCGGCGACGACCAGCAGGATCTGGACGACCACCTCTCCCGCTGGTTCGGCAAGCCCGCCCACTGAGGCCCGCGGCCTCGACATTGAGGAGTGTGGCCCAGACCAACTATCAGTGACCGGGCTCGGGGTGACGCTCTGGGTTGCCCCGAGCCCGGTCACTCATGATGTGGGGCCGGACGTGCCGGCGACGGTTCATGACGCAGCCCGGCAGTCAGGTGCGGTTGAACCGCCAACGAGTCGCAGTCAGCCCGTCCGTGCCGTAGCCGAAAGCCCGGACGGGGGAGACCTCGTAAAAGGCATACTGCGGTGATCCCGGCAGACTCTCGTCATGGGCTCGGCCGTCCCTGATGGCGAAGCTCCAGCCGTACTTCGTTGCGAAGGCGGCGGCCACCCGGTGCAGCGCGGTGTCGCCCGACACCTGGTGAGCTCCACCGCTGACCACCAGGTCGAGGTCTTCGCTGCTCACGGTGATGACAGCGCGGGGGTTGCCGGCCAGGTTTCGGCTCTTGCGGGAGTTCGGGCGGCTCGCAATGCACGGCGCCCCGTCCACCAGCACCAGCATCACCGGCGCGGCATGTGGACGGCCGTCCGGTCCGACGGTGGACAGCCAACACTTGTGCGCCGAGTCCAGACAGGTCAATGCCTGGCTCCAAGGCTTGAGTGTCGCCATGTCGGTATTGAAGGGTGTCGCATCTTCCTGCCCGAAGAGGAGTTCAGCGACTGGCGTATCGACGGTCATGACGGATCCTTGGTCGTGTCGTACTCGTCGTGCAGCCGCCACCACTGGTAGGGCTGGGTCTGCGGCCAGCCTTCCGGCGAGTCCTCCCAGGTCTCCTGTCGGCCGTATGGCGTCAGGTCGAGGAAGGACCAGTTACTGCCGAGCCGTTCCACGCCCCGGGCGGTGGTGGTGTAAGTGCGGAAAGTCCGGTCATCGGCGCGGAGGAAGACGTTCAGCGCGAATCCGTCACCGGTTCCCATGTCGGCGATGAAGCTGTTGTTCAGCGACGAGTACCAGGGCAGGGCCCAACCCATTCGCCGCCGCAGCGCCAGCAGGTCGTCCAGGGGGCCATGGGACGTCAACGCCAGGGTGACGTCGCGGGCGTTGAGGTGGGCCAGCTGTCCGACGTTGTCGGTGAACATCGAGCAGCCGGAGCAGACAGCGTCGACGCCGTGCCACATGAAGGTGTACACGATGAGCTGGCGGCGGCCTTGGAACAAGTCGGTCAGACTGGCAGGCCCGGACGGGCCCTCGAACACGTAGTCCTGCTCGACTGGCGTCATCGGTAGCCGGCGACGCGCCGCGGCTACCGCGTCGAGCTGGCGGGTAAGTGCCTTTTCGTGGACTCGCAAGGTGTTCACTGCGTCTTGCCAGTCCCCGGTCGGGACGATCGGCGGCTGGTTCATGCGGGCCTCTTTCGGCTTCCATACGCGCGCAGAGGGGCTCGGACCAGTCCATCTCCTCAAGGAACGGACCGGTTCCGACGCTAACAGAGTCAGTTCCTTGAAGGAACCATCTTGCGTATCGTGGCGTCATGCAGCGAACGCAATTCGGCGCCATGGCGTGCTCGATCGCCCGCACCCTCGACGTCATCGGTGAGCCGTGGTCTCCGCTGATCCTGCGGGACGTCTACGCCGGCACGCACCGCTTCGAGCAACTCCAGCGGGGCCTAGGCATGTCCCGCAAGGTGCTCGCCGAGCGGCTGAACTGGCTGGTCGAACAGGGCGTCCTGGCCCGGCGTGAGTATTCCGCCCGCCCGGTCCGGCACGAATACCTGCTCACCGACAAGGGCAGGGAGCTATGTGACCTGCTGCTTGTCATGGTGCGCTGGGGTGACCGGTGGACGGCGGGCGACGCCGGCCCGCCGGTGCTCTACCGCCACCACGCCTGCGGCGAGATCAGTCACGTCGAACTTCGGTGCTCGGAGTGCGAACAGCCCATGCGGGCTACGGACATCGATCTGTTGCCCGGGCCTGGGGCACAGCCAACATCTTGACCATCGGCTCAGTCAACACCCGCCGTCATCCGAGTGCGGAGCGCGTCCCGTCGACGGCGGGCGATCGATCGCGGCGAGTTCGGTGAGAACCGGGTGTAACCGATCGGCCAGCGTCGCGTCCGTACGGGTGAGTTCCGCGGTCAGGGCCGTTACGGCGGCCGAGAGCGCACGGCGTAACTCGGCCTCATCAGTGGAACGGACCAATGTCGTTTCGAGCGGGCCGGTGATGTCGGAGGGCAGTAGGTGGGCGCCTTTGGCGTAGCTGGTGGGGTGGCCCAGACGCTGGTAGGCGAGTGCGATCGTCTGGGTCCGCATGGCGCTGATCCAGTGCTCCGCTTGCCAGAATCTGCCTCGTTCGATGCTGATCCGTGCGTGCAGCGCGTGGTGCCATGCCAGGCCGGCCGCGTCGTCGTGGCCGCTCGACGCGGGGGCCCGGGGTGGTGTGGAACGCCCGAACGTGAGTCGCCAACGCGGGCCTCGCGGCCCGAACTCGCCTTCCGGGCTGAAGGAGAGGTCGACTTCCAGGCAGTGAGGCAGCAGGAACACCCGGTAGATCGCGGACCCGGCCGTCAGATCCCAGTGGTGGACCGCCGCGAAGTCCTGATACATCTTTGCGTCCATCGACGCATGACGGCCTCGAGCGGGTCACTGACCCCGAAGGCCAGATCGATGTCCGACCACCGATCCTCGTCGTTGGTGGCGTGCGAGCCGGTGACCGCGGCGGCGACGACACCGGGGTCTTGTTCCGCCAGATGCAGCAGCCGCCGCTGGATCCGGTCGCGTTCCTCTACGGAGAACATCAGGTCACGCTGCTCCGACACCTACTCGTCCCGGCAGCGGACGGCGGCAAGCCGTTCTCGCTCGCGCCAT
Source organism: Micromonospora arida (assembly GCF_042873195.1). NCBI lineage: Bacteria > Bacillati > Actinomycetota > Actinomycetes > Micromonosporales > Micromonosporaceae > Micromonospora > Micromonospora arida. The sequence continues at coordinate 482,875 of NZ_JBIALC010000001.1, read as the reverse complement.
GGCTGGCGGGCGCGCGTCCATGGGGACATCATGCCTCGCCAGTGCGTCGATACAGCACCGGATCGGTCGCATGGTGTTTCGTGGATGCTGGCAGACTCGTCACATGACGGGTCTCACCGCCGAACTCGTGGTCGATGGTCGCGCCCCGCAGGCCCCGGCGCTCGCACCGAACGGGCGCCTGCTCTGCTACGTCCTCGCTCCCCTCAGCCGGATTGGTGACCACCTCGACACCGAACTCTGGCTCGTCGACACCGATGCCACCGTCGCATCACGCCGGGCGACCGCCGACACCGCGACCGAATCCCAGCCACGCTGGTCGGTCGACTCGGGAACGGTGTTCTTCTTGTCCGACCGCGCCGACCGCGGTACCCCGCAACTGCACGGGCTCACCCTTGCCGACGGCACGATGACCATGTTGTCCAGTTGGCGCGGCGGCGTCCTCGACCACCTGCCGCTCAGCGACCCCAACCTGGTCGCTCTGCTCGCCGAGGACGAACCCACCGAGCAGGACGCCGGCGGCGCCCGGGACCGCGACGACGCCATCGTCGTCGGCGAGCGGGAACCACGTGCCCGGATGCGCCTGCTCGACCTGCGCACCGGCCAGGTCACCACCCCGAGTGTGTTCGGTGACCGGCACGTCGTGGAACTGCGCCAACGTCCCGACGGCGGCCCAATTGCCGTGCTGACCTGGGCCAGCGCTGACAACGACTACGGTCCACGCACCGGCCAACTGCACCTGTTCGACCCCACGACCGGGACCGAGGAGGACCTCGGACCGGTCGAGGTCGACGCACGATCTCTGGCCTGGTGGCCGGGCGCGAACGGTTGGCACCTCGGTTACATCGCGCTCACCCCACCGGTTCTGCAGGCCGGCACCGCCGTGTTCGACCTGGCCGTTGACAGCCGCGTCCTGCGCAACCGCACCGCCGGTCTCACGATGTGCCCCACCGAACTGTGCCAGACCGACGCCGCCCCGCTCGTGGTGTTCGCCGACGGCCTGAACACGACCCTGGCCCGGCTCGACCCCACCGACCTCACGACCCTGTCGCACCAACCCGGACGCCTCGACAACGTCACCACCACCCCTGCCGGCGACAAAATCGGGGTACTGACCGGCACCCGCTATCAGCCCGCGAATCTTTACATCGGAGCGCCATCCGGGCCGCTGCGCAGAATCACCGACACCCGACCGGAACTCGACGGCGTTCCACTTGGCACGCAACAACCGCTGGCCTATCGCGCCACAGACGGCCTCGACCTGGACGGCTTGCTCGTGCTGCCGGTCGGAAAGACCGCATCGGAGGGCCCCTTCCCGCTGGTCACGATCGTGCACGGAGGCCCGTACGATCGCTACGCCGATCGTTGCCAGCTGTTCTGGTTCCCCAGTGCGCAGTGGTTGGCGGCCGCCGGCTACGCGGTGTTGCTGCCCAACCCACGCGGCGGCCAGGGCCATGGCCACCAGTTCGCGGCCAGCGTCGCCGGCCGGGTCGGGCAGCAGGAGTGGACCGACATCCTGACCGGCATCGACCTGCTCGTCGCCGAGGGCATCGCCGACCCCGACCGGCTGGGCATCGCTGGCTGGAGCCACGGCGGCTTCATGTCCGCCTGGGCCATCGGCCAAACCGACCGGTTCCGCGCCGCGCTGGTCGGCGCCGGCATCGTCGACTGGGGCATGCTCGCCGCGACCGGGGAGAACGGCCAGTTCGAAGCCGCACTCGGCGGCAGCACCGGCTGGTCCGGCATCGGTCCCCACCCACACGACGCGGTCAGCCCGATCTCCTTCGCCAGCAACATCCGCACTCCGGTGCTCATCCTGCACGGCGCCGAGGACACAAACGTCCCCCTCGGACAGGCCGTGTACCTGCACCGGGCGCTGCGCCACTTCGACGTCGAGCACGAGTTCGTGATCTACCCGAGAGAGAGCCACTCGATCCGGGAACGCAACCACCAACTCGACGTCCTGCGCCGGACCCGCTCCTGGTTTGATCGCTGGCTCCGGACCTGACCTGAGCTGACTGTGTGGCTGGACGCCGTACGCCGCCGGCGCCCTGGCCGGGTTCGTGCCGACGAAGTGGGCCGACCACCTGGTCGGCAAGCCCGGCGAGGTCCGGCTCACCGTCGGTGACTCGACCGTGGCCACATTACCGCTCGACCCAACCCGATCAAACGGGTTTGATGTATCTTCGTGGTCATGGGGTCGCCGACTCACACCGCGCCGCCGTTCGTCCGGCTGGCCGCACACCCGCTGCGCTGGCAAATGCTGATCGAACTCGCCCGCAGCGACCTGCGGGTCCGCGAACTGGTCAGCCTCCTGGCCCAGCCGCAGAACCTGGTCTCCTACCACCTACGGCTGCTGCGCGACGGCGGCCTGGTCACCGCCACCCGCAGCAGCTTCGACGGCCGCGACACCTACTACCACCTCGACCTCGACAGCTGCGCCCAGGCGCTGGCGGGCACCGGCACCGCTCTGCACCCCTCCCTGCAGTTGGGCAGCGCCCCACCGGCCCCGCCGATCCACCCGCCGCGAACCGTGCTGTTCGTGTGCACGGGCAACAGCGCACGTTCCCCCATCGCCGAAGCCCAGCTCCGACGCCACACCGCCGGCCACGTGCAGGTGACCAGCGCAGGAACCCGCCCTCGACCGCAGCTGCACCCCCATGCCGTCCGGGCGCTGCGCGATCACTTCGGCGTCGACGTCGCGAGCCGGCACCCGCGGCACCTGGACTCGCTCACCGGCCGCCGCTTCGATTACGTGATCACCCTGTGCGACAAGGCCCGCGAAGTCTGCCCCGACTTCGGTAACCCGGACGGCCAAATGCACTGGAGCATTCCCGACCCCGCCGCAGCCGGCACCCGGGACGACTACCCCGCCTTCCTGCAGGTTGCGGCCGGCATCGACACCCGCGTGCGGCATCTGCTGCCCGTCCTCGCCACCGAACCCCAGGAGACCAGACTGTGAGCACACCCGAGCAGTACGTCAGCGTCCGCTACCTCGTCGACGATGTGCACGCCGCCGTCGACTTCTACACCGCCCACCTGGGTTTTCACCTCAAGACCAGCGCCGCCCCCGCCTTTGCCGACGTGGTCCGCGGCCCGCTACGACTGCTGCTGTCCGGACCCGCCAGCTCCGGGGCCCGCGCCACCCCTGACGACGCCACCAGCCCCGGCCGCAACCGCATCCACCTCATCGTCGACGACCTGGACACCGAGATCGACCGGCTCCGCGACGCTGGCCTCGCGTTCCGCAGTGAACTGGTCTCCGGGCCCGGCGGCCGTCAGATCCTGCTCGCCGACCCCGCCGGCAACCTCATCGAACTTTTCCAACCCGCCGGCGAAGCCACCCCCGCCAACACCTAAACCCGGTCGCACTTCGCCGCTGCGCAGCCCGCCAAGGCAGAGTCGAGTGTCCCTCAGCGCCGACTCCGCCGCAGCCCAGCTGCTCATGCGCGGGATCTCGCGCATCCAACGCATGCCGTGCGGGACCAATGGGGCACTGGTGGCCTAGGCGACATCCCGGTCCAACTGATCGGCGTGCGCGGTGATCCACCTCGCGTCGCGTCGGTAGAGCCCGACGTGGCTGCGAATGTCTTCCTGTCCCTGATCAGCCCGCGTCTCGGTGAAGGCGGCGAGGTCGTGTAGTCGGTGGACCGCGACCTGGAGGACGTGAGCAGGGTCTTGCCCCGAGCCGTAGGCATTGCAGAGCACGCGCAGCCGACGTGCCCGCTCGCCCAGGTCACTGTAGATTGCGTCGCCGTTGTCGGGATGGGCCAGCGGCACCAGCCGGTAGGCAAGGTAGGCCAGATCCCACGACCGGGGACCGGGCGAGGCCGTGTCCCAGTCGATGACTCCGGTGAGCCGCCGGTCGGCGAAGACCATGTTGTACGGCGCGAAGTCGTTGTGACAGATGACCTCAGCTGGCTGTCGCACCGGGAACTGCCACACTCCGCCGACAGTGTCGAAGCTGGCGCTGGCGTGGTGAAGTTGTGCGAGGTGGCGACCTGCCTCGGCGAGGACGCCGTCGCTCCAGATCCAGTCCGGCAACGGGTACTGCGGCACGATGCCCGGCAGGTAGGAGACGCTGTCTCGTCCGTGCTCGTCGGTCCCGAGCGGTTGCGGAGCCCAGGTGACGCCACGCTCATGTAGATGTCGTAGCAGGCGTTGAATCGTCGGGCTCCAGGCCCCGGCACCGCGTCGAACAGTGGCACCGACACGTGTTGCACCCCCCATGTTGCCCCCGGGTAGCGCTTCCTCCTGCTCGCCGACCGCGTTCGCGCTGTGGTCATTCATGCCGACATCCTCAGCGCGGGGGGCCGGCAAAGCCACCACGTTCCCGCGGCGGGCTGACGCGGAGGACCGAAGCCCAGCGAAGTATTTAACGGATAGTTGTTAACGATAATCCGCTAATTACCTGGGACGAAAGGTGCGAAACGTGCAGGCACCATAATGACAGTTATGCTGCGTAACGATTGAGAGTGGTGTAGCGCGGCCCAAGACGACTTAACAGCGAACCAATGCCTTGCCGCCTATGGACTTATGAAGTTGCGGCAACCGCCCTGCTCCTGATGCTTCAGATCGGGTTGCCATAGCCGCCGGGTGCGACGCCGCAGTTTCGGCAGGCCCGTCCCGCGCGGGGGTCCTCGTCGCCGCACGCCAGGCATCGTCCGGCCGGGTCGACCCCTGCGGCGTGCGCATCGAGCACCCGCTGCACCACGATGGAAAGCTGCTCGGTGGGATGCTTCTGCGGATCGGGGCAGTAGGCGATGTCGTGGCAACCCCACGAGTCCCACGGATGCGGCGTTGTAGGGACTCGTTGGCCGTCCTGCTTCTGCAGTCGCCGTTGGGCCGCGAAGGCGACTGCCCTTGCCAGCACCAGAGCGCGGGCTGTCTCGAGTTCACCGAGGGCCCGGACCAGCGACGGGGGATCGACCACAATGTTCCCGGGGATGCGGTGCCGGGTCGCCAGGTGATGCCAGGTGGCGTGGAAGCCGTACGGCGCGAAGTGGTAGAGGCAGTCCCGTAGATGCGACCGGCGCCGTCGGAGGCTGAGGCTCTCGTCGCGCACCCGGCGGGCGGTCGCGGGGAAACTGGTCATCTCGGGACGATCACTACGAGCGGCCGTACGCGGCGCGGCCCTGGGCTACCTCGGCGGCCTCGCGTTCACGCCAGCGGCGCTGAGCCTCCCGGTTGCACGTCCGGCAGACCCGACGGTACCGGCCGGTCGCCGGGTCGAGTTCACGGTCGTGGCCGTTGCGGCACTGTGCCGGCTGGTTCCGGCTGCGGCAGGCCTCGGCCCGGCTGAGCTGGCGCAGATGTGTCGGCTCGATACAGTCGGCGGCACCGCAGGTCTGGTCGACGTCGAGGGCGGGGTCGTACCCGCCGACGAGGACGACGTACGCGGCGATGTGCGCCCACGCGCGACCGGCGACCTTCTGGTGCACCCCGCGTCGCCGCCCGTAACCTTCGATGACCAGGCAGCCGTTCTCGGTGCGGTGTGAGCGCTCCAGCAGGTAGGCGCGTAGCGACTCCTCGGTGTGGTACCGGGACAGACCCTTCACGGCCGAGAGCACAGTGTCACCGTACCCACGTCGCGCAGCGGCGTCGAACGACGGCGGACGCGCCGACGCGCCTGCTCGACGAATGGTCGTGCTCCGGCCGTGCTGTCCGCACCGGAGCTGCCGTAGCCTCGCCGGGGTGGGTCTGCTGTTGGTGCTGCGCGCTCCGCAGCCGCGTCCGAAGAGCCTGCGTCGGGCTACCCGCGGGCGGCGGCGGGAGCGCCATCGCGCCGACGCCGACGAGTGGGCCACGGCGCAGGAGCGCGGTCTGCTGCTTGACGTGCCGGTGGAGAAGTTGCGGCCGGCGGTAACCGACTTCCGATCTTGGGTCAGCTCGACCCGTGGTCAGATGGCGTACTCGTTCGTGAGGATCTGCCGCAGCTCGACGCTGACGTCGACCGTCTGGGGGCGGCGGCGGCTGACGACGCGGAGCGTGGACTGGTGGCGGCGCTGAAGGTGTTGTTGGCGCGGTGGCGTGACGAGCCCGGCCTGACGCTGCACTGGTACGGAGAGTGACGGAGATGCGAAAGATCGCACAGAACGAGCTGGGCGGCGCCCGTCGGCGTCACCGACACATGTCCGGGTCGGTGACGCCGACGACCGTCTCAGGTGCGGACGCGGTAGTGCAGGTACGCCACACCGTTGCCGAATCGGCGGTTGCTCAGTAGCTCCAGGTCGAGGCGGGTGCCACTGGGCAGCCCGGGCTTGCCTCCGCCGGTGAGGATGGGATGGATCAGCAGGTGGCACTCGTCGATCAGCCCGGCCTGGAATGCCTGCGCCGCGAGGTGTGCGCCCCCGATGGCGAGGTCACTGCTGGTCGAGGCTTTCATGGCGCGTACCGAGGCGGGGTCGAAGCTCCTTTCCAGCCGGGTCCTGGCGGTCGAGGTCGCGTCCAGTGTGCTGGAGTAGACGACCTTGTCCGCTGCCTGCCAGACGTCGGCGTAGTCGGCAGTGAGCTTCGAATGTGCGGCCAGGGCAGGGTCGGTCTCCCAGACGGCCATCGACTCGTACAGGCGCCGGCCGTAGAGGTAGGTGCCCATGGGCCGGACCAGGTCGGTGATGAAGGCGAGGTAGTCGTCCCCGGGTGGGGTCCAGTCGAATCTGCCGTGTTCGTCCTCGATGTAACCGTCGAGGGACACATTGGTCACGTAGATCAGCTTGGCCATGGCGCTACACCTCGACGTCGACTGCGACGGGGCGGGCATTCCGCAGTGTGGCGTCCAGTTTGGAGAAGGCCTCGTTCCAACCCTGGTCGGCGGGGCCAACCACCCGCCCCGGGAGCCACTGACGGATCTCGAGTCGCGTCCGTCCATCAGCCTCGTCGTGGAACTCGACCCGCATCCTCGTCTCGTGCGGCTCAATGCCCTCCGGCAGCTGCCCGGTGACGTGCGCGACGCCGTCGAGCAGTTCGCCGTCCACGACGTCGGTCAGGTCGATGCGGACGGCGACTCGAAGGCCGGGCTGGGTCGGGAAGACCTCGGTCCACCGCTGGTGGCCGCCAGGCCGGACGTCGAAGTCCATCTCCTCGCGGGGCAGTGAGTTGCCGATCGGTCCCCACCATGCCGCCAGGTGGTCGGGGTCGGTGAAAGCTCGATAGACCAGCTCCCGTGGCGCGTCCACCACGCGTGAAATGACGATTTGCGGCTTGTCGCTGTCCATCAATTCTCCTTGTCGTGAGGCTTGCCCGGGGATTCCCTGTCGGGAACCGCCGGGCCGTGGGCCCTTCGGTCCGTTGGCCGGCCGGCGGCCTGCACGGCCGCGAGGTGGGCGTCGAGGCGAGTGAGGGACGTGTCCCAGAACCGCCGGTAGCGCTCGATCCACTCGGCCGCTTCGCGCAGCGGGGCGGCCTCGATGCGACTCATCCGCAACTTGCCCGACCGGGTGCGTGAGATGAGACCGGCGCGCTCAAGCGCCTTCAGGTGCCGCGACACCGCCGGCATCGAGATCGGAAAGGGAGCGGTGAGCTCGGTGACCGTGGCGTCGCGGTCGGCCAGCTCGGCGAGGATCGCCCGTCGAGTCGGGTCGGCGAGCGCCGAGAACACCGCGCTGAGTTGATCGCTGCCAGACACCAGAGCCTCCAATCACTTAACCAACACGTTAAATGTAGTGCCGTATGAACGCGTGTCAACACGCCGAGACATCGCGGGGGGGCCATCGCGGGTAACGCGGCGCGTCGACCGGAACCTCGACCTGGCTGAGGAGCGCGCCGCCGGATACGGCTGTGGTGCGCGTACGCGTTTGCGCGCTAACTCCAGGGTGGTAGCCAGACCTCGATGTCGAGGGCCTGCACTCGCCGGGAGGCGAGGTAGTCGCGCAGTGCCCGCAGCGCGGGATGCGGGTTGTCGTCGCGCCAGATGAGTGACATGGGGTAGATGGGCGCCGGGTCGCGCACCGGGACGCGCCGCAGGTCGTAGCTGTCCGGCCACAGGTAGCGGGTGCGCTCGCCGGCGAGGGTTGCCAGCTCGGCGGAGTCGGCGATCTCGGCCAGCAGCGCCTCGTTGCCGAAGACCGGCCCGACCAGGTCGATGGTGAGGCCGAACGCGGCGGCGAGTTCGTCGTAGTAGTCGGCCCATTCGGTGCCGGGGGCCATGCCGGGCATCCAGATCCGGTGCTCGGCGAGTTGCGCGGGTGTGACGGTGCGGGCGTTGGCGAGCGGGTGGCGGGGGCCGACGAGCAGTTCGTGGTGCTCGTCGATCACTCGCGTGGTCCTGATCGCGGCGGGCAGGTGACGCGCGGCGACGGTGACGGCGTGGAAGGTGGCGTCGACAGTCCCCGCCTCGACGGCGGCCATCGCGGCGTGGACGTCGGCGTCGAGGGTGACGACGTCCAGCTCGATGCGGGGATGCGCGCGGTGGAAGTCCTGCAGCAGCACCGCCGGCGCGATCCGCCGGCTGTGCACGTCGACGCGCAGTGCGCGCCGGCCGGGGCGTACGGAGGCGTCGGCCCGCGCCTCGGCCCGGAGCAGTTCACGGGCGTGCGGCAGGAAGGTCTGACCGTCGACGGTGAGGTGGGTGCCGCGAGCGGTGCGGGTGAACAGCCGTACCCCGAGGTCCTTCTCCAGTGCGGCGATGCGCTTGGAGACGGCCTGCTGGGTGATCGACAGCGCGTCGGCGGCGTCCTGGAACTGGCCGGCGTCGACGGCGGCGACGAAGGTGCGGACGGCGTCGAGGTTCACCAGGCAACCCTACCGACACAACGTCTTGTTGTGGCTCACCCCGGAGTCGGTTGTTTGATCAGTGGTCATCGACATTGCTTTGATCGCAGCGGTCAACGGTGGGTTGTGCCGAATGGGGGTAGGCGTGTCCGCGAGGCGATCCCTGGGGCGGCGGTTCGGCTGGTTGTGGGCGTCGTACGCGGTCAGTGCCTACGGCTCGGGGCTGGGCTTCGGGGCGTTGCCGTTGATCGCCGTGCTGGTGTTGCAGGCCAGCCCCGCTCAGGTGTCCGTGTTGGCGGCGCTGGGGCCGGCGGTGGGCGCGCTGATCGCGTTGCCGCTCGGGCCGTGGGTGGAGTTCCACCGCAAGCGGCGGGTGATGATCGCGATGGACCTGGCCCGGTTCGCGGTCCTGCTGACGGTCCCCGTCGCGTACGCGCTGGGCCGGCTCAGTTTCGGGCAGTTGCTGGTCGTCTCGGCCGTGCTCGCCACCGCCAAGATCGCCTTCAACGCGGCCAGCGGCGCTTTCCTCAAGGCCCTCGTGCGGCCGGACGACCTGCTGGTGGCGAACGCCCGGTTCGAGTCGACGACCTGGAGTTCGATCGCGCTCGGGCCGCCGCTGGGCGGTGCCGCGGTGGGACTTTTCGGGCCGGTCGTCACCGTCGTGGCCGACGCGCTCAGCTACCTGCTCTCCGCGCTGGGCCTCAGCGCCGTTCGCGGCCCCGACCACCACCCCCAACGCACCGGCGCTGGCCGGGTCCGGGCCGGTGAGCTGCTCGACGGCTGGCGGCACCTGCTGGCCCACCCCGGTCTGCGGGCGCTCTACCTCAACCAGTTGCTCGTCGCTGGGCTGATCATGGCCACCGAGCCGCTGCTGGCCGTGCTCCTGCTCGGCGAGCTGGGCTTTCCGCCCTGGCAGTACGGCCTCGCCTTCGCCGTGCCCTGTGTCGGCGGGCTCATCGGGTCACGCCTGGCCCGTCGGGTGGTGGCACGCCACGGCCAACATCGGATCATCCGCACCGTGGGCACGCTGCGCGCGATCTGGCTGATCGGCCTCGCCTTCGTCCAGCCCGGCGTCGTCGGTCTCGCCACGGTGATCGCCGTCGAGTTCGCGATCATCATCAGCATGAGCCTGTACAACCCGGTGCTCGCCACCTACCGCCTTCAACAGACTCCGAAGGATCGCATCGTCCGTACCCTCTCGGCCTGGTCGATCGGCAGCAGCGCGGCCATCGCCACCCTCAGCGCGCTCGGTGGGCTGCTCGCGCAGGCCACCAGCCCCCGCACGGCGATCACGGTCGCCGGGTTGGTGATCCTCGCGAGCCCGCTGCTGCTGCCCCGGAGCACGGACGCCGATCGACCGGCATCGGAGCGCCCCGCACGGGTCTCTACGATCGCGTGATGTTCCAGCCGACCTACCCGATCCGCACCGCACGGCTCGTCCTGCGCCCGGTCACGATCGACGACCTCGACGACGTGTACGCGTTTCAGCGTCGACCCGACGTCGTGCGCTGGATGCTCGGCGCGGAGCCGCGTACCCGTGAACAGTCGCGGGTGTCGGTGCTCGCCATGGCGGGCGAGGACGCGTGGCGCGCGGAGGGTGACTGCCTGACGGTGGCCGTGGTCACCGACGCCGGAGTGATCGGGATCGTGGAGTTGGTGTGGCGCAGCCAACTGGACCGTACCGCCGAACTCGGGTTCGTCTTCCACCCCGACCACGGCGGTCGCGGGTTGGCCACGGAGGCCGCCACCGCAATGCTGGACTGGGGTTTCACCGAGTTCGGCCTGCACCGGGTCTACGGCCGCTGCCACGGTCGCAACACCGCGTCGGCCCGACTGATGGCGCGACTCGGTATGCGGCAGGAGGCCCGCCATGTCGAGAGTTACCTGTTCAAGGGGGAGTGGGCCGACCGACTCGTCTTCGCGATCCTGGCGAACGAGTGGCGGGCCGGGACCCGCACGCCGCCGTCGTGATCGTCCATGACGACGACGTGCGGATCGGGTCCACACCTCAGGCCTGGCGGCCGAGCCACTCGCGGTAGGCGGTGGGCGCGATGACGGCGTCGTCGCCTGCGATGAGGACATCGCCGGACATGGCGGCGAACATGCCGGCGCCGTCGTCGGTGGTGACGGTGCGCTGGTCACCGCGGGCGGCGAGGGTGATCCGCCCCAGCTCGTCGAGGGCGAAGACGTCGGGCCCGGCGACGTTGCGGATGCCTCGCAGCGGCGCGCCCATGCTGACCTCGGCGACGGCCTGCGCCACATCGGCGGCGGACATCGGCTGCACCTTCGTGCTGGGCAGGCGGACGGTGGTGTCGTCAGCGGTCCAGGACATGATCGCCTCGACGAACTCGAAGAACTGGGTGGCGCGGACGATCGAGTACGGAATCGGACCGGCCGTGAGGATTTCCTCCTGGAGGGTCTTGGCGCGGTAGTAGTCCAGGTCGGGCACCTGGTCGACGCCGACGATGGAGAGGATCACCGCGTGGCCGACGCCCGCGCGAGCGGCTGCGGCCAGCAGGTTGTCCATGGTCGCCTGGAAGAAGGCGGGCGAGGCCTCGTCGAAGGTCGGCGAATTCGTGAGGTTGACGACGACCTCGGCGCCGGCGAGGCCGTCGGACAGGCCCTGCCCGGTGAGCAGGTCCACCCCGGTGGACGGCGAGAGCGGCACCGCCTCGTGCCCTGCGGCCTGCAGGATCTTGACGACCTGCGACCCGATGAGGCCGGTCCCGCCCAGTACGGCGATCTTCATCCCATGCACCTTCCCGTGACTGTGTGGTCCGACTGCTGAAGGTTCAGCCGAAACTCGGACCTTCCTTGTCCGAGAACTATACTCGGACACAACGAGTCCGAGTAACGGGGTGACTAGGGTGACGTCATGAAGATGTCCGGCGGGGTCGAGTGGGCGCTGCACTGCTGCGTTGTGCTCACCACCAGCCACACGCCCGTTCCGGCGGCCAAGCTGGCGGAACTGCACGACGTCTCCAGCAGCTACCTCGCCAAGCAGCTCCAGGCGCTCGCCCGCGCCGGCCTGGTCCACTCCGTTCAGGGCAAGTCGGGCGGCTACGTGCTGACCCGCGCACCGGAGAGCATCACCCTGCTCGACGTGGTCCGGGCCGTCGACGGGCCCGGCCCGACCTTCGTCTGCACCGAGATTCGCCAGCGCGGCCCCTTCGCGACGCCGGCCGACGCCTGCACCACGCCGTGCCCGGTGGCCCGCGCGATGTGGGCGGCCGAGGAGGCGTGGCGCCAGGCGCTCGCCGCGGTCACGATCGCCGATCTCGCCCGCGACGTCGACGCCACCTCCGGCCCCGAGGCCCTGGTCGGCATCCAGGCCTGGCTGACCGGCGGAACCCGCTGACCCTGGCCGACCTGGCGAAGCCGGTGGTGCACGGTCAGCCGGTGTGGCGTACCTCGGTGTCCCAGATCTGCGCCCACGGACGCCGCAGCCCCCGGCACACGTGGATCGGGCCGCCGTTCTCGTCGTTGTCCACCTCGACCCGCTGGTCCACCCGACCGGCGACGACGCACTGCTCGAACCAGGTGTTGAGCTGGTCGGGGCGCTCCCAGCCGACGGCGATGACCACGTCCGCGTCGGCGGGCGGCCGACCGAAGTCGACCATGCTGTTGTGCCCGGAGTACGCCCGGGGCAGACCACGGGCCGGCCCGTAGCGGGCCACCGCGCCGGCCTCGCCGTAGTTGCCGGTGAGGACGACCGCCCGCGAACGCTCCTGCGGCGGCAACCCACGATGGACAGCCGCGAGGGAGTCGGCGAACTCGGGCCAACCGATCGTCTCGCCGGCGTCGTAGTTGACGTCGACCACGAAGGCGGGCAGCCGGTCGGCCGGCAGCACCGGCAGCAGCAGCACGACGTTGGGCAGCAGGAACGGCACCACGCCCAGCGTGAGCAACCCACGACGCCACCAGAGCGACCCGCGCGAGGCCCACGCCACGGTGACCAGCGCTCCGGCGGCGGTGAGGACCAGCAACAGCGGCGCGTCGTAGTAACCCTTGCCGCCGGCGATCAGCACGATGCCGACGACGACCACCCAGGACCACCCCACCGCCCGGTAGGCCCGCCACGCCGGTCGGCGGAGCAGCGCGACCAGGCCGGCGATCCATATCGGTACGGCGTACGGGCTGATGATGACGAACTGGAGGGTGAACGCGTCGAGCCGGCCGCTGTAGGAGCTGTCGCCGTCGGAGATGGAGGCGGCCACGCCGAGCTGCGGAAAGCCGTTGGCCGCCTGCCAGATCAGGTTCGGCGCGGCCAGCAGCACGGTGATCCCGGCGGCGGCGAGCACCCACCGGTCGCGCAGCAGCCGGCGTGGGCCGGCGATGAGCACTCCCGCGACCAGGCCGACGGCCAGCAGCGCCGGCAGCAGCTTGCTGAGCATGCCCACACCGAGCGCCAGCCCGATGCCCAGCGCCCAGCGGCTGTCACCGGTACGCAGCAACCGCACCGCACACCACGCCGCCACCAACCAGACCAGCAGGTCGACGGTGGTGGTGCTGAGCAGGTGGCCACTGGCGAGCACGATGCCGGAGAGCGCGGCGAGCACCGCCGCGAAGAGCTGCCCGCCCCGGCCGGCGCCCAGCTCCCGGGCGATCGCGGCGACCAGCAGCACCGCGCCGCCGGCCAGCACCGCCGACGGGGTACGCAGCACCACCAGGTTGCCCGGGGCGATCGTGTCGAGCAGCCGGGCCAGCACCGGGACGAGCGGCCCCTGATCGACGTAGCCCCAGTCGAGGTGCCGACCGGCGAGCAGGAAGTACAGCTCGTCGCGGTGGTAGCCGTAACGGCCGGCGAGCAGCAGGAGCGTCACTGTGGTCGCGGCGGCCACCAGCCACGGGCCGCGGGTACGAATGCCAGGCTCCGGCGGCCGCCCCGGCGGCGGCGACTGGGTCGGCCGCTGAGGTCGGTCGATCTCGATCGCGGGCTCGCTCACCCGCTCATGATGACTGGCGGAGTCGCCGCGTGGGTGCCCCTACCGGCGTTCGGCACGGTCCCGAATGCGGGTGGCCGGGGCGGGTGCGAAGATCAGCTTTGTCACTCGGACCGAAAGGACGATATGCGCTATCGCACTCTGGGCAACACCGGCACCGTGGTGTCCACCCTGTGTCTGGGCACGATGACCTTCGGCGCGGAGACCGACGAGGCCGGCAGCTTCGCCCAACTGGACCGGTTCGTCGAGGCCGGCGGCACCTTCATCGACACCGCCGACGTCTACTCCACCGGCGTCTCCGAGGACATCATCGGGCGTTGGCTGCGCAGCCGACCCGACGTGCGTGACCGCCTGGTGATCGCCACCAAGGGGCGGTTCCCGATGGGTCCGGGGGCGAACGACGCCGGCCTGTCCCGGGTGCACCTCACCCGCGCCCTGGACGCCAGCCTGCGCCGTCTCGGCGTCGAGGCCGTCGACCTGTACCAGGCGCACGCCTGGGATCCGCTGACCCCGCTGCCCGAGACGCTGCGGTTCTTCGACGACGCGGTCAGCGCCGGCAAGATCCGCTACGCGGGAGTCAGCAACTTCACCGGTTGGCAGTTGCAGAAGGCCGCACTGCTCACCCAACACCTCAACCTCACCCCGATCGTGACCCTGCAACCGCAGTACAACCTGCTGGCCCGGGACATCGAGTTCGAGCTGGTGCCGGTCTGCGAGAACGAGGGCATCGGCATCCTGCCGTGGTCGCCGCTGGGCGGCGGGTGGCTGACCGGCAAGTACCAGCGCGACAGCACGCCCACCGGCGCGACGCGGCTCGGCGAGAACCCGCAGCGCGGCGTCGAGGCGTACGCGGGTCGCAATGCCGAGGAGCGCACCTGGCGGGTGCTCGACGCGGTCCGCCAGGTCGCCGACGACCGCGACGTGTCCATGTCGGCGGTGTCGCTGGCCTGGCTGGCGGCCCGACCGGCGGTCACCTCGGTGATCCTCGGCGCGCGGACCACCGACCAGCTCGACGACAACCTGACCGCCGCCGACCTGGTCCTGGACGCCGAGCAGATGCGGCTGCTGGACGAGGCGAGCGCCCCGCTGGTGGGCGACTACCCGTACGGCGCGGCAGGGGTGCGTCAGCGCGGCCGTGACCTGCCGGCAGGATCATGACGTCGTTTCCCGATCCCACCGACCCGGCCGGCAGCCGCACCGAGGTCTCCCTGCGCTACCTGGACGTGGTCGCCGAACTCCCGGGCGGCCCGACCGGGGAGTGAGGCCGTCGGCTCGATAATGGGCGGATGCCGCTGCTCGTCGTACCAGCAATGCCCGCCGGGAGCCTCGCCGCCCAGGAGCAACCCCACCTTCCGGTACGTCCCGGGCTGGCCCTGCGGCCGTGGCGCGACGACGACGCCCCGGCCGTCCGGGCGGCCTTCGACTGTCCGCAGATCCAACGGTGGCACGTCCGCCGCATCGACGGCGACGACGAGGCGCGGGTGTGGACGGCGCAGTGGGCTGGCCGTTGGCGTGACGAGACGGCCGCCAGCTGGGCGATCGTCGACGCCGACGACCGGCCGCTGGGTCAGGTGGGGTTGCGGGGCGTGCTGCTGGCCGAGGCGTCGGCGCAACTGTCGTACTGGTTGGTGCCCGCCGCGCGTGGTCGGGGCATCGCCACCGAGGCGTTGAGGGCACTCACCCGGTGGAGTTTCACGCGGGCCGGTCTGCACCGGCTGGCCCTGGATCACTCGACCGCCAATACGGCGTCGTGCCGGGTGGCCACGCGGGCCGACTTTCCGGTGGAGGGCGTGCTCCGGGGGTCGGTTCGCCACGCCGACGGCTGGCACGACATGCACCTGCACGCACGGCTGCGCACCGACGGCCCAATCTGATCACCCGGTCTACTCGATGGGCGGCACGGATGGTGTCGGCGCCGCACCATGCGTGTCGGCGCGTCGCATCGCCCGCGGCAGTCGCAGCGCGACGACGCCGGTAGCCACCAGTCCGCCGACTCCCGCGACCATCAGTGTCACCGGGGCGGACGTGGCGTCCAGCAGGACACCACCGGCGAGGTAGGACGTCGCGGCGGCGACCCCGATCGCACCGTACAGATTGCCGAAGACCCTGCCGAGCATGCCCGGTGGCACCGTACGTTGCAGCAGGGTGCTGGACGCGACGTCCATGGCCGCCAACCCGAAGCCACGAACGGCCTGCAGGGCGATCGCGGCGGCGACGGCCCAGGCGAGCCCGGTCAGCAGGTTGCCGACACTGCTGACGGCGAATCCCGCGATCAGCAGCAGCGGCATCGACGCCCTGGTGCCCCACCTGGACAGCATGGCGTAACCGGCCACCAGCCCGACACCGACGGCGCCCAGCAGAAGCCCGACCGCTGATCCGCCCACGTGGAAGGTGTCTTTGGCCAGCAGCACCAGGGCCACGTCGTCGACCCCGTTGAAGGCGACCACCGCGGTGAAGCCCAGGAAGATCACCCGCACCGTCGGAACACTCAACAGATAGCCGAGGCCCGCTCTGGCCTGTCGCAGCAGGGACGGCTGGCGCTCGTCGCCGGTCGTCGGCGGAAGTGAGGGGAGCCTCGCGAGCAGCATGGCCGAGACCAGGAACGACACGGCGTCGACGAGCAGCACACCACGCAGTCCGACCAGCGGGAACAGGGCCGCGGCGAGCAGTGGGCCGATCGCCTCTGCCGCGTTGGAGCCGAACCCGAGGGTGGAGTTGGCGGTCTCCAGGTCACGGTCATCGACGAGGGCGGGCACCGCCGCCCGAGACGCCGGCTGGAAGAGCTGCGACGCGGTGGCGCGAATCGCGACGAGAGCCAGCAACATCGGCAGCGAGGGCATCGTCAGGACGATGACGAGCAGGACCGCAGCTTGGACGAGTTCGCAGACGACCATCAGTCGTCGGAGGTTGAGCCGATCAACGAGGGCACCGGTGAACGGACCCAGCAGGGACGGCGCGAAGTCCCCGACAAGGAGCAGAAGCGCGACCGCCAGCCCTTTACCCGTCGTCTCGGCGACGTGGAAGATCAGCGCGACAAGGCTGAGTGAATCGCCCGCGTACGAGACGAGCCGTGCCGAGAACAGCGTTCGGAATGGCCTGTTGCGGCGAAGCAGCTGGATGGGACGCAACGGAGCAGCGTCTGCCACGGCAGACGCTGCTCCGGACATCTCGAAGGTCCCCTGTCGCTGAGGGCTGCGGTGAGGCGTCGTGCCGCCGATACCCGGGACGGGTGAACCAGCCTGTGGGTGAAGGTAGCCACGAGAGCCTCGGTGAGCACCGTATTTACTGTTGTCGGGAGCTGATTCAGGAAGCGACCGGAACGTTGGTGGTGGCCCCGCTGGCGTCGGTGACCCGTACCTCGCTCGCTGTCGCGGGCAGCAGTGCCGCGTCGCGGCCGACGTCCTGCCACTGGCCGTCGCCGATTCGGTAGCTCAGGGCTGACCCCTCGGCGGCGACGAGAACGCCCTGGTCGTCGGGCAGTCGTAGCCGCACAGGCAGGGGTGCCGACCAGTCCGCGGTCGTGCTGGCCACCGCTTC
Organism: Micromonospora arida; assembly: GCF_042873195.1. NCBI lineage: Bacteria > Bacillati > Actinomycetota > Actinomycetes > Micromonosporales > Micromonosporaceae > Micromonospora > Micromonospora arida. Next base: position 465,689 of record NZ_JBIALC010000001.1, on the reverse strand, counting down.
GAACGGCAGATATGTGCGGGCGAGCAACGCGATGACGCGGGACGGGTCGTCGTCGTACTGGACGGTTGTCACGAGGAGCCGCTGGCCGTCGGAGGTTGCCCCGTAGACCCACAGGAGGGGAGAGCCGTTGTGCGTGTGCGCTCCGACAGGGTCGATGTATTCGGCGAGGGCTTCGGTCGGCGCGTTCACCTCTGCGGCAGCGGGGTCGGTGCCCCAGACCTGCTGCGCACCGGGCAACGTGTGTCGGAGAAGCGGTGGTGCGGGCCGATCCTTGTTGTCGGGGAAGAGGATCTCGCTCGTGCCGTCGATGTGAATCGCGTTCTGCCGTTCCACGGGAGTCCTGGAGAGCGCGACGGTGAGCTTCGTGCGCTGCGGCGGCACCGACAACACCGCCGCACCGTCTCGGAACACCACCGGCTCGAAGGTCCGCTCGACCTTGCCATCGGGCTCGTACCTCAGTTGCGCGGAGAACTCCACCGGTTGCCCGAAGTCGAGCACAAGGAGCACGTCGCGCTGTGGTCCGAGCAGTACCGCCTGCTCGAGGCCGTCTGTTTCGCTGCTGGTGGCCTGCGTCAGGGTGCGCACGCGCGGGCCACCGGCGGTGGGTTCGAGGAACCCCACCGTCGTGCCGTGCGCGGTGGCGTGGGCCACGTAGGCGGCCGGGCCAGCAGGCGTACCTCCTGCCCACACGACGTGCGGCTCGCCGCGCGTCCGATCCCCGGCCTCCTTGATCCGGCGCTGCCACACCTGGCGGACCTGCCGCAGGTATCCCTCATCGGCGGCCAGATCACCGCGAGTGGGCTGGTCGAGCAGCGGTGAAGCGGCACGGGTGTCTCCGGCGCCGCCGGGCAGGTCGAGGACGCCAGCCATGGGCACGGCCACCACTGCCGCGCAGAGCGCCGCCAACACCACTCGCCGACGCACCACTCGCCGCCGCCCGCTCCGACGCACCTCAGCGAGCAGGCCCGGCGGGCTGACCAGGTCGTCCGTAGCGCGATGCAGGATGCCGCGCACGTCACTGTCGTTCATGGTCATCGCGAACTCCCGGTTCGAGTGATGGGTATGACGAGGTTCGACCCGGCCAGCGCCTCTCGCAGCCGAGCCAACCCACGGGAGGCGTGACTCTTCACCGCACCCTCTGAACAGCCCATCGCCGCCGCAACGTCGACGACCGGCAGGTCTTCCAGGTAGCGGAGCACGACAGCGGCCCGCTGCCGCGCCGGCAACGCCCGCAGCGCCCCGACGACCAGTTCACGAACCGCCACCGAGTCGGCGTGGTCGCGGGCAACCCCGTCATGCTCGCCCAGCGACTGTTCCGGACGGCGGGCACGCCACCGCCACCGGTTGATCGACCGGTTGACCAGCGCACGTCGCGCGTACGCCTCCGGGCTGCTCTGCACCCGCCGCCAGCGCACATACACCTGCTCCAGCACCTCCTGGAGCAGGTCCTCGGCGGCGTGCCGGTCCCCGGTCAGCAGGAAGGCGACCCGCAACAGCACCGCCGACCGTGTGCGAACGAAGTCGTCGAACTCCGCCCCGCGCGAATCCCTCATCTGACCTCCCGGCCTCGTCAACCAGCAAGACACCAGGTGCGCTCGCGAGGTTTACCGGTCCCGGCAACTTTGCCCGATGGATCCGTCCCGCCGGGGGCCGGTCGTTCAGCGGGCTTCGGCCCAGCCGACAAAGCGCGGGGTCAGGTCGGGCAGTGCGACGTCCGGGTTGAGCCTGGCGAGATCGGCGCTGGCTTCCTCCTGGACCTTCGCCAGGTGGATCAACAGGCCGGGTCGGTCCTCGCGATACTCGCCGAGCAGGCGTAGCTTCGCGGCCGAGCACGGCCACAGGATGCCGCAGACCGGGCAGCGCCACGACGGCCGCAGCGGGGAATGCTTCGGTCGCTCGGGCATCAGCCGACCCCCACCGCTGTGCAGTGCCGGACCGGTGTGGACGGGCCGGCGTGGACCTGCACGCCGTGGCGCATCACGAACAACTCGCGTCGTGCGACCGCTTCGCCCTTCCTGCTCAGCTCGTACGCGTCGAGCCAGAGCCAACCGTCGTAGGTGTACCGGTCGGGCAGCTCGCGGATGACCCGCACGACGATCGGTTTGCTGAATTGGACGCTCGCGGCGGTGGTCAACAGGACCACGTCGCCGGCTCTGAGAGCGCCCCGTACCTCGTTCTGCACAGCTTCTCCTTCTCGTCGCAGCACCGCCTACACCGCACTTTGCCGGTAGTTGCTGGACAAACACACAGCGTTACGTAACCTCTTCATCGCAGTGGATTTGTTCCAGGGGAGGGACGGCATGAACCATGCCTTTGTCGCGGCGCTGGCCGCGGCGGGTCACACCGCCGAGAGCCTCGCAGGTCAGCTCGGTGTGCACCCGAAGACCGTCGCCAGGTGGGCGAACCCGGGGCACATTCCCCAGAGCCGCCACCGCGCGACGGTGGCAGGGCTGCTGGCAAAGGACGCCGACGCGCTGTGGCCGGACGTGGTCCGTCGCCGTGAGCCGGTGTGGTTCCGGCCGTGGGTCGACCTGGAACGTGAGGCCGTGACGCTGCGGTCGTTCCAGCTCGCGTGGGTGCCCGGGCTGCTCCAGACCGAGGCGTACGCACGGGCGACCCTGGCCGGTGGGGTGCTGACACCGGAGGCGGTCGCCGAGTTCGCCGAGGCGCGGATCAACCGGCAGGCGATTCTCGGCAGGGGAGGCGGGCCGCTGCTGATCGCCGTTCTCGACGAGGGGGTGCTGAGGCGGCGGGTCGGCGACGACCGCGCGTTGATGGCGGTGCAACTCGCGCGCCTGGTCGGTTGCGCCGAGGCGGGCACCATCCAACTGCACATCGTCCCGGCGGACGCGCCCAGCTATCCCGGGCTCGACGGACCGTTCACCATCGCCGACATGCCGGACGGGTCACGGGTCGCCCACGTCGACAGTGCGGCACGGGCGCAGATCCTCGATCAAACGTCGGATCTTGTTAGCCTGGAACGGCGGTGGGAGCGTATTCGCGGCGAGGCCCTGCCCCGAGGGCGTTCGTTGGACCTTCTCAGAGAAGCGGCAGCATCATGGACATGACCGGTGCGCGGTGGCGGAAGAGCACGAGGAGCGGCGGTAACGGTGGTGACTGTGTCGAGGTTGCCGACAACCTTCCGGGCGTGGTCCTGGTCCGTGACACGAAGGACCGCGACGGCGGCACGCTGACGTTCAGCCGACAGTCGTGGCGTGGCTTCGTCGCGATGGCCCGCGACGCCGGCTGACCGACCACATCGTACAAAGGCTCCCGGTGCTGGCCGGGAGCCTTTGTCGTGGGTGGGCCCGGCCGTCGGTCACCGCACATCAACGGACGGCAGCGGGGTCGGCCGGTTGCGGGGTGGTCGGCCAGGTGAGTCGGCGTACGCCGGGAACGAGGGCGGTGCCCGCGCAGGAGGCGAGCACCAGCAGGCCGGCGACGGCCAGCGGGACGGGTGCGCCGAACGCGTCGGCGGCCAACGGCGCCAGCGCGTATCCCAGCGGCATGGCGCCCAGCGACACCAGCCAGTCGTACGAGGTGACCCGGGCCAGGACCTCGGGCGGGAAGTGGTGCTGCACGACGGTCTCCCACACCGGGTTGAGGTAGCCGAGGGCGGTCAGCGCCACCGCGTAGGCGACGATCACCGCGGGGGCGGGCGCGGCGACGGCGAGCAGGAACAGCGGCGCGGCGTAGCAGGCCAGCCCGAGGTTGGCCAGCAGCACCGGCCGGTGCAGCCGGACCCGCCCGGCCAGCAGCGAGCCGGTGAGCATCCCGATCGCGCCGGCCTGCAACAGCAGCACCCAGGTCGTCTCGCCACCCAGGCGGTCGATGGCGACGGCCGGCCCGAGGGTCATCAGCACGGCGGCGGCGCCGTTCCACACGCCGTGCCCGAGCAGGCTGGTCCAGAACCAGTCGCGGGCGCGTACCTCGCCGAAGCCGTGCCGCAGGTCGGCGAGGACGGAACGGCGGGGCACCGGCACGTGGCGGACCCGCACCAGCGCGAGCAGTGTGGCGCTGAGCGCGAACGACGCACCGTCGAGGATGAACGCCCAGCCGGGTCCGGCGGCCCAGATCAGCGCGCCGGCCAGGGCCGGGCCGGCGAGGCGGCTGGTGTTGGCGGTGATCCCCATCAGGGCGTTGGCCCGCTGCCGGTTGGCCGGTTCGACGGTGCCGGCGACCAGCGGGGACGCGGTCGGGATGGCGAACGCCGAGGCGGTGCCGCCGAGCGCGGACGCCACCACCACAGTGGTCAGTGACGGGTCGCCGCCGAGCAGCTCCACGCCGACCGCGAGCTGCGTGGCGCAGCGGACCAGGTCGGCCAGGAGGGCGACCCGGCGGGCGTCGAACCGGTCGGCCACCACCCCACCGAACGGCAACAGGACCAGCCGGGGCACGACCGCCGCGGCGAGGACGACGGCCAGCGCGGCGGTGGAGCCGGTGGCCCGCAGTACGGCCAGCGCCAGCGCGGCGGGCACCACCGCGTCGCCGAGGGCGGAGATGGTGCGACCCAGGAACAGCAGCCGGAAGGAGTGGTCGCGCAGGGGGTGAGCCATGGCCACAACATACTTCGACGTCGAATATTTTGGCAATGAATATTTCGGTGCTGAGGTAAGCTGGCGCGGTGACCACCACTCCGGACGCCGTCGACCGGCACATCGAACGCTGGCTGCCCGTGGTGCCCGACCTCGACGCGGACGTCGAGGGGGCGGTGACCAGGATGATCCGACTGACCCGGCATCTGCGGGCCGTCAAGGAGCGGGTCCTGGTCGACCTCGACCTGCCGGCCCACGAGTACGACACGCTGCACGCCCTGGCCGGCCGCGGTGGCCGGGCCGCACCCTCGGACCTCGCCGCGGACCTCACGATGGCCCCCGCCTCGATCACCGCGCGGGTGGACGCGCTGCTGCGGCGGGGCTTCGTACACCGGATTCCGTCGACAGTCGACCGTCGACGCGTCGACGTGGAACTCACCGAGGCGGGTCAGGCCGCGTGGCGCGGGGCGATGGAGGTCCAGGGCGCCGAGGAGCACCGCCTGCTCGGCGCGCTCACCGCGACCGAACGGCGACACCTCTCCGACCTGCTGCGCCGGGTGCTGCTCGTCGCCGAACAGCCACAGAGCACGTCACAGACCGACTGAGCGGCGCCGAAAATCGCCTGGCGTCCGGCGTACCGCTGATGCAAGGGTGACCGGCGTGACTGCGCATGTGCTGGCCGGGGCCCTGGCCGACGACGGACGGCGACGGATCTTCGCGGCGATCGTGCTGGGTGCGACCAGCGCGACCGAGGTCGCCGAGCGGACCGGCCTGCCGGTGCGGGTGGCGCTCACCGGGGTCCGCCGACTCACCGACGCGGGCCTCGTCACCGGCGCGGACGGCACGCTCGCGGCCGACGAGGCGTCGCTGCGGGCCACCGCGCGCGACAGCCGCCCGGCCGACGACGCCGAACCCGGCGTCGACCCGGTGCTGCGGACCTTCCTGCGGACCCCCGGCGTCCTGGTGGGTCTTCCGGCGCAGCGGGGTCGACGGCGGGTGCTGCTGGCGCACATCGCCGAGCAGTCGTTCGAGCCGGGCACCCGCTATCCGGAGCGGGCCGTCGACGACGCGCTCAAGCCGTGGTGCGCCGCAGGCGGGTCGGATCACGCGACGCTGCGCCGGTATCTGATCGACGAGCAGTTGCTCATCCGCGAGCACGGCATCTACCAGCGGCCCTGAACGTCGGTTGCGCGAACCGTCTGGTTGCAGAGGATCTTGCTAGCCTCGGCGCATGACCTCGTGCACGCCCTCCGATGGCCCGCCGGACCTGTTGTTCCTGCTCTCCTGGGCGAGTCACGCGTTGCAGACCGAGCACGCCGCCGGCCTGGCCGAGCTGGGCATCTCGCCGCGGGCGCACTACGTGCTGGCACAGGCCCACACCGGTGAGCTGACCCAGCGGGAGATCGGCGAGCGGTGCGGTGTGGACAAGACCACGATGGTCGTGACGCTCGACCAGTTGGAGCGGGCCGGGCTGGCCGAGCGCCGTCCGGTGCCGACGGACCGACGGGCCCGCATGGTCGCGGTGACGCCGGCGGGGGAGCAGGTGCTGCGGCAGGCGCAACAGGTGGTCCGGCGCATCCAGGACGACCTGCTGGCAACCCTGCCCGAGCAGGACCGGGAGGTGTTCCTGCGGGCTCTCCTGGCGCTGGTGAGCGGACCACTGGCCAACACCTCCCCGTACGCGCCGGGGGCCCGCTCCGGCTGTTAGTTCCAAGAAGGATAGTCCCGAGCAAGACTATCTGTTACGGTCGTACTCGTTCGTTTCCCCTGAACGAGGAGCCGTCATGAGTGCTGCCGCCGTCACGACACCCGCCCCCTCACCACTGCGCCGCCGCGCCCTCGGTGTCGCCGCCGCCGTCGTGGCTCCCCTGGCCATCTGGGCGATCGGCGCGTTGGCCGGAGTCGACTACACCGTCGAGAGCCCGGGCCAGCCCGCCACTGTCATCGGGGCCGGCGCCATCGTCATGATCGCCCTGGCGGCCGCCCTGCTCGGCTGGGCCGCGCTGGCGCTGCTGGAGCGGTTCGCCACCCGGGTCGCACGACCGCTCTGGATCTCGCTGGCCGTCGTCGTGACGGTGCTGTCCTTCGTCCCCGTGCTCAGCGTCGAGGCCACCGGCGGCGCCAAGCTCGCCCTCGGCGCAACGCACGTGGCCGTGGCGGTCGCGTTGATCGCCCTGCTGCCCCGCCCCCGCCGGTAAGCGACTGGTATTCCCTCCGCCCACCTCGTGTCGCGCTGACCACGAGGTGGGCGACGCAGGTGGGGTGGATGTCGCAGGGGCAGCAGCGCCGGGGCGACCGGATAAAGCCGTTGACCGGGCGGTGATGATCAACAGGTGACCATTACCGCCCGGCCCACCTGGACGACCAGCACCAGCCGGCCCGACCACCCCGACGCGGTACTGCTGCTGCGCGAGTACATGACCGAGATGGTGGTTCGCTATCACCGTCGCCCGGCCCTGCCCGGCGAGGTCGACACGGCGCTGGCCGAGTTACCCAGCGATGACCTGACCACGCCGAGCGGGCTGCTCCTGGTCGCCCACCGCGGCACCGAACTGGCCGGCTGCGCCGGGCTGCGCTGGCAACCCGGCTGGGCCGAGCTGACCCGGGTGTTCATCCGCCCCGAGCACCGCGGCGCCGGTGGGGGCGCCGTACTGCTGGCCGCCGTCGAGGAGCAGGCCCGCGCGGCCGGGGCGGACCGGATCCGGCTCGACACCCGCCACGACCTGGTCGAGGCCCGCGCCCTGTACGCCCGGCACGGCTACGCCGAGATCCCGGCGTACTCGCGGGGCCCCTACGCCGAACACTGGTTTGAAAAGCGGCTGTCCGGAGCAGTTGACGTCGGCGCGCGGACGCGCTAAATAAGAAGAGGAAGTTGAGTCAGCCCGGCTCAACTCATCACCTTCGGCCAGGAGAACCGAGGAGGCATGACGATGTTGATGCGTACCGACCCGTTCCGCGAGATGGACCGGCTCGCCGAGCAGTTCTTCGGTACGGCGGCCCGTCCCGCGACGATGCACCTGGACGCCTACCGCGACGGCGACCACTTCTACGCGGCGTTCGACCTGCCCGGCGTCGACCCGGACAGCATCGACTGCACCGTCGAGCGCAACGTGCTCACCGTCCGAGCCGAGCGTCGCCGGCCAACCGGCGACGGCGTCGAACTGGTCGCCGCCGAACGCCCGATGGGCACCTTCACCCGGCGGCTGTTCCTCGGCGACACGCTGGACGCCGACAAGCTGGAGGCCGGCTACGAGAACGGGGTGCTGACGCTGCGCATCCCGGTCGCCGAGCGTGCCAAGCCCCGCCGGGTGACCATCAAGGCCAACGGCGACGCCCGCCGCGAGATCAACGCCTGATCCGACACGGTGACGGGTGGGATCGGCGCGCCTGCACGCCGATCCCACCCGAGGCTGAGAGCCTTTTTCACATGGTGTTCTCCGACGCTCCGGTGCTCGCCCGCCCGTCCGCGCCACCGGCGCTGCCGAGCGGGCCGGTCGAGGTCACCGAGGCGTGGCTGCGCAACCGGCGGCTATCCGAGCACACCCGCGACGCCTACCGACGTGACGTCACCGGCTGGCTCCGCTGGTGCGCCGGTCACGACCTGGACCCGCTGCGGGCCACGTTCCTGCACGTCAACGAGTACGCCCGCGCGCTGGAGAGCAGCGTCGACGCCCGCAGCGGCCGCACACTGACCCCGGCGACCGTCGCGCGCCGACTCTCGGCGCTGTCCAGTTGGTACGACTTCCTGGTCAAGCTGGGCGCTGTGCCGGCCAACCCGGTCTCCGGCGCCGACCGCCCCCGCGTCGACCGGGACCACTCCGCCACCGTCGGGCTCACCCCCGAGGAGGTGGACGCCCTGCTCAGCGCGGCCGACGCGGACACCGGCGCGACCGCCGTACGCAACCGGGCGGCGCTCGCGCTCCTCGCCGACCTGGGTCTGCGGGTCGGGGAGCTGATCTCACTGGACCTGACCGACCTCGGCACCGAACGCGGCCACCGCAGCGTGCGTTTCGTCGGCAAGGGCGGCAAACAACGTCGCCGCGCCCTCACCCCCGGCACCGGGCACGCCGTGGACGCCTACCTGGCCCAGCGGGCCGCCACCACCGGCGTGCCGGTGCCGCAGCTCACCGGCCCGCTGCTGGTCACCGCCAGCGGTGCCCGGCTGGACCGGCACTCGGTGTTCCGGATGGTCCGTCGGCTCGCCCGCGCCGCCGGCATCCCGGCCTGGGCGAAGCTGTCCCCACACTCGCTGCGACACGCCTTCGCCACCACGGCCCGCTCGGAGGGCGTGCCGTTGGAGGATGTGCAGGACGCCATGGGGCACGCCGACCCGCGCACCACCCGCCGCTACGACCGGGACCGGCACAACCTCGACCGTGACCCGGCCTACGCGGTGTGGGCGGCCCGGTCGCGTCGTCGCGGTTGAGCAGTGCCTGCCGCGTCAGCTCTGTGGGCGGGGGCAGATGCAGAACGGCTGCCCGATCGGGTCGAGAAGCACCACCCACCGCTCGCCGCCGGGCTGGAAGGCCGGCTTCGACGCGCCCGCGGCGACGAACTTCTCCTCCGCCGCCGTCAGGTCGTCGACGTAAAGATCCAGGTGGTAGCGCTTGTCGCCGGTCTGGTCCGGCCAGGAGGGCGGTCGGTAGCCCTCGACCAGCCCGAAGCCGATGGAGACGCCACCGGAGCTGATCATCGCGTACTCCGGTTGGCTGTGGGTGACCTCCCAGCCCAGCGCCTCGTGGTAGAACGCGGCGTGGCCGGCGGGATCGGAACTGTCGAGGTTGACCATCGCGAGGTCGGCAGAAGTTGTCACGCCGGCAGTATGCCGCCGGGGCCCGACAACTCCGGCCCCGCGACACTCGCGGCGGCCTGGTGTCGGGCCCCCGCCCTATGGTCGGCGGATGAGACACGGTCTGGAGATTTCCTGCGGCGGGGCCGCGGTCGCGGTGTCCACTCTGGTCGAGCTGGGTGAGCTGGCCGAACGTGCCGACTGGGACGGCGTGTTCCTGGAGGACTATCTGATCCACTATTCCGGCGACGAGCCGTTCACCTACGACCCGTGGCTGGTCCTCGCCGCGATCGCCGGGCGCACCGACCGGGTGCGACTGGGCACCACGGTCACCGCGCTGCCCCGGCGTCGCCCGGCGAAGTTGGCGCGGGAGGTCCTCACCCTCGACCACCTCAGCGCGGGCCGGGCCACAGTGGCCGTCGGTGTCGGCGACCCCGGCGACCGGGGCCTGGCCGCCTTCGGCGAACAGACCGAGGTGTCCGTGCGGGCCGCGATGCTCGACGAGGGTCTCGACCTGCTGACGGGGCTGCTCAGCGGTGAGCGGGTCAGCCACCAGGGCACCCACTACCGCGCCGACGGGGTGTCGCTGCGGCCTGCGCCGGTGCAGTCGCCGCGGGTGCCGGTCTGGGTCGGCGGGAGCACCCAGGCCGGGGCGGTGCGCCGCCGGGCCGCCCGCGCCGACGGCATCGTGCCGTACAAGCTCACCGACACCGACGGGTGGTCCGACTTCACCCCCGACGAGGTCCACGACCTGACGAACGCCCTACCAGCGACGCGCGCCGACGGTCAGCCGTTCGACGTGGCGGTCGGCGGCCGGCGGCGCCGTTCCGACGAGCGCACCGAACGGGCCTACCTCGGTGAGCTGGCCGCGGCCGGCGCCACCTGGTGGCTGGAGTTCGTCCCGGCCGGCGATCCGGCGACGATGCGCGCAGCCGTTGCCCGAGGCCCTCTGCGCTGACCCGGGGTCAGGGGCCTTCGATGGGCCAGAACGTCACGCGGGCCGTGCCGTCGCGGCAGATCAACCCGGCGCCGACCCGGCGGCAGTCGGTCACACCCGCCGGGAGCACAGCGGACACCCGATGACCGTCGCGTCCCACCGTCGCGATCAGGGAGCGCCTGCCGTCCGCCGCCATCCCCAGCACCACCAGGGGTTCCGCAGCGGCCCGTGGGCCAGCCACCGTTCGCCACCGCGCCCCGGCCGGCCACGTCCACACTCGCACCCCGGTGCCCGGGTCGATCGCCCAGCGTCCCTGCTCGTCCTGCCCGCAGATCAGACCCTGGCAGGGACGCAGGATCAGCTCACCCGGCTGCACCGGCACCTGCCAGCGTCGCGCCAGCCCGGGTAGGTCGTAGCCGGTCAGCGCCATCGCGCCGCCGCTCGGGTGGCGCAGCACCAGGTGCGCGCCGACGACCTGGGGATTGTCCGGGCCGTAGTCGGCCGGCGGAAGCTGGCCCCGCCCGTGTTCGGTGCCGTCACGGGCGTCGAGCAGTCGGGCAAGCCCGTCGTCCTGCACCAGCAGCACCCGCCCGGGCAGCGCCCGCAGCACCGCCGTGGAAGGCAGCGGGACCGACCACCGGGTCACGCCGGTGGCAGGGTCGACGCCGTGCACCGTGCCCTCGACCCTCCGACCCGGTTCGGAGGCGCTGCGCACCTCGCTCACCGCGACCGCCTCATTCCCGGCCGCGTACACCCGCTCGGGTCGCCGCCACACCGGCTGGCCGGTACGCAACGACCGCGCGGTGGTCACCCGCGCCCCGAGCGCCTGGTCGCGCTCGACCAGCAGCAGCAGATCACCCGCGACCTCGGCGGACCACCCGGCGGCGGGCGGCACGGTGACCCGCCAGCGCGGCGGGCCGTCCGGCGCGGCCGAGTCGTAGGCGCTCAGCGTCGGCGGGTTCGGCTCGGGATCGACGACCAGCAGCAGCGGCCCCGCGCCGAGCACGGTCGCCCGGGCGGGCAGCGCCGGCCCGGGCTGAGGCGTCAGGGGCGCGGCCGGGGCGGCACCGCCGAGCAGGACACAGGCCGCCACCAGCGCCGCCACCCGCCACCGGCGGGACACCTGCGGAGGCGGGCGGCGCTCCTCCAGGGGCGCGCCCCGGTCGTCACCCAGCTCGATCAGCACCGACATGAGCGCCCACCTGTCCGCTCGCGCCGGCCGGTCAGCAGAGCAGGTCGAGGTGGTGGTGGGCGTCCTCGGCGATCTCCTCGTGCCGCAGCCAGCGGCGCGCCCACAGTCGGGCGGCCAACTCCGCCTGCTCGTCGCCCCACGCGGCGTGCTCGACGAGCAACGCGGTGGTCAGCGCGTACGCCAGGCGCAACGCGAGACCGCGGGCGCCCGCGAGCACCGCCGACGCCCCCGGGTCGACGGTCACCGCGGTGATGGTCTCCGCCAACTGCGCGGCGGCGGTGGCCAGGGTGTCGGCCAGCACCGGCGACAGCGGCCGAGCCAGGTCGACGGCGGCGGTCAGCCGGCTCAGCAGCGGCGCACCCGCGTCCTCCCGGGTCAACGCGCGCAGCACGTCCAGGGCCAGCACATTGGTGGTGCCCTCCCAGATCGGCAGCACCTGGGCGTCACGCAGCAGCCGGGGAACGCCGGTGTCCTCCACATAGCCGGCACCGCCGAAGCTCTCCACGTACTCGCTGGCGGAGCTGACGGCGAGCCGACCGGTGGCCAGCTTCGCCAACGGCGCCACGATGCGCAGCTCGGCCGCGGCCTCCGGGTCGGCGCCGACCTCGACCCGCCCGAGCAGGGCGAAGGCGTGCCCGGCAAGGGCGAACGCGCCCGCCGCGTCGACCGCGAGGGTGCCCAGGGTGGCCCGGTGCAGGGGCGAGGACACCAGCGGGCCGCCGGCGACGTGCCGCACCTCGGCGTACGCGCGGGCGTAGGCGAGACCCCGTCGCATCCCGCCGGCCGCCGCCGCGGCGTTGTGCACCCGGGTCACCACGACCAGGGTCATCGCCCGGACCAGACCGGGCACCGCCGGGTCACCCAGTGGAAGGGCGTACGCGTCGCGCAGGCCGATCTCGGCGGTGGGCAGCGCCCGGGTGCCGAGCTTGTCCTTGAGCCGGTGCACGGTGACACCCGGTGCGGGTGCGCCCGGCGCCGCGCCGTCGGCCAGCGGTGAGTCGACGGCGTACCGGGGAACGAGGAACGGGGCGAGCACCCGGCTGCCCCGCCCGGCGCCCTCCGGCCGGGCCAGCGCCACCGCCATCGCCGCGTCGGCGGCGGAGCAGAACCACTTCTCGCCGGTCAGCCGCCACGAACCGTCCGCCGCGGGGCGGCCGAGCGTGCTGGAGCGGCCCAGATCGGAGCCGCCCTGCGACTCGGTCATCCACTGCCCGCTGGTGATCGCCGTTGCCGGGTCCGTGGAGATCAGCCGGGGCAGCCACGCGTCGCGGACCGTGGCGTCGACGTCGGGCATGCTGAGCAGCGCCGCCGCCCCGTCGGCCATCGCCACCGGGCAGGAGAACGTCGCCGACTCCGGCCCGTACAGGTGCAGCAGGGCGTGCTGGACGACCCGCGCGGCAGCACCCCAGGTGCCCCGGGCGTCCGACAGGTAGGGCAGCGCCACCACGGCGTGTCGGGCGGCGGCGGCGCGTTGCGCCTGCCAACCGGCGGAGGTGTCGATGCGGTCGATCCGGGCACCCCACGGGTCGTAGCGGACCAGCGCGGGCGGGTGCGCCTCCGCGTCGGCGTGCGCCGCGCGCAGCGGCCCGGTGACGTCGGCGGCCAGGTCCGCGAGACGGCCCTTCGCGGCGGCGTGCCCGCCCGGGCCGAGGTGACGCTCCAGCCAGGACCGCAGCAGGCCATCACCGGCGTACGGGTCGACGGGGGGTGGTACCGGCTGCACGAAGCGGCTCATCGATCGGCTCCTGGCACTGCTCGGGGGTGTGCGCCGACGGTAGACGATGCGAGGCCGCCGCGAACAGGGCACACCCGCGCATCGGGCGCACCCAGTTTCCGGCTTGTCGCCCGTCGGCGTGAGCGTCTTCTCTACGGTCGGTAGTCGTGGGTGCGGGCCAGTCGTGGAGCCGACCGGCCCGGCGTCACCGCCCGATGCGCACCGGGTTGGCGTTCGCCGGGTTCGGCGTGGCGCTGTGCTGCGTGGGGGTGGCCGGGTTGGGCGCCTGGAACCTGCAGACCGTCCGGCAGGCCGCCGGCCCGATCCGGGAGACCGCCGACGGTTTCCTCAGCGAGGTGGCCCTCGGCGACAGTGACCGGGCGTACGAGCGGCTCTGCGAGGACGCGCGCAGCCGCTGGAGCGCGATCGGCTTCACCAGTTGGGTGCGGACACCACCGATGGTCACCGACTACGAGATCACCGACGTGTCGGTCGCCACCCGCAGCGGACGACCGCACGGCACGGTGACCGTGAAGGTGACCCGCGACGGCGGAATCAGCGAAGAACGTCGCCTGCCGGTGGTCCGTGAGGACGGGGACTGGCGGGTGTGCGGTGACCCCTTCTGAACCCCCGGTCGCCGCCCCGGTACGCCCACAGCTGCTGCGACCACGCGAGGGGGTGCAGCCGACCACCTCGACGGAACTCTTCTTCGATCTGGTCTTCATCTTCACCATCACCCAGTTGTCGCACTACCTGATCGCGCACCTGGACTGGCGGGGCGCCGGGCGTACCGCCCTGTTGCTGGCGCTGGTGTGGTTCGTCTGGGTCTACACCACCTGGGTGACCAACTGGCTGCAACCGGACCAGGGGCCGGTGCGGACGATGCTGATCGGGGTGACGCTGGGCAGCCTGCTGTTGTCGGCGGCGATCCCGGAGGCGTTCGGCTCGACCGGTCTGCTCTTCGCGGTGGTCTACGTGACCGTGCAGGTGGGACGCACCCTGTTCTCGTTGTGGGCGGTACAGGGCAGCCCGTGGCTGGTCGCCGGCTTCCGGCAGTCGCTGCCGTGGATCGCCGGGACGTCGCTGCTCATGCTCCTCGGTGGCCTGGTCGGCGGGGCCGCGCGCGAGGCCGTGTGGGCGGCGGTGATCGTGATCGACGTGGTCGGCCTCTCGATCGGCTATCCGCTGCCGCGACGGGGGCGCAGCCGACCCGAGCGGTGGATGGTGGAGGGCGGGCACCTGGCCGAACGGTGCGCGGCCTTCGTCCTGATCGCGCTGGGGGAGTCGATCCTGGTCACCGGCAGCACCCTCACCTCGCACGTGGACCTGGTGACGTCCGGGGCGTTCCTGCTGGCGTTCGGCGGTTCGGTGGCGCTGTGGTGGGTGTACTTCGCCCGCTCGGCCTCGGCCGCCACGGAGGTCATCGCCCACGCCGGAGAGCGCACCGGCGCGTTGAGTCGAGTCGCGTTCAACTACCTGCACCCGGTGATCGTCGCCGGGGTCGTCGTCACGTCGGCGGCCGACGAGCGGTTGCTGCGGGAACCGGGCGCGCCGGCCACCACGGTCGACGTGCTGCTGACCCTCGGTGGTCCCGCGCTGTTCCTGGCCGGGCACGCCGCCTACAAGGCGCTGCTGTGGCGGACCCTGCCGATCAGCCGGCTCACCGCGGTGGTGGTCCTGCTGGCGTTGATGCCGGTCGGTGTGGTGCTGGGGGCACCCGTCGCGGTGTGCGCCGCGGTGGCGTTGGCGGTGACGGTCGCCGTGATCCTGACCGACCGGTTCCGGGTGCGGGCCGCCGCGGCCCGGCAGCGGTCCTGACCGTCCGGGGCACCGGGTCGGTTTCGGCGACAGCGGTGGTGGGCGCCTCAGTCGCGGGGGCCGAGGTCGCCGCTGCGGTAGTGCCGGCGGCAGAGCACCTGGTAGCGCACCTCGGCGGTGTCGACGGTGTCGCCGATGACGACCTGGGCGCCCTCACGGACGACCCGCCCGTCGACGACCCGGGCGTTGAGCAACCCTTCGCGGCCGCACCAGCAGAGCACCTCGACCTGGATGCGGGCCACCTCGTCGGCCAGCTCGAACAGGCGTTGCGTGGCGGGGAACAGCCGCGACCGGAAGTCGGTGGCCAGGCCGAACGCGAACACGTCGACGTCGTAGCTGTCCACCAACTCGGCCATCTGCTCGACGTGCTCGACGGTGTAGAAGCACGCCTCGTCGCAGATCAGGTAGTCGACGCGTACCCCGTCGGCCCACCGGCCGCGCACCAGGGCCCGCAGGTCCAGGTCGTCGGTGACCTCGATGGCCTCGTGGGCCAGACCGATGCGGGTGGTGACCTGCGGTCCCAGCGACCGGTCGATGCGGGTGGTGACCAGCCCGCGCCGGCCCTGCCGGGCGTGGTTGTAGTTCATCTGCAACGCCATCGTGGACTTGCCGCAGTCCATCGGCCCCCAGAAGAACTTCAACGCCGCCGCGTGCACCGGACGCCCGTCGAGCCCGCGCGCGGCCGCGCACCCGGCCGGGGCGTGTGGCTGGCCGGGGAACGGGTGGGCCAGGCAGGTCGGGGCGGGCGCGGCGTCGTCGGTCACGGTCGGGCAGCCTAGCCGATCGACCCTTCCTGATCTGTCGGACGCGGGACGCGTGCTCAGAGCACTCGGGGTGGGGTATTGCCCGCGGCCACGATGGCACGGCGGATCGGCACGGCGGCGAGAAGCAGGAACCCGACCACGAAGAAGATCAGCAGTGAGACCAGGCCCACCCGGTAGGAGGAGGTGAGCTGGAACACCAGGCCGAAGGCGAGCGGGCCGAGCCAGCTGGTGCCCTTGTCGCTGATCTCGTAGAAGCCGTAGTACTCGCCTTCCTTGCCGGCCGGGATGAGCTGGCTGAACAGCGACCGGCTCAGCGCCTGGCTGCCGCCGAGGACCAGGCCGATGGCCGCGCCGAGGACCATGAACGGCACCGGCGCCTCGGCGGGCAGCCGGAACGCGGCGATGATCACACCGGTCCAGAGGACCAGGCTGAGCAGCACTGTCTTCCAGGCGCCGATCCGCTTGGCCAGCGCTCCCAGGCTCAACGCGCCGCCGAAGGCGAGGAACTGCACCAGCAGGATCGTGATGATCAGGGTGCTCTGCTCCAGGCGCAGCTCTTCGGTGCCGTACTGGCTGGCCAGGGTGATGACGGTCTGGATGCCGTCGTTGTAGACCAGGAACGCCAGCAGGAAGTACAGCGTCAGCGGGTACGCCTTGACCTCGCGCATGGTGCGGGCGAGTTGCCGGAACCCGTCGGTGAGCACGTTGCCGCCACTGGCCAGGGCCGCGACGCTGGGGCGCTCGCGCAGCCAGCGCAGCGGCACCAGCGTGAACAACGCCCACCACACGCCGGCGGACACGATCGACCAGCGAGCCAGGTCCAGGGTGCGTTGGGGGTTGTCGCCCTCGTCGAGCAGGGTGATCGCGACGAGGTTGAGGGCCAGCAGCAGACCGCCGCCGAGGTAGCCCAGCGCCCAGCCGCGACTGGAGATGCCGTCGCGTTCGTCGGGGCCGCCGAGCTGCGGCAGGAACGAGTTGTAGACCACGATCGCCGCGCCGAAGGAGATGTTGGCGACCAGGAAGAGTGCCCCGCCGAGCAGGTAGCGGTCACCGGTGACGAAGGCCATCGCGATGGTGGCGCCCGCGCCGGTGAACGCGGCGCCGCCGAGCAGACGCTTCTTGTGTGCCGAGCGGTCGGCGATCGCCCCGATGACCGGCAGCACGAACACGGTGAGGAACACCGACAGCGAGATCAGGTACGGGTAGTAGGACCCGGCGGCGATCTTGATGCCCAGTGGGTAGACGGAGCCGTCGCAGGAATCCGCGCCCAGTTCGCAGCCGGCCGCCAACTCGGCGACGGTGGTCAGGAACGGGCCGAGGAACACGGTGATCACGGTGGTCTGGAACGCGGAGTTGGCCCAGTCGTAGATGTACCAGCCCCTGCGCTCCCGGCGGGTGCTCGCCGGAGGCGGGGTGTCGTCCACCGTGGGGGTCACGGTCTCGGCCATCGGGGGTCCTTCGATGGTCAGGCGGCCCAGTGGCCGCGGCTGCGATAGACGTCGCGCAGCACGCCGACGTGATCGGTCATGATGCCATCCACGCCACGATCCAGTAAGTCGTGCATCTGGGCTGGTTCGTCGATCGTCCAGACGTGCACCTGAAGGCCGATCCGGTGGCAGTAGTCGAGGAACCGGCGGTCCACCACCGGCACCCGCCCGTAGTGTGGCGGCACCTGCGCGGCGACCACCGACGGCGGCAGCCGCAGTGGCCGCCCGTGCAGGGAGGCCAGCCGCAGCCGGGCGACGCCGCGCATGCCCAGGCTGGTGGCGACCCGGCCCTCGGTGAGCGCCCGCAGCCGGGTCAGCCGGGCATCGCTGAACGAGGCGAGGAGCACCCGGTCGCCGGCGCCGGCCCTGGTCACGGTCGCGACCGTCGGCTCGACGCCGCCGTCGGCCTTCACGTCGATGTTGAAGCGAACCTGCGGCCACGCCCCCAACACCTCGTCGAGCCGGGGTACGACGGCAGCGCCGCCGACGCGTACCGAGGCGAGGTCGGCCCAGCTCATGTCGGCGATGCGTCCCGCCTCACCGGTGACCCGGCGCAACGTCGGGTCGTGGAAGATCACCGCCACGCCGTCGGCGGTGGCGTGCACGTCGGTCTCCACGTACCGGTAGCCCAGCCCGATGGCCCGGGCGAACGCCTCGGTGGTGTTCTCGTCGCCCTCGGCGGCGCCGCCACGGTGGGCGAACGCCAGCGGCGCGGGCGCGTCGAGGTAGCCGAATCGGGTCAACACGCGACGCAGTATGCCCGTCGCCGGTGGCGCATGGGTGGCCTGCCGGCGAAGATCAGGCCTGGGACGCCGGGGAGGCGGCACGGGTGGTTGCCGTGGCCGGCGGGTGTCCCTGTCCGCGGTGGCGGCAGGCGCGACGTCGGCATGCCCGTCGGCCGCACGCTCCCGTCGGACCGGCCTGCGGCCCCCACCCCCGGATGCCCGTCCTTCGTCCTTTGCTCTGCACCCGCGGAGTCGACAGTCACCGTCAGTAGCTGGTGCGTCCGCGGGTGCAGAGCAAAGGGAGCGAAGGTGGTGTTGGGGGGTGGGGGAGGGTGGGGTGCGGCACCCGGCTGAACTCGGCGCCGCAGGCCCCGCCGCAGACCGTTCCACCCGGTGCTCGACTCGGCTGTCCGGCACCCGTGCGGGTCTCCGTGCACCGGCGCACCCCGACGTCGCGGCAACCTCGGCGGTCGCGGCGGTGGCCTCAGTCTGAGCGGCGGCGGTGGGCGCGGCTGGTGTCGCTTGGGCGACCGGGGTCGATGTGACGAGGCAGGTCCGGCTCGTCGGGGCGCAGCGGGGCGAGGGTGTCGGTGAGCGCGTCCATGATCCGGTCGGTCGCGCGGCGGGCCGCGCCGGGGTGGGCCGCCCCCGTCTCGCCCAGGTCGACGGGGGTGCCGAAGTGCACCCGGATCACCGGTCGACGCCACAGCGAGCGGGCGATTCCGCGCAGCATTCCGCGGGGCGCCTGGTAGGGCAGCACCTCGTGCGCGCCCCACTGGGCGACCGGGACGACCGGGGCGCCGCAGGCCAGGGCGAGGCGGGCGGCGCCGGTCTTGCCGCGTTCGGGCCACAGGCCGGGGTCCAGGCCGATGCGACCCTCGGGGTAGATGAGGATCACCGAGCCGCGGGCGACGGCCGTGGCGGCGTCGTCGAGAGCCCGGTGCACGGCGCTGGTGCCCCGGTCGACCCGGATGTGTCCTGCGTGGCGCATGGCGGCGCCGAACATCGGGACGCGGAACAGGCCGGCGGTCGCCATGATCCGGGGGGCGATGCCACGGGTCTGGCAGGCGGCGGCCATGACCACCGGGTCGAACGGGCTGATGTGGTTGGCGGCCAGCACCAGCGGGCCGCGACGCAGGTGCGCCGGGACGTCGCCGGTGACCTGAAGGCGGGCGAGCAGGCCGACCAGGCGCCGGGCGAACAAAAGGGCTGCGCGCCAGATCAGCGGCGGCTGCCAGGTGGAGGTGTTCATCAGCGCGCCATCGTCGCACGCGGCGGCGGGGCCGCGAGGGCGGGTCGGGTGATCAGGGTCATTGGTCCCGGGTGTGTTCGGGCCGCACGGCCCTGCCCAATCGTCTACGACGAGCAGTAGTATTTACTACGTCTCGTAGTACGGATCGTTGGGGGTTTTCAGGTGGACGCGTTGGACGTTGCCCGCTGGCAGTTCGGTGTCACCACCGTCTACCACTTCCTTTTTGTGCCGCTGACCATCGGCCTCTCCGTGCTGGTGGCCATCCTGCAGACGATGTGGCACCGCACCGGCAACGAGCGCTACCTCAAGCTCACCAAGTTCTACGGCAAGCTGTTCCTGATCAACTTTGCCATGGGCGTGGTCACCGGGATCGTGCAGGAGTTCCAGTTCGGCATGAACTGGAGCGACTACTCCCGCTTCGTCGGCGACGTCTTCGGCGCACCCCTGGCCATCGAGGCGCTCGTCGCGTTCTTCCTCGAATCCACCTTCATCGGCCTGTGGATCTTCGGCTGGGACCGGCTGCCCAAGCGGGCACACCTGGCCAGCATCTGGGCCGCCGCGATCGGCACCAACCTCAGCGCGTACTTCATCCTCGCGGCGAACTCGTTCATGCAGAACCCGGTCGGCTACCGGCTCAACCCCGACACCGGCCGCGCGGAACTGACCGACTTCCTGGCCGTGATGACCAACAAGGTCGCCCTGATCACCTTCCCGCACACGTTGGCCGGCTCCTTCCTGGTCGCCGGCTCGCTGGTCGTGGCGGTCGGCCTGTACCACGTGATCCGCAACCGCGACTCCGCCGACACCGGCGCGTACCGCTTCGCCACGAAGTTCGGCTCCTGGGTGGTCCTGGTCTCCTCCGCCGTCGTCGTGATCACCGGCGACATCCAGGGCAAGATCATGACCCAGGTGCAGCCGATGAAGATGGCCGCCGCCGAGGGCCTCTACACCACCGAGAGCCCCGCCTCGTTCTCCGTACTCACCATCGGCAGCCTCGACGGCAGCCGCGAGGTCTTCGCCATCAAGATCCCGTACCTGCTGTCGTACCTGGGCACCGGCGACCCGAACGGCACTGTGCACGGCATCAACGACCTACAGGCCCAGTACGCCAGCCAGTACGGCGCGGGCAGCTACACGCCGATCATCCCGGTCACCTACTGGAGCTTCCGCTTCATGATCGCCTTCGGGATGGCCGCCGCCGCGATCGCCCTGCTGGTGCTGTGGAGCCAGCGCAAGGGCCGCACCCCGCGCAGCAAGTGGTTGCTGCGCGCCGGGCTGGCCATGCCGGTGCTGCCGCTGCTGGCCAACTCGTTCGGCTGGATCTTCACCGAGATGGGCCGCCAGCCGTGGATCGTCTTCGGCGAGATGCTCACCCGCAACGGCGTGTCCCGCAGCGTCTCGCTGGCCGAGGTGCTCACCTCGTTCACCGCCTTCACGCTGATCTACGCCACCCTCGCCGTGATCGAGGTCAAGTTGCTGCTGCGCTACGCCAAGGCCGGCGTGCCCGACGTCAGCGAAGAGCACCCCATCGACGACACCCATGACGACGCCGAGCGCCCGCTCGCCTTCGCCTACTGATCCCGGAGCCCATCGTGGACCTGACCACCATCTGGTTTCTCCTCGTCGCCGTGCTGTTCACCGGCTACTTCATCCTGGAGGGCTTCGACTTCGGCGTCGGCATGCTGCTGCCCGTGCTCGGCCGCGACGACCGCGAACGCCGCGTCCTGATCAACACCATCGGCCCGGTGTGGGACGGCAACGAGGTGTGGCTGATCACCGCCGGCGGCGCCATGTTCGCCGCGTTCCCCGAGTGGTACGCCACCCTCTTCTCCGGCTTCTACCTGCCGCTGCTGCTGATCCTGCTAGCCCTGATCGCCCGTGGGGTCGCCTTCGAGTACCGGCACAAGCGCCCCGAGGCGTCCTGGAAACGCCGCTGGGACGCGGCGATCGTGGTCGGTTCGCTGCTGCCGGCGATCCTGTGGGGCGTCGCCTTCGCCAACATCCTGCGCGGCGTGCCACTGGACGCCGACCACGAGTACGTCGGCGGCCTGCTCAACCTGCTCAACCCGTACGCCCTGCTGGGCGGCGCGACCACCCTCGCGCTGTTCCTGACCCACGGCGCGGTGTTCCTCGCCCTGAAGACCACCGGCGACATCCGCGAGCGGGCGGGCGCGCTCGCGGTGCGCCTGGGCGTCGGTGCCGCGGTGCTCGCGGTCGGGTTCCTGACCTGGACGCTGAGCATCCGCTCCAGCGCGGCCGCCGTGGTGCTCGCCGTCGGCGCGGCCCTGGCCCTGCTCGGTGGTCTCGCCGCCGCCAAGGTACGCCGGGAGGGCTGGGCGTTCACCGGCACCGCCGTGGCGATCGGCCTGGCCGTGGCGACCCTGTTCGCGGCGCTGTTCCCGAACGTCATGCCCTCCACCCTGGACGCGGCGGGCACGCTGACCACCACCAACGCCGCGTCCACCCCGTACACCCTGAAGATCATGACCTGGGTGGCGGTGATCTTCACTCCGATCGTGCTGGCCTACCAGGGCTGGACCTACTGGGTGTTCCGCAAGCGCATCGGCGTGGCCAACATCCCGCAACACTGACCGACAGGGGGCGCGGGCGGCCGGCTGGGAGGATCGTCGCCATGTGGAACCGGGATCTCGACGTACTGGTACCGATGTGGCAGGGCGCGGACGACATCCGGGTGCGCGACGGGGCGGCCGCGCTGGGCGCCCTGGCCGCGCCGGGGACGCAGCGGGTCACCGTGCCGATCCCGGCCGGCGGTTCGGAGCGGGAGAAGGGTGTCCGCCACCGGGCCGCGGTCGTCGACGGCTACCGCGCCCACCGGGACGTGCTCGCGCGGCACCGCCCGCGGCGGCTGCTGACGTTGGGCGGGGACTGCGCTGTCGAGGTCGCGTCGGTGGCCCACCTCGCGCGCCGGTACGCGCAAAGGCTGTTTGTGCTCTGGATCGACGCGCACGGCGACCTCAACACACCTGCGAGTTCGCCGAGCGGGACGGCGCACGGCATGCCCCTGCGCCTGCTGCTCGACGCGGACGCGGACGGTGCGCTGCCGGCGCCTCGTTGCCTCATGCGCGGCCAGGTCGCGCTGGTCGGGGTCCGAGATCTCGACCCCGCCGAGGTCGAGTACGTGCGCCGGCATGACCTGCCGGTGCTGGACTGCGCAACGCTGGGCGCGCAGCCGACCCGGCTGGCCGAGCTGCCCCCACCCGGCGCTGCGGTGTACGTGCACCTCGACCTGGACGTGCTGGACCCGTCCGCGTTGCCTGCCGTGGCGGTGCCCACCCCGGGCGGCCTGACCTCCGCCGCGCTGGCACGGTCGCTGACCGCCCTGCGCGCCGACCACCAGGTGGTCGGAGTGGGGATCACCGAGTACGTTCCGCAGCTCGCGCACGACCAGCAGGTGCTCAATGAGGTGCTGGGCGCGCTCGGGCTGACCACTGCTCCGCCCACCTGAGGCAGGAATTGGGCCGCACCCTGGACACCGGAACCGGTGCCCCGTCCAGCGGAGTGCGACGGCCGGTACGCCGGCGGTAAATCGGCTGTCGCTGCGGACCCGCCTCGCTACGGTGTGCCGATGCCCGCCACTGTGCACGTGCGCGAACTCACCGCCGACGACCTCGACGCCGCCTGGGAGTTGGGCCGGTTCGCGTTCGGCTCCGACCCGCAGCGCCCCGCGCCCCCGTCCACGCCGGTGCCCGGCCTGACCCGTTACGGCGCGTTCGACGACGCCGGTCGGCTCGTCGGCAAGGCCGTCGACCTGCACCACGACCAGTGGTGGTCCGGGCGGGCGGTGGCAGCCGCCGACGTGGCCGGGGTGGCCGTCGCCCCCGAAGCCCGTGGTCGTGGCGTGGCTCGGGCCCTGCTCACCGCGCTGCTGCGCGGCGCCCGCGACCGTCAGGCGGCGATCAGCGCGCTCTATCCGACCGTCGCCGCCCCGTACCGGGCCTGCGGGTGGGAGGCCGCCGGGGTGCTGCGCACCGTCGACCTGGCCACCGCAGCGTTGCCCCGGCACCGGCCCGCGTCGCACCTCACCGTCCGGGCCGGTACGCCCGCCGATCTGCCGGCGGTCGACGCCCTGTACGAGCTGGTCACCCGGCACCGCAACGGCATGCTGACCCGCCGGGGTGAGCTGTTCGACGCCGCCGACCGTGGCCTGCCCGGCGACGGGGTCACCCTCGTCGAGGCCGACGGCGAGCTGGTCGGTTACGCCACCTGGCAGCGGGGCCGGGGCTACGGGGCGGATTCCGTGCTCACCGTCGACGAGGCGCTGGCCGTCACCGCCGAGGCCGCCCGGGAACTCGTCGGGGTGCTCGGCAGTTGGGCCAGCGTCGCGCCGACGCTGCGGCTGTGCCCGCTCGACGGCGACGCCGTCAGCACCGTCCTGCCGCTGGAGTCGGCCCGTGACCACGAGCGGGACCTGTGGATGCACCGACCGGTCGACGTCGTCCGCGCGGTGAGCGCGCGGGGGTGGCCCGCCCACGCCCGGGGTGTTGTCGACTTCGGCCTCACCGACCCGCTCGCCGACTGGAACACCGGCACCTGGCGGTTGACCGTCGCCGACGGCGCCGCCGAGCTGGCCCGGGTCGGCGGCGAGGCCGACCTGCGGCTGGACGTGCGCGGTTTCGCCCTGCTCTACGCCGGGGCGGCGCAGGCCCGGTCGGTCGCGCAGGCCGGGCTGCTGCACCACAGCCCTGGTGTCGACCCGGCCGCGCTCGACCTGCTCGGCGTGGGCGGCCCGGCGCAGTTGCTCGACTACTTCTGACCGGCGGCCGATGGTTTCCCCCTCCAAAGTGGGAACTCGACGGCGGCAGCGGACAGATACAGGCGTGACACTGGCGGGCGGCGAGCCACCGGCGTGCTCAGTCGCCGTCGACTTGGCCCGCGCCGTTGAGGTAGGTAAGCACGGCGAGGACACGGCGGTGGCCGCTGTCGGTGACGGCGAGCCCGAGCTTGTTGAAGATGTTGCCGATGTGCTTGTGCACAGCGTTGTCGGTGATGACAAGCCGGTCAGCGATGGTGTTGTTGTCGTGTCCCTGAGCCATCAGTGCGAGTACCTCGCGTTCACGGGGAGTGAGGACGGCGATTGGGTCGCTGCGGTTGGCGAGGAGTTGGGCGATGACTTCAGTGTCCATGGCGGTGCCCCCGGCGGCCACTCGGCGCAGCGCGTCGACGAACTCGTCCACCCGGCTGACGCGATCTTTGAGGAGGTAGCCGACGCCGCCGCCGGTGGTGGCGAGTAGTTCGGCGGCGTACTGCTGCTCGACGTACTGCGACAACACCAGGACCGGTAGGCCAGGGTGCTCTCGACGGGCCTGAAGAGCGGCTCGGATGCCCTCGTCGCGAAATGACGGCGGTAGCCGGACGTCGACGATGGTGACGTCGGGCCGGTGGTCCCGCACGGCGGTGAGGAAGCCCGCCGCGTCGCCCGCGATGGCGGCGATGTCGAACCCCACGCTGTTGAGCAGCAGTTCCAGTCCGGTGGCCAGCAGCACATTGTCTTCGGCGATCACGACCCGCATGGCAGCTCCATGATGATTGTCGTAGGCCCGCCGGCCGGGCTGTCGACGTCGACGGTGCCGTCGAACGCGAGCACACGGCGACGGATCCCGGCCAGGCCGGTGCCCAGCCGATCGTCGGCGCCGCCAGCGCCGTTGTCGGTGATCACCACCGACAGCCGGTCTGCCTTACGGCTTACCCGTACGCCGGCCGTAGTCGCTTGGCTGTGCTTGGCGACGTTGGTGAGTGCCTCGGCGACGGCGAAGTAGACGGCGGCCTCCACGGCCGCCGGTACTGTGTCGAGGTTGTCGATGTCCAGCCGGGTTGGCACGCCACAGCGAGCCGTCACTGCAGTCAGTGCACCGGTGAGGCCGCGGTCGGCGAGGATCGGCGGATAGACGCTTCGGATCACGTCACGGAGTTCGGTCATCGCTTCCTCGGTTCCTTCGTGTGCGTCCCGAAGAAGTTCTTCCAGGAACTGCTCGTTTCGTGGGTTGTCGGACAGTGCTCGCCGCGCCACGGCCAGCCGCATCGCGATGGCCACCAGCCGCGCCTGGGTGCCGTCGTGCAGGTCGCGCTCGATCCGGCGCAGCTCTGCGCCGTGTGCGTCGAGCACGTCTGCCCGGGTGCGGGTCAACACGGCGACCCGGTCGGCGAGCTGTTCGGCCGCCGAGTGCGACAGCACTACGAGGCAGATCCGGGCATGTGCGCGAGCGATCGGCGCGAAGGCCAGGTACGCCAGCGCGGTGAGCACGAGGATCTGCAGTGCACCGAGGGTGAAGGCTGTCGCCCAATTGGTGACCGGGACATCGATGAACAACCGTGGCCGATTCTCCGGTGCGAACGCCCACCACAGTGGTGTGGCGACTGCGGCGGTCAGGAGGTTACCCACGCACAGCAGTGCGAGCAGGCCGAGCGCCACTCCGGTGATGGCGTTCACCGGCAGCCAGAGCAGGTCGCGGGGCGTTGCCGGATCGGCCCATGCTCGGCGCCCCATCACGTGCAGAACAGGGCGCGGTGCCAACGGCGTCTCGAGCAGTCGGCCGGCGCGGTCACGGTGCCAATTCGCCCACCGCCGGGCGAGCCTCGGATGGCACAGCAGCGGCAGTGCGAGCAGCGTGGCGATCCCGGTGACCAGTGATCCGAGGAGGTAGGTCCCGCCACGCCACGCCTGCACCCACGGCCGACCCGACGTCACAGGATGCCCCTTCTGCGTACCCTCCTTTGGGGCAGCGTCCCTGCGCGTTCCCGACACGGCGTCAAGTCTGCCCGGTGGCCGCTGCCCGTGGCACTACAGCCACCTGTACCTCACATCCGGTGGTACGGGGTATCGGCATCCGACGGTCGCGGAATTTAGCGTCGGACGCATGAAGTTCAACAGCAGAAACCCATCGAGACGACGCGGGACGCTGGTGGCCACCGCGACCCAGTCGCTGCGGCCGGGTGCACTGCCGACATTCACGACACCACCGTGCGCGGTGCAATTGGATTCGGTGTCGAAAGTATACGGGTCGGACAGGAGCGAGGTACGCGCTCTCGACGGGGTGACGGCCGGATTCCCGCGCGGTACGTTCACCGCCGTAATGGGTCCGTCCGGGTCCGGCAAGAGCACGTTTCTGAACTGCGCGGCCGGTCTGGACCGCCCGACATCGGGCCGGGTCGTGCTGGGTGACACGGATTTGTCCGGCCGGTCGGAGACCGAGTTGACCGAGCTGCGCCGCGACCGGATCGGGTTCGTCTTTCAGGCGTACAACCTGCTCGGTGCGCTGACCGTGGCGGACAATGTCACGTTGCCCCTCCGGTTGGCTGAGAAACCGGTCGATGCCGAGCAACTGGCGAGCGTTCTCGCTGCAGTTGGGCTCCCTGAGCATCGCGACCGGCGCCCGAGTCAGCTCTCCGGTGGCCAGCAACAGCGGGTGGCGATCGCGAGAGCTCTCATCAACCGGCCCGATCTGGTGTGCGCCGACGAACCGACGGGCGCGCTGGACAGCCGTAACGGCCGCCAAGTCCTGGCATTGCTCAGGAAGATCGTCGACGACCTGGGGCAGACCGTGCTGATAGTGACGCACGATCCGGTCGCGGCCGCGCAGGCCGACACCGTGGTGTTTCTCGCCGACGGCCGGTTGGCCGGCGAGATGACCCGACCGTCCGTCGAGCAGATCGCCGAGCGGATGACTCACCTGGGGGAGCAGTGAGTCGCCGCGTGCTGTCGAAGCGCATGCTGGCGCTGGCCTGGAAGACGGTCAAGGGGCGGAAGGGCGGGTTCGTCGCGGCATTCGTCGCGGTGCTGTTCGGCTCGGCGGTGATCACGGCCTGCGGGATCCTGCTGGAGAGCAGCGAGCGCTCGGGCGGGCCGACCGAGCGCTACCAGGCCGCCGACCTGGTGGTGGGCGCCTCGCAGGCACTGCCGGTGGCCGACGACGTAGATCCCAGGTTCGGCGAGCGGGCCACCCTGCCGGCCGCCCGGGTTGGCGACATCGCGCGAGTGCCTGGCGTCCGATCGGCGATCGCCGACGTCAACGTCCCGGTCAGCCTCGTGACGGCGGACGCCGAGGTGCTCGCCGGGCCGGACGGCACCCCCGCGCTCGGGCATGGTTGGCAGTCGGCCGCGCTCGGCCCGTTCACCACGAGCACCGGCCGGGCCCCGGCCGGGCCGGACGATGTGGTGCTGGACTCCGCGCTGGCCGAGCGGGCCGACGTTACCGTCGGCGCGTGGGTGCGACTCGCGGTCGGCTCGAACACGTCGATGTACCGGGTGACAGGCATCGCGGATCTGCCTGGAGGCCGACTCGCCCGGCAGTCCGCACTGTTCTTCACCGATGATCGGGCCCGAAAGCTGACCGGCCAACCGGACCGGGTGGACGCGATTGGCGTGCTGGCCGCACCCGGAGTCAGTGCCGACGAGTTGGCAAGCGCCATCAAGTCGGCAGTCCCCGATGCGGTCGTCTACACCGGCAGCGACCGAAGCGAGGCCGAGTTCCTCGACATCGGCACCACGCGTTCGTTCATCAGCGAGCTGTCCCTGGCGTTCGGCGGCAGCATGATTTTGGTGATCATGATCGTTGTGGCGAGCACACTCGCCCTGTCCGTTCGGCAACGGCTGCGGGAACTGGCCCTGCTGAGGGCGATCGGCGCGACCCCGAAGCAGGTGCTCGGCATGATCGCCGCAGAGACGATGGTGGTGGCCACGCTCGGAGCAGTGCTGGGCGTGATTCCCGGCATCGGCCTCAGCTTCCTCCTCCGCGAAACCTTCATCATGGTCGGCGCGGTACCAGACGACTTTGTACTGTCGATCAGCCCGCTGCCGGTACTCCCGGCGATGGTGCTGTGCCTGGTCGGCGCCCGCTTGGGCGGCTGGATAGCCGCACGGCGCGCGGCCAGGCTCAGGCCGGTGGACGCGCTCGGCGAGGCCGCGGTGGAGCCGCCCAAACTCGGGTGGCTCCGGTTGACCGTCGGCTTGCTGCTGATCCCCGCCGGTCTCGCCATGGCGGTCGTGCTGCCATGGGTGCTACCCGGTGAAGGGGCCGCTGAAAGTGCGGCCTTCTCTGCGTTCCTGCTCCTCTTCGCCGTCGCGCTGCTGGGGCCGCGGTTGCTCGGCGGTGCCGTCACCGTGCTGGGCCCCTGGTTGAGCCGCGGGTCGGGCGTCAGTGGGTTCCTTGCGACAGCGAACGCGCACGCCAACTCGCGGCGGCTTGCCGCGGCGACCACCCCCTTGATCATGGGTATAATCCTGGCCGCCGGGCAGCTTTTCAGCGGGACGACCGCGAGTTCGGCCGCGCAGGATCAGGCCGCAGACGGACTGCGCGCGGACTACGTCGTCACATCCACGTCCGCAGGCGTGTCGCCCGAGGTCGCGGACATGCTCCGGGACGTGCCTGGCGTCTCGGCGGTGACCCCGGTCGTGCGTACACGTACGCTGGCGACCTTCGGCTCGAGCCACAGCCCCCAATTCAGGACCTACTCGTCGCAGGGGGTCACCGGTGACCCCCTCGCCGAGACCATGGATCTCGCCGTTCTCGAGGGCGATGTCGCGGATGTGCGGGGCGACACGGTGGCGTTGAGCCGGATCGCGGCGGGCACCCTCGGCGTCGCTCTCGGCGACAGCATCGACCTTCGCCTCGGTGACGGCACACCGATCAAACCCACGGTGGTGGCGCTCTACGAGAGAGGACTCGGCCTCGGTGACGTCACGCTGCCGCACGACCTCGTCCTAGAGCACACCACCGACCGCCTGGACCTCGCGGTGCTGGTCACGGCGGCCACGGGAACCGACGCTGCGGCACTCGGCGACGCATTGCGCTCCGCCGTCCACCACCTCCCAACCGTCCGGGTCAACAACCGCGAGTCGTTCATCGCCGCGCAGAGCGCCGCGGTCGCCGGCGAGTCGGCGGTCGGCCTCATCCTCAACGCGGTCCTACTCGGCTACCTCGCGATCGCCGTGCTGAACACCCTGGTGATGGCTACCGCCTCGCGCTTCCGCGAATTCGCCCTACTCCAACTGGTCGGCGCCACCCGCCGCCAGGTGTTCGCGATGATGCGCAGCGAGACGCGGATCGTCGTCGTCGCAGCCGTGCTCATCGGTACCCTGGGCGCGATCCCGTCATTGATCGGCACCAGCATCGGACTGACCAGGACGCTGATTCCGTCCATCCCACCGCTCGTCTACCTGGGAATCGTCGCGGTCACCGCGCTGCTCGGCTCGGCCGCCATCATGACCTCCACTCGAATCGCCATGCGGTCGCAGCCGGTCAACGCGATTGGCCTTCGCGAGTGACGCCGACGGCACTACAGCCAGCTTTACCAATTGTCGGGTGGTACGAGGTATCGATCAGCCCGGGTGACCACGCCTGGTGGCGGCGGCCGGTCAGGCCGGGTCGCCGCCAGTTCGGCGTTCGCTCGGTCAGGCGGGGATCGCCGTCAGTTCGTTCGCGCGTTCGGTGACGAGGGTGAGCACCCGAGCTGCCGTGCTGGCCTCGTCGGCGGGGATGTCCCCGTACAGCCGGGCGCTCAGGTCGGCGACGGCGGCGACGACGCCGCGCTGGGTGGCGCGACCGGTGTCGGTGAGCGCCACCAGCGGCTCGTCGCCTCCGGTGGCGGGGGACGGGCGATCGACCTGTGCGAGCCCGGCGTCGACGACTTGGGCGATCACCTGGTGCACGGCCGACTCGTCGATCTTGAGGGTGCTGGTGACCCGGTGCGTGAGGTGTGCGCGTTCGACCGGGCCCTGGGCGAGGACGTGCAGCGCGACCACCTGGTTGAACGTGACGCCGAGGGGGCCGATGGCCCGTTCGAGCAGGGCTCGGGTGGCGTAGTGGGCCTGGCCGATGACCTGGCCATTGAGGGTGGGGACGGTGGACATGACGCCTCCTTCAGTACGTTGGTGTAACCAACGTTGGTCGTGCCAACGTAACACTTAATCGTGGGTCGCGCCAACGATTACTGGTAGGCTGGGCCGCATGGACAACGCGGCCCCGCAGTCACCCGCCGGGCTCAGCACCACCCCGAGCTGGCTGCTCAACCAGAGCGCCAGTCACGCCGCCCGCCTGCTCAGCGAGGGCTTCGCCGCGCACGACCTGCGCGGCTACCACTACCGACTGCTCGCCAGCCTTGCCGAGGACGGGCCCGCGAGCCAGGCCGACCTCGGCCGGCGCTGCGCCATCGACCGCAGCGACGTGGTGGCCGCCATCAACGACCTGGCCGGCCGAGGGCTCGTGGTGCGCGCCCCCGACCCGGCCGATCGCCGCCGCAACGTCATCAGCGCCACCGCCGCCGGCGCCGACGAGGCCCGCCGGATGGGCGCGACCCTCGAGCGCGTCCAAGCCGACCTGCTCGCCCCGCTGTCCGCCACCGAGCGCGAGCAGCTGACGCGACTGCTCACCCGACTGCTGCGCCACCACAGCCGGCACTGACCCGCCTCAGCGGGCCTCGCGCAGCTCCGCCAGCCGGGCCTCGATCTCGGCCAGCTCGGCGCGCAGCTTCTCGGCCTGCTGCTCCGCCTCGGCCCGCTCAGTGCCGAGGATCTGCTCCACCGCCTCCTGCACCCCCGGCACGTCGACCAGGGCCACCATCTTCAACGCCTCCGCCGGCTTCACCACGTACGGCTTCGCCAGGGCCTTGCTGCCCTGCTGCGCGGCGACGGTCCACTCACCGTCTGCGTACGCCAGAGTCACGGTGAGGCCCGCGGGGCCCTTCGGCTTGACGGCCTTGACCGCCCGCCGCGCCGGCGGCTTCTCCGTCTGCTCCACCTTCGGCTCCTCCTGTCGCTGCGCGGGCACCCGCGGCGTGTCCAACACGAACTCCGGCGCGGCCACCGCTGGGGGCTCGGGCTCGGGCTCCGGCTTCGGCTCCACCACCCGACGAGTGACGCCCTTGGGCGCCACGGCGAGGTCTGCGGGGGAGAACGGCAACTCGTCGCGACCGAAGCGCACCACCACGAACTCGTCGGACACCTCCGGGTCGGTCAGCTCGATCACCTGACCGACCTGACCGGCGATCTGCCCCGCCGACGCGGTGAACACCACCCGCGGTTTACGCCCGGCCGCCAACGACTCCCGGATGCTCTGCACCTCGCTAGTGGACAAACCCTGGCCGGCATCCATCACAACCCTCTTCCGTACACCTGTTTGATTGCTGTCTTGATACCAGCCGACTGCGACACCCGCCGCACGGGGCTCACGCCCGCTCAGCCGCCCAGCGCCCGCAGCGCCCGGTCCGCGTGCTCGTTCATGCTGACCTCGCTGTGGATCACCTCGATGACCCGCTGGTCGGTGCCGATGACGAACGTCATGCGCTTCATGCTCAACGGCCCCAACGGCACCCGCCGCTTGACCCCGAACTGCTGCGCCACCGCGCCGTCGGCGTCCGACAGCAGCGGGTAGTCGAAGCCGTGCAGCTTCGAGAACTCGGCCTGCTTCGCCACCGGGTCGCGGCTGATGCCCACCCGCGTCGCGCCCAGCGCGGTGAACTCCGCCGCGAGGTCGCGGAAGTGGCAGCTCTCCGCCGTGCACCCCCGGGTCATCGCCGCCGGGTAGAAGAACAGCACCACCGGCCCGGCCGTCAGGAACTCCGACAGCCGCCGCGGCGTGCCCGTCTCATCCGGCAGCTCGAAATCCTGCACCACGTCGCCGACACCCATACCCGCCACCGCGCACCTCCATCGTCTGATCGATCGCGCGGTGAGCGTAAGCGATCACGCCCAGAGCGCCGCCACCTCGTCGGCCACCACGTCGGCCTGGGCCCGCCCGGCGCGCGCCGCGCCCGCGCGCCGGGCCGGGTCCAGCACGTTGCGGCCGATCGCGGTGCGCGCCGCCGCGTCCGGGGTCAGCACCACCACCCGCGAACCGGCCGCCCGCAACGCGTCCACCTGCGCCGACAGCCGTGGCATCGGCCCGAACGCCGCCGACGTCGGCGCGAGCACCAACACCCTGCGCGCGTCCGCCGCCAGGTCCGCGTTCACCGACGAGCGCATCCCACCGTCGACGAAACGGCGCGCGCCGATCGTCACCGGCGGCCACACCCCGGGCACCGCGCAACTCGCGCCCACCGCGTCCACCAGGGACACCCCGCTGTCGCGGTCGAACACCACGAACTCACCGGACGACGCGTCCACCGCCGTGATCAGCAGCCGTCGCCGCGGCCACTCCCAATCCGGCAGACGGGCCTCGATCACCGCCCGCCGCGACGCCTCCGACGGGGTACGCGCCGCCACCGCCATCGCCCCGATCCGTGCCCGCGAGCGCACCGCGTCGCGGGTCCTGCCACCGGCCCAGATCAGCCGCGCCAGCGTCGCGAAGCCCAACCGCGCCGCCAGCTCACTCGACGGCGGCGCCAACTGCTCGCTGTAGAAACGCTCGACGGGCAACCCGGAGCACACCTGGGCGCCCACCACCGAACCCGCCGACGTGCCCACCACCAGATCCGCCTCGGTGACCGGCACGCCCCGCTCGACCAACCCGGCCAGCAGCCCCAACTCCCAGGCCACCCCGGTCACCCCGCCACCGCCGAGCACCAACGCCCGCTGCATGTGACTCTCCTCTCGACGACCGACCCGCGCCGGTCACGGTAGCGTCGGCGTAACCCTTGCGCAGACCCTGGGAGGCACCGTGGCACCCGTCACCGTCATCACCGGCGGCGGCCGGGGCATCGGCGCGGCCACCGCCCGTCGGCTCGCCGCCGCCGGTCACCACGTCGCCCTGTGCTATCGCCGCGACGAGGCCGCCGCCACCGCCGTCCTGGCCGACCTGCGGGCCGTCGGCGCACAGGCCATCGCGGTACGCGCCGACACCACCGACCCCGAGCAGGTACGCGCCCTGTTCGACGAGGCCGCTCAGCTCGGCCCGCTCACCGGCCTGGTCAACAACGCCGGCGTCACCAGCCTGATCGGGCCGTTCACCGAGCTGCGCGTCGAGGACCTGCGCCGGGTCGTCGACGTCAACCTCGTCGGCTACGTCCTCTGCGCCCAGCAGGCCGCCCGACGGCTCACCGACGGCGGGGCGATCGTCAACGTCTCGTCGGCGGCGGCGACCCTCGGCAGCCCAGGGGAGTACGTGCACTACGCCGCTGTGAAGGCGGCCACCGACACCCTCACCGTCGGCCTGGCCAAGGAACTCGCCCCGAAGGGCATCCGGGTCAACGCCGTGGCCCCCGGCATCGTGCGCACCGACATCCACGCCGACTCCGGGGTGCCCGACCGCGCCGACTCCGCCGTCGGTCGCATCCCGCTGGGCCGCGCCGGCGAACCCGACGAGATCGCCGCCGCCATCGCCTGGCTGCTCGGCCCGGACGCCTCGTACGCCACCGGGACCGTGCTGCGCGTCTCCGGAGGTCTCTGACCGTGCTGCGGGGTGCCGTCGCACGGCACCCCGCACGCACCTCAGTGGGTGAACAGCTTCGCCGCGGTCACGACGGTCTGCGCGATTCCGTAGCCGAGCAGCGCCGCCACCACCAACCAGGAGATCCACAACCGGGCCTGCTGCCCGGGTCGGCTGTCCTCACTCATCGCGTACCACTCCTCTGCGCCGTCGTGTCCTCGTCCACGTCCCGATCCGTGTTCTCATCCGCGCCCTGTTCCGGGTTCTGCTCCGCTGCCGGTTCGTGGTAGCGCTGCGGCACCGGCCGCACCAGCAGGTTCGCCACGAAGCCCACGGCCAGCACAGCCACCATCGTGAACAGCGCCGGCCGGTACGCAGCGGCCGTCAGCGAGCCCGGCTCGCCCTGCGCGTCGAGGAACCCGTTGACGATCAGCGGACCGGCAATCCCCGCCGCCGACCAGGCGGTCAGCAGCCGACCGTGGATCGCGCCGACCTGGAAGGTGCCGAACAGGTCCCGCAGGTACGCCGGCACGGTCGCGAAGCCACCGCCGTAGAACGACAGGATCACGCAGGCCAACAGCACGAACAATGCCGTCGAGGTCTGCCCGACGAGCGCCAGCAGCGCGTAGAGCACCATGCCGACACCCAGGTACACCAGATAGATCGGTTTGCGGCCGATGACGTCCGAGGTGGACGACCACACGAACCGCCCGGCCATGTTGAACAGCGACAGCAGACCCACGAACCCGCCGGCCGCAGCGACGGTCACCGCCGAGGTGCCGTTGTCCCGGAAGAAGTCCTGGATCATCGGGCTGGCCTGCTCCAGGATGCCGATGCCGGCGGTCACGTTGCAGAACAGCACCACCCACAGCAGCCAGAACGAGCGGGTCTTCACCGCGTTCGCCGCCGACACGTTCGCCGTGGTGACCAGCGGCTTCGCCGCCACGCTGGCCGGGTCGAAGCCGGCCGGCCGCCAGCCCTGCGCCGGCACCCGCACGTTCGCCACACCGAACATCATGATCACGAAGTAGCCCAGGCCGAGCGTCACGAACAGCCACACCAGGGCGCTGCCCGACGCCGTCGACCCCGCGTTGGACGGGTCGTAACCGGCGTCGAAGAACGACAGCAACTGCCGGGACAGGGGAGAGGCGACCATCGCCCCACCACCGAACCCCATGATCGCCAATCCGGTGGCCAGACCCGGCCGGTCCGGAAACCACTTGATCAACGTGGAGACGGGGGAGATGTACCCGATGCCCAGACCAATGCCGCCGAGCAACCCGTAGCCCAGATACAGCAACCACAGCTGCTTCGTGGCGATGCCCAGCGAACCCACCAGGAAGCCCGCCGCCCAGAAACAGGCCGAGACGAACATGGCCTTACGCGGCCCGTTCGCCTCCACCCACGTCCCGGCGACCGCGGCGGACAACCCGAGCATCACGATCGCGATGCTGAAGATCACCCCGATCGCCGTCTGGCTGGTGTCGAAGTGGGCGATCAGCGAGTTCTTGTAGACGCTGGTCGCGTAGACCTGACCGATGCAGAGGTGGATGGCCAACGCCGCCGGGGGAATGAGCCACCTGCTGTAACCGGGCGGCGCGACGGTGTGCCGACGATCGAGTGCGGAAAGCATGCGCTGCTTCCTCTCCGACGAGGACGAGAAACGTCGCACCCAACGTGCCCACACCACACGCACACCGCAAACCTCACCGTCGCCGGACGGTCATCCCGGTGAGCTGAGCGGTCAGTCAGCGACCGCACGAAGTTGATGACTAACGCAGATCCGGCAGGTGCCAGCCGCCAGCCAACGCGTCGGCGTCCGCCGGACCCCAACTGCCCTTCTCGTACGACTGCACCGCCGTCGGCAGATCGAGGATCGGCTCGACGATGCGCCACTCCTGTTCAATCGTCTCGGCACGCGCGAAGCGCAGGTGCTGCCCGTCCATCGCGTCGTCGAGCAGCCGCTCGTACGCCTCCTGCCGACGACCGAGAGCCGCGCCGAAGTCGACGGACAGATCCACCGGACGGCTCGCCACCTCAGCACCCGGGCTCTTCGCCTGGATCGACATCGTGATGCCGTCACCGCGCCCGAGCCGGAACCGCAGCAGGTTCGCGGCCCTCGCCGTGCCCCGCTCGGCGGGGATCAGCGAGCGCTGCGGCTGCTTGAACTCGACCACGACCTCCGTCGCCGTCCCCGGCAGGGACTTACCGGTACGCAGGTAGAACGGCACACCCGCCCAGCGGGGGGAGTCGACAGTCAACCGGGCCGCCACGAACGTCTCCGTGTTCGAGCCCGCAGCCACGCCGGGCTCGTCGCGGTAGCCGGCGTACTGCCCCCGGACGGTGGACTCCGGCGACAGCGGCGCGACCTGCCGCAGCACCGCGGCCTCCGCCTCCCGGAACGCCGCAGTGTCCCCGCTGGCCGGCGCCTCCATCGCGATGAGCGCCACGACCTGAAGGATGTGGTTCTGCAACACGTCACGGGTGGCGCCCACCGTGTCGTAGAAGCCGGCCCGACCCTGGGTGCCGAAACCCTCGGCGAGGGTCACCTGGATGTTGTCGATGTGCTCGTTGTTCCACAACGGCTCGAACAGCCGGTTGGCGAACCGGAAGGCATAGAGACCCTCGACGGCTTCCTTGCCGAGGTAGTGGTCGATGCGGAACACCCGCTCCGGCGCGAAGGCCGCGCCCAGCGTGCGATCCAACTCGCGGGAGGACTCCAGGTCACGCCCGAACGGCTTCTCAACGATCACCCGACCCCGGTCGGCCAGACCCACGGCCGCCAGGCCCTCGACGACGGAGCCGAACACCGCCGGAGGGATCGCCAGGTAGAAGACCGGCCGCTCGGCGTCGCGCAGCCGCTGCGCCAGCCGCTGGTACGTCGTCGGGTCCGCGTAGTTGCCGGAGATCATCGAAAGGTTGTCCGCCAGCCGGTCGAAAGTCTCGTCGTCGACCTCGTCATTGGCCTCAGCGACCGACTTGCGGGCCATCGTGACGAGCTGTTGATCATCCCAGGGGGAGCGGGCCACCCCGATCACCGGGACGTCCAGGCGATCGCGCCGGGTCAACTCGTACAGCGCCGGGAACAGCTTCTTCGAAACGAGGTCCCCCGTGACGCCGAACAGCACGACCGCGTCTGAGCGCATGCGCATGGCACTTCCATTCGATCATGAAATTCTGATCTTACGAACGGACAACCGCGCGGCCCAGCGCGAGAATTCCCTGCGAGGGGCGCACGTGAGGTCGGCGACAGCGACGGCGCTTACCCTGAGAAGGTTCGCAGCTCAGGTGTGATGCGGGCAACGTCCCACCGTGATCTACGAAGTTCGATCACGATAATGCCTGCGAAGACCTGTCGGTAGGGGAGGAGAGACTGCCGACATGAGTCCACCCTTCGGGACCGTGGTCATCACGGGCGCCGCCGGCCGCATCGGCAGCGCACTCCGCCACGCCCTCCGCGACGAGACCCGCCACCTCGTCCTCATCGATCGCGACCCACTGACCGCGCAGTCGCCGGTGGAGCGGGTCATCCGCCTGGACCTCACCGACCTCGACGCCCTGACCTCCGCGTTCGAGGGCGCCGACGTGGTGATCCACCTCGCCGGGCTGCCGGACGAGGCCCCACTTGCCGACCTGCTGGACGCCAACGTGCTCGGCACGTTCCACGTCCTCGAGGCCGCCCGCCGGCAACAGGTCGACAGGGTCGTCCTTGCCAGCAGCAACCGGGTCACCGGCTTCCACCCCGTCGGAAAGATCGTCAACCCCGAAGATCCGGTCCGACCGGACGGGTTCTACGGAGTGAGCAAGGTGGCAATCGAGGCTCTCGCCCGCCTGTACGCGGACAAGTTCGCCCTGTCCGTGGTCTGCCTGCGCATCGGCAGCTTCGAGGACAGACCAGACGACGCCCGATATCTCGCCACCTGGCTCAGCCCGCGCGACTGCCTCGGGTTCATCCGAGCGGCCATCACCGCACCCGACGTCTCCTTCGCCACCGCCTACGCCGTGTCGGCCAACACCCGCCGGTTCTGGGACCTCGACGCTGGCATCCAGCTCGGCTACACGCCGGTCGACAACGCCGAAGACCACGCCGCCCACGTCGTCGGCGCCGACGACCCCATCGACTCCCACGCGCCCCAGGGAGGCAGGTACGCCAGCACCGAGACCACCCTCACCCACATCCACGGCGGGCAACTGAACCCCTGACGAGGAGTACAGAATGGACCGCACCGCCCAACAGGGGAGAGCCCGACAATGAAGCTGGCAGTCGATCAGTCACCAGGCACAGCACCAGAGGTGGTGTGCCTGCCCATGTTCGGCACGACCCGCGCCGCCACGGCTGCCGCGTTCGGCCCAGCCCTCGCAGGCGCGGGCCTACGAGAGACATACCTGGACCTACCCGGCCACGGCGACAGCCCCGCGGACTGCCCACCGACGTCCCTGGCGGTGCTGGACACCGTGTGCGACTGGCTTGACCACCACGTCGACGCGCCGGTCCTGCTCGCCGGCGGCTCCTACGGCGCGTACCTGGCCACCGGCATCGCCCGCCGACGACCCGAACTCGTCCGCGGTCTGCTCCTCGTCTGCCCGGGCGTCACCATCGCCCGCGACAGCCGGGACCTGCCCGACGAACCACCGCTCGAAGCGCCCACGGGCTGGCTCGACGCCGCTCCCGCCGCCCTGCACGCCCACCTCGACGCCGCCCTGGGCCATCGCACGTCAACGGTCGTCGCGACGGTGCTCGCGGCACTGAACTCCGGCGGTCCCGGTGACACGACGTTCCAGGAGAGGCTGCAAACCGGGCCCGACTACGCGTTGCCCGACGAGAACGCCGACGTCGTCTTCGACGGCCCGGTCACGGTGATCACCGGCCGACAGGACAGGATCGTCGGGTACGCCGACCAGTTCCGCGCCATGCGCCGCTATCCGCGCGGCACCTTCACGGTGATCGACGCGGCGGGGCACTACCTGCCGTACGAACAGCCCGCGTTGCTGCGATCCCTCACTCAGGACTGGTTGCGCCGCACACCGGGCATCCCAGCGGCCTGACGCAGCGCCGACAGGGGAGTGCATCGCCACTGGCCTATCCGTCAGTCCGGCCAGGACCAGGGCCACGCAGCGAGCGACGCCACGCTCCAGACACCGGCGGGTCGGCCGGAGCGCGGTGGTGGTTCAGCGGCGTTTGATGCGTACCCCGTCCGGGCGCGCGGCATCGGCGATCTCAATGCTTCGCGGCAAATAGACGGTCATGTGTTTTCCGTGTAGCGGTGTCAGATCGAGTCCCGGCGCGGAGCTCACGATCGAGAGGTTCTTGAGCTCCGCCAGTCCGACGAGCGGAGTGAGGTCGAACACGTGTTCGCTGTTGCCAATGCTCAGCCAGCGAAGCTGAGACAACCCGGCCAAGGGACTCAGGTCGGTGACGGGTGTCCGGTCAATCACCAGCTCGGTCAGAGTGTCGATCAAGGCCAGCGCGGCCAGGTCCGTCAACCATGTGCAGGCGGCTAACCACAGGTACGTGACTTTCAGTTGACGGAGTTTCACCGCCAGCTCATGGACCCCGCCGGCAGGCTCCTCGCTGTCATAGAGCGCCAGCTGCGTCAGGTTTCGCAGAGGATCGAGCATCGCCGGATGCCACAGCGGGGGTGGACTGAAATTCAGGTATCGCAGCGCGATGAGCTCAGCGAGGAGGCGTCCGCTAACCTCCACTCCGCCCAACGCGAGCCATCTCAGCTGCGTCATCTGGGTGAGGGCGGTGAGGTCTTGGTCGGGTGCAAGGCCCCACAGGGACAGGTCGGTAAGTCTTTGCAACTTTGGCAGCGAGGAGAGATCCAACAGTTGCTGATCGGCTTCCAACCAAATGCTGGACAGGTCGGAACTCTTGGCCAGATGCTCAAGGTCGCCAACGACCCCATTCGCGGTCAGCTGAACTTCGGTCAGATGCGGCACGTCCGACAGTTGGGCCAGGTCCAACTTTTGGTCGCTGCGGATGACCGTCTTGGCGAGGTGACGCAGCCGGGGCAGCGCGGGGAGCAGGGTGGCATTGCGGATCGTCGCCTCGCCACCGTCAAGAGGGGCGTCAGCGAGGACCCGGTCGGCATAATCGGTGGGGTCGAAGTACTCCCACGCCGTGATGAGCTGCTGCTGGACGCGAGGTCGGGGGTCGGTGCCGTAGCGGGCGAGGGTAGCGAGCGCATCGGGACCGTTGACCAGAGCCACGGCCCTGACCGTGGCGGCGGCCTGGGCCTCGCTCAACGTGCTGAGATCGGCCGGCAGTTCGGCGAGCAGCGGTTCCCCAACGGCCGCAAGGGAACGGGCTTCGGCAACGGACCGGGGCAGCAGCTCGCGCAGGTGGGAACGGATCCGGGTAAGTACTTCCGGCTCGACCGCGGGCGCAGTTTCCAGGCATGCCGCAGCGAGCAGCCGCAACCTCCGGGCCTGCTTCGGTCGCTCGCCGGCGAGCGTGAGCAGGCCGGTGAGGAGTTGCATGCGGACAGGCGCATTGGCGTGGCCGGCGGCCAGAATGATGGTTTCGCGCCAGGTGTCGAGATGGGCGTGCTCGAGGAGGGCACCGGTGTGCCCTTGTTCGGCGGCTTCACGCGCAGCCAGGTATTCCTGAAAGGTGCGATGGACGAAGTCGATGCGGTCGGGCACCGGTTCACGAAGGACGCCGCTGCGTTGGATCATGTGCTCAAGCACGGCGACAACAGAGGCGGTGATGTGACGGATCCCGGCCAGTCGATGCTCGAAGCGCTGTGTGGCTTCGGCGCGGGTGAGTTCGGTGCGGCTGTTCTGGGTCATCCACCAAGCGACCTCCTGCAACAGTTGCGCCTGGTCGCGGCTGGTCAGTTCCGGTAGTGCGGTGGGCACGCCACGTTGGTAGTCGCGGCGGTGCAGCAGCATGTCGATGGCGGCCTGGTAGATGTCCATCCGATTGCGGGGCAGGTTGCTGTCACGGTCCAGGTTCAGCGCGCACAGCATCGCGCACAGCAGCGGGCTGCCCGCGAGGTTCTGCAGGTGGGCGCTGCCGTCGAGTTGGGCTAGTAGCCGTTGTTCGTAACCGGGTAGCAGGTGGGGTTCGCAGGGCAGGTCGGCGGCGCGACGGACCGCTTCGTGCCAGTGCCGGATCAGCGCCTTGACGTCGGCCGGTCCCATTCGCTCCAGAAACACCGAGGCGAACCCTTCGGTGTCCAGCCAGCGGGCCGACGCCGCAGCCGGCCGGGAGGTGACCACGACCCGCAGGTCCGGATAGGCGGATAGCAGGCCGTGCAGCCAGTCACGGACCGTCCGCCGTTGACCTTCGGGCACCTCGTCGACGCCGTCGACCAACAGGATCGCCCCGGTGCCGAGTTGGCGGTGCACCCAGCCGGGAGGCATCAGCCCGGCGATCGTGGCGGCGATCAGGTCGAGGAACCGTTCCGGGGGAGGCAACGGCTGGGCGACGTGGTCACGCAGCCGGATCAGGAACGGAGTACGCCCGTTCCAGCTGTCGAGTTCTCCGGTGAACCCATGCCGCGCCGCGGTGACCGCGATCCACTGCATCAGAGTGGTCTTGCCGGAGCCGGCGTCACCACGCAGCAGGACCCGCGCCGCGTCGCCAAGGGCCTGCTCGGCCCGTACCGAAGCGCTGTCACTACCACCGTCGGAGCGCAACAGGCCGGGACCCCAGCGGAACCCACCGCGGCGCAGGCTACGGGTGGTGCCGCCGGTGACGGCCAGGCTGATGTACGCGATGCTCAGCGGGGTACGCAACCGGTAGCGGTGCACGTCGACGCCGAACAGTTCCAGGTGGTCCAGCACGGTGAGCAGATGGGACAGGTACCGGCCTCGGAACTGGGCGTCATGACTGGTCCCGGTAGGGGCGTCCAAGCTGGTCACCGGTAGGCGCGCCAGAACCTGGGTGAGGCCCTCGGCCACCGTGGACAGCCGTTCCAATGTCTGTACGGTGGCGCGACCTTGGAACGGGGGGAGTTGCACGACCAACTGGGTCAGACAGGTGCAGCACTCGTCGAGGACCCTGCCGTACAGGTGACCTGCCGCCTCGCTCAGGGCCGCCCTCGCGGGAATGTCGGGCAGTTGTCGGCGCAGTCGGGTGGCCATCAGCGCGGGGTCTACATCGTCGGCGAACACTGCGGCGTCGGACAGGTCCGCGTCGCGTAGCGTGTCGGCCACCGCGTTCAGAGCGGCGGCGATCTCATTGTCGGGCAGCGCCGGCTCCCGGCGGCGAACCAGCGGCTGCAGGCGTTCGTAGACGGTGTCGACGATGTCGTCCAATCGCCGGCCCGCCCGGCGCAGGCCGAGGTCATCGGTGATCCCAGAGCCGATCAGGTCGATGAGCGGCGTCTCACGTTCCCGTTGTTCCCGGCGGCGTCCCAGCCATCGTTTCACCGCCGGTGTCACCACCGAGCCGGCCAGGCGCAGCAACGCCGTCTCGACCATCCCCACGCCGCGTCTCCTCCTGGTCTGCTGTGAGGTCTGACTGGTGCGCGTGCCAACAGCTCA
This sequence comes from Micromonospora arida, assembly GCF_042873195.1. Lineage (NCBI taxonomy): Bacteria > Bacillati > Actinomycetota > Actinomycetes > Micromonosporales > Micromonosporaceae > Micromonospora > Micromonospora arida. Next base: position 423,662 of record NZ_JBIALC010000001.1, on the reverse strand, counting down.
CGGAACGCCGGCTCCAGGTGTCAAGACAGCGACCACTGACGAAGCTACGTCGCGCAGAGATTCATGGCTGTCCACCATCCAGCCGTTCTTGCGGCGATTCGATAATGCACATTATGTAAAGTAGCGCGTTCCGGGGGGTCCCCTTGCCGTCCATCCCACGGGGTCAGTCGCGCGTCAGGCCCGGCGGACACGCGTCCTCGTCCGGCCCGACGAGCCGTACGTTGACCAGCGCGTTGCGTCGCAGAGCCGCGAGCACCGCACCGCTGGCACCGATGTCGGTCCAGGTGTCGTCCCACAGGGCGGAGACGAGCCAGGAGCGATCCGCCGGAAAGAACAGGTCGGGCAGTGCCCCGTCGCCACGCATGTGACCGGCCCGCCAGGTGAGAGCCTGTTCCGGCCCGGCCTGGATCAGCACGTAGGGCCAGTCCCAGTAGAGGGACACCCTCGGGGCATGAGGGAAGACGACGTCGTGGGCGCCGGTGTCGAGAAAGCCCAGCCACCAGGGCTGATCCGGCGTGCACGCCACCAGCTCGTCGATCACGGCGCGTTCGTGGGCGTCGAAACCGGCCCCGGCGGGCGGGTGAAAGGCGCCGTACGCCTCGAACACCGGCGGGATCGCCGTGGTGACCGACAGGCCCTGCGTGGTCCGCCCGGCGAGCCAGGCGACGTCGCCGGCCGTGCCGATCCGCCAGGTGCGCCCGTCCTTGCTGACGTCCATTGGCTCCATAGGTGTCGTTGCGTCCTGCGGGTCGTGGTCGACGGCGGCGGGCGACGCATGTGGAGCCCACCCGGCTTGGCCAGGGGCCCGCCACTGGTGCCCCTCGGAGCAGGCCAGATCTGTCGGACCGTCGAGGTCCCGGTACACGATGGGCGTGCCGGGCCGACCACAGGTGGGACAGATGGCGGCGAGCGGCGTCATGTCGCGCACGATACGTGCTTCTTCATCAGCTCCGGCCGTGCTCGGGGCGGTCGGGATGGGGCCCTTCTCCCCCTCGTCCACCCGCTTCCCGAATACGCGAAAATGCTGCATAATATCTCTTATGCATGACAAACAGGACGAATCGCTCGCGGTGCTGATCGAGGAGTTCCTGACCGCGCGCGCCACCCGTAAGCCCTCCCCGCACACCCTGGCCGCGTACCGCAGGGATCTGCACACGGTGGCCTCCCTGGTGGCGGAAGATGCCACCCCTCCCCTACCCCTGGACGCGCTGTCGATCACCGACCTCTCCCCCCGGGTGATGCGCGCGGCCTTCGCCCGGTTCGCCGCTCCCCGGGCGCCCGCGTCGGTGCATCGGGCCTGGTCCACCTGGAACACCTTCTTCACGTTCCTGGTCGCTGACGGGTTCGTGGCGGGCAACCCGATGCCGGCGGTCGGGCGGCCTCGGGCGCTACTCCCCCAGCCGAAGCCGCTGCGCGGCGCGGACACCCCCGAGGTGCTGCTCGCGTCCGCCGCGCGGGACGACGGGCGGCAACGCGACCCGTGGCCGGAGCGGGACGTGGCGGTGTTGGCGGTGGCGCTCTGCGCCGGGCTGCGCCTGTCGGAGCTGCTGGCGTTGCGCGTCGACTCGCTCGGCGGTCGGCCCGGTGAGCGGCGGGTCGAGGTGGCGGGAAAGGGTGGGCGGCCTCGGGTGGTGCCGATCGAGGCGGATCTGGACCGGGTGCTGCGGGACTACCTGGACAGTCGGGTGCGGCGCTTCGGTTCGCGGTCGGTACGCCCCGACTCGCCGTTCCTGGTGGATCGGCAGGGTGAGCCGTTGCGCCGTGGTGGCCTGCAGTATCTCGTCGAGTCGTGTTACCGGCGGGCCGGCATCGGTAACCGGGTGCCGCGTGGTGCGCGGCTGCACGCGCTGCGGCACACCTTCGCGACCCGGTTGGCGGAGGACGGTGCGAGCGCGGCGGAGATCATGCGGTTGTTGGGGCACGCGTCGTTGGCGTCGTCGCAGACCTACATCGAGGTGACGGCCGGGCAGCAGCGCGACGCGGTCCGCGCCAACCGGACCAACCGCGCGCTGGCGGGTCTGGTGCCGCCCGGGTGAGCGTGGTCAGTGTGCGCGGTGGCCGGTGCCGTCGGCGGTGACGGGCAGGGGGCCGAGGACGGCGTTGATGATGTGGATGCGGGCGTTGGTGGCCTGGTAGTCGGCGCAGACGGTGTCGGCGCGGTCGCCGAGGCGGGCGGTGGGCCCGGTGCGGGTGACGGTGACGGTGACTCCGTCGAGGGTGGTGGCGGTGCCGGCGGTGGTGAGGTCGGCGATCGGGTGGCTTCCGGTGATGAGGTGTGCTTTCAGCAGGGTGCGGAGCTGGTCGGTGTGGTGGGTCATGAGGTCGTCCCAGTTGTCCTCGGAGAACGTGGCGGCGAAGGCGTCGTCGGAGGGCGCCAGGACGGTGACGCCGTCGCCGGCGGGCAGGTCGGTGAGGACGCCGCTGGTACGCAGTGCCGCTTCGAACGTGGTGAGGGTGGGGATCCAGCGCAGCGCCTGGTCGACGGGTTGCCCGGCGAGGAAGCTCGGGTTGCCGGGGTCGGTGCCGGTGGGCAGGGCGGCGCAGAGTGGCCCGGTGGGCTGGGGTGCGGTGCTCGCGGGCGCGGCGTCCGGGCGGGGAGTTGCGGGGCTGCTGGTGCAGGCGGTCAGCAGCAGGGTTGGCAGGAGCAGGCCGAACGTCCGTCGGACGCGCCTAGCGCCGTGCGGTCCGCGGAATCGTCGGGGGTGTCGCGGTGGGGTGGCGGGGTGCGACACGGCGGCCTCCACGGGGTGCGGGGGTAGGTGGTGAGGTGCCGGCGGCGCGGGTGTCGGGCCCGCGCCGCCGGCGTGATGGCTCGCTAGTTGTCGGTCACAGTGCCGCGCACTGGGTGGTTCGTGGGCCGTGCACGGTGTTGGCGACGCCCAGGTTGGTCGGGGCGGGGTTGTTTGCCGTGCAGTTGAGCGGGCCGCGGATGGTGTTGCCGGCCAGCAGGGGTGCGTCGGTGCCGGTGGTGTTGCCGGTCAGGCTGACCGGGCCGGCGATGGTGACGTCGATGACGGAGACCGCGTTGGTGGTCTTCGCGATCTGGACGGGGCCGTTGATGGTGCTGTCGGCGAGGAGGATGCCGGCGGCGCCGGTGGCGGTGACCGGGCCGCTGATGGTCGTTCCGGTCGCGACGAGTGCCGCGCCGGCCCGGACGGTGACCGGGCCGTTGATGGTGGCGTCGTCGGCGCAGGTGAAGCCGGAGACGGTCAGTGGTCCGTTGCGTCGGCCGGTGAGGGTCGGGTAGACGCGTTCGCCGTCGGTCAGCTTCTCCACGCCCTTGGTGTCGAGCAGCAGCGGGATGAGGCCGCGTTCGGGCTGGTTGAGGGGGACGTAGTAGCCGTCGTCGGTCTTGATGACCTTCCAGCCGTGTGCGGCGATGCGTTGCGCGACGGTGGTGCCCACGCCGCCGGGTCCGTCGGTGCGGGCGCCGTTGTACTGCTCGTCGGTGAGTTTGTAGGCGCACGGGGCGTTGTCGAGGATGAGGTCGGCGGGGGGTGCGTCCAGCGGCGGCGGGCTGTCGCCGGGGTGCGGGGCGGGGTGCGCCGGGATGGGTCGGGAGCCGCGGAAGACGAGGCGGCCGGTGTTGGCGGCCTGGATCTCGATGGACTGGGCGCGGGAGTTGAGGATGTCGGCGCGGTCGGCGCGGTGGTAGTCGAGGAACTGCTGGAACGTCCACAGGGCGGAGTAGGTCTTGCGGCGCCGGTTGTTGGCGGTGTTGCCCTCGTCGGGGCGGGTCTGGCCGCCGGAGCTGCGCAGTTCCAGCAGGGAGTTGGCGACGTTCTTGAGCCCGAGGGTGTTGCGCAGGATGGTTTCCTCGCTGAGGCCGACGTTGCCGCCGCCTTCGCAGCCGTAGGGGCAGGCCCACCAGCCGGCTTCGGCGCCCTTGGCGTACATGTGGCCTTCGATCATGTCCTGGGACTGGTCGAAGATGGGTTGGGCGACGTTCTGGTGCCGTGGGGGCAGCATCGGCAGGTCGCCGGCGCGGGAGTTGCCGAACTCGTGGCCGTCGTAGCCGGCGACGGGTCGGTAGTCGCGGACCATTTTGATGTACGCGGTGGTCTCGGGTTGGCGGATCAGGGAGTAGTCGCGGTTGAGGTCCTGGCCGGTGGAGTTGCCGCGGGTGTTGTTGGCGCGGCCGTCTCCGTTGATGGTGGGGACGATCAGGACGGTGGTGTGGCTGAGCAGGTCGGTGATGCGGGGGTCGGTGCTGAAGGCGAGTTGGCGGGCCATGATGAGGCAGGCTTCGCGGTCGCCGGGTTCGTTGCCGTGCACGTTGCAGTTGATGGCCACGGGTGCGGTGGCGGCGACTGCTTCCGGGGTTGTAGCCGGGGTGGGGTGGCCGATGACCATCATGTTGATGGGTCGGTTCTGCACGGTGCGGCCGAGTTCGACGACGCGTACGCGGTCGCTGAGGGCGTCGATGGCGGCGGTGTAGGCGTACTCGTCGGTGTCGCTGGTGTACTGCGCGGCGTGGGTGGTCTCCCAGCCGGTGCGTAGTTGCTCGCCGGGGGTTGTGGGGTTGCCCCAGGGTGCGGTGGTGGTGGCGGTGACCGGGTCGGAGTAGGGCTGTTCGGTGGTGCCGGTGCGGGCGCGTACGCGCCATTGGAAGGTGTCGCCGGGGTTGTAGCCGGCGTCGGCGAAGGTGGGTGCGTGTTGGTTGATCTGGCGGTTGGGTCGCCAGATGCCGACGATGGTGGGTGTGCCGGTGGGGGTGTTGTCGGCGTCGACGGGGGTGCGTTCGATCTGGTAGTCGGTGGCGCCGTCGACGGGTTGCCAGGCGAGGGTGGTGTATCCGTCGGCCTGGTGGGCGGTGAGGGCGGTGACCTGGTCGGGTGGTGCGGCGCGTTGGGCGTTGGCGGGGGTGGGTGCGGTGGTGAGGGTGACGGCGATGAGGGTGGACACGGCGATGAGGGTGGGTCGCTGGCGTCTCATGTGGCCTCCGACGAGTTGATCGTGGCGCGTGTCGACCAGCATGATCGTCGAAGTCCGTCGATGCAATGATCTTGAGGGAATCTTGCGACTTGGTGGTCCGCTCCCCCGCCGACCCTTGATTGACCCGGTTTCCGCAAGGCGCGGTGTCCGGGGCACGGGGGTGGCCCGGTTTCAGATAGCCGAGTCGACCTTGGAGGCGGCGTCAGGCCGAACGGTCCGCGCGGTAAGGCACGGGGTGACCCGGAACCCGTGGATGAGGACGACCGTCGTGAGCCGCGATGCGGCCGGTTGGGCGCTGACGCTCAGCCGAGATCGACCAGCAGGGGGCGGTGATCGGAGATGGTGGACGCCGGCGCGGTGACCGCGCGTACGGGTGGGAGCTGGTCGAGGGCGTGCCGGTCGGCGAGGATGTGGTCGAGTTGGACGCGGGGCTGCCCGGACGGGTAGGTGGGGCGTCGGCCCAGGGGGCGCCAGCCGGAAATGAGCCGGGCCGCGCCGGCGGGCAGGTTGAGGTCGCCGAGCAGGACGCGGGGCCCCGGTAGCGCGCGCAGGGCGCGGACGGTCTGACGTAGTTGGCGGGCGTTCCAGCCCGGCACGAACGACAGGTGGGTCGCTGCCACGGTGAGGGGGCCGTGGGGGGTGTCCAGGACGGCGGCGAGGACCACGCGGGGTTCGTCGTGCAGCAGGATGAGGCCGCCGCGGGGGCCGGGCACGTAGACCGGTGAGCGCACCGGCGCCGGCTTGAGTCGGGTGACCTGCCAGCTGCGGACGGGGTATCGGCTGATCAGCCCGATGCCGTAGCAGGGTTCGCCGTGGCCGTCGTCGTCGTGGCGCAGTGGGCGGAACTGTTCGCCCGGGGTGCCGACGACGGCGGCGGCGAAGCGGTGGTGGGGTGCGCCGAGGGCGCGGGCGGCGATGGCGGTGAGGTCGAGGTTGCCGCTGCGGCGTTGGTCACGGTCGACCTCCTGCAGGGCGAGCACGTCGGCGTCGAGGGCGCCGATGGCGGCGGCGAGTCGATCGGAGTCGACGAGCCCGTCGGTGAGGGACCGTCCGTGCAGCAGGTTGAAGGTGGCCAGGCGCACTCCTGCACCTTACGTGCCCGTGGCATGGTTGCCGGGTGCTGAAGGTCTTGCTGTGTTCGGTGCTGGTGTTCGTGGCGGTCGGCGCGTTGGGGGTGTGGTTGCGGCGTACGCGGGGCCGGTGACCGGGTGAGGCTGGCCACTCGGGTGCTGGTCGGGCGGGTCGGGTGGGCAGAATTGCCGCCCGTGGACGCCGTGACGTTGAGTACTCTGCTGGCCGCCGCCGCGATGGCCGGGTGGGTCGATGCCGTGGTCGGTGGTGGCGGGTTGTTGCTGCTGCCGGCGTTGTTGGTGGCTGCCCCGGGGTTGCCGGTGGCCACCGCGTTGGGCACGAACAAGCTGGCCGCGATCTTCGGTACGGCCACCGCGGCGGCGACGTACGCCCGTAGGACGAAGGTCGACTGGCGGGTGGCGGGCCCGGCGGCGGGGCTCGCGGTGCTCAGCGCGGGCGTGGGTGCGGCGCTGGCCGGGGCGGTGCCGGCGTCGGCGTACCGGCCGGTGGTGCTGGTGGTGCTGGTGTCGGTGGCGGTGTTCGTGCTGCTGCGTCCCCGGATGGGGGTGGTGGCGGTGCCGGCGAGGCGCACTCCGGTGCGGGTGGCGGTGGTGATCGCGGTGGCCGGGGTGGGCATCGCCCTGTACGACGGGTTGATCGGCCCGGGCACCGGCACGTTCCTGGTGTTGGCGTTCACCGCTCTGGTGGGCGCGGACTTCGTGCACGGCTCGGCGATGGCGAAGGTCGTCAACGCGGGGACGAACCTGGGCGCGCTTGTGGTGTTCGGGGTGACCGGGCACGTGTGGTGGCTGCTGGGCGCGGGCATGGCGGTGTGCAACATCGCCGGCGCGGTGCTGGGGGCGCGGATGGCGTTGCGCCGCGGCTCCGGGTTCGTGCGGGTGGTGTTGCTGGTGGTGGTGGTGGCGTTGGTGGCGAAGCTCGGATACGACCAGTGGGTGGCCCGCTGATGGCGGTACGCCCCGAGCATGACCGTACGGTCCTGGCACGGTTGCTGGGGCGTGATCCGGTGCTGCATGCCTACCAGTTGGGCGACCTGGACGACTTCTTCTGGCCGTACACCTCGTGGTTTCGCCGGGGTGAGCAGGTCGCGCTGCTCTATCACGGGGTCGATCCGCCGACGCTGCTGGCGTTCGCGGCGCCGGCGGACACCGCGGCGCTGGCGGCGTTGCTGGCCGCCCTTGCGCCGACGCTGCCCGCCCGGTTGTACGCCCACCTCTCCCCCGGGCTGTCCGACATCCTGGCCGGGTCGTACCGGTTGGATCCCGGTGGCCTGCACCACCGGATGGCGTTGACCGCTCCGGCCCGTCTGTCGGTGGTGCGTCCCGAGGGTGTGGTGCTCGGGACGGCGGACCTGCCGGGGCTGCGCCGCCTGTACGCGCAGGCGTACCCGGGGAACTGGTTCGATCCTCGGATGGTGGACACCGGGCAGTACCTGGGCGTACGCGAGGACGGTGAGTTGGTGGCGGTGGCCGGGGTGCATGTGTGGTCCCCGGTCTACCGGGTGGCGGCGTTGGGCAACGTCACGACCCATCCGCGGTGGCGGGGACGGGGGTTGGGCGCGGCGGTGGTGGCAGCGCTCTGTGTCCGGCTGCGCGAGACCGTCGAACACGTCACGTTGAACGTGAAGGCGGACAACACGGCGGCGGTGCGGCTGTACGAGCGGGTGGGGTTCACCCGGGTCGCCGACTACGAGGAGTGGACGCTGACGGCCCGGTGACCACCCTCGGGCGGATGGTCGCGAAACGTTGAGCGCCGGCTTCCGGACGAGGGGTCAGCGGCGGCGGCTGGGTGAGTCGAAGCGCCCGGCGCGGATCTCGCGCAGGGCCCGGCGGCGGGTGTCGCCGCGCAGCGTGTCGACGTAGAGCCGCCCGCCCAGGTGGTCGGTCTCGTGTTGCAGGGCGCGGGCCAGGAAGCCGCTGCCGGCGATGGTCAGCGGCTCGCCGTGCTGGTCGACGCCGTGGGCGGTGGCGTGCAGGGCCCGTACGGTCGGGAAGTACAGCCCGGGGATGGACAGGCAGCCCTCCTCGTCGTCCTGGAGCTCGTCGGACAACTCCAGGGTGGGGTTGATGAGGTGGCCGCGGTGCCCGTCGGCGTCGTAGACGAACACCTGGGCGCTGACGCCGATCTGCGGTGCGGCGACACCGGCGCGGCCGGGGGCGCCGAGCAGGGTGTCCATCAGGTCGGTGACGAGGGCCCGCAGCTCGGCGTCGAAGGTGGTGACCGGTTCGCATCCGGTGCGCAGGACAGGGTCGCCGATGATCCGGATGGGCCGCATGGTCATGGGGTTCAGCGTATCGCCGTGCGGTACGCCGGTCAGCGCCCGGCCAGGGTCGCGCGGATCGGGGTGGTCTTCGCGGCGGCCTCGGCGACCTCGGCGTGCGCGTCGCTGTCCCAGGTGATGCCGCCGCCGGCCCAGGTGTGCAGCCGCTGGCCGTCGGCGGCGGCGGTGCGGATGGTCAGGCCCAGGTCGACGTGACCCGGGGCGACCCAGCCCAGCGCGCCCATGCTGGCGCCCCGCCCGACCGGTTCGAGGGCGCTGATCTGGGTCAGGGCGGCGAGCTTCGGGGCGCCGGTGACGGAGCCGCCGGGGCAGGTGGCGCGCAGCAGGTCGGCGAGGCCGAGGCCGTCGGCGGCGGCGGCGCGGACGGTCGACTCGGCCTGCCACAGGTCGCACCAGCGGCGCACGGCGAACAGCTCGTCGACGGTGACGGTGCCGGTGCGGGCGATGCGGGCGAGGTCGTTGCGTTCCAGGTCGACGATCATGATGTGTTCGGCGCGTTCCTTCGCGCTGGCGAGCAGTTCGGCGCGGCCGGCGGCGGTGGCCGGGCGGGTGCCCTTGATCGGCCGGGTGATCACCTGCCCGTCGGTGACCTCGACGAGGGTTTCCGGGGAGGCGCAGCCGACGGCCCAGCCGTCGCCGGTGAGGACGCCGCCGTAGCGGGCGCCGGGGAGCGCGCCGAGGCGGCTCAGGGCCGGCAGCGGGTCGCCGGTGTAGGGGGCGGCGGCGTGGCCCACGAGGTTGCTCTGGTAGACGTCGCCGCGGCCGATGGCGGCGCGGACCGCGTCGACGGCGGCGGCGTGCTGGCCGGGGGTCCAGCTCTCGACCCACTCGCCGAGCCAGAACGGCTGCGGTGGGCCGGGCCGGGTGACCCGGGTGGGGCCGTGCTGGTAGACGACGACGGCGAGGTCGGGCAGGGCCGGCGCGGGCTCGGGCGCCCCGGTGGGTGCGCCGGCCAGCAGCGCCCCGGCGGCGGCGGACAGGTACAGCGCCGCGCCGCAGACCCCGCTGCCGTGCTGGCCGGTGGCGGGTCGGGTCAGGTCGTGCAGGGGTAGGCCGTGCGCGGCGAGGAACTCCTCGGCGAGGGCCGCGGGGTCACCGCCGTCGCCGCGAGACCAGTGCAGGCGTGCGCGTTCGGTCAGCGCACCCCGGCACGCGGCCGGCGCGGCGGGTACATCGATCAACGCAGCAGGGCTTCTGTGGGCGGCCAGTGCAGCCGGGCCGCTGTTCGCGGCCAACGCAGCCGGGCCGCTGTTCGCGGCACACACCTGTGGGAGCGTTTCCACGCCGTACGGTCCAACCTTCCTCATCCGTTCAGTGGATTTCCCGTGCACCAGGCGGGCACCTGGTCGATGTTGGACACTTTCGCTTGGTACTGTGCGTCACTGGTCATGTGAACCATGACACAGTGCCCCCACAGTCCGGAGAACCCGATGTGCCAGCACCAACCGACCTGCCCCTCCGCTGAAGCCACCGACCGGGAAGCCGCACGGGTCCTCGCCTGCTTCCGTGAGCAGGGCTGGAGCCTGCTCTGCAACGGCGTCATCGTCTTCGAGGACACCGGCGAGTTGCTTCCCGACGGCAGCAGCATCGCACCGCACCGCGGCCCCGCCCGCCACGCTCTCGTGGCCTGACCGACCACTCAGCGTCACCGTTTAGCCGCCGTCGACCCAGGCTAGTCCCCCGGTAAGGGACGTCCCCGCCCAGGTCGCAGCGGCTGCCGGGGCAGGCCGTACCGCCCGCCCCGGCGCGCCGTCCTCAGTCTCGACCGGCTGCGGCGTCGTCAGTCCTCGAACGCCTCCGGCGACGGGCACGAGCAGACCAGGTTCCGGTCGCCGTACGCGCCGTCGATGCGCCGCACCGGCGGCCAGTACTTCCCCGCCCGGTCCACCCCGGCCGGGTACGCGCCCACCGACCGCGGGTACGCGTGTGACCACTCGTCACCGCTGACCATCGCCGCGGTGTGCGGCGCGTTGGCCAGGGGGTTGTCCCCTACCGGCCACGCCCCGGAACCCACCTGCTCGATCTCCGCGCGAATCGCGATCATCGCGTCGCAGAACCGGTCCAGCTCGGCCAGGTCCTCGCTCTCGGTCGGCTCCACCATCAGCGTCCCCGCCACCGGGAACGACATCGTCGGCGCGTGGAAGCCGTAGTCGATCAGCCGCTTCGCCACGTCGTCGACGCTCACCCCGGTCGCCTTCGTCAACGGCCGCAGGTCGAGGATGCACTCGTGGGCCACCAAGCCCTTGTTGCCGGCGTACAGCACCGGGAAGTGCCCCCGCAGCCGCGCCGCCACGTAGTTCGCCGCGAGCACCGCCACACCGGTGGCCCGGGTCAGCCCCTCGGCGCCCATCATCCGCAGGTACGCCCACGGGATCGGCAGGATGCCCGCCGACCCGTACTTCGCCGCCGAGATCGCCGGCGTGGCGTCCACGTGCGCGCCCAGCGGGTCACCGGGCAGGAACGGCGCCAGGTGCGCGCGGACCGCCACCGGGCCCACGCCGGGGCCACCGCCGCCGTGCGGGATGCAGAACGTCTTGTGCAGGTTCAGGTGCGACACGTCGGCGCCGAACTTGCCGGGCTTGGCGAACCCGACCAGGGCGTTGAGGTTCGCCCCGTCGACGTACACCTGCCCGCCGGCGTCGTGCACCTTCGCGCACAACGACGCGATGCCCGTCTCGTACACACCGTGCGTGGACGGGTACGTCACCATGATCGCGGCGAGCGCGTCCCGGTGCTTGTCGATCTTCGCGTCCAGGTCGACGAGGTCGACGTTGCCGTCGTCGTCGCAGGCCACCACCACGACGCGCATGCCGGCCATCACCGCCGACGCCGCGTTCGTGCCGTGCGCCGACGACGGGATCAGGCACACGTCGCGGTGCGTCTCACCCCGCGACGCGTGGTACGAGCGGATCGCCAGCAACCCGGCCAGCTCGCCCTGCGAACCGGCGTTGGGCTGCACGCTCACCGCGTCGTAGCCGGTCACCTCGGCCAGCCACGACTCCAGCTGACCGATCATCTCCCGGTACCCGACGGTCTGCGCGTCCGGTGCGAACGGGTGGATGTTCGCGAACTCCGCCCAGCTGACCGGCTCCATCTCGGTGGTCGCGTTCAGCTTCATCGTGCACGACCCGAGCGGGATCATGCCCCGGTCCAGGGCGTAGTCGAAGTCCGACAGCCGCCGCAGGTAGCGCAGCATCGCCGTCTCCGAGTGGTGGCTGCGGAACACCGGGTGGGTGAGGAAGTCGCTGCCGCGCGTCAGGTCGACCGGCACGGCCGCGTCCGCGTCGCCGTCGAACGCGGGCACCCCGAACGCCGCCCACACCTGCGCCAGGTGCGCGTCGGTCGTGGTCTCGTCGCAGGACACGCCCACCCGGTCGGCGTCGACCAGCCGCAGGTTGACGCCACGGTCCGCGGCGGCGGCCACCACCTCGGCGGCCCGCCCGGGCACGGTCGCGGTGACGGTGTCGAAGAACGCGACGTCCGCGACGTCCACCCCGCCGGCGCGCAACCCGGCCGCGAGCCGCGCCGCCATCGCATGGGTACGCGTCGCGATGTCGCGCAGCCCGTCGGGGCCGTGGTAGACGGCGTACATGCCGGCCATCACCGCGAGCAGCACCTGCGCGGTGCAGATGTTGCTGGTCGCCTTCTCCCGCCGGATGTGCTGCTCACGGGTCTGCAACGCCAACCGGTAGGCCGGGTTGCCGTCCGTGTCGCGCGACACCCCGACCAGGCGCCCGGGCAGCATCCGCTCCAGGCCCGAGCGCACCGCCAGGTAACCGGCGTGCGGCCCACCGAAGCCCATCGGTACGCCGAAACGCTGGGTGGTGCCGGCGGCGATGTCCGCGCCGATCTCCCCCGGTGCGCGCAGCAGCGTCAACGCCAGCAGGTCCGCCGCCACGGTCACCAGGGCGCCGACGGCGTGTGCCGCCTGCACGAGGCTGGCGTCATCGCGCACCGCACCGGACGCCCCCGGGTACTGCAGGTGCAGGCCGAAGAACTCCGCCGGCAACTCGTCGCGCTGCACGTCGAGGACCCGCACGTCGATGCCGAGCGGCTCGGCCCGGCTGGTGATCACCGCGATGGTCTGCGGCAACGCGTCGGCGTCGACGACGTACACACCGCTCTTGCTCTTGGAGGCCCGCCGCGCCAGGGTCATGGCCTCCGCCGCCGCGGTGCCCTCGTCGAGCATCGAGGCGTTCGCGGTGGCCAACCCGGTCAGGTCGGTGACCATGGTCTGGAAGTTCAGCAGCGCCTCCAGGCGGCCCTGGCTGATCTCCGGCTGGTACGGCGTGTACGCCGTGTACCAGGCCGGGTCTTCAAGGACGTTACGGCGGATCACCGCAGGGGTGTGCGTGCCGTGGTACCCCAACCCGATCATGGAGACGGCGACGGTGTTACGCGCCGCGAGGGCCCGCAGCTCGGCGATCGTCTCGGCCTCGGTGGCCGGGTCGGGCAGGTCGAGGGTGCCGTGCCAGCGGATCACCTCGGGGATCGCGGCGTCCATCAGCTCGTCGATCGAGTCGTGCCCGACGACCTCCAGCATCCGACGCTCGTCGTCGGGGCCGGGACCGATGTGACGGGTGGCGAACTGCTCTACGGTCATTGGGGGCACTCCCGGGGCGAGGTCGACGTGTCGGCCTCCCCCTCTGTCGCACCCACTCAGGGCACTCCACAGTGCCTGCCCACGAGGTCCTTTTGCCTGAGAGGTTCCGGGGAGGATTTGCCCCTTCGGCGCCGCCCTGCGTGCTGTCGGGCGGTCTCTCCCACGTGGGTGTTACCGGCGTGGTCAACGCTACCAGCGTTGGTGTTTCCGGCGGATGTCCTACCCCCGCGCCGGGGGCCCGGCCCGTCACACCCCCAGCGGTGTCCCGGCGCCGACCCGCGCGGCCAACTGCGGCAGCACCGCGCCCAGCGGCGCGTCGACGCACACGGTGGCGTGGCCGTCACCCCGGGTCGGCCCCTGGTTGACGATCGCGACCGGGATGCCCCGTTTCGCGGCCCGAATCACGAAACGGCGCCCCGACATCACCGTCAACGACGACCCGAGCACCAGCAACGACCGGGCCTGCTCCACGGCCGCGAAACAGCGCGCCACCCGCTGCGCCGGCACCGTCTCACCGAAGAACACCACGTCCGGTTTCAGCATCCCGGTGCCGCAGATCCCGCAGTCCACCGGCCGAAACGCCGCCACCTGCTCATCGGGGAGATCAACATCACCGTCCGGGTTGACCGCGGCGACGCGGGCCACGAACTCCGGGTTGGCCTCGCGCAGCCGCCGGTGAAGCTCCTCCCGGGAGGTCAGGTTGCCGCAGTCCAGGCAGGTCACCTCGTCGAGGCGGCCGTGCAGCTCGATCACCGACGGGCTGCCGGCCGCACCGTGCAGACCGTCGACGTTCTGGGTGATCACCGTGTCGACCAGCCCGGCGTGTTGCAGCCCGGCCACCGCCCGGTGCCCGGCGTTGGGCGCCGCACCCGCGATCAGCCGCCAGCCCAGGTGGCTGCGCGCCCAGTAGCGCCGCCGGGCCAGGGGATCGCGGGTGAACGCCTGGAAGGTCATCGGCGTGTGCCGCCGCGCCACCCCGCTGGGCCCCCGGTAGTCCGGAATCCCCGACTCGGTGGACAGGCCGGCACCGCTGAGCACCACCACCCCACCACCGGCCACCAGCGAGGTCAACGCGTCGAAACTCTCCATCACCTCTCCATGCTGCCTCAACCGGTTCACCAACGCCGAGCCCCGCGCCGGGTGGGCGGCCCCACCCGGCTCGGGTGACGTCGGCGGCGAAGCCGACAGCTACACCGCGACGACGTCGGCGACGACGCAGGCGATGTTGTCCGGCGCCCCCTCGGCCCGCGCCAGATCCACCAGCGCCCGCACCGTGTCCTCCGGATCGTCCGTCGCCGCCAACGCCCACCCCAGATCGGCCCTGTCGACGACCGCGGACAGCCCGTCGGAGCACAACAGGTACCGGTCACCCGGCAACGCGGTACGCAACGCCAGATCCGCCTCGACCTGCCGGCCGCCACCGAGGGCGCGCACCAGCACCGCGCGCTGCGGATGCGTCGCGGCCTGGTCCCGGTCGAGCCGGCCCTGATCAACCTGGGCCTGCACCCAGGTGTGATCCTGCGTGAGCAGCGACAGCTCACCGCCGCGCAGCAGGTAGGCGCGGGTGTCACCGACGTGCACCAGCGCCAGCCGGGAACCGCTGAGCAGCAGCGCGGTCAGCGTGGTGACCGGCTGGTCGGTGTCGGTGGCCAACCCGTGCACGGCGCGGTCGGCGTCACTCACCGCGCCGGCCAGCATCGTCAGCAGGTCGGCGGACGGTACGTCTGTGAACGCCAACGGCTTCAGGGCGTCGACGGCGGCGGCGCTGGCGGCCGCACCGCCGGGCCCCCGCATACCGTCGGCTACGGCGAGCAACCGCTCGCTGGCGTACGCGGTGTCCTCGTTGCTGTCGCGCACCAGCCCGGTGTCACAACCGGCGGCGCAACGGACGGCAACTGTGGGATTCGGGTCAGACATGGTGGTGCCCCCTTCAGACAGGTGGTCCACGAGAAGAGTGGCGAGCCGGGCACGCGCCGCGGTGTCGGCGCTGACCTGCCGCCAGTACGCGGTGACCGCCTCAGCCGCCGCCGCGGGCTCCAGGCCGCACACGACCCGGATCGTCGCCAGCGGCATACCGAGGCGACGCAACTGGGCGACCAGCCGAGCCACCGGCAGCTGAGCCGGGTCGTAGAGCCGGTAACCGGACTCCGGATCGACAGCGGCCGGCACCAGCAACCCAACCTGGTCGTACAGGCGCAACGCCTTCGGTGTCAGCCTCGCCGCCCGGGCGAACGCCCCGATGGTCATCAGCCCCACGTCGACATCCTCCTCGCGCCGGTCACGGCGACCGGCACCCACCAGGCTCGGGGTTGCCCGAAGGTCAAGGTCAAGCCGGTGCCTGCACCCCGCCGCGCCGGTAGGTTGGGCCCATGCGCGTCGTCATCGCCGGAGGCCACGGCAAGATCGCCCTACTGTTGCAACGCCACCTCGCCGGGCGCGGCCACACCGCCGTCGGCCTCATCCGCAACCCCGAGCAGGCCGCGACGCTGCGCGCCGCCGGCGCCACCCCCGTCGTCTGCGACCTGGAACACACCCCGCTCGAACAGGTGGCCGAGCACCTCCACGGCGCCGACGCGGTGGTCTTCGCCGCGGGCGCCGGCCCCGGCAGCGGCGCCGCCCGCAAGGACACCGTCGACCGGGCTGCCGCCGTGCTGCTCGCCGACGCCGCCACCCGCGCCGGCGTCCACCGCTACCTGCTCGTCTCCTCCATGGGCGTGGACACACCACCCGCCCCCGGCACCGACGACGTGTGGGCGGCGTACCTGCGCGCCAAACGCGCCGCCGAGGACGACCTGCGCGGCCGCGACCTGGCCTGGACGGTGCTGCGACCCGGCCGGCTCACCGACGACCCACCCACCGGGCGGGTCACCCTCACCCCACACGCGGGCAGTGGCGCGATCAGCCGCACCGACGTCGCCCACGTCCTCGCCGCGCTGCTCGACGAACCGCGCACCACCGGCGCGACCCTGGAACTCGTCGACGGACCCACCCCGATCGCCGAGGCCGTCCGCGCCGCCGTCAGCTGACAGCCTCTCCCAGGGGCGGGCCACGGGTCAGCCCCGCCTGACCCCTCCGACCATGCCACCGCCGCCAGCGCACCGAGTGGGGTCCACGTCAGCGCCCCCCACCCGGCGACTCAGCGCTGCTGGTGCCGCGGCAACGCCGACTGGCCCACCACGCCACCCACGAACGGCGCCCCCGGCGTCTCCGCCGCGATCCGATCCATCGTGCGCGCCAACTGCTCACTGCCGTCGTCGAGATGCCGCGCCGCCGCCTGCATGTGCGACACCATCATCTCGCCGAAGATCCGCAACGCCTCCCGGGTCGCCACCGTGTCGTCGAAGCTCGACCCCGCCGCGCTGCGGTACTCCGCCACCGCCCGCTCCGCCTCCTGCTTCGCCTCCGCCTCCGCCGCGTGCAGGTAACTCTCGTACTGCACCCGGGCGTACTCGGCGACCCGACGTGCGTAGTCATGCGCCTGCGCGATGATCTGCTCGGCCTCCCGCTGCGCCGCCGACAGCAGATTGACCTCCCGCGCCGCCGGGGCCTTCGCCGCCGCCCCCGTACTCGGAATCACCCCGTGCCGGTGCAACTCCACCCGGTCGGTCAGCCGCTCGTTCTCCGCCCGCAACGTCGCGATCTGCGTCGCCAACAGGTCCAACTCGTCGGCGACCTGCATCCGGAACCGGTCCACGTCAGCGTTGTCGTAACCACGCCGCGCGAACGACGCCGCACCGAACTCCCACCGCCGAACCCGATCGGCGGTCATCCGCACCTGCACACCGCCGGAAACCTGCACCCCGTCATACCGACTGATCGGCGTCGCACTCACCTGTGCAGACCTCCGTTCGCGACTGCGGGGCTCGCAAGCTCACTCCTCGCGCTCACCTGTGCCCACCTCCCGAAGTGTCACCCGCAGCCGACTGCTGCACCGCCGTCCGCCACGCCGGGCCGTACCACTGCCCGCCCAGGCCCTCGTGGTGCACCTGACCCTCGTGGTAACCCGCCTGAACCAACGTCCGCACCGCGTACGACACCATCTCGTCCGACCCACACACGAACACGTGCCGGGACCGCCAGTCACCGTCGACCAACGCCCGGTCCACCGCCTGCACGAACTCCCCCGGCCGGTGCACGTCGGCACCGACGACGTACGTCACCGTCAACCACGGATACGACGACGCCAACTTGTCGATCGCGTCGCTGTCGTAGAACTCGCTACGGGACCGGGCCCCCACGTACAGGTCCACCCGACGACGGGAACCCTCCGCCGCCACCTGCTCCACCAACGCCTTCACCGGCGCCCAGCCGGTACCCGAAACCAGCAGCAACAGGTCACTGGAGCCCGCCGACCACAACCCCAGCCGGTCCCCCACCGGCGCCGCCAGGTGGATCCGATCCCCCACCGCCGACCCGTACACCAACCGCGACGACACCGCGCCACCCGGCGCGGCCCGCACATGCAACTCCAACGTGCCGTCCGCCCGCGGCGCGTTCGCCGGCGAGTAGTACCGCCACGACCGCACCGACGGGTGCGACACCCCGATCGACTGACCCGGTGTGAACGGCAACAGATACTGCGGACGCACCGTCAACACCGCCACGTCGAACGCCCGCCGCTCATGCGCCACGATCTCCGCCACCCACCACGGCGGATTGACCGCCTCAGCGGCCTGCGCGGCCTCCGTCATCACCTGGGCGACCAACCCGTACGCGGCCGTCCAGTCCGCAGCCAACTCGTCGGTCCACTGCTCGGCGAGGAAATGCTGCAACGTCGCCACCAGCGCCTCACCGACCGCCGGATAGTGCTCCGCGCGGACCGCGAACTTGCGGTGATCCGCGCCGAGATCCTGAAGGAAACCCACCAGCCGATCCACCTGGTCCACGTTGGACACGATGTGACCCAACGCGGTCACGAGGCGGTCCCGCTGACCGGCCATGTTCGTGGGGAACATCTGCCGCGTCTCAGGATGAGCGAGGAACAACGTCGAGTAGAAGTAGAGCGGCACCTGGTCGCCGTGACCGGCGACCACCGACCAGCTCTGCTTGAGGCGAGCCGCGTCCACGCTCAGGCGCCCGACCTGTTCCCGGCAGCCACCACCTGGCCCTGCACCTGCCCCAGCACCGTCTGCACGTCGGCCAGGATGTCCGCCGGCACCCCCAGCTCGGTCAGCGTCACCGTCAGGTGCTCGCCAACCTTCGCGTAGTGCCCCACCGTGATGTTCAACGGCTGGTGCGCCTCGGCCAACCCGCGTCCCGTGTACTCGTTCGGGCCACCCAGCACCACCGTCAACATCAACGCCAGATGCCGCCGCTGACCGGCCATGTCCACGTCAGCGAAGTAGCCCGCCAACTCCGGGTCCGCGAGCACCTTGTCGTAGAACAGCTCAACCGCCGCCTTGACCGAATTGGCACCGCCAATGCGGTCGTAGTGCGAGGCGGGAGCAGTCTCTTCCGTAACCGTCACGGTCGTTCCTTCCGGGGATGAAGGGTCCAGAACCGTGAGGGACCATAGCGTGTCAACCGCTCCCGGTCAGCGCCCTCTTATCGGGTTCCCGACAACACGCTGACACGTTGCGTCACCACTACCGATGGGTATCTCCACAATGGGCCACCGAAACGACACCCACGGTATCTACAGTGGACCGCCATCGCCGACACAACCCCGCCACCGTCACCGACGGTCGCGAGAAAACAACCGGAAAAAACCCGAAAAACGAACGATCAGCCGGCGCGCCGCCGCGCCCGCCGCGCCGCCAACTCGTCACCCACCGGATCCGAGCCCGACGCCACCGCCGGCTCCACCGGGCCGCTCGTCGCCGGCTCCGCCGGCAGATGCGACAACGACCCCTGGATCTCCTTGAAAGCCCCACCGATCGCGATGCCGAAGACCCCCTGGCCACCCTGCAACAGGTCGACCACCTCCTCCGGAGACCGGCACTCGTACACCGTCGTCCCATCAGAGATCAGCGTGATCCCCGCCAGATCCTCCACACCACGCGACCGCAACGCCTCGATCGCCTTACGGATGTTCTGCAGGGACACCCCCGCGTCCAACAACCGCTTCACGACCTTCAACACCACCAGATCCCGGAACGAATACAACCGCTGCGTCCCCGAACCCGAGGCGTCCCGAACGCTCGGCACCACCAGCGTCGTCCGCGCCCAATAATCCAACTGCCGGTAACTGATGCCCACCGCGTGGCAGGCCGTCACACCCCGGTAGCCAACCGAACCGTCACCCTCAGCCGCCACACCTGGCGACGAGGCACCCGACTCGTCGAACTCTGCACCCGGATCGGAATCCTGCGGCTCGTGCATCCGGACAACCTCCCCGTCAGTGTGGCGACGCATCGTTTCCGGGACGCGCACCCCTCGACATGGAAACCCTATCGCCACCGTCAGGGGTTACCACGGAGGAACCGACGCGACACGCCGCGCAGCCACCGAGAAAGATCACCAACCGAGCCCAGGCACACCTCAGCCCGCGAAATCCTCCGGACGCACCTGCTCCAGGAACTCGCGGAACTTCTCCACCTCGTCCTCCTGCTCATCAGGGATAACGATCCCCGCCTCGCTGAGGACCTGCTCCGCACAACGAATCGGCGCACCAACCCGCAACGCCAACGCGATCGAATCGCTCGGCCGCGCCGACACCCGCACCCCATCGCCGATCAACAGATCCGCGTAGAAGACGTTCTCCTTCAGCTCGGTGATCTCCACCGCCTGCAAGGGCGCCTTCAACGCCGCCAACACATCCCGCAGAAGATCATGCGTCAACGGCCGGGCCGGCTTGACCCCCTGCTGCTCATAAGCGATAGCCGTGGCCTCGACCGCGCCGATCCAGATCGGCAGATAGCGGTCGCCCTCGACCTCCCTGAGCAGGACGATCGGCTGGTTGCTGGGCAGCTCCACCCGAACTCCGACCACGCTCAGCTCGCGCACCGCCGCCTCCGTGTCGTTGTCACCTACGCCGCACCGCGCCCTTCCCTGCACGGTACACGGACCGCAACACGGCCGTCCCATGCGCTACAGCACCACGCCCGCGCCGAAAAGGGGTTACCCCGGCAAGCCTACGGCACGCTTCCCGGAAGAGATCTTTCCGCGCAACCGCCACCCACCGGGCAACCTCACCGACCCAACGTCGACCGCAACCCCACCCGCACCAACGCGGCGTGCAGCTGCTCCGACAACGCCACCAACTCCCGCGCCGTCTCCGCCGCCCGCGCCCGCGCCGCCGGATCACTCTGCCGCGCCAACGGGGCCACCAACTGCGCGAACAAACCAACCTCCCGGTCAGCCGCCGTCCGATAACCCCGCAGGTGCCGCGGCTCCAACCCGTACGCCGCCAACCCCGCCACCGCCGACGCGATGATCAGAGCATCCGCGTCATACCACCCCGGCGGATCCGACACCAGCACACCGAGCCGCTCCAACTCAACCAACGTCGACTCGTCGATCCCACTGCGCGCCACGAGATCCGCCCGGCCGAGCCGCACCTGCGACGACTCGGCCGGCTCCGCCAACTCACGACCCGGCACCGCACCATCGGGACCAACCGCCACCAACGCCGGCCGCGACCGCCCCGGCTGCTCACCGGACGAATCCCACTGCGCCAACTGCTCCCGGATCACCCGCAACGGCAGGTACTTGTCCCGCTGCGCGGTCAACACGAACCGCAACCGCGCCACATCGTCCCAGCTGTACTTCCGGTAACCCGCCGCCGTCCGCTGCGGCTCGACCAAACCCTCGGCCTCAAGAAACCGCAGCTTCGAAATCGTGGTATCCGGAAAATCCACCCGCAACTGCCCAAGCACCTCACCGATGCTCATCAGCGGCTCAGACCGAGCCGCCCCGGGTGACATGGAGGCCGCAGGCTCGTTCACCCCCGGCCGGCCTCCTCCTCCGGGCGCGGACCGGCGATGAACACCACCCGGAACTTACCGATCTGGACCTCGTCACCATTGCTCAACGTGGCCGCCTCAACCCGCTCACGATTGACGTACGTGCCATTCAGGCTGCCCACGTCCCGCACCGTGAACGTCCCACCATCGCGGTGGAACTCCGCGTGCCGACGCGACACCGTCACGTCGTCCAGGAAGATGTCACTGTCCGGGTGCCGGCCACTGGTCGTCACATCGTGGTCCAACAGGAACCGGGCACCCGCATTCGGGCCTCGACGAACCACCAGCAGCGCCATACCCGGCGGCAACGAACCGGACATCCGGCTCGGAACCACATCGGTATCCGGCCCCTCCAGCACTTCGTCGAGCGAACCGAGATTGAGCGTCGAAGTGACGTCGAGTGGGGGGAACTCGTCGTCTGGCCGCGTCATGGGACCACCTCACGGATCTGTTCGGTCGGCGTCGGGTAATGGCGGGTCTGGCCGCCGGGCACTTGAACACCCGGCGGCTGGCTCCCCGTGCCCGGGAAGGCAATTCCGCAACGCTCAACTATTGGGTTCTCGGTCGACTGGGCGAGCCTAGCCAGCGCCGAAATGCAGGGCAACCGGACGCGCGCAGACAGCCCACGCACCGGATCAAGCACACTCAGCCTTCGGTGATCTTCTGATAAGCGGCCGCCGTCAGCAACCCGTCCGTCGCAGTCGGATCGTTCGGCGTGATCTCCACCAACCAACCCTCACCGTACGGATCAGTGTTGATCAGCTCAGGCGTGTCAGCCAACGCGTCGTTGCGCGCCGCCACCGTACCGGCCACCGGCGCGTAGATCTCCGACACGCTCTTGGTCGACTCGATCTCACCCAACGAGTCACCGGCCGCGACCACCGCACCCGCCTCGGGCAACTGCACGTACACGATGTCACCGAGCGCGTCCTGCGCGAAGTGGGTGATGCCGACCCGGACCGAAGCCGTGCCGTCACCCGCCACCCACTCATGCTCGGCGGTGTATCGCAGATCCTCGGGAATCACCAGACGCGTCCTTCATCCATCGGTGCCCCGGACCACCCGGGTCCGGCGCGGCCGCGCCGGTCAGGAGACCGGACGGGCGTGTTCCAACTTGATCGGCACGTGCAGCGCCGAAACCTCGGCAACCTCACGCTCCCCAAACGTCACGTTACCGCCGTCACCCCGGACCGACGCCACCACCCCACCAGGAATGTTCAACGCCGTACGCATCGTCGCCGGATCACCGATCACCGTGATCGTGTACGGCCCCGACAACCGACGCCCCTCCACCATCAACGACCCGTTGTCCCCATCGAGGAAGTACGTCGACGCGATGATCCGCACCGTCGCCCGATCCCCACCGGAAATCTGCATCGCCTCGGCGCCCGCACCCCGCAGCTCCTGCACCGCGTCCAACACCCGGTTCGCCGAAATCGGCTTCACCCCGGCGTCGAACTGAACAGTCAACCCCGGACCCACCGCCGGCAACGTCCCCGCCAGGATGCCCAACTCGTCCGCCCGCCGCGTCGCCTCATCCAACGCCGCCTGACGACCCTGCTCACCCGAGCGCAACTGCCGCTGACTGTCCTCCAGAGCCCGAATGTCCTGCTGCAGGCGATTCTCCCGCGCATCCAGATCCGACAGAATCCGGACCAGGTCCTCCTGCCGGGTGGCACCCAGAGTCGGATCCGTCGACGTCGTCTTCAACTGCACGACCAACGTGAACCCCAGCAACGCCAACAACGCGACGATCATCACCCCGGCCGCACTCCACCGGGACCGACCAGCCACCACCGGCTCCGCCGACCCGTCGGAACCCGCAACCGGCGGCTCCCCCGACCGCGACACCGCGCTCAGGTCCACCGTCGCACCATCGTCGACCGGCTCCGCCGCAGGCTCGTCATCCGACGGCTGCGCCGGCCCCTGCGGCGCCAACGGGCTCAACTCATCCGGATCCGGCGCATCCGGCCGCGGATCCGGCTCACCCGCCGGCCCACCCGGCCGCACCGGACCCGCCGGCTGCGGCCACCCGGTCCCCGTGTCGGTCTGCTCGTCACTCATCGCAACCCAACCTACGCCCGGAACAGGTGCCGACGGATCGCCGCCACGTTGCCGAAGATACGCACACCCAACACAACGACCACACCGGTGGACAACTGCCCACCCACCCCCAACTGGTCACCCAGATACACGATCAGACCAGCCACCAGCACGTTCGAAATGAACGACACCACGAACTGCTTGTCGTCGAAGATGCGGTCCAACCGGGCCCGCACCCCACCGAACACCGCGTCCAACGCGGCCACCACCGCGATCGGCAGATACGGCTGCAACGCCGCCGGCACCGTGGGATCAAGCCACACGCCCAGCACCACACCGGCGAGCAACGCCAACACCGCGATCATCGGCCACCTCCGGAGGGGCTAACAGTCGTCGCCGGACCGGACGACCCGGGACTGCCGGAACGGACACCCGACGCGGAAGGGCTCGGACTGACCGACGGCTTGGCGTAGCGTAGCTGCGGCTCCGGTGCCGCCGGCAGGGTGAGGTCATCCGCCTCCCGCACACCGAACGACAACCCCGTCCCCTGCGCGACCTTCCGCATCAGCGCCGCGTTGCGGCTGTCCTCGAAGTCGCGCCGCATCGAACCCGGCCCGATCGCCGACACCTCGTACGGCCCGGTCACCGGCCGGAAATCCACGAGCATCGCCTCACCCGCCGACCGGATCGTCGACGTCGACGTCAACCGCTGCCCGTTGATGGCGATCGCCTCCGCGCCAACACTCCACAACGCGTTCGCCACACCCTGCAGGTCGCTGTAGAGCACCCGCGGCGGCCCGGCGCCGGCACCGGTGACCGCGTCCGCCTTGTCCGGCGCGTCCGCCAACCGCACCACCACACCATCACCGCGCACCCGACCCAGCCCGGTGCTCGCCTCCAGGTTGCGCAACCGGGCGGCGGCCGACCCGCTCAACGCCGCGTCCCGCTGCCGACTGACCTCCTCGCGCAGCTGGTCCGCCCGCGTGGACAACCGATCGGTCTGGCTTTCCCGTTCCTTGATCTGCGTCACCAGACCCGAACGGGCCTGGCTCCGCCCCGGCTCGTCCGCCATCGTCTGCCGGTACGCGACCGCGAACAGGAATCCGAGCATCACCACCACTACCAGGCTCACCGACCGTGCCGGCAAGGCCCGCCAGCCGCGCGCCGGAGCCGACTCCGCCGAGCTCCGCCGCGCGGCAGCCGCGTCCGCGTACCCCGGATCCAGCGGGTTGCGGAACAGCTCGGTGAGGAAGTCCGGCGCGTACACCCGGTCCTGGCCGGGTTTTCCCAGCCGCGGCGCGCTCACGCCGCCGCTCCCGGACCGCGCGCCGCGCGCACCAGCCTGGCCGCCTGCACGACGTACATCCCGCCGGCCACCCAGTACAGCACCAGGCCCCACCAGGCCAACGCCCACCCGATGGCGCTCGCCGCCGTCGCCACGTCGGTCGCCGCGCTGGCCAACAGCAGCACCGGGAACGCCGCGAGCAGCAGGAACGTGGCGGTCTTGCCCACGTAGTGCACCGGCGGCGGCCCGTACCCGTAGCGACGCAGCACCGCCAGCGAGGCCAGCAGGAGCACCTCACGGGCCAGCAGCGCCGCGGTGAACTGCCACGGCACCACGTCCCGCGCGGTGAAGGCGACCAGGGTGGCGAGGATGTAGAGCCGGTCGGCGAGCGGGTCGAGCAGCTCGCCCAGGCGGCTGACCTGGTGCAGGCGGCGGGCGATCCAGCCGTCGACCCAGTCGGTGGTGCCACCGATGGCCAGCACCACGACCGCCGCCACGTCGGCCCGCGCCACCAGGAACAGGTAGAGGAAGAGCGGCACGCCCAGCAGCCGCCCGAAGCTGATCAGGTTGGGCAGGGTGAGCACCTGGTTGCCGGGAGTCTCGTCACCGGTGTCCCGCGGTTGCTCTGCCCGAGCCGGCCGACGCGACACCGATCCTCCTCCACGGCACGTGAGCCCTCCGGCCGGCGCCGGGCGCGGCTGAGGGTCGTACGCGCTGTCGGGCCGACCAGCGCCGGCTCTCCCCTGCGGCCCCGGGCGGGGCCCCTTCCCCTGATGCGGCCCACGATCTCGAAGATCGCGGGCCGGGTAGGTGCGCTGCCACTATATCGGGCTTCCTCTCGCTGGCCGGGCGCCGCTACGTGCTCTCGGTGCGGCTGTGCCGCACTGTGGTGCGGATCACCACGCCTAAAGCGTCCTAGGACACTAGTGGAAGAGGGAAGCAGCGCTCAGGCCGTCTGGACGGCGGGATCGGTCTGCTGCTCGGGCGCCGACGTCGCCGCCCGAGCGAACCCGGCCAGCGCCAGCAACAGCTCGTGCTGCAGCCGCACCGGCATCCGGTCCAACACCGCCTGCACCGCACGCTGCCGCCGCTCGGCCAACTCCCCCAACAGGGTCAGCGCCGCAGCGGTCGGCACCAACCGCACCTCACGCCGGTCACGCGGATCGGCCACCCGACGCAACAGCCCGGTCGCCTCCAACCGGTCGCACAGGCGGCTCGCCGACGAGGGCACCACGTCCAGCAACTCCGCCAACCCGTTGACGTTGGTCTCCGGGCGACCGCAGATCAGCGTGAGCACTCTCAGCTGGGTGGGCGGCACCTGATGCCGCGACGCGGCCGACTCCAGTACGGCGATCAGCGTCCCGGCGGCCGCGTCGATCGCCGCGGCGAGATCCGCAGGTCGCTCCACCTGATGTCCCCTGCCGTCGTCGCGCTGGTGCCCGCCCGGCAACGCGGCTGCGAATCTCACCCCGTGCCCCGTTCGCGCGGACCGTGCCAGTCCAGACAGACCACGACGGCGTCGTCGCGCAGATCGGAATCCGCGTGATAGGCGTGCAGTTCGCGCATCACCGTACCAACCGCCTCGGCCGGCGGCTGCAGCCGCGTGGCGCGCAGGGAACGAGCCATCACCCGCTGCCCGTACGGCTCCTGACCCGGCGGCTCGGCGGCCCACACCCCGTCGCTGACCACGAAGAGCCGGTCACCCGGGGCGAGTTGCACCTCTTGAAGCTCGTAGCGGGTCTCGGCGAACATGCCCAGCGGCAACTGCTGGTCCAGCTTCAGAGGCTCGACAGTGGACCCCCGCATCCGCAACAGATGCGGGGAGCCCGCGTCGACCGCCCGCACCCGGCCGACGCGAGTGTCCACCTCGAGCAGCAGGGTAGCCACGGACCGGGCGCCTCGGTGTTGGTAGAAGACCGTGTCCGAGGCCAGCTCGGCTTGCTCCACCAGGCCGCCACCGGAGCGACGCGCGTTGCGCATCGCGTTGACCGTGACGGCTGTCAACAGGGACGCCGCCAGCCCGTTGCCCTCGCCGTTGAGCACCGTCACGGTGAGACGGTCGCCGTCCAGCGACCAGTCAAAGTGGTCGCCACCCACCGTGTACGCCGGTTCGAGCTGACCGGCCAGGTCGAACGCGTGGTGGGACACACCACGACCGGGCAGGAGGTCCCACTGCATCTCGGCGGCCATCGTCAGTCGCTCCCGACGGCGGGCCCGCCGGTAGCGGTCGGTCTCCCGGTCCGCCGCGCGCATCGCCACGGCCAGGGCGCCGGCGATGTCCGTCGACCGACCGGTGACCGCCGCGTTCGGTACGGTCGGCAGCTCGATCAGCAGCACGCCCAGCCGCTCCCCCCACACCGTCAAGGGCAGGTAGAGCCGGCAGGGGCCTTCACCGTCGCGTACCGGCTGCTGACTGCTGAAGCAGCGCTGCGCCATGGTGTGGCAGGCCAGGAAGCCGCCCGCCGGCAGGTCCGGGTCCAGCACGGGCCAGAGGCCGCTGATCCGGTAGTCGGCGACGAAGACGTCGGTGCGCAGCGCGCCCATCGCGGACCGGATCGCCCGGTCCGCCGCCTCCGCCAACTGGTCCGGCGGAGCCTCGCGCAACGCGCGCGACACCACGTCCGGCGCGTCTACCATCGTCGTCCTCCCCAGAAGCTTGCTACAGGGCAAGCATCATACGGACGCCACCGGACGGATGATCGGCGCGGTCAGTCACCCGCTCGAGTCGCGAGCACACCGTGGAACGCGTCGGGCACCCGCGCCGGCGGGCCGTCCGGCCGCCACTCGGCGACCGGGACGATCCCGTCCGCCGTCGGCGCCCACCGACCCAGCAGGGGCGCGAACGCCGCCGGTGGACGCATCCGGAACTGCGGTCCCATCATGGCCAGCGCCTGCGGGTGGCCGGCCAGCTCCTCGGTGTCGAAGTCCACCGCGAGCAGGCTGCCCGGCGCCGCGGCCGCGTACAGCTCGTCGAGGGTGCGGGTCAGCGTGGCGTCGTCGAGGAACGCGGCCAGGCCGAGGAAGACCACCCCGACCGGCCGCCGACCCCAGCCCGGCACGAAACGGTGCAGCTGCGCCGGGTCGACGGTGCCGATGTCGGTCGCGTCGCCGAAGCCGTAGCCGGCCCGGTCGCTGCCGGCGAGGATGCTCTGTCCCAGTCGGATGGTGACCGGGTCGACGTCGGTGTAGAGCACTGTCGCGTCGGTGGCGACCTCGTGCACGTTGCCCATCGTCGGCACCCCGGCGCCGAACACCAGGAACCCGTCCACGCCCTGGGCGGCCATCGCCCGTACCGCCCGGCCCAGGAACGCCCGCAGCTCGCGGAACACCGGCGCGCACGGCCCGTACGCCTGCTCGAACGCGTTCGCGGCGGCCACGTCCACGGGGAAGTGATGCTGCCCGCCGAGCCAAAAGTCGATCATGCGAGCGGTGCTCGGCTGGTCTGGTTCACCCATCGGCGGCGCTCCCTCCCCGGTCCTGGCCAGCGTACCGATCGGGACGCGCTCAGCGGTATCGCGGCACGAGGGCGTCCGGGCCCGCGATACTGGCCGCGAGCGGAGGTGGGCGGTGAACTCGGCGAACAACGCGGCGGTGGTGGTCGGCGTCGACGGCTCGGAGTCGGCGCTGCGCGCCGTGCGCCTCGCCGCGACCGAGGCCGCGCGCCGGCACCGACCGCTGCGGGTCGTGCACGGCTTCATCTGGCCGCTGCTGCACGTACCGGTCACCCCCGCCCCGGACGCGCCGCCCGGCGGTGGGCTGCGCCACCAGGCAGAGGAGCTGGTCGAGGCCGCGGTGCGCGAGGCCGAGGCGACAGTGCCCGGGTTGTCGATCTCCGGCGAGATCATCGACGGTGAGGCCGCCGCGGTGCTGGTGGGCGAATCCCCCACCGCCGCGCTCATCGTGCTCGGCGATCGCGGGTTGGGTGGCTTCTCCGCGCTGCTGGTCGGCTCGGTCGCGGTGCAGGTCGCCGCGTACGCCGACTGCCCGGTGCTGGTCGCGCGCGGCACGCAACGACCCGACGAGCCGGTCCTGGTCGCGGTCGACGGCTCGGACGCCTCCCGGCGGGCGGCGGACTTCGCCGCCGAGACCGCCGTGTCGCTCGGCGTGCCGCTGGTGGCGGTGCACGCCTACCGGCACCCCGGCAGCAGCGGCCCGGGCGACATGCAACCCCTGGTGTACGACGAGGCGAAGCTGCGCGGCGAGCAGGAGCGGATGCTCGCCGGGTGGCTGACCGGGCTCACCGAGGACCATCGGGGTCTGCGGTTGACGTGCCAGGTGCTGCACGGCCGACCCGGCACCGTGCTCGCCGAGGCGTCCCGCTCCGCCCAACTGGCGGTGGTCGGCGGGCGCGGGCGCGGCGAGGTGACCGGGTTGCTGCTGGGGTCGGTGAGCCAGTCGATGCTGCACCACGCGCAGTGCCCGGTGGTCGTGGTCCGCGCGCCCCGGTAGCGCGCCGGGGTTGGTCCGCCACCAGACGGGTAGACGGCCGCGGTAGGCCCAGCGGACGGTGGGCAGCACCAGGTGCCCAGACCGACGAAGGAGGCACAGATGCCAGGACCACGGCCGGGCAGTAACGCGTACGACAAGCAGCGCGCGCGGTTGCGCAACGCGATCGACGACTCCGGGCGCCGAGTACCCGACGGCAAGGCCAACCAGGTCGCGAACCGGATCCTCCAGGAGGATCGCGGTCAACGAGGCGTGGTGCGCGGTGAGCGGACGTACGGCCCGAAGAGCGAGCGCGAACCGGGCGACCCGAAGTGAGGAGGGTCGACGTGGCCGACGGCGCGATCGCGGGCGCCGTCGGCAGCACCGCTCTGAACGTGGTCAGCTACCTCGACATGGCGCTACGGGGACGGCCGGAAAGTGACGTCCCCCAGGAGACCGTCGACCGGCTGGCCGGGATCGCGCACGTGGACCTGGGAAACGGGGCCCGGGCGGCCAACCGCCGCTCGGGCCTCGGGCCGCTGATCGGTTACGGGCTGGGCGTCGCCGCGGGCGTCGGGTTC
Organism: Micromonospora arida; assembly: GCF_042873195.1. NCBI lineage: Bacteria > Bacillati > Actinomycetota > Actinomycetes > Micromonosporales > Micromonosporaceae > Micromonospora > Micromonospora arida. The sequence goes on along the minus strand of NZ_JBIALC010000001.1, from coordinate 394,513 downwards.
GCCCTCTACGCCGGTGGTCGACGTCAGCCGTTGCCGGTGGCCATCGGTCTGCTCGGCGCGGGTGTGATGACCATGACCGACGGGTCGATCACCGTGTTCGGGATCAGCGACCCGCGTACCTGGCGGCGCTCCGACTGGATCTCCGACATCATCCCGCACCTCGCATACGGGCTGGCGGCCGCCGCCACCTGGAACAGGTTGCGGCGGCCGCCAGGCCGCGGTCGTTAGTCAGCGGGTGTCGCTGTCGTCCTCGGCCACCGGCTCACCGGCCGGGCCGTACGGCGACACCTGCCCCTTGGGCACCGGTCGACCGGCGTCCCCGCGCGACGAGCCACGGTTGAGCGGGTGCCCGGTCGGATTGGGCCCCTTGCTGTCCTGGCTGGTGGCTCCCTTGGCGTTGCGCCGGAGCTCTTCCTGCTGGGGATTGACCACGGGTGTCTCCCTTCCGGGTGCGGCAGGCGGCATCGACCGCCTCCACAGCCGCATACCCGCCCGCCCCGGCGGCATTCCGGCCACCGTCACCGGTGCGACGGCTAGCGGGTCCTCAAGTGGGTAACCCACCGGAGTGGGCAATGATCGAAGTGTGGTGCGGGTCCTGCTCGACCGACGTGGTCGCACGTACGCCGAGGAGGCCGGCATCCGGCTCGCCGACCGGCCAGGGCCGCTGTATCAGCTGCTGGTGCTGACCACGCTGCTGAGCACCCGAATCCGGGCGTGCGTGGCGGTGGACGCGGCGCGGGAGCTGTTCGCCGCCGGCTACCGCACCCCACAGGCCATGGAGGCGGCCAGTTGGCAGGACCGCGTCGACGCGCTGGGTCGGGGTCACTACCGCCGCTACGACGAGCGGACCGCCACCATGCTCGGCACCGGCGCCCGACTGTGCCTGGACCGTTGGCACGGTGACCTGCGACGCCTGCACCGGGAGGCCCAGGGCGACCCGGCCGGGCTGCGGCGGCGGCTCACCGAGTTCCCCGGCATCGGCCCCACCGGAGCGGACATCTACCTGCGCGAGGCGCAGACGGTCTGGTCGGACGTGCGCCCGTACGCCGACCGTCGGGCCCTGGCCGGGGCGAAGCGGCTGGGCCTGCCGGGATCCCCGGACCGGCTCGCCGGTCTCGTCGACGAACCGGACTTCGGGCGGCTCGCGTCAGCCCTGGTCAGGGTGGCGCTGGGTGAGGAGTCCGCCGGTGAGGTCACCCGCGCCGCCGCCCGCTGAGGCGCTCACTTGACCGTCTTGTCCCCCGGGCGGGTCAGGTGCCACACCAGCAGCGCGGCGAGCAACGCCAGGACCACCACCCCGCCGGAGATGCCACGGCCCTCCTCGGGGCTGCGGCCGGCGCTGCCGAAGTAGATCACCGCGAGGCCGGCCAGCACCGTGACGAACGTACGCAACCCTCGGTCCTTCACGTCTGGCACGGTAGGCGGACAGCGTTCCCCGCTTGCCTATTTGGACCTTTTGTCAACCTTTCGGGTGAGTGCTCAGCGCTCGGTGACGAATCCGCGGAGCCGCACCCGGCGCACCGCCCGGTCGGCGACCTCCACCACCTGCAGGGTCAGCCCGGGCAGCCGCACCGTCTCACCCGGGGAGTCCGGCAGGTGCCGTAGTCGGGCCAGCACCAGACCAGCCACCGTCGTGTAGTCCCGGGACAACGGAAAGCTCAGCCGCACCCCCAGGTCGGGCAGGTCGTGCAGCGGGAAGTCGCCGGGCACCAGCAGCGACCCGTCCGGTTCCCGGACGACCCCGCGCACGTCCCGGTCGGTCTCGTCGTACAACTCGCCGACCACCTCGGCCAGCAGATCCTCCATGGTGACCATGCCGTCGATGCCCCCGTGCTCGTCGACCACCAGGGCCAACTGCTGATGCTCCTGCCGCAGCTGACGCATCGCGTCGGCGACCGGCAGGGTCACCGGCAGTAGCAGCGGATCCCGGACCCGCTCACCCACCGGGGCGGTGCCGGCCCGCACCAGGTCGCGGATGTGCACCACCCCGAGCACGTCGTCCAGGCCGCCGGGGCCGGTGACGGGAGCGCGGGACCGCCCGGCGGCGGCGAGCCGCCGGACCCCCTCGTCGGCGGCCAGACCGGCCGGCAGCGTCGTCACCTCCCGCCGGGCCACCAGGATCTCCCGCAACGTCCGGCCGGCGATGTCGAACGCGCCGGTCAGGATCTCCCGCTGCTGGGCCGACAGACCGCGCTGGCTGGCCAGCATCTCCCGCAACTCCTCCTCGGTCATCTCCTCCCGGTTGGCGCGCGGGTCACCACCGGCGAGCCGCACGACCGCGTCGGTGGCCCGGCTGAGCAGCCACACCGCCGGCCGGGACACCCGGGCCAACAGATCCAGCGGGCCCGCGCTCAGCAGCGCCCAACGCTCGGCCCGCTGCATGGCCAGCCGCTTCGGGGCCAACTCCCCGAGCACCAGCGTGACGAACGTCAGCAGCACGGTCACCAGCAGCACCGCGGCGGGACGCGCCGCCCCGCCGAGGAAACCCAACGGCCCGACCAGCGGACCGGCCAACGACACCGCGGCCGCCGCCGAGGCCAGGAACCCCGCCAGGGTGATGCCGAGCTGAATCGTGGCCAGGTAGCGGTTCGGGTCGCGCGACAGCTGCACCAACCGGTCGCCGGCACGGCTGCGCCGGCCCAGCCGCCGCAACTGCCCCTCCCGCAGGGTCACCAACGCCATCTCGCTGCCCGAGAGCGCGGCGTTGATGAGCACCAGCACGGCCACCAACGCCAACTGCCCGAGCTGACCGCCCATCGCGTACCCCCGTCCGCCGCCTGAGGTCACTCAACCGCAGCGGGGCGCGGCGCGGGCCCGGTTTGCGACCGCGCACCGCTCAGTCGACCTCCAGGTCGTCCAGCGAGATGGCGTGGGTCATCAGCCACCGGGCCAGCGCCGACATCCCGAACAGCCACAGCGGCACCGACTCGGTGGGGCCGTTGGTGGCGTAGATGGCGAAGCGCAGGTCCGGCGCGCGGTACGCCTCGATCCGCCACCGGTGCTGCCGGTCCCGCCAGACCGCCGAAGGGTCCATGGCGTCACCGTAGGTGACCATCGCCGACCTCGGGGCCGGTTGGCCCGGCATCGCCGGCTCAGCCCGGCACCACCGTCGTCCCGAACACGATGCGGGCAACGGACACCAGGAGGTTGATGCCGACCGCGGCGAGGATCAGCCAGCCGAACCCACGCCACCCCGAGCCCCGGTCAGGCACCGGCACCGGCGGTGGTCTCCACAGCTCCCGGTAGGTCCAGGCCAGCACACCCACCCCGAACGGCAGGAGCCCGACCCAGAACCAGAACCACCGGGTGCCGGCCAGCGGCGGCGCGCCGGCGATCAAGCGGCCCAGCCACAGCACGATCAGCACACCGGCGAGCAAAGCCGCGGCGTTCCCGATCCGGTGCGCGGTGCCGCCCCCGGCCTGCCACGAATCGTCGACTGCGGCACGCCGCGCGTCCCACCCGGTGCTCGCCGACGAGTCCGGCCCGACGGTGGACGAGTCAGAGGCGAGCGGCGCCCCAGCGGCGTACCGGTTCTGGCCGTTCGACACGGTCCAGGTCAGCATCCCCCCGTCGGCCGCGTACTGCACACGCGGCTGGCTCCCCCAGTACGCGCCGTCGTCGGCCCAGCCGTACGCCCGCTGGTAGCTCACCACCCGGCCGGCCGCGAGATCCCGGTCGAGCTGGGCCTCGGTCGACGCGCGGGGCTCGACCCACCACGCCAGACCGGCCCACAGCACCCACAGCACCGGCAGCCCCCAGCGCAGCGCCACCGAGACGACGCGCCACCGACCATCGCCCGGCCGCGACCGGGACGGGGACAGCTCGACCATCAGCCCACCGTCGCATCTCGGCGCAACCGTGTCAGCACCGGATCGGTCGCGGCGGTCAGCGGTCAGGTTGATCCTGGTCCGTCGGCACTGTGGCTCGCCGGACGCACTCGCGAAGCAGAGCACGACGTCGGGAATGCACGTCGTCGGGTTCCTGACTGCTGGCCGCATAGACGTTGCTCACCGGCGACCAGGCCATGGACATCGCGATGACCAGGGCCATGATGTCGAACGGGTCACCACCGCGGATCCGTCCGGCGGCCTGGGCCTCGGCGATTGCCGTGAGCTTGCGATCGTCGTAGTGCTGGTGGGTCTCGACGAGGTGTCCGGCGGGCCGGCGTTCCAGCCGCGTCCACGTCGCGAGCCGGATGAGGTCGGGGCGGCGCAGGTACTCGTCGTAGAGGCGAACGGCCCAGTCCGCGAGATCGTCGGCGTCGATGGGCACGACGTTGGTGATGCGTTCGAGCGAGCTGAGGAAGATCGCGTCGAACAGTCGTTCCTTGTCCCCGAAGTAGGCGTAGAGCTGCGCCTTGTTGGTGCGGGCCGCCGTCACGATGCGTTCGACGCGGGCCCCGGCGATGCCGTGTTGGGCGAACTCCTCGGTGGCGGCGTCCAGGATGCGCTGGTAGGTCGCGGCACCTCGCGAGGTCAGGGGCTGCTCCGGCATGTTTCCACACTAGCAAAACAGAACAGTTGGTTTGCTTCGGCTCGCCGCTCGACCTAGGCTGCAACAGACCGAACAGTCTGTTTAAAGGAGTCGATCATGCGAAGGACCACTGGCTGGCGAGCGACCGGCCCGACGCAGCTGCGGCGTGCCCCGATCGAGCGCCGTGACCTCCGCCCAGACGACATCGCGGTGCGGGTCGACTACTGCGGGGTCTGCCACAGCGACCTGCACGCCCTGCGCGACTACGACCAGCACACCGACGCACCACTGGTGCCGGGTCACGAATTCACCGGCGTGGTGACCGCCGCCGGCCCCGACGTGACCAGCTTCTCGATCGGCGGAAGCGTCGCGGTGGGCAACATCGTCGATTCCTGCGGCGCCTGCGCCATGTGCGCAGCCGGACAGGAGAACTTCTGCCACTCCTTCCCGACCCTTACCTACGGCGGCACAGACCGGCAGGACGGGTCGACGACCCTGGGTGGCTTCTCCCGCGAATACGTCGTGCGGAACACCTTCGCCTACCCGCTCCCCGCCGGCCTCGACCCGGCCGCAGCCGCCCCGCTGCTGTGCGCCGGCGTCACCGTGTGGGAGCCCCTGCGCTCCCATCGCGTCGGCCCAGGCACTCGCGTCGCCGTGGCCGGGCTCGGCGGCCTGGGCCACCTCGCGGTCAAGATGGCCGTGGCACTCGGCGCTACCACGACCGTGATCAGCCGCACCCTGGACAAGCGGGACGACGCCCGCCGGCTCGGCGCACACGACCTCGTCGACTCCACCGATCCCCAGCAGATGGCTGCTGCCCGCGACACCTTCGACCTCGTCATCGACACCATCTCCGCACCGCACGACCTCGCCCCGTATCTGAATCTCGTGGCGATGGACGGCACCCTCAGCCTGCTCGGATACCTGGGTCCGGTGACAGTCGAAACCACCGACCTGCTTGTCGGCCGCAAGAAGCTCAGCTCCGCCGGGAGCGGAGGCCGCCGCTCGACAGCTGAGATGCTCCAGTTCTGCGCCGACAACGGCGTCACCGCCGACATCGAGGTACTCCCGTCGGCGCAGGTGGGCACGGCACTCGACCGCCTCCGGCGAAACGACGTCCGCTACCGCTTCGTGCTGGACATGTCCGACCTGGACTGACGGTGGTTGGCGAGGTCACGGCGCGGCGCTCAGGTGACGACGATCCGGGCGTCGTCGGGCAGCCGGCGGGTCGCGCCCCGCCGGTCCAGCAGCTCCAGCAGGGGCACCGCCACCCGGCGGGTGGTGTCCAACGCCTGCCGCGCCGCCGACAGGGTGAACGGCTGCGGCAACCCGGCCAACACCCGCACCGCGTCGTCGAGCGCGTCGGGCAGCAACACCACGTTGTCGGCCAGCCGCAGCAGGGCGCCGGCCCGCACCGCGGCGCCGATCTCTCGGGGGCCCAGACCGAGGTCGACGAGGCGGTCCGCTTCGGGGGCGCGGAACGGCCGGTCGCCGTACTCGGCGCGGACCCGTTGCACGGCCAGGGCCACCGGTTCGGGCAGCGCGTTGGCGCTCGCCGCCCCGACCCGGCCAGCGTGGATCCGCAGCGGCGGCCGGACCAGCACCTCGACCAGCACCCGGTCGGGCAGGGCGAGGCGCTGACGCAGCGCGTCCACCGGCATTCCGGGCTCCAACGGGTGTTCCCGCGCGTGCCGGGCGACCTCCTCGGTCAGCTGCTCACCGAGCCGCCGCCAGTGTGCGGGGTCGGCCAGCCAGTCACCGGCCACCGGCTCGGCGTGCACCGGCACACCCATCCGGATCAACGCGCCGGCCCGGATCAGCCGGCGACGGCGCAGCTCCCCCGCCAGGTCGGGTCGACCGTCCAACTCGGCGAGGACCTGGGCGCGGGCGGCGGCCGCACCCCGTCGACCCAGCGGTGGGGGTGCCACGTCCAGCACCCGCACCCCGCCGCTGACGTGGTGGCGGCCCGGGTCCCGCAGCAGCGCCCGATCACCCGCCAGCAACGGCAGCGGGCGGGCCAGCCGCAGCCGGACGGTGTCCGGGCCGAGCGGGCGCACCCGTACCGGCACCGCCGCCGACCCGACGTGCAGGGTGAGGGTGGCCGGCAGGTCGGCGGCCGGGTCGCCGGCGAGCCGGACGTCGACCAGGTCGGTGTGGTGAAACCGGCCCGGGGTGAGCAACGCGTCGCCCCGGCCGAGCCGGTCGCGGGGCGTCCCGCGCAGGTTGACCGCCACCCGGGCGACCGCCGCCGCCTCCGGTCGGGCCTCGCCCAGAGAGTGCAGGCCACGGACCCGGACCGGTTCGTCGGCGCCGGCCAGCTCCAGTTCGTCGCCCACGCGCAGCCGCCCGGCGCCGAGGGTGCCGGTGACGACGGTGCCGCTGCCCCGCACTGTGAAGCTGCGGTCCACCCACAGCCGGACCGGGTCGTCCAGCGCCGGCGCGGGCAGTTGGGCGGCGAGCCGGTCCAGGGCCGCCCGCAGCTGCGGCAGGCCGGCACCGGTCAGGCCACTGACCGCCACCGCAGGCACCACGCCGAGGCTGGTCTCGGCGATCTCGGCGCGGGCGCGGGCCGTCGCCGGCCCCGGATCGGCGAGGTCCGCGCGGGTCACCGCCAGCAGGCCGTACGCGACGCCGAGCGCGTCGAGCGCGGCCAGGTGCTCGGCGGACTGCGGCATCCAGCCCTCGTCGGCGGCCACCACGATCAGCGCCGCGGGGACCGGGCCGACCCCGGCGAGCATGTTCGGCACGAACCGCTCGTGCCCGGGTACGTCGACGAAGGCGACGGTGCCGCCGGACGGCAGGGTCGTCCAGGCGAAACCCAGGTCGATGGTCATCCCCCGGCGGCGTTCCTCGGCCCACCGGTCGGGTTCCATCCCGGTCAACGCCCGGACCAGTGTCGACTTGCCGTGGTCGACGTGCCCGGCGGTCGCGACGACGAACACGCTCAGTCCTCCCCGGGCACGCGCAGCACGGCCTCGCGGACGGCCTCGTCCGCGTCGGCGGGCACACAGCGCAGGTCGAGCAGGAGCCGGCCGCGCACCACCCGACCCAGGACCGGCGGGTCTCCGGTGCGCAGCGGCACCGCGTACCGCTCGGGCAGGCTCAACGCCCACGAGTCCAACTCCACCCCGGGGGCGCCGCCCCCGCCGACCACCGCGACGGCCGGCACCACCTCCGCCTTGCGGCCGTCCGCGCCGAGCCGGTCCCGCAGCCGCTCGACCCGTTCACGCAGGGCACCCGGGTCGGTGTGCAACGCCGCCCGGGTCGGAGTGTCCGGTTGGTGCAGGGTGGCGGCCAGCGCGGCCAGGGTGAGCTTGTCCACCCGCAGCGCCCGCGCCAGTGGGTGGCGACGCAACCGCTCGATCACCTCGACGTCACCCAGCAGCAGCCCCGCCTGCGGCCCACCGAGCAGCTTGTCGCCGCTGGCGGTGACCAGCGCGGCGCCCGCGCGCAGGGTACTGGCCGCGTCCGGTTCGTCGGGCAGCAGCGGGTCCGCGCCGAGCAGCCCGGAGCCGATGTCCGCGACCACCGGCACCCCGAGCGTGGCCAGTTGCCGTACCCCGACGGCGGAGGTGAAGCCGGTGACCCGGAAGTTCGACGGGTGCACCTTGAGCACGAAGCCGGTCTGCGGGCCGAGCGCAGCAGCGTAGTCCGCGAGGGTGGTGCGGTTCGTGGTGCCCACCTCGCGTAGCCGCGCACCGGTGCTCTCCAGCAGGTCGGGCAGGCGGAAACCGTCGCCGATCTCGACCAGCTCGCCCCGGCTGACCACGATCTCCCGGTCGGCGGCCATCGCGGTGGCGGCCAGCACCAGCGCGGCGGCGCCGTTGTTGACCACGTGCACGGCGCCCGCGTCGGGCACCGCGGCGGCCAGCGCGTCGAGCGCGCCCCGGCCGCGACGGGCCCGCCGGCCGGTGACCAGGTCCAACTCGACGTCGGTGTGCCCGGCGGCGGCCACCACCGCGGCGACCGCGGCGGACGACAACGGCGCCCGACCCAGGTTGGTGTGCAGCACGACACCGGTGGCGTTGAGGACCACCCGCGGGCCGGGCGTGGGCAACGCGGCGACCGCCGCGTCGCGTACCTCGTCGGGGTTGAGCTCGCCCCGGCGGGCGCGGCCCTGCGCATGGGAGACGATCGCCTTGACCTGCTCCCGGCCGAGGGTCAGGGCGGCGGTGGCCAGCACCGGGTCGGCGAGCAGCGTGTCCGTACGGGGCACCCGACGTCGCGGGTCCACCGGGCCGTCGCCCATCACGTCATCTCCTGCAAGCGGTGTGGCGGAGACGGACGGGAATCGAACCCGCCTGGCCCGGGTCCCGGACCACTCCGGTTTTGAAGACCGGGAGGGGCACCAGCCGCCTGAACGCCTCCACCGGACATTCGATCACACCCCGGGCGGCACCGCCCGATCAGATGGAAGATCCATGCCGGTTCGCCGCGCCTCGACCCGTTCGCGCTGCGGCACCACCGTGTAGCGGGGGTCGCGGGCCGAGGCGACGCCGCCGTAGAAGATGCCGAACCGGGTCAGCACCGACGCGGCCAGCAGCGCGGTCCCCGAGAGTGCCCCGACCACCCGGCTGCGCCGGCCCAGCAGAGCACCCGCCACCCCGCCGGCGGTCAGCAACCGCCCGGCGCGCAGCAACCGACCCGGCCGACCCAACCGGTAGGGCTCGCTGAGCAGGCCGAGGCGGGTCTCCACCCGATGCGCGCCGTACAGCTCCAGGGCCGCGCCGGCCACCGCCATCCGACGGGCCGGCCCCGCCTGGGCCGGCGGCGCGGCGAGCAGACCCACGCCGGCGCCGCTGGCCAGGGCGCTGCCCGCGAAGATCACCGGCAGCTCGGGGTACGCCTCGTGCCAGGACGGCACCGCCGTGTCGGCCAGCAACACCCCGGTGTACGTGGCCAGCGCCGGCGCGGTGCCGGCGGCAAGCAGCCCAGCGGCGTGCCCGATCGGCGGCAACGCCCGGCCGGCCAGCCCGAGCAGACCGTGCCGGGGCAGCACACCGGCCGCCTCGGCGATCGCGGCGACGCCCGCCGCCGGCCCGTACGCGGTAAGGATCCAGGTGCCCATCGACATCGGCGAGGTCGGCTTGGCCACCCGCAGCATGTGGTGGAACCGTGTCGGCCGGCCCAGGTCCTTCACCAGGAAGACGGCGCTGGCGCTGACGGCGGCCAACGCGGTGACCCGACCGGCGCGCCGCAACGCGGGCCGCCCGGTGAGCTGCCCACCGGCGGCCAGCAGCGACGAGCCGGCGGCCAGCCCTCCGGTGAACAGGTACGCGGCGATGTCCCACTTCCAGACCGGCGCCTTCAAAATGGGCCGACCGTAGTAGGACGTGAACTCCGCCTCCGGCACCCGAAGTTCCTCGCCGCCACCGCCGCGCCGCCTGCGCCGCCGCCCCTGCCGGCCCCCGGCTTCGGTGCTCCGCCGCGCCGTCAGGTCACCCCGGCGGCTGCTGGCTGCGGTGCCCCTGTCGGTCGGATGGTCGCCACCGCTCGTGGCCTCCTCGCCGCTCATGGCCGCTGCACCGCTCGTGGCGCTGGGGCGGTCGTCGCTCACCTGTGGTCGGTCGTCGCCCTCGGCGGCGAGCCGCTCCCGGAAGCGACGGAACCGGTCGCCCACGGGGCCCGGTGGGGTCATGAGGAACCTCCGACGAACGCGGCGACGGTCGCCGCCGCCATGGCGAGGGCCGCGAGGCCGGCGCGCTTCCACATCTTCGGCAGATCGCGGGTGGTCACGACCGGGTCGGGTGGCAGCCCGTACACCTCGGGTTCGTCCAGGAGCAGGAAGAACGCCCCGTCACCGCCCACGCCGTCGTTCGGGTCGTGCCCGTACAGGCGGGCCTCGGGGACCCCCCGGTCGTGCAACGTCGCCACCCGGGCGGCGGCGCGTTCACGCAGCTCGTCCAGGGGCCCGTACTGGATCGACTCGGTCGGGCACGCCTGCGCGCACGCCGGAGTCATCCCCGCGCCCAACCGGTCGTAGCACAGCGTGCACTTCCACGCCCGACCGTCGTCCTTGCGCTGGTCAATGACGCCGTACGGACACGCCGAGATGCAGTAACCGCAGCCGTTGCAGATGTCCTCCTGCACCACCACCGTGCCGAACTCGGTCCGGAACAACGAACCCGTCGGGCAGACGTCCAGGCACGCCGCATGCGTGCAGTGCTTGCAGACGTCCGACATCATCAACCACCGGAAATCCGTACGCTCCTCGACGCCCGTGCCCCGGCCCGGTGGCTGGGCCCCCGGCATCCCCAGGAACTGCGGACCCGCGCCACCCCGGCCCGCGGCGGTCGGGTCGGCCGCGATCGCGCCGAGCACGTCCGCCGGCCCGCCCCCGGCCATCCGGGCGGCGGCAGACGGCGTGCCGGTCGGCACACCCGGATCCGTGCCGGTGCGCTCGCTGGTGCCAGCCGCCGCGGCCGCCGACGCCGCGCTGGCCGATCCGTCGGTCGGCGTTCCCGCGAACGGCGGAGTGCGGTGACCGGCCGGCCGGGGTTGCTCGATGAACGCGACGTGCCGCCAGGAGTTCGCGGTCAACGCGCCGGTGTTGTCGTAGGACATACCCAGCAGGTCGAGGCCGTTCTCCGGGACGCCGTTCCACTCCTTGCAGGCCACCTCGCAGGCCTTGCACCCGATGCAGACGCTGGTGTCGGTGAAGAACCCCATCCGCGGCGGCGCGTTCTCGTAGCCCGCGTCAGGTGCCGGGTCCAGCGGGCCGTACAGGCTGTTCGGGTCAGGAAGCACGGTGCTCCTTTCCCTCGCTGTCGGTGGTGACCGCCGGGGCATTGTGGCCCGGGTTGATCCCGGCGCGCCGCTGGTAGTCGGCCACCAGGTCCAGCAGCGCCGGCCCGGTCGGTCGGCGGCCGGGCCGCACGTCGCAGGTGCCGACCTTGCTCTCCTGGATCAGCACGTTCGGGTCCAGGCTGATACCGAACAGGTCGTTGGCCGAGTCGCCGGTCACCAGACCCTCGAAACCGAAGTGGTACGGCAACCAGACCTGGTGGATCAACCGGTCCTCGACGCGCAACGGGGTGAGCCGGTCGGTCACCAACACCTTCGCCTCGATCACCGCACGACCACTGACCAGGTGCGCCCAGCCCAGGTGGGCGAGGCCGCGTTCGACGGCCAACTCCGGGGACACCTCCACGAACATCTCCGGCTGCAACTCGGCCAGCGGCGACACCGTCCTGCTCATCGCACCGGCGGTGTGGTGCTCGGTGAGCCGGCTGACCGTGAACACGTACGGGAACACCTGACTGTGTTGCTCCGGCGGGCTCGGGTTCACCGAGTTCACCGGGTGCGCGTACATCTTGCGGGTCGGGTTGGCCTGCTGTCCGTAGAGCGGGTTACGCACCGGCGACTCCACCGGCTCGTAGTGCGTGGGCATTGGTCCGTCCAGGACACCGCTGGGCGCGTACAGCCAGCCCTTCCCGTCGCCCTGCATGATGAACGGGTCATCGCCGGCGATGCCCTCCGTCCCGGACGCGCCGGGCGGCGGCCGGTACGACGGTGGCTTGGTCTTCTCGAAGTCCGGCACGTCGTGACCGGTCCACTCGCCCTTCTCGGCGTCCCACCAGACGTAGCGTTTGCGCTCACTCCACGGGTTGCCCTCCGGGTCCGCCGACGCACGGTTGTAGAGGATGCGCCGGTTCGCCGGCCACGCCCAACCCCACTCGGCGGCCACCCAGTCCTGTTCGTGTCGGGACTTGCGCCGGGCCGCCTGGTTGACGCCGTCGGCGTACACCCCGGTGTAGATCCAGCAGCCGATGGCGGTCGAGCCGTCCGCGCGGGCCTCCGCGAAGCTGGACAGCGGACGGCCGCTCGCCACGTCGTACCCGTTGATCTCGCGCAGCACCGACTCGGCGCTCGGCTCCGCGTGCGGACCGTGCGTGGGGTAGTCCCAGGTGAGGTCGAGCAGCGCACGGTCGCGCGGCAGCGGCGAGTCGGCCAGCTTCTCGCGCAGCCGTCGCCCCAGGTGGTAGAAGAACCACAGCTCGGAGCGGGCGTCACCCGGCGGCTCGACGGCCTTCTCCCGCCACTGCAACAACCGCTGTGTCTGGGTGAACGTGCCCTCCTTCTCCACGTGCGAGGCGGCGGGCAGGAAGAACACCTCCGTGCGGCACTCCTCCGGCACGATTTCCCCGGTGGCGACCTCGGGGCCGTTCTGCCAGAACGTCGCGCTCTCGATCATGAACAGGTCGCGGACCACGAGCCAGTCGAGGTTGGCCATGCCGAGCCGCTGCGCCCGGCCGTGCGCCGAACCGACCGCCGGGTTCTGCCCGAGCAGGAAGTAGCCCTTGATCTTGCCGTCGATCATGTTCAGCACCTGCTGGTAGGTGCCGTGGTCACCGGTCATCCGGGGCAGATAGCCGTAGCAGTAGTCGTTCTCCGGTGTCGCCGCTTCACCCCAGTACGCCTTCAACAGGCTGGCGGCGAACGATCCGGCGTTACCCCAGAAGCCCTTCTGGCCAGGGTGCCGGATGCTGTCCACCCACTCGTCGAAGGTCGGGTGGTCGGCGTGGTGCGGCATCGGCAGGTAACCCGGCAGCAGGTTGAACAGCGTCGGAATGTCCGTGGAGCCCTGGATGCTGGCATGACCGCGCAGCGCCATGACCCCACCACCCGGACGACCCATGTTGCCGAGCAGCAGCTGGATGATCGCGCCGGTGCGGATGTACTGCACACCCACACTGTGCTGCGTCCAGCCCACCGAGTAGATCAGCATCCCCGTGCGTTCCCGGCCGGAGTTCCGCGTCCACGCCTCAGCCAGCTCCAGGAACTTGTCCTGCGGGATGCCACAGACCCGCTCGACCATCTCCGGGGTGTAGCGGGAAAAGTGTCGCTTGAGGATCTGGTAGACGCAGCGCGGGTGCTGCAACGTCTCGTCCCGCGGGGTGTCCCCGTCGACCTGCGCGCCGTGCGACTCGTGCTCCAGCCCGGACGCGCTGTCGCGCTCCTTGGCCGTGTGCCCACTGCCGGAAGAGCCCTCGTTGCCCTCGTACTGCCAGCTGTCCTGCACGTAGGTGCCGGTCTCCGGGTCGAACCCGGAGAAGAACCCGTCGCCGTCCTCGGTGTCGCTGAACCTCTCGCTCACGATCGTCGCCGCATTGGTGTACGACAGCACGTACTCCCGGAAGTCCAACTCGTTGTCCAGGATGTAGCGCACCACCCCACCAAGCAGCGCGATGTCGGTGCCCGCCCGGATCGGCAGGTACGAGTCAGCCACCGCGCTGGTCCGCGTGAAACGCGGGTCGACGTGGAAGACCTTCGCCCCCCGACGCTTGGCCTCCATCACCCACTGGAAACCCACCGGGTGCGCCTCGGCCATGTTCGAACCCTGAATGACGATGACGTCAGCGTTGGCGATGTCCTGCTGGAAATCCGTCGCACCGCCACGACCGAAGCTGGCCCCCAGACCGGGGACGGTGGAGGAGTGTCAAATACGGGCCTGGTTCTCGATCTGAAGAGCCCCCATCGCGGTGAACAACTTCTTGATGAGGTAGTTCTCCTCATTGTCCAGCGTCGCCCCGCCCAGACTGGAGAAACCCAGCGTCCGGTTGAGCGGCCGGCCCTGCGTGTCGACGTCCTCCCAGGTCTGCTCACGAGCCGCGAGCATCCGGTCGGCGATCATGTCGAGCGCGGTGTCGAGCTCCAGATCCTCCCACTGCGTCGAGTACGGCCGGCGATAGCGGACCGTGGTCTGCCGCAGCGGGCTGGTGACCAGACTCTTGCTCGCCGAACCCTTCGGGCAGAGCCGGCCCCGCGAGATCGGGCTGTCCGGATCGCCCTCGATCTGACTGACCTGCCCGTCCTTCACGAACACCCGCTGACCACAACCAACAGCGCAGTACGGGCAGACCGAACGGGCCACGCTGTCGGCGTCCTCGGTGCGGGCGGTGAGCGCGCGGGACCCGTCGGACTTCGCCGCGGCACCCCGGCCCAGCGGGTCCGTGCCGGTGAGCTGGCGGTAGACCGGCCAACCCTCGATAAAGGTCCGTAGACCCAACCCCGACACCCCCTCCCGCGCGAGCGACCCTCTGAAGATAGGTCAACTGAGACAGGTTCGCGAACCGAGGAAGCAAGACAGCGCCGCCCCCGGCCGGTGGGCCGGGGGCGGCGCTGGTGTCGGTGTGCAGGTCGCCTCTCGGCGAGTGGCACGACGCGGCTCCAGCCGAACGGTATTCCGCGAAGGCGATATTAGGTGAGGCCCGGGGACACTGAGTCACACCGACACCCTCCACAACCAGCCCGCACCCGACGTTGTTCCCGCACCCCGCCGCCCCACCGCTGTCGCACCGCGCTTCGGCCCTGCGCCGCGAGATCTTGGACAGTTTCCGTTCTGCGCGGACGGAAAGTGTCCAAGATCTGCGGGTTGCGGAGCACGGAGATGCCGCTGGCCGGCACCCCGGGTAGGGGGTGCCGGCCAGCGGTCGGTGTCGTGCGGGTGGTGCTTAGGTGCGCTGGTTCTGCGATGGTGTGGTGCGGGTCAGCTGTTCCAGTACTGGCCGACGAGGTCGGTGGCCTGCTGCTCCCACTGGGCGTAGGCGTCCGGGTAGGCCGACACCTGCACGGTCTGGGCGGCGTCGGTCAGGGGCATGTCCTGCCACCCGTCGACCTGCTTGAGGCCCTTGAGGAACGCGGTGGTGGAGTAGGCGGGGTCGGTGATCTGCTCCGGGGTACCCCAACCCGAGCTCGGGCGCTGTTGGAACAGGCCCAGCGAGTCGTGGTCGTTCTTGTCGCCGAGGTGGCCGAGGTTCTCGAGCTTCGACTCCTGCAGGCTGGTCGCGATCGAGATGACCGCGGCGCGCTCCGGGAGGCCGGCCTTCTTGGTGGCGGCGATGATCGCCTTGACGTTGGCGCTCTGCTCGTCGTTGAGGGTGATGTGGGACTGCTCGCCCTGCGGCTTCGGCGCCGCGGACTGCACGGCCACCGCGACGGGCTTGGCGTCCACGGCCGGGGTGGCGGCGTGGGCGGCGATCGGGCCGGCGAAGACACCACCGGCGAACGCGAGACCAGCAACAGACAGCATGCTCTTACGGAAGATCGTGTTCATGAGGGGTAGCTCCTTCGGGGGTAGGACACCCGACCGCCAAAAGGGGGGACGGCGGCAGGGTGTGAGCACCTCGTCCGGCGCTGCACATGCAAGGGGGGGAAGTTTGGGGGGTGACGCCGTGTCGGGCGTCGGGTCGGCGACCTGGCGAGCCGGGGGCTCGTGGCGCCGGGTCCCTGTGTAACGACCCGGGGGGCCGGGGTCATTCCGGGGCTGGCCCATCCCGTCGGCACCCGCATCGAGGCGGTGCCTGCGGCCGTCCGCGGGGTTGTAACGACCGGGGGCCGGGGGTCATTCCGGGGGTGGCCCACCTGCCGGCACCCTCATCGTGGCGGTGCCTGCGGTCGTTCGTGGGGACTGTAACGACCGGGTGGAGGCTGGCATTCCAACCTGCGCGACCAGCCCTCAAGGGGTCCGGTGGCGGGTCGGTGGTACTGCGATCGTCAGGGTATGTAACGACCCCGGCCCGGCCACGATTCCGGCCCACGAGTGCGCCCGGTCACCACCCACAAACACCCACCAACGGACAAACCACCCACGCGGCCGGGCTCGTGCGACCCCAAACCACCCTGGCCGGGCGTGATCCACTCGGGTTTACGGAAGTCGGGGCATCCCAGACTCCCGGACACCGCGATATCAAGGAACCCGAGTCGATCACGAACGGGCCGAGCGCACCAGCTAGCGTAAACCGGACAAACTTCTAGGCGATGAGGGCCAGGCCGGCGCGCCTGGAGCAGCGTGCTGGGATCGACCTGAGCGACACCGGCTCTGGTGGGCGTTACCCTGACACCATGCAGGCCGTCTCCCCCACCGCGACCGGCGTGGCCTTTCTGGCCCGCCCGGGTCGCCCCGCCGTGGTGGCGCGGACGCTCGCCGAGCTTGCTGGCCCCACCCGAGGTGTGGTGGAGCTGCCGGTGCGGCTGATGTGGAACGCCGAGCGCACCTTCGACCTCGGCGACCCCGACCAGCTGCTCTGGATGTACGAGAACGTGCTTCGCGAGACCACTCGGGCCGACGATCTGCGCGCTCTGATCAACGGGCGGACGCTGCGTCGGGTGTGGCGACTGCTCAACCTGCCTCGGGGCGTACGCCAGGCGTGGGAGAGCCGGCACCGCGGCCTGCGCGCGGCGTGATCGAACCTCATCTGCACGAGTTCTACCGGGAAGTGGCCCGGGTGGCGTTGGCCGCCGCCGGGCCGTACCGGTTCGTTCTGGGTGGTGGGGTGGCGTGGGCGGCGCACGGGCTGGTGGCCCGCCCGACGGAGGACGTGGACCTCCTCGCGGACGTGGAGGGCGCTGCTGCGGCGGCGTCCGCCGGGGTGCGGGTGGCCCTGGAGCGGGCCGGGTTCATCGTCAGTGATGCCGACCCGGACAGTGAGCTGGCCGAGCTGTTCGACGGGTACGAGCAGGACATGAAGGACTTCGTGGTGAGCCGCGACGGACGGCAGATCCGGCTCAGCCTCGCCCGGTTGGACCGCCAGCAGAGCCCGGTGGTGATGGACCTGGGGCCGGTGATGGACGTTCGGGACCTGGTGGCGAACAAGATCGCGGCGTTGGTCAACCGGCGGGAGGTTCGCGACTTCATCGACGTGGCCGCGGCCCTCGACCACTACGACGTGACCGAACTGCTGGTGCTGGCACGGCAGGTCGACCCCGCGCTGGACCCGGACGACGTGCGCGCCGCCGGCCGCTACCTGGACCGGCTCTCCGACCAGCGTTTCGGCCGGTACGGCCTGGGCGCCGCCGACGTCGCCGAGATCCGGCAACGCTTCGCCGCCTGGCCACGCTGACCAGCGAGCCGCGCGAACAAGCCGCACCACCAACGGGCCGCGCGAACAAGCGACGCGAACAAGCCGCACCACCAACGGCCACGCCAACGAGCCGCACCACCAACGGGCCGCGCGAACAAGCGACGCGAGCGAGCCACAGCGCCGGGTGGGCATCCCGCGCGAACGCCCACCCGGCGGCGGGTCACTTGGTCGGTCGACCGCCCGTGACCCCCAGGATCTCGCCTGTAACGTAGCTGGACTCCTGCGAGGCGAAGAAGACGTACGCGGGCGCCAGCTCAGCCGGCTGCCCGGGACGCCCCTGCGGGGTGTCGGTGCCGAACTGCTTCACCTTCTCCTCCGGCATGGTGGCCGGAATCAGCGGCGTCCACACCGGCCCCGGTGCGACGGCGTTGACCCGGATGCCCTGCTCGGCCAGGTCGGCGGCGAGGGCCTTGGTGAAGTTGGCGATCCCCGCCTTCGTGGTCGCGTAGTCCAGCAGCTGCGGCGACGGGTCGAACGCCTGGATCGACGACGTGTTGATGATCGCCGACCCCTCGGCCAGGTGGGGAATGGCGGCCTTGCAGAGCCAGAACATCGCGTACAGGTTGGTCTTGAAGACCCGGTCGAACTGCTCGGTGCTGATGCCGAGGATCCCCTTGTCCTGCGACATCTGGTACGCCGCGTTGTTGACCAGGACGTCGAGGCCGCCCAGGTCGCGCACCGCCCGGTCGACCAGTTCCTGGCAGTGCGCCTCGTCGGTGATGTCACCGCGTACCGCGACGCCCCGCCGACCGGCGGCCTCGACCAGCCGGACGGTTTCCCGGGCGTCGGCGTCCTCCTCCTCACTGAGGTAGGAGATGAGCACGTCCGCGCCCTCCCGGGCGAAGGCGATCGCGACCGCCCGGCCGATCCCCGAGTCACCGCCGGTGATCAGCGCCCGCTTGCCGTCGAGCTTGCCGCTGCCCCGGTACGACTCCTCCCCGTGGTCCGGCTTCGGGGTCATCTCCCCGGTCGAGCCGGGCGCTGACTGCTGCTGCGCGGGCTGACCGGACTGCCCGCCGTACTGGCTGGTCGGGTCCTGCTGGGTGTGCTGGTCCTCGCTCACTGAAAATCTCCTCGCTGCGCGCGGGAAGCGGGGTCTCCCGCGAATACCGTCCTTGACCGCCCTACCCTGCGTCGGCCTGCGGAAACCGCTGCAACGATCGGGGCTGCCGTGGCGGTAGTGCCCGCTGCTGGTTATGGTGCGCAAGGCGCTCACGAGGCGCGTCCACCCCCATGGAAAGGCACGTCATGACCTCTCCCTCCGGCCCGTCGCGCCGCCAGGTGCTCGTCGCCGCGGCGGCCGCGGCGACCACCCCGCTGATCGCCGCCGCGCCCGCGCAGGCGGCCGGCGCGGCCCGGCCGCGCACCTGGGACCTCACCCTCCTGGGCACGTCGGACACGCACGGCAACGTCTACAACTGGGACTACTACCGCGACGCCGAGTACGACGACAGCAAGCAGAACGACATCGGCGTGGCGAAGCTGGCGACCCTCATCAACCAGATCCGTCGGGAGCGGCGCGGCAAGGCGACGCTGGTGCTCGACGCCGGCGACACGATCCAGGGCACGCCCCTCGCGACGTACTACGCCAAGCAGGAGCCGATCACCGCCACCGGGGAGAAGCACCCGATGGCACGGGCCATGAACGTCATCGACTACGACGCGGTGACCCTGGGCAACCACGAGTTCAACTACGGCCTGCCGTTGCTGGACCTGTGGATCCGCCAGCTCGGCTTCCCGGCGCTCGCCGCCAACGCCGTCAACGCGAAGACCGGCAAGCCGGCCTTCCTGCCGTACGTCATCAAGAAGGTCTCCCTCGGTTTCGCCGCGCCGACCCTGCGGGTCGGCATCCTGGGGTTGACCAATCCCGGTGTGGCCATCTGGGACAAGGGCAATGTCGAGGGCAAGCTGCGCTTCGACGACATGATCGCGACCGCCGCGAAGTGGGTGCCCATCATGCGGGCCCGCGGCGCGGACCTCGTGCTGATCTCGGCGCACGGCGGTGACAGCGGCACCTCCAGCTATGGCCCGGAGCTGCCGAACGAGAACCCGGTGGCGCTGATCGCCCAGCAGGTGCCGGGGATCGACGCGATCCTCTTCGGTCACGCGCACAACGAGGTGGTCGAACGGTTCGTCACCAACGAGCGCACCGGCACGCAGGTGCTGCTCTCCGAGCCGTCGAAGTGGGGCCAGCGGCTCAC
Source organism: Micromonospora arida (assembly GCF_042873195.1). NCBI lineage: Bacteria > Bacillati > Actinomycetota > Actinomycetes > Micromonosporales > Micromonosporaceae > Micromonospora > Micromonospora arida. The sequence goes on along the minus strand of NZ_JBIALC010000001.1, from coordinate 374,976 downwards.
CCGGATGGACTTCACCCTCACCCGTGAGCGTGGCCGGTGGACGATCACCAAGAAGGCCGCCACGATGCTGAACACCAACACGGTGGTCGAGGACCCGAAGGTGCTCGCCGCCGTGCGGGCCCAGCACCAGAAGACCGTGGCGTACGTCAACCAGGTCGTCGCCACGTCCACTGTGGAGTTGTCGGCGGCGGAGTCGCGGTACAAGGACACGCCGATCCTGGACTTCATCAACCACGTGCAGACCGAGGTGGTCGGCGCGGCGCTGGCCGGCACGGCGTACGCGGACCTTCCGGTGCTGTCGATCGCGGCGCCGTTCAGCCGGACCGCCGTCTTCCCCGCCGGCGACGTGAAGATCCGCGACGTGGCCGGCCTGTACGTGTACGACAACACCCTCGAGGCGGTCGTACTCAGCGGGGCCGAGGTGCGCGCCTACCTGGAGTACTCGGCGAAGTACTTCCGTACGTTCGCACCGGGTGCCCCGGTCGACCCGGAGCAGATCAGTGACCCGGCGGTGCCGGACTACAACTACGACGTCTTCTCCGGCCTGGACTACGACATCGACATCTCCAAGCCGGTCGGGCAGCGGATCACCCGCCTGGTGCTGTCCGGCACCGACACTCCGGTGGCGGACAACGCCCAGTTCGTGGTGGCGGTGAACAACTACCGGCGCAGCGGCGGCGGCAATTTCCCCGGCATCGTGAAGACCCAGGTCTACAACGCGCAGCAGGAGATCCGTCAGCTGCTCATCGACTGGGCGCAGGCCAAGGGGACGATTGACCCGGCCGACTTCTTCCAGCCCAACTGGCGTCTGGTCCGCGAGGGCGTGCCGGTCTTCTGACCGCAGCGCATCACGAACGGGCCGTGGGTGGCGACATACCCGCGGCCCGTCGCGCGTTCTCAGCCCTGCACGTTCCAGCGGATCGGGTCCTCGGACTCCTCCGGCCGGTCGCGCCCGGGATCGGTCTCGGTCAGGGCCACCCGCTCGTCGGGACGGACGGCGGGCGGCAACTCCCCGAACCGCGCGTGGCGCAGAAACGCGTACTCGTCGTCGGTGAACGGCTGCTCGGTCATCAGCGCCTCCTGCTGCTGCTCCACGGTGATTGTCCGGCGGGTACGCCGGTCGACACCAGTAGCCGAGCACACACCCTGTAAGGCGTCCTAGGATCCTGGGTGAGCAGTGGTGGCCTGGCGCGACGGGTGGGACAACCGGTCGAGCACCGCGAGTGCGGCCCGGATGGGCCGGCGTCGCAGCATCTCGTCGAAGCTCGCCCGCCCCTGGCAGAACTGCACGAACATCCGCCAGCCCGGCGGGGTCGCCAACAGGGCATGGAACACCTCCGGGCGACGGGTGAACACGTCGAGCAGCCGGAAGCCCGCCCGCATCTCCGGCAGCAGACGCTCGGCCACCGCCCGCTCGTACCCGGCCAGGTCACCGCTCGCGACCGCAGCTCCGGCCAGCTCGCCGGAGCGCAACGCGAAGCTGATGCCCTCCCGGCTCCACGGCTCCAGCAAACCCGCCGCATCCCCCACGACCAGCACCCGGCCGTTGCGCAACGGTGAATCCTCCGCCCGACAACGGGTCAGGTGACCGGAGTCGTGCTCCGCCGGCAACCCGGTCAGACCCAACCGGTCGACGAACCGCCGCAAGTAGTCGCGGGTCCCCTCCCCCGCCCCCCGTGCGGCGATCACGCCGACGGTCAGCCGGTCACCCTTCGGAAAGACCCAGGCGTACGAACCCGGCATGGCACCCCAGTCCAGCAGCAGCCGGCCCCGCCACCGCTCCTGCTCGACGGGCGGCACCGGAACCTCCAACTCCAGACCCAGATCCACCTGCCGGTACCGAACTCCGACGTGCCGCCCGGTCACCCCCGACGAGCCGTCCGCCCCGATCACGGCACGAGCCGCGATCGTCGTACCGTCGGCCAGCCGCAGGCGTACCCCCTCGGGGTCCTGCTCGATCGCGCGGACCGCGACCCGCTCCCGCAGCTGCGCGCCGGCGGCGACCGCCGCCGCGCGCAGCCGGTCGTCGAACTCCTCGCGGCGCACCATCGTCACCACCGGACTGCCGTTGCGGCGGGTGAACTCCCGACGGCCGTCGCGGGTGAACGTCACCCGGTCCACCCGGTCGTGCGCGGGCACCTCGATCCGATCCTGAACGGCCGCCAGCGAGGTGCCGATCAGGCCACCGCCGCAGGTCTTGTACCGCGGGTGAACGGCTCGCTCGACGACAAGGGTGGAGACGCCCGCACGGGCAGCGGCGTGCGCCGCGGACAGCCCCGCGGGGCCAGCGCCGACAACGACGAGATCCCAAACGATCACGGAAGCAGCCTAGGGCACCTCCCCGGCCCGACCGCCGGACCCGCCCGCCGTCGCGACCGCCCGATCGGGTGTGCATCTTCGGGCAACGAGGGGGTAACCGGCGCACGGCAGCCGCCACCGCAGTGGCGGACGAGCAAAAGGAGGAACCATGCAGCAGGTGCAACTGTCGGAGGCCGAGCAACGGGTGTACCAGGCGGTCACCACCCTTGAGGCACGCGGGCAGGTGCCCTACCCGGACCTGATCGCCCAGGAATCCGGGCTCACCGAGGAGCAGGTGGGCAGCCCTCTGCACCTGCTCACCGAGAAGGGCCTACTGCACCGCGAGGACTCGCCGATGGCCGGCCTCGACTTCGGTCCCCGGTTCTGCGCCCGCCAGATGGCGTGACCCGCGGAACCAACCGGTACGGTTCGCCCCCCGAAGACCCGGGTAGCGGTCACCCATGGATGACCGAGGGTCGACGGGGGGCGCGATGAGCGCGGCGCAGACGCCGCAGCCGGTGACCGCCGCCGAGAACCGACGACGCTGGCAGGCCGTCGGCGTCGGACTCGTCGCCGCCTTCATGACGCTGCTCGACGTGAGCATCGTCAACGTCGCCGTGCCCTCCATCGACCGGGCGCTGCACGCGTCGTCGAGCGACCTGCAGTGGATTCTCTCCGGGTACGCGCTCACCTTCGGTTTGGCGCTGGTGCCCGCCGGCCGCTTCGGCGACGCCCGCGGTCGGCGCAACGCGTTCGTCTTCGGCATCGCGCTGTTCACCATCACCAGCGCGCTCGCCGGCCTCGCCACCTCCCCGACCTGGCTGGTCATCGCCCGACTGCTGCAGGGCGCCGCCGCCGGCGTCGTCAACCCGCAGGTCATCGGGCTGATCCAGGAACTGTTCCGTGGGCCCGAACGCGCCCGCCCGTTCGGGATCCTCGGCGCCACCATCGGCATCTCCACCGCCGTCGGGCCGTTGCTCGGCGGACTGCTCATCGCCATCGGCGGCGACGAACACGGCTGGCGTTGGGTCTTCTTCGTCAACGTGCCGGTCGGTGTCCTCGCGGTGATCCTCGGCTGGCGGCTGCTGCCCGGCCGCCCCAGCGGCCAACCCGGCTGGCATCGACTCGACCCCTTCGGCGTCCTGCTGCTCGGCGTCGGTGTGGTCCTCGTCCTGCTGCCACTGGTGCAGGAGCAGCAGTGGCGGACCCCATGGAAGTGGGCGCTCATCCCGGTGGGCCTGGCGGTGCTGGTCGCCTTCGGGCTCTGGGAACGACGGTACGCACGCCAGCACCAGCCCCTGTTCGACCTCCGACTGTTCAGCTTCCAGTCGTACACGCTGGGCTCGATCCTGGCGCTCGTCTACTTCGGAGGCTTCACCGCGATCTTCTTCATCTTCACCCTGTTCCTGCAGATGGGGCTCGGCTACAGCGCGCTCGTCGCCGGCCTGGCCATCACCCCCTTCGCCCTGGGCTCCGCGGCCGCCGCCGTGCTCGGTGGCCGCATCGTCAACCGCTTCGGCCGACCACTGGTCGCCATCGGACTACTCACCGTGGTGGTCGGACTGGCCGCCACGGTGATCGCACTGCGCCTCTTCCCGGACGCCCCGGCGCCCTGGGTCACCGCCGGCCCGCTGCTCGTCGCCGGCATCGGCAGCGGGCTGGTGATCGCCCCCAACCAGACGATCACCCTCTCCGAGGTGCCGGTCGATCAGGCGGGCAGCGGCGCTGGCATGCTCCAGACCGGCCAGCGGATCGGCGCCGCCGCCGGCATCGCCGCCGTCGGCTCGCTGTTCTTCTCCACGTTGGCCGACAGCCGCGGGGACTGGACCAACGCCTTCGAACAGTCCCTCATGCTCGCCACCGGCATCATCGCGCTCGCGCTGATCGCCGCGCTGATCGATATCAGGCGCACCCACAACCACAAGAACTGACCGGGGTACGCCGCTGGCCGGCTCCCCGGGTGTGGGTGCCGGTGCCGGTGCCGGTGCTGGTGCCGGTCCCTGTGGCGGTGCCGGTCCCGGTCCGCGGTCCTGGTCAGCAAGTCGGTTTCGTGGTGCGGTTTGTGCGGGGTCAGGGCACGGAAGTGCCGCTGGCCGGCACCCCGGGGTTGCGGGTGCCGGCCAGCGGTCGGTGTCGTGCTGGTGGTGCTGTGCTGTTGTTCTGTGGTGGTGCGGGTCAGCTGTTCCAGTGCTGGCCGACCAGGTCGGTGGCCTGCTGCTCCCACTGGGCGTAGGCGTCCGGGTAGGCCGACACCTGCACGGTCTGCGCGGCGTCGGTCAGGGGCATGTCCTGCCACCCGTCGACCTGCTTGAGGCCCTTGAGGAACGCGGTGGTGGAGTAGGCGGGGTCGGTGATCTGCTCCGGGGTGCCCCAACCCGAGCTCGGGCGCTGCTGGAACAGGCCCAGCGAGTCGTGGTCGTTCTTGTCGCCGAGGTGGCCGAGGTTCTCCAGCTTCGACTCCTGCAGGCTCGTCGCGATCGAGATGACCGCGGCCCGCTCCGGCAGACCGGCCTTCTTCGTGGCGGCGATGATCGCCTTCACGTTGGCGCTCTGCTCGTCGTTGAGGGTGATGTGGGACTGCTCGCCCTGCGGCTTCGGCGCCGCCGACTGCACGGCCACCGCGACCGGCTTGGCATCCACCGGGTTGGCGTGGGCGGCGATCGGGCCGGCGAACACACCACCGGCGAACGCGAGACCAGCAACAGACAGCATGCTCTTACGGAAGATCGTATTCATGAGGGGTAGCTCCTTCGGGGGTAGAACACCCGACCGCCAAAAGGGGGGGCGGCGGCAGGGTGTGAGCACCTCGTCCGGCGCTGCACAAACAAAGAGGAAAAGTTTGGGGGTGACGCTCGTGTCGGGCGTCGGCGACCTGGCGAGCCGGGGGGCTCGCGGCGCCGGTCCCTGTGTAACGACCGGGGGGCCGGGATCATTCCGGGGTGGCCCGCCTACCGGGCACCCTCATCGTGGCGGTGCCTGCGGTTGGTCGTCGGGACTGTAACGACCGGGCGGAGGTTGGCATTCCAACCTGCGCGACCAGCCCCCAAAGGTCGGGTGGCGGGTCGGTGGTACTGCGATCGTCAGGGTATGTAACGACCCCGGCCCGGCCATGATTCCGGCCCACGAGTGCGCCCGGTCACCACCCACAAACACCCACCAACGGACAAACCACCCACACGGCCGGGCTCGTGCGACCCCAAACCACCCTGGCCGGGCGTGATCCACTCGAGTTTACGGAAATCGGGGCATCCCGGACTTCCGGACACCGCGATATCAAGGCCCGAGTCGATCACGAACGGGCCGACCGCGCAAAGGCCCCAAGCCGGACACAGCCTGCCGGAAGTCGTAGCGGCGGTATGTCGACCTCGATATCCGCGGGCATGGCCGGACCGACGAATATCGGCGGGCATGGCCGGACGACGACGGTCCCCCGGAAGGCGCTGGCGCGCCCCGTCTCACTGAACAGGCTGGCGCCCGTCGGAGCGTTTCCGACGGGCGCCAGCCTCGGTACTGTCCGGGCGCAGCCCGGTGGTGTGGATTAGTGCGCCGCACCACCGAAGCGCTGGCGGCGACGCCAGGCCAGGGTCAGCAGCAACATCACCGCTCCGGCGCCGACCAGGCCGCCACCGAGCTTCATGGGTGTGCCGAGGCTGTCACCCGTGACGGGCAGCGGCTGCTTCTTGGGCAGCACCCGCAGCTCGGCGCTGGCGGTACGGCCGGACTCCCGGCCGGTGGCGGTGAAGGTCAGCAGACCCGTCACCGACGGCTTGTAGCTCTTGGTGAAGCGACCCTGGGCGTCGGTGAACGCCGTGAAGTTCAGGGGCGCGCTCGCCTGGTAGGCCACCGGAGCCATCGCCACAGTGCTGCCGTCGCTGCGGCGAGCCGGAGCCGCGCCGCCGGCCGGTGCGGCCAGCGGAGTGACCGTCACGGTGTGGTCGACGGTCTCGTTCGGGCCGAAGCCGGTACCGGTCAGCACGACCGTCTCGCCGAGGTAGATCGTCGGCCGGTTGACGGTCAGAGCCGGGGGTTGCGGCGCGTACGGCGGCGGTTGGGTCGGGTCAGTGGTCGCGCTGGGCGTCGGCTGCGGCTGTGCCGCCCCCGCTGCCGTCGGCACGGCCACCACGGCCAGGCCGACCGTGAGCGCCATGATGATGCGGGATAGCCGCATGATTGGTTCCCTCCTACTGATCACAGCTTGGTGCGGAATGAACTTGGGTGGTCCAAGGGCTGGCGGTGGGGGTCAGCCACAGCTCGGCCTGCCCGACGCCGGTCTTGGCCGTCAGCACGGTGACCTCCAGCGCCCTCTCGGCGCCGGGGCCGACGTCGACGCTGGCCGTCGCCACCTGACGGCGGCGTTCGGTGCCGCTGCCAAGCGCCGTCTCGGCCCCGTCCAGTCGGGCCTCCAGGACCGCTCCTCCAGCCGGGCTGAAGATCGACACCAACGTGCGGGCGGTGTACGGATCGCCAGCCATGCCGAGGCCGAGGATGGACTCGCTGAGTCCGGACTTCGGCGCCGTCGAGCGCAGAGTCACCCGCAGCCGTAGCTCACGGCGGCCGTCGGACCGGCATTCGCCGACCGTCAGGTTCGCCGCCGGCTTCAGGTAGTAGCCGAGCTTCGCGCCGCTGCCGTCGTTGAGGAACACGCCGACGGTCGGCACGGTGTCCTGTTCCGGAAGCGTCCCGGCCATCCGGCTCTCGCCGAATGTCCGCTGTTCCTCAGGTCGGGCACTCCAGAACAATATCCGGCGTTCGGTGATAGCACGGTCAAATGCGGACAACAACACCCGTGGGTTGACATTCTTCTTAAAAAAGGTGTCGAACACCGAGGCGGCAGACGCCGCGAAGAAGTCGTCCTGCTGTTTGATGTCGAGGCGCTGGTAGCTGTCGTTGAGCAGGGTCTGCACTACCTTCTCGCTGGCGAGCGGGACACCCCCGGGCACCAGCACCGGACCGGTCGCCTTGAGCAGATAGGACAGCACCACCGGATCAACGGCGAGTACGCCGTCGACAGTGGTGCCGGTCTTTCGCCGGAACATCTCGCGGTACAGCGTCGCGGCGGTCGGGAAGTGCGGGGACAGGTTGACGTCGGCGGGATAGATGCCGGGCAGGTCCGTCCAGAGGGCCCGGGTCTCGGCGGGCACCTTCACCGCCGGGGTGAACCGGCCGAGCGAGGCACTGCTGCCCTGCTTGCCCATCTTCACCTTGCCGTTCTCCGCCTCGATCATCGCGTACGCGCCGAACATGCCGCCGGTGGCGCGCAACTCGGCGAGGTTCTGCGAGACGAGCAGGTAGCGGCGTGGGCCGTTCGCGCCGAGCAGCGGCGGGAGGAGGCGGGCTCCCTGGTCGGCAGCCCTGGTGAGGCTGGCCAGCCGGTCGATCTCGTCGCGCAGGTCGCTCAGCGCCTGCCGGATCTGGCTGACCAGAGTGTCGGCTGGCACCGCCGCCAGGTTCTGGCGGGTACGTTGCACCGACTCGTGGGCCTCGGTCAGCTGGGTGGAGACGGCGGCGAGTCGGGCGAGGTCCACCCGGCCCCCGGTCGGCACCAGGCTGGTCAGGTCCGCCCGAAGCAGGGTCGGGAACGCGTGTCGAGCCAGTTCGTCGATGGCGGCGGCGATCTGCGCGACGGCGTCGAGGTCGTCGCCTGCCATCGGCGTACGTCGTCCGAGCTGCCAACTCGGGTCGGCCGTTGCCGCGCGGGCCGCGCCGGCCTGCTCCTGAAGGGCGGCGAGCGTCCGCAGGGCGCGGTCGGTGTCCCCACCGACGGTTTGGGCGCTCAACTCTCGGGCCAGGCCAGCGGCGTTGAGCAGGTGGGTGCGCGCCTGCCAGCCACGGAAGCCGATCCACCCGGCGGTCGCCAGCAGCAGCGAGCCGACCACCAGGGCACCAAGGAGGGCCCGTCGCAGTCGGGCCCGCCGACGACGCCGGGACCGGCTCCGCCGCCGGATCGGTCGTTCGCTCACCGTCACACCACACTCCCAATCGCGGAACCGGACAGAAGGTCGATTCCCTGACGTTCTTAGCACGCATCAGGGAAATTTGTACTGTTATTGCGTTTGTCGTCCTTTAAGCGAGCTTTCTTCGTGGCTCCGTGGCGGGCTCTGCGACCCGTCCAGCCGCCTCGTGCAACAGCCGTTCGATCTGGTCCACGCCGGCGGGCAGCGACATCTCGCGCAGGTACGCGGCCCGACCCCGGCGACCCATCTCGGTGCGGGTCGGCGGCGGAATGGTGGCGGCCAACCAGAACCTGTCGGCCAACGCCGCCCAGTCCTCGGGTGGGCAGGACAACCCAGCCCGAGCCCGTTCGACCAGCTCGGCCGTGTCCCCACCGGCGGACGCGATCACCGGCGCGGCACAGGAGAGCGCGGCCTGGAGCTTGCCGGGCACCATGCCGCGCAGCTCCGGAAGGTTGCGCAACATGACCAGTTGATAGTCGGCGGCGGCGTACAGCTCCGGCATGTCGACCGGCGACCGCCGCTCCAGGAAACGGACGTTCCCCGCGCCCAGCTCGGCGGCGAGCCCCCGCACCTGCCGCTCCGCCGCGCCCGAACCGACCAGGACCAGATCCATCGTCCGGTCCAGTGCCGCGGCCGCACGGACCGCGGTCTCCAGCCCCTGCCGCGCCCCGATGGTCCCGGCGTGCATCACCACGCACCGGCCGTCGCGACGGACCAGCTGGCGAGCCGCCACGCCGGGTGTCGCCGGGTGGAAGATCCGCTCGTCGGTCCAATTCAGCACCAGCCGGACCCGGGCCGGGTCGGCACCGGCCGCGACCACCAGATCCCGCATCGACGGCGCCGCGACCGCGATTCGCGCCGCGGTCCGGTAGATCCGGGTCATCGCGCTGCCCATCCGTGCCGCCCAGCGCCCCTCGCCCCCCTCGTCCGCGCCGTCGCGAGTCCAGACGTCCTGCACGTGCAGCACCGCCGGCACCCGCCCGAGCAACCGGAGCACTCCGGCGGCGGCGAACGTCGTCGCCGGCAGTTGGAAGACGTAGAGGGCGTCCACGTCGCCCAGGAACCGGCGTGCGACCAGCCCAGCGCTGCCGGCGAAGGAGAGGTAGCTGGCCATCCGGCCGCCGACCGACGCGGCGCCCCCGGGGTACCGCGGGACCCGTCGGACGCTCAGCCGTTGGCTGTGCGTCTCGTGGTGCCACCGCTGCCGCCAGCCGGGATAGACGTGCCCGCCGGGGTAGTCCGGAAATCCGGTGAGGACGCGTACCTCGTGCCCACGCGCGGCCAGCTCCTCGGCGAGGCTCCCCGGGATGAACGCCGGCTCGGGCGGAAAGTGGTACGACAGGATGCCGATCTTCACCGGTGCGCCCCCGTCCCACAGGGATCGCCGGCGACCGGCGCGGCACCACGACCGGCCGGCGTGCGGCGCGCGTACGATGCCGACAACCCCTCCCCGCGCGGCCACCGGCGTCGACGCACCGCCCCCGCGGTGCGAGCGCTCGTGTCCGTACCGATGAGAGGGGCACCGATGGCTGATCGCGTGTTGTTCGTCTGCCACGCCAACCTGTGCCGGTCGCCGATGGCCGAGTACCTGGCCCGCCGGCTGCTGGCCGACCGACCCGTCGAGGTGGCCAGCGCCGGCACCGACGCGGTCGACGGGCTGGCCATGCACCCGTACGCCCTGGAGGTCGCGACCGAGATCGGCGCGGACCCGGCGGCGTTCCGGACCCGGGGGTTGCGGCCCGAGTACCTGGTCGACGCGACGCTCGTGCTGACCGCGACCCGACGCCAACGCTCGGTCTGCACCGCGTTGGCGCCGGGAGCGCTGCACCGGACGTTCACGCTGCGCCAGTTCGGCCGGCTGGCCGCGGCGGCCGAGCCGCCCGCCGACTCGGCCGACGACCCGTTGCGGGCGGCCATCGCCGCCGCCGCCCAGGCCCGGGGACGGCTGCAACCCGCCGCCCCGGACGAGGACGACCTTCGGGACCCGATCGGCGGTACCGCGGCCGACTTCCGACGCTGCGCCGAGGAGATCGAACGGTCGCTGCGACCCCTCGCCGCGCTCATCGGGGCAGCCGGGTGAGTTCCTGGGTGTGGTCGGGGACGCCGTTGACCCCGTCGGCGGTCGCGCTGTGCCGGCCGGACGCGGCCCTGTCGGCCGGCACCGACGCCTCGGCCGTCGAGGCCACCACCCGGTAGGCCTCGTACTGGTACGCCTCGGCCTTGGCCACCTTGGCCATGTTCAGCACACAGCCGAGCAGCCGGACCGAGACCGAGTGCAGTGACCGGGCCGCCGCAGCGACCTGGGTCCGCGAGGTACGGCCCTGCTGGGTCACCAGCAGCGCGCCGTCGGCCTGCACGGCCACCACCACGCCGTCGGTCACCGCGAGCAGCGGCGCGGTGTCGATGATCACGATGTCCGCCGACTCGCGCAGCGCCAGTAGCAGGTCCGACATGGCCTTGGAGCCGAGCAGCTCGCTCGGGTTCGGCGGGGCCGACCCGCTGGGCAGCACCAGCAGCGACTTGTCGCCCCAGCGCTGCACGACGTCGCCCACCTTCACGTCACCCACCAGCACGTCGGTGAGGCCGACGCCGGCATCCAGGCCCAGGTAGTCGTCGACCTTCGGGCGGCGCAGATCGGCGTCGACCAGCAGAACCCGCCAGCCCGCCTCGGCCAACGCGATGGCCAGGTTGCAGGAGAGCGTGGTCTTGCCCTCGCCCTGCAGGGCGCTGGTCACCGCGATGACCCGGGCCGGTTCGTGGACGTCCACGAAGCGCAGGTTGGTCCGCAGCTTGCGCACCGCCTCGGCGCGCGCCGAGGTCGCGGCGTCGCCCACGATCAGCGGGGCGCTGCGGGCGTTGGCCTCGAACGGAATCTCACCGAGCAGCGGGCTGCCGGTGGCGCGTTGCAGGCCGGCGGCATCGCGCAGTCGGACGTCGGCGACGCCCCGCAGGATCGCCAGACCCACGCCGAGGATCAGACCGACCAGGCCACCGAGGGTGAGGTTGCGGGCCGGCTGCGGCGAGACGGGATTGGCGCTGACCCGCGGGCCACTAACCACTTCGATCTTGATGGGCGCCTTGCCCTCCGGGGTCGTCTCGACCTTCTGAACGAGCTCGACGAACTTGTTGGCGAGGCTCTCCGTCACGCGCAACGCGCGGGTCTGGTCGGTGTCGGTCACCGACGCCCGCAGCAGAACGGTGCCGGTCTCGGTCGATGTGCTCACCCGGCGCTGCACCTCGTCCGCGGTGAGGCCGACCGGAGTCTCGGCCACCACGCTCTGCGCCAGCCGATCGCTGCTGAGCAGGTCGGCGTACGACTTGACGCGCTGCTGGAGAAAGAGCCCGCCCTGATAGGCGTCGCTGACGCCGGTGTTGGGGGTGGTGACGAAGAAGGTCACCGAGGCGACGTACCGGGGTTGGGCCCGTACGGTCAGGAACGCCGAGACGCCGAGAGCCACCATGACCGTGACCAGCGCGACCCACCAGTGCCGACGCACGTGGCGCAATTGGCGGAGCAGGTCCATCAGGAGCGCCCCCGTGCCGGTCCGGTTACGGCAAAGAACTTCACGAAAACCCCCAAGGTCGTCTCTAAACTCGTGAAACCATTAAAGCGGCTCATACGGCTTATGTCCGGAGTTATGTATTTTCCGGCGGCGAGATGTGCGCCCGCATGACCAACCCGACAAACGCCCATTCGGCTGCGGCGACAACGGGGAAAAGTCGGAAGCCGATCGGATGGCGTCCGATCGGCCCAGCGGTCGCCGCCGACCGCGCCGCCGGATAGGGTTGACAGCGGTGTGCCGGGAAGTCTGGTCGGCGAGTGGATTCCTGCCGTCCCGACTCCCGTAGGTGAGCCCAAAGTTGACCTCCCCCACCCCGCCATCAGGGCCGCGTCCGCCGAAGATCCGGCTGTTCTCCCGATCGTCCTGGCCGCAGGCCCGGCACATGGCCGACGTGCTGCGCACCGAGACCGTCGGCGGCGTGCTGCTGCTGTCAGGTGCCGTGATCGCGCTGATCTGGGCCAACTCCCCGTGGTCCGACTCGTACACGCGGCTCGGCGACGTGGTGCCCTGGCCCGGCGCGCCCTGGCACCTCGACCTGAATCTGGCCACCTGGGCGGCCGACGGCCTGCTGGCCATCTTCTTCTTCGTGGTGGGCCTGGAGCTCAAACGGGAGTTCGTCGCCGGTGACCTGCGCGACCCGCGCCGAGCCGCGCTGCCGATCGCGGCCGCGCTCGGCGGGATGCTGCTGCCGGCGCTGATCTACGTGGCGGTGGTGCTGAACGGGGGCGGGGACGGCCTGCGCGGGTGGGCCATTCCGACCGCCACCGACATCGCATTCGCGCTCGCCGTCCTCGCGGTGGTCAGTTCACATCTGCCCCAGGGCCTACGCGCATTCCTGCTCACCCTCGCGGTGGTCGACGACCTGTTCGCGATCACCATCATCGCGATCTTCTACACCGCCGACTTCCACCCCGTACCGCTGCTCGCCGCGTTGGCGCCGATCGGGCTCTTCGCGGTGCTGGTGCAGCGGGGGCGCACCTGGTGGTGGGCGCTCATCCCCCTCGCGATCGCCGCCTGGACACTGGTGCACGCCTCGGGCGTGCACGCCACGGTCGCCGGTGTCCTGCTCGGCTTCACGGTCCCGGTGCTCGCCCGTCGTCCGGCGGGCGGCGAGCAGCCGGCCACCGCCAGCGAGGGTGGGCTCGCCGCCCGCCTGGAGCACCGCTGGCGGCCGGTGTCGGCCGGCTTCGCGGTGCCGATCTTCGCCCTCTTCGCCGCCGGGGTCACGCTGCGCGGCACCGACCTGGGCGCCCTGCTGAGCGACCCGATCGTGATCGCCATCGTCGCCGCCCTGGTCTTCGGCAAGAGCATCGGCATCTTCGGCTCGACGTACCTGCTGGCCCGGTTCACCCGCGCCGAACTGGACGAGGACATCACCTGGGCCGACCTGCTCGGGATCGCCCTGCTGGCCGGCGTCGGCTTCACCGTCTCGCTGCTCATCGGCGACCTGGCGTTCGGGGTGGGCAGCACGGCCGACGACCGGGTCAAGGCGGCCGTCCTGCTCGGCTCGGTGATCTCCGCCGGGTTGGCCGCCACGGTGCTCAGCCGCCGCAACGCGGCGTACCGGAGGGTGGCCGAGCGGGAGCGGCTGGACGCCGACGGGGACGGCGTACCCGACGTCTACCAGCACCCCGAGACCCGCTGAGCGCGCCGACGCGGCCCGGTGAACGCGAACGCCGAGGGGGCGGCGCGGCCCGACCAGCGCGGTTTCGCCGCCGCACCAACCGCGCGGGCTCGCGCTCAGCGGCGACGGTCGGCGGGCGGCAGGTCCTCGGTCTCCTCGACCAGCGCCTCGGCCGTCGGCCCGGTGAAGTCGTCGCCCGGCACCGCCACCTCCTCGACCCGATCCTGCTCGTCGGGCTTCCCGCCGGGCGGCGGCTCCGGGGCGGTGCCATCGCCGGCGAAGCCGTACTCGTTCGGTTCGTCGTGCCGGCTCATGTGGTCATCCTCCCGCTTTTCCCGCTTCACCTGTCGAGGCCAACGGTAGGTGGTGATCGTCCTCAGCGCAGCGCGCTGGGGATTGTCGGCCGGACCATGGGGGTGGGCGGCTCAGCGCCGCCCCGAGCAGCTGACGCAGGGCGATGATCGCGACCGCGCCGGCCAGGCCGTTCCAACCCGGCTCGCCGGCGAGCCGCAGCAGACCGGCCGCGGTGAGCAGGTCCAGCAGCACCCGGACGCCGCTGCGCAGCGCCCCCGTGGTGAGCGTGGTGAGTACCCCGGCGACCAGCGCCAGGACGGTGGCCGCCGTGACCAGGGCGCCCGTCACGGTTGACGCTCCCCCTCGGCCACCTGACGCTGCTCCTGACGGATCTCGCGACCCAGGAAGTAGTTCAACGCCGTTCGGATCGTCGCGATCGCGGCCAGTTGGCCGATCTGCGTGAACGACGGGGACACCGCCGTGCGCAGCACGTCGGCCGCCAGCTGAAATTCCAGGCCCAGGGTCAGAAAGCGGCCCAGCGAGAGCCGGATCGGCGTGAAGCGGGCGGCGCTGCGATGTCGCAGCCCTTCGACCACGAACCGCACCGCCGCCCACACCGCGCCCACGAAGATCACCAGCGCGCCGGCCACCTCCACCACGGCAACCAGCACCTGATCGCCTTGGCGCAACAACTCGGCCGGATCCACCCCGGGCCGTTACCCGCCCACCAGGCGGCTAGTCGGCGCTCAGGTCAGCTCGTTCACCGCCTCCAGGATCAGCCAGAGACCGGAGATGGCGAAGAGGATCGCGGCACCGTACTTGATGGTCTTCTCCGGCAGCCGCCGACCGAGCATCCGGCCGACCAGGATGGCCAGCGCGTCCGCCGCCACCATGCCGATGGTGGAGCCGAGCCAGGTGCCGAACCAGCCGTACTTGGTGGCGAGCGTGATCGTGGCGAGCATCGTCTTGTCGCCCAGCTCGGCGAGGAAGAACGCCACCGAGACCGCCACCAACGCGGTCTTGTTGGTCTTCTCCGCCTTACGCTTCTCCTCCTCGGTGAGTTTGTCCCCGCGTAGCGTCCACGCACCGAACCCGAGGAACGCCACGCCGGCAACCAGGGAGATCCACTCGGTCGGCAGCACCGCCCCGAGACTCGCGCCGATGGCGACCGACGCGAGGTGCACCACCGCGGTGGCGACCGTGATGCCGATCAGCACCGGAATCGGTTTGAACCGCGTGGCGAAGGTCAGCGCCATCAGCTGGGACTTGTCCCCCAGCTCGGCGACGAAGATGACGCCGAAGCTGACGACCAGCGCGGCGAAGAATCCCTCCATGACGTCCTTCCCGTTCACGCCGGGAGGAGGTACAGGGGCGCCCTCGACCCGGCTGCAACAGCCTGAGTCGAAGGTCTCGCCCGCCCCGAAAAAACCGGGGCCGCGTGGCCGGATGCGGAACGCACCAGTATGTCGACCACGACATTGGGGGCTACTCCCCTTCGCGTGGTCAGCCTATCGGATCACCACCCGGCCCGGCCCAGCCGGGTGAACAGGCTCACCGCGCCCGCGCCAACGTGACGCCGAAGAGCCCGTCCGGGTCGGTCCAGAACTCCGCCGCGGCGAAGTCGGCCATGGCCAGCTCCGCGGCGACCCCCTCCCGGTGGAACTTCGCCGACACCTCGGTACGCAGCTCCTCCCCCGCCGCGAAATCGACTGTCAGCCCGAGCACCCGCACGCTCATCGCCCGGGTCGCCCGCAACCGCATCTCGATCCACTCGTGCTGGGGATCCCACACGGCGACGTGCTCGAACGCGGCCGGGTCGAAGTCGGCGCCCAGCTCCCGATTGATCACGTGCAGCACGTTGCGGTTGAACTCGGCGGTCACCCCGGCGGCGTCGTCGTACGCCGGCACGATCACCGACGGGTCCTTCACCAGGTCCGTGCCGAGTAACAACCAGTCGCCGACCTCCAGCGCGGCGCGCATCGCCGTCAGGAACTCGGCCCGCTCGGCGGGCAACAGGTTGCCGATGGTGCCGCCGAGGAACACCACCAACCGCCGACCGCCGGTGGGCAGCCGGTCCAGTTGCCGGGTGAAGTCCCCCACGATGCCCCGCACCCGCAGGCGCGGATAGTCGGCCGCGATCTGGGCGGTGGACCCGCGCAGCGCACTGACCGACACGTCGAGGGGGACGAACGTGCCCAGCCCACCCCGGCGGGTGAAGGCGTCCAGCAGCAGCCGGGTCTTCTCCGACGAGCCGGAACCCAGCTCGATGAGCGTCTTTGCCCCGGTCAGCGCCGCGATGTCGGGAGCGTGCGCGGCCAGCACGACCCGCTCGGCCCGGGTCGGGTAGTACTCCGGCAGTCGGGTGATCTCCTCGAAGAGTTCGCTGCCCCGGGCGTCGTAGAACCACTTCGGCGGCAGCCACTTTCGCTCGGCGCTCAGCCCTGCCCGGACGTCGTCGCGCAGGCCACGCTCCAGGTCAGCCTCTTCGAGGTAGATCTCCAGGGGTTCCGCGGTCATCGGTTCGCTCCTCTGTTCGATCAACCGTTGCGTGCCTGCCCGGCGCGGCTCACCGGGGTCGGCAGTGGACGTACCCGCACCTCACCCGCGGTGGCGACGACGAGGTGCCCCTCCGGCACCGACCGCCACCCGGGATCGTCGTCGTGTGGCTCGGAGGCGAGCAGCACCGAACCCGGCGTCTCGCGGACCGACAACGCGTGCCCCGCCACGCTGGCCACCACCCGGTGCCCGTCGGTGAGCAGCAGGTTGAGCCGCGAACCGGGGGCGGCGGCGGCGACGTCGGTCACCGTCCGCCCGACTGCCTCGACCGGGTCGGCACCAGTGCGCAACCGATGCCGCACCAGCGCCCAGAGCAGCGCCGAGTCGGTGGTGGCGTCCAGAGTGAGCAGGTCACGCACCGGCAGACCGGCGGCGAGCGGCACCACGGCGTCCGGCCAGCCGCGGACCACACCGTTGTGGCTGAACAGCCACCGCCCCTCGGCGAAGGGCGCCGCCGCGCCGTCGAGCACCGCCATCCCGACCGTGGCCGAGCGCACCGCCGCCACCACCGCCGCGCTGCGGGTCACCGCCGCGAGTTGGGCGATGGTCGGGTCACTCCAGATCGGCTGCGCCCGCCGGTACCGCACCGGCTCACCCTCACCCGGGTACCAGCCGACACCGAACCCGTCGGCGTTGATCGTGCCGCCGCCGCGCATGTCACGGGGCGCCCAGGACTGCCGCACCAGCGAGTGCGGAGGGTCGAACAACAGCTCGGCCAGGGTGACCGGCGGCCCCAGGTAGGCCAGGTGGCGACACATCAGCGCCCCCAACCCGCCGCCGGGCCGCCGGTCGTGCGGCGACTCACCGGTACGACTCGTCCGGTCGCGCGTCCCGGGCACACCGGAAACCGCTGAAGATCTGCCGGCGAATCGGATAGTCCCAGTTACGGAAGGTGCCCCGGCAGGCGGAGCGGTCGGTGCCGAACGAGCCACCGCGCAGCACCCGGTAGTCGCCGCCGAAGAAGACCTCCGAGTATTCGCGATAGGGGAACGCGGCGAACCCCGGATGCCCGCCGAACGCGGTCGAGGTCCACTCCCAGACGTCGCCGATGAGCTGGTGCACACCCAACGGCGACGCGCCGGCCGGATACGCGCCCACCGGCGCCGGCCGCAGATGACGCTGGTCGAGGTTGGCGTGCGCCTCGGTCGGGTCGTCGTCCCCCCAGGGGTAACGACGCGACCGCCCGGTCGTCGGATCCCACCGGGCCGCCTTCTCCCACTCCGCCTCGGTCGGCAGCCGCTTGCCGGCCCACGCCGCGTACGCCTGCGCCTCGTACCAGCACACGTGCACCACCGGCTCGTCGGCGCGGACCCGCGCCCACTGACCGAAGCGCCGATACGACCAGTCGTCGCCGTCAGAACGCCAGTGCATCGGGGCGCTCAGCTGCTCCCGAACCCGATGCTCCCAGCCGGCCGCGCTCCACCAGCGCTGCTCGGTGTAGCCGCCGTCGGCGATGAAGGCCGCGTACTGGCCGTTGGTCACCGGGGCGGCGTCGATGACGTACGCCGGGAGGTCGACCCGGTGCGCCGGACGTTCGTTGTCCAACGCCCACGGATCGGTGTCAGTGCCCATGGTGAACTCGCCGGCCGGCACCAGCACCTCCGCGCCGACCCGGACCGACGACTCGGGCGGCGCCGGGGCGTGCAGCACCGCCGGCCCCGAGCGCAGCTGGTGGGTGGCGAGCATGGTCTCGTCGTGCTGCTGCTCGTGCTGCACGATCATGCCGAAGGCGAACCCGTCGGCGACCAGCGGCCGCTCGGTGAAGGTCACCGCGTCGAGCAGGTCGTGCACCTTGTCCCGAACGGTGGCCAGGTAGGCGCGCGCCTCTGCGGGCGGCAACAGGGGCAGCGCGGGGCGGTCCCGGCGCGGCTGCTTGAACGCGTCGTACAACTCGTCGATGTCACACCGGACCGGCTCCCGGCCGCCCACGTCCCGGACCAACCAGAGCTCCTCCTGGTTACCGACATGGGCAAGGTCCCAGACCAACGGCGACATCAGCGGTGAGTGCTGGCGCGTCAGGTCGGCGTCGTCGACCACCTCGGTCAGCAACGCGGTGCGGGCACGGGCCCGCGCCAACTCCACCGCGATGTGGTCGCGCAACTGCTCGCCGTCGACCCGGCCAGACTGCGAGGCTCGCAGAACCGGCTCACTCCTCGCGCTCACTGGTCTCTCCTCTCTGCGGCGGCCAGCCGCTGGCGTACCCCTCGCTGGATCTCGTCGTGGGTGCTGGTCGGCAGCTCCAGTCGGGGCAGGGTGGTCAGGGCCAGGTCGAGCAGGGCCGCCGCGGCGGCGGCCAGCGCCGGGTCGGCCAGGCCGTGCCGGGCGGCGGCCGACCAGCGGTGCGCCACTGGCGTGGCGATCGTGTACGCCTCCCGCACGGTGCCCTGGTCACCGAACAGGGCGGTCAGCACCGCCAGTGGCAGCCGCCAGCCGCGGTCGGGTTGGGCGTCCAGGTAGCGCAGCTCCAGGTAGCCGCGTGGCCGCACCGGCGGAAAGAGGGTGCTGACGTGGTAGTCGAGGTCATCGGTGGTGGGCGGTTGTGGCAGTGCGCCGTCGAGCCAGTCGGCGAAGGTCACGCCGGGCGGCGCGGCCCAGTCGGCGCTGTGCCGGCGCAGACAGAGCAGCGGCGCGGCGAGCACGTAGCTGATCCAGGCGTCGATCGGATCGTCCCCGGCCCGGGAGGGCGACCAGACCGGGCGGGTCCGGGCCGGGTCGATGGCCAGCCAGGCGGCCATCCGCGCGGAGGCCCAACCGGTGCGCCGCCCCGCGTGTCGACTGGCGGAGGCGAACGCCGCGAGTAGTGGGGGCCCGACCGCGTGGGCCGCGGCCCAGCGGTCAGCGACCTGGTCCGGCTCGCCGGCGTCGAGGCAGATCTGCAGGCCGGCGGTGCTGTACATCATCGTGCGGCCGGCCGGGCCGTGGCGGTCGAAGGCTCCGCGCATCGCGCGGTAACGGGGGGTTTCCACCACCGGGCGGGGCCGTCGGTGGGGGTCGATGCCACTGCTGCCGAGGACCAGCCCGGCGGCGGCCAGCAGGTCGGTGACCTGGGCGATGTCGGCCTCGGTGGCGCGGATCAACGCGGCGACCGAGGGGCGGGGCGGGGTGGAGATCTCCAACTGGCCACCCGGCTCCAGGGTGACCATGCCGCCGTGTCGCAGCGACTCGGCCGGGCTGGTGGCATCCAGCGTGGCGGGGCTGTGCCGCCCCAGCGCCGCCCGCAGCCGCGTCGCGTCGACGGGGCGGGCGGGATCGGCGGCGTCGTGCACTGTCCATTCCAGTTCGACGCCGGTGTGGGTGGGTGGGCCGGTCTTGAAGCAGATCCGGGCGAGGTGTCGGACTGCGGCTGCGGACTCGCGCAGGATGGCGCTGCGGTCCAGGTCGGATGACGTCGCCAAGGGTCGGGCCCCCTCTCCGTGCGCCGGGTCCGGCACACCGTGCCACCGTAAACCCACCCACCGACACCGTCGGGGGCGTGCACGGCGCCACCAACCTCTGTCTAACAGACGAATTTCCGAAGCAGGGCGGAACAAACCGCTCCAACCGCCGACCGGTCAGCCGCCGGCGGAGTGACCCGGTCGCGGCGGTGACGGCGGGGCTTTCCCCGATGGGGACGGCTTGTCCTTCGCCGACTCGGTGGGCGTGACCGTCGCGGGCTCGGACGGCTTCGTCTCGGGTACCACCCGCTGGCAGTACGCCTCGACCTCGGCGGGGCCGCCGGCGGCGGTCACCAGCCTCTGGAAGGCCGGCGTGCGTAGTGCCTTCTCCCGCTGCTCGGGCTTCTTCGCCCGCCACGCGCGGCACAGCCCGTGCACCTGGCCGGCGGTGGTGGGACCGGCCGGCGGCGTGGCGGTGACGGGCGCGCCCGGCGCCGGGGTTCCGGGGCCCACCGACCGACCGGGCTCGGTCGACCGGGATGCGCCCTGGTGCGGCGAGGGTGACGGGCGCGACGGTGCCGGTGCGACCGGGTCTGGCCCTCGGTCCCGGGTGACCGCGGCGAAGGCGGCCCCAGCGGTGGCGGTAGCTGCCACCGCGCCGATCCAGGCCACCGCGCCGGTGGTCATCCGGCGACGGCGTGGCCGCTGCGGCACGGCCGGCGCCGGGTTGGCCCGGGCGGCCCGGAACGCGGCCACCGCGGCGTCCTCCCCGGCCAACTCGCCTAGGCGGACGGGGCCGGCCGCCGCGGCGAGCAACGCGGCCACCGGCTCGGCCGGGGGCACGTTGCGGGCGCTCAGGTGGGCCCCACGTGAGTTCGCGTCCACTGCTGTGGGCGTGGCGGAGGGGGCCTGATCCAGGGTGGCGTCCACCCGCGCAGGGGTCGAGTCGAGCAGCCGCTCGGTGTCGGCGTGGTCGGCTCGCCGGAACGGGTTCATCGGGAGTCCCCTCACGTCAGCCGTCCGCCGGTTCGACGTGCGATGCCCGCAGGGCGGGGCTGCTCCCCGCACGCGGCGGTGGCACCCCCTCGACCCCGAGCGACGACTCGGCCGGGCTCTGCCGCTCCAGCAGGACCGCGAGCCGGCGTAGGCCTCGGTGGGCGGCGGTCCGCACGGCGCCGGCCCGGCGGCCCAACACGCGGCCGGCGGACCCCGCGTCCAGCCCGATCACGGCCCGCAGCAGGACCGCCTCGGCCTCCCGGGGCGGGAGGGTGGCGATCAGCGCGAGGGCGGTCTCGGTACCGAGCGTCTCGCTGGCTCGCTCGGCGGTGTCCGCGTCGCTGGCGAGTTCGGCGAGCGCCTGCACCGGGACCGGCAGCGAGGGGCGGCGGCGCATCCGGCGCAGGTGGTCCATCGCGCGGTTACGGGCGATGGTGACCGCCCAGGCCCGGAACTCGCCCCCGGTGAAACCGGGCAGGTCACGGGAGATCTGGAGCCAGGTCTCGGAGGCGACGTCCTCGGCGTCGGCCCCGACGAGCGCGGTCAGGTACCGCAGCAGCCCGGGCTGGAGGCTGCGGTAGAGAAAGCGGAACGCCTCCTCCTCCCCGGCCTGCGCTGCGGTGACCACCTCCGACAGGTCGGCGGTCATGCGCGGTCCACGCATCGTTCGAGGCGTGTCGGCCCGACCAACCGGGCTGGCGCACACCACGCGGCACGAGTCGTCCGCCCGATCAGCACCAGTACCGCACCGCCCTCCACCGCTCTGATTGTGCCCGCGACCATGATTGTCGGGGCGGCGTGTCCGGGAGCCAACGCCAGGGTGATCGATCGGCGCGCTGCGCGCCGAGGTGGCCGGGAGGGCCCGAGCCGGGCTAACGCTAAGAGCGGGCTCACGACGCGACAAGTCGGCGTCGTGTCACGGAAGAGTGACAATTATCAACTCGGCTCGACGGCGCGTCGTCGTAACGGCACGTACGTGACAGTCGCCAACCACCCCTGGAGGCGGTTTCCTGCCCCCTTTGACGACCCAAGCGACGGAAATAGTCGCTTTTCGTGACACCACACATCCACACCGTCACGAAGGGCGTGCGTCCACACAGGTCAGGCCGGATCGGCCAGTCCGAACCAGCCGCCCGGCGGCCCTGCCACGGCGCGCCGCCCCGCGCCACTCTAGGTACGGTAATGCGGTGTTGTCATCGGAGGTCGTGCTCAGCGGTCGCTACCGCTTGGACGAACGTGTCGCCACGGGCGGCATGGGCGACGTTTGGCGTGCCTCCGACCTGATCCTCGGCCGGCAGGTGGCGGTCAAGGTTCTCCTGCCGGCACTGGTCTCCGATCCCGATTTCATCGCCCGGTTCCGCGCCGAGGCCCGGATCATGGCGGCGCTGCGGCACCCCGGCATCGTGCAGGTCTTCGACTGCGGTGCGGACGACCTCCCCGACGGCGGGCGCGCGGACTACCTCGTCATGGAGTTCGTCGCCGGCGAGCCGTTGTCCAAGCGGATCGAGGCGGCCGGGCGGCTCGACGTGGCCGAGACGATGTCGATCGTGGCCCAGGCGGCCGCAGCGCTCAACGCGGCGCATCGCGGCGGCATCGTGCACCGCGACGTCAAGCCCAGCAACCTGCTGGTGCAGGAGGACGGCACTGTCGTCCTGGTGGACTTCGGCGTGGCCCGCTCCACCGACATCACCAGCATCACCAGCACCAACGCGGTGCCGGGCACCGCCCTCTACATGGCTCCGGAGCAGGCCGCCGGTCGGCCGGTCAGCGGTGCCACCGACATCTACGCCCTGGGCGCGGTCACCTACTGCTGCCTGACCGGCAGTCCGCCCTTCACCGGTGACAATCCGCTCCAGGTCGCCGTGCGGCACCTGGACGACGAGCCACCGGAGCTGCCGCACGACATTCCGGAGGCGGTCCGCGCCCTGGTGTCGCGGGCCCTGGCCAAGGATCCGCTGGAGCGGTTCACCAGCGGAGCGGCGATGGCCGAGGCCGCTCGGACGGCGGTCACCGGCGGCGAGCCGCCGACGGCGATGGCCGGGCCGGTCGCGCTGCGCGACGCTGGGCCGGGCACCCGCACGGACGTGCCGGCCGGCGCGGCGGTGGCGGCCGGGCGCCAGCGACGGCGGGGTCCGCTCGTCGGCGCGGCGGCGGCCATGCTGGTCGCGCTGGTCGGGCTCGGCGCGGCGCTGGCCGCGACACGTAACGTCGGCGACGACCCGGCGGTCAATCTGCCGGCCACCTCGCCGACGGTGGCGCCGAGCGGCCCCGTCGACCTGCCCGCGGCGAACGAGCAGATCACCAGTGTCGAGCCGGTCCGGCCGGACCGGCCGCACGTCTCCAGCAACTCCCCGTCGGCCTCGGTCTCCGCCACGCCGAGCCTGCAGCCCAGCGAGACGGTCGGCCCGCCGACCCCGACGGTGGGCGTCACCACGGCGCCGCCGACCAGCGCGGCGCCCACGACCGCCGCGCCGCCGACGACCGCGCCGCCCTCTGATCCGCCCCCCACCTCCAGCGCGCCGGTCGATCCGGAGGTGCCGGTGGGCGGTTGAGCGGACCAGTGTCGCCGACCCCCGTCAGTCCCACCAGCACCGATATCCCCAAAACGGACTTACGACGCCGAAGACGCCTCTAGGCTCTGAGCAGGCTATTTACACCATCTGCTGCGGGAGCCTGGGTGAGCGCTGAAAAGCTGGTCGTGATCGGTCAGGGGTACGTCGGACTGCCGCTGGCCATGCGGGCCGTCGAGGCGGGGCTCGACGTGGTCGGTCTCGACGTCGACGCCGACCGGGTGAAGCGTCTCGCCTCCGGCGAGTCGTTCGTCGAGGACATCCCGGCCGACCGGCTGGGCCGCGCGTTGGGCAGCGGCCGCTACCACCCCAGCACGGAATACACCGACGCTGACGGGTTCGACATCTGTGTCATCACGGTGCCGACCCCGCTGCGCGACGGGACCCCGGACCTGAGCTTCGTCGAGCAGGCCGGCGTCGGTATCGGCCCGTACGTACGCCCCGGCTGCACGGTGATCCTGGAATCGACCACCTACCCCGGCACCACCGAGGAGCTGCTGCGCCCGCTGTTGGAGTCGGCCAGCGGCCTGACCAGCCCCGGTGACTTCCACCTCGGCTACAGCCCCGAGCGGATCGACCCGGGCAACCCGACCTGGCGGCTGGAGAACACCCCGAAGGTGGTCTCCGGTGTGGACCCGGCGGCGCTGGCCCGGGTGGACGAGTTCTACCAGCGCCTCGTCGAACGCACCGTACCGGTGGACTCCACCCGCGTCGCCGAGCTGACCAAGCTGATCGAGAACACGTTCCGCCAGGTCAACATCGCGCTGATCAACGAGCTGACCATGCTCTCGCACCACCTCGACATCGACGTCTGGGAGGCGATCGACGCCGCCTCGACCAAACCGTTCGGCTTCATGCCGTTCCGGCCCGGCCCCGGCGTCGGCGGCCACTGCCTGCCCATCGACCCGTGCTACCTGTCCTGGCAGGTCAAGCGCCGCCTCGGTCGGCAGTTCCGGTTCATCGAGCTGGCCAACGACGTCAACCACGAGATGCCCGAGCACGTCGCCCAGCGGATCATGGGTGGGCTGAACCGGGACGGCCGGGCCGTCAGCGGCGCCCGACTGCTGCTGCTCGGTCTGGCGTACAAGAAGAACACCGGCGACATGCGCGACTCCCCCGCCGTGGACGTGGCCCGTCGGTTGCAGGCCCTCGGCGCCGAGGTGCACGCCGTCGAGCCGTACGCCGAGGCGCACCAGATCCCCGCCGGAGTCACAGTGGTCGGGCTCAGCGAGCGTGAGGTGCGCGCGGCCGACGCCGTGGTGGTGGCCACCGACCATGACAGCTTCGACTACGACCTCGTCGTCAGGCACGCCCGCTACGTCTTCGACACCCGCAACCGGTGCGTCGGCCCGATGGTCGAGCGCCTGTAGACCCGGCACCGCTGGCCGGTCCCGCCGCCGGGGAAGATGGCGGGACCGGCCAGCGGATGTCCGTCCGGTCGCCGGGGTCGGACCCGGCCGGTCCGGACCGCGACCGGCTCACTGGTCGGCGAGCGCCTCGACGACCGGGCGGGACAGCGCCCGGCGGGCCGGCAGCACCGAGGCGAGCAGAGCGGCGAGCACCGCGACACCGAGGATCAGCCCGAGCTGGCCGAGCGGCAGCACCACGTGGAAGTCGCCGCCGAGGCGGTCCAGCAGGGCCATCGCGGACGCGCTGACTCCGGTGCCGAGCCCGACCCCGAGCACCGCGCCGACCAGCGCCATCAGCACCGCCTCGACGGCGAGCACAGCCCGCATCCGCCCTCGGGTGAGCCCGACCGCCCGCAGCACGGCGTTCTCCCTGGTCCGTTCGACCACCGACAGGCTCAGGGTGTTCGCCACACCGACCAGGGCGATCACCACGGCCAGACCGAGCAGCGCGGTGACGAAGGCGAGCAGCATGTCCACAGTGCCGGTGAGCATCTTCTTGTACGCGCCCTGGTCCATCAGGTTCACCGTCGGGTAGCGGCCCAGCACTGCGGTGATCGCGTCGCGGGCCCGCTCGGGGCTCACCCCGGCGGCGGGGTCGATCTCGGCCAGGTAGCCGCGCCGGGCGGGGAAGAGCTCGGCGAAGTCCTGGTCGGACAGGTCGATGACGTGACCCGCGGGCACCTCACCACCGGGGCTGTCGTCGGTCACCACGGCGGCCACCCGGAACGACCTCCCCCCGACGGTCACCGGGGAGCCGACCTGCCAGCCGCGGGCCCGCGCCAACTCGCTGTGCACCAGCACCTGCCCCGGCCCGACCCGCTCGGCGTCGCCGGCCAGCACTCCGCTCAGCGTCCGGCCGACCAGCGCCGGGTGGGCCGCGCGGATCTCGACGTCGTCGACGACAGTGTTGCGCTGCTCGTGCACGACACCAAGCTCGGGACGGGAGGCGAGCTCGCCGACGAGCGCGGCCGGCAGGTCCTGACCGATTCCGCTGACCACGAAGTCCGTCCCGATCTGGGCGTCCACGCTGCGTTCGATGCCGTCCTTGGTGCTGCGGGCGCCAACCATGAACGCTGAGACCAGTCCGATACCGATCACCAGCGCGGTGGCCGTCGCGGCGACCCGCCGCGGATTGCGCACCGTGTTGCTCACCGCCAGCTCACCGATGGTGCCGAGCACTCGTCGGACCGGCCAACCGAACACCCGGGCCAGCGCGGGGACGAGCACGGGCCCGAACAGCACGATCCCGAAGAAGGTGAGCACCCCACCGACCGCCACCAGTAGTAGCTGACCGGCGCTGGCGGCGCCGGCCAGCGCGGCCACACCGACGGCGAGGACCACCGCGCCGATGCTCAGCCGAACCCGACCAGCACCCCGGCTGGGCTGCACCGCGGCGTCGGTGAGCGCGGCCACCGGTGCGATCCGTGTGCCCCGCCAGGCCGGCAGCAGGGCGGCGCACACGGTGAGCCCGGTGCCCAGCAGCAGGCCGGTGAGCACTGTCGAACCGGTCACGGTCAGCCTACCGGTGACCGGCACGTCCAGTTGGGACAGCAGCAGCCGCAACCCGGCGGCGAGGGCCACCCCGAGCAGGACCCCGAGCGCGGAGGCGACCAGCCCCAGCACCGCCGACTCCAGCACTGTGGATCGGAAGACCTGTCCCCGGGTGGCGCCGATCAGGCGCAGCAGCGCGGTCCGTCGGGTCCGCTGGGCCAGCACGATCGCGAAGGTGTTGGCGATCACGAAGCCGGCCACCACGATGGCGACCCCCACGAAGATCAACAGCAGCATGCGGAACTGGTCCACGTTGCGGACCGCGTCCTCCACGGCGTCGTCGAGGATCTGCTGGCGACTCTTCACCGTGGCTTCGGCGCCGGATGCGGCGCGTACCTTCTCGGTCAGCGTCGCGACGTCGGCGCCCGGGCGGGCCGCCACCATGATCCGGCCGTAGCCCCGCTCGCCGGTGAGGGCCAAGGCGTCCGGCCCGACCAGGCCGACGAACGGACCGCCGACGTCGCGGGCGGTGTCCGCCACGTCGACGGTGCCCACCAGGGTGTACGGGCGGGCCGCCCCGCCGGAGGCGCCGATCCGGACCGCCGCGCCGAGCCCGAAGCCCTGCTCGGCCGCCGTCGGCGCGTCGAGCACCACCTCGCCGGCCCGGTCGGGCAACCGGCCGGCCACCACGTCGTACGAGCGCAGCGCGTCCTCGGTGGGGATGGCGACGAGCATGGTGAAGCCGAGCACCGGCCGACCGTCGGCTCCGACGATCCCGGCGGTGTTGGTCAGCTCACCGGCGGCGGCGGCCACCCCGTCGACCGCCCGCACCCGGTCGACCAGCGCCGGGGGCAACACCTCTCGGCCGGCCGAGTAGACCCCCAGATCGGTGTGGCGGTCGAAGGTGCCGGCCCGCTCGTACGCCCCGGCCCGCATCCCGTCGACGAACATCATCGTGCCGGCGACGAACGCGACGCCGAGCACGACGGCGAGCGCCGAGAGCAGCATGCGCAGCGCCTCGGCGCGCAGCGAACGCAGGGTCAGGCGGATCATGCGGGGCTCCCGGTGCAGGTGGCGGATCGGACCCCTCCGACGCTATGGCCGGAACCGGTCTGTCGATCTCCACCTGCGCGCTCGACCTGCGTGCGCCCCGGGTCGCGGTGCGCCCGCCGGCCGCTACGACCCAGGTCGTACGCGGTGTCATCCGCCGGGCGTGACCAGCCCGCTCTCGTACGCCAGGACCACCGCCTGGACCCGGTCGCGCAGCTGGAGTTTCGCCAGGATCCGCCCGACGTGGGTCTTCACCGTCGCCTCGGCCACGTGCACCCGGGCGGCGATCTCCGCGTTGGACAGCCCCTGGGCGACCAGCAGCAGCACCTCCCGTTCCCGTTCGGTGAGCTGCGCGAGTCGAGGGTCGGCGCCCGGAGCGGCGCCGAGCTGCCCGGCGAACCGGTCCAGCAGGCGTCGGGTGATCGACGGAGCCACCACCGAGTCGCCCTGGGCCACCACCCGGATCGCGGCCAGCAACTCCTCCGGCGGGACGTTCTTGAGCAGGAAGCCACTCGCCCCGGCCTGCAGCGCCGCGAACGCGTCCGCCTCGGTGTCGAAGGTGGTCAGCACCAGCACCCGAGGGCCACCAGCGGGCCGCTCGGCGCAGAGTCGACGGGTCGCCTCCACCCCGTCCATGGTGGGCATCCGGATGTCCATCACCACCACGTCGGCCTCGGTGCGGGCGAGCACCCGCAGGGCGTCCGCGCCGTCGATCGCCTCCCCGACGACCTCCAGGTCGGGCTGGGATTCCAGCACCATCCGGAACCCGGCGCGGACCAGCGCCTGGTCGTCCACGATCACCACCCGGACCGTCATGCCGCAATCACCTCCGTTGCCGGCTCTGACGGTAGCGGCAGCCGAACCTCTACTTGCCAGCCCCCGGCCAGCCGGGGACCGGCGGTGAGGCTGCCGTCGTACACCGTCACCCGCTCCCGCATGCCGAGCAGGCCGTGACCGCCGGACGGCGCCGGGCTGACCAGCGGGCGGCCGCGACCGTCGTCGACCACCCGGACCACGACGGCCTCGGCGGTGTACGACAGGACGACCTCGACGCCCGCGCCGACGCCGGCGTGCTTGAGCGCGTTGGTCAACGCCTCCTGCACCACCCGGTAGACGGTCAGCTCCAGGCCCGGCGGCAGGGCCGGTGGCGCACCGGTGACGGTGCTGCGGACGTGCAGACCGGCGTCGTCGAAGCGGGCCAGCAGGTCGGGCAGCTCGGCCAGCGCGAGGCGTCGGTGCTCGGGGTCGGCCGCCACCGCCAGCCCGTCGGCCCCGTCCGCGCCGGCCGGGCCGGCGTCGCGCAGAACGCCGACCAGGCGGCGCATCTCCTCCAGCGCCTGCCGGCCGGTGTCCGCGACCACCTTCACGGCGGTGCGCGCCTGGGCGGGGTCACGGTCGAGCATGAACCGGGCCCCGTCCGCCTGGACGATCATCACGGCCATGCTGTGGGCGACCACGTCGTGCAGCTCACGGGCGATCCGGGTGCGCTCCTCGGCGACCGCCGCCCGGGACTCGGCCTCCCGCTCGCGTTCCAGGGTGGTGGCCCGCTCCTCCAGGCTGAGCACGTAGAGCCGGCGGGTCCGCACGTTCAGCGCGACCAGCCACACCGCCCCGGTGACCAGTGCGTACCACAGCGCGGTCACCCACCACTGGATGACGTTGGGGGTCTGTGCGGCGGCCAGCAGCACGCCGACTGCCGCGACCGCGCCGGCGAGTACGCCGTCGCGCAGCCGCCGGCCGTACTTCACCACGCTGTAGAGCGCGATCAGGACGGCCACGTCGTAGATGAGCGGACCCCAGCGGGCGATCACCTGGATCAGGGCGAGCACCGCGACCGCCACCGTCACCGCGCTCGGGTGGGTGCGGCGGAACAGCAGCGCCACCGCCATCCCCACGCCCACCGCCGTGGCCGCCCAACCGCCCGGCTGGTTCACCGCCGCGGCCAGGGAGACGAGGACCACCAGCGCGGCGACGGCCACGTCGAAGGCGGCGCCGCGCAGCGGGCGACCGAACAGGGTGCGTCTCACGGTCACCCAGCGTACGTGCCGGGATGCAAGGCCCTCGCGCCCCGCGCCCGGGCTCAGCCGCCGAGGACCTCACGCATGCGGTCGATCTCGACGGTCTGCTCGGTGGCGACGGAGTTGGCGAACTCGTTGAGCGTCAGGTCGGAGCCGACCGTGAGCAGGTTGGTGGCCATCTCGATGGCGCCCTGGTGGTGCTCGGTCATCATCTGGACGAAGAGCCGGTCGAAGTCGGCGCCACGGGCCGCGGCGAGCTGCCGCATCGCCTCTGGCGACTGCATGCCGCGCATGGTGCCGTGGTCGTGCCCCTGCACCTCCGCCGGCAGGCCACGGGTCTGCAGCCAGCCGCGCATCATGCCCATCTCCGGCCCCTGGCTGGCTCGGATGCGCTCGGCGATGGCCCGGACGTCGGGGTCGGCGGCCCGGTCGGGGGCGAGCTCCGCCATCGCCAGGGCCTGCGCGTGGTGCGGGATCATCATCCGGACGAAATAGACGTCCAGCGAGTTGTGCGAGGCGGGACCGGCGTCGCGGACCTCGTGCGCCGGGCGGGTGGCCGCCGTCTCGCCCGGGCGGCCGGGCGCGATGACGGTCAGGTCGGTGGGGACGGGGCTGGCCGTCGGCGACGCGGCGGAGGTGGCGGGCGCGGAGACCGGCTGCGGTGCGCTCGTGCCGGTGTCGCCGTCGAGGCGGATCACCATGAACACCACCAGCGGCAACACGAGAGCCAGTGTGACGACCGCCAGGGTGCGTGCGCGCCGGTTGGTCATGGGCCACTCCCTGCAGTCGAGGTCACCGCGATGCTATCCATTGAAGAACCCACTTTCATGTGATCCAGCTCACATCGACGTTCTTCGTCGGACGGTAACGTGTCAACCATCGTCTCCCCCTTGCGAAGGGCCCCGCCGATGATCAGATTCCACAAGCCACGGTTACGACAACTGCGTGTCGTGGCACTCGCCACGACCGGCCTCCTCGTCGCCAGCGCCCTCGTCGCCCCGGCGAGCAGCGCCCAGACGGTGCCGCAGGCGGCCCCGGCCCCCGCGCTCACCAACACGATCCCGGGCGTCGACGAGATCGTGAGCAGCCCCAACCTGCGCCAGATCGCCAACGTCCCCAAGGTCGCCCCACTGGACGCGACCAACAGCGACATCGCCTTCCAGGGCAAGTACGCGTTCGCCGGCAACTACAACGGCTTCGTCATCTATGACATTTCGCGGCCCAGCGCGCCGACGGTCAAGGCCCGGGTGCTCTGCCCGGGGTCGCAGAACGACATCTCCGTCCACGGTGACCTGCTCTTCCTCTCCACCGACTCGTCGCGCAGCGACGACTCCTGCAACAGCACCACGCAGGGAGCGGACGTGAAGGGCTCGTGGGAGGGCATCAAGGTCTTCGACATCAAGGACAAGGCCAACCCGCGCTACATCAAGTCCGTCGAGACGGCCTGCGGCTCCCACACCCACACCCTGGTGCCGGGCAAGGACCGCAAGGCCATCTACCTGTACGTCTCGTCGTACAGCCCGCGGGCCGAATTCCCGGACTGCCAGCCGCCGCACGACTCCATCTCCATCATCAAGGTGCCGGTGAAGAAGCCGACCGACGCGGCCGTGGTCGCGACGCCGAACCTCTTCCCGGACGGCGGCTTCCCCGGCAGCCAGACCGGCTCGGCGACCACCGGTTGCCACGACATCACCGCCTACCCGTCGAAGGACCTGGCCGCCGGCGCCTGCATGGGTGACGGCATCCTGCTCGACATCAAGAACCGCGAGGCCCCCCGGGTCATCAACCGGGTCCGGGACGAGGTCAACTTCGCGTTCTGGCACTCGGCCACCTTCAACAACGCCGGCACCAAGGTGATCTTCACCGACGAGCTGGGTGGCGGCGGGGCGGCGACCTGCAACGAGACCGTCGGCCCGAACCGCGGCGCGGACGCCATCTACGACATCGCCGGCCGCGGCAACGCCCGGACGATGACCTTCCGCAGCTACTACAAGATCCCCCGGGCGAACGCCGACACCGAGAACTGCGTGGCGCACAACGGCTCGCTGATCCCGGTGCTCGGCAAGGACATCATGGTCCAGGCGTGGTACCAGGGTGGTATCTCGGTGTTCGACTTCACCGACTCGGCCAACCCGAAGGAGATCGCCTTCTGGGAGCGCGGCCCGCTCTCGGCCGACACGTTCGTCGGCGGCGGCACCTGGTCCGCGTACTACTACAACGGCCACATCTACTCGAACGACATGGTGAAAGGCCTGGACGTCCTGGAGCTGAACGACTGGCGTACCTGGTCGGCCAAGCTGACCCGCTACCAGGAGCTCAACGTGCAGACCCAGCCCAGCTACCTGGGCTGGTAGCCACCACGCACCACGCACCACGCACCACGCACCACGCACCACACCGGGCCCGGTCCCCGATCTCCGGGGGCCGGGCCCGGCCCTGTTCGCGCACGTCCGCCCGTCAGCTCATCGGCAGGATCCTCCACATGTCCATCGGGACGCCGGTGGGGCCGATCGTCGGTTGTCTCCCGCCCCGGGCCGGCCTGTCGGGTTCCGCGCGCCGCAGCACCTCGGCTGGTCGACCGCGCTCCCCCGGTCCTCGGTGGGGCTGGTCACCCTGACGGCGCCAGCGCGGGCGGCAGACCCGCCACCGTGTCAACGTGGTCAGACGTGAAGCTTGACGTCGTCGCACCGCCCGCCCCACCCGCGCCGACCACCCGCTGGCGACCCCACCCGCTGGACCTGGTGGCGGTCGTCCTCGCCGTGGTCGGCGCCGCCTGCGCGCTGAGCGGGCTGCTGCCCCGCGCGGAGACCACCGCCACACTGCACCGGATCCTGCCGCTGCTGCTCTTCCTCGGCACCGTGATCGTGCTCGCCGAGCTGACCGCCGTGGCCGGTGTGTTCGACGTGCTGGCCAGCCGACTGGCCATCGCCTCGCGGGGGAGGTGGGCGGCGCTGTTCCTGCTCTGCGGCGGCCTGGCGACGCTGACCACCCTCGTGCTCAACCTCGACACCACCGCCGTGCTGCTCACCCCGGTCCTGCTCGCGCTGGCGCGCACCCTGCGCGTTCCCGCCGCCCCGCTCGCGGTCACCACGGTCTGGCTGGCGAACACCGCCAGCCTGCTGTTGCCGGTGTCCAACCTGACCAACCTGCTGGCCGCCGACCGGGTCGGGCTGGCGCCCCTGACGTACGCGACCCGCATGGCGCTGCCGCAGCTGGTGGCGGTGGCGGTCACCATGGCGCTTCTCTGGTTCACCTGGTGGCGACGGGACCAACCGACTGGCGGGCGTTTCGTCCCGCCGGCCGCGCACGTGCCGGCGGACCCGGTGCTGCACCGCACCGCCCTCGCCGGTTGCCTGCTCTTCATCGGCGGGATCCTCGCCGGCGTGCAGATCGGTCTCGCCTCCACCGTCGCGCTGGCGCTGGTGCTGGTCGGGTTCGTCGTCCGCTCCCCCGCCACGCTGCGCCCGGGGCTGGTGCCGGTGCGCCTACTGCTCTTCGTCACCGGCCTGTTCCTGGTGGTGCAGACCCTCGGCCGGCACGGGCTGGACGACGTGGTGGGCACCATGCTCGGGGCCGACGGTGGTGCGCTCGGCGCGCTACGCGCCGGCGGCACCGGAGCGCTGCTCGCCAACGCGCTGAACAACCTGCCGGCCTACCTGGCCGGCGAGTCGGTGCTGCCGGCCGGCGACGCGACCCGGCTGCTGGCCCTGCTGATCGGCACCAACGTCGGCCCGCTGGCCGCACCCTGGGCGTCGCTGGCGACCCTGCTGTGGTTCGAGCGGTGCCGGGCGGCCGGGGTGGCGGTGCCGCTGACCCGGTTCGTGCTGACCAGCATCCTGCTCGCGGTCACCGGCACGCTCGGCGCGGTCGGCGCGCTGCTGCTGGTGAGCTGATCCCGGCGGGACGATCCAGTGCGCGGCGTTCGGCTCAGTCCCGGTACACGGCGAGCTGAAGCTCCGTGACGCCCTTCTCCGGGGTGTCCGCGCAGTAGTCCAGGTAGACCTCCCGGGCGAAACCGTCGGTGCGGTAGCCGTTATCCTCGATCCACCGGGCGAGCGCCTGCATGCTGGGCTCGACGTCGTCCATCGCACCGTGGTGGATGATGGTCGCCGCGCTGCGCAGCGCCGGCAGGTCGCGCACCGTGACGTCGGGAGCAGCGGCCGGCTCGGCGTCGACGAGCACCCCGGCGTGGACGACGACAGCGTCACCGCCCGCGTCGGCGGGCTCGTACCAGGCGATGGCGGGCCCGGTCGGGTTGACACCGGCCGCCGACAACCGCCGGAACAGCTCGGGGTAGAGCGGTTGGATCACCGGTCCGATGTCCTCGCCCTGGTAGCTGGCCGCGACGGCGGACAGCTCCGCGACGCGGGCCGGTGCGATCTCCTTGAGTACGACGTCCTGGGTGGTCATCCGACCCTCCGACTCGATCATCCGGAGCCTCGCCTCCACGGCCGCCAGCCGGGCCGTGTCGGCGGCCAACTGCTCAGCTAGCTGGCTCCGGCGCAGCCGCAGCATGCCGCGCAGCTCGGCCACGTCGACGGCGTCGTCGACGATCGCGCGCACCTGTTCCAGGGTGAGGCCCAGCTCCTTGAGGGCGATCACCCGGTTGAGCCGACGGAGCTGGTCGGCGCGGTAGAAGCGGTAACCGCTGTGCGGGTCGACGCTGGCGGGGCGCAGCAGGCCGATGCTGTCGTAGTGGCGCAGCATCCGCACCGACACCCGGCCGAGTCTGGCGAAGTCTCCGATGGTGAACATGGTCCCCTCACACTCGTCCCTGACAGCGTGTCAGAGTCAAGCGTGGTGTGCGGGGCGGCCGTCAGTGGCGGGCGGGGCGCGGGCCGACCAGCCGGCGGACCATCGGAGCGGCGTTCCACTTGGCCGCGCCGACCAGGTCGCGGGCGTGCTCCAGGACCGTGTAGTCGGGTCGGGTCAGCCCCTCGGCGAGGGCCCGGTCCAGGTCGTTGCCGCAGCGGCTGAGCACGGTGTCGAAGTCCCGACGGACCGGCTCCTGCAGGTCGTAGCCGAAGGAGCGGTGCAGCCGGGCGAAGAGCGGCTTGTACAGCCGGACCCGCTCGTGCAACCCCGACGAGTACGACATCGGGTTCTTCGGACGGCGGAGGATGTAGTCGGGCAGCACGTCGGCGAACGCCCGCCGGACGATCCACTTCTCCTGCCCGTGGCGCAGCTTCAGATCCACCGGCAACCGCATCGCCAGCTCCACCACGCTCAGGTCGAGGAACGGCACCCGGGCCTCCACGCCGTATGCCATGGCGGCCCGGTCGACCCGCTGCAACTCGGTGCGGCACAGGTTGTGGATCCGATGCCGGAACAGTCGGCGGGCCGCCGCCGGGGCGACCTGGTGGTACATCGGGTACCCGCCGAACAGCTCGTCGGAGCCGTCGCCGGTCAGCACCACCTTGATGCCCAGGTCGCGGAGCCGCCGGAAGATCGGCACCGAGACGACCGCGTTGATGATGTCGCCGTACTCGGTCAACTCGGAGATCCGGATGGCCTCGCGGACGTCGGCGAGCCGGATGTCGCGCGGTCGCAGCTCGACCACCACGTGCGGCACGTCGAGGTCGGCGGCGAGCCGCCGGGCGTACGCCACGTCGGGGCTGTCGGCCACGCCGACGGTCACCGCGACGCAGTCCGGGTGGATGTCGCGCACCTGCCGCAGGGTCACCGAGCTGTCCAGCCCACCGGAGAGCACCACCCCGACGGTCAGATCGGTCTCCACCCGCATCCGGATCGCGTCGCTGAGCGCGGCGCGGACCAGCAGCGCGGCCTCGTCCGGGTCGTCGATGACCGGCAGGCCGTCACCGATGGTGAGCAGGTCGACGTACGGGCTCAGTCGCACGTGCCCGTCCGCCTCCGCCCAGCCGTGGTGCCCGGGCGGCACCTCGGCGATCGGGGCGCCGTGTCCGACGAGGGCCTTGACCTCGGAGGCGAGGTGCAGGCAGCCGGGTCGACGGGACCAGTACAACGGCTTGACCCCGAGCGGGTCGCGGGCCAGGTACGCCCGGCCGGTGGCCCGTTCGACGACCGCGAAGGCGTACTCACCGCGGAGCCGGGTGACCGCCGCCTCGCCCCACTGCTGGAACGCGGCGAGCAGCACCTCGGTGTCGCTCTCGGTGCGGAAGGCCTGCCCCAGGTGGGTCAGCTGCGCCCGCAACTCCCGGTAGTTGAAGATCTCGCCGTTGAAGCAGAGCAGCCACCGCTCGTCGGTCGACGTCCACGGTTGCACCGCCCGGTCCCGGTCGACGACCCGCAGCCGGCGGGTGCCGGCGAGCAGCCCGCTCTCGGACCGGGTCTCGGTGACCTCACCGCGCGGGGCCAGGGCGGCGAGCATCCGCCGGAAGGTCGTCGGGTCGGCCTCGGGGCCGATGCTCAACGCGATGCCGCACACGGCTCAGACCCCCATCTCGGCCTCGTACGCCCGGCGTAGGCGACGCCGGGCGGTGGGCGCGAGACACAGGTGCCAGGCCTGCCCCTCGTCGATGACGTTCAGCTCACCGGCCTCCTGCCGGCTCAGCAGCAGCTCCGCCAGGGCCTCGCGCGCGCCGAACCGCTCGAACCAGGCCAGCTCGACGTCGGCCGAGTAGCCGAGGCAGTGCCCGCTGGGCAGCATCGCCGCGTAGCCCAGGCGGCGCAGCCGGTACTGGTGCTCGGCGCTGCGGACCAGGCTGGTCACCCAGAGCGGCGGGGTGGCCGGCGGCGCGACGGCGGCGAACTCCCGTCCGATGTCGTTGAGCAACGCCACCACCTCGCGCCGGGCGCGGCGGAACAGCAGCCCCGCGGTGCGCGGGGTGGCGTCGGGTCGCAGTCGGCGACGCAGCCCGCGGGCGGCCCGGCCCAGCATCGTGGCGGGCTGCTCCTGATAGCGGAAGCGCAGCAGGTCGCGGCGGCGCAGCCACTCCAGATCGACCAGCTCGGGGCTGCCGTTGACCTGGTCGTCGGTGACGAAGGTCGGCGCGTCCTGCCACCACAGCACGTCGATGCGGGAGAGCAGATAGATCCGTACCAGCGCGCTGAGGTCGGTCGCCGAGGTGCGGTCGTTCGGTTGGTAGCGGGCCATCTCCAGCAGCAACGTCTCGCGCGCGCCGATCAGCCCCTGCGGGGTGGCGTCGAGGACCGCGGCGAGGGCTGGCTCCCGCAGCCGCTCGTCGATGAGCACCTGCCGGGCCCGGGTGCTCGCCGCGTCGGCCAGGGCGCCGACCTCGACCAGCAGGTCGGCGACGGCGGCCCGGTAAGCGGGCAGGTCGGGGGCGGGGGCGGGAACGCGGCGGGGGGTCGCACCGGAGGGTCGGCGGCGGGCCGGAGCCGCAGGCGACGGAGGCGAACCGGGTTGCTGTCCCGGGCTACGGCTGGGCACTCGCATGACAGGTCCCTCTCTCCGGTCACGACACTGGGTGGTTCGCCCTGAAACACACCGTAATCATCGGGACCGGAACGGACCGAACAATCCTCCTATTTCCCCCCTAACGGAGCGTGGACGACGCAGGGGTGATCCTTGGGCCTGGCGCTTTGGAGCTGATGTCGCCAACGAATCAACGCCGCCGGCTTCGCAAGCGGAGCCGTGGTGCACACGAGCGGGCCCTGACGTCACACAGGCGGGCGTGACGTCACACAGGCGGGCCCGTCACACAGGCGGACACGTGATGTCGCAAACGATTCAGCTCCAAAGGCACCGACCAACACACCACCCACCGACGCCCGACGGACCGACGCCCGCCGGGCCGACGGCCGACGGACCGACGCCCGCCGGGCCGACGGCCGACGCCCGCCGACTTCCGGCCGGCCGGGCCGCATCGAGCGAGCCGAGCACAGCACCCGCCGACGGGCCGCCTGGGGCGGGCCAGGCCCTGCTCGGCAACCACCGCCGGAGCGCCGGCAACCACCGTCAGTCGCCGTCCATCGGCACCAGGGCCTGCACCTCGGCGTACGACGGCAGTCCCGTCGGTGTGGTGGGCCCGCCGTCGCGGACGGCGTCGGCGGCGGCGAGCGCGGCACCCAGCGCGGCCCGGAACAGCAGCGAGCCGGTGCTGACCCGGGCCACCCCGACGCCGCCCAACTCAGCCAGCCCTGGGCCGCCCGGCTGGTACAGCGCGTTAACCGGAGCGTCGATCCGCTCGGTGAGGACGCGCAGGGTGGCCAGGTCGACAGTCCCGGGCACGAAGATCCCGTCGGCACCGGCCACCCGGTAGGCACGAGCACGAGCGAGGGTCTGCGGCAGCGGGTCGTCCACCCCGAGCCACCAGGTGTCGGTGCGGGCGTTGATGAACAGCTCCGGTGCCGCCGCCTTCACGGCCACAATCTTGGCAACGGCGAGCTCGGTGTCGGCGAGGGTGCCATCGGCACGCCCGTCCTCCAGGTTGATCCCGACCACGCCAAGCCCGGCCAACTCCGCCACGTACTCGGCGACCTCCGCCGGGTCGTCACTGAAGCCACCTTCCACGTCAACGCTGAGCAGCATCGGCAGCCGAATCAGCCGGCGGGCCAGGGCGAGGGTCTCCCCCGCGGTGGCCGCAACGCCGTCGGGAAGGCCTGCGGTCGCGGCGACCCCGAGGCTGGTGGTGCCGATGGCCGGATGCCCACGCGCGGCGAGCGCCGCCGCCGAGGCGTGGTCCCACGCGTTGGGCAACAGCAGTGGGCGGCCGGCGTGATGCAGGGCGTGGAACGCGGCACGACGTTCGCTCATCGGACGTTCACCTCCAGACTCGTCGGTACCCGCAGGGTCGGGTGCGGCTCGTGGCACACCGGGGTCGGATCACGCCGGCAGCGTTCCCGCAGCACGTCGAGCACCCCGCTGGCCAGCGCCAGGGCGTGCCGGTCACCGGGGCAACCCCGCTCCCCCGTGCCGAAGGTCAACAGCCCGGCACCGGGTCGACCGGGCTGGAACGCCGCGGGCTCGGTGAACGCCTGCGGGTCACGGTTGGCCGCGTCGAACCGCAGCAGCACGAGGCTCCCGGCCGGCAGATCCTGCCCGCCCAGCCGTACCTCGTGGACGGTGACCCGTCGGGTGGCCCGGACCGGTGGGTCGAGGCGCAGCACCTCGGCCAGCAGGTCGGCGGTCCGTGCCGTGGCCGGAGGTCGCGGGGCGGCCGGTGGCAGCAGGTGATGGGTGGCGGCGCCGATCAGGCCGGCGGTCGCGTCGCACGCCTGGACCAGCAGACCGATCAGGTTCGCCCGTACCTCCGGCGGGCCCTGCGGCGCGAGCGCCAGCAGCGCCGTCACCGCCCGGTCGGCCCGCGCGGTCAAGGCCGGGTCCACCCCCGGGTGGTACGCCGCCGCGACGACCGCGACCGCCGTCCCGGCGGCTGCCGGATCCGCGAAACCGAGGCGATCGGCCAACGCCCGTAGCGGAACCGGCCGGGCCAGTTCCCGCATCACGTCGACGCGGTCGCCGGCGCGGTCGAGAACGGCAACGGTCAGCCGTGCCGCGTCCTGTCGCAGGTCGTCCGGGTCCAGCCCGGCCAGCGCGCTCACCGCGACCGCCCGACGCTCGGCGTGCCGTCGCGGTGGACTGAACCGGCTGACCGTGGCGCGCAGCCAGGCGAGGGTGCCGGGCGGACCGGTGTCGACGGCCGGCACCTGGAACGCCGGGTCGGTCAGTGCCGCGCGCACGTCGGCGTGCCGGGTCACCCACCAACCGCGTTCCGGTTCGAACGAGGGCGGCCCGCACGCCGGTGTTCCCGGGGCGGACGCAATGAGCGGCCAGTTGTCAGTCACCGCCCGACCGTAGGGCCCGAACCGTTCGCCGTACACCGAACGATCCCGCCGCGGTCACCTAGCTGCTCGCCGGTCAGGCGCGGCCGCTCGTGGGTGGCGGGGCTGCCGGCGGGTCGAGGGTGTGTTCGGGGATGGACAGTGCCGCGGCCAGGCCGGGGCGGCCGGTCGGAGTGAGACGGACGGCGCGGCCGGTGCCCGGGCTGATCCAGCCCAGGTCGGTGAAGCGATGGCAGAGTGCCGCGCCGAGCGCTCCGGCCAGGTGTGGGCGGCGTTCGGTCCAGTCCAGGCAGTCGCGGACCACCGGGCGGCGGGCGGCGCGCAGCACCTGCACGGGTACGCCCAACCCGGCCACCCAGGCCCACCCGTCGGGCGTCAGTGCCAACCCGCTGGACCGGTCGAGCCGGCGCTCGGCCAGCAGCGCGTCGTACATCAGCACGCCCAGCCGCCCCGCGAGGTGGTCGTAGCAGGTCCGGGCGTACGCCAGGGAGGCGGTGGCGGTCGTCGCGCGCAGCGACCCGGTCGGGGTGGGCGTGGCCGGGGCCTGCCCGGCCAGGTCCTCGATCAGCTGAGCCACCGACGGCCCGGCCAGTCGCAGGTAACGGTGCCGGCCCTGCCGTTCCTCGACGAGCAGCCCACCGCGGACGAGTCGGGTGAGGTGGTCGCTGGCCGTCGACGGGGCGACACCGGCGCGCCGGGCCAGCTCGCCGGCGGTCCACGCCCGCCCGTCGAGCAGCGCCAGGCACATCCCGGCGCGGGTGCCGTCGGCCAGCAGGGCCGCCAGCTCGGCCATCCCCCGGCCGTCGGTGCCAACGCTCATCGCCCCAGTCTAGGAAGGCCGCACACCTGATCCGCCGTCGAGTCCCTCGGTGGACGAGACACCCAGCAGGACCCGCTCGTCGGTGGGGCGGGCCGACAGCGTTCAGCGGAGCCGGGTCAGCGCGGTCACCGAGCGGTCCGTGCCGTCGTAGCTGCGGGCGGCGTCGAAGTCGCCCGTCGGGCGCTGCCCACCGGCGACGGCACGAGCCGCCCGCAGGTCGGCGTTGCGGAACCGCAGGGCCAGGCTCAGGTGCGGCACCCACGCGTCGGGCGCATGCCACGGGCGATGTCCGTCGGCCTCGGCGAGAACGTCCCAGACGGCGGCGTGCAGCGCGGTCAGCGCCGGAGTGGGTCGGACGAGCCAGACCAGTGGGGCGCTGCCGTCGAGCACGACGACCCGGTCGAGCGTCACCGGCACCGGCAGCGCGGCGTCGAACAGGTCGGCCAGGTGGTGCTCGACCCCCGGCGGGAACTCGTCGACGGCGGCGAGGGTGAGGTGCGGCCGGTTGGTCGGGTGGATGTTGCGGGCCAGGCTGGGCAACCCGGCGGCGGCCAGCCGACCCCAGACCGCCCGGACCGCGACCTCCAGGCCGGGCGAGCAGACAAGTTCCACCGTACGCACGCGCCCACGCTAGCCGGGCGGTCCACGCCACCCCCACGGATCGGAACCGCGCCACACCCTTCAGGCCGGGTGGCGGCGGGGAGCGTCCCCGGCCGACGCCGGGTTGACCTCACCCGCGATCCGGGCGCGGTGGGTCAGGTCGAAGATGGCGACGACGGTGATGGTGGCCGCGCCCAGCAGGCCCACCGCCAGCGGCGGGAGTCGTGCCGCGACCGGGCTGAGGATCAGGCACGCCACCACGGCCGCGAGGCAGTGCCTCGTCAGGCGGCCGAACACCCAGATCTCGAAGATCATCTGCCCGATGAGGAAGGTCAGCGGCCCGACCAGGATCGCCACGACGTTGCCGGCCGACCGCTGCGCGTCGGGCTCCTTCAGCATCAGCTCGCCTCCGATGCCGGTGAGCAGGATGCCCGCCACCATCACCAGGTGGGTGTAGCTCGCCCGCAGGTTGAGCCGGTACGGATCCACCGCGGTCAGAGCCAGCCGTTGTCCCGGGCGGTGCGCACCGCCTCGGCCCGGTCGGCGGCACCGAGCTTCTGCACGGCGGCGGAGAGGTGGTTGCGCACGGTTCCGGTGGACAGGTGCACCCGACGGGCGATCACCGCGACCGGGGCACCCACCTCCACCAGCCGTAGCGTCTCCAGTTCCCGAGGGGTCAGCGGGCACGGGGGCAGGGTCAACGCGTCGGCGGCCAACGAAGGGTCGACGTAGCGACCTCCGGCGTGCACCCGGCGGATCACGTCGGCGAGCGCCGCACCCGGCGATCCCTTGGGCAGGAACCCCCGGGCGCCGGCGGTCAACGCCTGGCGCAGGTGCCCGGGACGACCGTGGCCGGTCAGCACGACCACCGCGCAGTCGGGTCGGACCCGGGCCAGCTCGGCGGCTACCGCGATGCCGTCCAGGCCGGGCATCTCCAGGTCCACCACGGCCACGTCCGGACGGTGCGCCAGCGCCGCGGTGACGGCTGTCTTCCCGTCGGCGGCGTGCGCCACCACCTCGATGTCCGGTTCCAGGCCGAGCAGCGCGGCGACGGCGACCCGGATCAGGTCCTCGTCGTCGGCGAGCAGGACGCGGATCACGACGGCGCCGGCACTGTGGCTTCGAGGGTGAAGATCGCGTCCTCCCGGCGTACCCGCAACTCGCCCCCGGCAGCGGCGAGCCGGTCGGCCAGCCCGCGCAGGCCGTGGCTGTGCGCGTCCGGGCCGCGGTCGTCGGCGCCGTCGTTGGCCACCGTCATCCTGGCCACGTCATCCTCCCGATCGATGCGGATCCGGCACCAGTCGGCCCGGCTGTGCCGCAGCACGTTGGTGCTCGCCTCGCGCAACACCGCCGCCAGCTCGATGGCGGCGGGCTGCGGCAGGTCCGCCGGCAGTGGCAGAACCGTGCACCGCACCCCGCAGGAGCGCAGCACCCCCACCACCGCGGTGAGCTGTTCGTCGAGGTCGACGGCCCGATAGCCGTGCACGGTCTCCCGTACCTCGCTCAGCGCGGAGGCGGCCAACCGTTGCACCTCGGCGGCTTCCCTCCCGGCCCGTTCCGGGTCGACCGGGGCGAGCCGGGCGGCGAGTTCGGCCTTCAACGCGATCACCGTGAGACGGTGCCCCAGGACGTCGTGCACGTCGCGGGCGAAGCGCAGCCGCTCCTCGGCGGCGGCCAGCCGCGCCTGGGCGGCCTGGCCCTGCCGGGCCTCCACGAGCAGGTCCCAGAACCAGACCTGGAACCCGTTGAAGGCGGCAACTGCCGCGCCGATCCCACCGGTCACGGCGAGGTGGCGCGGAACGGAACCGCCGGTCCACCAGGCCACCACGACCGCCACCGCCAGGACGCCGACCGCGACCGCCAGCCCGGCCCGCCACCGCACCAGCAGCGGCGTCATGCCGATCAGCGCCGCACCGAGCCAGGCCCAGGTCGGCCACCTGCCGGCCGCCACCGGACCCACCAGCGGAACGGTCAGCACCGCCACCCCGACCAGGCTCAGCTCGGCCCGACGTCGCCAGCGCGGCTCGAGCCACGGCGTCACGGCCGCGTACAGCACGACGGTCTGGGCGATCACGAAGGCGAGGATGCCGACCGCGCCGAGTGTCACCCGGCCCGGGTCGGGCTCGCGGGTCAGGCCGACCGCCGGTAGCAGGATGCTCGTCCAGACGCCGGTGGCCAGCGACACCAGCGTCGCCCGCCGGGCGCGACGCAGCCGGCGGTCCGCCCGGGTAGTCACCGCCTCGCTCGCCACGCACCGATCCTAGGACCGTCCCCGGCACGGTCCACCCCTGCGAACTGTCACGGTTGGACCGTGCGGTCCGCACGGTTTTCCGGTGACGAACGGGTCTGCCGGTCACACGGGGGGCACCGGCAGGGTCGAGGCATGGAAAACACCCGGATGTACGCGGACAGCCTCACCGCCGTACCGTCGCCCGCGCCCCTGCCCACCGACGAGCCGACCTCCTCGGCCCCGACACCGACCACGGCGGCACCGACCGCCGCGGCACCGGCCAGCAGCAGGCGGAGGTTGCTGTGGCATCTGGGCGAGATGGCCCTGGCGATGGTCGCCGGGATGCTGCTGCTCGCGCCGTTGTGGGAGCTGGCCGGCACCGCTCTGGGCATCGGCGACGCGCTGGCCCGGCCGGAGGTCGCCGTCCTGGTGATGGCCACGAACATGACCGTCGGGATGACGGTGGGGATGCGCTACCGGGCGCACGGCTGGCACGCGGTCGGCGAGATGGCCGCCGCGATGTACGTCCCGTTCCTGCTGCTGCTCGTGCCGTTTCGGGCCGGCCTGATCGACGCCGACGCGCTGATGCTCGGCGGTCACCTGCTGATGATCCCCGCGATGGTGCTGGTGGCTCTCCGGCACC
Source organism: Micromonospora arida (assembly GCF_042873195.1). NCBI lineage: Bacteria > Bacillati > Actinomycetota > Actinomycetes > Micromonosporales > Micromonosporaceae > Micromonospora > Micromonospora arida. The sequence continues at coordinate 331,760 of NZ_JBIALC010000001.1, read as the reverse complement.
GGCACGAAGCGCCGGCACCGGTACGCCGACACCGGGTCGTGGTGGCGCTCGCCCACCGCTGGCCGACCGGGCTGGCGCTGCTGATGACCGTCGACATGTGGGTCGACCCGAGCGTGCTCAGCCCGTGGACGATGCTGGTGCTGGCCGGCGGCTATCTGGTGATCGGCGTGGTCCGTGGCACGCTGCACGGGCCGGGGGTGCTCGCCACCCAACTGGCCGGCCTGGTCGGCTGGGTTGCCCTGACGCTGGTCGCGGTCGCTGCCGGCGGGCGGACGGCCGAGTGGCTGGTGGCGTTCGGTTGGCTGGCGCATGCCGGCTGGGACCTGGTCCACCACCGCAGCGGCCGGGTGGTGCCGCGCGGCTACGCGGAGTGGTGCGGCGTGCTCGACGCGGCATTCGCGGGAATCATGATCCTGGCAATCCTGACCACCAACGCCTGATCGAAGCCGCCGTCGGGGTCGCGGAACAGCCGCAGCACGGGCTCGGGGACAGCTCTTGTGGCGGTCGGCGCAGCGGCTCCGACGGCGTAATGAAAGGCTTGGCACATGAGTTCCGCACCTGCACAGCACGACGCACCGATTGACGCACCGATCGACGCCACCCCCGACGGCACCGACGAGGTGAGCGCCTTCACCGAGCTCGGGCTCCGCGCCGAGCTGCTGGGCGCGCTCGCCGCCCTCGGGTACGAGGAGCCGACCCCCATCCAGCGCGAGGCTATCCCACCGCTGCTGGAGGGTCGGGACCTGCTGGGTCAGGCGGCCACCGGCACCGGCAAGACGGCTGCGTTCGCGCTGCCGCTGCTGAACCTCATGGCGGCACACCGTCAGGGCGGCGACCCGGTGGCGCTGGTGCTGGTGCCGACCCGGGAGCTGGCGGTACAGGTCTCCGAGGCCTTCCACCGCTACGGCAAGGACCTGGGGGCGCGGGTGCTGCCGATCTACGGTGGGCAGCCGATCGGGCGGCAGTTGCGGGCACTGGACAGCGGTGTCGACGTGGTGGTGGCCACCCCGGGCCGTGCCCTCGATCACATCGCCCGGGGCACCCTGCGCCTCGGTGGGTTGGCCACGGTGGTGCTCGACGAGGCCGACGAGATGCTCGACATGGGCTTCGCCGAGGACATCGAGGCGATCCTGGAGCACGCGCCGACGCAGCGTCAGACGGTGCTCTTCTCGGCCACCATGCCGTCGCGCATCGACGGGATGGCCCGCCAGCACCTGCGCGAACCGGTGCGCATCGAGATCGGCCGGGAGCAGCAGGTCGCGGGTGAGGCGCCCCGGGTGCGGCAGAGCGCGTACATCGTGACCCGGGCGCACAAGCCGGCCGCGCTGGGCCGGGTCTTGGACGTGGAGTCCCCGACCGCGGCGATCGTGTTCTGCCGCAGCCGGGAAGAGGTCGACCGGTTGACCGAGACGATGAACGGTCGGGGCTACCGCTCCGAGGCGCTGCACGGCGGCATGAGCCAGGAGCAGCGCGATCGGGTCATGGGTCGGCTGCGGGCAGGCACCGCCGACCTGCTGGTGGCCACCGACGTGGCGGCCCGTGGGCTGGACGTCGAGCAGCTGACCCACGTGGTCAACTACGACGTGCCGTCCGCCCCCGAGTCGTACGTGCACCGGATCGGTCGGGTGGGTCGGGCTGGCCGCGAGGGCGTGGCGATCACCCTCGCCGAGCCGCGTGAGCACCGGATGCTCAAGACCATCGAGCGGGTGACCGGCCAGCGGATCACCATCGACAAGATCCCCACCGTGGCCGACATGCGCACCCGGCGGCTGGAGCTGACCCAGGCGGCCCTGCGGGAGAGCCTGCTGGAGGACGACCTCGACCCGTTCCGGGTGATCGTGGAGACGCTGACCGACGAGTTCGACCTGATGGAGGTCGCCCTCGCCGCCGTGAAGCTGGCCCACGAGGTGACGTCGCCGGGCTCCGACGACGAGGAGGAGATCCCGCAGGCTCCGGTCCGTGGGCCGCGCGAGGGTCGCCCGGAGGCCGGCGGCCGGGGCGGCGACCGGCGGGGCGGGGGCCGGCCACGCTCCGGCGGCGGCAACACCGTCCAGGTCTTCGTCGGCCTGGGTCGACGCGCCGGGGTGCGCCCGCAGGATCTGGTCGGCGCGATCACCGGGGAGACCGGCATCCGCGGTCGGGACATCGGCTCGATCGAGATCGCCGACCGGTTCTCACTGGTGGAGGTGCCGCAGGGGGTGGCCGATGAGGTCATCTCCGGGTTGCGCTCCAGCACGATCAAGGGCCGCAAGGCCACCGTGCGCCGCGACCGCGGCGGCGACGAGCGCTGAGCACGCCGTCGGCGACCGCCGGAGCACGACGGTCGCCGACGCCACTGCCCGGCGAGGCGGCGGGAGAAACGAGAGCACCCGCCGCCCGCGTCGAAGAGCAGGCGCTGTCCAGCAGCCGTATCTACTGTGCATCGTCGCGTGCTGGCCGACGCGGATCAGAGGGCGTACGGGCCGAAACGGCCCCAGGCCACCACTGCGGCGAGGACGAGCAGCACCGCGCAGGTGACCGCGCCCTGGATCTCGGTGCGACGCCCGTCCGGGGAGGTCTGCTGCTCGCGGGCACGCAGGTGCACCAGGATGCCGCCGATCATGACGATGACCAGCCCGACGGCGGCGAGTGGGGTGAGCACTGTGGCGATGCCGGTGGCGGCGGGCAGCACGAGCCCGGCGGCGGCCAGCAGCTCGACCGCGCCGAGCGACTTGACCTGCGACGGCGGCACCGGGTCCACCCACCGCATGACGTCGCGCAACTTCTCCTTGGGCTGGCTCAGCTTGGCCAGCCCAACGCCGGCGAAGACGGCGGCGAGCAGGATCTGAATGATCCAGAGCACCACGTTCACGGGGGTTCCTCCAGGGGGCCGCCTCGCGGCGGAGAGGTGGTTGACGGTGCAGACGAGACAGTAGACCGTCCCCCGCGTACCGAAAGGGCCCCCGCCGTCGGAAGACGGCGGGGGCCCGCATGGTCGGAGCGTCAGACCGCGAAGAGCGCCGGACCGTCCAGCGTCTTCACGTCGGCCGGACGCAACGCCAGGGCGAGCACGTCGGCCACGTCGGCCAGGGTGTGCACGGTCAGCGCCTCGCGCACCTCGGTCGGCAGGTCGTCCAGGTCGGGCTCGTTGCGCGCCGGGATGATCACCTCGGTGAGGCCGGCCCGGTGCGCGGCGAGCAGCTTCTGCTTCACCCCACCGATCGGCAGCACCCGACCGGAGAGCGTCACCTCGCCGGTCATCCCGAACTCTGGGCGGACCGGGCGACCGGTGACCAGCGACGCCAGGGCCGTGACCATGGTGATGCCGGCGCTCGGACCGTCCTTGGGCACCGCGCCCGCCGGGAAGTGGACGTGGATCCGGCGTCCCGCGAGAGCGTTCGGGTCGATGCCGAACCGCCGCCCGTTGGAGCGCAGGTAGGAGAGCGCGATCTGCGCCGACTCCTTCATCACGTCACCGAGCTGGCCGGTCAGGGTCAGCCCCGGCTCGCCCTCCATGCTGGTCGCCTCGATGAAGAGCACGTCCCCACCGGCACCGGTGACGGCCAGGCCGGTGGCCACGCCGGGCACGGCGGTGCGCTCGGCCGATTCCGGGGTGAACTTCGGCCGACCCAGGTAGCCGGCGAGGTTGTCGGTGCCGACGCGTACCGGCGTCGGGTCCGTCGCCAGCGTCACCGCCACCTTGCGCAGGATCTTGGCCAGGGCACGCTCGAGCTGCCGGACACCGGCCTCCCGGGTGTACTCCCCCGCGATCAGCGCGAGAGCCTCATCGGCGACGCTGACCTCGTCGACGGTCAGCCCGGCCCGCTCCCGCTGCCGGGGCAGCAGGTGGTCGCGGGCGATGGCGACCTTCTCGTCCTCGGTGTACCCGTCCAGGGTGACCAGCTCCATCCGGTCCAGCAGGGGGCCGGGGATGGACTCCACCACGTTGGCGGTGGCCAGGAAGAGCACGTCGGACAGGTCGAGGTCGACCTCCAGGTAGTGATCCCGGAAGGTGTGGTTCTGGGCCGGGTCGAGCACCTCCAGCAGGGCGGCGGCCGGGTCACCGGCGTAGCCGGCGGCCAGCTTGTCCACCTCGTCGAGGAGCACGACCGGGTTCATCGAACCGGCCTCGCGCAGCGCGCGGACGATCCGACCGGGCAGCGCCCCCACGTAGGTGCGTCGGTGCCCGCGGATCTCCGCCTCGTCGCGGACGCCGCCGAGCGACACCCGGACGAAGTTACGCCCGAGCGCCCGCGCCACGGACTCGCCGAGGCTGGTCTTACCCACCCCGGGAGGACCGGCGAGGGCGAGCACCGCGCCGGAGCCGCGTCCGCCGACCACACCGAGGTTGCGCTCGGCACGCCGGTTGCGCACCGCCAGGTACTCCAGGATGCGGTCCTTCACGTCGGACAAGCCGGCGTGGTCGGCGTCGAGCACCGCCCGGGCCGCGGCCAGGTCGGTGTTGTCCTCGGTACGCGTGCCCCACGGCATTTCGAGGACGGTGTCCAGCCAGGTACGGATCCAGCCCGCCTCCGGGGAGGCGTCGCTGGCCCGCTCCAGCTTGCCGACCTCGCGCATGGCCGCCTCGCGCACCTTCTCCGGCAGCTCGGCGGACTCGACGCGGGACCGGTAGTCGGCGGAGCCGTCCGGCTCGTCCTCGCCCAGCTCCTTGCGGATCGCGGCGAGTTGCTGGCGCAGCAGGAACTCGCGCTGGGACTTCTCCAGCCCCTCGCGGACGTCACTGTTGATCTGCTCGGTGACCTCCTGCTCGGCCAGGTAGTCCTTCACCCAGCCGACCAGCAACTCCAGCCGGGCGGTGACGTCCGGCGCGGCCAGCAGTTCGGTCTTCTGCTCCAGGGTCAGCCAGGGCGCGTAGCCGGCCGAGTCGGCCAGCTCGGAGAGGTCGGTCATCCGCTCCACCGCGTCGATGACCTGCCAGGCGCCCCGCTGCTGGAGCACGGATGTCACCAGGGCGCGGTACTCGCGGGCGAGTTCCCGGGCCCGACCGGCGTAGGCGGGTTCGTCGAGTTCGGTCGCCTCGACCCAGAGGGCGGCACCGGGGCCGGGCACGCCGGAGCCGATCCGGGCCCGGGACAGGCCACGAATGACGGCGGCGGGCTCACCCTCGGGCAGCCGGCCGACCTTCTCGATGGTGGCGACCACGCCCACCGGGCCGTACTCGCCGTCGATGCGCGGCACGGCCAGCAGCTTGCGGTCGCCGGTCGCACGCGCCGCGTCGATCGCGGCCTGGGTGGTGGGGTCGAGGGTCACCGGGATGACCATGCCGGGCAGCAGTACGGCGTCGGTCAGCGGAAGTACCGGAAGAGTTGCCATCGAACACCTCGCGTTGAGTTGAGCGTGTCTCACTCAAGTAACAAAGCGTTCCCCTTGTTCCGATCTGTGACCCAGGCCACTCTTCCGGTCGGTCCGTCGAACCGCCCGGGGACCGGCGGGCGACCCGACGAGGCACCTCAGGTGAGCTTGCTCTTCACCGTGTTCACCACCGAGCCGGCCACCCCCGGGTTGGTGCCGTACAGGCGGGGGTCACCAGGGGGCAGCACCGGCTCCGGCGCGTTCGCCCGCGGGTTGTCGTCGTACCGGAACTCGCCCTTGCCGTCCGGCGAGGGCCCGGATGCCCAGCGCCCCTGGGCGGCGTCGGTGCCCGAGGAGAAACCCAGGTAGGTGTAGCCGTACTCCTCGGTGAACTCGCCGGAGTCCGGGAAGGCCTCGGGCACCGGCATCTCCTCCAGCCCGTCCTCCTTGAGCTGCTCGATCGCCGCCAGCCACATGTTCTGGTGCATCGTGTCGCGGGCCAGCAGGAAGCGAAGCATCTGCTTGACGCCCGGGTCGTCGGTCATGTGGAACAACCGGGCGACCTGGAGCCGACCCTGCGCCTCGGCGGTGACGTTGAGCTGGAAATCGGCCAACAGGTTGCCGCTGGCGGTGATGAACGCGCCGTTCCACGGCACCCCGTTGGAGTCGGCGGGCAGGGCGCCACCACCACCGTGGATGAAGTGCGCCGGGTTCTCGCCGGCGTAGGTCGCGGCACCTCCGGGGTCCTCCGCGATCCCCTCGGTCAGCGACAGCGGCGCGTTGTCCAGCAGTCGGGTGATCATCGTGACGATCATCTCGACGTGGCCCATCTCCTCCGTGCCGACGTCGAGCAGCAGGTCCTTGTACTTGCCGGGCAGTCGGCAGTTCCAACCCTGGAAGAGATACTGGTTGGCGACCGTCATCTCGCCCCACTTGCCGCCCAACACCTCCTGCAAACGCAACGCGTTCTGCACCAGGTTGACCAGTACCTGTCGGGTTCGTCCGGCCGGCACCGGGCAGGAGGCCGCCCGCCGGGTGGCCCGCGCCCGCCGACGGCCGACCGGCACCAGCGCGGCGGCCTCCCGTAGGATGCCCGCAAGCGCGACGGCCGGCTCCGGCTGCGGAGCCGGCGTCAGCACGCCGGTGCCTGCGGTCGCGTCGCGCAGGAGGCTCTGCAGGTGGGCGGCCTGGTCGCGGGCCAGCTCACTGAGCGCCCGCCGGTCGTCCCCGGTCAGCTCGCGACGCTCGTCGGCCAGCGCGCGGGTCAGCGACGTCAGGGTGCTGATCGGCGTACGGAACTCGTGGCACAAAACCCGCAGCAGCAACTCCGAATCGGCCGCCGTCGGCCGTCGCTCGTCGGGTGTCGGCTCAATGGGGCGCAACCCTCGCAGCAGGTCCCGCAAACCATGCCGTACGCGCATCCACCCGACTCCTCTCGTTCGGTGCGAACCCGCATGATCGGTACCCGCTGGGGAACGGCGCAGACATGCCGGGAGCCTCCACCTTGCGACTCGTCGTCGTGGACGATCACCCGCTTTTCGTCCGCGGCCTGGAGTTACTGCTCCCGATCACCACCAACGGCCGCGCCGAGGTGGTCGCCTCGACCGGCGACGCCGCCGCGGCGGCGGCCCTGGTCAGCAACCACTGCCCCGACCTGGCCCTTGTCGACCTGCACATGCCGCCGCCCGGCGGCATCCGGGCGGTGGCCGCGATCCGGCGGACCACCCCACGGGTACGGGTGGTCGCGATGTCCGGTGCCGCCGAGCCCGGGCCAGCGGTCGAGGCGCTGCGAGCCGGCGCCGAGGGGTTCCTGCCCAAGACCAGCGAACCGGAGGAGCTGCTGCCCCCACTGCTGGCCATCCTCGACGGCTGGGCGGTGCTGCCGGCCGAACTGCTGCGAGCCGTGCTGCGACCCACGCGCTTCGCGGCCGTCGACCTGGACGGCGAGGAACGGCGGCTGCTGCGGGCGATCGCCGCCGGCCGCAGCACCGTCGACATCGCCGAAGAACTGCACGTCTCCGAACAGACGGTGAAACGGATGACCGCCGCGTTGCTGCGCAAGTTGCGGGTCTCGAACCGGGCCGAGGCGGCTGCCCTCGCCGGTCACAGCGGCATCCTCGGGGAATGAAGCCTCGACACCGAACCGATTCACGGTTTTGCTCGTAACGGAATCGCGACGCGCCGAATGAATGGAAGGCATATTGTTGCGGATTACCGGGGTGATAGGTCAGACTTTGGACACATCCCGCCGCACACAGGGAGTAATCGGCAATGGCGAGAAAAGTAATCACGGTCCTGACCGACGACCTCGACGGTGGGAAGGCCGACCGGACGGTTGAGTTCAGTCTCGACGGCGTGGCCTACACGATCGATGTCTCCGACGAGAATGCCGGCGTCCTGCGCAAGGCGCTCGATCCGTACATCAATGCGGGGCGGCGGATCGGGCGCGGTCCGGTGGAGAGCACCCGTTCGGTCCGGCGACCGGGGCGACCCGCCGGCGCGGGAATGGATCGGGAGCAGAACCGGGCCATCCGGGAATGGGCCGTCAAGAACGGCTACAAGATTTCCGAGCGGGGCCGGATCCCGGTTGAGGTCGTCGAGGCGTACAAGAGCCGCTGACGCGACTCGACGGGGCCCCGCCGGAAACGGCGGGGCCCCGCCGTTTGTCCGGGCACCGGAAACGAAGCGGCGGCCGGCCACCCCGGGTTGTCGCCCCGGGTGGCCGGCCGCCGTTGGTACGTCAGCTCAGTTGACGTCGATGCGCACCGAGTCGAAGGCGGGGGTCTGGTTGGCCCGCTCCATCATCGGCAGGCGGTGCGAGCCGTCACCGGCCCAGACGGAGCACTGGGCGGTACCGGACTGCGGCAGGCCCGGAATCTGGATCGTCACCTCGTCGGGCTGGGCGCCACCGCGGCCGTCCTCGGTCGCGACGAAGAACGCGGGCACCTCCTGCGGCTCCGGCGGAGCGGTCAGGCTGTTCAGCATCCGGCAGGCGGTGTGGAAGTGACCGCGGACCAGGCCCTGGTCGTTGAGGAGCGAGCTCTCCACGTAGTAGCCACCCTGACCGGCGGCCAGGAAGCGGTCCCGGACCAGGTTGCGGGTGCTGACCCGCAGGGTGAAGGGCTGGTTCTGGCCGACCTGGTCGGGGAACTGGGTGATCAGCAGCGACGGGTTGTTGGCCGCCGCGCCGACCTCACCGAACTCGGTGCTCACGCAACGGTTGCCGTTCTGGAAACCGTTGTGCGGCTCGAGCTGGCTCTCGTCGCAGTCGTTGGCGAGCACACCGAGCCCGGCGCCGGGCGCGGTGCCACCACCAGGAGTCGTGGTGGGTGAGGTGCCGCCACCGTTGTTGCCGCCACCAGGGGTCGTGGTGGGTGAGGTACCGCCGCCGTTGTTGCCGCCCGTGCCGCCGGTGGGCTGCACCTGGCACTCGGCGAGCTGCGCGAGGCCCTGCGGCCGAGGTCCGACCCGGTCGATGGCGGTCGTGATCCGGTCCAGCACGGCGCGGCGCTTGCCGGCCAACGGCTGGAGGATCGCGCTGCGGATGAACGCCTCACCCTTGTTGCCCTCGGCGGCGAGGCGGCGGTCCGCCTCGGCGATCTGGGTCTGCAACTGGGCGAGGTTGCGGTCCACCTCGGCCCGCGCCCGGTTCGGCACCTGCGGCAGTTTGGCCGCCACGTCCGGACAGGCGATGGCCGTACCGGTGCCCACCGTGCCGTCCTTGCCGTCCTCGCACTCGGGGACCGACTGCTGTCCGTCACCCCAGTGATTACGCACCCACCGACCGTTCTGCCAGGTCCGGGTGGTCGAGCCGCCGCCGGTCGGCGCGGTCGCGCCCGGGCTCGGCTCCACGCACTGCCCGGAAGCCGGACGTGGCTTATTTGTCCGCCGGTCCTGGGCCGACGAAATCTGAGTCACGGCGACAACTCCGCCGAAGACCGCGAGCGTGCCGACAACTGCCAGCAGACGCTTGCTCCGCGCGTTGCCGGAAGGCCGGCGCGCCCGAGTGGACCTGCGCATCGAATTGCTCTCCTTCTCGATCCGGTAGTGGATTTCTGCCCTCGGCGGACCGACGGATGTGAGGTGGCACGCCGCGGTGGTGACCCACCGTGGCCTACCCGGTAATGCGTCGATGGCCGACGATGCCCTTTCCGCACCGTCTCCCGCGCCCGGTGGACGCGGATGGGGAGATCCTGTTCATTCGCGCAGGAGTACGGGGCGGCGGCCGGGAAGGTTCAACAGACGCACAGGAAATTGCCGCGACCCGACACGGAGCCGGTGCGGAGCAGGGATCAGCAGGTGAAACGGCGCTGGTCAGTCGGCGCAGAGGTGGTCGAAGGCGAAACCGCCGACCAGTTCGTGGCGGCGCTGGCTCAGCGCGGCGATCCGGGCGGTCCACTCGCCGCGCGGCAGCAGGTCGGCCACGGCGTTCTCCCGTAGGCGTTCCCCCACCGCGACGGCGGCGAGATCCTCGGCCAGCCGGGCCGCGTCGATGCCACAGGAGAAACGGTGTTCGGTCACCGAGACCTGCTCGACGAGGCACCCGTCGGGGCGTACCTGCACCCAGCTCCACCCCTGTGCCGGCCCGTCCACCCAGCGGACGTGCAGCCCTCGCACGATCGGGTCGGCCACCTGCCCGGCCACGTACGCCTCGACCGCCGCCGCGCGGGTCAGCGCGCCGAGGTCGTTGACCGGCCCGGTACGCCCGTCCGGCAGCCGGCCCAGGATGTCCCGGAAGCCCACCGGCGCCGGTTCGGTCCCGGCGGCGGTGGCCCCGCCCGCGGCGTAGGCGCGCGCGTCGATCACGTACTCGACCAGGCGGCGGCCATGCTCGGCGGCGCTCAACGTGGGCGTACCGATCCGCAGAACGGGCAGGCCGACGGCCGCGCTCACCGCGTCCGTGAGCCGCTCCACGCGCTGCTCCGCCGAGCCGGGAGACGGCACCGGGCCGATCTGCACGGCGACGACCGGACGGCCGGTGTCGGCGGCGTAGACCACGAAGTCGAAGCTGGCGCGGCTCGCCGAGGTCCACTGGCTGCCAGTGACACCGGGTGGGCGACCCTGGACCAGATCAGTGAGCCGGCGTGCCGCCAGGACCCGGTGGCCGGCGCGGCTGAGCAGCGCGTCGCGTCCCGCCTCGGCGGGCATCGCCCGCAGCCAACCGGGGTCGTCGCTCCCGATGCTCGTCATCTGCCTGATCCATCCGCCGGTCGGTCGAGCCGGGCCGAGTCTAGGTGGTCGATCATGGGCCACCGACTTACGATGTGACGCGGATCACAGCAGCGCCGACGTTCCAGGAATGGCCGCCGGGTGTATCCAGCGACCGCCGGTACCGGACCGGCCCGGAGGTGACCATGTCGCGACAGCAGTTCGGCTTCCTCGCCGGGTTCCTCGCCGTGGCGGTCTGGGCGCTCGCCGGCGCCGGCGTGGCCGCCCTGGCCGTGCTCGCCGGCCTGCTCGGCTGGCTGGTCGTCCGGGTGCTCGACGGCGACCTCGCGGTGACCGGTCTCGGCGACCGCCGCGCCGACGCTCGGCGGCGCCGGTGACCACCCGCCCGTCCGCGGGGACGAACCCCGGCACCGGTCTGGCTGCCGGGACGACCGGTCCGGAGCGCCGCCCGGGCGACACCGCGGACGTCGCGCGGATCGCGGTGCAGGCGGCCAGCCTCGTGCCGGGCGTGTCCGTCGTCCGCCCGGCGGCGGTCCGCCTGGATGACCAATCCGTCGGACTCGACCTGCACCTGATCACCTGGTACGGGCACAGCGTGCCGACGATCGCCGAGACGGTTCGGGCGGTGGTCACCGACCAGGTTGCCGCCCAGACCGGGCTCAGCGTGGCGGTGGTGACCGTCACCGTGGACGACCTGCTCGTCCCCGGCGTCGACTCCTCCGGCGTCGGCACCGCCACACCGGAGGACGGCTGAGATGCGTACGGCCAACCGGGTCGCCTCGTTGCTGCTGGCCACCGCCCTGCTTCTCGGTGGCGCCGCGGCGGCCGTCCAGGCGTTGCTGCTCACCCTGCACCGACCGACACCGTTCGACACCAGCGGCTGGCTCGACGCGCTGAGCGGCACCCGGTGGCGCGACCCCACCGTCCGGGCCGTGGCCGGCGGGGCTCTCCTGCTGGGCCTGGCCATCCTCGTCGCCCAGCTGCGCCGCTGGACGCCGGTCCGCCTGCGCGCCGACGAGCTCGACGGCTGGTACCTGCACCGGCGCTGTGTGGAACGGCGGCTCGCCGACGCCGCCAGCGCGGTGCCGGGCGTCCGCCGCGCCCGGGTCCGGGTCCGACGGCGCGGCGGCCAGTGGCGCCCCCGGGTCCGCGCGACCGGCGACCCGGCGGCCCGGGCGGAGATCGAGTTCGCCGTGCACCAGGAGTTGCGCCACCTCACCGCACCCCGCCCCGCCCGGATCGACGTCCGGCTGCTGCCTCGGCGACGGCCGGCGTGAGCAACGCCGGGCACCGACTGCTGTGGACCGTCATCGCGCTGCTGCTGGTCGCGGGCGGCGCCGGGGCGCTGACTGCCAGCCTCGGTACGTTGCCCGGCGCTGACCCGGCGGCGGTGCTGCTCAGCGCCGAACTGGTCGACCGGTGGCGGAGGGCCGCGCCGTGGAGCACCCTGGCCGCGGCCGTCGCCGGAGCGCTGTTCGCGCTGGCCGGGCAACGCCTGCTGGCCCGGGAGCTGCGGGGCCCGGACGGCACGCTGCGCGGCACCCTGAGCCACCCCGGACGCCGGCCGGGCCGGACCCGGCTGGCCACCGACGTTCTCGCCGACGCGCTGGCCCGCGACCTGACCGGCAACCCCGGGGTACGCCGGGCCCGGGTGGTGCTCACCGGCGCGCCACCGCACCCCGACGTGTGGATCCGGGTGGACCTCACCGCCGACGCGCCGACCGCCGGCGTACGCGAGCACGTACGCGCCGCGGTCCGCCGATTCGCGGCGACGACCGACTGCCAGCCCGCGCACCTCGACGTGACCGCCCGCATCGAGGCGAGCCACCCCTGACCCGACGCCGACCCGAGAGGCATGATCGGTGTCGGCGGCGAACAGGAGGTACGCGGGTGCGGGTGGTGTCGCTGGTGCCGTCCCTGACCGAGGCGGTGGCGCTGACCCTGCCGGGAGCGCTGGTCGGAGCCACCGACTGGTGCAGCCACCCGGCCGGGCTCGACGTGGCCCGGGTCGGCGGCAGCAAGTACCCCGACCTGGACCGGGTGCGCGCACTGCGTCCGGACGTGGTGCTGCTGAACGTTGAGGAGAACCGCCGGGCCGACGCGGAGGCGTTACAGGCGGCCGGCGTACCGGTGCGGGTCACCTATCCGCGGACCGTTCCCGGCGCGTTGGCCGAGCTGGGCGACCTGCTGACCGAACTGGGTGCGCCGACGGAGCCGGCCTGGCTGCGGGCCGCCCGGCGGGCGTGGGCCACACCACCCCGGCTGACGACGACCCGTCGCGCGGTGGTGCCGGTCTGGCGTCGGCCGTGGGTGGTGCTCGGCGGCGACACGTTCGCCGGTGACGTGCTGCGCCGCCTCGGCGTGGTCAACGCCTACGACGAGCACCCCGAACGCTATCCCCGCCCGACCCTGGCCGAACTACGCGAACGAGAGCCCGACCTGGTGGTGCTGCCCGACGAGCCGTACCGGTTCACCGCCGACGACGGGCCGGAGGCGTTTCCCGGCGTACCGTGCGCCCTGCTCTCCGGGCGGCACCTCACCTGGTACGGCCCGTCCCTGGCCGAGGCGCCCGCGTTGCTCGCCGACCAGCTGTCCCGGCCGGTGCTGGTCGGCTGACCCCGGCCAGCGGCCCGGCGGCTCAACCAGCGGCCCGGCGGCTCAGCCGTCGGTTCGGCGGCGGGCGGCCAGGGTGCTGGCGCCGATGGAGACCGTGAGGGTCAGCAGCACCACGGCCAGGGTCAACCAGACCGGCAGCTTGCCCACCGGCGTCTCGGCGAGAATCAGCTTCAGCCCGGCGAAGGCCAGTAGCAGCGCCAACCCGTACCGCAGGTAGCCGAAGTGGCGCAGCAGGCCAGCGAGGCAGAAGTAGAGGCTGCGCAGCCCCAGGACGGCGAACGCGGTGGCCGTCCAGACCAGGAAGGTGTTCGTGGTGATGGCAAGGATCGCCGCCACCGAGTCGATGGCGAAGACCACGTCGGTGGCCTCGATGGCGACGAGCGCGACCAGCAGCAACGTCGCCACCCGACGGCCGGCCACCCGGGCGGTGAACCGGTCGCCGTGGTAGCGGGCGTCGGTGGGCACCAGCCGCCGGAACAGCCGGACCACGACGTTGCGTTCCGGGTCGACGTCCGGCTTTCCGCGTACGGCCAGCCGCCAGCCGGTCCAGATCAGGAACGCGCCCAGCACGAACCCGGCCCAGGCGAGCCGGTCCAGCAACTCGGCACCGGCGAAGATGAACAGCAGCCGGAAGACGAGTGCCCCCACGACACCCCAGAACAGCACCTTGTGCTGATAGCCCGGCGGCACCTGGAAGTAGCCGAAGAGCAGTGCGAAGACGAACACGTTGTCCACCGAGAGCGCCTTCTCCAGCAGGTAGCCGGAGAAGTACGCGATGGCCGGGTCACCGCCGAGGCCCCACCAGACGACCAACCCGAACAGCAGACCGGCGCCGATCCAGACGGCGCTCCACAGCAGCGCCTCGCGGAGCTCGATGACGTGGTTGTCCCGGTGCAGGAGCACATCCACGGCGAGCAGCACCGCGATCACCGCGCCGACCGCCGCCCAGGCCCACAGCGGGACCGCGACCGTCGCCTCAGCCACCGACGCCCTCCGCATCGATCACCGCGCACCGCCCGTCAACCAGGCCGGCCGGCCTTTTCCGAGCCTAGGTGAACGCCCGACCCGGCATCGGACGGTCGACCGAAGTCGGGTCGGGCACCACTACGACGATCGGGCGGTCCCCAGGGCGACGGCTGAGGCTCTGGGCGGGCGCCGCCAGTGCTCAGGCGACCGGCATCACCTGGCGGGGGTCGGAGATCGTGTCGTCGGCGTCGTAGGTGATCGCGTTGGTCACTCGCACGACCCCACTGACCTGCCCCGCGAGTCGACCGGCGAGGTCGACGGCGGAGCGGCGGTCCAGCCGACCGGCCAGAGTCACGTCACCGTGGCGGACCTCGACCGTGACCAGTCCATCCCGCACGGCGAGCACCCGGCGAAGCACCTCCTGGACCACGTCCTCCCGAATCTCGGCGTCCGAGCGCAGGTGCACCCGCAGCAGGTCGGCACGACTGACGATCCCGACGAGCCGGCCCAGGTCGTCCAGCACGGGCAGCCGCTTGACCTGCTCGCGGTCCATCAGCCGGGCAGCGGCGGACAGCATCGCCTCCGGATCGGTGGTGACCGCCGGCGCGGTCATCAGGTCGCCGGCCAGCAGGGCGGCACTCTTGCCACGGGCACCGCGCCGACGGCGGCTCTCGAAGACCCGTCGCAGCGCCGGATCACCGGCGCGCTCGACGCGGTGCAGCAGATCAGCCTCGGACACCACCCCCAGCACCCGGTGGAAATCGTCGATCACCGGCACCGCGCTGACACCGCGGCGCAACAGCACATCGACGATCTCCCGGTACGGGGTCTCGGCCACCACGGTCTCGACCTCCCGGGTCATCACGTCACCCACCTGCCAGGTCCTCATCACGGCCTCCCTCTCCTGGTCCATCTCGGACGCTACGACCGAGCGCCGACGGTCGTCAGGGCCGCCGGACCGGACCGGAGGGGGTCGAACGTCCCGAGCAGGTGCGGTCTGTCGGCCCTGCCGCCGAGAAGGCCGTGGGAGTCCACTGGAGATGCCACCGGGAAGCGCGGTGCGAAGCTGAGAAGGGACGTGGAGACCATGGTCGCGACGACCGAGCGGGTCACCGCCGATAACACCGCTCCGAAGGCCGGCACCGCTCACGAACGGACCGTCCGGTACATCCTGGCCGGCACCCGGCTGGCGCTCGGCTGGATCTTCCTCTGGGCCTTCATCGACAAGATGTTCGGCTTCGGGATGGCCACCGAGTCGAAGAACGCCTGGATCAACGGGGGCAGCCCCACCAAGGGATTCCTGACCTTCGGCGTGAGCGGCCCGTTCAAGGACCTCTACGCCGGGATCGCCGGTGCCGCCTGGGCGGACTGGCTCTTCATGATCGGCCTGGCCGGGATCGGTGTCGCGCTGATGCTCGGCATCGGTATGCGGGTCGCCGCCGTGGCCGGTGGGCTGCTGCTGGTCATGATGTGGACCGCCGTCCTGCCTCCGGAGAACAACCCCTTCATGGACGACCACCTGATCTACGCGGCGGTGCTGGCGGTCCTGGCGCTGGTCAACGCCGGCGACACCTGGGGTCTCGGCCGGGTGTGGGCGAGGCTGCCGATCGTCCGGCGGATGCCCTGGCTGCGGTGAACACGGCACACCCCCGCGGCGGACGTCACCAGCACTGGTGACGCCCGCCGCGTCGTCGTTTCACCGCCCGGGCCCGCAGCGCCACCGGGACCGTCGGTGCACGACCGGCGGACGGGCCGCGGAGCAGGTTGCGGGTCCGCCGCACATCGGTGAGGGGTGATCCGGCAGGATCGACGGTGACCGGACACATCACCCAACACGGCAGGAGATCCCCGCATGACCCAGGCAGCAGGCGCCCAGTCGGGCAAGCCCGAGGTTGGTCCGATCGAGGGTGCACCGCCGGCCGACCTCGTGATCGAGGACATCACCGTGGGCGACGGCCCGCAGGCCGAGCCGGGCCAGTTGGTCAGCGTGCACTACGTCGGCGTGTCGCACTCCACGGGCGGCGAGTTCGACTCGTCGTGGAACCGGGGCGAGGCGTTCGACTTTCCGCTCGGCGGCGGCCAGGTCATCGCCGGCTGGGACCAGGGCGTCGTCGGCATGCGCGTCGGCGGTCGCCGCCGCCTGATCATCCCGCCGCACCTGGGGTACGGCGACCGGGGCGCCGCCGGCGTCATCAAGCCGGGCGAGACCCTGGTCTTCGTCGTCGACCTGCTCGGCGTGAGCTGACCGATTGTCGGGGTCGCCGGCCCACGCCGGCGGCCCCACGTCCGGGTGCGAGGGTGGGAACCCACCTCGTCGTCGGGGTCAGGCGGCCAGTTGCAGGTCCGTGGTCGCGACGACCGGGCGACGCGCGGCCTCGATCGGCGAGGTCAGCTCCAGAATCGGCATCACGCGGTGCAGCCCGCTGACGCGCAGCACCCGCGCCACCACCGGGCTCGGGTCGACCAGGACCAACTCGCCACCACAGGCCCGCACGCGCAGATGCGCTGCGAGCAGCGTGCGAACTCCAGCGGCGGAGAGCAGCCGCAGCCCGGACAACTCCAGTTGAAGCACCGGGCGGGCCGGCGCGGACCACAGCGCGGACCGGAACGCGGCCACCGTGGCGATGTCGACCTCGCCGGCCACCCGCACGAGGACCATCTGGTCACCGACGCTGACCTGCACGTCCAGCCGGTCGCTGTGCTCTTCCATGCCCAGAAATCTAGCCGCCACCACCGACACTTTCGCCCCTCCACGGAGTGATTCCGGGTACGCCCAGGGGCATACCCCGAGGCGCCCCACCTCCCTCTCGGGGTGGAGTCAGGGGTCCACCCGGCACGCCGCGCGGGCTCGGAACGCGGGGGTCTGCCGGCATTCGGGTGGAGAATAGGTCGATGCTGATCCCCCGGCCCCGGCCGCCCCGGCTGATCCGCCCCGTCCGCGAGCCGGCGACCAGCCCTCCGCCGCTGGCCGGGCCATGGGCACCCACCGACCACCGGCTCGACGAGGCCGAGTTGCTACCCCTCCCCACGGGTGCCGTCGGCCCCGAGGACGTGCTGGTCGACCGCTCCGGGCGGGTGATCAGTGGCGACGAGGACGGCCGGCTCTGGTGGTGGCCGGTCGACGCGCTGGCCGGCACCCCACCCCAACTGCTGGCCGAGACCGGGGGCCGTCCGCTCGGCATCGAGCTGGACCCGTCCGGCGAGGCCCTGGTGGTCTGCGACGCGTACCGCGGATTGCTGCGGGTCACCCCCGACGGCGCGGTACGCGAACTGACCGGAACGGCACCCCCGGTCCACCTGGCCAACAACGCGACGGTGGGCCGTGACGGCACCATCTACTTCACCGACAGCTCCGACCGGTTTCCGGTCTCGCACTGGAAGCAGGACCTGCTGGAGCACCGTCCCAACGGTCGGGTGCTGGCTCACCATCCGGGCAGCGGCCGCACCGAGGTGGTGACCGACGGGCTGTACTTCCCCAACGGAATCGCGCTGACCCCGGACGAGTCGGCGCTGATGCTGGTGGAGACCAGCACCCACCGCCTGCTCCGGGTCGAGCTCAGCGGCGGGGTGCGGGTCCTCGCCGACCTGCCCGCGTACCCGGACAATCTCGCCTCGGTGGGCGACGGGACGTACTGGATCGCGCTGCCCAGCCCCCGGGTGCCGATCGCCGAACGGCTGCTGCCCCATCCGCGGCTGCGCCAGATCGCCGCCCTGCTGCCCGACGCGATGCAGCCGCAGCCACGCCGCTACGGGCTGGTCGCGCTGGTCGACGACGCGGGAACGGTCCGCCGGACGCTGCACGGTCCGAACGGGCACTACTCGATGATCACCGGGGTACGCCAGCACGGCAACCACCTCTGGCTGGGCAGCCTCACCGGGTCCGGGATAGCCCGCGTACCCCTGGGGTGACGGCCACGTGCGGCGACAGGGCCGGTCGCCGTGGTGGCGGGCCGACCCTGTCCTGCCGTCAGTGGCGTCTCAGCGGCCGCTGACCGAGGGCGCCGGTGCGGGCGATCCGCCGGCCACCGCGCCCGGGTGTGCCGGGGCGACCGGTGCGGGCTTGAGCCCGGGCGGCACCGGCAGGGCGCTGCCCCGGGCGAACTCGTCCCAGCTCACGTTCCACGCGGTCCAGCCGTTGCCCGGCTGTAGCTCCACCTCGGTGCCCTTGACGGTGACCAGGTCACCAACCTGCGTCACCCCCATCAACCAGTCGGCTGCGGTGGCGGAGACGTTCGCGCAACCGTGCGAGACGTTGGTGTTCCCCTGGTCCCCCTCCGACCAGGGGGCGGAGTGGATGAACTCGCCGCCCCAGGTGTAGCGCTGGGCGTCGTCGACGTCGACCACGTAGCCGCCGTCCGGCTCACCCCGGGTGTCGAAGGTGACCCGTTCGTGCTTCTCCATGATCACCATCTTGCCGCTGGAACTCGGCGTGCTCGGCTTACCCAGGCTGACCGGGATCCGGCGGACCTGCTTGCCGTCGCGCAGCACGGTCATCTGCTTGGTGGCGTTGTCGATCTCCAGCGAGACCTGCCGTCCGATCTTGGAGGTCGCGGTCCGCTCGGCGTCGCCGACCAGCTTCTTTCCGATCGGCAGGCCCTCCAGACCGGCCCGGACACTGATGGTGGTCCCCGGCTTCCAGAAATCGGGGGCGCGGTAATAGACCTGACTCCCGTCCTCAAGCCACGACCAGGTGCCCGGTTGGGGTGGATTGGTCTTTACGAACAACCGCCGCTGAACATCCGCCCTGGCCTCTTTCGGAATTCCTGGGTCGAACGCCACCGTTACCGGCATCGCCGTGCCGTACGTCCGATTGCCGTTGAAATAGAGTGTGCTGGTGATCTGCGGCTTGGTCGATTTGGCCATGGTCGTGAAGGTGGTGGTGCGGGTGGTGGTGGCACCGGAGTCACCGGTCGCGGTCACCTCGGCGGTGTAGGTCCGTCGTGGTTGCAGCGGGGCGCTCGGCACCCAGCCGGAGCCGTCCTCGCGCGGCTCGGCGTTGACCTGCTTGCCCTTGTCGTCGGTGAGGCGTACGCCGGTGACCCGCCCGCCCTTGACCACGGCGCCCACCTCGGCACTGACCGGGACGTCCCGGGCCTTGTCCCCCGGCGTCACAGCGAGTTCCGGTGGGGCGGCGTGCTTCTTGGCCGAGCCGGTCGCCGATCCCCGGTCGGCGGTGCACGCACCCAGGACGAGTGGTGCGGCTGCGATGGTTACCGCCAACAGCGTCAATCGCCGCCTAGACGTCATGTTTCAGTCCCCCCGTTTCGACTTCCCTCCGCCATATTCTTGCCCGCTTGCGGGGTCCATTCGCGGCATTCGGAAATAATCGCCGGCGCATTTATCGACGCATTTTCCGACAATGCTCCGCTTGGCCGGAACAGTGGTCCAACGGACCCGTGTCATGCGTTTTGCTCCGCTTGAGCGACGCGACGTCGACTGTCCGAATGGAAGGGTGGCGGCATCTGGGGGTGCCCCCGCTTCATGATCGACTCGGCCTCAAGGGAGTCGCGGCATCCCGGTCGCCCTGATACCGCGACTTCCAGGAGCCCGAGTGGATCAGGCGCCGTGGCGAACCGGGCCGGGCGGCTCACACGGCGTGGAGGTGCGGGAAGTAGAAGGTCAGGTCCGGTGTCGCACCTCGTGGGCAGACTTTTGTCAGCTGAAGCGAAACTTCCGGCGAACGCGACAAAGCTTTGCCTTCGTCCGGAGGCAAGAGTAAGGTCTCGATCTAGATAGAGGGTTGCCCATTCGTCGATCAACTTGCCGCCACCTCTGCCGGGTCGCCGCGTTCCGCTCCCGATGGGTCCGGGCCGCACCCGCGCCGTCCCTCACCGTCCAGCCGGAGCCCGCCTCCGGCCAGTTCGGCGCGCCCGGCGGACGGCAGTCAGGTCGACCGCCGCCGACGGCGTACCAGCCGTCAGGAAGGGACCACCACCATGGATCAACAACTCAACCGACCGGGGCCGACGCCGGCGTCCGAGCCGGTCAGCCGGCGTGGAGTGCTGCGCGCCGCGACCGTCTCCGCGGCCGCTGTCGGTGCCGCCGGTCTGCTCGGCGGCCCGGCCGTCGCCGCGCCCGCCGCTTCCACCGGGCAGGCCCAGGGCCGCCGCCGGGTGCCGGTGGACCGGATCAGCATCCAGCTCTACACGCTGCGTGATCAGCTCGCCGCCGACCTCCCCGGCACCCTGGACGCGCTGCGCCGCATCGGCTACCGGCGAGTGGAGCACGCCGGTTTCGTCGGACGCACCGCCGCACAGTTCCGGGCCGCGCTCGACGAGGCCGGGCTGCGTTCCACCTCCGGGCACGTCGGCATCCCGCAGCCGTTCGACGCCGCCATGTGGGAGCAGGCTCTCGCCGACGCCAACGTGGTGGGCTGTAAGAAGATCGTTCACCCGTACTTCGGTCGGGACGCGAGCGGTCAGCCGATCCGGGACCCCGCCGTCTACCGGGCCCTGGCCCGGGACCTGAACCGCGCGGGTCGGCTCGCCGAACGCGCGGGGCTGGACTTCGGCTACCACAACCACCAGCTCGAGTTCGTGCCGCTGACCGGCGGCTCGACCGGGTTCGACATCCTCAGCTCGCAGACCGATTCCCGGCTGGTCCACTTCGAGCTCGACCTCTACTGGACCTGGCGGGGCGCTCACGACCCGGTCGACGTGATCCGGGCCAACCGCGGTCGGATCCGACAGGTGCACGTCAAGGACCTCGACGTCGAGGGTGGTTTCGCGGACCTCGGCGACGGTGTCATCGATTTCGGCCGCATCTTCGCCCACGAGCGGGAGGCCGGCATCGAGGAGTACATCGTGGAGCGTGACGACGCGGGTACCGCGCCGCGCTCCCCCGCCGACGCCCTGGACACCGCTCGCGTCGGCTTCGACTATCTCGCTTCACTTCGGTACTGAAACAACCCCGGGGGACTCACCTGATGAACAGGACCGCATTCGCGTCCGCCCTGCTGCTGGTGACGGCCGGTCTGGCCGTACCACCGTCGGCAGCGTCCGCAGCGCCGGCCGCGCCGCCGGACAGCAGCTTCCAGAAAGTGACACTGAACGACTTCCCGGGCGAGCCGATGAGCCTCGCCGTCCTGCCCGACCTGCGGGTGCTGCACACCTCCCGCACCGGTGAGGTCCGCATCCACGACCCGCGTACCGGGCTGAACACCCTCGCCGCCGACATTCCGGTGTACGAGCACGACGAGGAGGGGTTGCAGGGCGTCGCCATCGACCCGAACTTCGCCCAGAACAAGTGGGTGTACCTGTACTACTCGCCGCCGATGGACACTCCGGTGGACGACCCGGCGACTCCCGGCGTCAACGAGGGGGACGCGCCGGAGACCGGCACCGAGGCGGACTGGCAGCGGTTCAAGGGCGCGCTGCGGCTGTCCCGGTTCAAGCTGGACGGGATGAGGCTGAACCTCGCCAGCGAGCAGCAGATCATCGACGTGCCCACCGACCGGGGCATCTGCTGCCACGTCGGCGGCCAGATCGACTTCGACAGCAAGGGCAACCTGTACCTGTCGACCGGTGACGACACCAACCCGTTCGCCTCGGACGGCTACATCCCGATCGACGAGCGGGCCGACCGCAACCCGGCGTACGACGCCCAGCGCACCTCGGCCAACACCAACGACCTGCGCGGCAAGCTGCTGCGCATCAAGGTGAAGGCCGGCGGTGGTTACACGGTGCCGGCCGGCAACCTGTTCAAGCCCGGCACGGCGCAGACCCGCCCGGAGATCTACGCGATGGGGCTGCGCAACGCGTTCCGGTTCGCCGTCGACCGGCGTACCGACGACGTGTACCTGGGTGACTACTCCCCGGACGCCTCCAACCCGAACCCGGAGCGCGGGCCGGCCGGGCACGGTCGGTGGATGCGCATCGACAAGCCGGCGAACTACGGCTGGCCGTACTGTGTGACGCCGACGATCGCCTACCGCGACTACGACTTCGCCACCGGCGAGTCCGGCGCCAAGTTCAACTGCAAGCGCCCGGTCAACGACTCGCCGCACAACACCGGCAAGCGGCAGCTGCCGCCGGTCGAGCAGCCGGAGGTCTGGTACCCCTCGGCCGCGTCGGGTGAGTTCCCGCAGCTGGGCAGCGGCGGGATCGGCCCGATGGGTGGCCCGGCGTACGAGTACGACGGGACCAGCACGTCGCGTACCCGCTGGCCGGCCTACTACGACGGGGTGCCGCTGTTCTACGAGTGGACCCGGGACTACATCAAGGAGTTCCGCCTCGACGAGGACGGCGACGTCAACGACATCCGCCCGGTGGTGCCGTCGCTGGTGGTGGACAACCCGATGGACATGGAGTTCGGCCCGGACGGCGCGCTCTACGTCCTGGAGTACGGCGACGGTTACTTCGCCGAGAACCCGGACGCGCAGCTGTCCCGGATCGACTTCGTGCGGGGCAACCGGACGCCGATCCCGAAGATCAGTGGCACCCCGACCGTCGGGCAGGCCCCGCTGACCGTCGCGTTCTCCAGCGCCGGCACGACCGACCCGGACGGTGACAAGCTCAGCTACGCGTGGGACTTCAACGCGGACGGCTCGGTGGACAGCACCGCTCCGAACGCGAGCTGGACGTTCCCGGAGAACGGTTCGTACACGCCGACGCTGAAGGTCACCGACCGCACCGGACGGTCCGCTTCGGCAACCCTGCCGCTGGTGGTCGGGCCGACCGCGCCGATCATCGAGTTCGTCGCCCCGGAGGCCGGGCAGCCGTTCCAGTTCGGGCAGACGGTCGCGTACGAGGTGAAGGTCACCGACGACCTGCCGGTGGACTGCTCCCGGGTGAAGGTCACCTACGTGCTCGGGCACGATGAGCACGGGCACCCGCTCTCCACCTCGACGGGCTGTTCCGGGACCATTCCCACCTTCCTGGACGGTGGGCACAGCGGCGCGGACAACCTGACCGCCGTGTTCGTCGCGGAGTACACCGACGCCCCGACCGACCCGGGCGTACCCCCGCAGTCCGCTTCGGCGACGGTGGTGCTGGACCCGACCCCGGTGGCGGGTCTGGCCGGCTGATCAGTTCAACCACGACAGTGGCGGCGGCCGGATCACTCCGGCCGCCGCCGCACGTCGTTCAGCTCCACGTTCTCGCCGGCACCATCGCCGGGGCGTCCCGACGACGGCCAGTGGCCGGTCAACTCCAGTCGCTGTCCACGTGGTTGTCCCGCCACCGTCCGCCCACCGGCGGGGTGTCCAGTCGCATCCCCTCGTCGGCATTGCCGGCCAGGTCGTTGTCCTCGACCCGGCAGTCCACGCAACTGCCCCGTTCGGTGATCCACAGCCCGTGCGTCTGGGTCGGGTTCTCGTGGTTGTCCCAGAGCCGGTTACCCCGGATGGTGGCCGAGTCGAACGGCGCGTCGATGGTGATGCCGGCCCGCAGCTTCGGTGCGGCGTCCAGTTCGTATCCGCATCCCGGCGGTGGCACGTCCCCACTCCACGCGCTGAACGCGTCCGGGCGGACCGGGGCGAGGGTGAGTTCGTCGCCGGTGTTGGAGGCCACCGTGGCCACGGCCTTCCCGACCCGCAGGACCTTGCCCCGGTGCCCGTCGTGCGGCCAGTTGGCCGACCGGTCCACCAGGCACCGCTCGCTGTAGTGGACGGCGTCGCCGGTACCGCCGGTGCCCTCGCCGTACTGCCGTCCGTTGTTGCGGATCCGGTTGTTGAGCAGCACCGCGTCGGTCATCTGGTGGTCGATGCGGATCGCGTCGAGGCCGTTGCCCCAGAACTCGTTGCTCTCGATCACCACGTCCCGGATCGAGCCCCGGTAGCCGCGCCTGAGGTCGTGCGAGTGGTAACCGTGCCGGCCGTTGCCGCTGATCCGGTTGCCCCGGACGGTGTACGGGCCAGGGCTGTTGCCGATGCTGACCCCGTCGCGCAGGTTGCCGTCGATGACGCAGTCGGTGAGCAGCCCACCCCGGCCGGCCACGGACGAGGTGCCCTGCGACGACACGTCGAAGCCGGCCTCCAGGTTGCCGGTCATCGTGCAGGCCGAGACGATCAGACCGTCGGCACCCCAGTCGGAGATGCCGAACCGGTTGCCCTGACTGTGGCAGCCGACGATGCGGTAACCGCGGGGCGGTTCCCAGTAGTCCTTCTGCAGCTCCAGGAAGATCCCGTTGGTGCCGTTGGCCAGGGCGGTGCAGTTGGCGATGGTCAGCCGCTCCACCGCTCCCCAGCCGCCGATGCCGATCCCGATGCCGGCGCCGCCCATCTGCTCGCCGTTGTCCAGGCGGCCACAGCCGACCACCACCACGCCGTCGATCAGGGAGTCCTGGAGGAAGTCGCAGCCCAGCCCGGTGGCCGCGGTGTGGTGGATGTAGAGGTTGCGGAAGACGCCCCGCACCACGTACTGGAGGCCGAGGCCCTTGGCCAGGTAGTTGTACTCGGCCATGGCGACGCCGGAGCCGTCGATCTGAAAGTCGGAGAAGGTGCAGTCGGCGATGTGCCGGTCCCGGTCGGCGCCGTGCTGCACCGTGGTCCAGAAGGCCAACGGGGTGGGGTCGGCCCGGTTTCCCTCGTTGCTGAGCATGAACCGGGTCGCCGCCGGGCCGGCCCCGATCAGTGACACACCGCTGCGCCACACCGTGCCCGCGTCCCGGATCGAGTAGATGCCCGGCGGGCAGTAGATGACCCGGGCCCGTCCGTCCGAGGCGTACCCGGCGCCGAGGCGGTCCACGAGGGCGGCCAACGCCGGCTGGTCGTTGGTCGCGCCGTCACCGGTCAGCCCGTACTCCAGCGCGTCGCAGTACAGCGGCGCGCCGGCCGAGGCGGGCCGTCGTACCCGGACTGAGTTCAGTAGCAGCTCGTTCGCCACGGCCACGGGCGGGCTCCCTTCAACGCGTTCGGTGCGCTCCGGCGGGGCCGACTTCCCGGTGAGGCCGCCGGGAAACCCCGGCCCGATGACACCGCCGGGAAACCCTGGCCCGATGACACCGCCGGGAAACCCCGGCCCGATGACACCGCCGGGAAGCCCCGGACGTGCGCCGGCCCCGGCGCCGCACGGGCAGCGCCGGGGCCGAGGGGGTACGCGTCAGACGGCGGCGATCAGCAGCGCCGGGCGCTCCACGCAGTCGGCGACGTGCCGCAGGAAGCCGCCGGCCACCCCACCGTCGCAGACCCGGTGGTCGAAGGTGAGGCTGAGCTGGGTCACCTTGCGGACGGCGAGCTGCCCGTCGACCACCCACGGCTTGTCCACGATCCGCCCCACCCCGAGCAGTGCCGCCTCGGGGTGGTTGATGATCGGCGTGGAACCGTCGACGCCGAACACCCCGTAGTTGTTCAGCGTGAAGGTGCCACCGGTCAGCCGGGCCGGGGGCAGGCTGCCGGCCCGCGCGGCGGCGGTGGTCGCCGCCAGTTCGGCGGCCAGCTCGGCGGTGGTGAGCCGCTGGGCGTCGCGCAGCACCGGCACCAGGAGCCCCCGGTCGGTCTGCGCGGCGATGCCGAGGTGCACCCCGGCGGACTGGACGATGCGCTGCGCCTCGGTGTCGACCCGGGCGTTGAGCTGCGGGAACCGGCGCAGCCCGCTGAGGCAGATCCGGGCCAGCAGGGCCAGGATGCTCACCGGCGCGTCGGGCGTCGCGGCGTTGATCGCGGCGCGGGTCTCCAGCAGCCCGGTGGCGTCCACGTCGACCCAGATGGTCACCTCCGGGATCTCCCGCCGGCTGCGGGAGAGCTTGTCGGCGATCACCTTGCGGACGCCGGTCAGCGGGACGATCACGTCACCGTCACCGACCGGGGCCGATCCGACCTGCGGGTCCGGCACGGCGGCGAGCCGGGCGGCGGGCGCGGTCAGCGCGGCCTCCACGTCGGCGCGGCGGATCACGCCCCCGGGTCCGGTGCCCCGCACCGTGTCGAGGTCGACGCCGTGCTCGCGGGCGAGCCGCCGCACGATCGGCGAGATGACCAGGGCGGCGGTCGGCGGTGCCGGGTCGCTGGACGCGGCACCGGCACCCGTGCCGGTCGGGCCGGCGTCGGCCGGTTCGGGGGCCACTGCCAGGCGGGGCCGGCGCCGACGGCGGGTGGCGGTGCCGTGGCCGGTGCCGTACCCGATCAGCACGTTGCCGGAGCCGGCGCGCTCCTCCTCGCGGTAGGTGGCGTGCCCGGCGGGCTCGTCGCCCCCGTCCAGCGGCGCGATGGTGATCAACGGCTGGCCGACCGGGCGTACCTCACCGGCCGCGCCGTGCAGGGTGACCACCCGCCCGGCGTACGGGCAGGGCACGTCGACGACGGCCTTGGCGGTCTCCACCTCGACCACGCTCTGGTCGACGGTGACCACGTCACCCACGGCGACCCGCCACTCGACGATCTCGGCCTCGCTCAGCCCCTCACCCAGGTCGGGCAGGAGGAAGACCTGCGTGCGTTCGACGGTGGTCATGCCGCCGCCCAACGCGCGTCCGGCTGGTCGTCCCACTGGAGGCGGGCCACCGCGTCGAGCACCCGGTCCACGCCGGGCAGGTGGGTGTGCTCCAGCATCGGCGCCGGGTACGGGATGTCCAGTCCGGCGACCCGCAGCACCGGGGCGTGCAGCGCGTGGAAGCAGCGCTCCTGCACCCGGGCGGCGATCTCCGCGCCGACGCCCGCGAACCCGGGCGCCTCCTGGATCACCACGCACCGGCCGGTACGCCGAACCGAGGCGGTGATGGTCTCGTCGTCGAACGGCACGATGGTGCGCACGTCGACGACCTCCAGGTCCCACCCCTCCTCCCGGGCGGCCTCGGCGGCCTCCAACGCGACCGGCACCGCCGGCCCGTACGCCACCAGCGTGGCGTCGCGTCCGGGCCGGCGCACGACGGCCCGACCGAACGGCTCGTTGCGGGTCGGCAGAGACGCCTCGGCGCTGGCGAAGTAGAGCTTCTTGGGCTCCATGAAGACCACCGGGTCGGGGTCCTCGATCGCCTCGCGCAGCAGCGAGTACGCGTCGTCGACGGTCGCCGGGGTGACCACCTTCAGTCCGGGGGTGTGCGCGTAGTACGCCTCGGACGAGTCGCAGTGGTGCTCGACTCCGCCGATCCCGCCCGCGTACGGCACGCGGATGACGATCGGCACGCTCAGCGCGCCCCGGGTGCGGTTGCGCAGCTTCGCCACGTGCGAGGCGATCTGCTCGAACGCCGGGTACGCGAACGCGTCGAACTGCATCTCGACCACCGGGCGCAGGCCGGACATGGCCATGCCTACGGCGAAGCCGACGATGCCGGCCTCGGCGAGGGGGGTGTCGAAGCAGCGGTTCTCGCCGAAGCGGGCCTGGAGGCCGTCGGTGATCCGGAAGACGCCGCCGAGCGCGCCGACGTCCTCACCGAACACGACGACCCGGTCGTCGGCGGCGAGCGCGTCGGCGAGCGCCGTGTTGAGCGCCTTCGCCATGGTGGTGGCCATCAGGCGTCACCCTCCTCGGCGTGGGCGGCGGCCAGCTCGGCGCGGACCTGCTCACGCTGTTCGATCAGTTGCGGGGTGGGCTCGGCGTAGACGTGGTCGAAGAGGCTCAGGGGGTCGACCGTGGGCTGCTCGTTCATCCGGGTCCGCAGCTCTGCCGCGTACGCCTCGGCCTGCTCGGCGATCTCGGCGATCGCCGCGTCGTCGAGCACGCCGCGGGCGCGCAGGTAGGTCTCCAACCGGGCGACCGGGTCCCGGTCGCGCCAGGCGTCGACCTCGGCGCCGTCGCGGTAGCGAGTGGCGTCGTCGGCGTTGGTGTGCGGCTCCATCCGGTAGGTGTGCGCCTCGACCAGGAAGGGCCCCTTGCCGGCCCGGGCGTGGGCGACCGCGCGGGTGAGCACGGCGAGCACCGCGACCGGGTCGTTGCCGTCGACCTGCTCGCTGGGTACGCCGTAGCCGACGCCCTTGTAGGCCAGCGACGGCGCGGCGGTCTGCCGCGACAGCGGGACGCTGATCGCGTACTTGTTGTTCTGGACGAAGTAGACCACCGGCGCCTTGAACACGGCGGCGAAGTTGATCCCCTCGTGGAAGTCGCCCTCGCTGGTGGCGCCGTCGCCGATGAAGGCCAGCGCCACGGTGTCGCGACCCTGGTACGCCTCGCCGTGCGCCAGCCCGGCGGCGTGCACGCACTGGGTGGCGAGGGGGGTGCACTGCGGTGCGGTGCGTACCTCGGTCGGGTCGTAGCCGCAGTGCCAGTCGCCACGCAGCAGGGTGAGCACCTCGACCGGGTCGATGCCTCGGGCAACCAGCGCCATCGACTCGCGGTACGTGGGGAAGACCCAGTCGGTGTCGCGGACCGCGAGGACCGCGCCGACCTGGCACGCCTCCTGGCCCCGCGAGGACGGGTAGACGGCGAGCCGGCCCTGCTTGGTCAGGGCGGTCGCCTGGGTGTCGAAGCGGCGGCCGAGCACCATCCGGCGGTACAGCTCGCGTAGCACCTCGGCGGGTGGTTCGGGGTAGTCGGAGCGGGCGGGCAGCGGCGTGCCGTTCTCGGCGAGCAGGCGGACCGGCTCGGCGTCTGGCAGCAACGAGCGCGCCGGGTCGGGCGGGGTGACCGTTCGACGGGTGCGCGGGGATGCCCTGCGGACCGCCTGGGGAGTGGTCGTCACGGCGGAACCTCCTGGGACGTGTGGTGAGCCTATGCTTCCGCTTGTGGATGATTGACTCAAGATCGACACAGAAGGCGGGACGGTTGGCATGCGGAGGACCCATCAGTGAGCCAGGAGACCGCCGACGAAGCGAGCCGGGGCGCGGGATCGGGACGATCGGCCCGAGCCCTGGACGAGGTCGACCGGCGGATCCTCGACGAGCTGGTCCGCGACGGTCGGACGTCGGTGCGCACCCTCGCCGAACGGATCCACATCTCCCGCACCAACGCGTACGCGCGGGTGGAGCGGTTGCTGCGCGACGGGGTGATCACCGGGTTCCGGGCCCAGGTGGCGCCCGAGGCGGCCGGGCTGGGCACCTCGGCGTACATCGCCCTGACCATCGAGCAGAACACCTGGCGGGAGGTGTCGGCCGAGCTGGCCCGGGTGCGCTACATCGAGCACGCCGCGCTGCTCGGCGGTGACCACGACGTGCTCGCGCTGGTGCGCGCCCCGGACAACGCCGCGCTGCGCGACGTGGTGCTGGGCCGGGTGCAGAGCATTCCCGGGGTGCTGTCCACCCGCACCTGGCTGGTCTTCGAGGAGTTCGACGGGCTTGGCAGCCCCTGGGCGTGACCGCCGGGCTCAGCGCTCCGGCGGGGCCTCCAGCCCGTCGCGGTCGGCCAGCTCCAGCAGTGGTTCCAGCGAGTGCCGGTCACCGTCCAGGCCGGCGTGCGGGTCGCCGCGCTCGGCGAACCGGGCCGGCATGCTGAGCACGTCGAAGTCCTCCGGACGGACCTGGTCCAGCTCCGACCAGTCCAGCGGCGCGGAGACCAGCGCGGCCGGCGTCGGCCGGATCGAGTACGCCGAGGTCACCGTGTGGTCGCGGGCCATCTGGTTGTAGTCGACGAAGACCGGGCGATCCCGTTGCTCGCGCCACCAGGTGGTGGTGACCACGTTCGGCAGGCGGCGCTGCATCTCCCGGCCCAGCGCGAGCACCGCCCGACGGCAGTCACCGAAGCTCCACCGCGGCTCGATCGACAGGTAGACGTGCAGCCCCCGACCGCCAGTGGTCTTCGGGTAGCCGGTCATGCCCAGCTCGGCGAGGAACGCCCGCACCTCGTGCGCCACCGGCACCACCTGCTCGAAGCCCACGCCGGGCATCGGGTCCAGGTCGATGCGCAGCTGGTCGGGGCGTTCCACGTCGGCGGCGGTGACCGGCCACGGGTGGAACCGCAGGGTGCCCAGGTTGGCAGCCCAGATGACGACGGCCAGCTCACTCGGCGCGACCTCGTCGGCGGTACGGCCACTGGGGAAGGTGATGTGCGCGGTCCGCACCCACTCGGGCGCGCCGGCCGGCAGCCGCTTCTGGTAGAACGCGTCGCCCCGGTTGGTCTGCCGGGTGGCGATCGTCGCGCCCTCGAAGACACCGCGCGGCCAGCGTTCCAGCATGGTCGGCCGGTCCCGCAGCGCCCGCAGGATGCCGTCACCCACCGCCAGGAAGTAGCGGACCACGTCCAGCTTGGTCAGCCCACGCTCGGGAAAGTACGGCTTGTCGGGGCTGGAGACGCGGACCAACCGCTCCCCCACCTGGATCTCCTCCGCCACCGTGGCCACGCCCTGAGGGTACGACGCACAAGCGCGCCGTACGGCCACCGAGCGGACACTGGCGCGGCGCCGACGGAGCTGGCCTTCGACGGCAGCGATGACGCGCTCGGTCAGGTGAGCAGCAGCACGCCGACCACGACCAGTGGCAGCCCGACGAAAAGGAAGATGCCGACCCCGGTGAGCACGCGCCCACCGCCGGCCGTCTCCCGCTCCGGAGCGGCACCGAAGATTGCGCGCGGGCCGAGCATCCCGATTCGACTCAGCGTCAGGTCGCCCGTCATGCCGATGAGCCCGCCCACCACAACCAACCCGATGCCCAGCCGACCGGCGTAGTCACCGCCACCGACCGCCACCCAGATCATTGCCGCGACTGCGACCAGCGCCCCGACCACCACGAACAACAGCACCGCTTCCCGCAGACCTCGCAAGACAGTCATTGTCGACCCCCCGTCGGCTGTCCGGCGCACATTGTTTCGCATCACCAGATCGCGGCGCTGCCCTGAAACCGACAGCGACGACCGGACACGGTTACCGTCGGCGGCGCCCGGGTAGGGGGGCCGCATGGCGGAACTGGCAACCCTCTGGATCGTTCGGCACGGCGAGAGCACCGCGAACGTCGCGGCGACGCACGCCGAGGCGTCGGGCGCGGAACTGATCGACCTCACCCACCGCGACGCCGACGTGCCGCTCTCCGCGACCGGCGAGGAGCAGGCTCGGGCGACCGGCCGCTGGCTGGCCGAGCTGCCGGACGCGAAGCGCCCGGACGTGGCCGTGGTCTCGCCGTACCTGCGCGCGGTGCAGACCTCGCGGCTGGCGCTGGACGGCACCGACATTCCCGTCCACCGCGACGAGCGGCTGCGCGACCGGGAGCTGGGCATCCTCGACGGGCTGACCGGGCACGGGGTGCGCCGGCGGTACCCGGACGAGGCCGACCGCCGGGAGCGGTTGGGCAAGTTCTACTACCGGCCGCCGGGTGGGGAGTCCTGGACGGACGTGGCGTTGCGGCTGCGGACGCTGCTGGGCGACCTGCGCCGCGACCACGAGGCTTGCCGGGTGCTGCTCTTCGGCCACGACGCGCTGGTCTTCCTGCTTCGCTATCTGGTGGAGGGATTGACCGAGGACGAGCTGATGGCGCTCACCCGGCAGGACGTCATCGCCAACTGTTCGATCACCGAGTGGTCGGCGGACGGCGAAGACCGTCTGGCCCTCACCGCCTTCAACGATGTCGCGCACCTGCGTCAGCAGGGCGCCCAGCCGACCAGGGAGGACGAGATCCATGCCGAGCCGGTCTGAGGTGAAGGTGATCACCCCGACGTTGCTGCGGGACTGGGCGCTGCCGGTGCCGGTCGGTGGAAAGGAGAGCCGGGGCACCGTGCTGGTGGTCGGCGGTTCGCGCTTCACGCCGGGCGCGGTGCTGCTCGCCGGGGTGGCGGCGTTGCGCGCCGGTGCCGGAGTGCTTCAGCTCGCCGCCGCCGAGTCCACCGCGGCGGCGCTGAGCATCCAGGTGCCCGAGGCGCTGGTGATCGGTCTGCCGGAGACCGCCGACGGCGCGGTGGCCGCCGACCGGGACGGCCAGCTCGGCGACCTGGTCACGCGGGCCGACGTGGTGGCGGTCGGCCCCGGCCTGAAGGCGATCGACGAAACCAACCGCCTGCTGAGCCTGGTCCTGGAGGCGGCCCGACCGGACACCTCGCTGGTGCTCGACGCGTACGCCCTCGGTGCGCTCAGCCACGCACCGGACCTGCTGGTCGGGTCGGGTCGGCCCGTGGTGCTCACCCCCAACGTCACCGAGGCCGGGCACCTGCTCGGGCGGGAGCAGGGCGACGACCTGGACGCCGAGGCGGCCGAGTTGGCCGCGCGGTACGAGGCGGTCGTGTCGCTGTACGGACACGTCGCCGCCCCGGACGGGCGGGGTTGGCGGGAGGAGAGCGGCGACGCCGGGCTGGGCACCTCCGGCAGCGGGGATGTGCTCGCCGGGTTGCTGGCGGGGCTGCTGTCGCGGGGTGCCGACCCTGCGCAGGCGGCCTGCTGGGGCTCGTTCGCGCACTCGGTGAGCGGCCAGCGGCTGATTCCCCGCTACGGCCGGATCGGCTTTCTGGCTCGGGAGTTGCTCGACGAGATCCCCCGCACCCTGGCGATGGTCTGAGGCGGTTTCACCTGTTTCCGCATTCGGCGTCGGGGTACCGGAACCTCACCAGCCGAGACTTTTCAACCCGCCCCGCCCCGCCCCGCCCCACCCCGCCCCACCCCGCCCCGCGATCTTGCACTTTCTGTTGCTGATTAGCGACGTCTCGTGCGGTTTTGTCGCGACAGAAAGTGCAAGATCGCGGGAGGAGGGGTGGCGGGGGGCCAGGGGGTTAGCAGCCTGGTTCGGCTATCCGGCGGTGCTGCTCGGACTTGAGCCGGTCCGGAATGATCTTGCCGGCCGCGGTCTGCACCTTGTTGATCGGTAGGTGTGGTGATGTTCTCGACTCCTTCTGTGCGAACCCTGGCCGCACCCGTGACGGCGCGGTGGTCACCTACCGTGTGCCCCGCGACGCATCGCCCAATCACGTCGGCGGGGTCGCCTCCCGGAGGGCGGCCCGAACGGCCGGTTCCGGCCCGGTAGGATCCTCCCGGGCCGTTACTGGCGCGTGGGGATGGAGAACCATCGGGGAGCGGCCTCGTCACGTGGACGTTTGCCGAGCGCCTGGGCCTTCCCGCACGTCTGTTGGAGGTCACATGTCCCGCAACGCCGAGTCCACCGCATTCCGGAGTGCCCTTGAGGTGATCCGGGCTGTCGAGCCGCGGGTCGCCGACGCCATCGGCGCCGAGCTGACCGACCAGCGGGAGTCGCTCAAGCTGATCGCCAGTGAGAACTACGCCTCCCCGGCGACCCTGCTGGCCATGGGCAACTGGTTCAGTGACAAGTACGCCGAGGGCACCGTCGGCCGTCGCTTCTACGCCGGCTGCCAGAACGTCGACACCGTCGAGGCGCTCGCCGCCGAGCACGCCCGGGAGCTGTTCGGCGCCGCGCACGCGTACGCGCAGCCGCACTCGGGCATCGACGCCAACCTGGTCGCCTTCTGGGCGGTGCTGGCCGACCGGGTGGAGTCCCCCGCCCTGAAGAAGGCCCAGGTCCGCCAGGTCAACGACCTCACCGAGGCCGACTGGTTCGCGCTGCGCCGCGAGCTGGGCAACCAGCGGATGCTCGGCATGTCGCTGGACGCCGGCGGCCACCTCACCCACGGTTTCCGGCCGAACATCTCCGGCAAGATGTTCGACCAGCGCAGCTACGGCACCGACCCGGCGACCGGCCTGATCGACTACGACCGGGTGGCCGAGGCCGCCCGCGAGTTCAAGCCGCTGATCCTGGTGGGCGGCTACTCGGCGTACCCCCGGAAGGTGAACTTCCGGATCCTGCGCGAGATCGCCGACTCGGTCGGCGCGACCTTCATGGTCGACATGGCGCACTTCGCGGGCCTGGTGGCCGGCAAGGTGTTCACCGGCGACTTCGACCCGGTGCCGCACGCGCACATCGTCACGACCACCACGCACAAGTCGCTGCGCGGCCCGCGCGGCGGCATGGTGCTCTGCCAGCCGGAGCTGGCCGACCAGGTGGACCGGGGCTGCCCGATGGTGCTCGGCGGGCCGCTGCCGCACGTGATGGCCGCCAAGGCGGTCGCGCTCGCCGAGGCCCGCCGGCCCGACTTCGCCGACTACGCCCAGCGGATCGTGGACAACTCGCAGGCCCTCGCCGAAGGGCTGTTGCGTCGGGGCGCGAAGCTCGTCACCGGTGGCACCGACAACCACCTGGTGCTGATCGACGTGTCCGGCTACGGGCTCACCGGCCGGCAGGCCGAGCAGGCCCTCCTCGACTCGGGCATCGTGACCAACCGCAACTCGGTCCCGCAGGACCCGAACGGCGCCTGGTACACCTCCGGCATCCGGATCGGCACCCCGGCGCTCACCACGCGGGGCCTGGGCACCGCCGAGATGGACCAGACCGCCGAGCTGATCCACACCGTGCTGACCCAGACCACCGCCGGTGCCAACGCCGACGGCACCCCGTCGAAGGCGAAGTACACGCTGGACGCCGGCCTGGCCGACAAGATCGCCCGCCAGGCCACCGACCTGCTGGCCACGTACCCGCTCTACCCCGGCATCGACCTGAGCTGAGCGGCGCCGCCACTGACGGCAACGTCGCCCGTGGCACTTGCTCCAACCAGCGATGTACCTCTGAGTCATAGTTATGCCCCAGAGGTACATCGCTCACTGAGATGAGTGCCGCGGCGGCGGGGCCGTCGCAGGCCGGTGCCCCTCAGGCCATCGGGCGCTTCAGGTGGTAGCGATGGACTTCGGTGCTGCCCTGGACGTTGTTGACGTCCTCGGCGGCGGAGACCAACTCCCACCCCTCCCGGCCGGCGCGGTTGAGGTGCGCGATGGCGGTGTCGCCGTAGGCGGTGATGTCCTTGCGTGACCCGTCCGGCGCGTACCAGACGAACGAGACGTGAAAATTGCGGCCCTGTCCCTGATAGCGACGGACGAGCAGGGCGTACTCCCAGGCAACCATGCGGCTTATTATGACCGTCCAACCAGGACGGCGGTACGCGGGTCATCGCGCATTGCCATCCGATGAACGCGGTGTGTCAACCCGCCCGGCGAGTCACCTCGTCGGTGATCAGCGCCGCGAGGCGATCCAGCCCGACGTCGATCTGCTCCGGTGTGACCGCGCTGACCGACAACCGCAACGCGCGCACCGGCGCGGTGTCGTCGTAGAAGTGCGCCATCGGCGTCCACAGCACCCCGTAGTCGCGCCCCGAGCGGTCCAGCAGCGCGTCATCGACCGGGAACGGCACGGTCACCACCACGAAGAACCCACCAGCCGGCACCGTCCAACGCACCGCGGGCCGGTCCGGCTGGTCCGGCAGAGCCGGGAAGCGCCGGGCGAGGCCGGCCACCAGGTGGCGCAGATTCCGGGTGTACGCGGACCGCTCCCGGGTGTTCGCGGCCACCAGGCTGCATCCGTGCTCCAGCAGCCGGCCCCCGATCACCGCCTGCGCGATGGGCGACGTGTTCACAGTGACCATGCTCTTGATCATGGCGAGTTGGTCGGCGAGCGGGCCGACCCGACCGCCCGGGCCGGCGACCCGCTGGTCGGCGACGACGTACCCGACCCGCGCGCCGGGGAGCACGGTCTTGGCGAACGAGCCGAGGTAGACGACCCGCCGGCCGGTGTCCAACGCCTTCAGGGTGGGCGGGCGCGGCCCGTCGTCGCTGTGGAACAGACCGTACGGGTTGTCCTCCAGCAGCAGCAGGTCCTCGTGCACGGCCAGGTCCAGCAACCGTTGCCGGTGTGCGGTGTCGATGCTGAGACCGGAGGGGTTGGCGAAATCCGGCATCAGGTAGCAGGCGCGCGGCCGCAGCCCCGCCGCCCGGGCCCGCTGCACCTGGGCTGCCAGGTCGGTGAGGTCGACCCCGGCCGACCCACCGGCGACCGGCCACACCGGCAGGTCCACCAGCCGGGCCGCCCCGGTCAGCCCGACGTAGGTCGGGGCGACCGCGAGCAGCACGTCCGCCGGCCCGGCCCGCAACGCCCGCAGCACCAGGAACATGGCCTCCTGGCAGCCGACGGTCACCACCACGTCCTCCGGGTCGACGGTGATCCCCTCGTCGACCGCGAGGTTTCGGGCGATCAGGTGGTGCACGATGCCCTTGGTCCGGCCGTACTGGAGCAGCAGCCGCCGGGCCTGCTCAGGTCGGTGCCCCAGGTCGTCGACGAGGTGCCGGTGGAAGGTGTCCAGGTGGCGGTGCACCGCCGCGAGGTCGAAGAACTCCTCGTACGGCCGGCCGGCCGCGAGGGACACCGCCGCCGGATAGCGCTCGGACACCTCGTTGAGGAAGTTCATCGAGGTCAGCGCCGGATCGCCCAGCGCGGGGTGCAGATCGGCGACGGTCAGGTCGACCGGTTCGGCGGCGCTCACCCCTCACCCCACCCCGAGGGTGCGCAGCTCGCCGGCCGCCACCACGTCGGCGCAGCCGGCCAGGGTGAGCGCGTCGGTCAACTCGGCGACGAGCAGCCCCAACGCGTCGCGGGCGGCCGGTTCGCCACCGGCGGCCAGCGCCCAGAGCAGCGGCCGGCCGACCAGCACCCCGGCCGCACCCAACGCCAGCGCCCGCAGCACGTCGGTGCCGCACCGGATGCCGCTGTCCAGCAGCACCTGGCAGTCGCCCCCGACCGCGTCGACGACCTCCGGCAGCATGGTGACGCTCGCCGGTGAGCCGTCCAGTTGCCGCCCGCCGTGGTTGGAGACGACCACCGCGTCCGCGCCGACCCGTACCGCCTCGGTCGCGTCGCGCGGGTCCAACAGCCCTTTGACCACCAGCGGTAGGTCGACCTGCTCGCGCAGCCACGCCAGGTCCGCCCAGCGCAGCGCCGGCGCGAACGACGCGGCGGTGTGCGCGGCGATCGCGGACACCCCGGGGGCACCGGAGTGCGCCAGCGCGTCACGACCGTCGGGAAGGTTCGCGGCGACCACCTCGGCCGGCAGCCGGAACGCGTTGCGCAGGTCCCGGGGACGTCGGCCGAGCACCGGGACGTCCACTGTGACCACCAGCGCGCGGCAGCCGGCCGCGACGACCCGGTCCAGCAGGTCGCGGACGAGCGCCCGGTCGCGCAGCC
This sequence comes from Micromonospora arida, assembly GCF_042873195.1. Lineage (NCBI taxonomy): Bacteria > Bacillati > Actinomycetota > Actinomycetes > Micromonosporales > Micromonosporaceae > Micromonospora > Micromonospora arida. Next base: position 294,925 of record NZ_JBIALC010000001.1, on the reverse strand, counting down.
AGTAGAGCTGGAACCAGACGTCCGCGCCCGCCCCGGTGACCTGTTCGATGGGGGTGCTGCCCAGCGTGCTGGCCAGGTACGGGATTCCGGCCGCGCCGGCCGCCGCCGCCAGACCCAGCTCTCCGTCCGGGTGCACCAACCGCTGGTACGCCATCGGCGCCACCCCGACCGGCATGGCGTACCGGCGGCCGAGCAGGTGGGTGCCGAGGTCGACGGTGTCCACTCCGCGCAGCACCCGGGGCAGCACCGCGACCCGGTCCAGTGCGCGACGGTTCGCGGCGAGGGTCACCTCGGAGGCACTGCCGCCGGCCAGGTAGTCCCACACGTCCGGCGGCAGCACGGCCCGGGCCAGCTCGGCGTAGTCGGTGAGCGACACGGCCGGCAGGTCGGCCGACACCCGCTCACCCATCGCCCGACCCCGGGCCCGTCGCGGCATCCGGCTCGGCCGACTCGTCCACCCCGCCCGGCCCGGCCGGCAGCCCGAAGCGGTCGCGGAGGAAGGCCGCAGCGCTTTCCTGCGCGCGCCGACCGTCGGTGAAGGTGCCAGGCATGGCGAAGAACCCGTGGATCATGCCCGGGTAGTGCTCCACCCGGGTGGACACACCAGCGTCGCGCAGCCGCTCGGCGTACCGCTGCCCCTCGGCGCACAGAGGATCCAGGTCGGCGGTGATCACCAGCGCCGGCGGCAACCCGGACAGGTCGTCGGCGAGCAGCGGCGAGGCCAGCGGATCCTTCGCGTGCGCCGGGTCGGCCAGGTAGTGCGTCCGGTACCAGGCGACCGAACGGCGGTTGAACAGCGCCGGGTCGTCGTCCCCGGCCGGTTCGCCGCTCTGGTCGGTGTTCGGGTAGACCAGCAGCTGCGCGGCGAGCGGCGGCCCGTCCGTACGGCTGAGCAGGGTGACCGCGGCGGCGAGGTTCCCGCCGGCGCTGTCCCCACCGACCGCCAGCCGGGTCGGGTCGACGCCCAGCTCGTCGGCGTGCCGGGCGATCCACGAGGTGGCGGCGTGGCAGTCGTGCACCGCCGCCGGGAAGGGGTGCTCCGGGGCGAGGCGGTAGCCGACGGTGATCACCTGACAGGGCACGGCGTTGGCCAGCCGCCGGCAGATGCCGTCGGCGGTGTCGATGCTGCCGAGCGTCCAGCCGCCGCCGAAGAAGTACAGCAGGGTGGGCAGCGGACCCGGCCCGGCCGGTCGGTACACCCGCAGCGGCAGTTCCCCGGCGGGGCCGGGGAGCCGCTCGTCGCGTACCTCGGTCACCGGCTCGACCGCGCCGCTGCCGGCGCGGATCGCGGCCAGATCCGCGGCGCGCGCCTCGGAGAGGGTCTGTGCGTACAGCGGCGGGGTGCCGGCCGCGGCACGAGCCGCCCGGTACGCGGCCACCTCCGGGTGCACTGCCATGTCGCTCCTATCCACCGGTGCTGACGAGCAGCTTGTCGATCCCGCGCAGGAACAGGCTGCCGCTGTACGTCGGTGCCTCGGTGACCGTCAGCGCGGGGAACCTGGCGAACAGCCGGGGCAGCGCGAGGCGACCCTCCAACCGCGACACCGCCGCACCGAGGCAGAAGTGCAGACCCACCCCGAAGGCCAGCGACGGCGGGCCGGGACGGGTCGGGTCGAAGGTGTCCGGGGCCGGGAAGCGGTCCGGATCGCGGTTGGCCGCCCCGATCATGATCAGCACGTTGTCGTCGGTGGCGACCGGCACGCCGTGCAGCACGGTGTCGGCCGGCGCGGCGCGGGCCAGGAAGTGCACCGGGCTCGCCATCCGCAGCACCTCGTCGACGCAGCCCTGCGCCAGCGTGGCGTCGGTGGGCAGCGCCGCGACCGTCTGCGGGTGGGCCAGCAGCAACGGCAGCCCGTTGCTGAACATGTAGACGGTGGTGACGAAGCTGGCGTTGAACAGCACGATCAGGTTGCTGACCAACTCCTCCTCGGTCAGCTCCACCTCCCCGGAGTCGAGCGCCTCGACCAACGCGCTGAGCAGGTCGTCTCCGGGCACCCGGCGGCGGTGCCCGAGCAGCTCCCGGTAGAAGGCCCGCAACTCCCGCGCGGCGGTGTTGGCCGCGGCCAGCCGCTGCGGGGTCTTCCCCGCCACGTCCAGGAACTCGTCGATCCACTCCACCCGCTGGCGGTACCACGGCAACTCGGCGGCCGGGATGCCGATGAACTCGGCCATCACCAGGGCCGGGATCGGGTACGCGAAGTCGGCCACGAAGTCGACAACGCCCTCCCCGGCGTCCGCCATCCGGTCCAGCAGCTCGTCGACCACCCGCAGAATCACCGGTTCCAGCGCGCCGAGGCGGCGCGGCGTGAAGGTGCGGGAGAAGACGTGCCGCATCCGGGTGTGATCGGGCGGGTTGACGAACATCATCGAGGTCTGGAAGGTCCGCAGGATGTCCTGCTCCTCCCAGCCCGGCGGCGGCTGTTTCGTCCACTCCGGATCGCGCAGCAACCCGTCGACGAGGTCGTAGCCGACCGCGACGGCGGCCACCGTCCGGTGCTCGGCGCGCGCCGGCACCGCGCTGATCGGGCCGAGCCGGTGCAGGTCCGCGTACCACGGGTACGGGTCCTGTCTGCCCTCCTCGCTGTACAGGCCGGTGAGTATCTCGTCCACGTCCACGGCCAACTCCTCCCCCAGGATGTCGGTGACCGGGGGCGGCGGGGATCACCCGCCGCCCCCGGCCCATGTCACAGGTCGAGCAGCCGCAGCGGCACGGCGTCTGCCAGTGCCTGGTTGCCGGCGTCGTTCGGGTGGATGTGGTCCCCCGAGTCGTACGCGGGCAGCAGCTGGCTGGGACGTGCCGGGTCGCGCAGCACCCGGTCGAAGTCGAGCAGCCCGTCGAACTCCCGACTGCCGCGCAGGTACGCGTTCACGGCCTGGCGGGTGGCCTCCTTCTGCGGCGTCCACACGCCCGGCGCGCCGTGCCCCTCGTACGGGGTCAGCGTGGCCACCAGGCTGGTCAGCCCGCGCTGCTGGAGCTGCTGGTTGATCTGCCGCAGCGTGCCGATGATCGCCTCGGGTGAGTCGTTCGACATCCAGATGTCGTTGATGCCCAGGTGGGTGACGACGGTACGCACCCCGGTCTGCGGGAACACGTCCTCGTTGAGCCGGGCCGCCGCGTTCGGGCCGAGCTGGTAGTAGCCCGGGTAGTTGCCGTCGCCCGGCTCGGTGCCCTCGTGGTTGAGCCGGTTGCCGGCCAGGCTCAGGTTGAGCACGCCCGGGGTGCGCTTGTCCGGCCGGTCGGCGAGCAGCCGGTCGGAGAGCAGGTCCGGCCAGCGTCGGTTGGCGTTGACGGTGCTGCCGTTGCCGTCACCGATGGAGTCGCTGAGCACGACCAGCGCGCCGGGGCTGCCCTTGCGCTGCACGTCGACTCCGGAGAGGAAGAACCAGCAGCAGGTCGGACGGGTGGTGAACCCGGTGCCCTCGGCCGCCCCGGTCAGGTCCCCGGCGCCAATGAAGTTGGCCTGCTGGGACTGCCCGTGGAACGTGGTCGGGCCGGTCGGCGTCGGGAAGTGCAGGCTGACCACCAGGTCGCTGTCGTCAGCGACCGGGAAGGTCAACGGGTCGCTGAGCAGTTCGGCGCCCCGGTTCATGGTCGCCGTGGTGGCACCGGTGAAGGTCAGCGGACGTACCGAGACCGCGTCGATGTCGGAGAGGTCGTCGGGCGTCGCGGTGTTCGGTCGGGCGACGGTGGCGCGACCGACAGTGACCGCCTGCTCGCCGTAGAGGTTGCTCAGGCGGACCCGCAGCGCCGGGCCGCCCACGGAGACGTGCACGATCATCCGGACGCTCTGGTTGTTGAGGCCGGTGTTGGTCAACCCGACCGAGTTGCCCCGGGTGACCGCGGTGGCCCAACTGCCCGCCCACTCGGCGCGGTCGGCTCGGCTGGCGGCGGTGCCGGACGGACCGGCGCTGGCGACGACGGCGGGTGCGCCGGCGATCAACAGCGCGGCCGCAGCGGCGATGACAGGCCATCTCTTCGGGGTTGCCGTTGCCATGGAACCTCCATCGTGTGGCAGCCCAGGGCCGTCCGCTGACGGCGCCCGCCTGGACGATGGTCCAGAAACCTAGCCGCCGCCGCTGACGGGCGTCAATCAACCTGATCGACGCGATCAAATGTCCGGCGGGCCGCTCGGACCGCCCGTCGGCACGGTTCCGACCAGCCGTTTCCCGCCTAGGCTTCCAGGCGGCGGCGGTGCGGTCGCCCAAGCGCGCCACCGTCGCGTCGTCACCGGGAGCTGCCCGGGGACCGCCGCTTTTCTCAGATGGGGGCTGCCGGATGACTGACGGACCCGGGCACACCACGACCTACGTGCACAGGGTGTTGGACCTCTTCGCCGAATACGGCGACCGGGAGGCGCTTGTCGGCGCCGATCGCCGACTCACCTACACCGAGGCCGCCGCGCGGGTCCGGGCGATGGCCGCGACGTTGACCCGGCACGGCGTACGACCCGGGTCGGCGGTGCTGGTGACAGTCGCGAACGCGGTGGAGGGTCCACTGCTACAGCTCGCCCTGCATCTGCTCGGCTGCCGGACGATGTGGGTCGCCCCGGTGACCGCGCGCCGGGAGGTCGACGAGTTCATCCGGTTGGCCCGCCCGGACGCCGTGGTCTACGACGCCCGGGACCGGGCCAGCCTGGGCCCGGAGCTGGCCGCCGCGCTGCCCGGCACACCGGTCTGCTGTCTGGGCGCGGGCGGTGCCGGCCCCGACCTCACCGCCGACACCGACGCGGCGGAGCTGCCGGCGTCCGTACCGGCGCCCGAGTCGTTCCTGCAGACCAGCGGCACCACCGGCAGCCCGAAGCTGGTACACCACCGGGAGAGCTTCTACGCCCAGATCCTCGCCCTGGCCGCCGACTTCCGCGCCGCCGGGTTCCCGTTGCTGCGGCACCTGTCGCACTCTCCGATGTGGCTGGCCAGCGGGCAGATCACCACACTGTTCAACCTGTTCACCGGCGGGGTGCTGTTCCTGCGCGACGACTGGGACCCGGTGGCCTTCGTGGACACCGTGCAACGGGAGCGGATCAACTCGACCTTCGTCACCCCGCCGATGCTCTACGAGGTGCTGGACCACCCGGCGCTGGTCGGCGCGGACTTCTCCGCCATGTTCATGTTCAACGTGGGCGCCGGACCCGCCGCGCCCACCCGGCTGCGCCAGGCCATCGCGCGGTTCGGTCCGGTACTGCGCATCGTGTACGGCCTCAGCGAGGCGGTCGTGATCACCGCGCTGCCCGGGCTGACCGACGATCCAAAGCACCCGGAGCGGTTGCGCTCCTGCGGGCGGCCCTACGGTGACGTCCGCATCGAGATCCGTGACGACGACGGCGCGGTGCTGCCGACCGGCCGCGACGGCGAGGTGTGGGTACGGACCCGACTGAGCTTCGCCGGCTACCACGGTCAGCCCGAGCTGACCGCGCAGACACTCGTCGACGGGTGGGTGCGGACCCGCGACATCGGCCACCTCGACGACGACGGCTACCTCTACCTCGTCGACCGGGCACACGACATGATCGTCACGCATCGCCGGAACTGGGCGATCTTCTGCCGCCCCATCGAGGACGTGCTGGTCGGGCACCCCCAGGTACGGGCCGCCGCCGTGATCGGCGTGCCGGACCAGACGGTCGGCGAGGTGCCGCACGCGTACGTGGCGCTCGGGCCGGGCGCGACGGTCACCGGGGCGGAGCTGATCGACCTGGTGACCGCCGAACTCAACGAGATGTGGGCGCCGGCCGCTGTGGAGTTCCTCGACCGGCTGCCGGTGAACCGGTCGATGAAGGTGGACAAGCGGGCGCTGCGCGCGCGGTACGCGGCCCGTCGGGCGGCGGCGGTCGGGGCGTGACCCCCCGCCGGCAACTGGTCGTCCTGGTCAGCGCGGACCTGATCTCCAACCTCGGCACCCGCATCTCGGTGGTGACCATTCCGTGGCTGGTGCTGGTCACCACCGGCAGCCCCACCAAGATGGGTCTGGTCGCGTTCGCCGAGACCCTGCCGTACCTGCTGTCCAGCGCGTTGGGCACGCCGTGGGCGGACCGGATCGGCCTGCGCCGTACCTCGATCCTCTGCGACGCGGGCAGCGCGGTGGTGATGGTCGTCGTGGCGCTGACCCCGTGGTTGGGCTTCGTCCCGCTGGTGGCGCTCGTCGCGGTGGCCGGCGCGCTGCGCGGCATCGGGGACCGGGTGAAGCACGTGATGTTCCGCCCGGCCGCGGAGGCCGCCGGAGTGCCGCTGATCCGGCTGACCTCCGCGTACGACGGGCTCAGCCGGGTGGTGACATTGTTCGGCGCCGCAGTGGGCGGCCTGCTGATCGCCGTCTTCGGGGTGACCGAGGCGATCCTCATCGACGCGGCCAGCTTCGGGGTCTGCGCGCTGCTCATCGGCGTCCTGGTCCGCCCGCCGGCCGTCCCGACGCAACCCACCCGGCCGGAAAGTTACCTGCGCGCCCTGCGGGGCGGCTTCAGTTACCTGGGCCGGGACCGGCCGCTGCTCGGCATGCTCGCCGTCATCTCGGCGCTGAACATGGTGGCCAACGCCAGCGTGGCCGTCTACATCCCGGTCTGGGTCGCCCGGGAGCTGCCCGGCCCGAGCGGTCTCGGCCTGGTGTTGGCGGCGTTCTCGGCCGGCGCCCTGCTGGGCAACCTGGTGTTCACCGCGCTCGGGCCCCGGCTGCCCCGGCGGCTGACGTTCCTGGTCGGCGCTCTGGTCGCCGGCACGCCCCGGCTGGTGGCGCTGGCGATCAGCGACGAACTGCCGGTGGTGCTCGTGGTGACGTTCCTGTCCGGAATCGGCATCGCGGCGGTCAACCCGCTGCTCGGGGTGGCGCTCTACGAGCGGGTGCCGCCGGAGTTGCAGACCCGGGTGATCGGCATCGCCGGTTCGTTGGCGTTCGTCGGGTTGCCGGTCGGCGCGCTGCTCGGCGGCTGGTCGGTGGACGCTCTGGGATTCACCCCGGCCCTGCTGACCATGGCGGCGGCGTGCCTGGTGGTCACCGCGTACCCGCTGGTGGCCCGTTCGTCCGAGGCGCAGACGCGGTCCACCCCTGCCGGCACGCGCTGACGCGGCTCGCCGCCACCCACAGCACCGAACAGGGCCGACCGACCGCTGGTCAGCGCCCGGCCGGGGCCGGGCTGGCATGTTCGGTACGGCAGCGTGGGCAGCGCAGTCGCGCCCCCGCGGCCGTTCGGGGCACCCGTAGCCGCTGACCGCAGCCGCAGGTCACGACCAGGGCCGACGCCCGTAGGTATTCGTCCCGCTCCCGGCGTGGCCACCGGCCGTGGCAGCGGGCGCACCACTTCGGCGGGTAGCTGTGGTAGTGGGCCAGGCCGAACGCGCCCGCGACCATCAGCGCGGCGGGGACCAACAGGCCGAGCGGCGCGAACAGCGCGGTCGGCACTCCCCCGACGCCGTCGGAGACCAGCACGGCGACCACCGTGAGCACGACCACCGGCACACCGAGCACTGTGAACCCGAAACCCCAGGCGAAGGCCAGCAGGGACGGCAGGAACATCCACATGCCGCCCGGCGCCCAGCGGCGGACCCCGTACCCGCCGCAGCGCGGGCAGTTCGGCGAGGCGCGGTGCGGCACCGACCGCAGCGCCTTCGGCGCCAGCCACTGAACCAGAAGCTTGAGGATCTCCTCGACCAGTTTCGTCGCGAGGGCCTGCAGGAACGAACCGAGCATCGTCACTCCCCTCGCCGATGGATTCTGCCGTCGGCCCACCACCCATCGTGGGCGGCGGGTGCCAACAGCCCACGCCAGCGCGCCGACGCCGCGTCGTCCAGGACGCCAATCCGACAGCGCCCGAGCGTTGGTCGTCTGTGTCTACCTGGCCGAGGTCAGCCTGACCGGCTGAGCCTGGCCCGGCAGCCCGGCGGTCGGCTAGCGTGCCGGCATGCCATCGACGCTCACCGAATCGACGGACCCGTACTGTCTGCGCCCCGGGGAGGCCACCGAACTGCTGCACGGGCACCCGTGGCGGCGGTTCGTGGCGCTCGGCGACAGCGTCGTGGAGGGCATGTGTGAGCCGACACCGGGCTACCCGGACGTGCAGTGGGTCGACCGGGTCGCCGCCGAGCTGACCGCCGTACGCCCCGAGTTGGCGTACCGGAATCTGGGTCGACGCGGGCTGCGCGCGCACCAGGTGCGGGCCACCCAGCTCGCCCCGGCGCTGGCCTTCGCACCGGACCTGGCGCTGGTCGTCTGCGGCGGCAACGACGCCTTCCACCCGGCGTACGACGCGGAGGCGGTGGACGCCGAGCTGACCGCGGTGATCACCGCGCTGCGCGACGGGGGCGCCGATGTGATCACAGTGGGCATGTTCGACGTCTCGCACAGCCCGGCGGTGCCCGAGCACCTCCGGCCCGGCCTGGGCGAACGAATGCGCCGCCTGTCGGCCCACACGGCAAACCTGGCCGAACGACTGAACACGATCCACGTGCACCTGACCGACCATCCCCTGACGGCCGACCCCACGCTCTACAGCACCGACGGCCGCCATGGCAGCGCCCGCAGCGACGCCGTAGCAACAGCCCAAACCCTCCGCACCCTCTCCCGCCGGCTCCCCCCACCCCGGTGATCATGAGGTTGGCGGGGCCAGGAGCGGCCCAGAGCCCGGTCAACCTCATGATCAACCGGGGAGAGGCCCGGAGGGCGGGGTCAGCCGTGCAGGAGGATTCCGGTCAGGAGGACGCCGTGGGCCAGGTTGAGGATTCCGTCGCAGCCGGGGTAGCCGACCCTCGCCAGAGCGCCGGAGGCTTGGCGGCCGAACAGGTACGGGGCCAGGGAGTACGGCACGTCGGCGGTGACCGTCTCACCCGTCTCGATCTGGACGAAGTCCATCGACACCCGGTCGGTCGGCAGGAACTCCTGGAGGATGGCGCCACCCTGGTCGACGGCGGCGCGCACACCGTCGGCCCAGTCCGCCGCGCTCAACTCCGGGCCGAGCAGGACACCGTGCCCGGCCGAACCGTCGGCCGGCTTCGCCACCAGGGTGGCCTGCTCGGCGATGGCCCGGTCGAGCACCGCGGCGGTCAACGGCACCGTGTACGGCACGTGCCGGCGGATCAGCGCCTGGTCGTCGGCGGGCAGCCCGTCCACGTCCTCCCACAGCCAGCCGAACGTGGTCTTGTTGCCGAGCAGCCAGGCCGCCGCCGACACGAACATCGGTAGGGTGCCGGCGGCGAGGGCCACGGCCACCGCGTCCAGACCGGCGGTGGGGGTGACCCGGTTGGGCACGAACAACCGGAACAACGCGTCGACCGGTGCGCCGTCGACGACCAGGCGGTCGTCGGCGTCCACCGTGGCGGTGGCGACCGAGGCGATGACCAGGTCGATGCCGAAGTCCCGGGCCCGTACGGCGAGGGGGTCGAGGATCCGGATGAACGTCTGCGGGTCGTCGAGGCCGGGGTAGTCGGCGTCGAAGTCCATCAGCAGCGCCACCCGGGCGCCCTCGGGCAGCCGCAACTCCTCGCGGATCGCCACGAAGCGCTGGTCCAGCAGCGACGGCGCGGCCCGCACCGGCAGGTCGTCGAGGATGCCGTGCTCCCGGTAGAGGCCCGCGTACCGCTGGATGACGGTGTCGGCGTCGAACCCGCCACCGAGGCTGCTGTCGATGTTGTACTCGACGAACTTCGGCACCCCGGCGGAGAAGATCACATCCGGGCGGTACGCGGCCAGCAGCGCCTCGGTCAGCGGCTCGGCCTCGTTCAGCAGCCGGGTCTCCCCCGCCGCTACGCCGAGCAGCCGGCGCAGCTCACCGGCGGTGCCGGCCCGGCGACGGCAGGCGTCGAGGATGAGCTGAGCGAGTCGGTCGCAGACCTCGTTGAGTTCCCGCCAGGCGTCGACGGTGAGCACCGGGGGGCGGGCCAACCGCCACTGCTTGTTGTAGGTGGCCCGGCCGTGGAAGACCTGCTCCCAGGCCGCCGCCCCACTGGCCACCATGGCCCGACGGGCCGGCTCCGGCAGGTCGGTCCAGGCCCGGTCGGCCGCCGGCCACGGATAGTTCGGGTCGATCATGATCCGTCCTTCATGGTCAGGTGGATGGCGGTGGCGAGCTGGTCCCGGCCGGGCTGGACGGCCCGGTCCAGTGCGGGGGCGAACGGCAGCACCGCCCCGTCCGGGCGGGTGACCCGGCGCGGCGGGGCGAGCAGCCGGACCCGCTCCACCACGCTCGCGATGATCTCGGCGGCCATCCCGCAGGCACGGTTGCCGTCGTCGAGCACCACGAGGCGTCCGGTGCGGGCCACCGACTCGGTGAGACCGTCGATGTCGAACGGGTACAGGGTGCGCGGGTCGAACACCTCCACCGAGACCTGGTCGGCCAACTCCTCGGCGACGGCGATCGCGTCGTGCACCAGGTGCCCGATCGCGACCACCGTCACGTCGTCGCCGAAGCGGTGGATCCGGCCCCGGCCCAGCGGCACCGGCGCCAGCTCGTCGACGTCGTCGCGTACGTCCATCGCACCGGCCGGCGCGAACACCACCACCGGGTCGTCGTGGCGGATCGCGGTGACCAGCAGCCCGTACGCGTCGGCCGGGGTGGCCGGCACGACGGTGACCACGCCGACGTGGGCGAAGAGGCTGTACGGGTGGTCGGAGTGCTGCCCGGCCCACCCGGTACGCGAGCCGGACCCGGGGACCAGGTAGGTGACGGGGACACGGCACTGCCCGCCGGTCATCAGCGGGAACTTGTGCGCGTGGTTGACGATCTGCTCGAAGACCAGGAACAGCAGCGACGGGATCTGGAACTCGATCACCGGTCGCAGCCCGGCCAGCGCCGCCCCGGTGGCGAAGCTGGTGAACGCCTGCTCGGACAGGGGGGTGTCGCGGACCCGTTCGGTGCCGAATCGCTTGGCCAGCCCGGTGGTCACCAGCGACGCCCCGACCTGGACGTCCTCGCCGAGCAGGAACACCGCCTCGTCGCGGGCCAACTCGTCACCGATGGCCCGGGTGAGCGCCCGGCGGTACGACAGTCGGGGCACCTCAGCCACCTCCGGTGCGAACGGTCAGGCCGCTGGCGTACAGGTAGGTCAACGCGTCGGCCGGGTCGGGTTCCGGGCTGCTCAGGGCGAACCGCACCGCCGCGTCGAGGGTCGCCTCGACCTCGGCGTCCACGGCGGCGCGGTCGGTGTTTGTGAGGCGTTCGCCCTGGATACGCACCGGGTCGCGGGCCCGACCCCGGGTCACCTCGTCGGGTGGCCGGTAGTCGTCGAGGCGTACCGCGTGTTCGAAGGTGTGGTGGACGTCGAAGCGGTAGGTCCGGGCCTCGATCAGCTCGGGGCCGCCGCCGGCGCGCATCCGGTCGACGGCGGCGCACGCGGCGACGCGTACCGTCTCGGGGTCCTGGCCGTCGACTCCGACGGCCGGGATGCCGAACGCGGCGGCCCGACCGGCGATGCTGCCGGCCACCGCGCCGGCGACCGGCATGGTGGTGGCGTAGCCGTTGTTCTCGCAGACGAACAGCACCGGCACCCGCCAGAGCGCGGCCAGGTTGAACGCCTCCAGCAGCATCCCCTCGTTGACCGCGCCGTCGCCGAAGAAGCTCACACCGACGGTGTCGCGGCCCCGGCGGCGGTGGGCCCAGACCGCGCCCGTGATGATCGCCCCGGAGGCGCCGACGATCGCGTTGGCGCCGAGTACGCCGATGCTCAGGTCGGCGGCGTGCATCGAACCGCCCCGGCCGGCGTTGAGGCCGGTGACCCGGCCGCACAGCTCGGCGAGCATCCGGGCCGGGTCGGCTCCGCGCGCCAGGACGTGCCCGTGGCCGCGGTGGGTGCCGGCGAGCACGTCGTCGGCGTCCAGCGCGGCGCAGACGCCGGCGGCGATCCCCTCCTGACCGAGGTACGGGTGGATGCCGCCGACGATCTGCCCGCCGTGGACCAGCTCCACCGCCCGTTCCTCGAACCGGCGGATCAGCCGGACCGTGCGGTAGAGCCGGACCGGGTCGGCGTCGGTCACGCGGGCCCCTTGATGGCGGCCAGGATGTCGTCCCAGAGCCGGGCCCGGGCGGCGAGGGCGGTGTTGACCGTGTCGGCGCACTCCTGCCACTTGCCGTCGTCGTCGCCGCACAGGTCGGCGAGCATCTGCATGGCCATCGGGGTGTGCTGTTCGCCGTCGACCTCGATGTGCCGGTGCAGGTAGTCGACGAAGGTGTGCAGCCGGTTGCTGTGCTCGTTGACCGAGACGACCTGGGTGAACATGTCCGGGATCAGGTCCTCCCGGCCGAAGGCGAAGGCCGCCGCCTGGCAGTGCACCGGGGTGGACTCGATGATCTGCCAGGTGGTCGCGGCGAACCTCGCCGACGCGGCCGGCACCCCGGCCTCGGCGAGCGCCTCGGTGACCGGTCGGCCGGCGCGCAGCAGGTCGACCAGCGCGTTCACCGCCGTGGTGTCCGCGCCGGCCTCGGCCATGCCCTGCACGTACAGCTCGAAGTGGCTGATGTAGCCGCCGCCCAGCTCGTCGCTCTCCTCGACCATGACGATGTCGTTGATGAGGCGGCGGCTGCCGGTCGGGCCGGTCGGGATCCACGGCACGGTGACGCAGGTCAGTTGCCGTTGCAGCGACTTCAGCAGGGACATGAAGTCCCAGACGGCGAAGACGTGGTACTGCATGAAGGTGACCAGCGCCTCGTGGGTGTCGAGGTTGGCGTAGAGCGGGTGCTTGACCACGGCGTCGCGCCGGTCGGTCACCGCCTGCTCCAACCGCTCGATGCCCGGGTGCGTCTTACCCCAGTCGTACCGTGACATGTCAGCCTCCCTGCTGGGCGCGGTGGCGCCAGATGACCGGGCAGTAGTCGGGGTCCGCGTAGTCCGGCCGCCCGTCGTGGGTGCGGCGGACCAGCACGTCGTGGTTGTACGCGGCGAGCGTGCCGTCGGAGAGCGGATACTCCCGCCAGGCGTTGTCGCCGTCCTGCAGGTGCAGCGAGATCGCCTGTCGGGGGCGACCGCTGACGTTGGGGCCGCTGCCGTGGTAGGTGCGGCAGTGGTGGAAGCTCACGTGTCCCTTGGGGATCACCATCGGGATCTTGCGGATCTCCGCGCCGTTGTACGCGGCGTTCTCGGCGAGCATCTCCTCCAACTGGCCGCGGTCCCGGTCGGCGAAGTGCCGCACGACCGTGTCGTCGGCGCCGACCTCCTTCCACCGGTGCGAACCGTCGACCATCGTGATGGTGCCCATCTCCTCCCCGCAGTCGTGGAAGGGGATGAACGCGGTGAGCATCTTCTCCGACGACGAGGACGCCCAGTAGTGCTTGTCGAAGTGCCAGGGCACGATGTTGCTGGGCTCGCCGGAGATCGGCGGCTTGTAGATCAGCGTGGACTGGAAGACCCGGATCTCGTCGGCCTGGGCGAGCCGGGCGGCGACCGCGCCGAGCAGCGGCTTGCGCAGGATCGCGCCGAGCCCGTCGTGCTCGTGGTGGACGTAGTCGTTGTGCCGCTGCACGGGACCCTTGGAGGGCTCCCAGTAGGCCAGCTTCGGTGGGCGTACCGGCAGCCGCCGGCTCCGTTCCCCGTCGTAGTAGCGCTGCGTGGCGGCGGCGAGGGCGTCCACCTCGTCGTCGGTGAACACCTTTCCCGACAGGTACCAGCCGTGCTCGGCGTAGTGCCGCACGTCGTCGTCGGACGGCAGCAGCGCCTGTTCCTCGGCGGTCAGCGCGGGTTCGAACTCGGTAGCGGTCATGCCCCCACCCCCTGTGGTGTGGCCGCCACGGCGGCCAGTTCCCGTTCCTTGGCCTCGTAGAGCGCCTTGATGTTGCCGCTGCCGAAGCCCCGCGCGCCGCGTCGCTCGATCAGCTCCAGGAAGAGCGTGCGACGCACGTGCATCGACTCGGCGAAGATCTGCAGGAGCTGGCCGTCGTGGTCGGAGTCGACGAGCACACCCAGCTCGCGCAGCCGGTGCAGCGGGGCGTCGATCCGACCGACCCGCGCCTCCAGGGCGTCGTAGTAGCTTGCGGGGGTGCCGGCGAAGCGCACCCCGCGCCGGCCCAGCGCCTCCACCGCGCCGACGATGTCGTCGGTGCGCAGCCCCAGGTGCTGCACTCCCCCGCCGGCGTGCTGGTCGAGGAACGCGTCGATCTGCCCGGGCCGTCGGGTGCGGTCCGGTTCGAGCAGCACCACTGTGACCCGCCCGGACCGACTCTGCACCACCTTGGAGTTCATTGCCTGCCCGTCGACCTCGATGTGCTCCTCGAAGATCTGCGCGAAGTCGAACAGCTCCTCGAAGTGCCGGACCGTCTCGTCGAGCTGGCCGGGCGGCACGCAGACCGCCAGGTGGTCGATCTCGGCGAGCACCGGCGGGTGGCCGTCCGTCGCGGACGTCGCCGCGGTGATGGCTCCGGGCAGGAAGTCGCCCCCCTCGCCCCGGCGCTGCACCAGCCGGTGCCGCACGTCGGCGAAGCCGTCCACCTCGGCGATCACCACCTCGGCGTCCGCGCCGGTGCGGGTGGTCGGCGGCGTCACCCCGGTCGCGCCCCGACCCACCAGCTCGGCGTACGCGGCCGACACGTCGTCGACCTCGACGGCGACGACCCCGATGCCGTCACCGTGGCGTTGCACGTACCGCGACGCCGGATGCTCGGCGCTCAACCCGGAGGTGAGCAGCAACCGGATGTCGCCGTGGCAGAGCAGCAGCGAGCGCTGCCCCGCCAACCCGGTCTCCGGACCACCCTGGCCACAGATCTCGAAGCCGACGGCGGTGCTGAAGTAGAAGGCCGCCTGTCGGGCGTCCCCCACATAGAGTTCGATGTGGTCGATACCACGGATGTCCATGTCCCCTGAAACCCTTCCCACCCGATTCCCCCTGTGTTGCCGTCCGGGCACACCCCGCCCGGGATGCCGCCTCGATCACCCCCTCGGCTCGGCGACGCGGGCCAGCAGCAGGCTCACGTTCTGGCCGCCGAACCCGAACGAGTTGGTGACCGCGTACTCCAGGTCGGCCTTGCGGGGCGTGCCACGGATGTGGTCCGCCGGGCAGGCCGGATCCGGATCGTCGAGGTGGTACGTCGGCGGCAGCAGGCCCCGACCGAGCGCCAACGCGGTGGCCGCCGTCTCCAGCACCCCGGAGGCACCGAGCAGGTGACCGGTGAGCGCCTTGGTGGAGCTGACCGGCACACCACCGACGCCGAAGACGTCGGCCAGGGCGGTGGTCTCCGCGATGTCCCCGAGCTTCGTGCCGGTGCCGTGCGCGTTGACGTAACCGACCGCCGCCGCCGGCACACCGGCGCTGCGCAGCGCCCGGCGGATGCACGCCGCCGCGCCGGCGCCGTCCGGGCGGGGGGCGGTCGGGTGGTACGCGTCCGTCGTCGCCCCGTGGCCGGCCACCTCGGCGTACCCGGCGACGCCGCGCGCCGCGGCGTGCTCGGCGCGTTCGAGCACCAGCAGCGCGGCACCCTCGGAGAGGACGAACCCGCTGCGGGAGGTGTCGAACGGCCGACTCGCCCGGCCCGGGTCGGTGCCGGCGCGCGCCAAGGCCCGCGCGTTGCCGAAGGTGTCGGCGAAGGTCGGGAAGAGCGGTGCCTCGCTGGCCCCGCAGAGCACCACGTCGACCTCTCCGGTCGCGATGAGCCGCACCCCGTCGGCGACCGCCTGGGCGCCGGAGGCGCAGGCGGTGCCGACCGACGAGCTGTAGCCGCGGATGCCGTGCGCGATGGCGATCCGCGCCGCCGGCATGTTCGGCAGGATCCCGGTGAGCAGGTACGGGCTGACCGCCGCCCGGCCCCGGGCCGCCCGGGCCAGCACCTGCGACTCCAGGGTGGCCATCCCGCCGACCCCACCGACGATCACACCGATCCGTTCGGGGTCGACGTCGCGGCCCACCTCGATGCCGGCGTCGGTGAGAGCGTCGGCGGCGGCGAGCAGGGCGAGGACGACGATCCGGTCCAGCACCCGGGTCTCCGGCCCGGACGCCACTGTCCGCGGCTCGATGTCGGGCAGCAGGCCGGCGACGTCCAGTGACTCCCTGACCGGGTGCCCCTCGGGCGGGCGGGTCAGCCCGGACCGGCCGGTGGTCAGCGCGTCGAAGGTCTCCTCGACACCCCGCCCGACCGGGGTGAACAGACCCATCCCCGTGATCAACGCGGTCACGAGCTGGCCTCGGTGAGGTAGCGCTCGCGCAGGACCACCTTGCGGACCTTGCCGGTCACGGTGACCGGGATGTCGGCGGAGCGCACCGGCACGACCCGGCGCAGCGTGGCGCCGACGTCCGGGCCGAGGGCGTCGCGGACCCGCTCGGTGCGGTCCTCGGCCTCGTCGGCACCGGCGGCCAACTCCAGCAGCACGTCGGTGACGACCGCGCCGGCCTCGGCGACGATCACCACCGTGCAGTCGGTGACGTCCGGACAGGCGGCGAGGATGCGCTCCTCGGACAGCGCGGTGTAGAAGCGCCGCCCGTCACCGGCGTCGACCGAGTCCACCGCCCGGTCCAGGTGGTAGTAGCGGCCGTTGGTGTCGGCGCGGACCAGGTCACCGGTGAGGTACCAGCCGCGCTGGCGGAAGCGGTAGGTGGTGACCGAGTCGTTCCAGTAGCCCCGGAACAGCGACGGCGAGTCGATGCCCAGGAATCCCACCTCGCCGACCGGCACCGGCTCGCCGTCGGCGTCGAGCACCGCGACCCTGGCGAACTGGTACGGGCGGCCGATGCAGCGGCCGTACCGGTCGGTGTCGGCACGGTGGGTGATGTGGAACATCGAGTGCCCCATCTCGCTGGAGCCCAACCCGTCGATGAAGACCGAACCGGGCACCTTTGCCACCCCGTCACGGGTGATGGTGTCGCGCCAACCGACCGCGACGAGGCGACGGATGTGCGGCTCGTGCGAGGCGTCGCCGGTGTTGAACCACAGCCGCACCGAGTCCAGGTCGTACCCGGACAGGTCGAAGCGGGCCAACTCGGCCCAGGTGACCGAGAAACCGAACACCCCGTCGGGGCGCCAGCGTTGGATGGCGTCCAGCACCCGCTCGCCGCCCTGCTCAGAGAGCAGGAACATCTGCGCGCGGTTGCCCAGCGCCTGGTTGACCATCAGCACCGTGGCGGTGTGCGGTGCGGGCAGCGCGTTGAGGATCCGGGTGGTGCCCTGCGCCTGCGGCATGGTGAGCAGGTGCCGGGTGGCCGCGAAGAGGCTGGCGTGCGAGTGCAGCACCGCCTTGGGCACCCCGGTCGTCCCGGAGGTGTGGGTGATCACGATCGGGTCGTCCGGGTGGTGCCGGTAGTGTGCCGGGGCCGTGGCCGGGTCACCCGTGCCGGCCTGTGCGGGGGTGCCGAGCAGGGGTACGCCCAGGTCGTGCCCGGCCAGCAGCGCGGTGTGCGCGTCGTCGGCCAGCACACCGACGCCCCGTAGGCGACGGATGTACTCGGCGGCGATCTCCGGGCGGAGTTTGCCGTTCATCAGCGCCGGGATCGCCCCGAGCCGGGCCAGCGCCAGGAAGCTGAGCACCATGTCGGCGGCGGTGGAGGCCCAGACGGCGACCGGGTCGCGGGGGCGTACCCCTTGTCCGTGCAGCCAGGCGGCGCGGGCGGCGACCCGCTCGTCGAGCCGCCCCAGCGTCAGCGGCGTCTCGGCGGGGTGCCCGTCGACGGCGGTGTCGAAGGTCAGGCCGGGCCCGTCCGGATCGGCGCCGTGCGCCAGCACCCGGGCCAGGACGTTGCCCGCACCCAGTTCGGTGTCGGCGGCCAGTGCGCCGCGCAGTCCCCGTTTCCTCATGGTCGTGCTCCTCCCCCCAGCAGCACCGCGACCGCCTCGGTCGGCTTGTCGGGTGCCTGTTCGATCAGGATCAGCAACACCTCGTCGGCGTCGCCGTCGTCGCGCAGCAGGTCGGCCTCGGCGACACCGTCGGTGTACGGGTCGCCGGTCGGGCTGAGGCAGACCACCGGGCCGCGCAGGTTCCAGCGGGCCGCGAGGTGCCCGGCGACGCTGTTGGGCACGGACTGGAAGAAGAACAGTGGGCCGATCCGCCCGCCGGCCTCGACGGTGGCCCGTACGTGCCGGGCGCTGGCGAGATCACCGCTGGCGCTGACCAGCACGATTCCCGTCCGCACCCCGGCGGGCACTCCCGCCGACCCGTACCCTCGTCGCAGACACCGTTCCGCGACGGCCACCACCACCGGCGCGAAGTCCGAGTGCACAAACCCCGGCACCCCCGCCGCCGCGCCGCCACCGTCTCCACCCTCGGGCCAGACAGCCCGAGCCCTGTGCCCCGGCGATCTTGCGGTTTCGGTCGTCGGTTCAGGTGGTTGGTCGGATTCGTCGGGGCAGATAGTGCAAGATCGCGGGGAGTTGGGGGCGGTCATCCGACGCCGACCAGGAGTGCGGTGTTGGCGCCGCCGAAGGCGGCGTTGAGTGTCAGGGCGTGGGTGGCTTCCGTCCTGTGCGGACGGTCTCTGACGACGTTCAGGAGGCAGGAGTCGTCGGGGCCCAGCCAGCCGGCGTTGACCGGCAGTTCGCCGTGGCGCAGCGCGAGCGCGGTGACCACCAGTTCGAGCAACCCGGACGCCTCCAACGCGTGCCCGTGCACCGACTTCGTGGAGCTGACCGGGACCCGGTCGGCATGCTCGCCGAGGGCCCGGCGCAGGGCGGCCGCCTCGGCGGCGTCGCTCTGCGCGGTACCGGTGGCGTTGGCGTTGACGTAGCCGACGGACTCCGGTGGCAGCCCGGCCCGGCGCAGCGCGCCGCCGACCGCGCGGGCCAGCCCGGTGCCGCCGGGCTCCGGCTGGCAGGGATGGAACGCGTCACCGGCCCGCCCCCAACCCAGCACTGTGGCCACCGGCTCGACACCCCGCCGTCGGCCGGTGCTCGATTCCAGCACCACCGCGGCCACGCCGTCACCCAGCAGCAACCCCCGGCGGCCGGCGCTGAACGGGCGGACCGCCCCGTCGACAGCGAGGGCACGACCGGCGTCGAAGAGCGCGAACTGGTCCGCCTCAACCAGGTAGCCGGCCGCGACCACCACCCGCTCGACATCGCCCCGGGTGATCCGGGCGGCGGCGTCGGCCACCGCCGTGCTCGCCGACACGCAGGCGCTGGTGTAGACCCGGGTGTGACCCGACAGTCCACAGCGGGCCGCGAGCTGACCGGCGAGCACGGCTGGCGCCGGGCCCGAGGCCGGGGGGCCGCCGTGCACGGCGAGCAGCAGTGCGCATCCGGTGCGCTGCGCGCGGTCCAGGCCGGCCGCCCGGCAGGCCGCGTCGATCGCGACGGCCAACTCGTCGGTGAGCGTGGCGATCTCGGGCAGGGTGGCCGCCACGGTGACCCGGCGGGCTGCGGTGTCGAATCGGCCCACCGGTCCGAATGCCGGCACCCCGGCCAGCACACGGGTGAGCTGCGCGTCGGCGCCCCGCCCCAGGGCGCTGACCGCGTACACACCGGTGAGCTGGGCGACGCGCGCCTCAACCATCTGCGGAGGCGGTCAGCGACGCCCGGAACACCACCAGGGCGTCGTCGACGGTGCGGATGCCGGCCAGTTCGTCGTCGGTGAGGTCGAGCCGACGTTCGTAGCGCTGTTCGACGAGGTGCACCAGCCAGGCAAGCTCCATCGAGCCGATCCGGTCGGACACCTCGGCAGCCGGTTTCGCGGTGAGTTCGGCGAGCATGGTCATCAGGTCAGCTCGCCCCAGATCGGGCTGACCGCTCATCAGCCTTTGTCGCTCGTCGCCTCGGTGACGCGATTGGCGACCATGGTGGTGAACTCGCCGACCGTCATGAGGGCCAGCTGCTCGGACTCGTCGTCGGCGAACGTCACGCCGTACCGATCCTCGACCCGCACGGACAGGTCGGCCAGCGCGAGCGACTCCAGGTCGACGCCGGAGGGGCCGAGCGTGGTGTCGTCGTCGAGCCCCTCGACGTCGTAGTTCATGTCGGCGAGCTGCTCGACGACGAAGGCGCGGACCTCGGCTCTCATGGATACCCTCTCTGCGTGGCTCAGCTGACGGTGTCCGGTCGGGACACCGCCTACGTGTGGGTCGGCCGGGACACCGGCGGTCAGCCGGATCCGGCCGCTGTGCTGGTGCGGCGGGCGGGTGCTCTGCTGCTCGGTCGCCCGGAGACCGAGCTGGTGCTGACGCACGACCGCGAGGGACGGCCGGTCGTCCGGGTCGACGACGTGACCGGGTCGGTCGAGGTGGCGGTCAGCGTCAGCCGCACCGCCGGGCTGGTGGCGGTCGCCGCCCGTCGGGCCGGCGCGGTCGGGGTGGACGTGGAGCGGATCCGCCCGCTGCCGGCGCTCGCGCTGGCCCGCCGCTGGTTCCCGCCCGCCGAGCTGGCCTGGTTGGGCGATCGGCCCGAGGCCGGCCGGACGGTGGACTTTCTGCGGCTGTGGACCGCCAAGGAGGCGGTCGGCAAGGCGCTCGGGCGGGGGTTGCGCGACGGCGGGCTGCACCGGTCGATGCCGCCGCCGGGGCTGCCGTTGCGGCCGGTGCCCGGCGACGAACTCCTGCGGGTCGGTCACCCGCGACTGGGCGGGGGCCTCGTCCTGGCGGTCGCCGTGCGGGCGAGCGCGCCGGTCGACGTCGAGGTGGTGCAGCGGCCCGGTCACGGGGTGACCGCCGAGCGCAGCGCGTCGGTCGAGCGGACCAGCTTGCCGGTGGTGGTACGGGGCAACTGATCGAGCAGGTGCAGCGCCCGGGGCCGTTTGTAGCCGGCCAACCGCTCGGCGAGGAGCTTGTCCAGCGTCTCCTCCGACAGCGCGCCGTCGGGTTGGACGTACGCGGTGATGCCGTCGTCCCAGACCACCACGGCGGCGGCAACCCCGGTCAGCTCGGCGACAGTGGCCTCCACCTCGGTCAGGTCGACCTTCATCCCGCCGACGGAGACCTGTGAGTCGAGTCGACCGCGCACCGTGACCAGGCCGGTGTCCTCATCGACGGTGCCGGCGTCGCGGGTGTGCAACCAGCCGTCGGACCAGCGGGTCGGGTCGCTCAGGCCGACGTACGGCGACGCCGGGCAGGACACCCACAGCTCACCGCCGGACTCGCGGACCTCGATCCCGGGCGCGGGGGCGATCGACGGTCGGTGCGACCCGTACAGGTCGGTGCCGATCACCCCGACCTCGGTCATCCCGTACATGTTGCCCAGGGGCACCCCGTACCGGTCGGTGAACGCCCGGGCGACGGCGGGCGGCACCAACTCGCCCCCTGTGGTCATCCGCCGCAGCTGCGGCAGCGGACCGGTCGGGCGGGTGGAGGCGAGCAGTCCGATGTGGAACGGCACACCGAGCACCGTGGCCGGTGTGGTGCCGGCGCTGATCGCGGCCAGCACGGCGTCGCCGCTGAGCCGCTCCGGCGGCACCAGCTCGACCCCGGCGTGCAGCCCGTAGAGCAGGCCGCCGACCAGGCCGAGCACGTGCACCATCGAGGGCAGCAGGATGATCCGCTCGCCGGGCAGCGCCACCCCGTCGATCCGGGTGTAGCGGTGCACCTCGGCGACCAGGTCGGCAGCGGTGCGGCCGATTATCTTGGACGGGCCGGTGGAGCCGGAGCTGAGCTGGATCACGGCATGGCCGCTGACCGCCGGGCTGTCGGCGTACCGGGTGACGCCCTCGGTGACGTCGACGAAGATCTTCAGCGCGCCGCCACCGGTCCGCACCGGAGCAACCACCACCTGCGGGGTCAACCGGGCCAGCGCCCGGTCCACTTCGTGGTCGGTGAGCCGGTGGTCGAGCAGGATCGCCTGCCCTCCGGCGCGCCAGGTGGCGAGCAGGTTCACCACGTACGCCAGCGACGGTGGCAACCGCAGCGCGGCAGCGCCACCGGGGCGCAGTCCGGCGGCGGTCAACCGGTCCTGCGCGTCGGTCACCAGCCGGTGCAGGCTGGCCCGGTCGACGGGCTCGGGCAGACGGAGACAAACGTCGGTCGGGTGGCCGGCGAAAAGGACTTCGTCCACCCAGCCGGGGTCGGTCGCCGTAGGATCTTCTGCCGTCACTACCGTTCACCGCCCAGCATGAAAGAGGGCGAATCCGCCCATCACGTACGCTTGTCGGGGTGCTGCGGGGAACCATACGACGCCCACCAAGCCATTGCTAGATGCGAATGGATGGATCAAAAGCAGCGACGAGCCTGATTGCCGACAGCCCGTTCGGCGGGCAGGATTGGGCGGGCGACTTGGCAGATTGTCACCGAGGCATGACCCCTCGCACAACCGTCGCGCGGTGTCAGCCGGACGGCCGATGGCGGCGCGGTCGCCGGCCGCGCGAGACGGCTCTCGGGCGCCAGGGCCTGTTTCACAAGGGCGGTCGAGCCGAGGCGGTGTCCGGGCGGCGATCCGGCGCAGGCCGGCCAGTTCTTATGAAACAGGCCTCAGCTCGGTTTGATGCTGGCGAGCTGGACGAGCAGCTGAACCAGCCGATACGCCTCGGCGACATCGGCGGCGTGAAAGGCGACCGTCCGGCCGCCACCGACGCGGGTAACACCCGGGACAAGAACCGCGAGGTCGACCATGTACGGCCCGTACAGGTCTACCTCGACGTCAACCGGCCCGGCCACCTTCGCCGGTGGGATCGAGGCGCGCCGGGCAACCGCGTCGGCGGCGGCGTGGCGCAGCCGCTCCCGCGCCTCCTGCGGATGCAGGGCCACCGCCGCGGCCTGACCCAGGGTCTGCTTGACGGCGACGGTGACCGCCGAGGGCACCAGCGCGCTGAACTCGGCGCAGGCGGTGTCGTCTCCGCTGAGCAGGACGACGGGCGCATCGAGGTGCCCTGCCATGGCGACGTTGAGGCCGATCTCGCCCAGCGACCGCCCGGCCACCCGTACGTCGAGGATGGCGTCGCTCATCGTGTGGGCCAGCACGGCGGGCCCGGCACCCGCCCGAGCGTGACAGCCGACGAGCAGGACGGCATCCGTGTGCTCGTCCAGCCCGGCGAGCATGCCCAGCGGGCGGGGTTTGCCCCGCACCAGGTGAGCACGCCGGTCGAGGTCCTCCGGCGGGATGTTCCGGAACGTCCCATGCGCGTCGGCGACCCACACAACCGACTCGGGTTCGGCGTCGAGGACCCCGGCGATCACCGCGTTCGCCTCGGCCGTCATCAACGCCCGGCCGCGCTCGTAGTCGTACCGATCCGGATTCGTCTCGGCGGGATGAACGATCCCCGAGACGCCCTCCATGTCGACGGAGATCAGTACCTTCATGCCCCAGGACCCTACGCGGCACAGCCGCGCCCTCGGCCCGTCCCCACTACGCCGATCTTGCAGTTTCGGTCGTCGAGACGCGTGACATGCCCCCTATGTCGCGACACCAAGTGCAAGATCGCGGGAAGAGGGCCGACGGGAGCGCGGGGAGCCTCAGGCCAGGGCTGGGGTCTGGGCGTGGATGTGGAAGCGCAGCGAACGGGCGTCGGTGAAGCACTCCCGCATCGGGCGTACGAGATCCCGGTGCTCCGGGCTGCGTTCCCACTCTTCGAAGTCGGCCAGGCTCGCCCACTCACTGGTGATCAACCACTGCTCCGGGTCGGTCGACGACCGGCACACCTGGTCGACCAGGTGCCCCGGCACACCTCCGGCGACCAGGTGCCGCACCTGTTCGTACGCGGCGAGGAACTGCTCGGTGCGGGGCACCGGCACCCGTACCAGAAAGACCACCCGGGCCCGTTTGTCGCTCATGACGCCTCTCCCCTCATCGGCGCGGCCCCACGCAGGACCAGCGCGCTGTTGAACCCGTCGAAGCCCCGCGCGCAGATCAGGGCGAGTCGGCTTCGCGGTTGCCGGTGCTCCCGCAGGAAGTCCAGCTCACAGCCCTCGGCCACCTCGTCCGGTCCCGCCGACGCGGGCAACGTGTCGTGGGCGAAGGCGAGCAGCGCGGTGGCCACGTCCAACGCCGAGCCGCCCTGGTACGCCCGACCTGTCAGCGGTTTCTGGGTGGTCACCGGGGGCGGCCGGTCGGCGAACACGGCGCGCAGCGCCTCGGCCTCGCTGCGGTCGTAACGGGGCACACCGAGCGCGTCGGGCAGCACCACGTCGATTCCGGCCGCGGCGACACCCGCCCGGTCCAGGGCCAGGCGCATCGCCCGCGCGTACTGGGCCGGGTCGCCGGTGCTCTCCGCCGTGGTGTGCGCGGCGTCGTGGGTGGAGCCCCAGCCGCTCACCTCGCCGTAGACCCGGGCGCCCCGGGCCAGGGCGTGCCCCAACTCCTCCACCACGAACACGGCTCCGCCCTCGGCCGGCAGGTAGCCGCTGGCCGTGGCGTCGAACGGCCGGTACGCCCGCTCCGGGTCGGCGACGTCACTGAGCAGTCCCGAGCGCAGCTGGCAGGCGAGCGCGTACGGGCTCAACGGGCACTCGGTGGCTCCGGCGATCACGACCGGGGTGCCGCGGCGCACCGCGCGGGCGGCGTGCGCCAGGCTGTCCAGCCCGCCGGCCGACTCCGCGACCAGCACCCCGCTCGGGCCCTTGAACTGGTGGTGAATGGAGAGCTGCCCGACGCTGGCCGCGTAGAACCAGGCGATCGACTGGTAGGCCCCGACCGTCCGGGACGTGCCGCCCCACAGCCGTTGCAGTTCCCGCTGACCGAACAGGTTGCCCCCGGACGAGCTGGCCAGGGTCACCGCGTAGCCGTACGGGTCGGGGGCCCGGTCGGGCAGGCCGGCGTCGGCCAGCGCCAGCCGGGTGGCGGCGAAGCCGAGGTGCGTCCACCGGTCGGTCTGCACCAACTGTCGACTGTCGGCGTAGGAGTCGGCGGTGAAGCCGGGCACCTCCCCGCCGAAGCGGGTCGGATAGCCGGCCGGGTCGAACAACGTGATCGGGCCGGTCCGGCGGGTGCCGGCGAGGACCGTTCGCCAGTGCGCGTCCGCGCCGATGCCGCTCGGTGCGACCACCCCGATGCCGGTCACCACGGCGCGTGCAACCCCGGCGCTCACGCCAGCACTCCGCTTCGCTCCGCGCCGGCGCGAGACGCCACGCTGCTGTGCCTGATGGTTCGCTCGCTACGCTCGCTCACGCCGCCACCGCGCCGAGCATCCGACGGAACACCATCGCCGACTGGAAGCCGCCGAACCCGCTGCCCACCGAGAGGGCGACGTCCACCGGGACCTCCCGCGCCTCGTTGGGTACGTAGTCCAGGTCGCACTCCGGGTCCCGGGTACTCCAGTTCGCCGTCGGCGGCACCACACCGAACTCGATGGCGAGGGCGCACGCGGCCATCTCGATCGACCCGATCGCGCCGAGCGAGTGCCCGACCATCGACTTGATCGAGCTGATCGGTATCCGGTACGCGGCCTGGCCCAGCGCCCGCTTGAACGCGGCCGTCTCGTGTCGGTCGTTCTGCCGGGTGCCCGACCCGTGCGCGCTGATGTAGGAGACCTGCTCGGGCAGGATCCGGCCCTGTCGGAGCGCGTCGGTGACGGCAAGGCCCATCTCCAGCCCGTCGGGCCGCAGCCCGGTCATGTGAAAGCCGTTGCTGCGGCTGGCGTAGCCGGCCACCTCGCAGTAGATGTGCGCTCCCCGCCGCCGGGCGTGCCCGGCCTCCTCCAGCACGAGCACCGCCCCGCCCTCGGCCAGCACGAACCCGTGCCGGTCGGCGTCGAACGGGCGGGAGGCGTGTGCCGGGTCGTCGTTGTCCGGGCTGGTCGCCTTGATCGCGTCGAACGAGGCGACAGTGACCGGCGAGATCGGCGAGTCGGACGCGCCGGCCAGCATCACGTCCGCCTCACCGTCCACGATCATCTGGTGGGCGTACCCGATGGCGTCGATGCCGGAGGTGCAGCCGGTGGACACCACCTGCGCCGGGCCGTGCAACCCGTGCCGGCAGGCCACGTCCGCCGCGAGGCTGCTGGGCACCAGCGCCTGATAGAGGTACGGGCCACCGCGCGCCCCGTCCACCAGCCAACGTCGGCCGTGCTCGCTCACGGTGACGTACTCCTGCTCCAACGCCATCGTGCCGCCCACCGCCGTGCCCAGCACCACCCCGGCCCGGTCCCGTTCCCCGTCGGTGAGCACCAACTGGGCGTCGGCCACCGCCTCGGCGGAGCAGGCCAGGGCGAACTGCACGTACCGGTCGGCCCGGCGTCGCTCGGCCTCGCTGAGCCCCGCCGCGACCGGGTCGAAGTCGCACTCCGCCGCGATCTGCGACCGGAACGCCGACGGGTCGAAGAAACTGATCCGCCGGGTGGCGGTGCGCCCTTCGGTGATGGTCTTCCAGAAGCGGTCCCGGCTGGCGCCGCCCGGGGCGACCACCCCGATCCCGGTCACCACCGTGCGGCGCCCGGTCATGACCCGCCCCGTTGTTCGACCAACTCGGTGTCGACGTGGCCCAGTTCGGGCCGGGGGGCGAGCGGGCCCAGATGGAAGACCACCTCGGCCGGTTCGACGCCGGTGTTGCGCAGCCGGTGCCGCACGTTCACCGGTACGAACAGCCCCTCACCGGCGGCCAGCAGCGTCGGCTGGTCGTCCAGGTCGACGGTGATCGCGCCCCGCACCAGGTACAGGAACTCCTCGCTGTACGGGTGGTAGTGCTCGGCGATCCGCTCCCCCGGCTCGAGCGTGGCCACCCCGAGAAAACCCGAGGTGCTGCCGACGGTGCGGGGGCCGAGCAGCACCCGAAGCTCACCGCCGCGCCGGCGGTCGGCGGGTACGTCCCGGGCGGCGATCGGGCGGGTGCTCAGGTCACTCATCGTCGGCTCCCGTCGGTGCGCCGCTGGTGGTCGGGCTGCCCTGGTCGGCGCGCTGCCAGGCGATCCGCTCCAACCGGTCCTTGATCACCGCGAGTTGGATCACGCTGTTGGTGTTGATCCGCTCGGTCATCGCGGCGTTGTCGACCGGCGCGGTCGGCTTCATCGCGAAGTCCTGCGTCCAGGTCATCCGGGTGCCGCCGGCCTCGTCGGTGTAGCGCCAGTGGATGCGCATGTACTCGAACGGCCCGGTCTCCACCCGGTGTGCCCGGACCTGCCTGCTCACCGGGTCGGCGGTGCGCTCGCTGACCCAGCTCCAGGACACCCCGTTCTCGTCGGGGTACATGGTGAGGCGGAACCGCACCGTGTGCCCCTCGCGGTGCAGGATCTCCACCACGGCGTACTCGGTGAACAGCTCGGTCCAGTTCGCCACGTCGTTGGTGACCTCCCAGACCAGCCCCAGCGGCGCGTCGATGACCACGCTGTTCTCGGTGTGCCCGGGCGGGTCGGCGCGGCGGGCGACCAGGTCGGCCACCGCCGGGATGCTCAACTGTCCGGCCTGCTCGGGGATGGCCACCTGCCAGCGGTCGGCGACGACCGCCGACAGTTCCAGCAGGGCGAGCGAGTCCATGCCCAGCTCCTCCAGCGACGCGGCGGGCGCCCGGGCCGCGGCGTCGGCGTCCAGCCCGCAGTGCGCCACCAGGATGTCGGTGATCTCGGCGGTCATCGGGCGACCATGGGTGACGGTCATCGGGTCCTCCTGTGGGTTGCGTCGGGATCTGCGGCGGGCGCGGTGCGCGGTGCGGGAGTGACCGTCAGCCCCGGCACGGGCGCGGCGAGCAGACGGTCGACCAGGCCGGTGGTGTAGCGGCCCTTGCGGAATGCGGCGTCGTCGAGCACCCGCCGGACGAACGGGATGGTGGTGTGCACCCCCGGACCGGCGATGTCGAACTCGTCCAGGGCACGTTCCAGCCGGTTGAGGGCCAACTCCCGGTCGGGCGCCCAAACGATCACCTTGGCGAGCAGAGAGTCGTACCAGGGGCCGACCAGGTAGCCGGCGCTGGCGTGGGTGTCCACGCGGGTGAACGGGCCGCCGGGTGGGGTGAACCGCTCCAACCGGCCGGGGGTGGGGGCGAAGCCGCGCCCGGGGTCCTCGGTGTTGACCCGACACTCCACCGCGACGCCGTGCAGGCGGATCTCCTGCTGCCGCCACCGCAGCGGTACGCCGGCGGCGATGTGCAGTTGCTCGTGCACCAGGTCGATCCCGGTGACCATCTCGGTGACCGGATGCTCCACCTGGATCCGGCAGTTGATCTCCAGGAAGTGGAACTTCTCCTCGGCGTCGACCAGGAACTCCAACGTGCCGGCACCAACGAAGCCGACTTCGAGCGCGCCCCGCAGCGCGGTCTCGGCGATGGTGTCGAGAACGGCGGCGGGCAGCGCCGGCGCGGGTGCCTCCTCGACCAGTTTCTGGTGCCGGCGCTGCACCGAGCAGTCCCGGGTGCCCAGGTGAACCCCGTTGCCGTGGGCGTCGCAGAGCACCTGCACCTCGACGTGCCGTGCCTCGGTGAGGTAACGCTCGACGTACACCCGGTCGTCGCCGAAGGCGGCCTGCGCGGCGGCCCGGGTCCGGGTGTACGCCCGACGCAGCTCGCCCGGGCTGCGCACCACGGTCATCCCCCGGCCCCCGCCCCCGGCGGCGGCCTTCACGATCACCGGGTAGCCGACGGCGTCGGCCACCTCGGCCGCCGCGGCGGCGGTCGGCACCGGCGCGACACTGCCCGGCGACAGCGGCAGGCCGGCGCGGCTCATCAGCGCGCGGGCCGAGGACTTGTCGGCCAGCGCGGCCATCACCGCCGGTGGCGGGCCGATGAACGTCAGCCCGTTGTCAGCGCAGATCTCGGCGAAGTCGGCGTCCTCGGAGAGGAAGCCGTAACCGGGGTGCACGGCCTGCGCCCCCACCTGCCGGGCCGCCTCCACGATGGCGGCGGCGTTGAGGTAGCTGCGCCGACTCGACGCCGGTCCGATCCGGACGGCCTGGTCGGCGAGGCGGACCGCCGCCGAGTCGGCGTCGGCGGCGGAGTAGACCACCGCCGTTCGCACGCCGAGCTCCTTGCAGGCGCGCAGCACCCGCAGCGCGATCTCGCCCCGGTTGGCGATCAGCACGGTCTCGAACATGGTCAACCACCCCGCGCCGTCATGCCGGGTCCAGTTCGACGAGCGGCTGGTCGTACTCGACCGGCTGGCCGTCCTCGACGAGGATCGCGGCCACTCGGCCGGCCCGGTCGGCGATCACCTCGTTCATCAGCTTCATCGCCTCGACGATGGCCACCGGCTGACCGGGGCGGACCAGGTCTCCCACCGCGACGAACGGCCGCGCGCCGGGCTCCGGCGCCCGGTAGAACGTGCCGACGATCGGTGCCCGCACCGCGGCGCGCCCAGGCACCGGCGGCCGGAGCAGCGCGGGTGCGGCGCCGGGCGCCGACACGACCGCCGGTGCCGCCTCGGCCCGGGGCAGGGGTACGTCCGGTCGGGTCGCGTCTTCGGGGTGCCACTCGACCTCCAGCACCGCCGGCCCGCTGCGCAGCCGGATCCGGCGCACCGGCCCGGCCAGCTCGGCGATCAGGTGCTGCGCCTGCCGGCGCAGCCCGGCGAGGGCCTCCTCGCCGTCCACTCCGACGTCGTCGGACGCGTCAATGGTCGACAGCGCCCGGTCGCCGGCGGTCATCGCAGGCCCGCCCGGGCGCCGACGCGGTTCGCGCCGAACCGTCGGAAGCGTTGCCGACGCAGGCGGACCAGGATGGCCGGCGGCACGTCCAGCAGTGGCAGAAGGTTGGCCAGCAGGGCGGCGCGCAACCGGTGGGCAGTCTCCGCCGGGTCGTCGTGCGCGGCACTCGACGGCTCCGACACGACCTCGTCGACCACCCCGAGCCGGCGCAGGTCGGGTGCGGTCAGTCGCAACGCGCGGGCGGCCTGCGGCGCCGCGGACCGGTCCGGCCAGAGGATCGCCGCACACCCCTCGGGGCTGATCACCGAGTAGACGGCGTTCTCCAGCATCAGCACCCGGTCGGCCACCGCCAGCGCCAGCGCGCCGCCGCTGCCGCCCTCACCGGTGATCACCGCGAGCACGGGGGTGGGCAGCACGGTGAGGGTGAGGATGTTCTCGGCGATGGCCGCCGCCTGGCCCTGCTCCTCGGCGCTCACCCCGGGGTCGGCTCCGGGCGTGTCCACCAGGGTGACCACGGGCAGGCCGAGGCGGGCCGCGAGGCGCATGAGCCGCAGCGCCTTGCGGTGCCCGGACGGGCTGGCCATGCCGAAGTTGCGGGCGACCAACTCGGCGGTGGTGTGCCCCTTCTGGTGGCCGATGACCATCACGTGCCGGCCGGCCAACCGCGCCACCCCACCCACGATGGCCGGGCAGTCCGCGCCGAGCCGGTCGCCGTGCAGCTCCACGAACCCGTCGAAGACGGAGTCCAGGTAGTCCAGTGTGGTGGGCCGCCCGGGGTGCCGCGCCATCCGGACGGTGTCCCACGCGTCGCGTACCGCCGGGGTGCCGGCGTCTCCCTCGGCCACCGGGCCCGTCGGCCGCGCCAGGACCGCGCCGTCGTCGGCGACGCGCTCGCGGTGCGACGCCGGCTCCTGACGGGGTACGGGCGAACGCGCCGGACGGCCGGCGCGGGTCGCGGCGAGCAGTGCCATCAGCCGTGCGCGCAGCGACCGGCGCTGCACCACCATGTCGACCTGCCCGTGTCGGAGCAGGAAGTCGGCGGTCTGGAAGCCCTCCGGCAGGGCCCTCCCGGTGATCTGGCGGATGACCCGAGGGCCGGCGAAGCCCATCCGCGCGCCGCTCTCGGCGAGCACCAGGTCGGTGTTGGTGGCGAACGAGGCGGCCACCCCGCCGTAGGTCGGGTCGGTGAGGACGCTCACGGTGAGCAGCCCTGCCTCGCGCAACGCGGCGATGGCCTGACTGACGGTCGCCATCTGCATCAACGACAGCGCGCCCTCCTGCATCCGCGCCCCGCCGGAGGCGGTGATCAGGACGAGCGGGGTGCGGTCGTCCAGCGCCCGTTCGGCCGCCCGGGTGATCAGCTCGCCCACCGCGCAGCCCAGGCTGCCGCCGAGGAAGCGGAAGTCCATCACCGCCAGGGCCACCGGGTGCCCACCGATGGTGGCCGTGGCGCAGACGACCCCCTCGGCAAGGCCCGTGCTGGCCCGCGCGCCGGTGAGCCGGTGCGGGTACGGCAGCACGTCGACGAAGTCGAGCGGGTCCGCCTCCGGCGGTCGGTCGGGCAGCAGGCACAGCGAACCCGGGTCGACCAGTTGGCGCAGACGTTCCGGCGCGCCGAGTCGGGCATGTTCGCCGCACTCCGGGCAGACGTCGAGGTTGCGGCGCAGCCGTTTGCGGTAGAGCAGACTGGCGCAGCCGGCGCAGCGGGACCAGAGCTGCTCTTCGCGCGGCGCGGTGGCCGTCACGACCGCCGCCCGGTGTCAGGCGCGTCGAACCGGTAGAAGCACCGCGCCATGGCGTCACGCGGCGAGCGCCAGGTCGACAGGTACGGCGACACGTAGGGGCGCAGGCGGTCACTGACCCGGATGAACTCGGGATGGTCACGAGCGGCCTCCACCGCGCCCTCCGCCGGCTGCGCGGTCTCGAGCAGGTGCACATAGAGGTCGTGCAGTCGGTACAGCGAGCGGTGCCGGACACCGACCAGGCGCGGCAGCTCCGTCGCGTCCGACTCGGCGAAGATCTCGGCGACCCGCTCCTCGGCGGTCGGATCCACCTTCGCGACGATCAGCGATCGGTCCATACTGGGCCTCCCCCCACAGCGTCCGGCCGGCGACGGGTGGCCCCCGGACGCGCTGGACGACTGCCGACACGATGCGCCGATCCTCGTCACGGCGGCGTCACCGCGCCGGATCGGTCAGCGACGGATGGTGGTGACGCTGCGTTGACGCAACCTGTGTATCAGCTATGCGCCGAGCGCGCTCCACGCCCTAATGTTTATGCAGTTCAGAACCGATCTCGGGTTGGCTGCCACCAATAGAAGGTCCACGCTGGCGTTGACGCAAAGTGACCGTGATTGATAATCTTCAGCGTGGCCAGTCCGGCGGCCTCGGCGGCGGGGCCACGCCCGGCCACGCCGCGATCGGCGGGGTCGACAGTGGCGTCGAGGGCAACCGATCCGGGACACAGCAGACAGTCGGGACGAGCGTTCCGCAGGGGGTGCCGCCGTGGCCGCTGATCCGTCCGTGCCGACCGCCGGAGACCCGCCCGAGGAGGGCGTCTCACTGCACCTGCTCGGAGGCTTCCGACTCCTCCGAGAGGCGGTGCCGGTCGTGGTGCCGCGCGGCCTGCAACGGGTGATCGCGCTGATCGGGCTCCGCCCCGGCGCCACCCGCAGCCAGCTCGCCGGGCTGCTCTGGCCCGACGCGTCGGAGGAACGGGCGCTGTCCTCCCTACGTACCGCCCTGTGGCGGCTGCGACAGGACCCTTGCTGCCCGATGACAGTGGCCAGCGACACCGTGCGCCTCGGCCCGGCGGTCCGGCTCGACGTGGACGACCTGGTCGGCACCGCGGCCCGGGTCCGGGACGGCGACGACCCGCGCACCGCGGCCGGGGCGCTGGCCGCCGGGCGGCACGACCTCCTACCCGGCTGGTACGACGACTGGGTGCTGCTGGACCGGGAACGCCTGCGCCAACTCCGCCTGCACATGCTGGAACAGGTGGCCGGGCACCACCTGGCCGCGGGGCGGCACGGCCAGGCCCTCGAAGCCGCGTTGGAGGCGATGGCCGCCGAGCCGTTACGGGAGACACCACACCGACTGGTGGTCCGCATCCACCTGGCCGAGGGCAACGCCTTCGAAGCCGTGCACGCCTTCTACGTCTACCGGGACCTGTTGCGCCGGGAGCTGCGGCTGGAGCCCAGCCCCGCCATGAGCGCCCTGCTCGACGACACCCTCGCCCCGATCCGACAGGCCAGCCGCGAGGCCATCACCGACCGCCCGTCACCCGCCGTTCGGCGTACGTGACGGCGGTGCCCGTCACCGCCCGGTCGGCGTACGTGACGGTGATGTGACAGTCGCTGCGGCACGGTGGGCGCACAGAGCACGTGGCACCGATCCCCGAGGGGTTGGGCAGGCCACCGGCGGAAGGGGTCCCATGAGTCGTCTACTGATCGTCAGCCGGATCATCCCGGGAGCGGAGGGGCGGGTCGCGCAGATCTTCGCCGAATCCGACGCCACCGAACTGCCCAGCCTGACCGGTGTCACGCACCGTTCCCTGTACTGCCTGCACGACCTGTGCGTACACCTGCTGGAGACCTCGGACGACGTCGACCCGGACGCGCTCGCGGCGGCCCGCAACCACCCGCTCTTCCGACAGGTCAACGAGCGGCTCTCCGCGCACACGTCGCCGTACCTGCCGACCTGGCGTTCCCCCCGGGACGCGATCGCCGGCTGCTTCTACCGGTGGGACGCGGCCGATGCGCCGGCAGCGCGCCCAACCAGCACCGACGTGCCCACCGCGCGCCCGGCCGGCACCGAGGCGCCCGGTCCGCGCCCGGCCGTTACCGAGGCGCCCGCCGCGCACCCGGCCGGCTGACATGTCCGCCGCGCCGCCGCACGTCCTGATCATCGGCGCGGGCACGGGCGGGCTGTGCCTGGCGCACGGCCTGCGCCGCGCCGGGATCAGCGTCGCCGTCTACGAACGGCACCGCGACCGCGCCGAAGGGCTGCTCGGCTACCGGGTCGGCATCGGCCCCACCGGTAGCCGGGCGCTGCGGGAGTGTCTGCCCCCGGAGCTGTTCGCCACCTTCCTGGCCACCTGTGCCCGGCCGCCGCACTACTTCAACGTCGTCACCCAGGGGCTCCGCCAGACCGCGTCGTTCGCGCTGCGGCCGAGCGCCGACCCGGTCCGCACCGAACACTCGGTGGCCCGGATGGTGCTGCGCCAGGTGCTGCTGACCGGCCTGGAGGACGTGGTGCACTTCGACAAGACCTTCACCCGGTACGAGCAGCGCGACGACGGCACGGTCACCGCGCACTTCGCCGACGGCACCAGCGCCACCGGCGACCTGCTGGTGGCGGCCGACGGCACCCATTCCGCCGTACGCCGCCAGTACCTGCCGCACGCCGTCACCCGCGACGCCGGGACGATCAACATCGCCACCCGGATCCCGCTGACCCCGCACACCCGCGGTCTCATTCCGGAGCGGGTCCAGCAGGGCATCTCGCTGATCTTCGGCGTCGGCGGCATGATGGGCGTGCTGCACGTCATGGAGTTCAAGTGGGACGCCGAACGCGCGATCAAGCCCGGCGTCAGCGAGCCCGACGCCGCCCTGCTCCGAGACTGGCCCGGCCTGGCCCACGACACCACCACCGACAACATCAATCTGATCATCTGGAGTGCGGTCAACCGGTTCCCGGCCGACATCATGGAACGCCGCGGTGAGGACCTGGTGCAGGTCGCCCTGGACCTCACCTCGAACTGGCACCCGCACCTACGGGAACTGCTCGCCCACGCGGACCCGGCCAGCGCCCTACCGATCAAAGTGTCCACGTCCGAGCCGGTGCCGCCCTGGAAGAGCAGCACCGTCACCATGCTCGGCGACGCCATCCACACCATGACGCCAGGTCGGGGCGTGGGCGCGAACACCGCGCTGCGCGACGCCCGCCTGCTCTGCGCACAGCTCAGCCGCGCCACCGCCGGCGACAAGACGCTGCTCCAGGCGGTCGCCGACTACGAGGCCGTGATGGCGCCGTACGGCTTCGCCCGGGTCGCCGAATCGCTGAACCGCAGCGGCACCAGCGGCGACGACCGGATGTACCGACCGGTGGTGGGTCGGCTCGCGCTGCTCGGCGCGCGCGGCTACTTCGGAGTGACCAGCCGGGTACCACGGCTCCGTCGCCGATTCGTCGACGACTTCCACACCTACGAGGGCGACCGGGACTGAACCCCGCATCGCCCGACCCGGGCTCGGCGTCCCACGCCGGGCCCGGGTCTCAGCGTGTCCGGAGCGCTCAGCCCGACCGGTACATGCCGGGCCCGGTCTCGTCTCGTCGGTTTCGGTGTGATCGGGCGACGCTGTGTTACCCGGCAGGCACCGGCTGAGGTGGCTGGCCCACCGGCAACGCTGACGGCCGATCCTGCCTGTCGTCGGCAATACGCGTGTGCGAAGCTGCGGCGAGTTTTTCTCGTGACTTTTCCAACGAGCTGAGAGGGAGGTTCGCCGTGGCGTGGTCTTTCGGACACTCGCTGATAGTGGTACTGGCACTGTTGCTGGGCCTGGCCGCCGGGTGGCTGCTGCGCGGCCGACGGGGCGTACAGGACAATTCGATTGTGGATGGTGACCCCGTCGCCGGTCTGGCCGTGATCACCACGCCCACGCCGGCTGCCACCACCGACGAGGCCCAGCCTGCGGCCGCCGTCGACCCGGCACCCACCGCGGTCGCCGACGAGCCGGTACCGGTCGACACGGTCAGCGCGCCAGCCGCGCTGACCGAACCGGACGGTCCCGCCCCGGTGCCCGTGCCGGCGGAGGCTCCGAGCACCGTCGACCCGGCGGACATGGCGCTGACCGAGGACCCGCCGCCCGTACCGGCCACCGAGCAGTCCGACGCCGCTGAGCTGCGGCAGGAGCCGGCGGTGGAATCGGCCCCCGAGCCGGTCACTGTCGACGAGCAGGCCGCCCCGGCGGCCGTGATCGCCCCCCGCCAGCCGGCGGACGATCTCCCGTCCGCCGACACCGCACCGCTCGACACGACGCCGGCCGACGACGCTTCGACCGACGTCGCGCCGGTCGCGGCCAACCCGGTCGAGACCACGCCCGTCAACAGCACGCCGATCGACTCGGCGCCGGCCGAGGCGGTGGCGGCCTCCGTTGACCCGGCCGACGACGTGGAGACCAAGGCCACGGCGGTCGACGCCACGCCGGCAGAGGCGGTGGCGACCCCGGGCCCGTCCGATGACGAGCCGGTGCAGGCCGATTCCGTGAACGCCGAGCCTGCGGTTGCCGCCGCGGCGGTGGCCGCGCCTCCGGTCCGCCCGACCGTCGCCGCGACCCCTCCGGTCCGTTCGGCCGCCGACACAACGGTCAGCAGCGTCGACGCCGACCCGACGGGCCCTGCCGACGACTTCCGCCGGATCCAGGGGATCGGGCCGAAGATGGCGGCCGCGTTGCAGGACGCTGGCGTGCGCACGTACGGCCAGCTCGGCGAGTTGGACGAGCCGGCGCTGCGCGACCTGATCCGGGCCGCCGGCCTGCGCGCCGCACCTGGGCTGGCCAGTTGGGCGCAGCAGGCACGCGTGCTCGCCGGCGCTGGCGACGAGATGGCCGCGGTGCTGCCGAACGGCAACCAGGCCTGACCGACCGCATTCGAGCCCCCGGCAGCCGTCCACCACGACGGCGCGCCGGGGGCTCGGCCGTAGCACTGAACGCGCGCGTTGAGGTGCGATGTCGCCGATCGCGGCGTCGGCGACGCGGTTCAGTTTCTTCGCGCCGACACCCGCTTTGACCAGCACCTCGAGCCCGCGATGCGTGCTGACGATCAGCCCGCCGAGCACCTCCCCGCAAGATCGTGCTCGATCCTGGATGCAGTGGCGTCGGGTGCGACGGATGCCACTACATCCACGATGGTGCGCGATCTTGCGGCGGAAGCCGGAAGCCGCTGCGCCCGACCTCCGGGCCGCCGCGCCGAAGCTGCGGTGGGGCGTGGGTGTGACGGGCAGGCTCAGGCGCGCAGCTCGGCCGCGAGGTCGCCGATCGACGCCATCGCGTACCGCTGCATTCCTGGACCGAAGGTGATGCGTGTGGCGCCCTGCCGGCCCAGCTCGGCCACGGACTCCCGGTCCGGTCCGGCGGCCATGTTGATCGGCCCGGAGATGCCCTCCCGTAGCTGCGGGAGCACCTGCGGCGGCGCCAGGATCGGGTAGACGCAGTCGGCGCCGGCAGCCACGTACAGGCGGGCGCGTTCCACCGCGTCGGCCGGGTCACCCGTTCCGACCAGGAAGGTGTCGACGCGGGCGTTGATGAAGAGAGCGTCGCCCGCCTCCGCGCGCACCTCGGCCAGCCAGTCGGCGTGCCGCCGGGGGTCCTTGAGGGTGGCGTCCCCCTCCGAGTCCTCCAGGTTGCAGCCAACGGCGCCGGCCTCCAACAGCCGTCCGACCAGCTCGCGGGGGGCCAGGCCGTAACCGCCCTCGACGTCGGCGGACACCGGAACGGACACGGCGCGGACGATGCGCGCGACCGCCGCGAACATCTCGTCCGGCGGGGTCGCGCCGTCCTCGTAACCGAGCGAGGCGGCGACACCCGCGCTCGGGGTCGCGAGCGCCGGGTAACCGGCGTCGGCCAGCACCCGGGCGCTGGCCGCGTCCCAGGGGCCCGGCAGAACGAGCGGGTCACCGGCGGCGCGGTCGTGGTGCAGGGCACGGAAGGT
Source organism: Micromonospora arida (assembly GCF_042873195.1). Lineage (NCBI taxonomy): Bacteria > Bacillati > Actinomycetota > Actinomycetes > Micromonosporales > Micromonosporaceae > Micromonospora > Micromonospora arida. Next base: position 257,920 of record NZ_JBIALC010000001.1, on the reverse strand, counting down.
GGAGGCTGTCATCGTTGTGGTCTCCCGACGGGGCTGCGGAGGGCGGGGCTCAGGCGGTGTATCCGCCGTTGCAGTCAAGCACGGCGCCGGTGACGTACGAGGCTGCGGGGCTGGCCAGGACCCCGATGGCCGTGGCCGCGCCGAGACCGCGGGAGACGAAGGCGAGCTTGCCGGCGAGAGGCGGTGTCACGGGTTGGTCCCCCGGCGACCCGATCGTCCACCCTACGCTTGGTGGACCGCACGGTCAATAATTGCTACGCTGGTCACATGGCCAGGCCACGGCAGTTCGACGAGGAGCAGGTGATCCGCGCCGTCCGGGACCAGTTCTGGGACGCCGGCTACGCGGCGACCTCACTGGAGGACCTGGTGCGCGTCAGCGGGCTGGGCAAGGGCAGCCTCTACGGCGCCTTCGGCGACAAACACCGGCTGTTCCTGAAGGCGCTGCGGGAATACACCGACACCAGCGGCGGATATTTGCGCGAGATGCTCGCCTCCGCCCCCCGCGCCGTGGACGCGCTGCGCGCGTTCGTCATGGCGCCGGTGAACGACCCGGGTGGTGCCGCCGCCCGGCGCGGCTGCCTCATGGCCAACAGCACGTACGAGCTCGCCACCAGCGACCCCGACGTCCTCGCCGAGGCGCGGCGCACCTACGAGGCGACGACCGCCCTGGTCGCCGAGAGCGTCGGACGGGCCCAGGACGAGGGCGACCTGCCGCGCGACGTCAACCCGGTCGAGATGGCGCGCGCGCTGCTCGCCGCACAGCAGGGCCTGGTGTTCATGGGGCGCACGGGGCTGGACATCGACACCCTGACCGCCACCGCCCGCACTCTCGCCGTCAAGCTCCTACCGGACGCCTGACACCACCCGACCGGAAGCGCGGCTATTTGATCTTGCGGGTGGACCGGACCACGATGCTCTCGTACTCCGGGTGCTTGACCACCCAGTCGGCGATGAACGGGCAGATCGGCACGACGGTCCGGCCCTTGCTCCGCGCGTCGTCCAGCACGGCCCGCGCCAGCGTCGACCCGACGCCCTTGCCCTCGTACGCCGGATCGACCTCGGTGTGGGTGTAGGCGATGATCGAGCCGGTCAGCTGGTAGGTGACGAACCCGACGACCCCGCCCGCCTCGTCGCGCGCCTCGAAACGCTCCCGCGCCGGCGCGTCTGTCACGGTGAACTGCACCCGACCATCCAACCACCCGGCCCGGCGGCACTCGCTGCGAGGCCGGCAGGGGACGCGACCCCACGCGCATTGTCTCGGCCGAAACGGGAAACGAACCGCCGCCGGGCACACTGTGGGAGGAGACACGCCACCATGACGAACCCATCGACGGACGGCGGCTTCGCCGTCGTCGAGATGTTCACGTCCCAGGGCTGCAACAGCTGCCCTCCCGCGGAGGAGTTGCTGAGCGAGATCGAGCGCGACGCCCGGGACCGGGGCCAGAACGTCTTCGCCCTCGGGTTCCACGTCGACTACTGGGACGACCTGGGCTGGCCCGACCAGTTCGCGGACGCGGCCTACACCGCGCGTCAGGAGGCGTACGCCCGTGCGTTCGGTACCCGAGGTCTGTACACCCCGCAGATGGTCGTCAACGGCACCGTCGAGTTCGTCGGTTCCGATCGCCGCCGGGCGGCCGCCGCGATCATGTCCGCCGTGGCCTCGACCGCCGCCACACCACTGGCGCTCTCCATCGCCAACCTGGGCAATGACCGGGTGATGGTGGACTACCGGACCGAACGGCCGCCGGAGCGGGCGGTGTTGCAGATGGCGGTCGTGGAACGGAGCCTGACCAGCGAGATCGCCCGGGGGGAGAACGCCGGGCGGACGCTGCGGCAGGACAACGTCGTACGCGCCTTCCGGTCGGTGGGCCTGGACGCCGAGCGGGGGCAGGTGGAGCTGGCGACGCCACCTGGTCTCGATCCGCGGAGCGCCAGCGTGGTCGGCTATGTCCAGGAGAACGGCGAACGGGCGATCGTCGGCGCCACGGCCATCGCGCTGTCCACCGCGTAATCTCAGCTCATGCGGATGGCGCGGGGTGCGAGGGGGTTCGGTGGCTGACGCGGACGACGTACGCCGGGTGGCGCTGGCCCTGCCGCACACCGTGGAGAACCCCAGTGACGGCTTCGACTTCCGGGTGGCCGACAAGGGCTTCGTCTGGTCCTATCCGGAGCGGACACCGGGCAAGCCTCGGGTGATCCGGCTGGACGTCGCGGTGCTGTTCGTCGGCGACGAGGCCGAGAAGCAGGCTCTCCTGCTCGGGGAGCCCGAGGTCTTCTTCACCGCACCCGGTTACGACGGCCTGCCCCTGGTGTTGCTGCGTCTGGCGGCGGTCGACCTGGACCGGTTGACCGAGCTGGTGACCGACGCGTGGCGGATGCGCGTGCCGGACGCGCTGGTGAACGACGGTGCGGGCGCACCGCTGGACGACCGTGCGGGCGCCGGCAAATAGCGACATCAGCACGCAACGCGTTTGACACATTGACGGGGATCTCGGTGCTCGATTACCGTGGCCGAGAGAGCGCTCTCTCACCTGACCTTCCCCACAATTCAGACGCAAAGCGCTGGACCCGGCAAGGGCCGCACCCGGCGCGCGCGATGGAGGCACGATGAAACCTCCCGTCCCCCACCGCCGATGGGCCCTGGCCGCCGCCACCGCGCTGGCCCTGGTCGTCGGCGGCCTCGCCATCCCCGTCACCCGCGCGGCCGAGGCCGCACCCGTCGGTGCCGGCAGCTACACCACGACCCCGGTCGGTCCGCTCCCCAGCGGCTGCGGCGCGATGTCCAGCAACCCCCGGCAGTTCGCCACCGCCAACGCGCCCGCAGGGCCGATCCCCACCAACGACTGGTGGTCCTCGCTGTTGTGGAAGCGCACCGACTGCTCGTTCAGTGAGCCGCTGCACGCCCACCCGATCTCGTACGACACCTTCGGCGACGGGCTCGGCTTCTCCGCCAACTCCACGCCCGCCATCAGCGGCACCGCCACCGGTGTCGGTGAGTTCCACTACCCGTACGTGCAGGACATCCGGGTCGGTGTGGCCGGGCTCGCCGCACCCCTGGTGAAGGTCGACGGCTGGACGGACTGGACGGTCAGCCCGCACTGGAGCGACGGCACGCGCACCATGCGCGCGACCATCGGCCACGGTCTGCCCTTCGCGTACTTCCAGACCACCGGCGGGAACGCGCAGATCAGCACCGCCGGCAACCCCGACGTCTGGTCCAACAGCGGCGCCACCATCGGCTTCCGGGTCAACGGCCACGACTACGTCGGGTTCGCGCCCAGCGGCGCCAGCTGGACCGTGGCGTCCGGCCGGATCTCGTCCACCCTGGCCGGCCGCGGCTACTTCTCGGTCGCTCTCCTGCCGCCGACGTCGAGCACCGCCGAGCGCGCCAGCCTGGCCGCGACCTACGGCCAGTACGCGCACGCCCACGTGACCGGCACCCAGGTCTCGTACGCGTACAACCCGGCGACGAGCGGCCTGACCACCACGTACGCGTTCACCACGACCGCCCGGGAGGGCACCGCCACGCAGACCGTGGTCAGTCTCTACCCGCACCAGTGGAAGTCGCTGAGCGGTTCCACAGCGATCACGCCGACCTACCCGTCGGCGCGCGGCCGGATGAAGGTGCTCACCGGCGTCAACCAGTTCCGCACCGCCATGAAGTTCCAGGGCATCCTGCCGGAGCTGCCGGCCGTCGGCGACGGCAGCGGTGGTGACCTGTCGACGCTCACCGGGCACCTGGCCGCCACCCGCGCCAACCCGATGGACCAACGCGGCAACGACACCTACTGGACCGGCAAGGGGCTCGGCCGGGCCGCTCGGATCGCCGAGATCGCCGACCAGGTCAACGACACCACGACGCGTGACAGCGCGCTGAACGCGATCCGCAGCACGCTCACCGACTGGTTCACCGCGTCCAGCGGCAAGACCGACCGGGTCTTCTACTACGACAACAACTGGGGCACCCTGATCGGCTACCCGGCGTCGTACGGGTCCGACCAGGAGCTCAACGACCACCACTTCCACTACGGCTACTACATCGCCGCCGCCGCGACCCTGGCGAAGTTCGACCCGGCCTGGGCGGCCACCAGCCGCTACGGCGGCATGGTGGACCTGCTGATCCGCGACGCCAACAACTACCGCCGCGGCGACACCCAGTTTCCGTACCTGCGCGACTTCGACATCTACGCCGGGCACGACTGGGCGTCCGGGCACGGCTCCTTCGGCTCCGGCAACAACCAGGAGTCCTCGTCGGAGGGGATGAACTTCGCGAGCGCCCTCATCCAGTGGGGGCAGACGACGGGTAACACCGCCATCCGCGACGCCGGCGTCTTCCTCTACACCACCCAGGCCGCTGCCATCCAGGAGTACTGGTTCGACGTCAGCGACCAGAACTTCCCCGCCGCCTTCGGGCACTCGACGGTCGGCATGGTCTGGGGTGACGGCGGCGCGTACGCCACCTGGTTCAGCGCCGAGCCGGAGATGATCCAGGGCATCAATCTGCTGCCGGTCACCGGCGGTCACCTCTACCTGGGCAACAACCCGGCGTACGTGCGGACCAACTACGCCGAGCTCGTCCGCAACAACGGCGGACAACCGACGGTGTGGCAGGACATCCTCTGGCAGTTCCAGGCCCTCGGCGACCCCGACGCGGCGCTGGCGAACCTCCGCGCGAACCCGGGCTACACCCCGGAGGAGGGCGAGAGCCGGGCGCACACGTTCCACTGGATCCGTAACCTCGCCGCCCTCGGCAATGTCGACACGACGGTGACCGGCAACCACCCGCTGTCCGCGGTCTTCTCCCGCAACGGGGCCCGCACCTATGTGGCGTCGAACCCGACGGCGACGCCGATCACTGTGACGTTCTCCAACGGCACCACGCTCGCCGTGGGAGCCGGCAAGACGGCCACCACCGGGGCGTACACCTGGAGTGGTGGCAACGCGGCCGGTGGTGTCCCGCCGACGACGCCGACCGATCCCCCGCCGACGACCACCCCGCCGCCGACCCAGGGCAACCCGACGCGGTACCTGCTGCCCGGAGGTGGGTTGGGCGCCGCCGGCAGCGCGGCCACGACGACGGTCGCGGCGGCAAACGGAAACCACGACGGTACGCCCACCAACGCCCAGGTCTTCACGGCGACCGGCCTCAACCTCGCCTACGCCGGCGGGCAGACGGCGTTCGACCTGTTCGTGGACGCCGGGACGGCGGTCGGTAACGGCGTGCAGGTGCGGATCTCCTACGACCTCACCGGCAACGGCAGTTGGGAACGGGTGGAGACGCTGCGCTACTTCGCCACCGACCCGGTCACCGGCTACGAGCACTACACGCAGAACGCCGGCCTGTCCTCGGCCACCGGCACGTTGGGCGCGCTGAGCAACGGCACGGTCCGAGTGGAGGTCTGGTCGGCGATCGGCAACAACCCGACAACGGTGGGCATCGGCAACCAGTCGGTGCTGCGGCTTCCGTACTCCTGATCGACAGGTTCGAACGCGACACGACGTCGGCCGGTGTGGAGGACCAGGATCGGTCCCCCACACCGGCCGACGTCGTGCGGTCAGTCAGTCGTTCTCAGGAGGCGGTGCAGGTGGGCGTGATGCCGGCCCCACTGCCCGTGCCCTGGAAACCGAACTCGGTGACCTGGCCCGCGCCGAGGCGGCCGTTGTAGTCCACGTTGGCGAACCGCACCGTGCCGGTCGAGCCACTGGCCGTCGCGCTCCAGGTGTTGGTGACACTCGCACCACTGGCAAGGGTGACACCGACGTTCCACCCGCTCGTGCCGGCAGAACCGGCGGTCACCTTCACGGTGGCCACGAACCCGCCGTTCCACGAGTTCAGTGACACCGACGCCGAGCAACCACCCGTCCCCGGCGGCGGAGTGGTGGGCGGCGGGTCCGTCGGCGGGGGCGTCGTCGGCGGCGGGTCCGTGGGCGGCGGCGTGGTGGGGATGCCGGGGCCGGCGTTGAGGGCGTTCAGAACGTTGGTGTACGCGGCCTTCTTGTTGCCGTTGCAGTCGAACAGCAGCGCGTTGTCCGAGCCACGCCACGAGTCACAGTCCCGCACACCCCACACCGTGATGCCGGTGCAGCGCGAGACGTTCATGCAGGCGCGGGTGACGGCGCCGTAGATGTTGGCCTGGTTGCCGCCGGTCATCACGTCCAGCTCGGTGATCTGCACGTCCACACCGAGATCGGCGAACCGCTGCAGGTTGGCCTGGTAGTCACCGGCCAGCGAGGTGCCCAGGTGCGACTGGAAACCCACGCAGTCGATCGGCACGCCACGGGACTTGAAGTCCCGCACCATGTTGTAGATCCCCGTCGACTTCGCGTTGACCCCGTCGGTGTTGTAGTCGTTGTAACACAACTTCGCACCCGGATCCGCAGCCCGCGCCGCCCGGAACGCCGCCTCGATCCAGTCGTTACCGGTGCGCTGCAGGTTCGAGTCCCGCCGCCCACCCGAACCACCATCAGCGAACGCCTCGTTCACCACGTCCCAGGCATAGATCTTCCCGCGGAAGTGCGTCGCGACCTGCGTGACATGGTTGATCATCGCGCTGCGCAACGCGCTGCCCGACATCCCCTGCGCCCAACCCGGCTCCTGCTGGTGCCACAGCAACGCGTGACCGCGCACGCTCATGCCGTTGGCCTGCGCGTGACTGACCAGACGGTCACCACCGGTGTAACTGAACCGACCCTGCTGCGGCTCGGTGGCGTCCCACTTCATCTCGTTCTCGGCCACGACACTGTTGAACTCACGGTTCAGGATGGTCGTGTAGACGCTGGTGGAGAGCTTGTTCGTCGCGACGGCCGCGCCGAAGTAACGGCCCTTCTCGGCCGCCGACGCCCGGAGGGTCGTGCCGGCGCTGGCCGTGGAGGTCAGCGTCATCGTCATGCCTGCGGCGAGGGCGCCGGTAACGGCGATGGTCACCGCCGCTCGCAGGGCTCTTCTGTGATTCATGCGGATTCCTTCTCTGTGGTGGTGCAGCGATGGAGACGCACGCCCGAATCTGCTCCTGCGACATGGGAGACGTCAGCAACGGTCGCCGTCGCGGCAGCGGTGCGGGGAGTCCTGACCCGACGTCCGGCATGCCCTGGGCGGACGTCGGGGGTCGAGGTGCCACAGCAGTTTCGCCCGGTGAACCACAGGTGCGGCTGCCCTCAACCATCGACTGTGAGCGATAACATGCTGTTCGTCAAGTCGTAACCAACCGCCCCGGTAAACCTGTCGTTTCCTCGCAGTGGTGGGGAGCGTCGCCGTGCCGCCGGAGCCGCGAAGAGCACGGCCCCGGCGGCAACGGTCACTGGAACGAGGCGTCGTCGACCAGGAGGCTGTCGGTGCCCTCGGCCGTCTCGACGTAGAACGCGGCGCTGGTCAGGGTGCCGCTCCACGACACTGTCGTGGTGCCGGTGAGCAGGGTCCAGCCGTTGACGTTCACCCCCACCGCCGGGGTCAGCTGGAGGTAGTTCGTCGTGCCGTTCGCGGTCAGCGACAACGTCGCCTTCGCCGACGGGGTGCCGCTCTGTGCTCGTACCCAGACGTTCGTGGTGTAGCTCCTGCCGTTGGTGAGCTTGGCGGTCACGTCCTGACTGGGGCCGTTCCAGGCACCGGTCCGGCCGGTGATCGACAGCGATCCGCTGCCGCCGTGCGCGACGGTGGTGTTCCTGGCGAGGGTGCCGCTGCCGTGCACACCCCAGCCCGTCGTGCCGTTCTCCACGTCGCCGTTGGTGAGCAGGTTGGTGACGCTGCCGCCGGTGCCGCTGAACTGCCACCAGTTGATGTTGAACAGGTTGCCGCTGCCGCCGGCGAAGCGCAGGTAGAGATCATGGGTGCCGGTCGCCCCGCTGACCGCGCAGGTGGTGGTGCTCCAGGTCTGCCAGCCGCCGGTGCCGCCCACTGTGCAGGTGCCCACTGTCGGGCCGTTGGCGCTGTCGAGGCGTACCTCGATCCGGCCGCCGCTGGTGGCCGACGCGACCCGGGCGCTGAACGATGTCGCACCCGCGCCGAAGGCGACGCCCTTGACCTTGACGTAGTCGCCGTTCTCGATCCAACCGACGTTCATCCCGCCCTCGCTGGACGCCTCGGTCTCGATCCCCGAGCCCCAGGCGATCGTCTCCGCCTCCTGACGCACGTACGGGTTCAGCGTGCCCACCTGGGGGGCACCGGTGTTCGTCATCGTGATCGTCGGGAACAGGCCGTTGCTGGTGTAACTGAACTTCTCCACCGCGACCGAACGGGTGTAACCACCGCCACCGGGCAACGCCCCGTTGTGATAGAAGAAATACGAACCGCCCTGGAAATCGATCACACCCGCGTGATTGGTGAAGCTGGCGCCCTGCCGCGGCATGATCGTTCCCCGATATGTCCACGGCCCCGTCGGCCCGGTCGCCGTGGAGTACGCGATGAACTCGGAGCAGCACTCCGCCGCAAACACGTTGTAATACAAACCGTTGCGCTTGAACACCCACGGGCCCTCCTCATACAGGGTCGGCCGACTCGCATTACCGTTACGGGTACCGAACCCCGCCGTCGTGAGTGGAATGCGCGTCGCGCTGCCGGAGAACGAAATCATGTCCGGGTTCAACTTCACGTACCACAGACCCGGGTTACCCCAGTACAGGTACGCCTGTCCGTCATCGTCGATGAACGCGTGCGGGTCGATTTCGTTGTTGCCGACCAGTGGTCGACCGAGCGCGTCGCGGAACGGCCCGGTCGGGCTGTCGGCCACCCCGACGCCGATGACCATCTGTCCGTTGGAGCGCTGACGCACCGGCACATACCAGTAGAACTTTCCGTTACGCGGAACGACCTGCCCGGCCCACGCGTTGGCGTCCGCCCACGCGAACGTCGCCAGATTCATCGGCGAGCCGTGATCGGTCCAGTTCACCATGTCGGCGGATGAGTACACCCGCCACTCACGCATGGTGAAATAGGTGGACCCGTCCTCGTCATGTCCGGTGTAGAGGTAGACCCGGCCGTTGTGCACCATCGGCGCGGGGTCGGCGGTGTAGATGTTCTGGACGATGGGGTTGTCGGCCTTGGCCGTACCCGGGATCAGTGCGAGGACACAGGCCATGCCTGCCAGCCAGGCGATGGCGCGCCTGGCCCGGCGGGTGGCCCGAGTTGTGGTTCGATCCTTCACTTTCACGATTACTCCCACAGAGAGTGCGCGTGCGGATGTCTGACTGGGCGAGCCGCCACTGTCCCGCGGCCGCTCGAACGGGCTTTGCCGTTCAGGCAGCGGGCAGCACGATCGCCGACCGTGTTAGCGCTAACAGCTAAAAGCGAATGCCCCTCCCCCTTCTGACGTGGATTTTTGTGAGGCGCGGGATGACCGTCGTAACCACATCGCAGCATTGAGGTATCGACGTTGACATCGAAGATTTACGATGCACGGTACTGAGCGACCGGACGGGCGTCAACGGACGGGAAGCCCGCCGTCGACTGTCACGCACGGTAACGCTCCGATGAGCGTGAGCCCCGCGGACGTCCGTCTCGGACACAGCCGCCACTGGACCCGGTGGCCTCGGGCCAGGTCGTCGCGCGGATGGGTCGGCGAGGTGCCCCGGGGGTTGCGGGCATGTTAACGACGAACTATGTTAGCGATCACATCGATGTGCCGCGATAAGCGCAGGGGTGGGCACCCGGCGTCCACGGCGCCCCACGTCCCACCCACCCCACCCCACCGCACCCGGCGTCGGCCCTTTGCCGCCGACGACCCACCGCCATCGATGGCGGGCCCGACGTACCCGGCCACCTGGAGGTTCCCCATGCCACCCCTGCCCCTCAGCCGCCGCCACCTGCTTCAGGCCGCCGGAGCCACCGTGGTGGTCTCCGCGAGCGGGGTCGCCGTCTCCCCCGGGAGCGCGTCCGCGGCCGTCGTGCCCCCGGCCCGGTCCGACATCGGCGTCTCGGCGTACGCGTTCGACCCGGGTCAGGTACGACTCAGCTCCGGCCGTTGGATGGACAACCAGACCCGGACGCTCAACTACCTGCGGTTCGTCGACGTCGACCGGATGCTCTACAACTTCCGCGCCAACCACCGGCTGTCCACGAACGGCGTCGCCACCAACGGGGGCTGGGACGCGCCGAACTTCCCGTTCCGGACCCACATGCAGGGCCACTTCCTGAGCGCGTGGGCGTACGCGTACGCGGTGCTGGGTGACACGACCTGCCGGGACAAGGCCAACTACATGGTCGCCGAGTTGGCCAAGTGCCAGGCCAACAACTCCGCCGCCGGGTTCGGCGCGGGTTACCTCTCCGGCTTCCCGGAGTCCGACTTCACCGCGCTCGAGGCACGGACGCTTTCCAACGGCAACGTGCCCTACTACTGCATCCACAAGACCCTCGCCGGTCTGCTCGACGTCTGGCGTTACATCGGCAACACCCAGGCCCGTACGGTGCTGCTGTCCCTCGCCGGCTGGGTCGACACCCGGACCAGCCGGCTGAGCTCCAGCCAGATGCAGTCGATGCTGGGCACCGAATTCGGGGGCATGAACGACGTGCTCGCCGACATCTACCAGCAGACCGGCGACAGCCGTTGGCTCGCCACCGCGCAGCGGTTCGACCACAACTCCGTGTTCAACCCCCTGGCCTCCGGCCAGGACCAGCTCAACGGGCTGCACGCCAACACGCAGGTGCCCAAGTGGATCGGCGCCGCCCGGGAGTACAAGGCCACCGGGACCACCCGCTACCGGGACATCGCCAGCAACGCGTGGCGAATCACCGTCGGCGCGCACACGTATGCCATCGGCGGCAACAGCCAGGCGGAGCACTTCCGGTCGCCCAACGCGATCGCCGGCTACCTCAGCAACGACACCTGCGAGCAGTGCAACACGTTCAACATGCTCAAGCTGACACGGGAGCTGTGGCTGCTCGACCCGAACCGGGCGGACTACTTCGACTTCTACGAGCGCGCGCTGATCAACCATCTGATCGGCGGGCAGAACCCGGCCGACAGCCACGGCCACATCACCTACTTCACCCCGCTGCGGCCGGGCGGACGTCGCGGTGTGGGCCCGGCGTGGGGTGGCGGCACCTGGAGCACCGACTACAACTCGTTCTGGTGCTGCCAGGGCACCGGCCTGGAGATCAACACGAGGTTGATGGACTCCATCTACTTCTACAACGGCACCACACTGAGCGTGAACCTGTTCACGCCGTCGGTGCTGAACTGGACGCAGCGCGGCATCACGGTCACCCAGACCACCAGCTTCCCGGTCAGTGACACCACCACGCTGACCCTGTCCGGCTCGATGAACGGGTCGTGGAGCATCCGGGTGCGGATCCCGTCCTGGACCAGCGGCGCGACGATCGCCGTCAACGGCACGGTGGAGAACGTCACCACCACACCGGGCAGCTACGCCACGGTCACGCGCACCTGGGCCACGGGCGACACCGTCACCGTGCGGCTGCCGATGCAGGTCGCCGTCAAGGCCGCCAACGACAACGCCAACGTCGGCGCGGTCACGTACGGCCCCGCGGTGCTGGCCGGCAACTACGGCAACACGGCCCTGAGCACCCTGCCCACCCTCACCGTCTCCTCGATCACCCGGACCAGCACCAGCTCGCTCGCGTTCACCGCCAGCGCCAACGGGTCCACGGTGAACCTCGCCCCCTTCTACGACGCCCACGGCTACAACTACACGGTCTACTGGAACACCAGCGGCAGCGGCGGCCCCACCGGCAGCTACCGCCTGGTCAACGTCGGCACCGGGCTGGTCCTCGGTATCCAGAACATGTCCACCGCCGACGGTGGTCTGGCCGTGCAGTGGGGCGACAGCGGCACCGCGGACCACAACTGGGTGGTCATCACCGACGGCAACGCGGTCCGGTTCCGCAACGTCAACAGCGGCAAGGTCCTGGGCGTGGAGAACATGTCCACCGCCGACAACGCCCGGGTCCTGCAGTGGGCCGACAACGGCACCGCCGATCACCGGTGGATCCTCGTGGACAACGGCGACGGCACTTACAAGATCCGCAACGTCAACAGCAACAAGCTGCTCGGGATCCTGAACGCGTCGACCGCCTGGGGAGCGCAGGCCGTGCAGGATCCGGACAACGGCAGCGCGGACAACCGGTGGAGGCTGGTCCGCAACGCCTGACCTCCGCCCCGCTCGACGGGCTCACCGGCGCGGTCACCCGAAGGCCGCGCCGGTGACGCCGAGCGGGCACCCGCCAGCGGTCGTACAGTGGGGACGTTCCTGGCCCCAGTGAACGTGGCGGACGTGTCGGCTCGTGCCGCTTCCGCCCGGAAGGAGCACAGTGAACCGCCCCCTCCGCACCACGCTCGGCGGCGCGTTGACCGCCGCCATGCTGGTCACCGTCGCCGTCGCACCGGCGCAGGCGCACCCCGCCGGGCGGCCGCCGGCCGTCCTCGCCCTACCCGACGGGTTCCAGCCCGAGGGCATTGCCACCGCCGGCCGGTACGCCTACCTCGGCTCGCGCGCTACCGGTGCCATCCAGCGCGTCGACCTGGTCACCGGCCGGGGCACGACGATCGGCGCGGCCACCGGCACGCCGTCGCTCGGCCTCAAGGTCGACCCACGTGGCCGGCTCTTCGTCTCCGGTGGCACGGCTGGCGACGCTCGCGTGCTCGACACCCGCACCGGCGAGGTGCTGGCCCGCTACCAGTTCGCCACCGCCCCGACGTTCGTCAACGACGTCGTGCTGACCCGCGATGCGGCGTACTTCACCGACTCGAACCGGCCGGTGCTCTACCGGCTGCCGCTCGGTCGCCGTGGGGCGCTGCCGCCCGCCGACGCCTTCACCACGATCACCCTGACCGGCGCGTACGAGCAGGTGGGCACCGGGGTGAACCTCAACGGCATCGCCCCCACACCGGACGGCCGGGCGCTGATCGTCGTCCAGTCCACCACCGGCACCCTGTACCGGGTCGACCCGGCGACCGGGGCGAGCACCGTCGTCGACGTGCCGGGCCACACCTTCACCAACGGCGATGGACTGTTACTGCTCGGCCGCACCCTCTACGTCGTGCAGAACCGCCTCAACCAGATCGCGGTGGTCCGGCTGAACCACGCCGGCACCGCCGGAGCGCTCACCGGCACCATCACCGATCCGAACTTCGACGTACCCACCACCGTGGCCAAGGCGCTGGGCCGGCTCTACCTGCCCAACGCCCGGTTCACCACACCGCCGACCCCCACCACGCCCTACACGGTCGTCGCGGTCCGCGCCCACTGAGCGACCCGAGGGGGTACGCGCCGCGCGTGCCCCCTCGGCCCACCGCTCGGGATCCGGATCGCCGATTCGGCCGCCAGTAGGATCACTGGCCCCGGCGACGACTGTCGCCTCGTGCACCCCGGAGTCCGTGTGGCCGCCCGCCCGTACCGGTTCCTGCGCCGGACCCTGGCCGTGGGCTGCCTACTCGCCGCCGCCGCACTCCCGGCCAACCGGCCGGCCGCATGGCCGGCCGGGCGCACCGACGCCGCGCAGCCCACGGTCCTACGGATGCTCCAGCTGAACCTCTGCAACAGTGGCCGGGCCGGCTGCTACACCGGCCGGGCGATGGCCAGAGCCGCCGAGGTGATCAGCACCGAGGCACCCGACCTGGTCACCCTCAACGAGATCTGCGCGGGCGACCTGTCCGCCCTGCACGGCGTCTTCCAAAGCGTCCACCCGGGGCGGAGGGTCGTGGCCGCGTTCCAAGCCGCCGGCGATCGCCCGAGCGGCGACGACACCCGATGTCGCGACGGCCAACGGTTCGGCATCGGGCTGCTGACCCACGTGCGGACGCCGGGGACCCCGAGCACCGTGTACGCCGGAACCCACCCGACGCAGGACCTCGCGGACCCCGAGGAACGGGCCTGGCTCTGCGTCGACGTCGACGGCGCCCTGCTCGCCTGCACCACGCACCTGTCGGCCACCGGCTACCGCGTCGCGCTCACCCAGTGCGATCACCTGCTCGACACCATCCTGCCGACGATCGGCCGCAACACCGGGTACGAGCCCACCGTGCTGGGTGGCGACCTCAACCTGCGCGCCGGCCACGACCCCGACGTGCGGTCCTGCACCCCGCCGGGCCATCAGCGGGTCGACGACGGCCGACTGCAACACGTCACGGCGACCACCGACATCACGCTCTGCTGTCGCAGCCTGGTGCCCATGCACGGGACGACCGATCACCCCGGGCTGCTGGTCACCCTCGCGATCGACCGCAGCCGACCCGGCCGGAGGCCGGCCTGATCCGCCTCCCCAGCGGGCGCGGATGGCGCGGGGCGCACGACGTCAGCGCGGCGGCGTGTCCCGGCGGGACGGGAACGGAGTACCGGGCTGGCCGAGGGTGGAGCGGGCGCGCAACCCGACCGGGTCGGGAGCGGCGGTGGGCGTCGAGGGCGCCGGTTCCGCGAGTCGCCGTCCGTCCAGGTACGCGGCGGCGGCCCGGTCGTCGTCGGTCGGAGCCGCGAGCAACGCGTAGAGCAGACCGACCACCCCGAAGAGCACCGCCAGCACGATCGGCACCAGCAGGGTGCTCACCCCGGCGCCGGTCACCTCACCGGCCTGCTCGTGGCGGTGCACCGACAGTGCACTCATGCCGGTGAAGTGCATCCCGTTGACGGCGATCCCCATGACCAGCGCGGAGGCGAAGATCGCCAACCCCCGCCGGACGGTCATCGCGAGCCACAGCGCGACGGTGGACGCCACCACGGCGATGACCACCGAGAGCACGACCCGGACGGTGTCGTAGCCGAGGCTGCCGTTGAGACGCATGGCGGCCATCCCGGTGTAGTGCATGGAGGCCACCCCGACGCCGGTGAAGATGCCGCCGGCGACCAGTCGTACCGGATTCAGGCGGCCGGTGCCCACGATGGCCAGGCCGATACCGACCGCCACCACGGCGATGGCCGTGCTGGCCGCGGTCAGCGGCACGTCGTAACGGATCCGGGTGTTCTCGACGGCGAAGCCCAGCATGGCCATGAAGTGCATCGCCCAGATGGCGGTGCCGCCCAGCGCCCAGGCCGACAGCAGACCCCACCACGCCCGCTGTCCGTTCGTCCGGGCGGTGCGGATGCGCCCGGCGCAGACCAGACCGAGGATCGAGCCGAGCACGGACAGCGCGTAGCTCAGCGCGGGCGTGATCCACCCGTACTCAAAGTGATTGATCTCCGCCACGGCGGCTTTCTCCCCATTCGTTACCCACGCGTCAACAAGACGCCTCGGCAATGATCAGTGGTGCTGTGATCAGGCGCAACAGTGCCCTCCGGGCTATCCGAGGGGTGCCGACGCGGTGACCGTCCGCTGCGTCGATTCAGCGACGATAATGACTGAGCGTGGTCGTCAGGCCGACGTGTGGTACGCGAGAACGCCTCGATTGACGGCCGCTATAGCCTGTCGAGCCGTCGACCGCAGCTCCGTTGTGGCACCGCCAGAGTCGGCAATCTGACCGAGCAGGTCGACGACCTGTCGGGCCCACCGGACGAAGTCACCGGCGGGCATCTCACCATCGATCTCGTGACCGCTGCCGAGCACCTTGGCCAGCGCCTCGCCCCGGGCCCACCGGTAGACGGGCCAGGCGAAACCGAGATCCGGCTCCCGGGTCGCCGTCAGCCCTCGCGCCGCCTCGTCGGCCTCGATCTCCCCCCACAGCTTCAGGGTCTCGTCCACCGCGTCGGCCACCGGCCCGCGCGGCAGCGACGCCCGCTCGTCGACATCGCGGCGCGCCTCGAACACCACCACGGACACCGCAGCGGCCAGCTCGGCCGGGGACAACCCGTTCCACACCCCCCGGCGCAGGCACTCGGCGACCAGCAGGTCCGCCTCGGTCCAGATCCGGCCCAGCATCCGACCGGCGTCGGTGACCGCGCCGTCGCGGGCGAGGTAGCCACGCTCGGTCAGCAGCGCCACGATCCGGTCGAACGTTCGAGCGAGGGACCCCGTACGACCACTGACACGCTCGCGCAGCTCCTCGGTGTCGCGCTCCAGCCGTCGACGCCGCTCCGCCCAGCGGGCGTGCTCCTCCCGCTCGGGGCAGGCGTGGCAGGGGTGGTGACGCAGCTCGGTCCGGAGCTGGGTGATCTGGTGGTCCTCGCCGGTCACCTGCCGGGAACGGCCGCCGCGTCGGCCACCGTGCCGATCCAGACCGGTGCCGCTGACCTCGGCGGCGAGATCCCGCCGGGCGCCCGGGGACCGGTGGTTGAAGTGCTTGGGCACCCGGATCCGGGCCAACACCTCGGCCGGAGTGGTGAAGTCGCCGGGGCTGACCCGCCCGGCCCAACGGTCCTGGGTGAGCACCAGCGGCCGGGGCTCACCGAACCCACCGGTCGCCGGGTCCAGCACCACGGCCAGCCCGGCCCGCCGGCCGGACGGCACCCGGATCACGTCGCCGACGCGCAGCCGCTCCAACGAGGCCACCGCCGCGGCCTTGCGCTGGGTCTGCCCCTGGCGGGCGATCGCCTTCTCCCGGTCGGCGATCGCCACCCGCAGCGCGAAGTACTCGTCGAAGTCGCCGTGGTGGCAGGCGGCCTCCGCGCCGTACGCGTCGATGGTCTCGGTGTTGCGCTGCACCTGCCGGGCCAGGCCGACCACCGACCGGTCGGCCTGGAACTGGGCGAACGAGGACTCCAGCAGGGCACGGGCCGGCTCCGCGCCGACAGTGCCGACCAGGTTCACCGCCATGTTGTACGACGGCCGGAAGCTGGAGCGCAGCGGATAGGTGCGGGTGGACGCGAGCCCGGCCACGTGCCGTGGGTCGGTCTCCGGGGACCACACCACGACGGCGTGCCCCTCCACGTCGATGCCTCGGCGGCCGGCGCGGCCGGTGAGCTGGGTGTACTCCCCCGGGGTCAGGTCGACGTGCGCCTCGCCGTTGTATTTGACCAGCCGTTCCAGCACCACGCAGCGGGCCGGCATGTTGATGCCCAACGCCAGCGTCTCGGTGGCGAAGACCGCCTTGACCAGGCCGCGGACGAACAGCTCCTCGACGATCTCCTTGAACACCGGCAGCATGCCGGCGTGGTGGGCGGCCAGGCCCCGCTCCAGGCCGTCCAGCCACTCCCAGTAGCCCAGGACCGACAGGTCCTCGCCGGGAATGGCGGTGACCCGCGACTCGACGACCCGGCGGATCTCGGCCCGCTCCTCCGCCGAGGTGAGCCGCAGCCCGGCGGCGAGACACTGCTGCACCGCGGCGGCGCAACCGGCCCGGCTGAAGATGAACAGGATCGCCGGTAGCAGACCCTCCCGGTCCAGTCGGTCCACGATGTCCGGGCGCAACGGGCCACGCCAGCGCGGGCCACGCCGACCGGCACCGGGCCCGGCGCTGCGCCCCTCACCCAACTCCAACCGCCGCACGGTCTCCCGGGTGTAGCGCAGCAGCTCCGGGTGCACGTCGTGCTTGCGGGCGGCGTCGGCGTCGTGGAACAGGTCGAACATCCGCTTGCCGACCAGCATGTGCTGCCACAACGGCACCGGCCGGTGCTCGCTGACCACCACGGCGGTCTCGCCGCGCACGGTGACCAGCCAGTCGGCGAACTCCTCGGCGTTGGAGACGGTCGCCGACAACGAGACCAGGGTGACGGAGGCGGGCAGGTGAATGATCACCTCTTCCCAGACCCCACCGCGGAACCGGTCGGCCAGGTAGTGCACCTCGTCCATCACCACGTACGCGAGGCCCTGGAGGGTGCTGGAGCCCGCGTAGAGCATGTTGCGCAGCACCTCGGTGGTCATCACCACCACCGGCGCGTCGCCGTTGATCGCGTTGTCGCCGGTCAGCAGGCCGACCTGCTCGGCGCCGTACCGGGCGACCAGGTCGTGGTACTTCTGGTTGGACAACGCCTTGATCGGCGTGGTGTAGAAGCACTTGCGCCGGGCCGGTGGGGTGGTCGCGTCGGCGGCGGGCACCGGGTCGTCGGGCCGCCCACGCAACGCCAGGTGGACGGCGAACTCCCCAACCACCGTCTTACCGGCGCCGGTGGGAGCGCAGACCAGCACACCGCTGCCCCGCTCCAGCGACTGACACGCCTCCCGCTGGAAGTCGTCGAGGTCGAACCCCAGATCGAGGGCGAACTCGTCCAGCGCCGGAAACTGTGCGGCTTCTGCGGCCTTGCGGCGCGCCGCTGCGTACCGCTCGGCGGGGCTCGACATGGCACCAAGATTAGTGCGTGCCGAGTCATGTCACCCCACAAGGCCGTCCGGAGGCACGCTCGGGGGCGGTCGGTAGGGTGCACGGCGTGCCGGACCATGCCGAACCGCCCCAGACCAGTCCGCCGGGCACCGCCGAGCGCCGGGCGTCCCGACGCCCTGTCAAGGCGGTGCTCTTCGACTTCCACGGCACCCTGGCCCAGGTGGAGGACCCCCAGCGGTGGGTGTTGGAGGCCGCGGCGGCGTGCGGCGTCACCCTGGACCGCGTCCGCGCCACCTCGCTGGCCGACCGACTGCTGACCGCCGGCCGTGCCGGCGGGCCACTGCCGGCACGGGTGCCGCCCCGACTCGCCGAACTGTGGGCCGACCGGGACCTCTACCAACACGCTCACCGGGGCGCGTACACCGGGCTGGCCGAGACCGTCGACGCCGGCATCGACGGCTTCGCCGACGCGCTCTACGAGCGGCTGCTGACCACCGAGGGCTGGCTGCCGTACGCCGACACCACCCCCACGCTGACCGCGCTGCGCGATGCCGGGGTGCCGGTGGCGGTGGTCAGCAACATCGGCTTCGACCTGCGGCCACACTTCGACGCCTGGGGGCTGACCGACCTGGTCGGCGCGTTCGTGCTCTCCTACGAGGTGGGGCGCTGCAAACCCGACCCGGCGATCTTCTGGCGTGCCTGCGGCATGCTGGGCGTCGACCCGGAGCAGACCCTGATGGTCGGTGACACCCCGGCGGACGCGGGCGCGGTGGCCGCCGGCTGCTCGGCGCTGGTGCTCCCGGCGGCCGAGCCGGGCCGGGAGAACGGGCTGGGCGCGGTGCTCGACCTCGCCCTACCCCCCGGTTGACCGACGATTCGCCGGTAGCACCACGTTGGCGCACACTTACCGCCGTGTCGGCACGGTGGACACCGCCGCAGGTTGGCCAGGGCGGACGGCCTACCGTCGTGCGCGTGACCGAGATCCTGCTGCCCACGACGGCACCGGCAGAAACGCCACCAGCCCGGGGCGGCGTCGTCGCGGTGGGGCTGGTGCTCGGCGGGGCCCTGTCGGTGCAGTTCGGCGCCGCCGTGGCCGCGTTGCTCTTCCCGCGTACCGGGGTGGCCGGCGCGGTGACCCTGCGGCTGACCATCGCGGCGGTGCTGCTGCTCGTCGTGTGCCGGCCCCGACTGCGCGGACACGACCGGTCGGCCTGGCTCGCGGCCGGCGCGTTCGGGCTGGCGCTGGCCGGCATGAACTCGCTGTTCTACCAGGCCATCGAACGCATCCCGCTGGGCCCGGCGGTGACGCTCGAGGTGCTCGGCCCCCTCGCGCTGTCGGTGTTCTCCGCCCGCCGACTGGCCAGCTGGGGCTGGGCGGGTCTCGCGCTGGCCGGGGTGGCACTGCTCGGGCAGGGCGGCTTCGACCGGCTGAACCCGGTCGGGGTGGCCTTCGCGTTCGGCGCGGGCGCCATGTGGGCCGCGTACATCGTGCTGAGCGCCCGGGTCGGCGGCCGCTTTCCCGGCGCGGACGGGCTGGCCCTGGCGCTGACCGTCGCCGCGCTGGTCACCCTGCCGCTGGGCATCGTCGACGGCGGCGCGGCGCTGCTCGACCCGCCGGTGCTTGCCCTCGGCGCAGCCCTCGCCGTGCTCGCCTCCGGGCTGCCCTACACCCTGGAGCTGATGGCGCTGCGGCGGATGCCCACCGCCACCTTCGCGGTGCTGATGAGCCTCGGCCCGGCCGTCGCCACCCTCGCCGGCTGGCTGGTGCTGCGGCAGGAGTTGACAGTGCTGGAGTGCACCGCCATCGTGCTGGTGATCGCCGCGAGCATCGGCGCGGTACGGGTCAACGCAGCAGCCGCACGGCGCCTGGAACCGCGCTGATCGTCACCGGCAGCTTCAGGGAGCGTTCCCCGTCGGCGTACGACGTGATGCCCTCGGCCGCCAACTCCACCGTGCGGGCCCGGAAGCTGCGCACCAACGGGTGGCTGACGTGGGTGCCCTGGTAGATGCGCGGCTTCACCCGGATCAGGGTCCGCCGGTCGACCCGACCCGCCACCACCACGTCGAGCAGCCCGTCGGTCGGGTCCGCGTCGGGGCAGATCCGCATCCCACCGCCGTACGTGGGGCAGTTGCCCACCGCCACGAGCACCGCGTCCAGGTCGTGGGGAACCCCGTCGAGGCGCAGCGTGTAGCGGCGCGGGCGCAGCCGGGCCAGCTCGACCAGGATCGCCAGGTCGTATCGGCGCGGGCCGCGGGGCCAGCGCATCCGGTTGGCCCGCTCGTTGACGATCGCGTCGAACCCGGCCGCGAGGACCGCCCCGTACCAGCGCTCGACGCCGCCGACCCCGACCATCCGGGCCAGGTCGACCGGTTGACTGCGGCCGTCGCGCACCGCCTCGGCGATCACCGCCGCCGCAGCGAGCGGGTCGGCCGGAAAGCCGGTGTCCAGGGCGAAGTCGTTGCCGGTGCCGGCCGGGATCGGGCCGAACGGCACGGCGGTCCCGGCGACCGCCTGCAACGCCCGGTGCACGGTGCCGTCCCCACCGACCGCCACCAACGCGCCGGCGCCCTCGGCGACGGCGCTCCGGCACGCCGCCTCCGCCTCGGCGGGGCTGGACGCCGGCAGCAACCGGATCGGCCGCCCGGCGGCCGCCAAGCCGTCCAGCAGCCGGGGCAGCAACGCGCGGTGCCGTCCACGACCGGCGGTCGGGTTGGCGAGCACGGCGACCGGGCCGGGCAGGTGATCGTCTGCGGTCACGGGCAGCACCGTACCGGGCGGACACCCGCCGTTCACCAGGGGCAGGTGCCGTCACCATCAGTTCCGCCGCCGACGCGCGAGGTGACGCGACGACGCCGCCCCCGGTAAACGGGGACGGCGTCGGTGGACCGGTCGGCGCGAGGCCGTCAGGTCATGTCGTCGTAGCGGCGTTCGATCGGCGCCGGTGGGGCGACCGGTTCGGGTACGCCGATCGGCGCTGTCGAGTCGACCCGCTGCCCGGCCACGACCGGGTCCGCGTCGAACTCCAACGGCGACACCTCGTCGTCGTCGATGCCGGCGTAGATCTCCTTGCCGCGCCCACGCCGCTTGTCGTTGAGGAAGGCGATGCCCACCGCACCGAAGTAGAGCGCGGAGAGGCAGATCGCCAGGGCCGTCATCCCGAACGGGTCCGGTGTCGGGGTGACCACGGCGGAGAACGCGAAGAACACGAAGATCGCCACGCGCCACCAGCTGAGCAACCGCTTCGCGCTGGCGATGCCCACGAAGTTGAGCATCAGCACGACGAGCGGGAACTCGAACGCCACCCCGAACAACAGGATCAGGTTGGTGACGAAGGAGATGTACTTGGTGATCTCCAGTGTCGTGCTGATCTCGCTGTCGGAGATGCTGAGCAGGAACTCCAGGCCCTTGGCCGTGACGAAGTACGCCAGCACCGCACCGGCCGCGAACAGTGGCGCGGCGAGGGCGGTGAAGAAGTACGCGTAACGCCGCTCGTGCCGGTGCAGGCCCGGCGCGATGAACGCCCAGAGCTGGTAGAGCCAGACCGGCGCGGCCACGATCAACCCGACCCAGAGCGCGACCTTCAGTTGGAGCAGGAACAGGTCGGCCGGCCCGAGCTGAACGAACTCGCACTTGCCGTTGACGACTCTGGCCTGCGAAAGGTCGCAGTAGGGCTGCTGGAGCAGGTGCAGCACCGGATCCGCCAGCCAGACACCGAGGCCGAACCCGATCAGGATCGCCACGGACGCGCGGAAGAGACGATTGCGCAGCTCACGGACGTGCTCGATGAGCGTCATCGAGCCGTCGGCGGCCCGTTCGAACGTGCTCGGGCCGCGTTTACGCAGTGCGAAGGCCACGGGAGTGGGGCCCTTCGGTCAGTTGTCGCGGACGCGGTGCACCGGGTCGACGACCGGCTGCTGCGGCGGCGCCTGCTGGTACGGGGCCTGCTGCGGCTGGCCAGCGTACGGCGCCTGCTGCCCGGCGTGCGGCGGCAGCGGCTGGTAGCCGGCCTGCGCGTCGGCCTTCTCGGCGAGGTCGCGGTCGTCGTCCTGCAGGCTCTTGGTCTCGGCCTTGATGATCCGCAGCGATCGACCCAGCGAACGGGCCGCGTCGGGGAGCCGCTTCGCACCGAAGAGCAGGATCAGCACAACCACGAGAACAGCGATGTGCCACGGCTTGAGGGCACCCATGAGAAGCTCCAGTCGCTCTGTGTCCGGGGGGTGGTACGCAGCCCATCGTACGTGCGGATCGGCTGCCCGCCACCCACCGGGTGGTGGTGGTCTGGGCAGGAGGGTGAAGTCTTGACCAACCCGCGATGATCCGTCAACCATCGCCAGGTGCGTACCCGATCAGCCGCGCTTGGCCTTGATCACCGCGAGTCGCTGGGATGTGGTGTCGAGCCGACGTTGGACTTCCTCGGCACGCCGTTGCAGCGCCTCGGCGGTGTCCCGCAGCGCCTCGGCCTCGGCGGCCCGCCGCTGCAACGCCACGGCGGCGCGGCGCAGTCGGGGCAGCCTGGCCAGCACCGGGCGCACGGCCAACGCGAGCACCACGAGGGGTAGCAGCACCACAGCGAGCACGATCCAGATCAGCACGGCGGTCAGCCTACTGGGTGCGGCCGGCCACCGCCGGGTCACCCGACGGCGCGCGCTCCGGATCGACCTCGGGCGGCCGGGGCACAGCCGTGGGCGCGGGCACGGCGTACGCGTCGAGCGCGGCGGCCGCCGTCGCCCGCACCTGCTCGGCCAACTCGACCGGGGCGACCACTGTCACCTCCGGGCCGAGGCCCAGCACGAACCGGCGGGCCCACCCCAGGTCGGTGACCCTCAGGGAGACGAGCCACTGGTCGCCGTCGCCGGCCTCCACCCGCTCGCACGGGTAGTACTCGGTGATCCACCGCTCGCCCCGGCCGATGCGCAGCGTGATCAACGGCAGGTCGGCCGAGGGGCGGAACACGCCCTCGGTGAGGTCGTGCGGTACGGCCTGCGGCGGCACCGTGGCCGGCTCGTCCAGCTCGGTGACCGCGTCGATCCGGTCGGCGCGGAACAGCCGGACGGCCTCCGCGCGCCGACACCACGCCTCCACGTACGCCCGACCGCCGACCATCAGCATCCGCAGCGGGTCGATGACGCGCTCGGTGGTCTCGTCCCGGGCGGCCGTGTAGTAGGTGATCCGCAGGGCCTTGCCGCCCTCCACGGCGGCGCGCAGCGCCTCGACCCGCGGGGTGTCCCCGGGCAACCGGACCGCCACCGGCGCGCCCACCAGGTCGCCCGCGTCCTCGATCTTGGCGAGGGCCCGTTCGACGGCCTCCCGGTTGGCCACCCCGGGCGTCTCGGCCAACATCCGCAGCGCCACCACCAGTGCCAGGGCCTCGTCGGGGGTCAGTCGCAACGGCCGGTCGATGCCGGCGTCATAGGTGATGGTCACCCGGTCACCGTCGAACGCCATGTCGATCAGGTCACCGGGGCCGTACCCGGGAAGCCCGCACACCCAGAGCAGCTCCAGGTCCTCCCGGAGCTGGCGCTCGGTGACGCCCAGGTCACCGGCCGCCTCGGCGATCTCGATGCCCGGCCGGGCCAGCAGGTAGGGCACCAGGTTGAGCAGTCGGGCCAGCCGGTCGGCGGACGCGCGGGAACCGCTGCGGGCGGCCGGGCGGGTCACCGGGCACCCCCGCCGACGGCCAGCTCGTCGTGGCGCACGGCGATCTCCTTGAGTCGTTGGATGACCGCCTCGCGGACCTCCGGTGGGTCGAGGACCCGCACGTCCGGGCCGTAGCCGACGAGATGCCCGGCCAGCCCGTCCGGGTCGGCGTACGGCAGGACCAACCGGTCGCCGTCCGGCCCGGCGGTCACCTCCACCGCCCAGCGGCGCAGCCCGGCGGCCCGCCCCGGCGCGGCCAGCACGGTGGCACGACCGGTGCGCTCCACCGGACCCGACCAACGGGCCACGTGGCTGATCAGGTCGACGTTGGCCGGCGGCTCGTACGCGCCGGGGGCGCCGGTCACCCGGACCGCGCCGACGACCCGGGACAGCCGGAAGCAGCGGGTCGCCTCCCGGTCCTGGTCGTGGCCGACCACATACCACCGGCCGCGCCAGCAGACCACGCCCCACGGTTGCAGCCGCCGCCGGCTGGGCGCGTCGCGGTCGGGCACCCGGTAGTCGAACCCCACCTCGCGGCGGTCCCGGGCGGCGGCGGTCAGCGGCGCGAACGCCGGGTCGACGGTGACCATCGGCTCCAGGCCGAGGGTCGCCTGCGGGTCCACGTCCACGCCGGCGGCACGCAGCTTGGCCAGCCCCGACGATGCGGCGGCCGCCAACCCGGCGTGCTGCCACAGCCGGGCGGCGATGCCGACCGCGGCGGCCTCGTCCGGTTCGAGGAGGATGTCGGGCAGCGCGTATTCGCGGTGGGCGATCCGGTAACCGGGCTCGGCGTCGAAGGCGCTCGCCGTGCCGGTCTCCAGTGGCACACCCAGCTCACGCAGCTCGGCCTTGTCCCGTTCGAACTTGCGCTGGAACGCCTCGTGGTCGCGCGCGTCCTCCGGATCGTGCTCATAACCGGGCACGGTCGCGGCGATCTGCGCGGCGGTCAGGAACCGTCGCGTGGACAGCAGGCAGATCACCAGGTTGACCAGGCGTTCGGTGCGGGTCCGCGACACGCGGTAGACGCTAGCAGCCGACCCGCCCACACCGTGCACCCACGCGGGCGTGCCGCACACTTGTTCGGATCGGGCCTCCCCCGGCGCGTCGCCGTCCGCGGTCATAGGGTGATCCCCATGTCGCAAGCGGACGCCAGGCCCGAGAGCGAGAGTGTGGGCACGGTCGTCGTCGCCGGCGCCGCCAACCTCGCCATCGCGGTCGCCAAGCTGATCGCCGGGCTGATCTCCGGATCAGCCGCGATGCTCTCCGAGGCGGCGCACTCGATCGCCGACACCACCACCGAGGTGCTGCTCTTCCAGGCGCTGCGCCGCGGTGCCCGCCCGGCCGACCAGCGACACCCCTTCGGGTACGGCAAGGAAAGCTACGTCTGGGCTTTCTTCGCCGCCATGTTCACGTTCGTCGCCGGCGCCGGTTTCGCCGTCACCCACGGCGTCACCACGATCCTGGTGCACGAGCACAGCGGCGACTACCTCATCTCGTACATCGTGCTCGGGGTGTCGTTCGTCATCGAGTCGATCTCACTGGCCCGGGCCGTGCGGCAGGTCCGCCGCGAGTCGCGACGTTGGCGGACCACGCCTCGGCGGTTCCTGCGGCTGACCGCCGACACCACCGTCAAGGCGGTCTTCCTGGAGGACAGCGCGGCGCTGATCGGTCTGGTGCTGGCCGGGCTCGGCGTCGGCCTGTCGCACGCCACCGGCGACGAGGTGTGGGACGGCGTCGCGTCGATCCTGATCGGGCTCCTGTTGCTGACGGTCGCCGGGATCCTCGCCAGCAACAACCTGTCACTGCTGGTCGGCCGGGCCGTTCCGGAGCGGCTGCGCCACGAGATCGAGCAGGATCTGGCCGGTCTGCCCGAGGTGGAGCGCATCGACACTCTGTTGACCATGCAGCTCGGCCCGCAGGACGTCCTGGTCGCCGCGAAGGTCGACTTCCGCGACGAGGCCACCGGCGCGCAGATCGAGGCCACCGCCGACGAGGCCGAGCGGCGGCTCACGAACCGATACCCGGAGATCAGGTTCGTCTTCCTCGACCCGACCCGTTCGATGCCGGGCGCCACCGGCACCGCCCGGCACACCCAGGCCGGGCCGAGCCCGGACGCCGGCGGCCCCGAGCCGACCTGACCCACACCCGGGCGCGGACCGCCACGCCCGCGCGGCTAGCGTGCCCGTCATGGTGCGATGGCGTACGGGGACGGTGGCGACGCTGCGACGGCAGTGGACCGGGGCGGTGGAGCTGGACGTCGACCTGCCCGACGGCACGCGGATGCGGGCGCTGGCCTACCCGGAGCTGGTCGGCACGCCCGAGCCCGGCGACCGGGTGCTGCTCAACGCCGGCGCGCTGCTGATGGGGTTGGGCACCGGCGGGTACGCCCTGGTGGTCGCCCTGCCGGACCGGCTGCCGCCGGACCCGCCGGACGTCGCCGACACCCGCGACGCCGGGCACCTGGTCAAGGCCCGTTACACGCCGTTGCAGCCGATCCTGCTCGGCGTCGACGAGGAGGCCTCTCCGCACCGCGACGTGCTGGCCGACGCGGACGATCTGGGCGGCCTGCCGGTGGTCACCGCCGACCTGCACTCGGCGCTCCCGGCGATCCTGGCCGGTATCCGGGCCGACGCCCCGCAGGCGCGGGTGGCGTACCTGCTCACCGACGGCGGGGCGCTGCCCGCCTGGTTCTCCCGGACCCTCGCCGGGCTGCGGGCCGAGCTGGCCGGGACGATCACCGTCGGGCAGGCGTTCGGTGGCGACCTGGAGGCCACCACCCTGCACGGCGGTCTGCTCGCCGCCCGGTACGTGCTGAACGCGGACGTGGCGATCGTGGCTCAGGGACCGGGCAACCTGGGCACCGGAACCCGGTGGGGCTTCTCCGGCGTCGCCGTCGGCGAGGCGGTCAACGCGGTCGCCACGCTGGGCGGAAAGCCGGTCGGCTCGTTGCGCATCTCCGACGCCGACCCCCGCCCCCGACACCGGGGCGTGTCACACCACAGCCTCACCGCGTACGGCCGAGTGGCGCTCGCCCCGGCGGAGCTGGTGGTGCCCGCCGACCTGGACCCGACACTCGCCGCCGAGGTGCACGCGGCGCTGTCGCCCCTGGCGGCCCGGCACCGGATCGTCCAGGTGCTCACCGACGGTCTGGACGCCGCGCTGCGAGCCAGCGCCGTGCCGCTGTCCACCATGGGCCGTGGCCTCGACGCCGACCGCGCGTACTTCCTGGCGGCAGCCGCCGCCGGCCGCCACGCGGTAACCCTCCTCCCCTGACCCCCAACCCCAGCCGTTCATGATCAACAAGGGGTGGGGCGGATCAGGCCAGGAAGATCAGGGCCAGCCAGCCACCCACGATGAGCACCAACGCCAGGGCCAGTACCCAGGTCGGCACCGTGTATTCGCCGCGCCGGTTGCGGTCGACCTCGGCGCGGATCTTCTCGCGCCGGCGTTCGATCCAGTTCTGCCGCTCGGTGCCGCGCTCGGGGCGCTCGGAGCGGCCGGAAGGTCCAGAAGTCGTCATGGCGCGCTCAGCTTAACCGCTCGGTGCGCCGGGCTGACCGGCCCCGTCGGCGCAGCGCACCGACGGGGCCGGCAACCGGTCACATGCTGGCGATCAGCCGCTCCACCCGCTCGTCGTACGCCCGGAACGGGTCCTTGCAGAGCACGGTGCGCTGCGCCTGGTCGTTGAGCTTCAGGTGCACCCAGTCGACGGTGAAGTCCCGGCGCTTCTCCTGGGCGTGCCGGATGAACTCGCCCCGCAGCCGGGCCCGGGTGGTCTGCGGCGGGGTCTCCTTGGCCTCGAAGATCTCCGGGTCGGTGGCCACCCGGTCGACCTCGCCGCGGCGCTCCAGGAGACCGTAGAGGCCCCGGCCACGGCGCACGTCGTGGTAGGCCAGATCCATCTGCGCCACCCGGGGGTGCGACAGCGGCAGGTCGTGCTTGCGCTGGTAGCGCTCGATCAGCCGCAGCTTGCTGACCCAGTCGATCTCCCGGGAGACCGGCTCCAGGTCGCCGGTCTCCACCGCGTTGAGCACCCGGCCCCACAGCTCGACGACCCGCTTGGCGGCCTGGTCGCCGCCGCGTCGCTCGACGAACTCGGTGGCCTTGGCCAGGTATTCCTGCTGGATGTCCAGGGCGCTGACCTCCTTGCCGTTGGCCAACCGCACCTTGCGCCGGCCGGTGATGTCGTGCGACACCTCCCGGATGGCCCGGATCGGGTTCTCCAGGGACAGGTCCCGCATCACCACCCCGGCCTCGATCATCCGCAGCACGATGTCGGCGGTGCCGACCTTGAGCAGTGTGGTGACCTCGTTCATGTTGGAGTCACCGACGATCACGTGCAGCCGCCGGTAGCGCTCGGCGTCAGCGTGCGGCTCGTCGCGGGTGTTGATGATCGGGCGGCTGCGGGTGGTCGCGGAGGAGACGCCCTCCCAGATGTGCTCGGCCCGCTGCGAGAGGCAGTAGACCGCACCGCGTGGGGTTTGCAGAACCTTGCCGGCCCCGCAGATCAACTGCCGGGTGACCAGGAACGGGATGAGCACGTCGGCGAGCCGGCCGAACTCGCCGTGCCTGGAGACCAGGTAGTTCTCGTGGCAGCCGTACGAGTTGCCGGCCGAATCGGTGTTGTTCTTGAACAGGTAGATCTCACCCGCGATGCCCTCGTCGTGCAGCCGCTTCTCCGCGTCGACGAGCAAGCCCTCCAGGATCCGCTCGCCGGCCCGGTCGTGGGCGACGAGATCGGTCACCGAGTCGCACTCCGGTGTCGCGTACTCCGGATGCGACCCGACGTCCAGGTAGAGCCGGGCCCCATTGCGCAGGAAGACATTGCTCGACCGGCCCCAGGACACCACGCGACGGAACAGATACCGCGCGACCTCGTCCGGGGACAGCCGCCGCTGCCCGCGATAGGTGCAGGTGACGCCGTACTCGGTCTCGAGGCCGAAGATTCGCCGCTCCATGGTGTGACATTAGCCGCCCGGAGGCCCGGTTCGTCACTGTCAGACCACAGGTCGTGCCCCGAGCGCGGTCACATACCGGTTGAGTGCGACATTCCGTCCGGGCCGAGGCTCGCCACGAACCGCCGGCAGCTGTCGTACTCCGGAAGCAGGCCCCGCTCGCGAGCCTGCGCCAAAGTCGGCGCCGCGTCGTCGCGCGCGGACAGCAGTGGAACGTCGGCGGGCCACTCGATGCCCAACTCCTCGTCCAGCGGGTGCACCGCGTGCTCGCCGGTCGGGTTGTAGGTGGCCGAGCAGAGATAGCTCAACGTCGCGTCGTCGGTCAACGCGCAGAACCCGTGCCCCAGCCCCTCGCTGAGGTAGACCGCCCGACGGTCGGTGTCGTCCAGCCGGACGCCCTCCCAACGACCGAAGGTCGGCGAGCCCACCCGCAGGTCCACGATCACGTCGAGGACCGCGCCCCGCACACAGGTGACGTACTTGGCCTGCCCGGGCGGCACGTCGGCGAAGTGGACGCCGCGCACCACGCCACGCGCGGAGACCGACAGGTTGGCCTGGGCCAGCCTCAGCGGATGCCCCACCACCTCGGCGAGCTTGTCGAAGCGGTACCACTCCATGAACATGCCGCGCGGGTCACCGTGCTGCTGGGGGATGATCTCCCAGGCGCCCTCGATGCTCAGCTCCCGGATCTTCACCAGGAACCCCCGTCGTCGCCGGCCTTGTCGCTGAGCAGACCGAGCAGGTAGTTGCCGTAACCGCTCTTGGTCAGCGGCTCGGCGAGCGCACGCAGCTGCGCGTCGTCGATCAGGCCAGCCCGCCAGGCGACCTCCTCGACGCAACCGATCTTGAGACCCTGCCGCTCCTCGACCACCCGGACGAACTCGGCGGCCTGCATCATCGAGGTGAACGTGCCGGTGTCCAGCCAGGCGGTGCCGCGATCCAGCACCGTGACCGCCAGCTCCCCGGTCTCCCGGTACGCCTCGTTGACCGCCGTGATCTCCAGCTCGCCGCGGGCGCTCGGGGTGAGCTTGCGGGCGATGTCCACCACCCGGTTGTCGTAGAAGTAGAGGCCGGGCACCGCGTAGCGGGACTTCGGGCGGGCCGGCTTCTCCTCGATCGAGAGCACCCGACCATCGGCGTCGAAGTCGACCACGCCGTACTCCTGCGGGTTGGCCACCTGGTAGGCGAAGACCCGCCCGCCGACCGGGTCGCCGTGGTCGGCGAGCTGCCGGCCCAGACCCACGCCGTGGAAGATGTTGTCGCCGAGGACCAGCGCCACCGACTCGGTGCCGATGAAGTCCGCGCCGAGGATGAACGCCTGCGCGATGCCCTCCGGGCGCTCCTGGCTGACGTACTCCAGCCGCAGCCCGAACTGGCTGCCGTCGCCGAGCAGCCGACGGAACTGGTCCTGGTCGTCCGGAGTCGTGATCACCAGGATCTCCCGGACCCCGGACATCACCAGGGTGGAGAGCGGGTAATAGATCATCGGCTTGTCGAACACCGGCATCAGCTGCTTCGAGACCGCCCGGGTGATCGGCCAGAGCCGGGACCCGGTGCCGCCGGCAAGTAGGATTCCGCGCACCGGGGAAGCCTAGCCGCACCCGGACAGGTTGTGCGCGGGTCGCATACCAGGAGCCGCGCCATCCGTCGCGTATACTTCCGGACCCGTGAGGATCCTCGTCACCGGCGGAGCCGGATTCATCGGGTCGGAGTACGTTCGCCTGCTGCTGGGCAAGCCCCTCGGCAGTGCCGACGGCGTGCCGCCGATCGAGCCGGCCGCCGTGACCGTGCTGGACAAGCTGACCTACTCGGGCAACCTGGCCAACCTCGAGCCCGTCCGCGACGACCCGCGACTGCGGTTCGTGCAGGGCGACATCTGCGACCCGGTCGTGGTCGACGAGGTGGTGGCCGAGCACGACGTGATCGTGCACTTCGCCGCCGAGTCACACGTCGACCGCTCGATCGCGGGCGCCGCGCCGTTCGTCACCACCAACGTGCTGGGCACCCAGACGCTGCTCGACGCGGCGCTGCGCCACGGCACCGGCCGGTTCGTGCACGTCTCCACCGACGAGGTCTACGGCTCGATCGACGAGGGCTCCTGGACCGAGACCTGGCCCCTCGCCCCCAACTCGCCGTACTCGGCGTCCAAGGCCGGCTCCGACCTGCTCGCGCTGTCGTACCACCGCACCCACGGCATGGACGTGGTCGTCACCCGCTGCTCCAACAACTACGGCCCGTACCAGTTCCCCGAGAAGGTCATCCCGCTGTTCGTCAGCAACCTGCTCGACGGCGGCACCGTCCCCCTCTACGGCGACGGCGGCAACGTCCGTGACTGGCTGCACGTGCACGACCACTGCCGCGGCATCGCCCTCGTCCAGCAGAAGGGCCGCGCCGGCGAGGTCTACAACATCGGCGGCGGCACCGAGTTGACCAACAAGGAACTCACCGGTCTGCTCCTGGACGCCTGCGGCGCCGGATGGGACCGGGTCGTCCCGGTCACCGACCGCAAGGGCCACGACCGCCGGTACTCCCTCGACATCACCAAGATCAGCGAAGAGCTCGGCTACCACCCCAGCATCACCCTGGACCAGGGCCTCGCCGACACCGTCCGCTGGTACCGGGACAACCGCAACTGGTGGGAACCCCTCAAGTCCGCACCGAGCGCATGACCCGACTCCTCGTCACCGGCGCGGGCGGGATGCTCGGCCGGGACCTGGTCACCGTGCTGGGTGCACGGCCCGACCTCAAGGTGACCGCCGCCACCCGCGCCGACCTGGACGTCACCGACCGCGCGGCGGTCCACGCCGCCGTCGCCGGGCACGACCTGGTGATCAACGCGGCCGCGTGGACCAACGTCGACGCCGCCGAGGCCGACGAGGCCGCGGCGACCGCCGTCAACGGCCACGCCGTGGCCAACCTGGCCGAGGCGTGCGCCACCGACGGAACCCGACTGATCCAGGTGTCCACCGACTACGTCCTCGCCGGCAACGCGGACACCCCGTACCCGGAGGACGCGCCCACCGCGCCGGTCAACGCCTACGGCCGCGGCAAGCTGGTCGGCGAACAGGCCGTCGCGCGGCTGCTACCCGACACCGGGTACGTCGTGCGCACCGCCTGGCTCTACGGCGCACACGGCCCGAACTTCGTGGCCACCATGCTCCGACTCGCCACCCAGCGCGAACACCTCGACGTGGTCGACGACCAACGCGGCCAACCCACCTGGTCGTACGCGCTCGCCGAGCGGCTCGTCGCGCTCGCCGACGCGGCGCTGGCCGGTCACGCGACGCCCGGCGTCTACCACGGCACCTGCGCCGGGCAGACGACCTGGTACGGGCTGGCCCGCGCCGCGTTCACGCTGGCCGGACTGGACCCGGACCGGATCCGACCCACCACCAGCGACCGGTATCCGCGTCCCGCCCCACGGCCTGCGTACAGTGTGCTAGGGCACAGCCGCTGGGCAGCCGTAGGTCTGCCCCCGCTTCCCGACTGGCACAGCGCCCTGGTTGACGCGTTCCACTCCCCCGCTCCACCCGCCCCGTGGAAGGTCGCATGAAGCTCACCCTCGTCACCGGCCTGACCGGTTTGCTGCTGCTCGGCACCATCGTCGAGCTGCTGCGCCGTCGTCAGCTGCGCGAGAAGTACGGCATGCTCTGGCTCGCCGTACTGGTCGTCGTGATTCCGCTGTCCCTGTTCCCCCGGCTGCTCGACAACGTCGCCGAACTCCTCGGCGTCGCCTCCGGTGTCAGCCTGGTTCTCTTCCTCGGCATCGTCTTCCTGTTGCTCGTGTGCGTGCACCTGAGCTGGGAGGTCAGCGCACTCGAGGAAGAAACCCGAACCCTGGCCGAAGACTTCGCTCTGCTCCGCGCGCAGATCGACGCGGACCGGGCGGCCCGTGACGAACTGGTGTCGACCGATGGTTAACGGCAAGCGCACACTGATCATCATTCCGGCCCTCAACGAGTCGGGTTCCATCGCCGACGTCGTCGGCGAGGTCCGCGGCGAGCTACCCGGCGTCGACGTGCTCGTCGTCGACGACGGCTCCACCGACCGCACGGCCGCCGTCGCCGTCGCCGCCGGCGCCCTGGTCGCCAAACTGCCGTACAACCTCGGCGTCGGTGGGGCCATGCGCCTCGGCTACCGCTACGCCCGCGACCACGACTACGACGTCGCCATCCAGATCGACGCCGACGGCCAACACGACCCCCGGTACGTGCCGAAGCTCGTCGACCTCCTCGACGACAACGACCTCGTCATCGGCGCCCGCTTCGCCGGTGAGGGCGACTACACGGTCCGCGGCCCCCGCCGCTGGGCCATGGTGATGCTCTCCGCAGTGCTGTCCCGGGTCGCCCACACCAAGCTCACCGACACCACCTCCGGCTTCCGGGCCGCCAACCGGCGGGTCATCGACATGTTCGCCACCTGGTACCCGGCCGAGTACCTCGGTGACACGGTGGAGACCCTGGTGCACACCGCCCGCCGCGGCTACCGCATCCGCCAGGTGCCGGTCGCCATGCGCAAGCGGATGGCCGGCACGCCCAGCCACTCCCCCGCCCGGGCGATGATCTACCTCGGCCGCGCGTTCGCCGTCCTCACGCTGGCGCTCATTCGCCGGTGATCCAACGCCTGCTACGCCTGATCCCGCCCGGCACCATCGCTGTTGGTGCCGGGCTGGGCCTTCTCGGCCTCGCCTCCTACGTCCACCTCGCGGTCGCCGGCCACAGCCTCAGCAAGGCCGACTACTCGTCGCTGTCGGTGCTCTGGTCGATCGTGTTCACCCTCGGCATCGGCGTGTTCATGCCGATCGAGCAGGAGGTCGCCCGGGTCGTCGCCGCCCGGCACAGCCAGGGGCTGCCCCCAGGGCCGGTGCTGGCCCGCGGCGTCACCGTCGCCGCGGTGCTGCTCGCCGTGCTGGTGTTGGCCGTCACCGTCGCCCGTCAGCCACTCGCCGACAAGCTCTTCGCCGGTGACGGAAACCTGGTCACCGTGCTGATCGGCGCGCTCGCCGCGATGGCGGTCGCCTACGCCACCCGCGGCGTCCTCTCCGGCCTGCAACTGTTCCCCTGGTACGGCACCCAACTCGGGATCGACGGCGGCCTGCGCATCATCATGGTCGCCCTGCTCGGCCTGGCCGGAGTGACCTCCCCCGTCTGGTACGGACTCGTGCTCGTCGCCGCCCCGCTGGTCAGCGTCCTGCTCACCCTGCCGCCGGTGCTACGCGCCATCGGCGGAGGTCCACCGGTCGCCTGGGCCACCCTGCTACGCGGCCTCGGCCTGCTCACCGCCTCCAGCCTGCTCTCCCAGGTCGTGGTGAACATCGGCGTGATCAACGTGCAGTTGCTCGCCCCCGCCGACGCGGCAGCCGCCGGCGCGCTGCTCTCCGCCCTCGTGCTGGTCCGCATCCCCCTGTTCGTCTTCGGCTCCCTCCAGGCGTCACTGCTGCCCGGCCTGGCCACCACCGCCACCACCGGCGACCAGGCCGGCTTCCACAGCCTGCTGCGCCGGGCGCTCGGCATCGTCACCGCGCTCGGCCTCACCGGGGCCCTCGGCGCCGTGCTGCTCGGCCCGTGGCTGGTCGGCGCGCTCTTCGACGCACCCGGCGTCCTCGGCCACGGCGACTTCGCCTGGTTGGCGGCTGCCACGCTCGCCTACCTGTGGGCGATGGTGCTCGGCCAGGCCCTGCTCGCCCTCGACCGGCACCGCGCCCAGGCCCTCGCCTGGAGCGTCGGCGTCGCCGCCCTGATCGCCGTGACGCTGATCCCGGCTCCGGTCACCCTACGAGTCGAGCTGGCGTACACCATCGGCTCGGTCGTCGTCGCCGCCACCATGGCGACACTGCTGCTGCGCGGCGGCGTCCGCCGACCCACCACCCCCACCCGGCGGCTCGCCGAGGCCGTCGCCCCTGCCGCATCCGGAGGCCTCCGATGACCCGCCCACAGGTGACCGCCGTCATGCTCGCCTACGGCGCCGAGCCGTACCTGGTCAACGCCGCCCGAGCCATCCTGGCCAGCACCGACGTCGACATCGAGCTGGTCGTCGTCGACAACGGTTGCACCGGCGACGGCATCGACATCGTCAAGGGCTTCCCCGAGGTTCGGGTGGTCCGACCCGAGCAGAACACCGGCTACTCCGGCGGCTGCCGGATCGGCGCCGCCGAGGCCACCGGAGACTGGCTCGCCTTCGTCAACTCCGACGCCATCGTCGCCCCCGACGCCCTCGCCAAGACGGTTGCGGTGGCCGCCGAACCGGGCGTCGGCGCCGCGATGGCCTCCATCCGGCTCGCCGACACTCCCGAGCTGATCAACACCTCCGGCAACCCACTGCACTTCACCGGGCTGTCCTGGGCCGGCGGCAACGGCGAGCCGGCCACCGCCCACGCCGTACGCACCAGGGTGCCGTCGCTCAGCGGCTGCTGCTTCGTGATCAGCCGGCAGCGTTGGCAGGAACTCGACGGCTTCGCCGCCGAATACTTCGCCTACCACGAGGACACCGAGCTGAGCCTGCGGCTCTGGCAACGCGGCCTGCGCCTGGAGTACGTACCCGATGCCGTCGTGCGCCACCACTACGAGTTCTCCCGCAACGACCTCAAGCTCTACCTGGTGGAACGCAACCGGCTGGTCACCCTGCTCACCGCGTACCAGACCCGGACGCTGGTTTTGCTCGCCCCGATGCTGCTGCTCACCGAAGCCGCCATGCTCGCCGCCGCTCTCGCCGGTGGCTGGACCCGGCAGAAGACCCGCGGCTGGGGTTGGCTGTGGCGCAACCGGTCCTGGGTCGGCGCCCGCCGCCGTCAACTCCAGGCCGAACGCACCGTGCCCGACGGGGTGATCGCCGAGCTGATGACCGCCCGGGTCGCCCCCTCGAACGTCGACTCGCCCCCCGGGATGGGCGTGTTCAACGCGGTCGCCGCCGGTTACTGGGCCCTCGCCCGGCCCCTGCTCCAGCGCCGCTGACCCCCGACACACAACAGCGCCGGGGCCCGCGGGTGCGGGCCCCGGCGCTGTCTCGTCACCTGATCAGCTGTCGGGTTGACCCGGCCGGTCCTCCAGGTCAGCGGACCCCGCGGAGCTGGTCGGCTTACCGGCCTCCCCGGTCGGCACGCTCGGGGTGTCCGGCCGGTCGCTGGTCGGCGGCGCCGACTCCCCATCCAACAGCGCGGTCAGCGCAGCCCCGGTGATCCGCCGGAACGTCCGGCCGACCCGCTGACGGTCCAGCACCGCCACCTCGAGCTGGTTCGCGGCGATCGTGCGGGCGGCCCCACCCTCACCGCCGACAGTGCTCAGTGCCTGCACCGCGACCTGGACCGCCTCACCGAGCGACATGTCCGGCCGGTGGTTGGACTTCAGCACGCCGGTGATGGCCTCAGCCTGACCACCCATCGCCATCCGTCCAGGCTCGTCGTTGACCGAACCGTCGTAGGTGAGCCGGTACAGTTCGTCGTCAGCGGCAGTGGCCCCGACCTCCGCCACGCAGATCTCCACCTCGAACGGCTTCGACTGCTCGGTGAAGATCGCGCCAAGGGTCTGCGCGAACGCGTTGGCCAAGGCCCGACCGGTGACGTCCCGGCGGTCGTAGCTGAGCCCGTTCAGGTCGGCCATCCGTACGCCGGCCCGCCGGAGGTTCTCGAACTCGTTGTAACGGCCGACCGCGGCGAAGCCGATCCGGTCGTAGATCTCACTGACCTTGTGCAGGGCGCTGGAGAGGTTCTCCGCGACGAAGAGCACCCCGCCGGAGTAGCTCAGGACCACGGCGCTACGCCCACGAGCGATGCCCTTACGGGCCAACTCGGAGCGGTCACGCATGATCTGTTCGGGCGAGGCGTAGAACTGCATGGCCACGGCGGCGGTTCTCCTAACGGCGCTGTGCTGACGACTGCTGGCTGGTGGGGGTGGTCGGGCGGAACTAACCGCCCGGGTTTTCCATCCGGCCGGCGACCACGCCCTCGGCGATCGTCGCCGTCTCGGCGTCGGTGAGCCGGTAGGTGCCCTCGGCAGTCGCGGTCATCACCACGGGGTAGATCCGCCGGGTCAGGTCGGGCCCGCCGGTCGCGGTGTCGTCATCGGCCGCGTCGTAGAGCGCCTCGACCGCCAGCCGCGTCGCGTCCTCGACGGTCAGCCCGACACGGTACCGCTTCTTCAACGCGGACTTGGCGAACAACGACCCGGACCCGATCGCGTCGTAGCCGGTCTCCTCGTACGGGCCACCGGTCACGTCGAAGCTGAAGATCCGACCGGCCCGCGCCGGGTCGGCGGCGGCCAGGTCGAACCCGGCGAAGAGCGGCACCACGGCCAACCCCTGCATGGCCGCCCCCAGATTGCCCCGAATCATCGAGGCCAACCGGTTGGCCTTACCGTCCAACGAGAGCATCGCGCCCTCGATCTTCTCGTAGTGCTCCAGCTCCACCTGGAACAGTCGCATCAGCTCGATGCCGATACCGGCGGTGCCCGCAATGCCGACCAACGAGTACGCGTCGGCGGGGTGCACCTTCTCGATGTCGCGCTGGGCGATCAGATTGCCCATGGTGGCCCGTCGGTCGCCCGCCAGCACCACACCCTCGGCGGCCGCGATGGCCACGATGGTGGTCGCGTGCGGCGCCAGGTCGGCGGCCATGCCCGGCGGCAGCGGTCGCCGACCGGGCAACATCTCGGGGGCCACCCGACTCAGAAACGTCGTGAAGGAGGACGTCCCCGCGTTGGTGAACACATCTGGTAGACGCCCGGATGGATCAAAGCCCGCTGCCACGTGGTTCCTCTCAGGTACGTGATCGCCCTGGCCAGCCTCATGGGACTGTCACGGAACTGGCCAAGACCACCGTTGCAGTTGAAGCAGAGTATCCCGCGCACCCATCCGGTGCGATGATCGTGGTCCAGATGTTGCGGGTCGGCACCGCCACAGATCGCGCAGACCCCGCCCTGCTCGGCCAGGAGCTCCTGAAACTCTTTCTCGCCCACGCCGTACCGGCGCCGCAGGTGGTACTCGCGCGTCCCACCGCGCAGGCGAAGCTTGCTCTCCTTGCCCTTCGCATTGTGGCAAGGTTTGCAGTATCGGCCGTAACCTCCACGCCCGGAGCGATTCCGTGGAAAGTCATCGAGGGACTTGGTGGCGCCGCAGTCGGGGCATCGTGGCCGGCAGGCACCAACGGCAGCTGGCGCACGTCCCTGCCCTGCCGCTCCTTCAGGCGCTTCGCGTAGCTCGCCTTCGATCGAAGGTTGAAGCAGGGCTTGCAGTAGCTGCCGCGACCGTCGGGGCGTCTGCTGTTAGCGCAAAATTGATCAAAGGGCAGCCACTCGCCGCAGTCTCGGCAGCGGCGGTGGCCATCCCGGTCATCTAGAGGACGAGGCATGTCCGTTTTGCCCAACTATGCCCTACTCGCCCCCTTTTTGCACATAGCCCCTCACAAATTCCTCTGCGTTTTCTTCGAGGACGGAGTCGATCTCGTCGAGGAGGTCGTCGACGTCCTCGGTGATCTCGGCGTGCCGCTCGGCCACCTCGGGATTGGCCTCGGTGGTGACGTCCTCGATCTCCTCGCCCTGACGGGACTTGCCGGACTGCGACTGGCCGCCGCTGTCATGAGTGGCCACTGCTGCCTCCTCCACGATCGTCTGGCATGAAATCTACCCCGCCCAGGCGACAGAAAGCCCTCACGTCCGCCGTGTTCGGGTCGGGGGCGTTTGATCGCGCCGGAGCGGTCAGCCCCGAGGAGCCGACGCGTCGGCCGTGGCTGGCACCGGCACCCGCTCCGGCTCGGGCTGCCGCTCCCCCGATGCCTCCGCCGGTGGTGCCCCGCGGCGGAAGCGAGGCGTCCAGTCCTTGAAGCGCAGAGCCTGCTTCTCCACCAGGTGCCAGGACAGGAACGCCAGCACGACGGTGAAGACCATGACCACCGCGAAGTAGCCGACGAAGCCCCAGGCCGCCGCCCCCAGCCAGGCCAGCATCTGCTGCACGACGAAGGAGTAGATGTAGATGCCGTACGAGTAGTCGTTCTTCTGCCCCACGACATGCAGCAGCCGCGGCAACCGGACCGCAAGGTAGAGGATGGCGTACTCGTAGGTGAGCAGCGCCGGGCCGAACAGGTGACCCTCCAGGGTCTGCCAGCCGGTCACCACGATGGCGAGCACGCCGAGGACGTCGCTGATGGGCAGCTTGTCGCTGTACAGGTCCGCCACGGCACCCACCAGGAACATGAACCCGAACCGCAGGAACCAGATCTTGCTGAGCGCGCCGAGCAGCGGCAGCGTGCCGATGCTGCCGCTGGTGAAGTACGTCGACCCGCCGAAGCGCAGCGCCTCGTACTGGTTCCAGAGCAGCAGACCGAAGACGAGAACAGCGGCCGCGAGCACCAGCCAGCGGGCACGGCGCAGCACCGCCACCACGGCCAGCGAAGCCACGATCAGGTAGCAGAAGATCTCGTAGCTGAGCGTCCAGAGTGAGCCGTCGAGGACGCTGCGACGCACCAGGTCGCCGTACGGCGTGTCCCGGAAGACGTCCATGATGCCCTGTTGGCGGTAGCCGCCCCACCAGTTGGCCTGCAGGAAGTTGACCACACCCGCCGGGTGCCGCCACAGCCCGTCCAGATCGCCGCGTTCGGCGTACCAGACGATCGGCGCCACCACGAAACCGATGAACAGCAGACACACCCAGAGGCCCGGCCAGATCCGCAGGGCCCGGTGCCACAGGTAGCGGGGAAGGCTGGCGCGCCGAGCGCTGCGAGTGATGAGGAAGCCGGAAATGCCGAAGAAGCCGGCCACCCCCAGGCCGGCCACGTCGACCACGTCGGTCAACGGTCGGGCATACCCGATCACCGCAGTGTGCGCAAGGACGACCGCTACGGCAAAACACAGCCGTAGGAAGCCGAAACTGTTGGCGCGCCCGGCGTAGGCATTCGACAGCGGAACAGCCGTCACCGCACGCCGGCCAACCTGCCGGGCAGAGGGGAGCATCGCATCACCGTGGGGGTCGAGGAATTGGGGACGGCCTAGCATGCCACAAGCCGATCCCCGGAGGAGGCACCCGGACGTCAGCCTCCGGTCAAGGTCTCCAGCAGGTCCTTGGCGCTGGCACAGCGGTCGAAAAGCGCCCCGACGTGCGCGCGGGTGCCCCGCTCCGGCTCCATCATCGGGACCCGGACCAGCGACTCACGGCCCACGTCGAAGATCACCGAATCCCAGCTCGCGGCGACCACCTCGGAGGCGTACTGGGCGAGGCAGCGACCGCGGAAGTAGGCCCGGGTGTCCTCCGGCGGCTCGGTCATCGCGCTGCGCGTCTCGTCGTCGGTGAGCAGTGTCTTCATCGCCCCCCGGCTGACCAGGCGGTGGTAGAGGCCCTTTTCCGGCCGGACGTCGGAATACTGAAGGTCGACAAGCTGGAGCTTGTGCGAGCCCCAACCGAGCTTCTCCCGCTCCCGGTAGCCCTCCAGCAGCCGCAGCTTGGCCACCCAGTCCAACTCGTCGGCGCAGAGCATCGGATCCCGGCCCAGCCGGTCCAGGACGCTCTCCCAGCGGTCGAGCACGTCGATGGTCTGCTCGTCGGCGTCGGTGCCGTACCGGTCGTCGACAAAGGACCGGACCCGCTCCAGGTAGGCCCACTGCAGGTCCAGAGCGGTGAGTTTGCGGCCGTCGCGCAGTCGCATCCGGTGCGTCAGGGAGGGGTCGTGGCTGACCGCGCGTAGCTCGCTGACCGGGTCGGCGATGCCGAGGTCGGCGCCGAGCGCCTTCTCCTCGATCATGGTGAGGATCAGGGCGGTGGTGCCGACCTTGAGGTAGGTGGAGATCTCGGAAAGGTTGGCGTCGCCGATGATGACGTGCAGCCGGCGGTATTTGTCGGCGTCGGCGTGCGGCTCGTCGCGGGTGTTGATGATCGGGCGCTTGAGGGTGGTCTCCAGGCCCACCTCGACCTCGAAGAAGTCGGCGCGTTGGGAGATCTGGAAGCCGCTCTGGCCGCCGTCCTGGCCGATGCCGACCCGGCCGGCGCCGCAGACGATCTGCCGGGTGACAAAGAACGGCGTCAGGTACGCCACGATGTCGGCGAACGGCGTCTGGCGGCGCATCAGGTAGTTTTCGTGGGCGCCGTAGCTGGCACCCTTGTTGTCGGTGTTGTTCTTGTAGAGGTGGATCGGCTGGGTGCCCGGGATGGTGGCGGCCCGGCGCGACGCCTCGGCCATCACCCGCTCGCCGGCCTTGTCCCAGCGCACGATGTCCCGGGGGGTGGTGACCTCCGGGGTGGAGTATTCGGGGTGGGCGTGGTCGACGTAGAGGCGTGCGCCGTTGGTGAGTATCACGTTGGCCAGGCCGAGGTCTTCGTCCGCGAGAGCCTCGGCGGGGTCGTACGCGGCACCGGAGTAGGTGAAGCCACGGGCGTCGCGCAGCGGCGACTCTTCCTCGTAGTCCCACCGGGCCCGGCCGCCCCGGTTGAGTTCCGGACGTGCTCCGTAGGCGTTCACCACCTGCGAGGAGGTGACCATCGGGTTGGCTCCGGCCTGCCCGGGCACGGAGATGCCGTACTCGACCTCGGTGCCCATGATTCGCCGTACGCTCATGCCGCGCCCCGCTTCAGCTCGCTGACGTACCGGTCCAGCCCACCGCCGGCCGGCGCGTTACCGCTCGATCGGCCCTGCACTCCAGACTAGTCGGAATCCCACAGCAACGCCCGCACCGGACGTGGTCGGCCGGTCGGCCGATCAGCGCAGGTCCGCCGCCGGTGTCTCCCCGGCGATCGCGGGCGTCGGCTCGTCGGGCTCGCTCAGTGGGCGCATCGACACCCGCCAGGCGAGGACGCCGAGCAGGGTCAGACCGAGCACGCTCGCCAGCAGGGGCGTGATCGAGCCGAGTGGCGGGTGCCAGTCGCCGGCGAACGGGTTGATGGTGCGGAAGGTCAGGTACTTGGGCAGCCCGTCCTGCCACCGCACCATCGTCAAGATCAGCGTGAAGAGTTGGATCGGCAGGAGCAGGATGACGCT
The DNA here is from genome assembly GCF_042873195.1 of Micromonospora arida. Classification (NCBI taxonomy): domain Bacteria; kingdom Bacillati; phylum Actinomycetota; class Actinomycetes; order Micromonosporales; family Micromonosporaceae; genus Micromonospora; species Micromonospora arida. The sequence goes on along the minus strand of NZ_JBIALC010000001.1, from coordinate 216,301 downwards.
GAGCCGGACCAGGGTGCGGCTGCGGGCCGCGTCGAGCCCGCGCTCCTCCCAGACGTACGCGGCGAACAGCATCACCCCGGCGAGCATCGGCAGCATGTAGCGGCCCTGGGTGACGAACCCGGTCTGCTTGACCAGGGCCACCTGCATCACGGACGGCACGACGGTGCCGGCGACGATCAGGACGAGCAGCCGCCCACGGTCGACCAACCGGCCGAAGACGAACGCCCCGATCAACAGCGTCGCGGCGACGAACTGCCAGGTCAGGTAGATCGGCGCGGGCATCCGGGTATCCAGCCATGACGTCACTCCGACCATCTGGTCGAGGTAGCTGCGCCACCGGTCGGCCTCGGCGAAGGCGGCCTGGCCGTAGGTGTACACGTGGCCGCCGTACTTGCCGAGGTCGGAGGACTTCATCACGACGCCCCAGCCGACGGCGGTGAGGGCCGCGACGGCGATGCCGCCGACCCACCACCACACGGCCTTCTCGCGCACCAGCCGGCCGACGTTGCTCTGCCGCCACGGGAAGGCGAAGGCGACGAACGCGGCGGCCAGCCAGAGCGGCCCGGTCTGCCGCAGCATCGCCAGCAGCAGGCCGCTGATGCCGGCCAGGATGAGGAGCCCGTGGTGCGGCTTCGGCCGGCGGTCCAGGAACAGGGGGATGGTCGCGGCGAAGAACGCCACGCCGGCGGCGATCTCCACGCCGTTGGGGTTGACGGCGCTGGCCATCTGGGCGGCCATCGGGGTGACCGCGACCAGCAGCCCGGCGATCATCAGACGACGCCGGGACCAGTTCACCGCCACGACGAATGCGCTGGCCAACAGCGCCGCGGCGATGCCAGCGCTGATGAACCGGGCGAGCAGCACCCCGGACCAGCCCGGCCAGATGTCGAGCGGCCAGCCCACCAGGGCGTAGTAGACGGGGTGGTAGCGACCGGCGCCGGTGCCGGCACGCACGGGGGTGTTGTCGCTGCCCGGTGGGACCGCGCAGGCGGCGGAGACGGTCGGCTTGAACTGCCAGCACTGCTCTCTGACCAGGCCGGCGGGCACGTCCTGAAAGGCTCCCGAGCCCTTCTTCGCGGCTGCCGGCGGCGGAGCGATCTCCCCCGCCGCCACACCGGCGGCGCGGATCATGTGCTCCCGCTCGTCCGGCGTGCCGTCGTAGGGGGCGGCGACCGACCAGGCCCCGATGGTCAGCAGGAAGCCGACGAACGCCAGGATCCAGATCCGGCGAGCGCCGGCGACGGCGCCGTCGCCGTCGCCGTCGCCGGCCGCAGGTTGTTCGGTCATCGCGGTTCTCTGCGCTGCCTTTCAGGGGGCACGGAACGGATCAGGGCGCGGTACCGGTCAGTCCGGCGTCGACTGGATGTCCAGGGTGAGCGCGGAGATCAGCATGTGGATTCCGGTCAGCAGCGGCCCGACGCAGAGCAGGACGCTACCGGTGGTGGCGGCCGGTGGGCCGAGGGTTTCCGCCAGCACCCAGATCCCCCAGCCGGAGCCAAACAGGATGAGGAACAGGCCGGTGAAGAACAGCAGCGCGACGGCGGAGAACGAGGCGAGCACGTGCTTGAGCAGCATCCGCCGCCAGAAGCCGCGGAACAGGAGGCTGGCGATGCGGGGGGCCACCCGGTGGATGCGCATCGTCGACACCTCCTCGCCGTAGCTGGCGGGGATCGGTACGTCCTTGGCTCGGGCGTTGGCGATGTTGAGCCAGATCAGGAGGTCGTTCTCGAACTCGTAGCCGCGTGCCACGGCGGCGACGTTGAGCCGCAGGAGGGCCGACCGGGACACCGCGGTGTAACCGTTCTGCGGGTCGAAGAGGTTCCAGTAGCCGCTGGCGACCTTGGTCGCGAACGACAGGGCGACGCTCCCCAGCATCCGTACGGCCGGCATGTCGGCGAACGACGTACGGGAGAAGAAGCGGTTCGCCTTGGTGAACTCGTAGCCGTCGTCGCAGATCGGGTCGAGCAGCGCCGGCAGGTAGGCCGGATCCATCTGGGCGTCACCGGCCATCACGACGTTGATGTCGGCGCCCAAAGCGAGGGCCCGCTCGTGCCCGTCCATGATCGAACCACCGACGCCGGTGTTCTTCTCGTGGTCGATGACGACGACCCGCGGGTCACCCACCGCGCGAGCCCGCTCGGAGGTGTCGTCGGTGGAGCAGTCGTTGATCACCACGATGAAGTCCACGAAGTCGGGCATCGTGGTGATCGTCTTGCCGATCAGCCGGCTCTCGTTGTAGGCCGGGACGACAGCGGCGACCTTCTGACCCTTGTACATGCTCAGCCGACCAGGGCGGTGTCGCGGATCTGGAGGCACACCTCGAGCGCGGCCAGGCCGTCCTCGCCGCTGACCACCGGCCGGCGACGGTTGACGACGCAGTCGGCGAAGTGCCGCAGCTCGTGCATCAGCGGCTCGCCGTGCTGGGAGAGGAAGGGGATCTCGACCCGCCCACTCTGCCGGTAGCGCACGCCGCCCTCGGAGAGGAACTCGGAGTGCTCGATCCGGTGCACCTCGACCTGCTGGCGCAGCAGGTCGGCGATGACGCAGTCGTTGCGCTGGGTGAGGGTGACGCGGCGGATCTTATTCTGGCTGACTCGGCTCGCCGTGATGTTGGCGATCAAGCCGTTCTCGAACATGAGCAGGGCGAAGGCCAGGTCCTGCTCAGCGGACCGGACGATCCGGGTCGCCGCGCGGTGGGCGACGATCTCCGAGCCGGCCACCGTCCGTGCCAGGTCCACGTCGTGGATCATCAGGTCCAGCAGGACGTCGGCGAGGGCACGGTTGGAGAACGGGCCGACCCGGGTGATCTCCAACGACAGCGGGTCGTCCACCAGTTGGAGGAGCTCCGTGACCGCCGGGTTGAAGCGCTCGACGTGACCGACCATCAACACGCGTTCGTGCTTCTCCGCGAGGTCGATGAGGTGCCGCGCGTCGGCGACGGAGGTCGCGATCGGCTTCTCGACGAGAAGGTCCCGGCCGCTGCGCAGGATGCGCGAGCCCAACTCGCCGTGCGTCTCGCTCGGGGTCGCCAGGATGACCGCGTCCACGCCGGCCAGCGCCTCGTCAATGTCGGTCGTGTAATCCGCGCCGATGGCCTTGGCCAGGGTGGCGGCCCGCTGGGGGTCGGGGTCGCAGACGGAGGTGACGGTGACGTCCGGCGTGGCGCGGGCCACTCGACCGTGGTTCGCGCCCATGATGCCCGCGCCGATGATCGCCAAATTAGGCATTGAACGCACCTCGTACGGCCTCGATCACCTGGTCGACGTCGTCGTCGGCGAGGTGTTGGTGAACAGGAAGGGAAAGTGCCTCTTCGGCGGCGCGAAGGGCACGAGGAGTCTCATCCGTGCCGATCTGGGGGTGACCCACGTAGCAGTCGTAGTGGTGCATGAGGCGGGGGTAGTACAGACCGTAGCCGATCTGCCGCTCATCAAGCCGCTTGCCGAGGTCGTCGCGGCTCAGTGGCGCGTCGGCGCCGATACGCACGGTGTACTGGTGCCAGACGTGGCTTCGTCCAGCCGGCACCGACGGGGTGGTCAGCCCGGGCAGGTCGGCGAGGCCGGCGGTCAGCCGCGCGGCGTTCGAGACCCGGCGAGCCGTGGTCTCGGCCAGCCGGCCGACCTGCGGCACGGCGATGGCCGCCTGCAGGTCGGTCAGTCGCCAGTTGTGGCCCGGCGCCTCGTACTGGTACCGCACCCGCATGCCCTGGTTGCGCAGCAGCCGGAGCCGGTCCGCGATGGCGTCGTCGGAGGTGGTGATCAGACCGCCTTCGCCGCACTGCAGGTTCTTCGTGGCGTACATGGAGAAGCAGCCGACCCCGAACGAGCCGACCGCCCGGTCACCAACGCGCGCGCCGTGCGCCTGGGCGGCGTCCTCGACGATCGCGAGCCCGGCGGTCTCGGCGATCGCGGTGAGGGCCGTCATGTCGGCGGGCAGGCCGTAGAGGTGCACCGGGAGGATGGCCTTGGTCCGTGCGTTGACCAGCGCCTGGACCGAGTCCGGGTCGATGGTGAAATCGTCACGGATGTCGGCGAAGCGGACCGTCGCTCCGGACTCGAGAATCGCGTTCAGGGTCGCCGCGAAGCTGAAGGGAGTGGTGATCACCTCGTCGCCGGGCTGCAGACCGAGCGCTTCGAGAGCGGCCACCAGGGCGACGGTGCCGTTGCTGACGGCCACGGCGTGGGGGACACCGCAGAGCTCCGCGAACGACCGCTCCAGTTCGGCGACCATCGGTCCCTGGGCCAGCCTGCCGGATCGCAGAACCGACAGGACCGCGGCCTCTTCCTCGGGGCCGATGACCACCGAAGTGATGGGAATAGACATGAGGGGTTGTCTCCTGTGAGGTTCAGCGGCCTTCGAGTCCGCCGGTGGGCAACTGCTCGTCGCCGCGGGCGACCACCTCGCCGTTGCGGTTGACCCAGCCGAGATGCCGGGCCGGGTTGCCGGCCACGAGTTGGTACGGCTGCACATCCCGCGTGACGACCGCGCCGGCGGCCACGAGGGCGAACTCCCCGATCTCGGTGCCGCAGACGATCGTGGCGTTGGCGCCGATCGAGGCGCCCGTGCGGACCAAGGTCGGCGTGACCTTCCAGTCCGGGTTCTGGGCGCGCGGGTTGAGGTCGTTGGTGAAGACCGCGCTCGGGCCGACGAACACCTCGTCCTCGAGCGTGACGCCGTGGTAGACCGAGACGTTGTTCTGCACCTTGACGCGGTCGCCGATGGTGACCCCGGCATCGACGAACACATTGCGGCCGAGCGTGCAGTCGGCGCCGATGCGGGCGGTCGACCGGACATGCGTCAGGTGCCAGATCCGAGTCCCGGCTCCGATCTCGGCCCCGGCTTCCACCTCGGCTGTCGGGTGGACGGAGACGCTCGGCATGTCGGTCACTTGCACACCTTCGGGGGGTCTCGGGGCGATCGCGGGACGGGGAGACGATAGCGTGCTCCACCGTGACGACACATGGCGGGTCCGCATCCAAGGTTCAGCGATGAAGGCGGCGGCCTCGGCGACGTTCGCAGGCTTGACGCGGCGCAGCGAGGTGCGGTTTCTCATCGTCGGAGGTCTCAGCGCGATCACCGACACCAGCGCGCTCTACCTGTTCCACGGTGTGCTGGGGGTGTGGCTGCCGTTCGCCACGGTCCTCGCCTTCGCCGTGGCGTTCGTGGTCAACTTCGGGCTCAACCGCGCATGGTCATTCGGCTCGACCGGCGACGTCGGCGGTCAGGCCTGGCGGTATCTGCTGCTGGTGATCGTCAACCTGGCTCTCACGGTCGCCCTCGTGCAGGGGTTGACCTGGGCCGGCCTTCCGTACCTGGTCGCGAAGGTGCTCACCACCGGGGGCCTGGCGGTGCTGAATCTCTTCGTCTCCCGCAAGTGGATCTTCACCGACGCTCCGAGCTGACCCGCAGAACAGCCCGCCGAACTCCGGCGGAACGTCAAACGGGGCGACGCGTCGAAACGCGTCGCCCCGATTGAACGTCGGCTCTACAGGTACTGACCGGTGTTGCTCGCGGTCTCGATGGACCGGCCGGCCTCGGCGCCCTTGCCGCCGGAGACGAGCGTGCGGATGTAGACGATCCGCTCACCCTTCTTGCCGGAGATGCGCGCCCAGTCGTCGGGGTTGGTGGTGTTGGGGAGGTCCTCGTTCTCGCGGAACTCGTCGACGCAGGCGTCGAGCAGGTGCTGCAGGCGCAGCCCCTTGCGACCCGAGGTGAGGAACTCCTTGATGGCCATCTTCTTGCTGCGGTCGACGATGTTCTGGATCATCGCGCCGGAGTTGAAGTCCTTGAAGTAGAGGACTTCCTTGTCACCGTTGGCGTAGGTGACCTCAAGGAATCGATTCTCTTCGGTTTCCGAGTACATCCGCAGCACCACGGCGTCGATCATCGCCGCGACAGTGGCCTGGGGGTCGGTGCCGTGTTCGGCCAGGTCGTCCGGGTGCAGGGGCAGCCCGGAGAGGATGTACTTGGAGAAGATGTCCTTGGCCGCCTCGGCGTCCGGTCGCTCGATCTTGATCTTCACATCGAGGCGACCGGGGCGCAGGATCGCCGGGTCGATCATGTCTTCCCGGTTGGAGGCGCCGATGACGATGACGTTCTCCAGCCCTTCCACGCCGTCGATCTCGCTGAGCAGCTGCGGAACGATGGTGTTCTCCACGTCGGAGGAGACACCGGAGCCGCGGGTCCGGAAGATCGAGTCCATCTCGTCGAAGAACACGATCACCGGCGTGCCCTCGCCGGCCTTCTCCCGGGCGCGCTGGAAGATCAGCCGGATGTGCCGCTCGGTCTCACCGACGTACTTGTTGAGCAGCTCCGGGCCCTTGATGTTGAGGAAGAAGCTGGTGTGCTTCTCCTTGCCCTGCCGCTCGGCGATCTTCTTGGCCAGCGAGTTGGCCACCGCCTTGGCGATGAGCGTCTTGCCACAGCCGGGTGGGCCGTAGAGCAGGATGCCCTTGGGTGGGCGGAGCTGGTGCTCACGGAACAGGTCCGCGTGCAGGAACGGCAACTCCACCGCGTCGCGGATCTGCTCGATCTGCGACTGGAGGCCACCGATGTCGCCGTAGCCGACGTCGGGCACCTCCTCCAGGACCAGCTCCTCGACCTCGCTCTTCGGGATCCGCTCGTACGCGTACGCCGAGCGGGGCTCGATCATGAGCGAGTCGCCGGCCCGGATCGCCGAGCCGATGAGCGTCTCGGCGAGGTGCACGATGCGCTCCTCGTCGGAGTGGGAGACCACCAGCGCCCGGTCACCCGGCCCGCCGTTCGGTCCCTCCAGGATCTCCTTGAGCATCACCACTTCGCCAACCCGCTCGTAACCGAACGCGTCGACGATGTTGAGCGCGTCGTTGAGCAGGACCTCCTGGCCGCGCCGCAGGTCACCCACGTCGAGCGAGGGCGACACCGCGACCCGCAGTTTGCGGCCACCGGTGAAGACGTCCACCGTGCCGTCCTCGTGCTTGGCCAGGAAGACTCCGTAACCGCTCGGCGGTTGCGCGAGCCGGTCGATCTCCTCCTTGAGCGTCACGATCTGCGTGCGAGCTTCCTTGAGGGTGCTCACCAGCCGGTCGTTGTTCTCTGTCAGCCGCGCCAACTGTGCCTGGGTGGCCGCCAGCCGCTCTTCGAGCTGCCGGACGTGTCGGGGGCTTTCGGTCAACTTGCGCCGCACCAGGGCGAGTTCCTCTTGCAGGAACGCGACCTGCGTGGAGAGATCGTGGGCTTCCTTCTCCCACCGTGCGGCGCGCGAGTCCGCGTCGTCGCTACGTGCTGCCACGTCCCACCTCCCCGGGGGGCTTGAACGTTCTGCCCTAACACTAGCCGCTATGAGGCCGATTCGGTCCCACGCAACACCCTCGTCACCGAACCTTGATCGCCAAGGGTGGCCTGACGGGCCGTTACCGGCGTTCAGGTACCGTCGGAGCGTGGCACGGGAGAACATGGGGGGTGCACAGGTGGCCGAGGTCGCGACCGACGAATTGCAGGTCTGGGTCGACCAGGACCTCTGCACGGGCGACGGGCTCTGCGTGCAGTACGCGCCGGAGGTGTTCGAGTTCGACATCGACGGTCTGGCCTACGTCAAGGGCGTCGACGGTGAGCTGCGGATGGCACCGGGCAGCCGGGTCGACGTCCCCGCGCACCTGCGACTCGAGGTGATCGACTCCGCGAAGGAGTGCCCGGGCGACTGCATCCACGTGGTGCGCGGCGACGGCGTCGAGGTCGCCGGCCCGGACGCCGAGGAAGACTGACCCACCGGCCGGGCCGTGAAGGCCCGGCCGGGTCCAGAACGGGGTACGCCTCAGAGCATCGGACGGCCGACCACCGAGGCGACCAACCGCGCGAACTCCTCCAACCGGGCGATCTGCCCGGCCCCGCCGTCGTCGAGGGTCTTGCCGAAGCGCAACGCGTCGTGCCGGGGCGTGCCGGCCATCTCCTCGCTCGGCGGCGCCTCGTCCAACGAGGTGAGCAGCAGGTAGACGTCGATGCTGTCGACCCGGATCTCGCCGCTCTCGGCACGGTTGAGCCGCCGCCGGCAGCCCACCTCGGTGACGGTGGAGACCGGCACCACCCGCAGCGACGAGGTCATCGAGCCCGGCGGGCCCTCCTCCGGCGGTACGTCCTCGCCGTGCCAGAGAATGAGCCGGCTGCCGTCGCAGACCACGACCTCCTGCCACACCCCGTTGACCTCGTTGACGAAGCGTTCCAGGGTGAAGCCGAGCACCGACGCGCCGCGCAGCACGCCGCCGAGCGCCTCCAGGGCGACGTCCGGGTCGCGCAGGTAGGCCCGCGCCGCCGACTCCAGGTCCTGATAGGGCGACCAGTCGGGAAAGACCGCGGGGAGGTCTCCACCGCCGTAGCCCGGTCGGCTCATGCCAGCGTCTCCCCCTGCTCGGCGCTGCCGACACCCAGCTCGATGGTCACGGCCTGTCCATCTCCCCCGCACCGTTGGACTGCGCGCCTGCGGCCTGCGCGGCGGCGGCCTGTCGGGCCGCCTCCGCCTCGCGCAGGTCCTGGCGGCGCTGCGCGTACGCCTCGGTGCCCTTGCTGGGCTTGCGCCGGCGCGGCGGCGCGGTGACCCCCGGGGCCAGCTTGCGCGCGGACACCAGGAAGGCGGTGTGCGCGATCATCCGGTGGTCCGGACGGACGGCGAGGCCCTCGGCGTGCCAGTCGCGCACCAGGGACTCCCAGGCCCGTGGCTCGGTCCAGCCGCCGCGCTCGCGCAGCGCCTCCACCAGCTCGGAGAGCTGCGGTGTGGTGGCGACGTAGCCGATGAACACCCCACCGGGCACCAGCGCCCGCTCGACCATGTCGAGGGTCTCCCAGGGGGTCAGCATGTCCAGGATGATCCGGTCGAAGCCGGTCTCCCGGCACTGCGCGACATCGCCGACGTGCAGGTTCCACGAGGGGTGCGGCCCGTTGAAGAACGCCTCGACGTTGCGCTTGGCGATCTGGGCGAAGTCGTCGCGCAGTTCGAACGAGTGCAGCTCGCCCTCGGTGCCGACGGCGCGCAGCAGGGAGCAGCTCAGCGCGCCGGAGCCGGCGCCGGCCTCGAGGACCTTCGCGCCGGGGAAGATGTCGCCCATCGCCACGATCTGCGCGGAGTCCTTGGGGTAGATCACCTGAGCGCCGCGCGGCATGGACAACACGTAGTCCGACAGGAGCGGCCGCAGGGCCAGGAACGCGGTGCCGCCGCCGGCGGTGGTCACCACGCTGCCGTCGGGGAGCCCGATCAGCGCGTCGTGCGCCAGGATGCCGCGGTGGGTGTGGAACTCCTTGCCGGGCTCCAGCGTCACGGTGTGCATCCGCCCCTTGGGGTCGGTCAGCTGGACCCGGTCGCCGGGCCGGAACGGCCCGCGGTGCACGGGTGTCAGCGCCGGGTTGGCGGGGTCGGCGGCGACGGTGGAGGGAGTTGCGGTCACGGTGTCATCTTCCGGTTGGGTTCGAGGAGCTGTGCCAGGTCCGCGATGTGCAGAATGCCGACGACATCTTCGCCTGACGTCACCACGTACTGTGCGCCCGGGTAGGTCTGTACGGCCTCCATCACCCGCTCGCCGTCCCAGCCGACCGACAACGTGGGAAGGGTGCCCAGCGACCGGGCGACGGCGTCGACCGCCAGCCACGGTCGGCGCTCGACCGGCACCGCGTCGGCGGCGGCCGGGTCGACCAGCGCCACCGGTCGACCGGTGGAGTCGGTGACCAGCAGCGCGGCGTCGGGCTGCCCACTCTCGGCGCGTCGGCGCTGGGCCTCGGCCAGTGGCGTGCCGGTGGCCACCGACCAGACCGGACGGGCGAGCCGGGCGAGGTCGATCAGCGGGAACCGGCGGCTGACCCGGGCGGCCCGGATCGACTGGCCGGCGCCACGCCAGAGGGTGACGGCGACCAGCAGCATCAGCGGCAGCGCCAGCGGCGCCAGCCGCCGCTCGACGGTGAGCACCAGGACCAGGGCCGCGGTGCCGACGGCGACGACCCGGCCGGCCCACCCGGCGACCTCGGTGCCGAGGTGGCGGTCGCGGGTCAGCCCCCACACGGCGGCGCGCAGCGCCCGGCCGCCGTCGAGCGGCAGCCCGGGCAGGCTGTTGAACAGCGCCACGATGACGTTGCTGACCGCGAGCTGGAAGGCGAGCTGGTGCGCCACGGTCCCCTCGGGCAGGGCGAGCGTGGCGGCGACCGCCAGGACGCCGAGCACCGCGGAGACCGCCGGGCCGGCCAGCGAGACCAGCAGGTCGACGCGGGGCGACGGGGCGTCCCGGTCCATCTCCGTGTAACCGCCGAGCAGCTCCAGGGTGATCCCGCGCACACCGATGCCGTACCGCCGGGCGGTGAGGGCGTGGCCCAGCTCGTGCAGCAGCACCGAGCCGAGCAGCGACACGACGAACCCGAACCCGATCAGGTAGCCGCTGAGCTGCGGCAGGTCCAGTTGTCGGCGGGCGAACTCGCCGTACAGCACCGCGATGAGCACCGCGAGCAGGACCATGGAGCCGTTGAGGTACAGCGGCACCCCGAACACCTTGCCGACGTTCAGGCCGAGGCGTCGGTCCGGTCGGCGCGGCGGCCTGGTTGTCTGCTCCATCGCCACGATGCTACGGACCGTCGCTGTGTGGGGCGGGCGGCGGGCGGTGTCACACCGGTGCCCTAACCTTTGCCGACATGACGGCGGAATCGGTCACCACCTCCCAGCCCTCCCCCGCGGCGCAGGCGCCGCCGACGGTGCGGGCCTCGCTGTCCCCGTCGCGGGCGGCGGATTTCAAGACCTGCCCGCTGCTCTACCGGTTCCGCAGCATCGACCGGCTGCCCGAGCGCACCACCATCGAGCAGGCCCGGGGCACGTTGGTGCACGCGGTGCTGGAGCGCCTGTTCGACCTGCCGGCCACCGGCCGCACGCCGGAGGCGGCCGGCGACCTGGTCGCCCCCCAGTGGGACCGGCTGGTCACCGAGCAACCCGAACTGGCCGGGATCTTCGACGGCGCGGAGCCGGCCGGGCCGGTGGAGTTCCTCCGCTCCGCCGCCGGGCTGTTGCAGGGTTACTTCGCGGTGGAGGATCCGACCCGGCTGGAGCCGGCCGAACGCGAGAGCCTGATCTCCGCGGTCGTCGACGAGGAGCTGCTGATCCGGGGCTACCTCGACCGGCTCGACGTCGCTCCGGACGGCGCGCTGCGGGTGGTCGACTACAAGACCGGCGGTGCCCCGCGGGAGGCGTTCGAGGCCCGGGCGCTGTTCCAGCTGAAGTTCTACGCCCTGGTGCTGTGGCGCACCCGGGGGGTGGTGCCCCGGGTGCTGCGGCTGCTCTACCTGCGTGACGCCGAGGTGTTGGACTACACCCCGGACGCCGACGAGCTGGTCCGCTTCGAGCGCACCGTGGTGGCGCTGTGGCGGGCAATCGAGCAGGCCACCGCCCGTCAGGATTTCCGGCCCCGGCCGAGCCGGCTCTGCGACTGGTGCAGCCACCAGGCGCTCTGTCCCAGCTTCGGCGGCACCCCACCGCCGTTCCCGGTCGCCGCGGCGAGCACCGACCCACTGCGTGACTCCCGGGCCACTCCGGTGGCGCCGGGTGCCGACGAGTGACGGCCTCCTGAGCGACGTCTACGCCCGGCGCGGCGATTCAGGCCGCCGGGACCGCCTGCCGCACGCCGACGCCGAAACCCGACCGCAGCGGTGCCGCCTCGGTCGGGACAGGGCGACCGGCAGGCCTCTACGGTGATCCGCGACGCACCGGCTCGGGTACGCGAGGATGACCGGTGCGCCCCACGACGTCGGCGGGACGGGAGAAAAGATGAGCCATCAGGCGCCCTCGGCACGGCCGGTGCGGATCCTGCTCGCCGACGACCAGCCGCTGCTACGGACCGGGTTCCGGATGGTCCTGGGCGCCGAGAGCGACCTGGACGTGGTGGCGGAGGCCGGTGACGGCGTGGAGGCGGTGGAGTTGTCCCGCCGGCTGCTGCCCGACGTCGTACTGATGGACATCCGGATGCCCCGGATGGACGGGGTGGCGGCGACCCGGGCCATCGTCGACGCCCGACTGCCGGTACGGGTGCTGGTGCTCACCACCTTCGACCTGGACGAGTACGTGGTGGGCGCGTTGCGGGCCGGCGCCAGCGGGTTCCTGGCCAAGGACGTGCCGGCCGAGGATCTGATCGCGGCGATCCGCACGGTCGCCGGCGGGGACGCGGTGGTGACACCTCGGATCCTGCGGCGACTGTTGGACCGCTTCGCCGACCTGCTGCCCGATCCGGCGGCGACGCCGTCGGCGGCGCTCAACGCGCTCACCGACCGGGAGCGCGAGGTGCTCGTGCAGGTCGCCCGAGGGCTGTCCAACGCCGAGATCGCGACGGTCCTGTCAGTGAGCGAAACCACCATCAAGACGCACGTCGGGCATGTGCTGACCAAGCTGCGGCTGCGCGACCGGGTGCAGGCGGTGGTGCTGGCGTACGAGTCGGGTCTGGTCCGCCCCCGGGCGTAGTTCCACCGGCCCGGGTACCTCACCCGGCGTACTCGAAGATCCCTCCGTGGGGGGACGGCTGTCGTTGCCGTCGTCACCTACCGTGACCGGACATGGCTCGGTTCGGTTGACCCTCCTGTGGCGTCAGGTGCAAGTGTCGGTGCGGCCGCCCGCCGCCGAGGGGAAAAGCGGTCGACCGGCCCTCGACTCAGGGGCAACCCTGATCCGACATGGGGGTGCACCCGCAGCGGGAAATCCGCGCCGGGTCCCCCCAGGGTCGGACGGGGCGGGCGTATGCAGCACCGATGATTGAACAGTCGCGCCGGACCATCGGGGGGCGGCGTGCATTTTCGGACAGACGGAAGAGGTAGATGACGTGACCGCGACGGTAGGCCAGCAGGCGCAGGCCGCGGCCCGGGCGAACGACGTGTGGAAGGTGTACGGCAGCGGCGAGGCTCAGGTCGTCGCGCTGCGGGGGGTCAGCGCGGAGTTCGAACGTGGCCGCTTCACCGCGATCATGGGCCCGTCGGGTTCCGGTAAGTCGACGTTGATGCATTGCCTGGCCGGCCTGGACTCGGTGACCCGGGGGACGGTGTCGATCGGTGAGACGACGGTCACGGGGCTGGGCGACGCGGGGCTGACGAAGCTGCGCCGCGACAAGGTGGGCTTCATCTTCCAGCAGTTCAACCTGCTGCCGACGCTGACGGCCAAGGAGAACATCCTGCTGCCGCTGTCGATCGCCGGGCGCAAGCCGGACCCGGCCTGGTACGACACGGTGATCGAGACGGTGGGTCTCAAGGACCGGCTGGACCACCGGCCGGCGCAGCTCTCCGGTGGGCAGCAGCAGCGGGTGGCGTGCGCGCGGGCGCTGGTCTCCCGCCCCGAGGTGATCTTCGCGGACGAGCCGACCGGCAACCTGGACTCGCGCTCCGGCGCGGAGGTGCTCAACTTCCTGCGTGACTCGGTCCGGGAGCACGGCCAGACCATCGTGATGGTCACCCACGACCCGACGGCCGCCGCGTACGCCGACCGGGTGGTCTTCCTCGCCGATGGTGAGATCGTCTCGGAGCTGATCGAGCCGACCGCCGAGACGGTGCTGGACACCATGAAAAAGCTGGACACTGCGGCCGAGGTGGGCAACTGATGTTCCGCGCGACGCTGAAGAGTCTGCTGGCCCGCAAGGTCCGGCTGATCCTGTCCGGCCTGGCGGTGGTGCTCGGGGTGATGTTCGTCTCCGGTGCGTTCGTGCTCACCGACACGCTGGGTCGTTCCTTCGACTCGGTGTTCGCCGACGGTTTCTCCGAGATCGACGTGAACGTCGCGGCGAAGCCGAAGGTGCAGGTCAACGAGATGGAGGGCGAGCAGACCGTCGCCCCGCTGCCGGCCGCCCTGGTGGACCGGGTGAAGCAGGTGCCGGGGGCGGCCTCGGCGACCGGTGTGGTCAACGCCGACGGCGCCCGGGTGATCGGCAGCAACGGCAAGGTCGTCACCTCGTTCGGCCCGCCGCAGTTGGGCGAGAACTGGACCGGCGAGAGCGAGCTGCTGAAGCTGCGTGAGGGGCGCGCGCCGCAGGCCGAGGACGAGATCGTCATCAACAAGGCGTTGGCCACGGCCGCGAAGGTGCAGGTCGGCCAGAAGGTCGGCGTGCTGACCGCGTTCGAGTCGAAGAAGCGGGACTTCACACTGGTCGGCGTCTTCGGTTACAGCGGTGACCGGGACTCGATCGGCGGGGTCAACGAGGTCTTCTTCACCACGCCGGTGGCCCAGCGGCTGATGCTGGGCGAGCCGGACGTGTTCAGCAGCATCACCGTTCAGGCCGCCGACGGGGTCTCGGACGAGAAGCTGCGCGACGACGTGGCACGCACCCTGGGCGCGGACTTCGAGGTGAAGACCGGCGAGCAGGTGGCCGCGGATGCCTCGGCCAGCCTGAAGGAGGGCCTGTCCTTCTTCAACAAGATCCTGCTCGGCTTCGCCGCGGTGGCGCTGCTGGTGGGCACCTTCCTGATCCTCAACACCTTCTCGATCATCGTGGCGCAGCGGACCCGGGAGTTGGCGCTGATGCGCGCCATCGGGGCCAGCGGCCGGCAGATCATCGGTTCGGTGGTGCTGGAGGCCATCGCGGTGGGGTTGATCGCGTCGGTGCTCGGCTTTGCCGCCGGTATCGGGGTGGGCGCGTTGCTGGCGTTCCTGTTCGGCAAGCTCGCCGGTGGGCTCACCCTGGCCGGCATCGGCGTGCCGGCGGCTGCGGTGATCGGTTCGTTCGCCGTCGGTCTGGTGATCACCGTGGTGGCGGCACTGCTGCCGGCGCTGCGGGCGTCCCGGATCCCGCCGATCGCGGCCATGCAGGACGTGGCCACCCCGGACCGACCGTTGACCAAGATCACCGTGGCCGGGTCGCTGGTCACCGGTATCGGCGCGGTGCTGCTGTTCCTCGGGCTCAGCGGCAACGCCGGTGGTCAGACGCTGTCGACCATCCTCGGTGGGGTGCTGTTCGCCTTCATCGGGGTGGCGCTGCTGACCCCGCTGATCAGCAAGCCGGTGGTGAGCCTGCTCGGGGCGATCTTCTCCTGGTCGGTGCCGGGCAAGCTGGGCCGGCTCAACTCGGGGCGCAACCCCCGTCGTACGGCCATCACGGCCGCCGCGCTGATGGTCGGCATCGCGCTGGTCACCGGCGTCACGGTGATCCTCGACTCGGCCAAGGGCAGCATCAGCGCGCTCGCCCAGGACACCATCAAGGCCGAGCTGGTGATCGCCGGCCAGCAGGGCGGCCCGCGTCCGCCGACCTTCGACCCGGGTGTGCTGGACCAGGCCAAGGCCCTGCCCGGTGTGCGGTTGGTCGACGGCGAGTACGGCGACATGGCGCGTATCGACGGCGAGGGCACCTGGGTCGCGGCGAGCAGTGACATCGCGTCGCTGCGGCAGATCTTCGGCGCGAAGCCCACCGCCGGTGACATCGACCGGCTCGGGCCGACCCAGATGCTCGCCAGCTCGGACACGGCCACGTCCCGTGGCTGGTCGGTGGGCTCCACGGTCAATGTGCAGCTGACCCGGGGCGAGGCACGCACCTACACGATCAGCGGCATCTACGAGTCGTCGCAGCTGACCAACCCGGTGACGCTGCCGGTGACCGCGGCGAAGGACTTCGCCATTCCGCAGCCCATCCAGGGCTTCATCCAGCTGGACCCGGGCACCCGGGTGTCCGACGTCCAGCCGCAGGTGGAGGCGTTGCTCGCGGACAGCCCCGAGGTGTCGGTGGCCGACCGCGACGCGTTCATCAAGCAGCAGACCAGTTCGCTCGACGGGCTGCTCACGATGATCCAGATCCTGCTCGCGCTGGCCATCGTGATCGCCGTGCTGGGCATCATCAACACCCTGGCCCTGTCGGTGCTGGAGCGGACCCGCGAGTTGGGTCTGCTGCGGGCGATCGGCCTGCGCCGGTCCCAGACCATGGGCATGATCACCGTCGAGGCGGTGGTGATCTCGGTGTTCGGCGCGCTGCTCGGCGTGGTGGTGGGCACCGGCCTCGGCGCCGCGGTGGTCGAGGCCCTCAAGGACGAGGGCATCACCGACCTGATCCTGCCGTGGGGGCAGATGGGTGTCTTCCTCGGTCTCGCCGCCATCATCGGCGTGGTGGCCGCGGTGCTCCCGGCCGTCCGGGCGGCCCGGATCAACGTCCTGGGCGCCATCGCCCACGACTGATCGGCACTGCCGAGGCCCCCGGTCGCCATCCGCGCGACCGGGGGCCTCGGCCTGTCCCATTCCCCCTCGGCCACCCGTACGCGACTGCCCGGCTGGTGTGCCGGCAGGACGGCGGGCGGGTCAGCTGGTCGCCGCGGCCCGATCGGTCAGCAGAACCGCGAGCAACGGCAGGTCCACGCCGGTCAGGCTCTCCACCTGGTGTACGCCGACAGTGCTCGGCAACGCCACCTCCGCCGGTACGGCCAGGACCGCCGCGCCCGAGGCGAGCGCGCTGGCCACCCCGGTCGGTGAGTCCTCGATCGCCACACAACGCTCGATCGGCACACCCAGCAGCCGGGCCGCGGTCAGGTACGGCTCGGGGTGCGGCTTTGCCGCCACCACCTCGTCGCCGGCGACCACCGTGTCGAAGTTGTCGCGACCGAGGGTGTCCAGGGCGATCTCGACCAGCGCCCGAGGGCTGGAGGTGACCAGCGCGGTGGGGATTCCCGCCGCGCGGACCGCGCGCAACAGGTCGAACGCGCCCGGCTGCCAGCGCAGACCGGTGCGGAACAGGTCCAGGATCCGGGCGTTGATCCACGCCGCGCTGATCTCCGGATCCCGTTCGGGCTGCCCCAGGTCGTCGTGCAGGATGCGCATCGACTCGGCCATGGCGGTGCCGATGATCGACTGACGGGCGTCGACGGAGAGTTCCCCGCCGTACTCCTTCGCGAGTTCCTGCAACGCGACGTCCCACAGCTTCTCGCTGTCGACCAACGTGCCGTCCATGTCGAAGAGCACAGCGGCGGGGTGATGGCTGCTCAGCGGAACCTCCAGGGTGGTGACCGACACCGGCGATCCTGCCAGCACCCCCCGGGGCCGGTGGCGGCAACGGGCGCCAGGGTGATCCGGGCAACCCCGTTCAGCCCAGGTCGCACTCCTTCAGGGAACCCTCGTAACCCCGGAAGAACATGTCGGTGCGCTGCTCGGCGGTGCCGTGCGCCCCTTCCGCGAACCACGGCTGGTCCGGGTCGTCGCCGACCGCCGCCACCCCCTCCCGGAACTCGTCCAGGTCGCCCTCGGCGAGGGTCAGGGCCTCCGAGCGCACCGAGTCGCCGAGGTACGCCCCGGCCATGCAGTCGGCCTGCAACTCCTGCTGGATGGTGAAGCTGTAGTTGATGCCGAGCCGCACCTGGATTGCGTGCGCGTACTCGTGCCCGAGCAGGTAGAACACGAACGCGTCGCCGACCTGGCGGAACGCCGCCACCGACCAGGTGACGTCGTACGCGATGAAGTCGCCCTGCGAGCAGTAGACGGCGTTGTTGCGGGGCAACGCCTGGCCGCCGCAGGACACCTCGCCGTCACGCTGGTACGGGATGATCCGCCGGATCGGTTGGAACCGCTGCCCGGATTCCTTGAACTGGGCCGCCCAGTACCGCTCGGCGACCGCCTGCGCGTCGGCGACGTCCTGCTCGAACTCGGCGACGCTGGTGGTGCTGTCGGCCCGGGTGGTGCTCGGCCCCGGTGAGGCTGCCGGCGGCTTCGCCCCGGGGCGCTCGGCCTCCGGCTCGGCCAGCCCACCGCCGGCGCAGGCGAGGGAGACCAGGGCGGCGACCAGCAGACCCGCCAACGGGCCCCGCGCATCGCGTCCGAACCGTGCGCCCACTGTGCCTCCCCAGACATCGGTGCTCAGGCTGGTAGTACCCCGACGACAGGACCGAAACGCCCGTCACCGGTTTCACGCACGGCACGGCCGGACGGTTCACGTGCCCTGGGGCCGGACGGGCTGCGGCGCAGCGGCCTGGGGTGGTGTCGCGCGGTCAACCACCGGCTGCGCCGCTCGTACGGCCAGTAGGGTCGCTCAACCGCTCGAATCCCGACCGCGCTGCCACGTGTCGCCCTGGTCACCGTGCCGCTCGGCCTCGTACCGCTGCTGCCGCACCCGAGCGTCCCGCCCGGCCCGAGGTTCGTCGCCCCCAACCTCACCGACCCGCCCCCGCCGCACCACAACGCCAAACGCCACCCCCGCCACGACGACGAAGACTCCCGCCACGACCCACACCACCGTCATACCGCCAATCTAGGCCTCACCCACCACCCCTGAACCCCGGTGATCATGGAGTTGCCGTCGTCCCACTCGGCGTGTCGTGACGCCAACTTCATGATCACCGGTTCTGGTGGGAGGCAGACCCGGGTGGGTGGGGTGTCCGGGTGGGGGTTTGGGGTTCGACGTTTCCTGTGGGGGCGCCGGGGTGGTGTCCTCGCAGGAGGAGGGGAAGAACCGTGAAGTACATGATTTTGCTCTACGGGTCGCAGCAGGACTACGACGTGCTGTCCGGGCGGGCTTCCAACCGGCCGGCGATGTCGGCCGAGCAGATCGCGGCGATGCACCAGCACATGGAGACCTTCCACCAGGCGCTGGCCGAGTCCGGGGAGCTGGTCGACGCCCGGGGCCTGAGCGAGCCGGTGCACGCCCGCCGTGTGCAGGTGCGCGAGGGAGCACCCGTGATCACCGACGGCCCGTACCCGGAGACGCAGGAGGTCCTCGCCGGTTACACCATCGTGGAGTGCGCCAGCTTCGACCGGGCCACCGAGATCGCCGCCGGCCTGGTCGACCCGGACGCCCCCGGTGGGTACGTGGACGTACGACCGGTGCTCGACGGTGTCGAGGACCTGGCCGGCTGACCCGGTGCCGGAGACTCCCGCCGAGGACCTGCTGCGCGAGCTGGCGCCGCAGGTCCTCGGCGCGCTGGTCCGCCGCTACGGGCACTTCGACACGGCCGAGGACGCGGTGCAGGAGGCGCTGATCACCGCGGCGCACGGTTGGCCGCGCGACGGCGTACCGGAGAATCCGCGTGGCTGGCTGATCACCGTGGCGTCCCGTCGGCTGACCGACCTGCTGCGTCGCGAGCAGGCCCGGATGCGGCGGGAGGACACGGTGGCCCGGTGGGTGCTGCCGGAGCAGTGGCGCGCCCCCGCCGCCGACCGTCCGCCGGCGGACGCCGACGACACGCTCATCCTCTTGTTCCTGTGCTGCCACCCGGCGCTGTCGGCGGCGTCGCAGATCGCGCTCACCCTGCGGGCGGTGGGCGGGCTGAGCACCGCCGAGGTGGCGCGCGCGTTCCTGGTGCCGGAGACGACGATGACCCGGCGGATCAGCCGGGGCAAGCAGCGGATCCGTGACAGTGGGCTGCGGTTCGCGCCGCCCACCGGCCCGGAGCGCGCCGACCGGCTCGCCGCCGTGCTGCACGTGCTCTACCTGATCTTCACGGAGGGGTACGCCCGCACTGCCGGGCCGGGGTTGCTGCGCGCCGACCTGACCGCCGAGGCGATCCGGCTGACCCGGCTGGTGCGCCGGCTGGTGCCCGAGGATCCCGAGGTCACCGGGCTGCTCGCGTTGATGCTGCTCACCGACGCCCGCGCTCCGGCGCGGATCGGCCCGCACGGTGAGCTGGTGCCGATGGCCGAGCAGGACCGCTCCCGGTGGCGGGCCGAGCAGATCGCCGAGGGGGTCGAGCTGATCACCGGGGCGCTGCCGCGCGGGGTGGTCGGGGCGTACCAGCTCCAGGCGGCCATCGCGGCCGTGCACGACGAGGCGCCCAGCGCGGCGGCCACCGACTGGGCGCAGATCACCGCCCTGTACGAGGTGCTTCTCGGGATGTCCGACAACCCGGTGGTGGGGCTCAACCACGCGGTGGCGGTGGCCATGAGCAGGGGCGGACCGGCCGGGTTGGCGCTGCTCGCCGACCTGGCCGACGACCCCCGCCTCGCCGACGACCCGCGACTGCCGGCCGCCCGCGCCCACCTGTGGGAACTGGAGGGCGAGCGGCTCGCCGCGCGGGAGGCGTACCGGATGGCGGCGGCCCGTTCGACGAACCTGGCGCAGCAGCGCTACCTGAACGCCCGCGCGGAGCGCCTCGCGGGCGACCCGCCGCCCGCCGGCTGATCCGCGCGGGCCCGTGCGGATCACGGCTGAGCCGGCCGGCCGTGCGGATCACGGGCTGAGCCGGCCGGCCGTGCGGATCACGGGCTGGCGGCCAGGAAGACGAAGGCGGCCATCAGCACCAGGTGTACGCCGCCCTGCAACACGTTGGCCCGGCCGGGCACCACCGTGAGGACGGCGGTCACGGCGGTGAGCGCGAGCAGCGTGAGCTGGGTGCCGCCGAGGCCGAGCAGCAGCGGGCCGTCCAGCCAGATCGAGGCGATCGCTATGGCCGGGATGGTCAGGCCGATGCTGGCCATCGCGGAGCCGAGCGCGAGGTTCAGGCTGGTCTGGACCCGGTCTCGGCGGGCGGCGCGGGCGGCGGCCAGGGTCTCCGGCAGCAGCACCAGCAGGGCGATGATCACGCCGACGAACGCGTGCGGCAGGTTCGCCGCCGCGACCCCGGCCTCGATGGTCGGGGAGACCGTCTTGGCGTCGCCGACCACCGCGACCAGCGCCACCAGCAGCAGGCCCAGGCTGACCAACGCCGCGCGGGTCGTGGGCGGCTTGGCGTGCTCCTCCGTCTCGATGACCTTGCCCCGGCTGTCGACCGGCAGGAAGTAGTCGCGGTGCCGGCCGGTCTGCACGAGCACGAACAGCCCGTACAGGGCCAGCGACGCGACGGCGGCGAAGACGAGTTGGGCCGGGCTGAACTCCGGGCCGGGGCGGGCCGTGGTGAAGCTGGGGATGACCAGGCTCAGGGTGGCCAGGGTGATCACGGTGGCCAGCGCACCGCCGGTGCCCTCCGGGTTGAACACGGCCACTCGGCGGCGCAGCGCACCGAGCAGCAGGGACAGGCCCAGTATCCCGTTACAGGTGATCATGACTGCGGCGAAGACGGTGTCGCGGGCGAGTGACTGGGTCTTCTCCGGCCCGCTGATCATGAGCGTGACGATCAGGGCCACCTCGATCACGGTGACCGCGACGGCGAGCACGAGGGACCCGTACGGCTCCCCCACCCGGTGGGCGACCACCTCAGCGTGGTGCACCGCCGCGAGCACCGCGCCGCCCAGCAGCACCGCGACAACCACGATGACGGGCCCAGGCAGGCTCCGCCCCCAGGTGACCATCAATATCAGGACGGCGAGCACAGGTACGACGAACGTCCAGTCGGTCAGGCGGGAGCGAAGGAGGGCGGCCATGCCATAAAGAGTGCCAGGTCAAGTGATCATGTGCCCACCATCGACGCGGCGACATGCGGCCGTTCGTGGCCTTCACCACGTCAACCCGTAACTCGGAGGTTACGCTTTCCCGGTGAACGAGGTGGCCACCGCGATCGCGGACCCGGTACGACGGCACATCCTGACCCTGCTGCGCGACGAGCCGTTGTCCGCTGGTGACATCGCCCGGCGATTCGTGATCAGCCGACCCGCGATCAGCCGCCACCTGCGGCTACTGCGCGAGAGCGGTCTGGTGCACGACGAGATGGTCGGCCGACAGAGGATCTACCGACTTGATCCGCGCCCGCTCGCCCCGCTGGTCGACTGGCTCGCCGCACTCGCGGCCACCGATCGGTGGGGCCGGCACCTCGACGCGCTGGAGACCGAGGTCTATCGCACCCGCCGAGAGAGCCGCAGCCGCGGCCCGGCGGAGCACCGAAGGGAGCACACGGCATGAACCGCACACCCGCCGGACGCCTGTTCCACACCGACACCGGCCACGATCTCGTCCTCACCCGGACCTTCCGCGCCCCGGCGGCGGACGTCTGGGCCAGCCTGACCGAGCCGGAGCGTACGGCCCGCTGGTTCGGCCCGTGGGAGGGCGACGCCAGCCCCGGACGGACCATCCGGGTCCAGATGGCGTACGAGGAGCAGCAGCCCTGGTGCGAGATGCGCATCGACG
The DNA here is from genome assembly GCF_042873195.1 of Micromonospora arida. Taxonomy (NCBI): domain Bacteria; kingdom Bacillati; phylum Actinomycetota; class Actinomycetes; order Micromonosporales; family Micromonosporaceae; genus Micromonospora; species Micromonospora arida. The sequence goes on along the minus strand of NZ_JBIALC010000001.1, from coordinate 194,375 downwards.
CGTGCGAACCGCGGCAGCGCCTCGCCGTGTCGATGGTCGACGACTACGGCAGCTGGCTGCTGGAGCTGTCGCTGACCGAGACCAATGGCACCACCGAACTGCGCTTCGTGCAGCACCTGAGCAGCGTGGAGGGCATCGCCGAGGTGGGCGCCGGTTGGGAGTACTACCTGGACATGCTGGTCGCCTCCCGGGACGGTTCGCCCCGCCCCGAGTTCGACGACTACCACCCGGCCATGCAGCAGTACTACCAAGGGCTGGTCACCACGCCCTAAGGGTCGAGGGCCTGCCGCAGCTTGGCGAACTCGGCGGTCAACGCCGGCAGCGGGAAGTGCGCGTTCAGGCCGCTGGGGTTCGGCAGCACCCAGACCTGGGCCGGCCCCAGCCGGTCCGGTCGCGGGCCCAGCCCGGCCTTCGGTCGGGCGAAGGCGATGCGGTACGCGCTCACCCCGAGGATCGCCACGCAGCGCGGCCGGTAGCGCTCGGCCTTCACCGCCAGCCCGGTCACCCCGGCCACCAGCTCCTCCGAGGTCAACTCGGCGGCGCGGGCGGTGGCCCGGTTGCTCAGGCTGGTGATGCCCAGACCCTGCCGCAGCAGCTCGTCGCGTTCCCAGGAGTGCAGCTGGCGGTCGGTGAAGCCGGCTCCGTGCAGGGCCGGCCAGAATCGGCTGCCCCGGCGGGCGAAGGGCTCCCCCACGGCGGCCGAGTAGAGGCCAGGGTTGTAGCCGCAGAACAGCACTCGCAGCCCGGGGCCGATGATGTCCGGCAGACCCCGGCCGGCCGCCGCCGCCACCTCCTGCGGGGTCGGCCGCCGCGCCGGCCCCGCACTCCCCGTCCACTTCACCGATCCTGCCGTACGCCCCGGCGCCGGACCCGGCGCACGCCGTGACACCCTCGACGGATGCAGTCAACCGACCACCTCGCCGCCAGCCGTTACGCGCGGATGCGCTGGAACACTCCGCTCTCGCCGGAGCACGCCGCGTTGCTGCTGCAACGGCTCGACGTCCGGCCCGGCGCGCGTGTGCTCGACCTCGGCTGTGGCTGGGGTGAGCTGCTGCTGCGGGCGGTCGCCGCCGGTGGTGTCTCCGGCCCGGTCGCGACGCGCGGCGTCGGCGTCGACACCGACGAGGCCGCGCTCGACCGAGGGCGGCGGCTGGCCGCGGGACGGTCGCTGAACCGGCACGTCGCCTTCGTGATGGGGGAAGCGGCGGCCTGGCAGGAGCCGGCCGACCGGGTCCTCTGCATCGGCTCGGCACACGCCTTCGGCGGCACCGAGGCCGCCCTCGACGCCCTCGCCGCCGTGGTAGGGCCCGGTGGGCGGCTGCTGTTCGGCGACGCGTACTGGGAACGGTCCCCCACGGCGGAGATCGCTGAGATCTTCGGCCCGGAGGTCCCGACCCTTCCCGGGCTGGTCGAGGCCGCCCGCCGGCGGGGCTGGCGGTTGCTGCACCTGAGCACCGCCGACCAGCGGGAGTGGGACGACTTCGAGTCCACCTGGCTCGCCGGCCGGCAGGAGTGGCTGCTGGCGTACCCGGAGGATCCCCGTGCGGCCGAGGTCCGTGCGGAACTCGACGACCGGTTGCGCCAGTACGTCGGCGGTTACCGGGGTGTCCTCGGCCTCGCCTACCTCGTCCTCGGCCGCTGACCGTCCGCAGTTGACGCCGCTGGCTACGCTGCGCGTGGTGAGCGCCGGATCCCGTCTCGCCCTGCCCTGGCGGATCCTCGTCGTGTCCGTCGGCGCCGTGCTGGTGTGGCTGCTTCTCGGGGCTCTTCTCGATCGCGATTACGACCGCCCGATCCACGTGGCCAGGGCCATCCTTACGACGGTGCTCGTCGTGCCCCTGGTGGTGGCCGCCCGTCGCCTGCTCGACCGTCGCCCCTGGACCGGTCTCGGGCTGCCTTCCCTGCGCGCCGGTTGGCGACGACTGCTGCTCGGCATGGCCTGCTGGCTCATTCCCGCCGCCGTGGGGTTCGCGCTCTGCCTCGGCTTCGGTTGGGTCGAGATCCGCCTGCGCACCTCCGCGACGGACGCCCTGGGGGTGGCGGCGCTACTGGTCGTCCTCGTCTTCCTGTACGAGGCGCTGCCGGAAGAGCTCGTCTTCCGCGGCTACCTCCAGCGCAACCTCGCCACCCGGTTACCGGCCTGGCAGGCCGTCCTCGGACAGTCGGTGTTGTTCACCCTGTTCGGGTTCCTCGTCGGCGCCGCCACCTCCCTAGACAGACTGCTGCTGTTCTTCGTCTTCGCTCTGCTCCTTGGTGGCTTCCGGGTCGCCACCGGCGACATCTGGGCGGGCATCGGCTTCCACGTGGCCTTCCAGACCGTCGCCCAACTGTTCGGCGACGTGGGCGCCGTCTTCGACGTGACCGGATCGGACGTCCTGGGACTCGTCGCCATGGGTGCCATACCGTTCGCGTTCGGCTGGACGGCCGTGCAACGGCTGCACCACAACCGCCTGAGCTGGCAGGCCCGTGAACCCGAGCCGACCGGTTGACGAGCACACCAACGGTTATGGCGTTCGCACGACATCACCGGCGTCGGCTCGCCCGGCTGGGTGACCGGACGGCGCCTGCGGAGCCCGTAGAGCACCGGTTGCATCCCGGTCCGGCGAGAGGCGCTGGCGGGGCCACCCGGCCGGGCGCCGCGCCAGCGGGTGGGTGGGCTGGTCGCCGGTGCGGGGCCTGGGCAGCACGAGGCAGACGATGGCGAGCAGCACGGCCGCGACGATGCCGTCGAGCCAGTAGTGGTTTCCCGTGGTCACGACAACCAGCAGGGTGACGAGCGGGTGTGCCAGCCACAGCCACCGCAGGCACCCGCCGGTCACCGCGATGAGTGCGACGGCGACGGCGAGAGCCCAGCCGACGTGCAGAGACGGCATGGCGGCGTACTGGTTGCTCAACGTGTCCGTGTCGGGTGGGCCGTAGACGGCGGGCCCGTAACGGCTGCCGGTGTCCACCATGCCGGTCAGGGCGGTCAGTCGCGGCGGTGCCAGCGGAACCAGGAAGTGCAGCGCCAGTGCGGCCGCGGTGAGCCCGGCGAGCATGCGACGCGTCCAGAGATACCACACGGGGTGGCGTACGTACAGCCAGATCAGACAGAGTGCCGTGGCGGGGAAGTGCACGTACGCGTAGTAGCCGTTGGCCAGGTGCACCAACAGTTCGTGGGAGAGCACCGGACGTTGGAAGGCGGCCTCGTTGGGCAGATGGAACAGGCGCTCCACCCGCCAGATCCATTCCCCGTCTCCCACGGCGGTCGCCCCCCGGTCGGCCCCCGCCACCCGAGCCGCCTTGTAGATGAGAAACAGTGCGGCCACGAGCCCCAGCTCACGTACAGCCCGTCGTAGTGCGGCGGCTCGCCGTGCGGGTGCCGCTGGCAGCTCCGCGGTATCCACAACTTCCTCGATTCGCTGACCTTCGCTCGTACCAGCCCTGGCTGGACAGACCAGGCCGCCGCCGTCTTCGGACGGCGGCGGCCCCGGGTCGGACTGCCCGACGTCAGCGTCGGGCAGTCGGTCCGTCCTGCGGGGTGTCGACGCGCACCTGGTCGAAGGCGGGAGCGCCGTCGATCGCGTCGGCGGCGACGGCCGTCGACGTGGCGGCGTCCGGCAGGTCGAGGCTGGTCCGCAGGGTGATCGGCTTGAGCAGGAGCGCGGCAATGATACCGACGACCCCGATGGCGGCGGAGATGAGGAAGATGTGTCCGGTGGCGTCGCCGTAAGCTGCCCGGACGATGTCCTGGACCTGCTCGGGAAGGGCGGTGATGTTGAGGTTGCTGCTGCCCTCCGAGCCGCCGGAGGCGGGGATCCCGGCGGCGGTGAGGTCGCGGGTGATCTGGTCGCCGACCCGGCGGGCGAGGACGGCACCGAGCACGGAGACGCCGATGGTGCCCCCGAGCGACCGGAAGAACGCGACGCTGGAACTGGCCGCGCCGATGTCCTTGAGGGAGACCGTGTTCTGAACGGCGAGAACGAGGTTCTGCATGGTCATGCCGACGCCGATGCCGACGGTGAACATGGCGACGCCGACCAGGACGAGCGACGTCTCGTGGTCGATGGTGCCGAGCAGTGCGAACCCGGCGACCAGCAGGATCGAACCGGCGACGATGTACGGCTTGATCTTTCCACTCTTGGTGATCAGCCGGCCGGCGACGATGGAGGAGCCGAGGACTCCGGCCATCATCGGGATGGTGAGCAGGCCCGCCTCGGTCGGACTGTAGCCGCGGCCGATCTGGAAGTACTGGCCGAGGAAGACGGCACCGCCGAACATGGCCATGCCGACCGCGAGGCTTCCGAGGATGGCCAGCGCGGTGGTGTGCTGGCGCACGATACCGAGCGGGACGACCGGCTCGGGCGCGCGCGACTCGACCCAGACCGCCAGGGCGAGCAGGACGAGCGAACCGCCCACCATGGCCGCGGTCTGCCAGGAGATCCAGGCGAACGAGCCGTCGACGAAGGAGATCCAGATCAGCAGCACGCTGACGCCAGCGGCGATCAGGCTGGCACCCAGGTAGTCGATCTTGACGTTCTCGCGCCGCGCGGTCGGCAGGTGCAGGGTGGCCTGGAGCAGGATCAGCGCGATGGCGGCCACCGGTACGCCGACGAAGAAGCACCAGCGCCAGCCGAGCCAGGACGTGTCGACGATGAGGCCGCCGAGCAGTGGGCCGCCGACCGTCGCGACGGCCATCACACCACCGAGGTAACCGTTGTAACGGCCCCGCTCGCGCGGCGGGATCATGGCCGCGATCGCCACCTGGACGAGCGCCTGAAGACCGCCGACCCCGATGCCCTGGAACGCGCGGGCGGCGATGAGCTGGCCGGCGCTCTGCGAGAAGCCCGCGATGACCGAGCCCACCAGGAAGACCACGATGGCGACCTGGATGAGGGTCTTCTTGTTGAACAAATCGGCTAGTTTACCCCAGATAGGGGTGGTTGCTGTCGCAGTGAGCAGGGTCGCGGTGACCACCCAGGTGTACTGGTTCTGCGAGCCGTTCAGCGCTCCGATGATCTTCGGTAGGGCGGTCGAGACGACCGTGCTGCTCAGCATCGCGACGAAGAGCACCAGCAGCAGGCCACTGAGCGCTTCCAGCGTCCGCCGATGGGTCATCGGCTCAGCGCCGGCCGTGATGGTGGGTGCGCTCATCGCGCGGCCTCCAGGTTGTCGTTGTCATTGTTTTCGAGGGCGACCTCGATGTCGCCGGCGAATCGGCCGAGGGCGGCGCTGAGCGCCGCCACCTCGCCGGGAGTCCAGTCGGCGAGCGCTCGTTGGAGCACCTCGCCGTACCAGCGGTGGCTGTCGGCCAGGGCGGCACGGCCGGCCGGGGTGACCGCCAGGAAGGTCGCCCGCTTGTCGGTCGGGTCTGGCCGCCGCTCGACCAGGCCGTGCGCGACGAGCGCCGCCACCGAGCGGCTGACGGTCGACGCGTCCAGCCGAGTGCGGTCGACCAGGTCGCGGGCGTGGCAGCCGCTGGAGAGCTGCTCGATCTGCACGAGCATGCCGAGCATGCCCGGCGGAATCGCCGGGCGTGCGTCGGCCCGGCGCTGCTTCAGCAGTCGAACGCTTCTGACCAGGTCGTACAGGCGAAGGCCGAGTTCACGAGCGCCGCTTTCCACGTCTGCTCCCACACGAGATTTGGTTGCCTCAAGCAAGCATTCACCGATCTTGCCCAGCAGGCAAGTTTGCTCATTGAGAAGTCGCTCACCGGCAACTAGCCTCGGTGCGATGGACGAGACGACCGGTCTGCGGGAGCGCAAGAAGGCAGCCACCCGCCTCGCCCTGCACGAGGCGGCCCTACGCCTCGCCGCCGACGAGGGCATCGACGCGGTGACGGTCGAGGCGATCGCCGACGCCGCCAACGTCTCCCGGCGGACCTTCTCCAACTACTTCTCCAGCAAGGAGCAGGCCCTCTTCTACGGCGACACCATGCGCCTGCACCGGCTGTTGCAGCTGATCCGGAAACAGCCCGTCGACGAGGCGCCGTGGACCGTCCTGAGCCGGGCAGCCGAGCGCCTCACCGAGGAGGTCTTCGGCGCCTCTGAGCCTTCCTGGCTGACCCAACGCCGAAAGCTGCGCGGGCACCCCGGCCTGGCCCCACACCAGGTGGCGGCGTACGCCGCGATCGAGCGCGACCTGGCCGCGGAACTCGCCCACCGGCTGACCGACGACGACGTGGCACTGCGCTCCCGCCTTCTGGCCGCGACCTTCCTGGCCATCCTGCGGGTCGCCGTCCAGCACTGGATCGAGCACCCGGGCGACCCGATCGCGGAAACCGTCCGGACCGCACTCGTCGCAGCCGCTCCCGCGGTGGCCCCCGGAGGCCACCGGACCAGCACCGGCACCTAGCGCCGCTCTCAGATCCCCGCAGAGCCCCAGGGCTTCGGTACCTCCGGTTCGCCCACGGGCTCAGCTTCCGCTGGCAGACGGGGATGTCGGAAAGCCCCGCCTCCGGGGGCCAATCCGTCGGTATTCCGGGATTCGGCGCGATCGGCGGGCGACGCACCTCAACGGCACGGATGCTGACACGTCGGCCGGACACCCGGTCCGCCGAAGAGGAGCTGTGCGCAGATGGCAACAACGGACAAGGCCTCGGGAGACCGGCTTGGGGCAACACTGGTCATGGCCTGCCTGGGGGTGTTCGTCGCATATCTGCCGGTGACGACAGTGTCGGTGAGCCTGCCGGCGATCCAACGAGGGCTGAACGCGTCGACCGCCGACCTGTCCTGGGTGTCGGACGCCTTCGTACTGCCGATGGCCGCCCTGATCCTGACCGCCGGCGTCTTCGGCGACGTGCACGGGCGCAAGAAAGTCTTCCAGGCCGGCCTGCTGTTCTGCGCCATCGGCGCGTCCGTCGCGCTGTCGGCACAGTCGATCGCGATGGTCTGGGTTGGCCAGGCGCTGGCCGGTGTGGGCGCGGCCGCTCTGCTGCCCGCCACGCTGGCGCTGATCAGCCACGCCGTGCCGGACCCGCGGAAGCGTGGCCGGTACATCAGCCTCTGGGCCACCTCCCTGATGCTCGCCCTCGCGCTGGGCCCACTCCTGGCCGGGGCGATCCTCGAGCACGCGTCCTGGCGGTGGATCTACCTGCCGGCCATCCCGCTGGCCCTGCTCACCGCCCTGATCGCCATTCCGCTGGTGACCGACTCGCGGGCGCCGGGAAGGCGGCACCTGGACTGGCCGGGACAGATCACGGCCGCCGTGGCCATCGTCGCTCTGGTCTTCGCCGTCATCGAGGGCGGCGCCGGCTCGTTCACCGACCCCGTCGTGCTCCTAGCGTTCGCCGTGGCCGCGCTCAGCCTCGCCTCGTTCGTCGTGATCGAGCGGCGGAGCGACTCGCCGATGCTGAGCCCCGCCCTGTTCGCCAGCCGCGGGTTCAACGCCACCGCCGTGATCGCCGCGGTCAGCTTCAAGGGCGTGATCGGCAGCATCTTCGTGCTCAGCCTCTACCTCGGCCTGGTCCAGCAGCTGTCGACCATGGAAGCGGCGCTGCGGCTGCTGACCAACACGGCGGTGCCGGTCGTCGTGGGGCCGTTGATCGGCCGCCTCATGCACCGCGTGCACGTGCGCTGGCTGCTCAGCGCCGGCCTGTTCATCGCGGCGATTGCCCTGTTCCTCCTCAGCACCGTCGATGCCGACACCTCGTTCGGGCAGCTGAGCTGGCGACTCGCGCTGTTCGGCCTGGGCCTCGGCGCGGTGCTGACCCCGATGACCGCCACCGCGGTGAGTTCCGTGCCGTTCCAGCTGGCCGGTATGGCCGCCGCGGGCAACAACGCGTTCCGCCAGGTCGGTGGCGCACTCGGCCCCGCGGTCCTGGGCGCCCTGCTGACCAGCAAGGCGGCCGGGTCGCTGCCGGGACACCTCACCGACGCCGGGGTCAACGGTGACCGCCAGCAGGCAGCGACCGCGGCGATGGACGACAGTGGCTTCCAGGCGGTCACCGCCGTCGACTACGGCGCTCAGCGGGACGTCGCTCTGAACGCCCTCGACAAGGCGTTCCTCGACGGCTTCCACCTGTCCCTGAGCGTGTCGGCCACGCTCATGCTCATCGCCGCCCTGGCCGCGGTCCTCCTGCTGGGCCAACCGCGCCCGGTAGGCGACCCACAGCCAGCGGCCCAGCGACTCGAATCCGTCCCGGCCTGACCTCGCCAACCGAAAGACGGTGGCGTCACCGGCTCCTACGCTGGTGACGCCGACGACGATCAGGAAGACCGTGACTCCTTCCCTGGACCAGCTCGACCTGCAACTGCTGCAGGCCCTGCAACTCGACGGTCGGGCCTCGTTCAGCCGGATCGCGGCCGCTCTCGGCGTCTCGGACCAGACCGTCGCCCGCCGTTTCCGCCGCCTGCAAACCCAGGCGGGTCTACGTGTGCTCGGCATGACCGACGAGAGCCGCGTCGGCCGCTCCAACTGGATCGTCCGGCTCCGGTGCACCCCGGACATGTCCGAACGGCTGGCCGACGCCCTCGCCCGCCGCCCGGACACCTCCTACGTCGCGCTGATTTCCGGCGGCAGTGAGGTGGTCTGCGAGATAAGGCCCCGCAGTCGCGCCGCCCGCGACGAACTGCTGCTGGGCCGGTTGCAGCGCACCCCACGGGTGATCGGGTTCAGCGCACACTGCCTGTTGCACCGCTTCTACGGCGGTCCCCTGCGCTGGCTGCAGAAGGCCAACGCCCTCAGCGCCGAGCAGGAGGCGGCGCTGCGCCCCGCGCCGCTGGAGGCAGCCGCCCCGGGCACCGTCACGGTCGACGACACCGACGAGGCGCTGCTCGCCGCGCTGTTCCGGGATGGCCGGACCAGCCTCGCCGACCTGCAGAGAGCGTGCGGCCAGTCCGAGGACGTGGTGCGGCGCCGTCTGGACCGGCTGCGCGGCGACGGCGTGCTCTACTTCGCCGTGCAGTATCTGCCGGAACACGTGGGCCGCGAGATCGGCGCGATGCTGTGGCTGACCGTGACGCCGTCCGCGCTGGCCGCGGTCGGGCATGCGCTCGCCGAGCACGCGGAGGTGGAGTTCGCGGCCGCGGCCACCGGCCCGACCAACATCATCGCTGCCGTCCGCTGCCGGGGCACCGAGGAGCTGTACACCTACCTGAACGACAAGATCGGCGCTCTGGACGGCATCCGCACCGTCGAGACCGCGCTGATGCTGCGCCAGATCAAACAGCTGACACTCGCGCCTGCGGCCGCACCGGGCTGAGGAGTCCTGGTGGCCCCGTCCAGTGGGTGGTAGCCGACGGGCGCGGGCTTGACGGAGCGCAGACATCGGAGGTTTACTGCGTCAGCGATGCATGTTGATGAGCGTCGATCGTCCAGATTGGTCGACGAGGTCGTCGTCGCTGCCATCGCGAACACGTCGTCGCCGTCGCGCCAGCCGTCTCCTGGCAGTGTCGGCACCGACGCGACGCTCCCCCCTCGGCGGGCGGGGAGCACTGCACGGCAACCCGCACTGCGCAGCGTCGCGCTCCCCCGCAGGACGATCCCCACCGGCACGGCACCACCCCGCACCATCTCAGCCGAGCATCGGCGGCCCGGCTCCGTACCACCGCCATCTCGACCCCGGCGAGCCCTCACAGCTCCGTGACGCGCGCCCGGGTCGACGCTCAGCAGAGGAGCAAGACCATGCGTTCCCGTCCCCGCCTGTTGGCACTCGTCACCGGCCTGGCCGTCATGCTGGCCAGCCTGGTCGCCCTGCCGACCCCCGCCTCGGCGGCACCCCTGACCAAGGTCCTGGTGTTCAGCAAGACCGCCGGCTTCCGGCACTCCTCCATCCCCAACGGCATCGCCGCGATCCAGCAGCTCGGCTCGGCCAACGGCTTCACCGTGACCTCGACCGAGGACGCCGCCCAGTTCACCACCTCCAACCTGGCCCAGTACCAGGCGGTGGTCTTCATGTCGACCACCGGCGACGTCCTCAACGCCAGCCAGCAGAGCGCGTTCGAGTCGTACATCGCCGCCGGTGGCGGCTACGTCGGCGTGCACGCCGCGGCCGACACCGAGTACAGCTGGCCGTGGTACGGCTCGCTGGTCGGAGCGTGGTTCGACTCGCACCCGGCGATCCAGAACGCCACCGTGAAGATCGAGGACCAGACCAACCCGTCGACCGCCCACCTCGGCACCACCTGGGTCCGCTCCGACGAGTGGTACAACTACCGCACCAACCCCCGGTCCAGCGCGCGGGTCCTGGCCAGCCTCGACGAGTCGTCCTACAGCGGCGGCAACATGGGCGGCGACCACCCGATCACCTGGTGCAAGGCGTACGGCGGCGGGCGTGCCTGGTACACGGGCCTCGGACACACCGAGGCGTCGTACACCGACCCGAACTTCACCCGCATGCTGCTCGGCGGCCTCCAGGTCGCCGCGGGCTCCGTGACGGCCGACTGCTCGCCGCGCACCACCACCCCGCCGCCCACCGCCAGCGGCTCGACCCTGCGGGCCCGCGCCAACAACCTGTACGTGAGCGCGCCCAACTCGACCACCGCGCTGATCGCCAACAAGACCTCCGTCGGCACCACCGAGCGGTTCGACCTGGTCAACCTCGCCAACGGCAACGTGGCGCTGCGCGCCAAGGGCAACGGGCAGTTCGTCGCGGCCGAGAACGCCGGGGCCGCCGCGCTGATCGCCAACCGGGCCACCGCAGGCGCCTGGGAGACGTTCCAGCTGGTCCGCAACTCCGACGGCACGGTGAGCCTGCGGGCCACGGTGAACAACCGCTACGTCGCCGCCGACAACGCGGGCGCGTCCCCGCTGATCGCCAACCGGACCTCCATCGGTCAGTGGGAGAAGTTCGACCTGGTCACCACCAACTGACCTGGTCCCCCCGCTCGCTCTCCACCACCACCTGGTCGTGGTGCGCCCCCGCGTGCCCGTCCCCCGGTCGTCGAGAAAGGACGATCATGCTCTCGTATCCCCGGCGCTGGCCCCGGGCGCTCTTCGCGGCGGTTCTCACCGTCGCAAGCGCGGCCCTCGCTGTGGCTGCACCGTCCACCGCGCAAGCTGCGGTGATTCCCGCCTCCGACTATCAGCAGGTCAAGCTCGCCACCGGCTCGGGCGAGCTGGGTGAGGCCATGTCCCTGGCCGTCCTGCCCAACCGCTCGGTGCTGCACACCGCCCGCAACGGTGTCCTACGGGTGACCGACGTGGCCGGCAACACCAAGGTCTCCGGCACCCTGTCGGTCTACACCCACGACGAGGAGGGGTTGCAGGGCGTCGCCGTCGACCCCAACTTCGCCAGCAACCGGTGGATCTACCTGTACTACTCCCCCACGCTGAGCACCCCGTCCGGGGACGCCCCGACCACCGGCTCGCAGTCCGACTGGGACCGGTGGAAGGGGCACCTGCGGCTGTCCCGGTTCACCCTCAACAGCGACGACACGCTCAACCTGGGCACCGAGAAGATCGTGCTCCAGGTCGCCAACGACCGTGGTCAGTGCTGCCACGTCGGCGGTGACCTGGATTTCGACGGTGCCGGCAACCTGTACCTGACCACCGGCGACGACACCAACCCGTTCGAGTCGTCCGGCTACGCGCCACTCGACGAGCGAACCAACCGCAACCCGCAGTTCGACGCCCAGCGCTCGGCGGGCAACACCAACGACCTGCGGGGCAAGCTGCTGCGGATCAAGCCGCAGGCGGACGGCACGTACACCATCCCGTCGGGCAACCTGTTCGCCCCCGGCACGGCCAACACCCGTCCGGAGATCTACGCGATGGGTCTGCGCAACCCGTTCCGGATGAGCGTCGACAAGGCCACCGGCGTCGTCTACCTCGGCGACTACGGCCCCGACGCCGGATCCACGAACTCCAGCCGTGGCCCGCAGGGTCAGGTGGAGTTCAACCGCATCGCGGCACCGGGTAACTACGGTTGGCCGTACTGCACGGGCAGCAACACCAGCACGGAAACATACAACGAATACACCTTCCCGTCCGGGCCGTCGCAGTCCAAGTACAACTGCACGGGCGGGCCGACCAACAACTCGTTCCGCAACACCGGCCTCGGCACGCTGCCGGCGGCGAAGCCGGCCTGGATCAAGTACGCGGGCGACTCCGGTTCGCCGTCGGAGTTCGGCAGCGGCTCGGAGTCGCCGATGGGTGGGCCGGTCTACCGGTACGACGCCTCGCTCAACTCCAGCATCAAGTTCCCGGCCTCGCTGAACGGTCAGTTCTTCGCCGGCGAGTACGGCCGCCGCTGGATCAAGGCCATCGCGGTCAACTCCGACGGCTCGCGCGGGGAGATCTCCAACTTCCCGTGGACCGGCACCCAGGTCATGGACATGGCCTTCGGCCCGGACGGCGCGTTGTACGTGCTGGACTACGGCACCGGCTCGAACAACCAGGCGCTCTTCCGGATCGAGTACATCGGTGGTGGCAACCGCAGCCCGATCGCGGTCGCCTCGGCGAACCCCACGTCGGGGGCGAACCCGCTGACGGTCAACTTCTCGTCGGCCGGCAGCTCCGACCCGGAGGGTGGGGCGCTCAGCTACCTGTGGACGTTCGGCGACGGCACCACGTCGACGGCGGCCAACCCCACCAAGACGTACACCACCAACGGCTCGTACAGCCCCACCCTGAAGGTCACCGACCCGACCGGCCTGTCCGGCACGGCGAGCCTGATCGTCACGGTGGGCAACACCGCGCCGACGGTGTCACTCACCGCCCCCACCGACGGGCAACTGTTCAACTTCGGTGACACGGTGCCGTACCAGATCTCGGTGAGCGACCCGCAGGACGGCACGATCGACTGCTCCAAGGTGAGCCTGACCTACGCGCTGGGCCACGACAGCCACGCCCACCAGATCACCTCGAAGACCGGGTGCAGTGGCTCGATCACCGTGCCGACCGACGGTGAGCACGACTCGGCCGCCAACATCTACGGGGTCTTCGACGCCGCGTACACCGACAACGGCGGGCTGACCACGCACAGCATCAAGACTTTGCAACCGAAGCACCGTCAGGGTGAGCACTTCGGCGGTCAGTCCGGCGTCCAGGCCACCGACCACACCAACGCCGAGGGTGGCCGCACGGCAGGGTTCATCGAGAACAACGACTGGATCTCCTACCAGCCGTACAACCTGGCCAACGCCAACCGCCTCACCGTGCGGGCGTCGTCGGCCGGCGCCGGTGGCACGATCGAGGTCCGGGCCGGGTCGGCCACCGGCACTCTGCTGGGCACCGTCACGGTGCCGGTCACCGGTAACTGGGAGACCTTCGTCGAGGCGTCCGGCACGATCAGCAACCCACCCACCGCGTCGACGACGCTGTACCTGGTGTTCAAGGGAGGGTCCGGCTACCTGTTCGATGTCGACGCGTTCACCTTCACCACCGGCACCGGTAGCAGCACGCCGGTGAGCACGCTGCGGGCACAGGTCAACAACCAGTACGTGTCGGCGGTCGGCACCACCGCGTTGATCGCCAACAAGGCAAGTGTCGGTGGCACGACCGAACAGTTCGACCGGGTGGACGCCGGCAACGGCGCCATCGCCCTGCGGTCGCGCGCCAACGGGCTCTACGTCTCGGCCACGAACGCGGGCGCCGCAGCGTTGGTCGCCAACGCCACGTCGATCGGATCGTGGGAGACGTTCCAGCTCATCACCAACTCGGATGGAACGGTGAGCCTGCGCGCCACGGTCAACAACCAGATCGTGTGCGCCGAGAACGCCGGGGCCGGATCCCTGATCGCCAACCGCACGTCGGTCGGGGCCTGGGAGAGGTTCATCCTGACCACCGGCTGACCGGGAATGTGCACGGGGCCCGGCCTGGTAACCGACCAGGCCGGGCCCTACCGCGTGAAGTAGGCGGCGCTTCCCGCGTCCGCCGGGTAGTAGGACTCGACCGCGATCTCCTCGATCGTGATGTCCATCGGGGTGCCGAACGTGGTGATGGTCGAGAACAGCCGCAGCTCGCGCCCGCCGACCCGAAGGATCATCGGCAGCACCACGTCGGCGTCGACCCGTTCGCTCGTCGGTTCCCCGGGCTGCGGGCTGAGCAGTTCCTGGTAGAGCGCGGCGAGCGCCGCGTCGGGAGCTGCGGCGAGCTGGCGCGAGATCCGGCTGCGGAACACCGCCCGCACGTCCGCCAGGTTGACGACCAGAGAAGCGAGCCCTCGCGGGTCCAGGCCGAGCCGGACCAGGTTCACCGGTGGTCGCAACAGGTCGGGGGCCACGTACGCGAAGAACGGGTCGACCGCGCGGTTGGTCATCAGAATGTTCCATTGGCGGTCGAAGACCAGCGCCGGATACGGCTCGTGCGCCTGGAGCACCCTGCGGACCGCGTCGAGGGCACCCGACAGGGCGGTGTCGTCGAGCGGACGCTGCGCGTACCGGGGCGCGAAGCCTGCGGCGAGCAACAGCTGGTTGCGGTCACGCAGTGGCACGTGAAGCTGGTCCGCGAGCCGGAGGATCATGTCGGCGCTCGGCGTGGACTTGCCGGTCTCGACCAGGCTGACGTGCCGAGCCGACACATCCGCGGCGATCGCCAGGTCGAGTTGGCTGAGCCCTCGGCGCTTGCGCCACTGCCGCAGGAGTTCCCCGACCGCATACACGATCATGAGCCTACTCATCGTCGCTCGGGACGCCATGAAGTGCGATGTCATCGACAAGCGCACGAGGCCGGGGAAACACTTGCGGCCATGACCACCGAGAACAAGAGCATCGTGGGGCGGGCGTTGGCGGGGCTTGTCGACACCGGCGACGTCGACACGCTCGCCTCGTACCTGAGTGAGGACTTCACCCATCACCGGTCGGATTCGACGACCTCGACCAGGGCGCAGTGGCTCGCCGCGGTCCGCGCCGCGCTGGGCCCGACCGCCGGCATGCGGGTCGACATCCTGCACCTGCTGGCCGACGGTGACCACGTCGTGGTGCACTCGCGACGCCGACTCCCCGATGGAGGGCCGGAGATCGTGGTCGTCGACGTCCTGCGAATCGCCGACGGGTTGATCGCGGAGGTGTGGGAAGTCATCGAGCCGGCGGCCCAGACCGCCGCCAACGACGCGTGGTGGGACGCGGATGCCTAGATCGGAAAGCGACCGTGGCGCCAGTGCCAGTGGCCTCCGGCCCGCAGGTGGTCGATGATCGCGCGCTGGAGCACCGTGCGGCGCGGCAGCTCGTCGAGCGGCGTGGTCAGGGTCCGGAACCCGAACCGCAGCACCTCGACGTCGGCGTCCGGCCCCGCCGACTCGTCGTAGGGCTCCAGCTCGAACCGGCGTTGGAACCGCACGATGTTGGAGTCCTCGGGAAGGTACTCCCGCAGCTGGGGGTCGAGCAGCCACGAGGCGCAGGAGAACGCGGTGTACTGCTCATCGGGGAAGTGTCGGGGGAAGAACGCGCGGGCCTCGTCGAGCGACGCCTCGATCGCCGTCGGGGTCAACGGCCCCGACTCGGGGACGTGCAGGCCGATCGCGCCGTCGCCACGCTGGTGCTGGAGCCGGCCCAGCTCGTAGACGCTGCCGCGCCAGTGCAGCGTCAGCCAGCTCTGCATGATCGGCCAGCCCTCGCCGCGCATCCGTCGGTCGATGGCGAGGTTGCGGCCCAGGTCAGCCAGGGTCACCCAGGTCACGGCATCGGCGATGCCGTGGTCGCGGTGGTACCCGCGCACGACGTCGACCAGTGCCAGGTACGCGTACACGTAGAGATGGCGCCAGGCAGGCCCGCGCTCTCGCGGCAGCTCCGGGCCGGGCGACAGCCAGTCGTAACCCGCGAGGTCGGCGCGGACCATGGCGATCGAGCGGTCGAGCAGCCAGCGCAGCTCCGGGGTCCACAGCGGAGAGTCGGGGTCCGGCCAACCCGCGATGATCTCCGCGGCATCGTCCGGCTGCACGGCGAGCCGGTCGAGGATCGCGGGTGCGTCGGCCTTGGCTGGCAACGGCGCTGACGGCCCGTCACCGGCGAGCCGGTGCACGCGGTCGACCTCCTCGACGGGCACCCCGAGTCGAGCCGCGATGTCGTCCAGATCCACGCCGACGACCCTACCGGCCGGCGGGCATTTCAGGAGTCCGCCGGCACCCCGGCGTCGAGCTGCCCGATCATCGGCGCGAGAAGGTCGTTGAGCTCCCGGGCCAACACCGCCACCGCGCGGCGCGCCGCCGCGGCGACCTCGTCGTCCGGACCGGCGGGCGTCGGCGGCAGGTCGTCGAGCGGGACCGGCGCCTCCACCTGAAGCAACGCGCGCAGATGCGGGCGGCGCGTCTGGTCCTCCTCCGTGGGTGTGGTGAACTGGCCGAACAGCTGGGGCCAGTCCTGCCAACCACGGTCGCGCTGCCACTGCTTGGTCCAGGTCAGCTCGGCCGGCCAGCGGGAGGCCACTGTCACCGCGCAGACCAGGCTGCCGTCCCAAGGGCTGCGCGCGCAGGTCGCCGAGATGATCCGCCGGTGCCAGCGCACGAAGCCCGGCGACAGTTCGGTGGCCAACCGCCAGGCGGTCACCGCGAACGCCACGGGCGCGAAGTCACCCCAGGTGTCGGCGAACTCGTCGATCCGACGAAACACCTCGGCCTCGTACCGGCCGCGCCCGTCGGTGCCGTGCTCACGGTCGAACTGCTCGTCCAGCCAGAAGGCGCGCGGATCCGGCATCCTCAACCCCCGCTTATGAGAAGTTCTCGGACACACGGTGGTGCATCTCGCAGTCAGGCAACCGTCACTGACCGTATACGACACGCCCACTGTAGACCCTCCGCCCGAGCTTAACGTCTGCGGGAGGACGTCGGAGCGTATCGGCTCCGACCATCAGCTTCGGGAGGCTCCGTGCGTAGGCGACTCGGATTCATCACGGTGGGCGGCATGGTGCTGGCCGCTCTCACCGTCGCGCAGCCGCCGGCCCAGGCGGGCGCGACCGCTGCCGCCGGGTCCGCGACCGTGGCCGAAGCGCAAGCCACCATCCACGGGCGGCCGTCCACCGACGCCGACACCGCGGCGAGGTTGAGCACCGCCTACTGGACGCCGGAACGAATGCGAGCGGCACGACCCGCCCCCATGCCGGACGGGGTCGACGCACCCGACGGGGAGGCTGTCGACCGCCCCGGCCGAATCGGCGCTCCCCGCGACGTGGCAGCGCCTGCGGCACCACGGTCCTCGGCCGCCACCCTGAGCGCGGCCCCGGCGGGCAGGGGCCAGGGAACCCAGGCGGTGAACGCCTCGCCCGGCGTCGGTCGGGTCTTCTTCACCCACAACAATGAGGACTTCTTCTGCTCCGGCGGCACCATCAACAACCCCCAGGCGAACATGGTGTCCACCGCTGGTCACTGCGTACACCCGGGTGACGGCGGATCGGTCTGGTTCGACAACTGGGTGTACGCGCCGGAGTTCACCGAGGGCGTACCGCTGCACGGCCTGTGGTCGGCCAAGGAGTTCACCTCGGTCGAGGGTTGGGTCGACTGGGGCTACCTCTGGTGGGACTTCGCCTTCGTCACGATGCACCCCCTCAGCGGTGACCGGCTCGTGCATGTCACCGGCGGGCAGGGGCTCAGCGTCAACAAGTCCAAGTCGTTCTCCACGATGCTGCTCGGCTACCCGGGCGAGCCGCCGTTCGACGGGCAGTCGCAGTACTACTCCTCCGGCACCACAAAGGCCGCCGGGACTCAGCGCGTCAAGTTGAAGGACTGCCCGCTCAACCGGGGCGCCAGCGGAGGGCCGTTCCTGCGCGCTTGGGACAACGACCTCCGGTTCGGGTACGTCAACTCTGTGATGTCCTACAAGTTCTCCGGCAACATGTACGGCCCCTACTTCGACGACGACGTCCTGGACATCTACACCGTCGCGAAGAACAAGCAGTGACCGGCCGGTCGTGCTGATCGCCAACGGGACGTCCATCAGTCAGTGGGAGAAGCTCGACCTCGTCACCGGCTGAACGGCGGCAGGCCCGGCCTGGACAGTGAGACCAGGCCGGGCAACGCCAGGAGGCAATGGAGAGCCCTCAGCTGTGCTGCGGGATGTCCGTCGTGTACGCCAGCTCGCGGCCCGCCTCCACGTCGGAGGTCAGTGCATCGATCCGGGCCTTGGCCAGCGAGTAGGAGTCCGAGCCGAGCAGTTGGTGCAGAGGGGCCTCACCCGAGACGGCCACCTCGATGATGGCGGTCGCGGCCCGGGCCGGGTCACCGAGCTGGGTGCCCGGCATCGCCAGGTGCGCCTCGGTCATCTCCCGGATCGACTCGTAGCCGGACACGGTGGTCGGCGGCAGGCCAAGGGAGTGCGTACGCAGAAAATCGGTCTGCATGTAGCCGGGCTCCACGAGGTTGACCCGCACGCCGAAGTCACCAACTTCCGCGGCCAGTGACTCGGTCAGCCCTTCCAGGGCGTACTTTCCGGCGCAGTAGAGACCCCAGCCCGGGAAGGAGGTCAGACCGAGGATCGAGGAGATGTTGATGATGTGACCGCTGCGCTGGGCGCGCAGGGACGGCAGCACCGCACGAAGTACGTTCCAGAGGCCAAAGATCTGCACGTCGAACATCTGCCGGGCGTCGGCGTCGGTGACCTCCTCGATGGCGGCGAGGAAGCCGTAGCCGGCGTTGTTCACGACCACGTCGATCGCGCCGAAACGGTCGGTGGTGGAGCGGATCGCGGCCGCGACCGCCGGCTCGTCCGCGAGGTTCAGCTCAAGGGGCAGCAGGCGGGCCTGGTCCACAGATCCCAGGGCCCCGTCGAGGCGCTCAGCCGACCTGGTCGTCGCCGCGACGTTGTCACCGCGCTCGAGGAGCTGCCTGACCAACTCCAGGCCGAGGCCCCGGGATGTGCCCGTGACGAACCAGGTGGCGGGTCCGGTGGTGGGGTACGACATCGTGTTCTCCTTGTGACTGGAGTGGCAGCGCTGTGCCCTGCCGGGAACGCGTTCCATGCTGCTGCCGGGCGGGCGGGCCGAACACCTCTGGCCAGGCCCAGCCGTACCTGGGAACGACATGCCCACCCAGCCCCTGGGCGCGGGCCGCCGCGCGCGCCATCATTGGCGACATGGTGCGACGCACAGAACTGGCCGGCTTCCTGCGGAAATGCCGGGCTGACACGACTCCGGAGGCAGCGGGAATCCTCCCGCTGCCGGGGCGACGCGTCCGCGGCCTGCGCCGGGAGGAGGTGGCTCAGCTCGCCGGGGTGAGCGTCGACTACTACACCCGACTCGAACAGGGTCGGCACAGCAGTCCGTCGGAGGCGGTCATCGACGCGTTGGGCCGTGTCTTCCACCTCGACGCGGCCGCCCGGGCTCACCTTGTCGACCTGGCCCGGCCGGCCCGGCACCGCACCGCGCAGGTGCCGGGCCAGCGGGTCCGGCCTGCGATGCACCAGATGATCGCCTCGATGGTCGACCACCCGGCCTTCATCGTCGGGCGCCGCACCGACATCCTCGCGTCGAACCTGCTGGCCCGCGCCCTCCTCACCAACTGGACCCAACTGCCACCCCGCGAGCGCAACTACACGCGCTGGGTCCTCCTCGACCCCGGCGCCCGCGAGGTCTACCCCGAATGGGCCACCGTGGCGGCTGACGTCGTCGGCACGCTGCGCCTCTACGCCGGCCGCAACCCCGACGACCCGCAGCTCAACGAACTCGTCGGCGAGCTGACCATCAAAAGCCCGCAGTTCCGTACGTGGTGGCACAACCACCGCGTGCACGAGCGCACCCACGGCACCAAGCACATGGTCCACCCCGCCGTGGGACCGATGACCATCCGATACGAGGCGCTGGCACTACCCGGCGACGACGACCAGACGCTCTTCATCTACACCACGGACCCCGGTAGCAGCTCCCACGACAACCTGCGCCTGCTCGCGCTCTGGGCGACACAGCAGCGGTACGCCCCCACGACCGGCGCATCCACGGCCGCTCCCGCCCGAATCGAGGACAGCCCGACCAGGTCTCCGGGCTCAGCCTGATTCCGACGGGCGTCGATCTCCCCTTGACAACGGGTGGTCTCCACGGTGGACGATTCAGCGTGCGAATTCTTGTGGTGGGTGGCAGCGGCCTGATCGGCGCTCACGTCGTGGACGTGCTCCGGGAACGTGGCCATGCCGCGACCACCGTGGCGCGTACCGCCCAGCCGGGCGTCGACCATCTGCTCGACGTCGGGTCCGCCTCGATCGAGGACCTGCGGCCGTTGCTCGCCGGTCACGACGGCGTCGTGTACGCCACCCGCACCGAGGAGCAACGGCCGCTGCCCAAGCCGATCTATCCCGAGTTCCGCCGCGACAACGTCGACCCGGTGGTACGCCTGTTCACCGCCGCCCGACTCGAAGGCCTCACCCGGGGCGTCGTGATGGGCTCCTACTACACCTACTTCGACCGGCTCCACCCGCAGTGGCGCCTCGCCGAACGGCACACGTACATCCGGTGCCGCCTGGAGCAGGCCCGGGAGGGGCGGGCTGCCGCCGGCGAGGGCCTGCCCGTCGCCGTACTCGAACTGCCCTTCGTCTTCGGCCGGGCCGGCGACCGACTGCCCAACTGGGCCGGTCCGCTGGACCGATGGGCACGCTCGCGTACCCCGCTGGTCGCCCCCACCGGTGGCAGCGCCGCGGCCTCCGCCCGCAGCGTGGCCGAGGTCGCGGTCGACGCCCTGGAGCAGGCCAGCGGCGCGGATATCCCGGTCGCCGACGAGAACCTCACCTGGCACGACATGATCGCGCGCATCGCCGACGCGGTCGGTCGGCCTCGCCGGGTCGCGCGGATGCCGTCCGGCGCCGCGAAGGCCGCGCTGCGACTGGGCGGCGCGCTACAGGCCCTCGGCCGCAAGGAGTCGGGGGTCAACCCCAGCTACCTCGCCGACCTCCTGCTCGCGGACCTGTTCATCGAACCGACGAGCGGTCGACCGCTGGACCCGGCCCTACGCGAAACCTTCCCGAGCGGCGCGGGGGCCTAGCGCACCCCAAGATCCGCACTACTTCAGGGATGTAGTGGTCTCCACCGCTCAGGAGGCCCCTATATCCGTGAAGTAGGGGGCCGACCCACGACCGCCGTCAGCGGAGCTGTTCGGCCAGGCCGACGATGATGCCCTCCGGGCCGCGGACGTAGCAGAGCCGGTAGATGTCCTCGAACCGCTCCACCTCACCGACGAGCTCGGCGCCGTGGCCGCGCAGCCGGGTGATCACGTCCTCGATGTCGTCGACGGCGAACATGACCCGCCGAATCCCCAACGTGTTCGCCGGCGCGTCCTTCGGCTCCGCGCTGATCGCCGCCGGTCGGTGGAACATCGCCAGCTCGACCTTGCCGTGGCCGTCCGGGGTTCGCAGCATCGCGACCTCCTGCCGGACGTCGTCGATCCCGATGACCCGCTCCACCCACCGTCCCTCGACCGGCCCTCGCCCCTCCAACTCCATGCCGAGTTCGACGAAGAACGCGATGACCGCGTCGAGGTCCTCGACAACGATGAGGACGTTGTCCATCCGCTGGATCGCCATGCTGGATCTCCCTGCTCTGGTGCGCTCACAGTGACCGCATCCTCCCCGAGGACGGAGCCACTCGGCGGTTCTCGACATTCAGAACGGGCTGTCTGCCGCGTCGTACTGGCAACCAGAGGTCATTGCCGTTGCTTCACGCTGTCCCTGTGCCCCGGGTGTGCCGCGGACGGCCCGATGGCCGTGAACGGCTCTCGAAGTTTGGCGGGCAGGTCGCCCAAGGTGGCGAAAAACGGCCCGCCCCAGCTCGGGTCGGTGTCGTTGTGCTCGGTGGTCCGGAAGACGGTCATACCGACCGCTGCCGCCCCCGCCAGCTCACCGTCTGCACCGTCGCCAACAAAGACACACTCCGCCGGCCCAACGCCCAGGCGCTCGGCAGCAAGGTGATAGATCGCCGGGTCGGGCTTGGCCAGCCCGACATCGCAGGAGAAGACCGCGACATCGAACCGTTGGGCGAGCGGACTCTGCGGCCATGCCTGGGCAGTTTCCGAGGTGGCGTTGCTGATGAGGGCCAACGGATGCCCGTCGCCGCGAAGCGCGTCGAGCACGTCCACGGTGGCGGTCGAGACGCTGTCCAGTACCCGGCGCGCAAGGGCTCGCCGATGCTCACCGGCCCGTGTCACCTGTTCGTCGGTTGGTGTGCCGCCGAGGCGTCCGGCGAGGATGCGGATGGTCTCCTCCACGTCCCACCGGACCAGCCGGTCCCGCCAGGTGGCGTGGTACGCGGCGACCAACTCGGCCGGAGCCACCCCGACCATGACCGCCATCTCGCCGACTACCCGGTCACGCTCCTCGTCGGCCCCCTGAACCAGGGTGTGAAAGAGGTCGAAAACCACTGGTCGAGACATCTCAGCATCCTACTGAGATCGTCACCGCAGTCACCTTGCACGCCAGCCTCCGGCGTCACTTCGTACGGCAGACGAGGGCAAGGTTGGCATGGCCTAGCGGCGCTGTCCCTCGTATCGCCCAGCGACAGCCGGGCCCAGGTCGGCCGGGAGGTGGGCGACGGCCAGCGCCACTGCCTCCGTGGCGGTCGCGGTCTCGCCGAGCACCTCACGCCGTCCCCAGACCCGGAAGTTTGAGGGCGAACCATGCGCGCTGAGACTGACCGGGCTCGGCGAGAACGGATATCCCGTGGTGGTGGAGAAGTTCAAGACGGAGTGACTCGTGTACGGGTACAGCTGCCGTAGCCTCGGCTCGTTGTGGGCCGCCTCGATCAGCGCCCTGTGGTTTGGCCCATCGGTCTCTGTGGTGCTCTGTCTGAGCCACTGCCATTCGGCCGCCACCACGCCCGCCGGGCCTTGCTCGACGACCTCGCCTCGGCGAGTCAGCACGACGAATGGCACCGAACGCCTGATGTCGTGCAATGGCATGCCGGAACGCCAGTTGTGCGCCGCTCGGACGACCTCGACCAGGTCACCGGTGGTGCCAGCGATCAACTGGATTCCCTGCCCCCATCCTTCGATTCTGAAGCGGCGTTCATCGGTGCTCGCACTAACCGTGAGATCGTCACGAACCGAAGACCCACTGGGGACACTCGCCCACGTCAGGGGCGAGGACCATTCCAATGTTCGGGCCGATCCGAGTGAGAGGCCATGATCAGCGGCGACGGCGTCGAGGGCGGCGGCAAGGCTGCCTGCGGCCGCCACCTCGGGGTACAGGTCTTCCACGGTGGGATCGCTGAGCATGCGAGCATTCTGCCGCAACCCGGTGCCAGCAGCCGTCCGTGCGTCCAGGGCCGATTGGCGCGAACACCGGCGGACGATGCGGACGACCTCTGGGACCCTTGCCGACGTGGACGAGACGCTCAACGTGCTGGGCCTGGCAGAACGCACCCACGAGCTGCTCATGCCCCGGGCCGCCGCGCGCTGGCCCAAGGACCGTCCCCGCCCAACACTGACCGTGTTCGAACTGCTGATCGATGGAACTCCGTTCCTCGACATGGTTCACGCGCGACGACCCGGCTACTCACTCCGCTCACCGCTCTGGGTCGGCTATCCGCGAATCCTGCAATCCCATGCCCGGGCACTGCTCGGCGAAGCGCCGTCGGACCTGGCCGCCGATGATCCGCCAGATCATGTCGCGCTACTCATGTGCCCCAGTTGCGGCACCGGGGGCTGCGGCGTGCTGTCTGCCCGGCTGCTGCGACGAAGCGGCCGCGTGCAGTGGACCGACATCGGTCGCCAGGTGCCCGACCTGGGAGATCTCGGTACGTTGACGTTCGATGCCGACCAGTACGCCGCAACCCTGAGGCCCCTGGCCGAGCTGCTGCCCTGCGGTGACTAGTCCCGGTCCCACTCCGTCGAAGCGCTGAGCACCAGCGGGATCGTGTCGACCAGCTCTTGCGGTCCGTCGATCTGCCACGCACGTACACAACAGCCGCAGCCGGTCTCCGTTATTGAGGTCAACGACTCGCGATATCGCGCGATCCAGGCTTCGGCGTCGGCCACCTCGCCGGGGATGTCCACGCGGGCCATCATGCTGAATCGGGACACGGCGACACCGTAGCGGGAACTTCAGGCCCCCGCGCACTACCAGTGCCGGTGCCCGTGTGGGCCGGCGACCCCTCGACCTCCAGGCGGCAATTGCTGCGCGCCTACCTGCTGCCCTGTCAAGCTTTGGCTCCGCGGCGACAGGCGCATCCGCCGTCTGGCGGTCAAAGCATCAGGGTGAGCCCTTCCTCAGCCGCCAGCAAGCAATGGGTGACCAGTCACGACACTGCGGGTAGCGTGGCCCACGGTGGTGCCGCCGGTTGTAGCGGTCGGCGGCCCACCACCCAGACCGCTACCTGGGAGCACAGCGATGACGTCCCACGTCGACCCGCGCTTCGGTGCCGCGCTCCGGCAGCTCCGTGAGCAATCCGGCCTGTCCCTGCGGGCACTCGCGCAACTCACTCACCGGGGTAAGAGTCACCTTCACGAACTCGAAATCGGCAGCAAAGCGCCCACCGTCGACACCGCCCAACACCTCGACCAGGTGCTCAACGCCGGTGGCGCCCTCGCCCGGCTGGTCACCGCGCCCATCGACCACGAAGTTGAAGCCGACGACCTGCTGCAACGCGTCGCCGCCAGCGACGTCAGCAACCACACCCTCACACGCATCGAACAAGGCGTCGACGACCTCGCCAGCCTGTACCCCACCACCGCCCCGGCCGACCTGCTGCCCATGGTGCGCCAACACCTCGCCCACGTCGGCAGGCTGCTCGCCGGACGGGTCACCCTCGCCCAACAGCGGCGCCTCGTCGTCGCCGGTGGGTGGTTGGCAGTACTGCGGGCCACGGTACACATCGACCTGCAACAGCCCGGCGCCGCCAGCGCCCACCTCACCGCCGCTTCCGGGCTCGCCGACCACGCCGACCACCCGGAGATCCTGGGCTGGTGCCTGGAAACCAGGGCGTGGGAGGTGCTGACCATCGGCGACTACCGGGGTGCCCTCCGCCTAGCGCAGCAGGCGCAGGAGGTGGCTCCCGTCGGTAGTTCCGCCCATATCCAGGCGACAGCGCAGGAGGCGCGGGCGTGGGCGCGGATGGGCGACGTCCGTAAGACACGCCGGACGTTGGACCGGGTGGAACGGTTGACCTCGAACCTGCCGGTACCGGAGAGGGCGGAGCACCACTACCGGTACGACCCGTCGAAGGCTCAGGCGTACATGGCCACCACGTTGGCGTGGGCGGGTGACCCGGGCGCGGAGCGGGTGGCCCGGCAGGTTCTGGCGCATTTGGATCCGCGCGGTGACGGTGGTGAACGGCCGCGACGGTCGGCGTCGGCTCGCCTCGACTTGGGGTTGGCGCTCGCCTCCTCCGGTCGCCCTGATGAGGCGTCCGCGTTCGCCGCCGAGGCGGTGGCGTCGGGGCGTGTGGTGCCGTCGAACTGGTGGCGGGCGCGGGAGGTGTTGCGCCGGGTGGAGCAGGCGGGCGCACCGGAGGCCGCCGACTTGCGGGACGTGTTGGAGCAGTTCAGGCCCACCGCTGGCAGATAGCGGACAGGTTTGGTGATCGGCGGACAGCCGCCGCCTTCAAGTCGTCGTTGACCGGCCGTAACGTCCCGTTCACGGGACGGCGGTGGCGAACATCCGAACCCGACGTGATGTGTGCGACGGTCGCCGCCGTTCCGCCGAGAGGCGGGGGCGTCCGTGCCGGGGATGACCGGGCGCCCCTCCAGCCACTGACGGAGGGGACAGCGTTGATGTCGGAGGTACCAACAACCGTTCGGGCGGGTAGCGCCCTTCACGCGGAACGGTCGGTGGCGGCACTGGACAGTCGACTGGGTGGTGCGCACATGCCCCGTCGGCCGCAGTGGGACTGTCAGGCGTGCGAGCAGCCTTGGCCGTGCGACCCGGCGCGGGTACG
The DNA here is from genome assembly GCF_042873195.1 of Micromonospora arida. Lineage (NCBI taxonomy): Bacteria > Bacillati > Actinomycetota > Actinomycetes > Micromonosporales > Micromonosporaceae > Micromonospora > Micromonospora arida. Next base: position 168,677 of record NZ_JBIALC010000001.1, on the reverse strand, counting down.
GCTGGCAGAGGAGTTCGGCGCCAACCGGGTCAACCTGTCCATGTACGTCAGTGGCCTGCTCGATGTGGCCTTGGAAGAGTTGCCGACCGCCCACACCGCCGACCTGTACGACAGGTTCGTGGCCTGGACTCGCTGACCGAAACGACGAAGACGCCGCGCCAGCCCAGTGAAGGACTGGCGGGGCGTCTCGTTGCGGCCTGCTGCTGGGGAAGGGCAGGCCGTCTCGTTACCGTTTCGACGGGAACAGCGACTGTTACGGGGTAACCCCTAACTGGGGTTAGTGGGTTGAGGTCAAGCGGTGGGCTACTGCTTGGGGCTATCGGCGGCGGCGTTGGGCACGACGTACACGCCGAGCGCACCCAGCACGGCCAGGGCAACTGAGATGCTCTCCGTCGCGGTCAGGGTGTCATCGATGGGGTTGAGGCATATCTGCTGGGCACCCAGTAGATTCGATATGCCCACCAGGTGTTCAGATCCGGCGACGAGGTTCTTTCCCGGGAACACCGCCGTACGGGAGCGGGACGCCCAAGGCACGCCAGAGGTCGTGGAGCACCTGCCCGAGCCGTTCGCTGTCGTCTGTCGACAACTGAGCGATAGGCATGCCGGCGGCCTGGTGCTCGCGGATGTTGTAGATCAGCTCCGCGAGCGACGTGGCTGTCGGCCGATCGAGGCGGAGAACAACTTCCTCTTCCTCACGCATGTCCCGCACCCTACGGCGGCCCAGCCACGATCCGGACCGCCCGTCCATGCCGAAGTCGGTAAACCTATCTGGGCCACGTCGACCCGGGCTTCACTCTGCGGACCTACACGTATCTCCTGCCGACCAGCAAGGACCGCACGCGCCGGGCCATTGATGCGGCCTTCGGTGAGGACCAGGCCGCCAATGACGGACCAGAAGCCATTGACAGCCTGGAGACGGCATGATCATGGATCAGCGGCCTTCCAGGCGACCTGAGGTGCAGCTCAGGTCGCCTGCCGTCGTCACTTGGCGTTGAAGTAGTTGGCCTCCGGGTGGTGGACCACGATCGCGTCGGTGGCCTGCTCCGGCATGAGCTGGAACTCCTCGGACAGCTCGACCCCGATCCGGTCCGCGCCGAGCAGATCCATGATCTTCGCCCGGTCCTCCAGGTCGGGGCAGGCCGGGTAGCCGAACGCGTACCGGCAGCCCCGGTAGTCGTTGTGCAGGATGCCGGCCAGGTCCGCCGGGTCGTCGTGCCCCAGCGGACGACCGTCGGGCAGGGTCATCTCGGCGCGGATGCGCTGGTGCCAGTATTCGGCGAGGGCCTCGGTGAGCTGCACGGAGAGGCCGTGCACCTCCAGATAGTCGCGGTACTCGTTGCGGGCGAACAGCTTCGCCGCGTACTCGCTGACCGGCTGGCCGACGGTGACCAGTTGCAACGCGACCACATCGAGCTGGTCGCCCTGGGGCCTGAAGAAGTCCGCAAGGCAGAGCCGCCGCTCCTGCCGCTGGCGGGGGAAGGAGAACCGGGCGCGCTCCGCGTGCCCGTTCTCGTCGAGCACCACCAGGTCATTGCCTTCGGAGTACGCGGGGAAGTAGCCGTACACCACGGCTGCCTCAAGGACCTGGTCGGCGATCAGCCGGTCCAGCCAGTACCGCAGACGCGGCCGGCCCTCGGTTTCGACCAGTTCCTCGTAGGAGGGGCCGCTGCCGCCCCGGGCGCCACGCAGCCCCCACTGCCCGGAGAAGGTGGCCCGCTCGTCGAGCAGCGCCGCGTAGTCGGCCATCGGCACGCCCTTGACCACGCGGGTGCCGAAGAACGGCGGCGTGGGCACCGACACGTCGGCGGCCACGTCGGAGCGGACCGAGGAGTCGTGCAACTCCGGCAGCGACGTGGTCACCATCGAGCGCTGCCGTTCCCGGCGTGCCCGCCGGGCGGCGAGGGCCGCCTCCCGCTCCGGGTCGATCACCGGGGCGCCACCGCGCTTGGCGGTCATCACCCTGTCCATCAGGGACAGACCCTCGAACGCGTCCCGCGCGTAGTGCACCTGCCCGGGGAACGTCGACCGCAGGTCGTCCTCGACGTACGCGCGGGTCAGCGCCGCCCCACCCAGCAGGACGGGCCAACGCTCCGCGACCCCGCGGGTGGCCATCTCGGCCAGGTTCTCCTTCATGATGACGGTGCTCTTCACCAGCAGCCCGGACATGCCGATCGCGTCGGCGCGGTGCTGCTCGGCGGCATCGAGGATGGCGCTGATCGGCTGCTTGATGCCGATGTTCACCACCTCGTATCCGTTGTTGGACAGGATGATGTCGACCAGGTTCTTGCCGATGTCGTGCACGTCGCCGCGCACGGTGGCGAGCACGATGCGGCCCTTGCCGCCGTCCTCGATGGTCTCCATGTGCGGTTCCAGATAGGCCACCGCGGTCTTCATCACCTCGGCGGACTGAAGCACGAACGGCAGCTGCATCTGGCCGGAGCCGAACAGCTCACCGACCACCTTCATGCCGTCCAGCAGGATGTCGTTGATGATCGACAGTGGGGACCGACCGCCGGCCATCGCCTCGTCCAGGTCGGCCTCCAGGCCGTTGCGCTCACCGTCGATGATCCGTCGCTTGAGCCGCTCGTCCAACGGCAGCGCGGCCAACTCCTGTGCCCGGCTGGCCCGGGCGCTGGTCACGTCGACGCCCTCGAAGAGCTCCAGGAAACGCTGCACCGGGTCGTACCCCTCGCGACGCCGGTCGTACACCAGGTCCAGGGCGACCTCGCGCTGCTCGTCGGGGATCTTCGACATCGGCAGGATCTTGCTGGCGTGCACGATCGCCGAGGTCAGGCCGGCCTGCACGCACTCATGCAGGAAGACCGAGTTGAGCACCTGCCGGGCCGCCGGGTTGAGCCCGAACGAGATGTTCGAGATGCCCAGGGTGAAGTTGACACCCGGGTAGCGGCGGGAGATCTCCCGGATCGCCTCGATCGTCTCGATGCCGTCGCGGCGGGTCTCCTCCTGGCCGGTGGCGATCGGGAAGGTCAGCGCGTCGATCAGGATGTCGGAGCGGTCCACGCCCCACCGGTCGGTCAGGTCGTCGATCAACCGCGCCGCGACCCGGACCTTCCACTCCTGGGTACGAGCCTGGCCCTCCTCGTCGATGAGCAGCGCCACCACCGCCGCGCCGTGCTCTCGGACGATCGGCATCACCCGCGCGTACCGGGATTCGGGGCCGTCGCCGTCCTCGAAGTTCACCGAGTTGACCACACAGCGGCCGCCGAGCATCTCCAAGCCGGCCTCCACCACGTTCGGCTCGGTGGAGTCCAACATGATCGGCAGGGTGGACGCGGTGGCGAAGCGGCCGGCCAGCTCCCGCATGTCCTGCGTGCCGTCGCGGCCGACGTAGTCCACGCACAGGTCGAGCAGGTGCGAGCCGTCGCGCGCCTGGCTGCGGGCAATCTCCACACAGGCCCGCCAGTCGCCGGCGAGCATCGCCTCCCGGAACGCCTTCGAGCCGTTGGCGTTGGTCCGCTCCCCCACCATCAGCACCGACGCGTCCTGGGCGAACGGCACCGGGTGGTAGACCGAGGAGACGCCCGCCTCGTGCCGGGGTTCGCGGGCCGGGGCGGTGACGCCGTGCAGCCGCTCGGACAGCACCCGGATGTGCTCCGGCGTGGTGCCGCAGCAGCCGCCGATCAGCCCCACGCCGTACTCGGTGACGAACCGCTCCAGGGCGTCGGCCAGCTCCACGGGAGTCAGCGGGAAGTACGCCCCGTCGGCGGTCAGCACCGGCAGGCCGGCGTTCGGCATCACCGACAGCGGGATGCGGGAGTGCTGCGACAGGTAACGCAGGTGCTCGCTCATCTCGGCCGGGCCGGTCGAGCAGTTGAGCCCGATCAGGTCCACGCCGAGCGGCTCGATCGCGGCGAGGGCCGCACCGATCTCGCTGCCCACCAGCATGGTGCCGGTGGTCTCCACGGCTACGTGACAGATGATCGGCACCCGCTGGCCCAGCTCGGCCATCGCCCGCTTCGACCCGACCACTGCCGCCTTGACCTGAAGCAGGTCCTGGCAGGTCTCGATGATCAGCGCGTCCGCGCCGCCGACGATCAGACCCGCGGCGTTCTCCTGGTAGGCGTCGCGCAGGGTCGAGTAGGCGGCGTGCCCGAGGGTGGGCAGCTTGGTGCCCGGCCCGATCGAACCGAGCACGAACCGGGGCCGCTGCGGGGTGCTGGCCGCGTCGGCCGCCTCCCGGGCGATCCGGGCGCCCGCCTCGGACAACTCGCGGATGCGGTGCGGGATGTCGTACTCGGCGAGGTTGGCGAGGTTGGCCCCGAAGGTGTTGGTCTCCACGCAGTCGGCACCGACGGCCAGGTAGGCGTCGTGCACCCCGCGCACCACGTCCGGGCGGGTGACGTTGAGGATCTCGTTGCACCCCTCAAGCCCGTCGAAGTCGTCGAGCGTGAGGTCCGCGGCCTGAAGCATCGTGCCCATCGCGCCGTCGGCGATGAGAATGCGATCAGCCAGCACATCCATCAATGAAGTCCGCACCCGTTCAGGTTAGTGCGATTCGGCCGGACTCCACGACCATCCTCGAGCGATCCCCTATTGTGTCACGGGGATCACGCTGTCTGGTTCGTTCGGGTATGACCTGCTGCCGGCGCGGCCGACCGGCGCGGCCGACGGGCCGCACCCTCGCCCTGCACGTAGGCTGACGGACGTGAAGGACAACAGGGACGCCGCCGTGCCACACGGTATGACGACCGGGCGCGGTCCCGGCGCCAGCCGCGACGAGCAGGGTGAGGTGACGGCGTGACCGAGTTCGACGGACTGCCGGTGCTGCGGTCCCCGGTGGCGATCGCCGCGTTCGAGGGCTGGAATGACGCCGCCGACGCGTCCACCGCCGCGGTCGAGCACCTGGAGCAGGTCTGGAACGCCCGGCAGATCGCCGAGCTGGATCCGGAGGACTTCTACGACTTCCAGGTCAGCCGGCCCACCATCACCATGGCCGACGGGGAGACCCGGCGGGTGGAGTGGCCGACGACAAGGTTCATGGTGGCCAGCCCGGAGGGCACCGACCGTGACGTGGTGCTGATCCGCGGCATCGAGCCGAGCATGCGCTGGCGGACGTTCTGCGAGCAGGTGCTGGAGATCTGCCACAGCCTGGAGGTGGAACGGGTGGTGCTGCTCGGCGCGTTGCTGGCCGACGTGCCGTACACCCGGCCGCTGCCGATCAGCGGCAGCGCCTCCGACGCGCAGGCCGCCGAGCGCTACCAGCTCACCCCCACCCGGTACGACGGGCCGACCGGCATCGTCGGCGTGCTGCACGACGCCTGCACCCGCGCCGAGGTGGACGCCGTCTCGTTCTGGGTGCACGTGCCGCACTACGCCAACAACCCGCCCTGCCCGAAGGCCACCGTCGCCCTGCTGCACCGGGTCGAGGAGGTCGTCGACCTGCCGGTGCCGATGGCCGACCTGGCCGAGGAGTCCGCCGAGTGGGAGCAGCGGGTGCGCAGCGCCGCCGAGCAGGACGCGGAGCTGGGCGAGTACGTCCGCGAGCTGGAAGAACGGGTCGGCGACGAGGGGATTACCCCGTTGACCGGTGACGAGATCGCCCAGGAGTTCGAGAAGTACCTGCGCCGCCGGGGCGGTTCGGCCGGCCCCACCGCCGGCTCCTGGTAGCACCGATTCGCTGCGGGCCTTCGGACCTTTCGTGGTCCGGGGGCCCGTTTTCGCGTGTCCAGGGTGGCGCCGTCACACCCGCTGGGGCATCCTAGGAACCTAGATGTGATCAAGGAGGCGGGTGTGCAGATCAATCCCGGGGCCGCGGAGTTCCCGCACCGACAGATCGCCGCGCAGCTCAAGGCCCAGGTCCGTCGCGGCGACTGGGGACCTGGCGAGCGGCTACCGTCCATCCCGGCCATCGCCGAGATGTTCGGCGTCGCCAAGCAGACCGTGCAACGCGCCGTCGACCAACTGCGGGTCGAGGGCATCCTGATCACCAAACCCGGCTCCGGTACGTACGTCCGGGGCACCCGCCGCCGCCTCAACCGCCTCTCCCGAGGCCGGTACGGCGGATTCCGCGGCTACCACACCGACCTGGCCGCCCGATACCGTCAACAGCTCGTCTCCGTGGGGCACGCCCCCGCCCCCGCCGAGGTGGCCGACGCCTTCGGCGTGTCCGACGGCACCAACCTGCTCTGCCGCCGGCACCTCGTCCGCACCGACGACTCCCCCGTCGAGGTGGGCGCCTCCTGGTTCCTGCCCCGCGACACCGCCGGCACCTCGCTGGAGCGCACCGAGGCGTTCGGCCGGCCGCTCTACCAGGAGGCCGAGGAGGCGACCGGACGGCGCTACGTCTCGGCCACCGACACGATCAGCGCCCGCCAGCCGAGCCGGGAGGAGGCCGAGACCCTCCAGATCCGGCCGGACACCCCGGTGCTGCACCTGCTGCACGTCGCGTACGACGCGCACCGCAAGCCGATCGAGGTGTCCCAGGCGACCTGGCCCGGCCCCATGACCACCCTCACCGAGGAGTACAAGATCCCCGGCCCGACCCCCGGCCCGGAGCCCGACCCCGGCCTGGTCCTGGGCTAACGCCCCGCCCGCCCACCCCGCGCGCCCGCCCCCACCTCGGTCGATCATGAGGTTGACGGGCCGGGCAGAGATCGAAATGCCCGTCAACCTCATGATCACGGAGCTGAGCGAGTGGGCCGTGCTCGGTTTCCTGGAAGTCGGGGCATCGCACCGCCCGGGACACCGCGACTTTCTGGAAACCGAGTCGATCAACCGCGCACGCGCACGCGCGCGGGCTAGAGGCGGATGCCCAGGAGGGCGTCCACCGTCTTCGCGAAGAGGGCGGGCGCCTCGGAGTCGTCCGTCGCGCCGGCGAGGGTCGCCTCGGCCCAGCGGTCGGCTACCGCCAGGGCTCCCGGGGTGTCGAGATCGTCGGCCAGGCGTGCGCGTACCTCGGACAGCAGCTCAGCCCCGGACGGCCCGGCGGACGCGGCGGCGGCCCGCCGCCAACGGTCCAGGCGCTCGTACGCGGCGGTGAGCAGGTCGTCGGTCCAGGTGCGGTCGCTGCGGTAGTGCCCGGAGATCAGCGCCAGCCGGATCGCCATCGGGTCGACCTTGTCGGCGCGCAGCCGGGACACGAAGACCAGGTTGCCGCGGGACTTGGACATCTTCTCGCCGTCCAGACCGATCATGCCGGCGTGGACGTAGTGCTCGGCGAAAGGCGCCTGGCCGGTGAGCCGCTCGGCGTGCGCGGCGGACGCCTCGTGGTGCGGGAACAGCAGGTCGTTGCCGCCGCCCTGCACGTCGATCCGGTCGCCGAGCAGGTTGAGCGCGATCACCGCGCACTCGATGTGCCAGCCGGGGCGGCCCGGGCCCAACTCGCCGCCCGGCCAGGACGGCTCGCCCTCGCGGGCGCCGCGCCACAGCAGCGGGTCAAGTGGGTCCCGCTTGCCGGCCCGGTCGGGGTCGCCGCCGCGCTCGGGGAAGATCTCCAGCATCTGCTCGCGGGTCAGGTTCGACTCGTAGCCGAAGCGGGGCGTGGCGGAGATGTCGAAGTAGACGTCGCCGGTGCCGTCGTCGAGCCGGTACGCGGCGCCGTCCTTGAGCAGCACCTCGACCTTGTCGGCGATGTCCGGGATCGACTCCACAGCGCCCACGTAGTGCGCCGGCGGGATGATCCGCAGCGCCTCCATGTCCTCCCGGAACAGCGCCGTCTCGCGCATCGCCAGGACCACCCAGTCCTCGCCGTCGCGGGCGGCCCGCTCCAGCAGGGGGTCGTCGATGTCGGTGACGTTCTGCACGTAGCGCACCGGGCGGCCGGCGTCGCGCCACATCCGCTGCACCAGGTCAAAGGTGATCATGGTGGCGGCGTGACCGAGGTGCGTGGCGTCGTACGGGGTGATGCCGCAGACGTACATGCTTCCCGCGTCGGCCGGCTCGCTCGGGTGGACACCCTGCCGCGCCGAGTCGTACAACGCCAGTGGCTCGCCCCTGCCCGGCAGCCGTGGCACCTCGTGTCCCGCCCAAGACTCCATGGGATCAGCCTAGCCAGCCCGGCGACGACGCCGGAGCACCCCACGGGTGATCAAGATGACAGCGGGTCACATGGGCGGCCAGGGCATCGCCGGCCAGTCCTCCGGAGGCTGGGGGAAGCAGCCGGTCTCGCGCAGCCGGTCGACCCGGGCGGCCACCTCGGCCACCTCGCTGATCGTCAGGTGGTCGGCCAACTCCGCGCCGAGCGCACCGGCGACCTGCCCGGCCAGTGCGTCGAGCATCTCCACGGCGTCCGCGGGCAGCCGCTTACCGGCCCAACCCCAGAGCACCGTGCGCAGCTTGTCCTCCACGTGGAAGCTGACCCCGTGGTCCACGCCGTAGATCCGGTCGTCGGCGCCGACGAGCACGTGACCGCCCTTACGGTCGGCGTTGTTGAGCACCGCGTCGAGCACAGCGAGCCGGGCCAGCCGTGGGTCGTCGGCGTGGGCGAGGGCGTACGCGGCGCCGTCGTCGTCGCGGGCCGCGGCGATCGGGATCCAGCGTGGCGGCAACTCCCCGGCGGGCAGGAAACCGACGAGCGGTTCGGCGTCCTCCGGCTCGTCGATCCACAGCTGGCAGGAGCCGGGGCCGAACGGGCCGTCCCGCAGCACGGTGGGCGGCACCAGGTCCCATCCGGTGGCCCGGGAGACCAGGTACGCCGAGACCTCCCGACCGGCCAGGGTGCCGTCGGGGAAGTCCCAGAGTGGGCGCTCGCCACGGACCGGCTTGTAGACGCAGCGGGCGGTCAACCCGTCCAGGGTCAGGATGCCGCGCAGCGTCGTGTTCGACGCGTCGACCAGCCGACCTTCCAGGTCGAGGACGCCGTCACGCAGCAGCCGCAGCGCGGCGTCGCCGTCCTGGCGAGGCTGGAGGCCGGACGAGGTCACCGGTGATAACCGTTGTGCCGCGGGCAGAGGTGCCCGGCGGGGTCCAACGGTTGGCCGCAGAGCGGGCACGGTGGCCGGCCCGCGTTGACCACTCGCCGGGCCCGCTCGATGAACTGGCGGGTCGCCTGCGGGGTGAGCCGGACCCGGAGCCGATCCAGGTCCTCGTCCGGCTCTTCGTCCTCGTCGTCGTCCTCGTCGTCGTCCTCGTCGCCGAGCTCGACCTCGGGTTCCACCTCGCCCGCCGCGATCGCCTCGATCACCACGGTCGCGGTGTCCACGTCGAAGGCCAGCCCGAGCGTCCCGACCCGGAACTCCTCGTCGACCGGAGTATCCAGCGGCTCGTTGTCGCCGATCACCGGCGCCAGCTCGGGCAGGTCCACCCCGAAGCGACGCTGCGCCTCGGTGAGCAGCTCCTCAAGCTTCTCGGCGAGCAGGGACACCTGGACCTTCTCCAGCGCGACGCTGACCAGCCTGCCGCCGCCGCGGGCCTGCAGGAAGAACGCGCGCTCCCCCGGCGGCCCGACAGTCCCGGCGACGAACCGCTCCGGCGGTTCGAAGGCGTGCACCTGGTGGGTCATACCCACGACCCTATCCGGCCCGCCTTGGCATCGCGCACCCCACCGACGCGAATCGCCGCCGCGGCGGCGCGCCCGGCGTACGAGGGCCTACACCCGGGCGTGGCGGCCTTTCTGGCGTGCGCCGACGGTCCGGCCGGGGGCGGTGTCGTGACGCGCCTCACCGCGACGCACCCGCCCCACCGCCGACGGCCGCGTCCGAGTCGGCCACGCGGTTCGCGCGCCGACGCCGCTTGGCTGGCGGTGGCACCAGCGCCGCCAGGTCGCCACCGGTGTCGTTGAGTCGCACCAGAAACGGACGCAGCGGCGTGAACCGGATCGCCGTCACCGACGCCGGGTCGGCCACGATCCGCTGAAAGGCATCCAGGTGCACGCCGAGCGCGTCCGCCACGATGGCCTTGATCACATCGCCGTGGCTGCACGCCAACCAGACCGCCTCGGGCCCGTGCTCGGCGGTCACCCGGGCGTCCCAGGTACGCACCGCTGCCACGGCACGTGCCGCCATCGCCGCCATCGCCTCCCCACCCGGGAAGACCGCCGCGCTGGGGTGCTGCTGGACCACCGGCCAGAGCGGCTCCTTGGCGAGCTTCTTCAGCGGCTGCCCCTCCCAGCTGCCGTAGTCGCACTCGATCAGCCCGTCCTCGACCACCGGGGCGGCCTGCGGAAGCGCCAACTCCAGGGTCTGCCGGCACCGGATGAGAGGGCTGGTCACCACGGCGGCCAGCGGCACCGCCCGCAACCGCTCGCCCACCGCGGTGGCCTGGGCGCGCCCGGTCTCGTCCAACTCGACCGGCTGGCGGCCGGCCAGGCCGCCGTCGGCGTTCGCGGTGGTTCGGCCGTGTCGCAGAAGCAGAAGGGTCGCCACGGGGACCACCCTATGACCTGCGTCCGACCGGGGGCGCGGCCCTCCGGTGTACGCACTGTCCGCGCCGGGCGCCGTCCCGGAGCGAAAGCGGCATGGCAGACCGGTGGATCGGTAAAATTCCCGATGCCCGGCTTGTCCGGGTTCCGCTGGGAGGGTGTGGAACACGATGGGCGACTCAGCGGCATCCGCGCGGCCCTCGATCACGTCGGACCCACAGGACGTGTACCGGGAGTTCCGGCAGCCGCTCCTGGTCCTCGCCCTCACCACCGGTATCGCCGGCTTCGTGGACGCCTTCGCCTTCCTGCGCTACGGGGCATTCGTCGCCAACCAGTCGGGCAACGCCGTCCTCCTGGGCATCGGCCTGGCCGGACGACACGCAGCCTGGCCCGAGTCCGCGGCCTCACTGATCGCGTTCGCCGCCGGGACGGGCGTGGTCTCACAGGTACGCGCGGCACGGAGCCGGTGGTCGCCGTCCCTCCGAGGGCTCGCCTGCGCCGTGGTCACGCTGGCGCTCTGGGCGGTGCTCAACGTCCTGCTCCACCACGGCCGGCAGGGCGGGCCGTCGCGGATCGCGCTGGCCGCCGCAGGTGGCTTCGCCATGGGCGCGCTGGCGACCCTGTTCGTTCGCACGGCCGGGATCACCACCGCCATCACCTACCAGTCGGGCACGGTGGCGAAGATCGGCGAACGCGTCGGGCGTTGGCTCGCCGGACCGGACACCCGCCGGAAGCGGGCCCGGCAGGGGACCTTCCTCGGGCTCCTGGCGCTGATCTGTTACGCCACCGGGGGCGGCATCGGAACAGTGGCGCAGGAACAACCACAATGGGTGCCGGCCTGGGGGACGCTCGCCCTGGCCGCCCTGTCGTTCCTGGTCCGTTCCCGCCGCTGCAGGAGGTGACCGAGGCCGGAATCACCCCCCGCCGACGTGCACCCACAAGCTCAGCGGAGGTCCGTCGCCAGCTGGACGTCCTGCACGAAGCACTCCGAGCGCTCGGCACCGTAACGACCCAGCACGTCCAGCACGGCGGACACCGACTCTCGTTCCACCACGACCTCGACCCGGGCGCGGCCCACGAGGTCCTGGTCCTGCCAGTAGCCCCGAGGCAGCGAACGTGCGGTCGGTTCGGCGGTGGAGACCGTGGCGTCGAAGAGCACGATCGAGGTGGCTCCCGCACCGACCAGGGCGTCCCGTAGCTCCCGGGTCGTCGGCAGCAGCGTCGGATTGACCGTCGCGGTGACCAGCCGGGCGTTCTGGACCGACCCGGCGGGCCGTTCGGCGCCGCGTTCCCGCCCGGGTTCGCGCCGACGCTGCGGTGCGCCGGTGCCGTTGAGGCCCGCCACGCCGCCCAGGTGGTACGCGTCGGCGTCCTGCTGGGTGTGGTCGAGGTTGTCCTGCTCGTCGGCGGGGGCACGGAGCCCGAGGACGGCCTGCACCGCGGCGGCGATCGCCCAACTGAGCACGAAGGAGAAGGCCACCACGGCGACCACGCCGACGATCTGGTGCCAGAGCAGGGATCCGCCGCCGCCGTAGAAGAGGCCGTCCTTGCCGAGCGGGTTGACGCCGCTGTCGCCGAAGAAGCCGACCAGCAGCGAGCCGAGCATGCCGCCGACGAAGTGGACCGCGAGGACGTCCAGCGCGTCGTCGAGCCGGAGCAGATACTTCAACCGCAACGCGAAGTGGCAGACGAATCCGGCGATCGCTCCGATGGCGATGGCGGAGAGTGTGTTGACGTACCCGGCGGCGGGGGTGACCGTCGCGAGCCCCGCGACCGCACCGGAGACACCGCCCACGACGGTGCTGTGGCCGTCCTTCAACCGCTCCGCCACCAGCCAGACGAGCATGCCGGCGGCGGCCGCGAGATGGGTGTTGATCAACGCCTGGGCGGCGAGCCCGTTGGCCTGGAGTCCGTCCCCGCCGTTGAAGCCGAACCATCCGAACCAGAGGATGCCCGCCCCGAGGATGGTCAGCGGGATCGAGTTGGGCGGGGAGGCGGTGCGTGGCCAGCCTCGACGGCGCCCGACGACCAGCAGGGTGCCGAGTACGGCGGCTCCCGCCGAGGCGTGCACGACCATGCCACCGGCCCAGTCCTGGGTGCCGAACTTGGCCAGCCAGCCGTCGGGGTGCCAGAGCCAGTGCGCGACCGGCGCGTAGACCACGATGGACCAGATCGCCAGGAACGCGACCCAGCCGGCAAACCTCAGCCGGCCTGCCGTGGCGCCGGTGATCAGCGCGGGGGTGATCACCGCGAACATCATCTGGTACGCGACGAACGCCAGGGTCGGGATGGTCACCTGGCCGGTGACCACGTGCAGGTGTGGCGCGGGCGGCACCCGGAGATCGTTGAGCCCGAAGAGTTCGAGGTTGCCGAAGAGGCCGGTGCCGGCGTCGTCCCCGAAGGCGATGGTGTAGCCGACCAGCACCCAGGTCAGGCTGACGACCCCCAACGCGACCATGTTCTGCTGCAACATCGCGAGCACGTTGCGGGTGCGGACCATTCCGCCGTAGAAGGCGGCCAGGCCAGGGGTCATGAACAACACCAGGCCGGTGCACACCAGCACCCAGGCGGTGTCGCCCGGGTTCACCGCGTCCTGAGCGAGCACGGGAGCTCACCTCTTCCTCTCGGTACGGTCAGACGGAGTGCTTCACCGCCGAGACGACGGTCTCCTTGGCGCGTTCGTGGTTGGGCACCGGGGCGAAGTGCCGTTTGGGCAGCAGCAGCAGCCAGGTCGCGATGTTGAACGGCGCGGTCAGCACCGGGATGGCCAGCGGGGTGAGCATGCTCGTCAGGGACATCTGGACGAAGAGCGTCAGGGCGATGCCGAAGAGGGTGTACACGGTCACCAGCGCACCGGGACGGTGCAGCACCGCGCCCACGGCGATTGCCGTCAGTACCGCGTTGAAGCCGAACAGTCCCTTGTCCAGCGAGGTCGCGTCGGCCCCGAACCAGAGCGCGAGCAGGGTCGCGCCGACGGTGCCGATCACCGCGAACAGCGCGGACCAGCGGGAGTTGACCAGCAGCGCGACCAGGATGATCAACCCGGTGACCCAGCTGTTGATCAGATAAACCTGGGACACCCCGCGTAGAAAGGTGGGGACCAGGTCCCAGGTGAAGCGACCATCGGTCAACTGCCCCTCACCGGGAAACATCGGCTTCAGGTTGGTCAGCACCGTGAACCGGTCGAACTGGTACGCGGCAAGCAGCAGCACCCAGGTGGTCAGCACGAACGGCATGGTGAAGGCGGTCAGGCCCCAGGTCTTGAAGATCGCGTTCAGGGCCAGGGTGACCACTGTCGTGGCCACCGCGCCGAGCACCAGGTAGAGCCACATCAGCGGCCGGTCGTCGAGGAAGGTCGGAACCGCGATCCCGGTCAGCAGCGGGCTGAAGCCAAACAGTCCCTTGCGCAACGAGGGCTCGTCCACCCGCAGGGCGACGGCCGTGGCGGTGCCGACGACGAGACCGAGAACAGCTCCCCCGAGGATCCGTGGTTGCCCGTTCTCGAACGCTCCCCAGGCGATCGCGACCAGGACGAGCAGCCCGGTGAGCGGGTTGTTCTGCAGGACGACCTGTGCGGGCCCGCGCAGGCAGGCGTCGACGAAGCCGATCAGAGGGTTGTGGTCACTCAGCTTGTCCCAACTGCGGGTCACGCTCGGCACGGCATCTCCTCAGCCCGTCATCGCCAGCTGAAGGCCGGCGGGAAGGTCCGGCCGGTCACCTCTTCGCGGGCGGCCACACAGAAGGCACGTACCGCGGCACGCACCGGCTCCGTCTCCTGCCCGAGGACCTTGAAGATGAGGCCCGCGTCGTTGGGCAGTCGACTGACGGCGCTGGCCAGCGGCGTCTCCTCGTCCCAGACCGGCGCCGAGGTCCGTTCGAAGACGCGGGCGGCCCGCTCCGGCCCGGTGAGGAGCACGACGTTGCCGAAGATGTGGAAGCGATCCATGACGCCGAGCCGCGCCACCGGGAACTGCCCGGGAGCCACCACGAACTTCTCCACGAACAACTGCCGGCCGTCCGGTCGCTCCGCGCGCAGCGAGGAGGAGAAGAGGTCGTAGGCGAAGAGTTCGCCGTCGCGGTAGTACTTCCGGCCGGGCTGAAGGACCTCGCCGTAGAGCATGGTGGCGCTCTCCGGGAGCCGCACCTGGGTGTCGGTGACGAACCGGCTGCCCCGGTACGGGATCACGGGCTCCGGGAGGTATTCGAGATAGGTCTCCTCGGCCAGGGTGAAGCGCTGGATCTGCGAGCCGTAGTTCGCGTCCATCTCCTGGATCTTGGTGGCGGCCTGGGTGACCAGGTGCGCCTGGCTGCCCGGTGCCAGGTCGACGTCCATGTGCAGGCGGTCGCCCTGGAGCACGCCGCCAGAGGTGGTGAGGATCATGACGCAGGGCAGCTGCGGCATCTCCTGGTCCCAGTAGAGCGCCCGCTGGACCAGCAGCGGTGACTGCCGGTAGAGATCGTGCAGGATCGTCCGATCGCCGCGCCGCTCGAACCCGAGCCGCAGCACGCCCACCTTGCCGTTGGACGCCGCGGGCAACTGCGCCGGTTGGTCCTGGTACGCCTCCAGTTCCCGCGCGCCGTCCAGTGTGATCATGCGACCACTTCGGCGTCGAAGAGCGCGTTGCGGCGGATCAGCGAGACCAGTTCGTCGATGCCCTCTCCGGTCTTGCAGTTGGTGAACACGACCGGCTTGCCATTGCGCATCACGTCCGCGTCACGCGCCATGAGGTCGAGGTCGGCATCCACGTAGGGGGCGAGATCCGTCTTGTTGATCACGAGGATGTCGGACTTGGAGATCCCCGGACCGTTCTTGCGCGGGATCTTGTCGCCGGCCGCCACGTCGATGACGTAGATGAAGTAGTCGACCAGGGCAGGGCTGAACGTCAGGGTGAGGTTGTCGCCGCCGCTCTCGATCAGCACCACGTCGCTGTCCGGGAACCGGGACTCCATGTCCTCCACCGCCGCCAGGTTCATGCTCGGGTCCTCGCGCACGGCCGTGTGCGGGCAGGCCCCGGTCTCCACCCCGAGGATCCGTTCCTCGACGAGGACCCCGGTCAGGGCGCGCCGGACGTGTTTCGCGTCCTCGGTGGTGACGACGTCGTTCGTGATCACCAGTACGCGCAGCCCGTTGTCCACGAAACGGGGCACGACAGCCTCGATGATCGCGGTCTTGCCGCTGCCCACGGGGCCGCCTACGCCGATACGACTTGCCGACTTCATGATGTGACCAGTCCTTCTGGGAGACGTGTTGAGGGTCAGAAACGTGTGGATCGCGGAGGTCAGCGCTCAGCTCATGAACATCCGCACGTGGATGTGCTGGTGCGCGCCGGCCAGGACGTCGATGTGCGGCCCGAAGGTCTGCATGTCGTCGAGGCCGGCGGTGCGCACGTCGCGGTAGTCGTCGGTGACCTTCTCGTTGACCGCGAACAGGATCGACTGCGCGTCGAGGTGGTCGACGCGCATCAACCGGATGGCGGCGCTGAGCACCGTCGACGCGGCGCCGTACTGGTGGGCCGCGAAGGCGTCCTCCTCGGGCACCCCGAGGTCGGCGAAGACCACCCCGAGCGCGACCGGATAGGTGACCGGCGCGCCGGTCGCCGACTCGCCGAGCCGCTTCTTGAGCAGGGTCTCCCCGACGATCCGGGTCGCGGCCTCCGCCAGCTTGCGCCCCATGCGTACGGACATGGTCCGCATCTCTTCGTTGATCTTGCGCAGGTGGACGGCCTCGTCGGCGCGCCGGATCCGGTCGAGGTCTCCCGCGGTGGCGGCACGGTGCCCGGCGAGCAGGGCGACACCGTCCCCGGTGGCGGCGAGCCGGGTGACCGTCCGGACGTACTCCTGGAGGGTCTCCCGGTCGTGGACGACGCCGTGCTGGACGGCCATCTCCAGGCCGCCGGAGAAGGAGAAGGCGCCGACCGGGAAGACCGAGTCGCCGAACTGCAGCAGCTTCAGGGTTTCGGCCATGGTGCGCACCGTCCGGCCCCGCTCAGTTGAGGTCGGCGGGGAGGTGGGAGTGCGGCGTCGAGTCGGCGCCACCGAACAACCGCCGCGACTCGTGCGGCGCGAGGTACGCGATGACCTCGGTGCCGGGAACGAACTCGTGGGTGATTCCGGTGAAGGCGTGGGTGCGCATCACCGAGTCCATGACCTTGCGGTCCACCGTCAGCGGGACGTACATCTTGGTGCCCTTGACCACGGCCGGCCAGTGCTGGTTGCCGATGGCGTGACCGAGCTCGACGGCCGAGCGGATGAGCAGCTCGGCCGACTCGCCGCGCAGCTTGTCGAGGTGGACCACCATCACCTCGCCCAGCTGCACCCGGGCCACCACCGCGGTGGCGGTGAGGTCGTCCCAGGCCAGGACGTCACCGTCGCGCAGCCGGACGCCACGCGCGAGCGCGACCGACAGCTCCGCCCCGGAGCTGGTCATCTTGCGGATGCGGCTCTTCTGGGCGTCCCACTGGTCGAGGACCAGGTCGTCGATGCGCGCTTCCTTCAGGCGGAGCGTCCAGTCCGGCTCGTTCATGTTCCCGAGCACCGTCTCGACGAGCACGGCTTCTCCTTTCGGTCGGTGTGCCGGGACCAGGCACGTGCGAGGCGGTCCCGACGGGGTCAGCTGAAGAAGTAGAGCTGGCTCAGGGGCAGGTTCCGGGCCGGCGGCACCGTCGCGTGGACGCCGTCCATCTTCACGGCGAAGGTCTCCGGATCGACCTCGAGCTTGGGAAGCCGGTCGTTGCGGACCATGTCCCGCTTGGTGAGCCCACGGGTCCGGTACACGGGCATGACCTGCCGTTGCAGGCCGAGCTGCTCGGCGATGCCGGCTTCGTGCGCGGCCCGGGACACGAAGGTCACGCAGGTCTGGGCGAGCTGGCTGCCGTACGCGGCGAACGAGGGCCGGTAGTAGACCGGTTGCGGTGTCGGCAGCGAGGCGTTCGGGTCACCCATGATCGACCAGGCGATCATGCCGCCCTTGAGGACCAGCTTCGGCTTCGCGCCGAAGAAGGCCGGCTCCCAGAGCACGAGGTCGGCCATCTTGCCCGGCGTGACCGAGCCCAGCACGTGCGAGATCCCCTGGGTGATCGCCGGGTTGATGGTCATCTTGGCGACGTACCGCAGCACCCGGAAGTTGTCGTTGGCGCTGGAGTCCTCGGCGAGCTTGCCGCGCGCGGTCTTCATCTGCCCGGCGAGCTGGATGGTCCGCAGCCAGGTCTCGCCCACCCGCCCCATGGCCTGCGAGTCGCTCTGCATCATCGAGATGACGCCCTCGTCGAGCAGGACGTCCTCGGCCGCGATCGTCTCGGTCCGGATCCGGCTCTCCACGAAGGCCACGTCCGAGGGGACCTGCGGGTTGAAGTTGTGACAGACCATGATCATGTCGTACAGCTCGGACTGACTGTTGATGCCGTACGGCACCGTCGGCGTGGTCGAGCTGGGCAGCACGTTCATCTGGCTGGCGACCTTGATCACGTCCGGCGCGTGCCCTCCACCGGCGCCCTCGGTGTGGAAGGTGTGGATCGTCCGGCCCTCGAACGCGGCGATGCTGTCCTCGAGGTAGCCGCTCTCGTTGAGGGTGTCGGTGTGGATGCTGACCTGCACGTCGAATTCGTCGGCGACGTCCAGGCAGGCCCGGATCACCGCCGGCGGCGCACCCCAGTCCTCGTGGATCTTGAAGCTCGGCGCGCCGGCCATGATCTGTTCCACCAACGGCGCACGGCCGGTGCTGTTGCCCTTCGCCATCAGGCCGATGTTGATCGGGATGGTCTCGAAGGCCCGCATCATCGCGTGGATGTTCCACGGACCCGGGGTGATGGTCACGCCGTTGGTGCTGTCGGTCGGGCCGGTGCCGCCGCCCCAGAGGGTGGTCACGCCGTTGCTCAGGGCGGCGTACGCCTGCAGCGGCGTCACCAGGTGCACGTGCGTGTCGATGCCCCCGGCGGTCAGGATGAGGTGCTCGCCGGAGATGGCCTCGGTACCCGGACCGGTCACCAGCTCGGGGGTGACCCCGTCCATGACGTTCGGGTTGCCGGCCTTGCCGATGCCAGCGATCTTGCCGTCCTTGACCCCGACGTCGGCCTTGATCACGCCGAGGGTCGCGTCGACGACGGTCACGTTCGTGATGACCAGGTCCAGGCCACCCTGCGCGTTGGTGTACTGGTTGTTGACCCCCATGCCGTCGCGCAGGGTCTTGCCCCCGCCGTACATCACCTCGTCGCCGAGGACCCGGAGATCCTTCTCGATCTCGATGTACAGGTCGGTGTCGCCGAGCCTGATCTGGTCGCCCGTCGTCGGGCCGTACATTCCGGAATATTCTTGCCGTGAAATCTGGCTCATCGAATCATCTCTCCTGCCCGAGGCTGGCAACCCTGCGGGATAGCGGATCTACTGTTTCTTGCCCTTGGGGCTGTCCTGCTGCTCCGGGGCGAACTTGAACCCCCGGGTCCTGGCGTTGTGGATCGCCTCGGTGCGGTCCGGCCGGTAGCTGGGAGTCGACTCGCTGCCGCTCCACCCCTGCACCAGGCCGTTGAATCCGTACACGCGCTGCTGCCCGCCGAAGGGAATGAGCTCGACCGTCTTCTTGTCGCCCGGCTCGAAGCGGATGGAGGTCGTCGCCGGGATGTTCAGGCGCCTGCCGAAGGCGGCCTCACGATCGAAGGCGAGCATCCGGTTGGCCTCGAAGAAGTGGAAGTGTGAGCCGATCTGGATCGGTCGGTCACCGGTGTTGTGGACGACAACCTCGGTGACCGGTCGCCCCGCGTTCAACTCCAGCGGCTGGTCGCTCAGCACGTAGCCCCCGATGGGTCGCACGTGCTTCGAATTGGGACCGGGATGTTGCTTGGCCATTTCCTGCTCCGCCTTTCTGGGGATCGCCTCTGGGCTGGCTGCGCCTATCGAATCGGTGAGTGCACGGTGACCAGTCGTGAGCCGTCGGTGAAGACCGCCTCGACCTGGATCATGGGCAGCATGTCCGGCACGCCCGGCATCACGTCGTCGGCGCTGAGGGTGCTGCGGGCCTCGTTCATGACCTCTTCGACGGTCTTGCCCTCCCGTGCCCCCTCCAGGGCCGCCGCGCAGATCACCGCGACGGCCTCGGGGTGGTTCAGCTTGATCCCCCTGGCCTTGCGGGCGTTGGCGACGATCGCCATCGAGAGGATCGTCAGCTTGTCGAATTCCCTTGGTGTCAGATGCACGTCCTGGTCCTTCGCGACTGTCGGTCGGGAGCCGCCATTCCGCCGGGAGGACTCGCCACAGGGTGAGCACTCAGCTCAACCCGAATGAGATTATTTGTCCGATAGATCCGGTTTAAGCGACTTCAAGCGAACCGTACGCCGGGCCCGCTGCGTCACGGGTCAGAAGCCGAGAATCACGCCGTACCGGACGACTGGCCGTCGGCTCGGTGAGGGTGCCGAGCACGAGCGTCGGTCTGCCACATCTGCTGAATCTGTTCGAGGGTCCTGCCCTTGGTCTCCGGCAGGTACCGCCAGACGAACAGGAAGCCGAGCACACAGGTGCCGGCGAAGAGGGCGAACACCCCCGATCTCCCCAGAGCGTCGAGCATGCTCAGGAAGAACTGCGTGATGAGGTACTCGGTCCCCCAGTGGGTAGCGGAGGCGATCGCGACGCACCGGCCCCGGATGCGGCCCGGGAAGATCTCGTTGATCACGGTCCAGGCGGTCGGTCCGATCGACATCGCGTAGAACGCCACGAACATGACCACCCCGATCAGCAGGAAGATGCCCGCGTCGGTGGGACGATGCCCGGCCGCTCCGGCCGTACGCGCCGCCGGGTCCATCCTGGCGAAACTGACGCTGACAACCACGAGCGAGACCGCCATGCCCAGCAGCCCGACCAGCAGCAGCGGCCGGCGACCGAGCCGATCCAGGAAGGCGACCGCGACCAGCGTGAAGAGTGAGTCGACCCCACCGATGGCCCAGGTGGTCGCGGCCAGTTGCGCCTGCGGGGTGTGGAACCCGGCGAACGAGAAGATCTCATCGGCGTAGTAGATGATCCCGTTGATCCCGGTCAGTTGCTGGAACAGCGCCATGCCGACACCGAGCACCAACGGACGCCGCCACTGCGGTGACAGCACCTCCCGCCAACCCGCCTTACCGGCCGCGAGGCTCTCCTCGATGGCATGCAGTCGCTGGGGCACCTTCCGCTCCGGCACGGTCGCTCTCAGGGACGCCTCCGCCCGGCGCCTGTCCCCCCGTCCGAAGTACCAGACAGCCGAGTCGGGGATCACGGTGGTGACCAGGGCGAGGGCTAGACCCAGCAGCGCCGCCGCCACCAGCAGGTAACGCCACGAGTTCCCGGCCTCGAACAACTCGTCCGCCAGGTAACCGACGAAGATGGCGAACGTGGTGGAGAACTGGTAGACCGCCAGGAGACTGCCGCGGATCCGTTCCGGCGCGGCCTCCGCCGCGTACATCGGTCCGGCGACCGAGGCCACCCCGATGCCCAGCCCCAGGATCAACCGCGCACCGAACATGACCCCGATCACCGGTGCCAACGCCTGCAGGATCGTGCCCACCGCGAACGTGGCGGCGGCGACCCACAGCGCCTTCCGGCGACCGATCCGGTCCGCGAGGTGACCACCGAGCAACGCACCCACCAACGCTCCGGGGGTCACCCAGCTCGCCGCCACCTCGACGGCGAAGGTGTCCGCGTGGAAGGTCTGGCGAATGTCGCGCAGCGCACCGCTGATGACACCCTGGTCGTAGCCGAAGAACGCACCGGAGAGCACGACGATCGAGACGACCGCGACGAGGTTGCGTCTCGGTGGCCGCCCCCGGCCGCGCTTCGGGCCAGCGCTGGCAGTCACGGTCGCCCCCTCCGACGCGAGCCACCGACAGATCCCACCCGGGGAGACAGCCCGATATCAGGAGACTAGAGCCGCTAAGTCCTCATTGTGCGGAACAACGGAAACGGCCAGCTCCTCCCGATCCGGACACGAAACGGCCCCCGCCCCCTCTGCGAGGGGCGGGGGCCGGTGCGGGCGGATCAGGTGGCGCTGATCGTGCCGGTCATCAGCAGAGCCAGGACCAGGGTGCCGAGCGCGACCCGGTACAGCACGAAGACGTACAGGGTGTGGTGGGCGACATAGCGCAGCAGCCAGGCGATGGCCGCGTAGCCGATGCCGAACGCGATGACGGTGGCCACGATCGTCTGGGCCACGGTGGGCACGGACGTGCCCGGCGCGGACGGTTCGAAGACGTCCCCGAGGCTGAACACGCCGGACATCACCACCGCCGGAATGGCCAGCAGGAACGAGTACCGTGCCGCGGCCTCCCGGGTCAGGTTGAGCAGCAGGCCGGCGGTGAGCGTGCCGCCGGAGCGGGACACCCCGGGGACCAGCGCCATGGCCTGGGCGAAGCCCATCACGACGCCGTCCTTCATCCGGAAGTTCTCCAGGGTGCGGGTCTGCCGCCCCCAGTACTCCGCGAACGCCAACACGAACGCGAACACGATCAGCGTGGTCGCCACCACCCACAGGTTGCGCCCGGCGGTCTTGATCTGGTCCTTGAACACGAAACCGAACAGCCCGATCGGGATCGAGCCGACGATCACGTACCAGCCCATCCGGTAGTCGAGGCTGGAGCGGACCGACTTGTCCCGGATGCCCACCAGCCAGGTCCGGGTGATCCGCCAGATGTCCTTCGCGAAGTAGATCAGCACGGCCGCTTCGGTGCCGAGCTGGGTGACCGCGGTGAACGACGCGCCGGCGTCCCGGTCGAAGAAGATCGCCGAGGTGATCCGCAGATGCCCCGACGAGCTGACCGGAAGGAACTCGGTCAGTCCCTGGACGATGCCCAGGACGATGGCCTCGACCCAGGTCACTCGCCGACTCCCGAGAGGTCGAGAGCCTCGGCGACGGTACGCAGGGTCTGCACACCGCTGTCCCGGTCGGCCACGAAGAGGGTCACCGACAGCGTGGTGACGCCGGCTGCGGCGTACTCCCGCATCCGCTCGGCGATGCGCTCCTTCGGGCCGAGCAGCGAGGTGCGGTCGATGAACTCCATGGGCACCGCGGCGGCGGCGTCGCGCTGCCGCTTGGCCAGGTACAGCTCCTGCACCTCGCGGGCGGCGTCGCCGTAACCCATCCGGGTGGCGAGCTGGTTGTAGAAGTTCTGCTGCCGGCTGCCCATGCCACCCACGTAGAGCGCGGCGTACCAGCGGACGAGTTCGGCGCAGGAGGCCACGTCGTCGCCGACCACCACAGGCACCGACGGCACCACGTCGAACCCTGCCAACTCCTTGCCGACCTTGGCCCGCCCGGCGCGCACCGAGGCGAGCTGCTCCTCGGCGAACTCCGGGGCGTAGAACACGGCCAGCCAGCCGTCGGCGATCTCGCCGGCCAGCTCCAGGTTCTTCGGGCCGACCGCGGCCAGGTAGATCGGTATGTGCTCGCGGGGTGGGTGGAAGCCCAGCCGCAGGGCCTTGCCCGGGCCGTCCGGCAGCGGCAGCGTGTAGTGCTCGCCGTCGTACGCCACCTCCTTGCGGGCGACGGCCAGCTTGACGATGTCGACGAACTCGCGGGTCCGGGCCAGCGGCTTGGCGAAGCGCACGCCGTGCCAGCCCTCGGACACCTGCGGGCCGGAGACACCCAGGCCGAGGCGGAACCGACCGCCGGAGAGCGCGTCGATGGTGGCGGCGGTCATGGCGGTGGCCGCCGGCGTACGGGCGGGGATCTGCATCACCGCGGCGCCGACGTCGATCCGTTCGGTCTGGCCGGCCATCCAGGCGAGCATGCTGGGCGAGTCGGAGCCGTAGGCCTCCGCCGCCCACACCACCGAATAGCCCAGCCGGTCCGCCTCCTGAGCCAGCGCCAGGTGGTCGGCCGGTGTGCTCCACGCCGTCTGATATCCGAGACTGAGCCCGAGTCGCACTGGTCCTCCCCCATCCGTGGCACAGGTCGCCCCAGGTTACGCAATGCCGATAACGGACTCGATCACCGGCTCGACCCCTTTGATCCCCCCTCCATCGGGGCAGCCCGGGGCGGCGGAACCGGCAGAACCGGCAGAGATACGGGAGCGAGGATATCCGTGGCGGCAGGTTCGAAATAAGGTTCACCCATGCAACAGCGACCGCTCGGCCGAAGCGGGCTGGCGGTTTCCCGGCTCGCGCTCGGCACCATGACCTGGGGCCGGGACACCGACGCCGACGATGCGGCCGCTCAGCTGAAGAGTTACCTCGACGCGGGCGGCAACCTGATCGACACCGCCGACGTGTACGGCGACGGCGACGCCGAGTCGGTGATCGGCTCGCTGCTGGGCTCCCTCGTCCCCCGTGAGGACCTGCTGATCGCCACCAAGGCCGGGTTGCGCCCCGGCAGTGGCCGACGTCGGGACGGCTCCCGGGGGCACCTGCTGCGCACCTTGGACGCGTCGCTGCGCCGGCTCGGCACCGACCACGTCGACCTGTTCCAGGTGCACGGGTACGACCCGGACACCCCCCTCGAAGAGACCCTGGCCGCCCTGGACCACGCGGTGGCCAGCGGCAAGGTCCGCTACGTCGGGGTGTCGAACTTCTCCGGCTGGCAGACCGCGCGGGCCGCCGCCTGGCAGACCGCCTGGCCGGGGCGGGCGCCGGTGGTCGCCTCTCAGGTGGAGTATTCGCTGCTGGAGCGAGGCGTGGAGCGGGAGGTGCTGCCCGCGTGCGACGCGCTCGGCCTCGGCGTGCTGCCCTGGTCGCCGCTGGGCCGGGGCGTGCTCACCGGCAAGTACCGGCACGGCCGCCCGGCCGACTCCCGGGCCGCGTCGCCGCACTTCGAGCGGTTCGTCTCGACCTACCTGGAGCCGCGCTGCTCCAGCATCGTGGAGGCGGTGGCGACCGCGGCCGGTGGGCTGGGGGTGTCGCCGTTGGAGGTGGCGTTGGCGTGGATCCGGGACCGGCCCGGCGTGACCGCGCCGATCCTCGGCGCGCGCACGGTCGGGCAGCTCCTCGGCGCGCTCGCAGTGGAACGGATCACCCTGCCCGAGGAGATCACCACCGCGCTGGACGACGTCTCCGCGGTACCGGTCGGCTACCCCGAACGCGACGGCTGACCAGCCGGCCAGGTCCCGGCTGGCCGCGCGCGCCGGATCACGGCTGAGGGCGCTGCCCGGGGAGGTCGTGGATCGCGGTCAGGAAGCGCGACTGGTCGTCGCGGAGCGCGGGCTGGGTGAGCCGGATCCACGAGCCGTCGTCGAAGACGATCGTGGACGTCAGCTGCACGAGCCCGGTCGCGCCGCGCTCCGAGTCGACCCGGGCCACCCGGTCGCGACGCACACTCCACAGCACCCGCGGTTGCCGTCGGTCGGGCCGGTCGGCGTCCGGGCGGGGGCCCATCCGCAGCAGGTGCAGGTGGGTGTCGGTCACCGCCAGCGGGGTGCCGCTGTAACGCTCCAGGAAGAGCAGCAGGCTGCCGGCGAGGGTGGCGAGGTCGCCGCTGAAGACGAACCGGCGACGGTAGGCGATCTCGGCGAGCTGCTCGGCCAGCGGGCGGTACAGGCTGAGCCGGAACAGGGCGCGGAACGCCTCCTGCTCCTCGGTGAGCGGGATGGGATCGCGCTGCACCCGCTGGTGTGGTGGGGTCGGCTCCGGTTCGGCCGCCTCCGGCACACCGGCGGCGATGGCACCGGCCTTACCGGGCAGCAGCAGCACGCCCGCGGCCAGCCGGACCGGCGTCAGCACCGCGTCCACCCAGACCACCGGGTTGACGATGTTGAGTAGCCCGAACAGCACCTTCGGGTCGAGCGAGTCGACAAACTCGTCGGCCATCACATCGGCGAGCTGCCGACCGGCCTTGTGGGTCTGCGGGGCGCGGACCGGGCCGAGCCCCACGTAGCGCAGCTCCTGACCGGGCAGCAGTGGCGCGACGAGAGCACGTTCGGGTTCGTCGCTGGTGCGGAACTCGTCGCGCAGCTCGCGGGCCTTGTCCCGGGCGGCCCGCGCGCCGCCGAGCACC
The DNA here is from genome assembly GCF_042873195.1 of Micromonospora arida. Taxonomy (NCBI): domain Bacteria; kingdom Bacillati; phylum Actinomycetota; class Actinomycetes; order Micromonosporales; family Micromonosporaceae; genus Micromonospora; species Micromonospora arida. Next base: position 143,418 of record NZ_JBIALC010000001.1, on the reverse strand, counting down.
GCGTCGGTGAACCGACCGAGCCGGCCTCGCTCCTCTGACATCACGCGTTCCTCCTAGCGGCCCGCCGGCTGACCCGCCGGCGGCTGCCCGAACACATTCTGGTCGATCCAGTCCGCGCCGCCCTGCACCGCCTGGTCGATCTGGTCGCCGACCTGTTCGCTGCCGGGAACGGAGAGCCCGCTGGTCAACGCGACCGTCCCCCAGGTGACGCCGTGCACGACCGAGTTCGGCACGTTCCACGGCAGGTTCGTCGCCCAGTCCCGGGCGATCACCCGGGCCCCGTCGGCGACCCCGTGCGCCCGCAGCGCGGCGGCCCGGTCGAGGACGCCCATGTCGAACGGGGAACCGGACTTGCCCAGCTTGTAGGTGCCCTTCGTGGGGTCGAAAATTTTGTGGAACCACTTGTCGGCCTTGCCGGCGGCGTGCCGCTTGTCGGCGTACTTCTTGCCGGTACGCAGCTTGTCCTGCATCTTGACCAGCTTGTCGAGGTGTGCCTGCAGCTTGCGCAGGTACAGCATGACCCGCTGGAGCAGGCGGATGACCTTCTGCAGATGCACCGCCAGCGGCCGGATGACCTTCAGCATCCGGGTGACCACGACCAGGGCCCTGGTCACCGTCACGCCCACGCCGACCGCCCAGGACGCCCCCATAGTCACCGGCGCCATCAGCAACGCCGTCACCAGCGTCACCAGGAGGAAGTTCACGAACTCCACGCAGAGGTCCACGAGCACGTCGTGCACGGTCTGCAGGCCGTCGGCGACACTGCGCAGGTATTCCGCGGTCGCGGCGAACTGCTCGGCGACGTCGAGGAGCTGCTGCTCCACCTCGGCCAACCGCTGGCCGTACGCCACACCGGACGGTGAGCGCCAGCCGGCCTGCGCGGACTCCCGGGTGCCGCGGTGGCCCTGGGCCAGGTCGCGCACCTGCGCGGCCAGCGCGTCCCACTCGGCGGCCTTCGCGCGCAGCACGGCCGGCTCGCCGTCGACCAGGTCGACGAGCTGGATCAGTGGCCAGGCCAGGGTCCGGCAGACACTGTCGACGGCGTCCTGCACCCCGGAGAGCGCGCTGTCCAGGCCGTTCCACAGTTGGACGGCGCTGCCGGCCGGGCCGCTCATCCGGGCAGCCCCGACTGGATGGCCTTGAACCCGGCGTCGAGGTCCCGTTCGTTGTGCTCGTACGCCTCGACCGTGTCGGCCAGCGCCGTGGCGACCCGGCCGAACGCGGCGTTCGCGGCGGCGAACAACTCCTTGCCGCCGGTGACCTGCTCGGCGTACTTGTCGCGGAGCATGTCGCTGGCGAACGGCAGGTGACCGAAGGCGTCCGACGGCACGTCGCCGGCCGAGACGATCTGCCGCTCCAGCGCGGCCAGCGAGCTGGCGACCTGCTTGGCGGCTGTCTCCAGTCGACGGACCGCCTGCACGTCGACATCGATATCCGGCGGCATGCCGTTCCTCCCCCATGAGTCGAGCGCACCGACGATACGATCTCCCGGCCGCCGGGCACCACCCGGTCGCACGATCCACGGGGAGGATTCTCATGACGGACCCGACGTCCGCGTTCGACGCGCTCGCCGGGCGGATCGCCGACATCGAACGCCGGTTCGCGGGCCTCCGCGACGACCTGGCCGAGCTGTCCGGCACCGCGGTCGACGAGAGCGGGCTGGTCTCGGCGACCGTCGACGCCACCGGCGCGCTGACCGGCCTCACCCTCGCGCCCGCCGCCCTGCGCGCCGGCACGGAGGGGGTTGCCGAGTTGGTGCTCGACGCGTACCGGCGGGCTCGGGAGGTTGCCTCCGGGCACGTCGACGAGCACACCGAGGGGTTGGACGTCGCGCTCGGCGCAGGGCTCGGCGACCTGTTCGGCACTCCGGGGGACTTCTCGTCGCTGGGCCGGCTGGAGGAGACCGTGGCCCGGCTCGGTCGGCTGGACGACCGCCTGCCGGGCGCACCGGCGTGACGTCGCCGGCGCCGACCTGGCCCGAGATCGCCGCTCGGCTGCGGGACAGCGTCTCCCGCTGCGACCGGGACACCGACCTGGAGCTCTCCGCCGGTCCGCGCGGGATCCGGCTGCTGGTGCGCCGCGAGGTGGTGCGGGTGATCTGCCCCGGCCACGACGAGGCACGCCTGGCCGCGCTCGGCTGGCACCGCCCGACCGGCGACGAGGGCTGGTGGTACGAGGCGGCGCGCACTCCGGAGCAGGTGGAGCGGCTCAGTGTGTTCGTGACCCGTACCGCCGCCGAGGTGTTGACCGACGAACCCGGCGCGCTCTCCTGCCAGCCGGTGCCACCGACCACCGGTCCCGGCCCTGGGGTGCCGCCGGCCGCGCGCCCCGGCCCTGCGGCGCTGTCGATCGATCGGCCGGCGCCCGTCGAGGTGGCCCAGGTCGAGGCGGCTCCGACGGGAGCGGCACCCGCCGAGGCGACACCCGTCGACGCAGAGCCGGCGGTGGTTGCGCAGCTCGCCGCCGCCGTCGGCCAGCGCGACCTGCCCGGCTACCTCGGAGCGCTGGCCGGCGCCACGGTGTGCGTTCCCCTCTCCGGGGAACCGGCGCCGGACGCCGACTTCCCGTGGATGGTGGTCGGTGACGCGACCGGCGCGCCGCTGCTGCCGGTCTTCACCTCGCCGGGGGCGCTCGCCGCGTTCACCGGGGACGGGGTGCCGTTCGTCGCGCTGCCCTGCGCCGACCTGTTCGAGGACTGGCCGGACTCGTCCTGGGGGCTGACGGTCGACCCGGGCAGCCCTCGGGCGGTCGCCCTGGCCGCCCCGGCCCTCGCCGCCCTGCTGACGGCGAACGTCACCACAGCCTGACGCCCCTGCCCAACCGGGACGACGCACCCTCTTCCGCGATCTTGCAGTTTCTGTCGCGACATAGGGAACGTTCCACTCATCTCGGCGACAGAAACTGCAAGATCGGCGCGACGGGGACGCGGGGCAGCGAGGAAGGACGGGGCGGCACTAACCGCCCGCGGCGGCGTCGTTGGTCACTCCGGAGGGGGTGGCGAACGCCCGCTGGGCTGGGCAGCATGGAGGCATGGACTACGAATACGCGCCACTGCGGCTGCCGCCGAACGTCGACCGGCTGACCGCCGCGGCGCAGTTGGCGATCCAGGCGGAGTTCTCCGGATGGGAGTTGGCCCGGGTGCGGCTGTACCGGGACGGCACGCGGCAGGTGGTGCTGCGTCGTCGGCGGGTCAACCAGCCGCAGCCGGGTCTGTCGTACTGACGACCGGGCGGTGCCGTCCGAGGCCGGAGCCGGCCCCGGACGGCAGCCGGCCTAGTGCTGGTGCCCCGCGTGGTCGTGGTCGTCGTCGAGCTCCAGGAACGGGTGCTCGTCGAGCCGACCGACCAGCCGGTCGTCGGCCGCCGGCTGGAACGGGCCGACCGCGTCGTCGTCGTCGAACGACTCCAGATCGACCGGGGTGCCCACCTCGCTGACCATGACCACCCCGTCGAGCGGCTCCAACTCGGGGACGTCCAACGCGCCGAGCGAGCCGTCACCGCTCTGCAGCAGCTCCAGCACCGCCTCGCCGACGCCCTCCACCGGCGCCGGCTCGTCGTCCTCCGGGGTGCCCTCGCGGCGGGCCGCCTCGGCCACCCGCAGCAGCGCGGCGACGCTCGGCACCCGGTAGTCACGACGCTGACGCACCGAGATCACCCGGGGGTGCGGGTCGCTGGCCTCGGCACCCTCGCCGCCGCCGAAACGCTCGTCGGCCTCGTCCGGGTCGATCGAGTCGACATCCCACGGCGTCACCTCGCCGAAGGCGTCGAGCAGTCGCTCGTCGTACGCGAAGGAGGCGTTGTTCAACGCCACGTACGCCTGCCAGACGTCGTCGTCGTCGACGCGGCCCTGCGCGGCGCGTACGGCGGCCAGGTGGTGGCGGGCCGCTTCGATCACCCGCTCGAGAGCGGCGTCCAGCTCACCATGCTGGTCGGTCATGTGGGGCAGTCCCTTCACGATGGGGAGGTTGCGCGCCGGCGGCCACCGCCGGACACGACTAGCAGGTGCGGAGGAACCGGTCGAGAACCCGCACGCCGAACTGTAGTCCGTCCACCGGAACGCGCTCGTCGATGCCGTGGAACAACGCCGAGAAGTTCAGGTCGGCGGGCAGCCGCAGCGGGGCGAACCCGAAGCAGCGGATGCCGAGCTGCGAGAACGCCTTGGCGTCGGTGCCCCCGGAGAGCATGTACGGAACGGGCCGCGCCCCCGGGTCCTCCGCGCGCAGGGCCGCCGACATGGCCTCGACCAGGTCACCGTCGAAGGTGGTCTCCAGCGCAGGCTGCCGCTGGACGTACTCGATCGCGATGTCCGGGCCGACCAGCTCACGCAGCTGCCGCTCCAGCAGCTCGGACTGGCCGGGCAGGCTGCGGCAGTCGATGGTGGCGGTGGCCCGGCCGGGGATGACGTTGTCCTTGTAGCCGGCGCTCAATCGGGTCGGATTGGCGGTGTTACGAATGGTCGCGCCGATGATGTTGGCGATGGGGCCGAGCTTCGCGATGGCCGTCTCCGGGTCGTCCGGGTCCAACTCGATGCCGAGCAGGTCGGAGACCTCGGTCAGGAAAGCCCGCACGGTGTCGGTCACCACCACCGGGAAGCGGTGCCGGCCGATCCGGGCGACCGCCTCGGCGAGCGCGGTGACGGCGTTGTCGTCGTGCATCATCGAGCCGTGCCCGGGGCGACCCTTGGCGTGCAGCCGCAGCCAGTCGATGCCCTTCTCGGCGGTTTCGATGAGGTAGAGCCGCTGGCTGTCGTTGACCGAGTAGGAGAAGCCGCCGACCTCACCGATCGCCTCGGTGCAGCCGTCGAAGAGGCCCCGGTGGTTGTCCACCAGGAAGCGCGCGCCGTAGTCGCTGCCCGCCTCCTCGTCGGCGGTGTACGCGAGCACGATGTCGCGCGGGGGTCGTACGCCGGTGCGCTGCCAGTGCCGCACGACGGCGAGCACCATCGCGTCGAAGTCCTTCATGTCGATGGCGCCCCGGCCCCAGAGGTAGCCGTCGCGCAGCTCGCCGGAGAACGGGCCCACCGACCACTCGTCGGCGTCGGCGGGCACCACGTCCAGGTGGCCGTGCACCAGCAGCGCGCCCCGGCTCGGGTCGGTGCCCGGGATGCGGGCCACCACGTTCGCCCGGCCCGGCGCGGACTCGTGCAGGACGGACTCCACGCCCACCTCGGCGAGCTTCTCCGCCACGTACTCGGCCGCGCGGCGCTCGCCGACGCTGGTGTCGTTGTCACCGGTGTTGGTGGTGTCGATGCGCAGCAGGTCGCGGCAGAGGTCCACGACCTCTGCGGTGGGGTCGGGCAGGGCGGAGGCGGCATCGCTCGTCATCGCCTCTTCATACCAGCCCGGGCCGCTCGACAGGCCGGCGCGGGTGGACGCATCGACGGGCCGGTTTCGCGTTGGCCGCGTTCGGGTACCGCCGCCCACGACCGTACGTCCCTGCCGGAGCTTCCGCCCGCCAGTCGAGGAGGGCACCATGTCCGCTGTTCCCCTGCCGCCGCTGCCGCCCACGCCCGCACCCGAGGAGGGTTACCGACCCGCCGGTCGCAGCATCGCCGACACCGTCGACCGGGAGCACAGGCAACTGCTGGCGCTGCTGGACCAGCTCTCCGGCCCGGGCACCACGCCGCAGGAGGGGTTGGCGGTGCTCACCGCCGCGCTGTCGCGGCACCTGTCCGCCGAGGAGCAGTACCTGCTGCCGGCGGTCCGCGCGGCACTGCCGGAGGCCACCGAGCGGGTGGACGCGGAGATCAACGCCGACGCGGCCCTGCTGAGCGCCCTGAAGGGGCTGACGGACGAGGCGCTGACCGAGATCGCCGAGCGGGTCCGCCGGCATGTCGACGGGGTGGGCGCGCTGGTCACCGAGCTGCGCGCGGTCGCGACCGAGGAGGAGCTGATCCGGCTGGGCAACCGGTTGGAGATCGCCGAGGAGGCCGCGCCGACCCGGCCGCACCCGGGCACGCCGGCCACCCCTCCGTGGAACCGAATCGTCGAGCCGGCGGTCGGAGTGGTGGACAAGGTCCTCGACGCGGTGACCCGCCGGCCGACGTACCTGGCGGACCTGCCGGAGCCACCCCGCGACTGAGGCAAGACCACGCTCGCCAATGCATTCATTATCACCGATCCGCTCGGGCTATTCCGCCGGCTGACCCGTGGTCCTACCGTCACAATATGAACCTGGAGCTGCGTCACCTGCGGGTGGTCTGCGCGATCGCGGAGACGGGAAGTGTGACGAAGGCGGCCTCGGCGCTCGGCCTGGCCCAGCCTGCGCTCACCGCCCAGCTCCAACGCATCGAACGGACGCTGGGCGGCCCGCTGTTCGACCGGGACCGGCGCGGGGCACGGCCCACCGCGCTCGGTGAGCTGGTGCTGGCCCGCGCCCGGGTGCTGCTGCCGGCGATGAAGGGGTTGCAGGACGAGGCCGCCCGGCTGGCCGGAGCGGGCGACACGCCGCCGTGCTACCGGTTCGGTGGGGTGAATAGCCCGATCCTGGGTCGGCTGGTGCACCGGTTGGCGGCCGAGCAGCCGCCCGCCCAGATCACCACGTACGCGTCCTGGTCGGTGGACGAGTTGGCGCAGTTGGTGGCCGGCGGTCGGTTGGACTTCGCGCTGGCCGGTGTGTGCGGCGACGCCAGCCCGTCGGCCGGGTTCGGGTTGAGCTGGCAGGAGGTGGCCGTCGACCCGGTGCTGGTGCTGCTGCCGGAGACCCATCCACTCGCGGCCCAGGACGAGGTCCGCCTGGCCGACCTGCGCCACGAACAGTGGGTCGCCGCGCCCGGTGACGGCTGCTTCGCCGACTGCTTCGCCGCCGCCTGCGCCCGCGCCGGCTTCACCCCTCGCAAGGTGTACGAGACGGACATCCGCGGCTGCGTCGACCTGGTGGAAGCCGGCGTGGCGGTGGCCCTGTGCCAGGCGACGTTCCGCCCGGTGAGCGGTCTGGTCACCCGTCAACTCGCCGGTACGCCGCTACGCTGGCGGCTGCTGCTCGGCTGGCATCCGGACTCCCCCGCCGCCCAGGGCGCCCAACTGGTGCTGGAGACGGCCAAGGCGGCCTACGTCGACTCGTTGGCGCCGCACCCGGCCTACCTGGCCTGGCTGCCCCGCAACCCGGGGTTCGGCGTCCGGCACCCCAGCGGGGTACGGCAGGGCTGAGCGGCCGGTATTCCCGGCCGCTGGCGGTGCGAACCGCCGTGGGCCGGGTATCTGGCGGACATGACCGACCTCTACCCGCCCGCCGACGACCGCGAACTGCTGCGCCAGGCGGCTGCCGCGCACACCGCCGCCACCCGCGAGGTGGAGGCTTTCCTGCGCCGCCTACCGGCGGTGCCCGACCCAGCCGACGTGACCGAGTACGCCAACCTGCTCACCCGGGAGGACCAGACCCGCGGTGACCGGGACGCCGCCGCCGACGCGGCCGGCCTGACCATCGCGAGCCTGGAATCCGACAAGGGCCAGTAGCAGAACGCCGAACGGTGCCGTCCCTGCCCGGGACGGCACCGTCGTGCGGTCGATCAGCGTTCGACGAGCGGGTCGTGACCCAGGTCCAGCAGGGAGTGCCGCCAACTGTCGTCGGCGTTGCCGCGCGACGGCTTGGCGTCCATCAGCTCGCGGATCCGCTCGACCGCCTCCCGCATCACCTCGATGTCCTCCGGGGTGAGGTCCACCTTGCGCTTGTTGAGCACCTTGAGGATCTCCCGGCCGGGCTGGGGCAGGTCGAGGTTCGGGTTCGGGCTGAACGACTCCTCCCCCGAACCCCGGGTCAGCAGCCACGTCCGCAGTTGCTCCGACGGGACGTTGACCTCGGCGTGGAAGTCCTCCCAGAGCACTTCCACCTCGGGGTCGAGCCGCGCTTCGCGTACCATCAGGTCTCCTCTCCGGGCGGCGGCCCGGACGTCTCCGGGTCGTCCTGGTCGGTCTTCGGATGCAGGCCCTCCGCGGGCACCCGCGTCCGGCGGGGGTTCGCGGTGGGCGGCGCCAGGATCGGGTCGGGATGGTCGTCCTCGTCCCGGGGTTTCGCGGACTCCGCGGAATGGTGCGGGTCCTCGTGTTCGTCCCTTCGCGCCGGCCCGCTCATCGCGGGTGTGTGGTCGTGGCGGCGGTGTACCCCCGCTCGCCCGCGGTCACGTCGAAGGTGAGTGCGCCGTCGCGGACGTCCACCGTGACCTTCTGCCCCGGCGAGATCGCCGACTCCAGCAGCATCCGGGACAGGTGGTTGTCCACCTCCCGCTGGATCACCCGGCGCAGCGGGCGGGCACCGAACTCCGGCTGGTAGCCGTGCTCGGCGAGCCAGTCGATGCCGGCGGTGGTGAACTCCACCTGGAGGTCCTGGGCGTGCATCCGGCGGCGGGTCTCCTCCAGCAACAGCGCGGTGATGTCGCGCAGCTGCTCGGCCTCCAGCCGGCGGAAGATGATGACCTCGTCGATGCGGTTGAGGAACTCGGGGCGGAAGTTCTCCTGCAGGCGGCGCATGAGCCGCTCCCGCAGCTCGTTGCTCTCCTGCTCGCTGCCCACGTCCCCGGTGCCGAAGCCGACCGAGCGCTGGGCGCCGGTGATCAGCTCGGACCCGAGGTTGCTCGTCATGATCAGGACGGTGTTCTTGAAGTTCACAGTGCGACCCTGACTGTCGGTGAGCCGCCCGTCGTCGAGCACCTGGAGCAGGATGTTGAACACGTCCGGGTGGGCCTTCTCGATCTCGTCGAGCAGCACCACCGCGTACGGGCGGCGACGCACCGCCTCGGTGAGCTGACCGGCTTCCTCGTAGCCGACGTATCCGGGCGGCGCGCCGACCAGCCGGCTGACCGTGTGCCGCTCCTGGAACTCGCTCATGTCCACCCGGACCATCCGGTCCGCCTCGCCGAACAACGCCTCGGCCAGGGCCCGCGCCAACTCGGTCTTGCCGACACCGGTCGGGCCGAGGAACAGGAAGCTGCCCATCGGTCGCTCCGGGTCGGCCAGCCCGGCCCGGGAGCGGCGCACCGCCTCGGCGACCGCGGTGACCGCGTCGTCCTGACCGACCACCTTCTGGTGCAGGTGACCCTCCAGGCGCAGCAGCCGGTCGCGTTCCTCCTCGGTGAGCTGGCTGACCGGGATTCCGGTGGCCCGGGAGACCACCTCGGCGATCTCCTTGGGGCCCACCTCGGGCACCTGGGAGCTGGACGAACCGTCCTCGCCGTTCGCCCGCCGGATGGCCTCCTCCAGTTCGGAGATCCGGTCGCGCAGCGCGGAGGCCCGCTCGTACTGCTCGTCGGTGACGGCCTGTTCCTTGTCCCGGCGTACCTCGTCGAGTTCCTGCTCCAGCTCCCGCACGTCGGAGGCGGGGGTGCGGGTGCGCAGCCGTACCCGGGCGCCGGCCTGGTCGATGAGGTCGATCGCCTTGTCCGGCAGGAACCGGTCGGTGACGTACCGGTCGGACAGCTCGGCAGCCGAGACCAGCGCCTCGTCGGTGAAGCGCACCTGGTGGTGGGCCTCGTACCGGTCGCGCAGCCCGCGCAGGATGGCGATGGTGTCGTCGACGCTGGGCTCGGGCACCAGCACCGGCTGGAAGCGCCGGGCCAGGGCGGCGTCCTTCTCGATGCTCTTGCGGTACTCGTCCAGCGTCGTCGCGCCGATCACCCGCAGCTCGCCGCGGGCGAGGGCGGGTTTGAGCATGTTGGACGCGTCCATTCCGCCCTCGCTGCCGGCGCCACCGGCCCCGACCAGGGTGTGGATCTCGTCCATGAAGATGATCAGCTCGTCGCGGTGCGCCCGGATCTCGTCGATCACCTTCTTCAGCCGTTCCTCGAAGTCGCCCCGGTAGCGGGTGCCGGCGACCAGACCGGCCAGGTCGAGCTGGACGACCCGCTTGCCGAGCAGGGTCTGCGGTACGTCGCCGTCGCAGATCCGTTCGGCCAGCCCTTCGACGATGGCGGTCTTGCCGACGCCGGCCTCGCCGATCAGCACCGGGTTGTTCTTGGTCCGCCGGGACAGGATCTCCACGGCCTGCTCGATCTCGTCGGCCCGCCCGATCACCGGGTCGATCTGGTCGTTGCGGGCCAGGTCGGTGAGGTCCTGCCCGTACTGGTCCAGGGTGGGGGTGCCGCGGTCCGGCTTCGGCCCGGTCATCGGCCCGCGCTCGGCGTTGGCGGCCTGCAACGACTCGGGTTGGATCCGGCCGGCGGCCAGCATCCGCCCGGCCGGCGACTCCGGGTTGAGCGGCAGCGCCATCAGGATGTGCTCGGGACCGATGTAGTTGGCGCCCATCGCGCGGGACAACTGATGGGCGTCGAGCAGCGCCCGCTTGGCGGCAGGGGTCAACGACAGGTTGGGCGGCACCTCCCCGCGCGGCGCGCCGTCGCCCTTTCCGCCGAGGGCGTTGAGCAGGGTGTCCGCGTCAGCACCGGCCCGGCGTACCAGGTCACGCAGTGGTTCGCGTTGCAGCGCCGCCCAGAGCAGGTGGTCGGTGTCCAGGTCGCTGCTCTGCCGTTGCGCGGCCCGCCGGGCCGCGTCGGCCAGCATCTCCCGGGCGTCGGCCGTCATCAGTCGGGTGATGTCGACCCGGTGCGGCGGTCGGCGCCCTCCCTCGCCCCGGCCGAAGTACCTGGCCAGGAATTCGTCCCACGGGTCGGAGCCGATGTCACCGGGTCCCATCATGTCTGTCCTCCGCAGTAGGGCTCGGCACGGTCGGCAGGGGCTACCCGGCGCGCGCCCCGACAAACGCCGCAGGTGGCGGAGGACGGGCGTTCCGGGAGTGGCGTCGGGTCCGGGCCGGCCGATGGTGGCAGGCTGACGGGATGGATGAGACCCCGCTGCTGATCGTGGATGGCGCCAACGTGGTGGGCTCGCGCCCGAACGGGTGGTGGCGTGACCGTGCCGGGGCCGCTGCCCGGTTGCGCGACTCGCTCGCCCCGGTGGCGACCATCGGGTTGCCGGCCCGGCTGACCGCCCCGGTGGAGGTGGTCCTGGTGGTCGAGGGGGCCGCGCGGGACGTGCCGGGCACCGAGGGTGTGCGGGTGGTCTCCGCCGCCGGCTCCGGCGACGACACGGTGGTCGAGCTGGTGGAGGGCGCGCCGCGGCGTCGGCGGCTGGTGGTCACCGCCGACCGGGAGTTGCGCGGGCGGGTGACGGCGCTGGGCGCCGAGGTGTACGGCCCGCGCTGGCTCCGCGAGAACCCGACCAGCAACTGAGAAATTCTCGCACTGGGACTCCCACAGATCGGACTCCCGGCACTTCCGAGGGCCTTCCGGACAGGCGGGCAGGAACACCGACAGGGCGGATGTTCTTTCGGAACCGCCGATAGGCTCTAATGGAGATCTCCCCCGCCCCCAGGAGGTTCCGCCGTGGCGAGCGTCGCCGAGCTGAAGGCTGCCATCGATGTCGCCCTCCAACAGATCGGAGACGGGCAGACAGCCGTGCAGGCGGCCGGCGAGAAGCTCTCCGAGGCACAGCAGACCCTGGCCGGAGCGCTGGAGGGCAGCGGGCACGAGACGGTGGAGGCGGCCCAGGCGTCGCTGACCCAGGCCAGCCAGGAGCTGGAGGAGTGTCTCGCCGCGACACTTGTCGCGGTGGAGCAGGCGCAGCTCTACGTCTCCACCCTGTAGGCCGCCATGTCCATCATCGAGGATGTCGGCGGGCAGGTCCGTGCCGCCACCGAGGAGTTCCCGGTGGCGCTGCTCGGGCAGGCGCTGGAGAAGTTCGGCCTGGCCGCGGAGCGGCTGCGCTGGGTACGACAGGAGTCGGCCAACCCGATGGGGGTGCCCGAGCTGTCCGCCGCCACCGAACACGCCGAGAGCGCCGGCTACGCGCTGCGGGTGGCCCAGGAACAGCTGTCGGCCTACCTGACGGCGATCGGGCTCGGCGCGGACGGCGCCCCGGCACCCCGCCCTGATCAACGCGCTCCCCGACACGACACGCCACCGGCGTCCGGGCCCGCCACGGTCGCGCCGGAGCCGGCCGAGCAGGTGCGAATGCGCCGCTGGTGGTCGGTGCGGGTGGCCGAGCTGACCGGCGGGCGCGAGGGCACCGACGACGAACCCGACGAGCGGGTGGACGACTCCCAGGAGTTGCTGCGCCGAGTGGTGGGCGGTGTCCGCTCCGGCGATCGGGACCGGCTCCGCAAGGAGCTGCGCCGAGCCCCGGCCGACGTGGGGCTGGGCATGGCGGCGCTGGCGCCGCCGCTGCTGCGCGAGCTCGCCGGTGAGCTGCTCGGGCACCCGCCGCGCGCCACCGACCTCGGGCGGCTGCGCGGCGAGTTGGACGGACGGGTCCGCGACCTGCTGCCCGGGTTGCCGCCGCCGGTGCTGGAGACGCTGCTGACCCGGGTGTGCCGGATGCCGCCGCCACGCGCCTCCGGGGAACCACCGCACGCCGCCGACTCCGCGGTCACCGCCGGGGTGGCGACCGGGCTGCTGCTCGCCCGCCTCGGCCGGGACCTGCCGGCCGGCGGCGCGAGGGAACCGGCGGGCGCGAAAGAACCGGCGGGCAGCGCGGGGCAGCGAGGCGACGCGGGGCAACCGGCGGGCGCGCAGCGACCGGGTGGGACCGGGCGACCGGGCGCGGTTCCCCGTGCCGGCGGTGCGGTGCAGCGGCCGGGCAGCGCGGCTGCGCAACGCTCCGGTGGCCTGCCGCCGCGTTCGGATGGGCCGACGGCGCGCCCCGGTGGGCTGCCCCCACGCTCGGGCAGCCCGTGGCGGGACGCGCCGACGCGCCGGGGCTCCGATGGCTGACCGGCGCGGTCAGCTGGCCAGCCGTGTCCGGGAGACCCTCGCCGAGGCGTTGGGCGCCACCCGTACCCGGCTGTCCGCCGCCCAGGCCGACCTGACCGCCGGGCGGGAACGACTGGCCCGGGTCCAGCGAGCGGCGGCCGCCGTACCGGCGCGGGTGGGCGCCCAGCGGGACCGCCGTATCGCCGAGATCGACGCCCGCTACTCCACCCGGATCGCGGAGCTGGCGCGGCGGGCCGCCGACGCGGCCCGGCAGGAGGCGCCCGGCTGCGCGGGGGCCGACTGGGCCGGGTGGGCGCCGACGCCCGCCCGCCGGGCCGAGCCGCCCGGCGCGCTGCGGGTCGGCACGGTCCGGATCGACGGGGTCGACCCGGTGCCCGCGCTGGTGCCGCTGCTCGACGCCGGGCACGTCCACCTCTCCGGCGACGACCGCGCCGGCTGCGACGCGGTGGTGTCCGCGTTGCTGCTGCGGGCCGTCGGCCGCGCCGACCCCGGGGCGGTACGACTGATCGGGTACGACCCGGACCAGCTCGGCGGCGGACTGGCCGGGTTCGCCCCGTTGGGCACGGCGGGGCTGCTCACCTTCGTCGGCCCGGGCGGGCTGGGCCCGCTGCTGGACGACCTGGTGGAGCAGATCCGCCGGATCAACGAGACGGTCCTCGCCGGCGAGTACGCGTCGCTGCGCGAACTGGCGGCGGCGACCGGCCGACGACCCGAGCCGTGGCGGGTGGCGGTGCTGCTCGGTGGGGAGGAGCTGAACCGGCACGAGCGCGGGCAACTGGACCGGGTGGTGCGGGCCGGCGCCGCCTGCGGCGTACACCTGGTGGTGCACGGTGTGCCGTTGCCGGAGGATCCGACCGTGACCCGGGTAGTGGCCGGGGTGTCCGGCGCGCGGATCGGCGGCTCGGCCGGACTGCCGGTCCGGCTGGACCCGCCGCCACCGGCGGCGCTGGTCACCGAGACCTGCCGGGACGTCGCCGCCCAGGTGAACGCGGGCCCGCCGCCGACCCCCTTCACCGACCTGCTGCCCCCGCCCGAGCTGATGTGGCGGGAGGACTCCGCCGACGGGCTGACCGCGCCGATCGGTGAAGGCCCGCACGGTCGGCCGGTGCGGTTGACGCTCGGCGACTATCCACCGCACGCGCTGATCGGCGGGCCGTCCGGCACCGGCAAGACCAATCTGATCTTCGCGTGGATCGGCGCCCTCGCCGCCCGCTACTCCCCCGCCGAGCTGGAGTTCTACCTGTTGGACTTCAAGGAGGGGGTTTCCTTCGCGCGGTTCGCGCAGGGCCGGCGCGACCCGAGCTGGCTGCCGCACATGCGGCTGGTCGGCATCAACGTCAACACCGACCGGGAGTTCGGGCTGGCGCTGCTGCGCTTCCTCGCCGAGGAGTTGCGCCGACGCGCCGACGCGGCCAAGAAACACGAGGTGACCAAGCTGGCCGAGCTGCGGGCGGTCGACCCGACAGGGCACTGGCCACGCATCGTCGCCGTGGTGGACGAGTTCCAGATGTTGCTGGCCGGCCGGGACGTGGTCGCCCGGGAGGCGGCCGACCTGCTGGAGGACCTGGCCCGCCGCGGCCGGTCCCAGGGCATCCACCTGGTCCTGGCCTCGCAGGACGTGCGGGGCATCGAGGCGCTGTGGGGCCGCCCCGCACTGGTCGCCCAGTTCACCCTGCGCATCGCGTTGCCCAAGGCGCTGCGCATCCTCGCCGAACGCAACGACGCGGCGCAGTCGCTGCCGCGCTGGCACGCGGTGGTGAACGCCGAGTCGGGCATGGTGGAGGGCAACGAGGTGGCCCGCATCCCGTCGGCCAGCGACTGGGAGACCTGGAGCGGGTTGCAGCACCGGCTGTGGCGGATGCGCGCCCCCGACGCGGCGCCGGCCCGGCTCTTCGACGGCGACGCGATCCCCCGGCTGGCGGACGCCCCGGACTTCCGGGCGCTCGCCGTACCGCCGGACGGGACCGTGCCGCGCAACCCGGTGGCCCTGCTCGGCGAGATCATCGACGTGCAGTCCCGCTCGGGGTCGCTACGGCTGCCGCGTGCCCCGGGCCGCAACCTCGCGGTGCTCGGCACCCGCGTCGACGAGGCCTGCGCGGTGCTCGACGCGGCGGCCCGGTCGCTGGCCCGTCAGCACCCTCCGGGCACCGCCCGGTTCTCCATCGCCTGCCTCGACCCGGACGCCGACCCGATCGCCCGCGCCCTCTACGACGACCTGGCCGACGACGCCTCCTGGTACGACGAGGAGACCATCGGCGAGCTGATGGCCGAGACGGCCGACGGGCTCAGCGGCCCGGGAAGCCCGCACTACCTGCTGCTGTTCGCAGTCGACGCGGCAGCGGGTGCGTTGGCCGCTCGCGCGGGTCGGCGTACCGGCCTGGAGCAGCTACGTCGGATCCTGCACGACGGGCCGGAACGACGCACGCACGTGCTGGCCTGGTGGCGGGGAGTGGCCCGGATGCGCGTCGACCTGGGTGGGGCCGGCACCCGCACCGACCAGATCGGCGCCTGGGTGGCCCTGGACGCGCACGGCGACGAGCTGGGCTCGTCGCTCTATCCGGGCACCGGCGGCCCGGACTGGTATCCCCGCCCCTGGCGGGGGCTCTTCTTCGACCGGGCGGTGCACCGCACCGGACAGGTGATCATCCCCTATGGACCGACACGATGAACGAACCGGTGACCAGCGAGACGTACGCGGCGCAGCTGCGGCGGCTGGCCGACCTCACCGCGCGGGTGCGCGAGCAGCGCGCCGAGGCGCACACCTGGCACGAGCGGCAGTGCGTTGCCGCCGAGCGGGCCGTCGCCGAGGCCGCCGAGCAGCTCCAGAGCGCCGAGGAGGAGTTGGTCGCCGCCCGTGAGCAGCAGAAGCAGGTGGACGCCGAGGTGGCTCACCTGTGGCAGCAGGTCCGCTCGCGCCTCGGCGCCCGCCGCCTCGGCGGCCCGCCCGCCCCGGCGAACGGCGTCGGAGCCACCGACCCGGTGCTGCTGCTCGCCAAGGCCCGGGGCCTGCTCGACCGGGCTGGTCAGCCGGGCGAGCTGCCCGGCTCGGTCAACCCGCTGCTGGCGCTCTGCGGCGTGGCCGGCGGTGTGCTGGCGTACGCGCTGGGCTCCGGTGCCCGCGCGCTCGGCGCAGGGTACGGCGGGGACCTGGCGGTCGGACTACCGGTGCTGGCGCTGGTGGTGACGCTGCTCGGGCCGTTGGTCGGCCTGGTGCCGGCCCGGGTGCTGGCCGACCGCCGGCACGCGGTGCTCGGCCCCCGACCGATCACAGTGGTCCTCGGTGCGGGGGTGGTCGCCACCGGGCTGCTGCTGGCGCTCGGCCGCTGACCGCGCTGATCGGAACAGCCGTCGAGGTTGTCGCATAGTCGACCGTCGGCGCGGCGAGTCCGGGGCCAGATCTTCGATACGGTACGAGAAATGGTCAGTTTCTCCCTCAGCTACCCCACCGACCGTGGTGGCGACGCCGCGCGTCTGCTCGACGATGCGCTGACCACCCGATTCGGTGGCGAGAACGTCCTCGTCGGCGTTGCGGGCGCCGTGGAGGGCTCCGCCGATCTTCGGCGGCGCCTGGCTGCCTCGGCGGCACTCATCGTCGTGATCGGACCGCACATCCCTGGCGTGCCCGAGGTGCCGTCGAGAAACCTTCCGGACATCACCCGTCGGGAGATCGAAACCGCCTTCGAACTACAGATCCCGGTCATACCGGTGCTGGTGGGGGGCGCTGAACTGCCATTCGAGACGGAGTTACCCGAACCGCTCAGACCGCTCGCTCGACAGCAGTACCGGCGGATCCACGCAGGTACCCTCCGCGAGGACATCCGTCACCTGGTCGACGACCTGGCGAGAAGTTTCGGCGCGAAGAGCGAGAATGCTGGTCCGGTGCCCGTGATCCGACTGATCCTCAGCGCGGAACCGGTTCGGTTGTTCATGCCCCCTCCCAAGCGACGACCAGCGGTGACGATCGTCTACTCGACCCGCCGGGGTGATTGGGTGGTCGCCGACAGCAGCCGGCCGATACGGTGGTGGAACCCCGCGATCGTCGCCAGATTCGTTACCCGCTACGAGGTGGACACCAGCGACCACAGGGTCGACTTCCACGTCCGGTTGCCCGCGAAGGGCGGCGCCTACCACTTCGAGGCGTCGATCTCCGTCCGCTTCCGGGTGACCGACCCGGCGCAGATCGTCCGACGCCCGATCACGGACGCCGCGGGCGTGATCCTCAAGTTCCTGCTCGAGATCTGCAGGCCGGTCACCAGGCAGTTCGGTCCCGAAGAAGTTGCCGAGGCCGCGGCGGCCCTGGACGGGCGACTCGCTCGGGAGGTTCTCGTCCCCGAGGGCATCACCCTCTACACGAGAGGGACGCGACTGAGCCTTGACGATCACGCGAGGAACTATGTGCGAGAGCGTGAGTCGCAACGCGCGAGACGTTACCTGCAGGAGCGAGCCAAGCCTCGGGTGGAGTTCCACGGGTTTCCGCCAGGTGCCGGCGCGATACCGTCCCTTGCGTGGCGGGATGGCTCGTCCTCTGTGGGTGCCAGCCGGCCCCCGGAGCGGCTGCTGGTGGCGCGGGCGCCCGCGCAGGTGCCTGCGGGCCAAGAACTGAGCGTCGACGTCCGGCTCGTCACCGAGGGCCGGCCGGTTCATTCGGACGCCGTGACCGCCCGGCTGGAGAACCTCCTCGTCGCTGACGACGGCACACCGGTGACGGTGACCGTCCACGCGCCCGCCGGCCTGCACGCCGACGGCCCGCTTCAGCAGACCGTGCTGGTCAAGCCGGACGAGGACCCGGATCCGATCCGGTTCGGTTTCGGGGCGCAGACCCCGGGTCTGCATCGCATCGACGTGACGGCCTGGGCCGGCGGCACGTTCCTCAGCGAGGTGTCCGTCGAGGTATCCGTCGCGGACGGTGGGCCGTTCCGCGACGGCCGGTTACACGCGGCACCGCTGAATGCCCCGCAAGCCCGGCCGGGCGAGGTCACCATGGAGGTGCGATTCGACGGCAGCCGCTACACGTTCCAACTGCGCTCCGACGCGGCGCTGTTCGCCCCGGTCGTCGAGTCGATCACGAACCCGCCCACCGCCGCGGTGGAGAACGCGATCAAGGAGTTGCAGCAGCTCGCCGGGGGTGGTTCCCGGTACAACGCGACGATGACCCGCGAGGTCATCCGGTCGGCGGGCATCCAACTGTGGTCGGAGCTGGTGCCGGCTGACGTGCGGGACCAGTTCTGGCAGGTCGGCGCCGACATGAGCGCCTTCACGATCGCCACCGACCACGACGTGGTCCCGTGGGAACTGCTCTATCCGCTCAGCGCCCAGCACGATGCCGGCTTCCTCGTCGAGCAGGTCCCCGTGGTACGCCGCACCTACGGGCAGCGCCGCAACGCGAGGGTCGGCCTGCGCAACCCGCGCTTCGTGGTGCCACCGAAGGCTCCCACCGGAGCGCACGAGGAGATCGCCACCATCCGCGCGATCCTCGGAGCGGCCGACAGCGAGCCCATCACCAGGGCCGACGAACTCCTCGCCCTGATCAATGCGGGGGCGCTCGGGGCGATCCACTTCGCCTGCCACAACACGTTCTCGTCGGACGGCTCGTTCATCGACATGGACGGCGGCCGGTTCAAGCCGGCCCTGCTCGCCGAGGCCAGCATCCGGAAGCTGCTGGCGGAGACCGGCCCCCTCGTGTTCATCAACGCGTGCCGGAGCGCGGGCGTGGCACCGACGTACACGAAGATGCTCGGCTGGGCTCAACAGTTCATGTCGTCCGGAGCGGGCGCGTTCGTCGGCACGCTCTGGGCGGTTCGCTCGGACAGCTCGGCCCGCTTCGCGACCGCGTTCTACCGGTCCCTCGCCGACGGCGCCACGCTCGGCGCGGCGGCCCTCGCCGCACGGGTCGAGCAGCAGGACGACCCGCTCGATCCGACCTGGTTGGCCTACACCGTGTACGGCGACCCGTTCGCCACCGCCGCCGTCTGACCGGTCGGCAACTCAACTCGCTCAGGAGGGACGGACGGCATGGACGTGATCGACTACAGCGTGCCGGTCGAGGAACTGGTGTCGGCGGTGAAGAACGCGGTGAAGCAGGCCGGCATCTCCACGACCGACGAGGGCCGGGACCTGCGGGTCGGCACGGTTCAACTTATCTTGAGCGCGGTCGTCACCACGAAGCTCGGCGGTGGCCTGGACTTCCGGGTCCCCGTGATCGGCTGGAAGGTCAAGGTGGGCGGCAGCCACGCCCGCCAGCGGACCCACACGATCGACATCACGCTCGTCGCCGAGGATCTCCAGGATCAGCACGAGCTGCGCCACGGCGCGGTCGAGTCGACCCTCGTGGACGCGATCACCACGATCCGCGCGGTGGTCACCGCGGGCACCGGGGGTGACGACCCGCTGGTGTTGCAGGCCGCCACTGTGGAACTCGTCTTCGGCGTCACCGACCAGGGCACGATCTCGGTCGGCGCGGAGGGTGAGCTGACCGACGAGGTCACGAACACGCTCAGGATCGAGCTTGTCGGGGCCACAGCCGGCTAGCTCAGGCCGGGACGAGCACGGCCTCGCGGAGCAGTCGGCGGGTCAGGGTGACCCGGTCGGCGTCGTCGGGCAGGCCGGGCAGGTCACCGACCCGGGTGACCGTGCCGGTGAGCAGGGCGCGGGCGGCCGGTTCGCAGCTCGCCGGAAGGGTGATGGTGCGGTCGAAGAGGCGCAGCGCCACCATGTCCGAATCGTGCGGCACCAACTGCCAGCGCAGGCCGGGACGCAGGGCGACCCGGGAGTCGGCGTCAAGGGTGGCCAGCGCATCGGCCTGGGCGAGCGGTCGGATCGGCGCCGGACGGGCCGCCGGCCAGGCCCGCTGGCGCAGTCGCGCGGCGACCGCGCCCGGGTCGGCGCGCAGCAGCCAGTCCCGCAACGCCTCCACGGTCTCGGTCAGCTCCGGCTCGATGGCGTCCGGGTCGGCGACGTCGGTGCCGAACGGCAGGCTGGCCCGCAGCCGCTGGTCCTCGGCGGACAGCGCCAACAACTCCTCGACCAGGGCGTAGCGGGTGAGCGCGCGGATGCCCACGGTCAGGTGCAGCGAGCTGGCGTCCTGCGCCTGCGCGCTGTGCAGCCACCCCCGGGGCAGGTAGAGCGCGTCACCGGGGGCGAGCACCACGTCCAGCGCGGCCGGGCCCTGCGCGGTGGCACCGACCTCGTCGGCGCGCCCACCCCACGGCTGCTTCTCGAGCGGGTCGGGCAGCACCGGCGGGTGGATCCGCCAGTGCTTGCGGCCGTCGACCTGGAGCACGAACACGTCGTGGGTGTCGTAGTGGGTGGCGAAGCCCTGGCTGCCGGCCGGGGTCAGGTAGGCGTTGATCTGCAACGGCTGGTTGAGCGCGAGGCCCAGGTCGCGGGCGAAGTCGACGAGCGGCGGCCAGATCCGGTGCAGCCCCTGCAACACCAGGGTGGCCCCGGACGCGTACTGCTCCAGGACCCGCTCGTCGAGCACCTGGTCGCCGATCTCGGCGCCCGCCCCGCCGCCGCCGGTCCAGCGCGACGCCGCGACCAACTGGCCGTCCCTGGCGACGCGCAGGAACGGCGTACGCAGGCCGCGCCGGCTCAGCAGCTCGTCGGCGTCGGCGGGGCTGAGAAGGTCGGTGAAGCCGGCCGGGTCGGGCAGTTCGGCGGCGCGGGACAGCAGCGGGGTGTGCCCCCAGTGCGCGGCGGCGAACTTGGCCGGTTCGACCGAGACGCACCGGGCCAGCGCCGCGGTGGCCTCGGCGGACGGAACCGCCGGGCGGCCGTGGTGGCCGCCCGGCGGGTCGAGGTAGGTCATGGCGAGCCGCTACCGGGCGCTGCCGTCAGCGCCACCGTCCTGCTGGCCCGGGGTGGCACCACCGTCGGCGGGACCCTCCGCGCCGCCATCGGCGCCACCGTCGTGCTGACCGGGAGTGGCACCGCCGTCGGCGGGACCCTCCGCGCTGCCGTCGGCGCCACCGTCGTGCTGGCCCGGGGTGGCACCACCGTCGGCGGGACCCTCCGCGCCGCCATCGGCGCCACCGTCGTGCTGACCGGGGGTCGCACCGCCGTCGGCGGGACCCTCCGCACCGCCGCCGCCGGTGGTCTGCATGTCGTCATCGTTGAGTGCCATCGGTACTCCCTCGGGTGTGCCGCCCCGCCGTACGCCGGGGTCCGTCGTGCTGCGGGTGGTACCCCACGCGCGATCTTCTCTAACCCTCACCGTAGACGCCGAACCGGGGCGACACGGGCAGTTCGCGAGCGGCGGCGGAGAGTGCCAGGATGGGGTGGTGATCCTGGTGGGCACGTCCGGCTGGCAGTACCGGGACTGGCGCGGCCGCTTCTATCCGCAGGGGCTGCCGCAGCGGCTCTGGCTGGAGCACTTCGCGGCCGGGTTCGCCACGGTCGAGGTCAACAACGCCTTCTACCGGCTGCCCGAGCGGGACACCTTCGCCGCCTGGCGGGCGCGCACCCCGGCGGATTTCTGCGTGGCGGTGAAGATGAGCCGCTACCTCACCCACATCAAGCGACTGCGTGACCCGGAGGAGCCGGTGGCCCGGTTCCTCGGCCGCGCCACCGCGCTCGGTGACCGGCTCGGCCCGGTGCTGCTGCAACTGCCACCGAACCTGCGGGCGGACGTCGAGGCGCTGGACGCGACGCTGCGACTGTTCCCGGCCCAGGTGCGGGTGGCGGTCGAGCCCCGGCACCCCTCCTGGTGGACCGCCGCCACCCGTGCGGTGCTGGAGCGGCGTCGGGCCGCGCTGGTCTGGGCGGACCGGCTGGGCCGCCCGGTCGCCCCCCGTTGGCGCACCACCGACTTCGGCTACCTGCGGCTGCACGAGGGGCGGGCACGGCCGTGGCCGCGTTACGGTCGGGCCGCGCTGCGGTCCTGGGTGGGTCGGCTGACCGACGCCTTCGGCGCGGACGAGCCGTCGTACGTCTATTTCAACAACGATCCGGGCGGGGCCGCGATCGTGGACGCCGTGGCGTTCGCCGCGCTGGCCCGCCGGGCCGGGCACCCGGTGTCGCGGGTGCCCACCGCCGCCGAGGCCGCCGACGACTGAGCCCGCCCGACAACCGTCGGACGGGCTCGCGGTGTCAGGCCGTCACGGCATCATCGTGGCGAGGTCCTTGGGCATGGTGTCCTTCACGTCCTGCCACTCACCCTGGGTCACGTGGCGGCGCAGGGTGTCCAGCACCACCTGCGTCACCCGCTCCGCGCCACCCTCCGCGTCGTACGGGAAGCCCTGCCGCACCTCGTAGAGGAAGTCGTCACGGTTGAGCTTGATCGGCACGTCGGACGGCACCCAGCCGTCGAAGTAGATCCCCCGCACCAGCACCGGCAACTGCTGGGCGAACTCCACGCTCTCGTCCACCGGCAGCCGGTCGCGCAGCAGGTGCAGCACCGTGCGCAGCGCCGCGTACGACTGGTTGCGCCGTTCCTTCGGCCAGCCGTAGGCGTTCTCGATGTCCTTGAGAATGAGGTTCGTCTTGTCCAGCGAGGACTCGAACGCTGAGATCATCGAGTCAGCCATCGGTCGACCCCCGATCCATGGTGTCCCACCGTCGGTCGTCGGCGCGGCGCGGCGGCCCCGCCGGGCCACGGCGGGCCCGTACCGGGCTGCCCTGCGGGGCGCGCCGGGCGTTGTCGGCTGTGCCGACCACGTGCAGGACGGCACCACGCCGTCGATCCGTCACCACTCGAACCGTCATCCCCGTCACCTCCGTGTCGTCTCCGGCGTCGGCCGTCCTCGGGCGGCCGTACCCACCGCGTCCACCCTGCCCATGGGTGGGGTGAGTCGTCCCCACCCGGATCGGGTGAGGTCAGCCGGCGTCGAGGAGACTCGCGAGGGTCTTCGCGTTGGTCTGCGCGTAGTCCCGATAACAGTTGTTCATGAGCACGTGGGTCTGCCCGGCCTCGCCGGCCAGCTCACGCAGCTTCGGCGCCCAGTCGGCCAACTCCCGCTTGGAGTAGTGGTAGCCGAACTTCTCGTGGATGTCCTTGCTGGTCCACTTGTCGCTGTGCCCGTGGAAGCGCATGACCGCGAGGTCCGCGGTGGCGGCCAGCACCGGAGGCAGCGACGAGCGGTGGCCCTGCGGCATGTCCACGCAGACGTACGGCAGTTTGTGCTCGCGCAGGAAGGCCAGGGTCTCGTCGGCGTTGTCGCCCTCGAACCAGGAGGCGTGGCGGAACTCGTACACCGGGCGCAGCGGCGCGCAGCGCTTCGCCACCTCCAGCAGGTACTGCTTGTTGGCCCGCTTGATGGTGAACCAGGGCGGGAACTGGAACAGCAGCGCGCCCAGCTTGCCGGCCTCGACCAGCGGGTCCAGCGCGGACAGGAAGCGCGTCCACACCTCCTCGTACGACTGCGCGGGCAGGTCGTCGGGGTAGACGTTCTTCTTGTCGGTCTCCGGGCGCAGGTCCTTGTAGAGCGCGCTGACCCGGGTGGGGTGCCCGGTCAGCAGGCTGAACGCCTTGATGTTGAACGTGAAGCCGGCCGGGGTGCGTTCGGCCCACAGCCGCGCGGTCGCCTCGGCGGGCGGCGAGTAGTAGGTGGCGTCCACTTCGACCAGCGGGAACTGCCGGGCGTAGTAGGCCAGCCGCTTCTCCGGGGTGTCCGCGGTCTGCGGGTACCACCCCGAGTCCAGCAGAGTGCGGTCGGTCCAGGACGCGGTGCCCACGAGGATGTCACCCATTGGGGAAGTCCATCGCGTCGCGGACCGACCGGCAACCGCTGGGGTGGCTCAGGCCGCCCGCCGCTCGCGAGTCTGCTTGCACGTCACGCACGTGGTGGCGGACGGGAAGATTTCCAGCCGTTCCACCGGGATCGCCGCGGAGCAGCCCTCGCACCAGCCGTAGGTGCCCTCCTCGAGCCGGCCGAGGGCGTGCTCGAACTGGGCGCGGCGGTCGAGGATGGTGCGCAACAGGGACTGGGCGGTGTCCCGCTCGGCGGTCTTGGTGCCGCTGTCGGCCTGGTCGTCGCCGGCGGTGTCGCCGACCTCCACCAGCCGCAGCACCTGGCTCTGGAGCACAGCCTGGTCGTACTCCCCGGTCAGCTCGTCGTACCGCGCCTGGAGCGACTGCCGGATCTGGTCGATCTCCGTCTGGGACCGGGTCGTACCGACCGTGTCGTGGACGAGCATCGCTGCCTGCCTTTCCTGGGCCTGTGGCTCAAGGTGAACCGGGTGCCGGCGGCGCGGGGCCCCGGTCACGGTCGCTTTCGGTGCGCGGGCGATCACCCGTGCTCTGTGAGCCGGGCGAGTACCCGCCCGATTAGGCGCGCAAACCGACAAGTTCTCGGTTGTTGTCAGACGTTGCCGCCGGACTCCACGAGCGCCGGTCGGCGGGGGTCGTCGGCGCGTACCACGACGTCGGCGAAGCTCGCCGGAACGACCTCCTCGGCGTACCGGTCGAAGGCCGGCAGCGCCCACTGCAGAGCCGGTTCGGTGCGCCGGCGCAGCGCCGCCGGGGACAACTCCAGGTGGACGGTCACGTCGAAGGGCAGACCGCCGCCGAGCAGCAGCGAGCCGCTGACCAGGACGACACCGCCGGGCGCCAGGTCGACATAGCGGGCGCGGCTGGCCCGGTCGGCGTCGGCATCCCAGAGCGACGGAAGCAGCCGGCCGCTGCCGCCCGGACCGGCCGGGTCGAGCACCTCCCGGCGCAGCCCGGCCTCGTCGACCCAGGCCTCGTAGAAGGAGTCCGGGTTGCTGCGCCCCAACTCGAAGCGCAGCGACGCGGGGCGCAGGAAGTCGGTGGCGCGGACGTGCAGCACCGGGTGCCCCTGGGCGCGCAGCGGGTCGACCAGCGCCGCGGCCAGCTCGTCGACGCCGGCGGCCGGGGCGCCGTCCACGGCCACCCGCAGCCGCGCGGGCCCGGCGGCGGCGCTCGCGGCCCGGGTCGCCGCGTCGGCCAGCCGGCCGGTCAGCTCGGTGACGAGCAGGTCGGGCGAGATGGGGCGGATGCGCACCGGACCATCCTGCCCCGCGCCGGGTACGTCGGTGCCGCCGGTCAGCCGCTGCGGTCGATGGTGACCCGGGCGTCGTCGGCCAGCCGGTAGCCCACGCCGTAGACGGTGGTGACCAGCGGCACGTCCACGCCGACCTTGCCGCGCAGCCGACGCACGTGCACGTCGACGGTGCGCACGCCGGCATGCTCGTAGCCCCAGACGGCGTTGAGCAGTTGGAGCCGGGTGAACACCCTGCGCGGGTGGGCGACCAGGTGCAGCAGCAGGTCGAACTCCAGCCGGGTCAGCGGCAGCGGCTCCTCGTCGCGCAGCACCGAGCGCGACGAGGCGAGGATGTGCAGGGCGGGAATGGTCGGGCTGATCGGGCGCGCCGGCGACCGGTTGGCGGGCGCCTGGTCGGGGCGGCGTTCGGCCGGAACCGATCCGATGATCACGCCTTCGCCCCGCTCCAGCATCTCGCGGGCGGCCTCCAACAACCGGCGCGCCGCCGGGGTCAGCGACTCCTCACAGGCCAGCGGGATGGACAGCGTCACGGTGAGCACGGGCGCGGCGGTGTTCGCCGGGCGACGCTGGCCGCCGGGAGGTCGACCGGGCACCGCGGGTTGGGACGTATGCCATCCGGCGCGCGACGACGCGGGGCTGACCGACATGGTCCTCCTTGGGCTGGTCCGGGTATCTCCCCACGGCCCGGGACGCCGCTTCATCGATGTTTCCCGGCGCCTGGGCGAGGGTCAAGAGGCGGCTGCGTTGCATGAATGTGACAATTGACGAACACATCGGAGCCAGATGCTCGCTCTGCGTACGAGGCCTGATGATTACAGCAGAGTCGTCGAGATGCCCCGTTACGGGGGTCCCCGACCGGTTCACCAGGCGGTCACATCGCCGCCGGACCAGGGCTCAGCTGCTGTGATCCACGCTGATCAGGGCCTCGTCGGCCAGCCGGTAGCCGACGCCGTAGACGGTGGTGACCACCTCCGAGCCGGCCAGCTTGGCGCGCAGCCGGCGGACGTGCACGTCCACCGTCCGGGCCACCGCGTGCTCATAGCCCCAGACGCTGGAGAGCAGTTGCAGGCGGGTGAAGACCCGGCGGGGCCGTTCGGCCAGGAACAGCAGCAGCTCGTACTCGATGCGGGTCAACGCGATGATCCGGTCGCCCTGGCGGACCATCCGCGAGCCGGCCAGGATGCGGACGTGGTCCGGTGCGGCGGGCGGCGCGGCGGGGCGCGGGGCCGACGCGGGCTCCTCCACGGCACGCAGTTGGCCCTCCCCCGACTCGGCCAGCTCGCCCAGCAGCTGCACCAGGCGGGCCAGCCGGGGGCTCAGCGGCCCGGGGACGAGATCGAGGGTGATGGTCAGGGTCGGGCTGGTGCGCGCACGGGCCGGCGGGCGCACGCCGGGGTGGCGGCGCGTGGGGATGGCGACGACGGACATGATGCCTCCTGAGTGGCGGTACGCGCGCCACGCCGGGTGTGGCGTGACGGTCAGCGGCGCGCCCAGCCGGCGTTGACCGGGGACGCGAGGGGAGATGGGTGGTGCAGTGGGGTCGGGCCGAGCGCCGGCAGGCCAGCTATCCGCCAGGCCGCGAACCCACCGACCACATCGGTGGCCCGGTGCAGGCCGACGTCCTGCAACGCGGCGGCGGCCAGCGACGAGGTGTAGCCCTCCTGACAGAGGATCACCACCGGCACGTCGTAGTCGACGGCCTGCGGCAGCCGGGCCGCACAGCGTGGGTCGAAGCGCCACTCCAGCACGTTGCGTTCGACGATGAGCGAGCCCGGCACCACGCCGTGCGCGGCCCGCTGCGCGGCCGGGCGGATGTCGACCAGCAGCGCTCCGGCCCGGTACGCCAGGTGCGCCCGCTCCGGGTCCAGCCGGCGCAGCCGGGCCCGCGCGGCGGTCAGGATCTCGTCGATGCCCCTGGAGCCCGGTGGCGGCACGGGGGCGGGACAGTGCTCGGCGGTTATCTGCATTCTCGGGTCCTTCCGGTGACAGGGTTCTCGGTGGGAGCGGCTACCAGGACCGGCCGGCCTCGGCGACCTCGGCGACCCGCAGCCGCCCGTCCAGGAGGTGATAGCGGGTCATCCGCAGCAGCGCCGGCCGGTAGACGTGCACGCTGACCGCCGGCGCCGGGCCCCGGTTGGTCACCTGGTGCACGTGCCGGGGGCCGAAGCGGCGGCCCGCGCCGGCCGGCAGCAGTCGGGGGCGTAGTCGACCGGCGCCGACCGTCTCCTCGGTGAGCACGCCGCCGACCACCCGGAACGCTCCGGAGGAGCCGCCGTGGTCGTGCAGGTCGGTGCCCTGCCCGGGCAGCCAGCTCAACGCCCACACCTCGTGCTCGTCGCTGACGGCGAGGCGGGCGTACCAGCGCTCGGCGGGGTCGAAACGCAGCGCGACCGGCCAGCCGGCCGGGTCGGCCCATCCGGCGGCAACGGTGAGCAGGTCGGGCTCCGGACGGTGGTGCGTCATGGCGGTTCCTCGCGGGTCGTTCGGCGGGGTGCCCTCGTACTCTAGACGGCAAAGCCTATAGGTTTAGTAGGTAATTCCGTCTGGTGGGACGCCAGGTCAGCCGCTCGGGTGAATCAGCGCAGCACCGGCGGGTCCGCGCGGTAGCCCGGCAACGAGGGCCAGCGGACGGTCAACACCACCGACGCGCGCTCGGCGAACCACGAATGGTCCACCCCACGGGCCCACACCACGTAGTCGCCCGGCTCGGCCAGCCGTACCGTCCGGTCCGGCAACTCCACCCGGAAACACCCCTCGACGAGTACGAGCAGAGTGGTGCGCCGCTCACCGGTCGCCCAGCGGGACCGGGCCTGCCCGGGCGGATGCACGCCCCACTTCACCTCGACGTCGGTGCTGTGCCGGATCTCCCCCGGCGGCGCGAAGTGCCCGAGCAGCCAACCAGCGTTGGTGGCGCCGTCGACGCCCGCGTTGCCCACGTACACCGTCTCACCCATCGGACCCCTCCCCCAGCGCGCCGGCCGAGCAACCTATCAGGACCGGTGTGGCTAACCTGGACCGGTGACCGAGAACCTCGACGCCGAGACGCTGGCGTTCGCGCACCGGATGTTCGACCTGGCCCGAGCCGGCGCCACCGACGAGTTGGCGGCGCAGATCGACGCCGGCCTGCCGGTCAACCTCACCAACGACAAGGGCGACACGCTGCTCATCCTGGCCGCGTACCACTCTCACCCGGACACGGTGGCCGCCCTGCTCAGCCGCGGCGCCGACCACACCCGGGCCAACGACCGCGGTCAGACCGCATTGGCGGCGGCGGTCTTCCGCAGCAGCACCGAAGCGGTCCGCGCGCTCCTCGCCGCCGGCGCGGATCCGGCACACGGCAACCCGTCAGCCGTCGAGACCGCGAACTTCTTCGACCTGCCGGAGATGACCGAGCTGCTGCGCGTCGGCTGACACCGGCACGGCCGGGCGGTATACAGGGGCGGTGGAAGATCCTCTGCCCGAGCAGATGCGGGCGGCCAGCACCGCGCTGCTGACCGCCCTCGACCCCGCCGCCCGCGAGAGCGCGATGCACTCGTTCGACGACGAGGCGGCCCGACGCTGGCTGGAATACCGGCCTCGACCCCGACCGGGCGTCTGCCTCGCCGAGCTCGACGTCACCGCCCGCAAGGCCGCCCACCGGTTGCTGGCCACCGCGCTCAGCCCCTCGGCGTACGCACAGGCGATGGCGATCATCTCGCTGGAGGAGGTGCTGGACCGGGCCGAGGGCTGGCAGCGCGGGCGGCACAGCGGCGACTACTGGGTGGCCGTGTTCGGCGACCCGGCGCGCGACGACCGTTGGGCGTGGCGACTCGAAGGGCACCACCTGTCGGTGAACATGACAGTGGTGGACGGTCAGGTCTCCCCCGCGCCGATCTTCTTCGGCGCCAACCCGGCCGCGGTCCGCTACGCCGGCCGGCCGGTCTCCCGTCCACTCGGTGTCGAGGAGGACCTGGCCCGCGCCCTGCTCGACGCGCTGGGCCCGGCCGAGCGGGCCGCCGCGATCATCGCCGACGAGGCGCCAGCGGACATCATCAGCGCCACCCGCGGACGGGTCGACGCGCCGCTGGAGCCCCTCGGCGTACCGGCGGAGCGACTGGGACCGACCGGCCGCGCGCTGCTCGACCAGGTGGTCGCCCTCTACCTCGACCGGCTGCCGCCCGAACTGGCCATCCGGGAGGCGACCCGACTGGACGCCGGCCCACTGCACTTCGCCTGGGCCGGCCCGACCCACCCCGGGCGGCGGCACTACTACCGGGTGCAGGGCGACGACCTGCTGATCGAGTACGACAACACCACCGCGGACGGCAACCACGCACACACTGTGCTGCGCCGCCCCGCCAGCGACTTCGGCGCCGACGTCCTGGCAACCCACCACCACACCCACCCCCACTAACCCCGCCCCCGCCCCCCGCCCTCGCCCCGCCCTCGCCCCCGCCCCGCCGATCTTGCAGTTTCGGCGGTCGAGTTGCCCGGGTAGGCGGCTTTCGCGGGTACCGAAAGTGCAAGATCGGCGGGTCGGGGTGGCCGTCAGGGGCGGGTGGCCTCGATCAGGAAGCCGGCGCGACCGCGACCACCGACGCGCCGACCCGACGCAGGGTCCGGCGGGCAACCTCCACGTTCGGCGGCCACGCCTCGGTCGCCGTCAGCAGCCTCGGTGGACGCGGCACCTCGGCGAGCACCTCCCCGCCGCCGGTGTCCACGTCCAGCGCCGCGTCGGCCCTCGCCATCCGGTCGGTGACCAGCCGCGCGTACCCCCAGGGTGGACGCTCCTCGGTGGCCCGGCCGGCCAGTCAGCCGAAGCCCCAACCTTCGACGGGCGCGGCGGCCGCCTCCGCGATCAAGTCCTCGGCGTCACGCTCAACGGTCATGGCGGTCAACTTCGCGGCCGATCGCCCGGCCGGCAACCCATTTGCCGCCGCCCGGCCGGGGTGTCCGCGGTGGATCTCAGCCGAGGCTCAGCCCGTGCTCTTCGAGGGCGGCCTGGAGGATCCCGAGCGCCCTCGGGCCCATGCCGTGCAGCTTGGACAGGTCCGCCCGGGGAACGTCCGCGAGCTGGCGCAGCGCGGTGTAGCCGGCACCGTTCAGAGCCCTGGTGGCGGGCGTGCCGATCTTCGGAAGCGTGTCCAGAGAGGAGGTCATCCCGGGATGGTAGACCGACCAGTCGCACAGATGCCGGCCCCGCACACCAGGCCCACTTGCCGGCCGGACGGCGGGGTCGGGCGCGTCCAGCGGGTCGGGTGCGCCCCGCGAGTCGGGGGACGCGTCCAGCGGGTCGGGGACGCGTCCAGCGGGTCGGGTCACCGGGCCGGCCCGGCGGGTGGGGTCCGGTGCGCGTCCGGCGGGTCGGGTCAGCGGGCCCGCTCGGTGGGTGCGGTCAGGGCCGAGTCCAGAGGGTCCAGTAGCGGGGCCTGCTCGGCCGGTGGGGTCAGAGACGAGACCGCCGGCAGGGCGGGTCAGGGGCGGGCGATCTCGCCGGTGGAGCCAGCCAGCGCGTCGAGGCTGCCAGACTCGGCGCGGCCGCTGTCGAACTGACGCATCAGCCGGGCGCCCAGGTGCACGCCGACCCCGCCGACGGCCAACGCGACCAGTTCGGTGACCAGGATCGCGACGGACGCGCCGCGCTGCGGGGAGTGTGACCGGACCAGGCAGGTGAGCAGGAACATGGCGGCCATCACCGCGTTCACCAGGTTGAAGGCGACGGCGGTGCGGCGGGTACGGTCGCCCGGCACGTCCCACAGGTCGACCATGCCGGCCACGGCGGTCAGCGCGGCGGCGACGAGGGCGGCGACGCTGGTCCAGTAGCCGACCTCGCCGAGGAACGCGGGCCCCCCGATCACGTCGGTGAGGTCGAAGACGGTGGCGCTGACGAAGAGCCCGAGCGGAAACGTCACCAGCATCGGTTGGATCGGGTGCCCCTGCACCCGCAGCCTGCTCTGCATCGGTCCTCCCCCAGGTCGGCGCAGCTCACCTGACCAGAGTGCTACCCGGGGCCGGTCGAGGCGAAACGATGCCGCCCGACTCGCCGCCGACAGGGAGAACGGGCACCGTGGCCGCGCCCGCCGAGGCCGGACGGCCAGACCGCCGGCTGATCGACTCGAGTTTCCGGAAGTCGGGGCGTCCGCCGACCCGTGACACCGCGATTTCCAGGAACCCGAGTGGATCACACCGCCGAGGCGACCCCAGCGGCCCACGCGACCCCAGCGGCCCAGGCGACCCCAGCGGCCGACGCGGCCCCAGCGGCCGACGCGATCCACGCGGCCCTAGCGGCCGGGGTCAGTTGTCGCGTTGGCGGGAGACAGTCCGGACCAGGCGCTCGGCCACCTCGCGCAGCGGGATGTCCAGCGACGAGGCGGCCGTACGCAGCACGTCGAGGGCCTCGGCCGGCGGGCATCCGCGCTGCGTCATGATCACGCCGACGGCCTGGCCCACCACCCCGTCGTGCAGGAGTGAGGCGTCCCGTTCCCCGGCGAGGGTCATCTGCCGGCCGCGGTCGCGGACGGCGGCGAGCAGCAGACCGGCGTGTTCGGCGAGCAGCATGGCGGTCAACTGGTGTTGCGGGGTCAGCAGGTCCGGCGCGGCGGCGTACAGGTTGATCGCCCCGATGACCTGGTCGTCGATGTCGACCGGTGCGGAGATCACCCCGCGTACGCCGAGGTCGCGGGCGTGCGCCGTCCAGGCCGGCCAGCGGAGCTCACCGGTCAGGTCGGCGGCGAGGATCATCTCGCGGCGGTGGATCGCGCTCATCGCCGGTGTGTCCGGCCCGTGTCGCAGGTCGTCCAGCCCGGCCAGCCCTTCGTCGGAGGCGGCCACCCCGGCCGGCTCACCGGCCCGCAGGGCGGTGAACCCGCACCAGCGCACCCCGGCGACGGCGTCCCGGGTGACCCGGACCAGGGCCAGCAGCGCCTCATCAAAGTCGGTCAGGGCGATCAGCCCGGCGGTCAGCTCCCGCAACAGGGCGGCTGCTTCCAGCACACCGAGGGTGCGCACCACCGGTTCCCGCGTGTCGAGATTCACCGGTTCGCAGCCTCCGTGCCGTCCCGTGCCTGCCCGGTACGCATCGTCACCTGTGTCATCGTCTGCTCTCTCCCGACTCGACCGACCAGCCCTACTACCCTGGGAAACCTGGGTCGAAACGGCGTAAATCGGGGCCCCGGTCGCGCGCGGAGGCGCGGTCGGGGCCCCGACGGTCGGTACGTCAGCGCGAGGCGCCGCTGAGCCGCCGCCCGATCGACGCGATCAGACGGTCGAGCTCGGACCCGAACGGGTTGTCGTGCACCAGGTACGTCCAGGTGGCGGTGGGCCGGACCAGGGTGCCGTCGTCGGGCTGCCAGTTCTCATCGAATTCGGTCTCGGTGAAGGTGGCGATGGTGCGGGCCTCGATCTCCGGGATCAGGTCGTTGAACGCCGGCACCGCGGCCCGGTGGAACTCGTCCAGCGGGTCGAGCCGGCCCAGCGCGCGCAGGTGCACGCCCTCGCGGACCTCCGACAGCTCGGCCAGGTGCTCGGCCCAGAGCCGGTCCAGGTGGTAGAGCGCGATCGACCGGGCGGCACGGGCGAGCAGGTCCTCGTCCATCTCGCCGGCCTTCTCGGGCTCCTTCTCCAGCAGCATCACCGCGGCCACGTCGCTGGTCAGCAGCCGCTCCCGGCGCGCGGCGAGGGCCTTGCGCTGCTGCTCGATCACGACGCTGTAGCGCCAGGTGTTGCGGTGGATCTCGTGGTTGACGCCCTCGGCGACCCGCTGGGCGTGCTCCACCGCGTAGTCGACCTGCTCGTCGGTGACCAGGCCGTCGGCGTTCATCCGCGGTGAGGCCGGCACCGAGTCGGAGGCGTGCCGGACGACGAGGTCGTCCTCCAGGCTGACGAAGAAGACCGAGCCACCGGGGTCGCCCTGCCGGCCGGCCCGACCGCGCAGCTGGTCGTCCACCCGGCGGCTGTCGTGTCGGCCGCTGCCGATCACGTAGAGCCCGCCCAGCTCGGCGACCCGCTCCTGGTCGGTCTGGTCGCTGCCGCCGAGGCGGATGTCGACGCCACGGCCGGCCATCTGGGTGGACACGGTCACCGCGCCGTACGCGCCGGCCTCGGCGATGATCGCGGCCTCTTCGTCGTCGTTCTTGGCGTTCAGTACGACGCAGGGCACGCCGGCGGCGTTCAGCCCGGCGGCCAGCCCCTCGGACTCCTTGACGTCCAGGGTGCCGACCAGCACCGGCCGCCCCTTGGCGTGCCAGCGCTGGATCTCGTCGATCAGCGCCTCGTCCTTCTCCGCCCGGGTGGCGTAGATGCGGTCCGGCTCGTCCTCGCGGATGCACGGGGTGTTCGGCGGGATCACCGCGACCTCGAGGTCGAAGAACTCCCGCAGTTGGTCGCCGACCAGCACGGCGGTGGCGGTCATCCCGCAGACCTTCGGGTAGAGCGCGATGTACGCCTGCATGGCGATGGTGCCGAGCACCTCGCCCTCGGCGGTGGCGTCCAGCCCTTCCTTGGCCTCGACCGCGGCTTGGAGACCGTCCGGCCAGCGGCGGCGCTGGGCCACCCGGCCGCGCATCTCGTCGACCAGCTCGACGGAGCCGTCCCGGACGATGTAATCCACGTCACGGTGCAGCAGGGCGTGCGCGTGCAGCGCCACGTTGACCGCGGAGAGCTGCGCGACGTGCTCCTCGTCGTACAGGTCGATGCCGAGCTTGGCCTCCATGGCGGCCAGGCCGGCGGAGGTGAACGCCACGCTGCGCCCGTCCTCGGCGACCGTGTAGTGCTTGCCCTTGCGAAGGCCACGAACGAGCGCGGCGGCGGCGTGCACCGGGTCCTGCTCGCCCGGCACCGCGCCGGCCAGGACCATCGGCACCCGGGCCTCGTCGATCATGATCGAGTCGGCCTCGTCGACGATGGCGGTGGTCAACGCGGGCTGCACCCGGTCTTCCACGTCGGTGACCAGTTGGTCGCGGAGGTAGTCGAAACCCGCCTCGCTGACCGAGACGTAGGTGACGTCGCAGGCGTACGCGTCGCGCCGCTCCTGCGGGGTGGAGGCCTCGTTGACCCAGCCGACGGTGAGGCCGAGCAGGGTGTAGACCGGCTCCATCCACTGGGCGTCGCGGCGGGCCAGGTAGTCGTTGATGGTGAGCACGTGCACCGGGCCGTTGCCGAGCCGGACGTGCCCGTACGCGGCGATCGTGGCGGTCAGTGTCTTGCCCTCACCGGTGGCCATCTCGGCGACCTTGCCGGAGAGCAGCGACATCGCGCCGAGCAGCTGCACGTCGTACGGCCGCTGGTCGAGGCCACGGCGGGCGGCCTCACGGCCGACGGCGCAGATCTCCTCGTAACCGGCGGCGGCACCCGCGGCCGCGGTCAGCTCGGCGTCGTCGAGCGCGGTGAGCTCAGCCTCGCGCGCCTCGATCGCCGGGAGCAGTTTCTCCAGCGGAGCAAGATCCACGGTCGAGCCGGGGCGCTGGAGGAACCGCCGGAACTTGCTCTTGAACCGTTGCGACACACCCATGAGCGGCAACGGTACGCGATTCCGGGCGGCGCGCGCGGCCCGGCCGCCCGGCAAGTTGGCCTTCCTGGGGCGCGGTCAGCCGACCAGCAGCTGATGGCTGGCGAGTTCCCGGTACAGCGGGTCGGTGGCGGTCAGTTCGGCGTGGGTGCCCACGGCCACCACCCGGCCGCCGTCGAGGACGACGATCTGGTCGGCGTCGACCACGGTGGCCAGCCGGTGCGCCACGATCAACAGGGTCCGCCGGACGGCCACGGCGTCGATGGCGCGGCGCAGCGCGACCTCGTTGCGGGAGTCGAGGTTGCTGGTCGGCTCGTCGAGCAGCAGCACCGGCGGGCCGGCGAGCAGCGCGCGGGCGATGGCCAGCCGCTGCCGCTCACCTCCGGAGAGCAGCACGCCACCCTCCCCCACCTGCACGTCGAGGCCGAGCGGGGTGCGCTGCGCCAGGTGGCCCAGGTTGACCTCGTCGAGGACGTCGCGCAACCGGTCGTCGGTGGCGTCCGGGGTGGTGATCAGCAGGTTCTCCCGCAGCGTGCCGGCCAGCACGGGAGCCTCCTGCTCGACGTAGCCGAGCCGGGCCCGCAGCGCGTCGCGGGGCAGGTCCCGTACGTCGGTGCCGTCGAGTCGGACCGCGCCGGCGCTCACCTCGTAGAAGCGCTCGACCAGGGCCAGCAGGGTGGACTTGCCGGCGCCGGAGGGACCGACCAGGGCGGTCCGGGTGCCGACGGGGACCGCGAAGCTGACCTCGTGCAGCACCGGCTCGCCGCCCGGGTAGCCGAAGCCCACCCGGTCGAACTCGATCATCGGGGTCGGGCGACGCGGGGTTGCCGTCGCGGCGGCGGAAGCCGGGCGGTCGTCCGCGCCCTCCGCGGGCACCGCGAGGATCTCCTCGATCCGCTGGAGGGCGCCCAGGCCGGACTGCAACTGGGTGTACGCCCGCAGCACCTGACCCAACGGCAGCGCCAGCAGAAACAGGTACATGACGAACGCGACCAGGTCGCCGACGGAGATCGCCCCGGCGGCGACCCGCGCCCCACCGATGCCGAGCACCAGCAGGAACGCGCCCTGCACGGTGACCGAGCCGATCGGGCCGACCAGCGCCTGCACCCGGGCCACCCGCAGCCCCGCCGCGTACGCCTCCCGCGCGCTGCCGGTGACGGTCTCCGTCTCCCGGGTCTCGGCCCGGCTGGCCCGGATGGTCCGGGCCGCCGAGATGGCCCGCTCCACCGCCGAGGTCATCTCGCCGATCCGCTCCTGGGCGACCCGGGCCAGCGCCCGGACCCGGCGGGCGAAGGTGGCGGCGAAGGCCAGCCCCAGCGCCACCCCGAGCAGGGTGACGCCGAACAGCAGCGGGTCGAGCAGCACCATGGCCGTGCCGGCGCCGACCACCGTCACCGCCCCGGTGACCGTCTCGAACAGCCCGGAGGTGACGACCGCGCGCAGCAGCGTGGTGTCCGAGCCCACCCGGGAGAGCAGGTCGCCGGTGCGTCGGCGGTCGTACTCGGCGATGGGCAGCCGCAGCAGGTGGCCGGCGAGCCGACGCCGGGTGCCCAGCACCACTCCTTCGGCGGTGCGTTGCAGCAGGTAGTCACGCAGCCCGCCGATCGCCGCGCCGAGCACCACGAGGGCCACCAGCACCGCCACCAGCTGGGAGACGCCCTGCTCGGCGCCGATCCGCTCCAGGACCGACCGGGTGAGCAGCGGCTGCGCCAGCGACGCCGCCGAGCCGATCAGCGACAGCGCGCCGACCACGACCAGGGTGCCGCGGTGCTCCCGCAGGTACGGCAGCAACGCGGCCAGGCCGACCGACCGGCCCCCGGGGCTGCCGCCGACCGGCCGGTCGGTCGAGGTGTCGCCGGAAACCGGCCGGTCCTGCACGGTGCTCATGTCGCGAACGGTAGCCGCCCCCGGCACGCGGCAAAGGCGGGTCAGGTCGCGAGCACCACCTGAAGCTCCTGGCGGCGACGGTCGGCCAGGTCGGTGAGGAGGGCGGGCGCCTCGTCGAACGGCACCACCGCCGAGACGAGGTGCTTGCGGATCGTGTCGCCGTACGTCCTGAGCAGGTCGACGGTCTCGGCGGAGAGCCGTTCGCGGTCCCAGGTCGGCGCGAGCCCGCGCGGCACCCGGCCGATCTGGGCGCAGCGCAGCGACAGCCCGTTGTGGTGGAACTCCTCACCGAGGCGGACCGCGTCCGCGCCGCCCTGGTAGAAGGCGAGGTCGATGACGGTGCCCTGGGGCCGCAGCAGCCGCAGGGCGAGGTGCAGCGCCCACGCCTGCCCCCGGCACTGGAACACCACGTCGGCGCCCCGGTCGCCGGCGGTGTGCGCCCAACGGGTCTTGAGCACCACCGCCGGGTCGTCCGCGTCGGGGTCGAGGGTTTCCAGACCGAGGGCCTCGGCGACCTGGCGGCGTTGCGGGGTGGGGTCGAGCACCACCACCGACGCGGCGCCGTTGCGCCGGGCGAACAACGCCGTCAGCAGCGCCACGACACCGGCGCCGACGACGGCGACCCGTCGGCCGCGTACCCCGTCGCCGAGCGCGCGGACGTCGGTGCCGTGCAGGTCGGCGGCGGCGTGCAGCAGACCGTTGGCGCAGATCGGGCCCATGTGCGCGACGTAGACGCCGAGCAGCGGGTCCAGGTCGTCGGGCAGCGCCACGAACCGTTCGGCGACCGGGTCGGCCAGCCAGCCGGTGCGGTGCCCGTACGTCATCGCGCCGACCGTGCCCACCGCGACGGCCGGGGTCTCGCTCTCCACCACCCGGCCGACCTGCATGTAGCCGAGTCGGGTCACCGGGTAGGGCGTGCTGGCCGCGCCCGGCTGGAACAGGCCCAGGTCGGCGTTCCAGGTGACGTTCAGGTAGGGGTTCGTGCCCTTGACGTAGCTCAGCTCGGTGCCGGCGGAGACACCGCTGAACAGCGTCTCGACCCGGAACGTGCCGGGGCGCAGCGGGGCGGCGTCCTGCTCGACGAGGTCGACCCGGCCGGGGCCGGTGACCACCACGACCTTGTCACGCATCGACGGTCACCCCGGTGGCGAGCACCGTCGGCCCGGTCGCGCTGGCGAGCCGCACGGTGGCGCCGGTACGGGCCGAGTCGGCCACCGCGAGGGCCAGGCGCTGGGTCGCGAGGGCCTCGGCGTACGGGACGCGCACGTCGTCGCCGATGCCGCGGACGGCGTCGACGAAGGCGCGGTCCACCGCCACCCGGGCGGCTTCCGGGTCGGCGGGAACGTGTCGTTCGCCGTCGGCGTCGCGGATCGACAGCCCGTCCTCGGTGATCGCCAGGGCCAGCCCGTCGGCGAGGATCTCCAGGCCGGCGCGGTGCTTCCAGCCGAGGACGCAGGCGGCGCTGAGCGTGCCGACCGCGCCGTCGGCGAAGCGCAGCGCGGCAGTGGTCACCGAGTCGATGTCGGCGCCGTCGACCGGCGGTGGGGTGCCGTTGCCGTACGCGGTGACCTCGGTGACCTCGCCGGCCAGCACCCGGATCAGGTCGAGCACGTGGGCGGCCTGCTCCACCACCGGGCCGCCGGAGCGGTCCCGCCGCGACCACCACGCCACCGGCGGCACCTTGTCCAGCCAGGCGCCGCTGACCATCCGCACCGGCCGGTCGGCGAGCAGGTCGCGGGCCTGGTCGAGCACGCTCAGGTAGCGCCAGTGGTGGCCGACGGCGGTGCGCAGCCCACGCCGCGCGACCAGTTCGGCGATGCGCTCGGCGGTGCTCAGGTCGACAGCGACCGGCTTCTCCACGAACATCGGCACCCCGGCCTCGATCACCGCCTCCTCGGCAGGGCCGTGCGCGAACGGTGGCACGCAGACGTACACGGCGTCCAGCTCGGCGGCCAGCAGCTCGGCGACGTCGGCGCAGGCCCGCCCGCCGTGCTGTTCGGCCAGCGCGGACGCGGCCTCCGGCGCGACGTCCGTGACGCCGACCAGCTCGACGTCGTCGAACCCGGCCAGCACCCGCGCGTGGCGTTGTGCCACGCCACCGGCTCCGACCAGACCCACCCGGCATTTCCGCATTCCGACACCCCTTCGAAGACTTTTCATCTGCGCTGGGAGCAGTCCCCTGAGCTGT
The DNA here is from genome assembly GCF_042873195.1 of Micromonospora arida. Classification (NCBI taxonomy): domain Bacteria; kingdom Bacillati; phylum Actinomycetota; class Actinomycetes; order Micromonosporales; family Micromonosporaceae; genus Micromonospora; species Micromonospora arida. Next base: position 105,203 of record NZ_JBIALC010000001.1, on the reverse strand, counting down.
GCGCAATCAAACGTTCATCCCCCGGGAACGCATTGTCGTCACCTCTGTGATCAAGCTGTTGCCCAGAATGCGGTTAGCGCGTGATGAGGAATGGGAACAACCAATTTTGGTTTTTCCACGCACGAACGGAGGGGGTGCCCGTGCGGGATACGACATCGAGTGTGTCGCCGGTGGTGGAGGCGTGGGCCACGTACCGGACGACGGCTGCGGCGGACTGGCCGACCCGTCGGCTGTTGCGTGCCAAGGGTGAGACCCGGGTCAGCGTGGTGCTGCCGGCCCGCAACGAGGAGGCCACCGTCGGCGCGATCGTGTCGACCATCCGGGAGCACCTCATGGATCGGGTGGCGCTGGTCGACGAGCTGATCGTGGTGGACTCCCGCTCGACGGACCGCACCGCGCAGGTGGCCCGTGCCGCCGGCGCGGAGGTGGTCAGTCAGGACGCGATGACCCGGGGGTTGCCCCGGCTCACCGGCAAGGGCGACGCGCTCTGGGCCGGGCTGGCCGCCGCCGAGGGCGACGTGGTGGCGTTCATCGACGCCGACCTGCGGGAGTTCCGGCCGCACTTCGTGAGTGGGCTGCTCGGCCCGCTGTTGACCGACCCGTCGGTCGACTTCGTGAAGGGCTTCTACCACCGACCTCTGGTGGGCACCGCCAGCGTGGAGCAGGACGGCGGGGGCCGGGTGACCGAGTTGATGGCCCGACCGCTGCTCAACCTCTTCTGGCCCGAGCTGGCCGGCTTCGTGCAGCCGCTCGCCGGCGAGTACGCGGGTCGCCGGGACGTGCTGGCCCAGGTGCCGTTCGTCTCCGGGTACGGGGTGGAGACGGCCATGATGATCGACCTGCTCGACCTGGTCGGCCTGGACGCGCTGGCGCAGGTCGACCTCGGTGAGCGCAAGCACCGCCACCAGGACACCGCGGCCCTGGGCCGGATGTCCGCGCAGATCATGTTGACCGCCTGGTCCCGGCTGCAACGGCGCGGCTGGGCGACCCCCGGATTCGCGCCGGAGGCGTTGCTGACCCAGTTCCGTCGCGGTGGTTCGGACACCCTGCCGAACCTGGACCGCGAGATCGTGGTCAGCGACGTGTCCATCGAGGAGCGCCCACCGTTGGCCGAACTGCGCCACCGGGTGCCCCGCCGCCGGGTGGCCGCCGCATGAGCGCGAGGAGTCTCACCGTGCTGATGAACGCCGGCCCGTGGCTGTCGGTGCCACCGCCCGGCTACGGCGGCATCGAGAACGTCATCGCCACGCTGGTGCCGGAGCTGCGGCGACTCGGCGTACGGGTGGTGCTCGCCTCGGTGGGAAGCAGCACCCTGCCGGTGGACGAGCAGATCTCGGTCTTCCCCGACGGGCAGTTCGCCGCATTGCAGCGGCCGTACAACCAGGTCTGCGGGATCGCCCAGGCGCACCTGGCCGGCGTGGTCCGGGAGCTGCACTCCCGCGACGACATCGACCTGGTGCACGATCACGTCGAGGCGGTCGGGCTGGCCACCCTCGCCGCGATGGGGCCGGCCGGACCGCCGACCCTGCACACCCTGCACTGGGACCTGGCCAAGCACCCGGCGCTCTACGGCAGCCTGGACGGCGGCGACCGGGTCCGGGTCAACGGTGTCTCCGCGTCGCAGCTGGCCCGCGCCCCGCTGGCGCTGCGCGAGCACTCGGTGGGGCACGTGCACCTGTCCACGCCGCTCGCCGTCGACGCCGACCGGCGGCCCCGACCGGACAAGGGCGAGCACCTGCTCATCCTGGGCCGGATCAACCCGGGCAAGGGGCAGGACGTGGGTGCCCGGCTCGCGCACCGGGTCGGTATTCCGCTGGTGCTGGCCGGCCCCGTCGGCCCGTACCACCGGCCGGCCGACCTGGCCGCCGCCGGCGACGAGGCTCGGCAGAACCCGGACGTGCGGTTCTTCCTCGACGAGGTGGCGCCGCACGTCGACGGTGACCTGGTCCGCTGGGTCGGCACCGTCGCCGGTCAGGAGCGCGACGACCTGCTCGCCAGCGCCCGCGCGTCGCTGTTCCCGCTGCGGTGGGAGGAGCCGGGCGGCACGGCGGTCGTCGAATCGCTCGCCCTGGGTACGCCGGTGGTGGCCACCGCTCGGGGTTGCCTGCCGGAGCTGATCGAGCACGGCCGTACCGGGCTGCTCACCGCCGACGAGGAGGAGTTGGCTGACCTCGTCCTCGCCGCCGAGTTGCTCGACCCCGACGAGTGCCGGCGGGTGGCCGCGCAGCGCTTCACGCCCGCGGTGATGGCGCAGCGCTACGTCGAGCTGTACGAGCGGGTCCGGCAGTCCGCGAGCGCGCCGAGGTTGCTGCCGGCCTGACCGCCAGCGGGGCCGGCCCGGTTTGCCGGTCGCGCCAGCGGGTAGCCGGCAGCGCTCATGCCGCCGCGCGACGAGGAGCCGGGAATGGTCGGACCGATGGCGCACTCCCGGGCCCGACCCAACCCGGCCGACGGCAAACCGCCGGTCCGTCGCGCGGCGGCGACGGTGGGGGTGTTGTTCCTGCTGGTCGGCGTGCTCGGCTTCGTGCCGGGGATCACCACCGGCATGGACGCGCTGCGCTTCGCCGGCCACGACTCGGGCGCGTACCTGTTCGGCGTCTTCCAGGTGTCGGTGCTGCACAATCTGGTGCACCTGGCGTACGGGGTGGCGGGTCTGCTGTTGGCCCGGACGGTCACCGGCGCTCGGGCGTTCCTGATCGGCGGCGGCGCGGTCTACCTGGTGCTCTGGCTCTACGGGCTGGCGGTGGACCACGACACCGGGGCGAACGTGCTGCCGGTCAACGACGCCGACGACTGGCTGCACCTGGGGCTCGGCGTCGGCATGATCGCACTGGGCATCCTGACCGGCCGGCCCCGTCGCTGACCGCCGACCCCCGGCCTGACCGGCCGGGTCCGTCGCTGACCTGGGGGCGGGGGGCGTGACCTGCCTCGCCCCGCCGTCGGTCCGGTTTGAGCGGGAAGGGCCTCGGGTAGTTGGCAGATCCCGACCCAGCAGCGAATTGAGGCGCCGATGTCGAGCGGGATCACCTGCGAGGTGCGTGCCACGGCACCGGTGGCGGTCGTCCGACTCACCGGTCCGCTGCACCTCGGCACGATGCGCTCGGTGCACCGGGCGCTCAGCGACGCGCTGGTCGACCAGCCGGAGGCGCTGGTGGTCGACATGGCCGGGGTGAGCGTGGAGGACCGGTTGGCGCTGTCCGTTTTCGCCGCGACCGCCCGCCGGGCCGAGGAGTGGCCGGCGGTGCCGGTGCTGCTCTGCTCCCCGTCGCCGATCGCCGCACGATGGCTGGCCGAGTCGACCACGTGCCGGGTGCTCCCGGTGTCCGCGGACTGCGCGGAGGCGACCCGGTTGGCCGGCACGACGTCCACGTTGCGGATGCGGGCCCGGCTGGAGCCGGTGGCCGGGGCCTGCCGGCGTGCCCGGGAGTTGGTCACCGACGCGTGCGCGCGGTGGAACCTGCCCGACGCGGCCGGGCCGGCGGCGTTGGTGCTCAGCGAACTGGTGGGCAACGTGGTGCGCCACGCCGGCACGCCGATGCAGGTGACGGTGACCCTGCGCCGGCCGTACCTGCACCTGGCGGTGGTGGACGGCAGCAGCGCCCAGGCCCGTGCGGGCGGGACGGACCTGTACGCCGAGGGTGGGCGAGGATTGATGCTGGTCCGGGAGCTGACCCAGCGGTGGGGCAGCGTGCCGGCCGGTCAGGGCAAGGCCGTCTGGGCGATGCTGCCAGCAACCTGAGCGTTCGAGGTGCTTGCACCGGTCCTGGCGATCTGCCCGAAATTGCCGTCGTTGGCTGGTTACATGGTGTGAGGGTGGGTAGAGCACGCCCGTCCTTTATGCCGTCACGACGGGGTGAGCAGCCATGCCCAAGCGGGTAACCACAGAACCCGGTCGAGATCGGGGCCCGGCGATCCTGGCACCGGCCCGCTTCGGGGGCTTCCCGGGACCGGTACGCGCACCGGTTCCCGGCAGCTCGTTGATCAAGTTCCTGGCCACGACCGACCACAAGCAGATCGGCCTGCTGTATCTGCTGACCTCCTTCGCCTTCTTCTTGTTGGCTGGCCTGGAGGCGATGGTGATGCGGGCCGAACTGGCCCGCCCGGGGATGCAGATCCTGTCCCCGGAGCAGTACAACCAGCTCTTCACCTCGCACGGCGCGGTGATGCTGCTGCTCTTCGCCACGCCCGCGGCGTTCGGGTTCGCCAACTACATCGTGCCGATCCAGATCGGCGCGCCGGACGTGTCGTTCCCCCGCCTCAACGCGCTCGCCTACTGGCTTTACCTCTTCGGCGGGCTGATGGTGGTCGGCGGCTTCCTCACCCCGCAGGGGTCGGCGGACTTCGGCTGGACCGCGTACACCCCACTGAGCAGTGTCGAGAACAGCCCCGGAGTGGGCGCGAACATGTGGGTGCTCGGCCTGGTCGTCTCCGGGCTCGGCACCATCCTCGGCGCGGTCAACCTGATCACCACGATCCTGACCCTGCGCGCCCCCGGCATGACCATGTTCCGAATGCCGATCTTCACCTGGAACATGCTGTTCACCAGCGTGCTGGTGATCCTCGTCTTCCCGCTGCTGGCCGCCGCGCTGCTGGCGCTCTCCGCCGACCGGTTGCTCAACGCGCACGTGTACGACGCGGCCACCGGCGGCCCCATGCTGTGGCAGCACCTGTTCTGGTTCTTCGGCCACCCCGAGGTGTACATCATCGCGTTGCCGTTCTTCGGCATCATCACCGAGATCATCCCGGTCTTCTCCCGCAAGCCGCTCTTCGGCTACACCGGGATCGTGCTGGCCACCATCGCCATCACCGTGCTGTCGATGACGGTCTGGGCGCACCACATGTTCGCCACCGGTCAGGTGCTGCTGCCGTTCTTCAGCATCCTGAGCTACCTGATCGCGGTGCCCACCGGTGTGAAGTTCTTCAACTGGATCGGCACCATGTGGAAGGGTCAGCTCACCTTCGAGACGCCGATGCTGTTCGCCATCGGCTTCCTGGTCACCTTCCTGCTCGGTGGCCTCACCGGCGTCCTGCTGGCCAGCCCGCCGGTCGACTGGCACACCCACGACAGCTACTTCGTGGTGGCGCACTTCCACTACGTGGTGTTCGGCACCGTGGTCTTCGCCCTGTTCGGCGGCTACTACTTCTGGTGGCCGAAGATGACCGGGCGGCTGCTCGACGAGCGGCTCGGCAAGGCGCACTTCTGGACCATGTTCATCGGCTTCCACGGCACCTTCCTCGTGCACCACTGGCTGGGCAACGAGGGCATGCCACGCCGGTACGCCGACTACCTGCCCACCGACGGCTTCACCACCCTGAACACCATCTCCACGATCTTCTCGTTCATCCTCGGCCTGTCCACCCTGTTCTTCATCTACAACGCCTGGAAGTCCTGGCGGTACGGGGCGATGGTGACGGTGGACGACCCCTGGGGCTTCGGCAACTCCCTCGAATGGGCCACCAGCTGCCCGCCGCCCCTGCGTAACTTCGACCGGATGCCCCGGATCCGCTCCGAACGTCCGGCGTTCGACCTGAAGTACGGCCCCCTCGTCGCCGATCTGGGCCGCGACCTGCCGCAGCGCACCACCAAGCCGCCACAGCACCTCGCCGAGGAGTTCCGGATGGAGCACCACGCCCCGGAGTCGCCGTCCGCCGAGGGCGCGCACGGCGCACGCGACGCGGTCGACTACCAGCCGGCGCCGCGCTCCGGCGCCCGCCCGGTGGACGTACCGGAGCCCGAGGGCGTCCGCCGGCCGAGCTTCGAGCAGAGCGACCCGCCGCAGGACGCCGAGGACGCGCCGAAGCCGCACGAGCGCTGGCGGCACCCGCACAGCGACGGCAACCCCGAAGAGCACTGACCAGGGGTACGCGCAGAAGGGCCGACACCCAGCGGGGTGTCGGCCCTTCGCTTGTCCGTGTGCGTCAGTCCCGGGCCGGCGCCAGGCCGGCGGCGGTGAGCGAACGGCGTACCGCGGGTTGGACCCGGGTCAGCCGCAGCGGCACCCCGGTCCGCTCCGCCGCGTCCCGACCGGCCATCAGGGCGGCGATCCCACCGGCGTCGAAGCCACCCGCGCCGACGAGGTCGACGACCACCTCGCTGGGCTGGCCGGTGACCGCCTCCAGCATGGCCCGGCGCAGCTGGTCCGCGCCGTCGCGGTCGATCTCGCCGCCGACCTCGACCACCACCGAGTCGCCGTTCTGCTTGACCGAGATCCGGGTCTTGCCCGGGTCGGGTTCGGCGGCGCCGTTCTGCCACGGCGGCGGCGCGTCGGCGAGCATCGCCTGGCGCAGCCAGGTGAGCGCCCGCGACAGCAGCCGGGACACGTGCATCTGCGAGATGCCGAACCGGGCGGCGATCTCAGCCTGGGTCTGGTTGCCGTAGAAGCGCATCGCGAGGATCCGTCGCTCACGCCAGGGCAGTCGGTGCAGCAGGCCGCTCACCGTCACCCGGTCGTCGACCGACTCCAACGCGTTGTCCGACTCGCCGACCAGGTCCCCGAACTCGGCGGAGCTCTCCCCACCCACCGGCGCGTTCAGTGAGGCCGGGCTGTAGCCGGCCGCCGACTCCAGGGCGGCGAGGATCTCCTCCTCCGGGGTCTCCAGCCGGGCCGACAGCTCGGCCACCGACGGGGCCCGGGACAGTTCGCTGGTGAGTGCGGCGGTGGCCTGCCCCACCTCGAGGATCAGGTCCCGCAGCCGACGGGGCACGTGCACACCCCAGGTACGGTCCCGGAAGTGCCGTTTGATCTCGCCCACGATGGTGATCGCGGCGTACGCGGTGAACGAGCCCCGTTCGGGGTCATAGCGGTCGACGGCGTTGACCAGGCCCAGCCGGGCCACCTGCTCCAGGTCCTCCAGCGGCTCCCCCCGTCCCCGGTACCGGCGGGCCAGCCGGCCGGCGAACGGCAGCGCGAAGCGCACCAGGTCGTCCCGGGCCTCCCCCCGCCGCTCCGGCGGCAGCCCGGCGATCCGGGCCGCGTACGCCATCGCCGCCGCGTCGAGGTCCTCCAGACCGCGATCGCTGGGTGGTGGTGGGGTCGTGGTCGTGGTCGTGCTCGTCTGTCCGAACATCCGCGCCTCCCTCAGGAAGGTCCCCCGCCCGGATCGGGAAACCGGTCGTGCGCGTGGTCGAGCCACGCACCGGGCCGGAAAGTGGGTCAGTGACTGGGATGCCAGCGGGCGACACCGCCTCTACGCAGCGCAATTAGGCCGTCGCAGCCAGCGATGTTCCCGCTCCGTAGGTACTCAATCACGGGACCCCGGGTTCGCGAGGATGTTTCGGCGTCCTCCGTCTCAGGAGACCAACAACCCCTGGTGGCCGCCGCTGTCGCGGAGCACGGCCAGCGCCTCGGCGACCCCCAGCGGGGGCGGCGCGGGCAGGTCGTACGGCTGGGCGCGCAGCACCTCGGTGGCCCGGCGGGTGGGCACCGAGGTGACCGGGTAACCCCGCGCGGTGGTGCGGTCCAATGCCCGACGCCGTCGGCCGAACCCGGCGACGGCCAGCCACTGCGGCAACCCGGCCAACGCGGGTGAGCGCACCCCGGGCGGTTCGGGCAACACGTCCACCGAGCTGAACGCCTCGCTGCCGGCCAGCCACCACTCGGCCTCGTCGACGCTGCGGCGGGTGGCGTTCTCACACCAGTACGGCACCAGCCCCGCCCGCACCACCTGCCACGGGTCGAGCAGTCGACCGCATTCCACCACCAACCGGTCACCGGTCTTGCCGGCGCGCCGCAGCCACCGCCGGTACAGGTCGGCCACGCCCGCGCTCAGCGCCGCCGGCCGGGGCACCAACACCCGGTGCAGCGGGTGCTGATTCCGGGTGGACCAGTCCCGCGCGGCCAACTCGAAGCCCGAGTCGACGCCGTGCTCGGCGTACGCCGACGGCACGGACACCTCCGGCGGCTCCCACCGCGTCGCGTCGCCCCCGACGGAGCGCAGCACCTGCCGCAACGCGTGGCTGTCCGGGTGGAAGTCCACCGGGTCCAGCCCACTGCCAGGGCAGCCGACCTGGAAGCTGTGCCCCGGCCCGCGCTCCAGGACCGGCCAGGTGCGCGCGTCGCGGACCAGCAGCACGGGGGCACCCGGCACCAGCCGGTCGGCCAGGAACCGCGCGTACGCGGCTGGTAGGGCCCTCCACGCGGCGGTCAGCGACACGGTCGCCCCGGCCAGCGCGCCATGGCTGGCCGGGCAGTGCACCTGGCGCAGGTGCAGGTCGGCGTTGCCTGCGAGCAACCGGGTGGCGAGTGCCGCGCCGTGCTCCGCGGCGTCCGCCGGGCGGTCCACCCCGCCGTCGGACCAGTGCACGGTCATCTCGAAGCCCGCCGGCAGCCACGGCACGCCGAGGGCCACCGCGAGGTGTGCGGCCGCTCCGTGCGGAGAGCCGATCAGCACCCCGGGGTAGCGCCGGCGGGGGTACTGGTCGACGAACCAGCGGGCCACCCTCGCGGCGTCCACCTCGTCGATCTGGGCCACGGTGAGCGCGACCTTGCCGGCGGCGCGGGCGACCGCGGCACGGCGTACCGGCTCGGGGGCACCGGGGAACCGCGACGTCGGCCCGGTCTGCCCAAGGTCGGCACAGTCGACCCCGCGCAGTGCCCGGGCGGTGGCGGCGACCAGCACCCGGGCGGAGCTGCCCGCGGCCACGACCCGGTCGCCGGCGAGACCGGCGCCATCGGCCGTGAGCCCCTTGTGCACCTTGTGCACCGGCCCCACCTTGCCTCGTTCGCTCACCACGCGGCCCGGCTTCCCGTCCCGATGGGGTTCAAACGGGGCATCACCCTCCCGGCGGCACATTCCGCTGCTCAGCGGGGTGCCCCGGTCATCACCGGCGTTCGGCGGCTCGGGTTTCGCCAGGGCCAGGACGGGCACTTCCGGGGCCATGCGCACCGACGACACCAGCGAGCCAGCCGCCGCCACGATCACCCCGTACGAGGACGGACCGCTGCTGGTCCGCGGCGACTTCGCGTTGGTCACCCCGGACGGCGAGCGCATCGACGCGCGGCGGGGCACTGTGGCGTTGTGCCGGTGCGGCAAGTCGGCGCTCAAGCCGTTCTGCGACGGCACCCACAAGGCGATCAACTTCCGCGCGGGCACCACCCGCGAGGGCTGACCCCACGTCGTCGCGTCACGCAGCGAGCGGGCGCGGAGGGGCCGCACCAGAGGCACGTCCCCTTTGCTCTGCACCCGCCCACGCGCCAGTTACGGACCGTGTCCGGTGCATGGGCGGGTGCAGAGCAAAGGGCGGACCCGGGTCGGCACGCCCCACCCAAGGGCAGCACGCCCTCACCCGGGGCGGCACGCCCTCACCTGACAAGCCCTTCGGATCAGACGAACGCGGGCGGGGCCACCTCGGGCGACGCGACAAGCGAGACCGTGGGCGGCACGGCCGGCGGGGCCGGTGCGCGCAGCGAGCTGCGGCCGGCGGCCCAGCTGTCCAGCAGGTGCTCGGCGAACAGCCGGTCCACCGCGAGCCCGGCCGCCGCGCCGAAGAGCACATCGGGGGCGAGGGCCGGCTCGACGCGGACCAGGCCGCCGCACATGTCGTGCGCGGCGATCTGCTCGTGCACCGCGTCGGCCTCGACGTGCTCGTCGTAGAAGCGGGTGGCCACCTCGTCGAAGCCGAGCCGGCGCAGCCCGTTGCCGTAACGACGGTTGGGCAGCGAGGAGGTCATCTCGAACGCGGCCAGGTGCCCGAGCAGCGCGCCACGCAACCGTCGGTGCAGCCCGAACAGCGACATCAGGTTGTTGGTCGCCAACGTCACCGCCGGCGCCACGTCGATGTGGGCGCCGTAACCGGTGTCCAGGCCCAGCCGGTCGAGGGTGCTCCGGAACAGCTCGGCGTGCATCCGGTCCAGCCGCCCGTTGCCGTACTCGTCGGACTGGATCTCCACGAGCGCGGCCTTGGGCGGGCCACCGAGGCGGGGCAGAGCCCAGCTGTGCGGGTCCGCCTCCCGCAGGTGGTAGACGGAGCGGTGGGCGACGAACTCGCGGAACTGGGTGAGATCGGCGCGGCGTTGCAGCATCGCGGCCAGCGCCGGACCGTCGTCGGCCGCGACCAGCTCGGCCAGGCCGGCCGCCACCCCGGCGGCGGGCACCGACGGCGCGCCGACCAGCCGCCGCAGCGCCGTCTCGAAGACCCGTTCGCAGCGGGCACGCAGCGCCAGTAGCGTCGGCTGCCACTCCCACGACTCGTCCACCCCGAGCCAGCCCCGGTAGTGCAGCTCGTAGCAGAGGAACAGCGTCAGCTGCAGGTCCTCGTCGGTGACCGGGTCCGCCGGGTAGAGGCCGACGCCGAGATCGGCCGGCAGGTCGTGCGGCGGGCGCCGCAGAGCCTCCACGGCCGCTGCGGAAAGCGGACCCCGTGCCATCGGCAGGGTCGCCGGACCGTAGCGGCGGTCGGCGGGCTCGGACATGGGACCTCCAGCGTCGTCGGGCCGCTACTCATGCCCTGGTCCGAGGTGGCTAAACGAGGTCGTCGGCGTTCGCGCTGACCTCCACCTGCTCGCGGACCTTCCGCGCCGGAGCGCCGTCGGCGTACAGGCCCCGCAGGTCGGCGAAGGCGGGCTCCGGCGGCGCCAGGGACACCGCCGGGTCAACGACCGCCTCCAGTACGCAGGGGCGGTCCGCGGCGAGGGCCTCGTCCCAGGCCGCGCCGACCAGCTCCGGACGGTCCACCCGAACCCCGTGCAGCCCCAGCAGCCGGGCCCACCCGGCGTACGGCACGTCGGGGCGGCGGCGGGTCGGGTCGGACAACGCTTGCCGCCCGCCACCCATGCCGTTCTGGTCCCGGTTGTTGAGCACCAGCACCACCAGCCGCGGGTCGCGCCACTGCTGCCAGAGGTACGAGACGGTGATCAGTTCGGCGAGCCCGTTGAGCTGCATCGCCCCGTCACCGACCAGCGCGATCACCGGCTGGTCGGGCGCGGCGAGCTTGGCCGCCACCGCGTACGGCAGCGCGCAGCCCATCGAGCCGAGGGTTCCGCAGAGCTGCGCGTTGACCCCCGGTGGCAGGGTGAGGTGCCGGGCGTACCAGTAGAGGACCGAGCCGACGTCGACGGCGACCGCGCCGGTGCCCGGCATCCGGGCGGACAACTCCTGCAGGACGAGCTGCGGGTTGACCGGCTCCGCGGCGGCGGCGGCGCGCTCGGCGGCGACCTCACGCCAGCGGTCCACCGAACTTTCCACGGTGGCGCGCCACTGCTGGTCGGACCGGCCGCGCAATCGGCTCAGCAGCGCCCGCAGCGTCTCGGCGGCATCACCGACCAGCGGCACGTCGGCCGGGTAGCGGGTGCCGATCCGGCGGCCGTCGATGTCGATCTGCACGGTGCGCGCCTGCTCGGGCATGGGGAAGTAGTCGGTCCACGGGTCGTTGGTGCCGACCATCAGCAGCGTGTCGCAACCACCCATCAGCTCGGCCGCCGCCGGGGTGCCGACCTCGCCGAGCACCCCGGTGTGGAACGGCAGCCGCTCGTCGAGCACCGGCTTGCCGAGCAGCGAGGTGGCGACCCCGGCACCCAGCCGGTCGGCGATCTCGATGATCTCGGCGGCCGCGTCCCGACCACCCTGGCCCACCAGGATCGCGGTCCGCTGGCCGCCGCCGAGCAGCTGCGCGGCGGCGTCCAGGTCCACCTCGTGCGGCAGGACCCGGGCCAGCGGTTCGCCCGGGGTCGCCGTGATCACCCCGGCGCCGTACGACTGCAGGTCGGGCACCAGCGCCTCCTGCAACTGTCGGGGCAGCACCACGCACGTCGGGCTGCGGGTCGCCGCCGCCGTACGGAACGCCTGGTCCAGCAGCGCTCCCACCTCATCCGGGCTGCGGCCGTACCGGACGAACTGGTTGCACACGTCCCCGAAGAGCCGGCTCAGCCCGATCTCCTGGTGCGCGCCGCCGAGCGGCCCGGAGATGTCCTCCCCGACGATGGCCACCACCGGCTTGCTGTCCAGCTTGGCGTCGTAGAGGCCGTTGAGCAGTTGGACGGCGCTGGGACCCTGGGTGGCGAGGCAGACCCCGATGCCGCCGGTGAACTTGGCGTGCCCGGTGGCCATGAACGAGGCGGTCTCCTCGTGCCGGGCCGGAATGAACGCCGGCTCGCCGCCGGTGCGGTCCAGCGCGTCGACCAGTGGAGCGATCGCCTCGCCGGGGTACCCGAAGGCGCGGGGCACCCGCCAGGCCAGGAGCCGCTCCACCACGACGTCCGCAACCGTTCGGTCAACCATTGCCGCGCCCCGGTGTGCTGGGGTCGACGTAGCGCAGTACCGCGCCGACGCCGTCGGTGAGGTCGGGCGCCTCGTCGGGGCCGAGCACGGTCAGGGCCGCGTCGGTGCCCACGAGAGCTCGGACCAGCGCCGCGTCCGCGCGTACCCGCTGCGGGTCGGCGACCGACATGGCGGCCAACTGCCCCGGGTCGACGGCGATCTCGGTGGGTTGCGCGCCGATCCACAGCTCACCGTTGGCCGACGGGTCGTCCACGATGAGCATCATGTCGACCTGGTTGCGTTGCAGAGCCGAGACGACCGCGTCGAGGCCGCCGCCCACGTCCTCCTGCACGCCGAACTTGTCCAGCGCGGCGCTGATCCGCTGGTCGGCGATCTCCGCGATGGTCTGCACGGTGAGGTCGTCCAGCATTGTCTGGTCGGCGCCGCCGGCCCGTGACCCGGCATCGGTACGGACCACCAGGTCCTGCCAGCGCTCCGGCATCTGCGCGGCGATCATTCCGGTGGCCCGGACGTCACCGGCGACCACCACCACGTCCGCGCCGACCCGGTCGGCCAGCTGCACGGTCGCCGCCGTGACGTCGCCGGCGTTCTGGTGCCACGCCTCCATGGCCGCCCGCTGGTAGCGCGACTGGGACCAGCCGCCGGGCTTCGCCCGTCGCAGCGGGTACTCGTCCCGTCCGGCGACGTGTGCCCGCCGGGGCACCCCGCCGGCGCTGACCGCCATCGCGTCGGCGCCGAGCCGGTCGGCGACCACACGTACCCAGGCCACCTGCTCGCCGCGCTGGGCGAGCAACGGCATCACGTGCGGCAACGGCCCCACGTGGGCCAGGTCCCGCAGTGGCGGCGCGGACAGGTACTCGGAGAGCACCACCCGGCCGTGACTGGCGAAGACCGCCAGGCCGTAGTCCCCGACGATCGGATCATGACCTCGGACCACCCGGTCCAGCGCGGCGATGTTCGCCTCGTCCGCCCCCTGTTCGGCCAGGCTGCGCTCCAGGGCACGCCAGCGCAGATCCAACGCGGGATGGGCGTCCTCCGTGTCCGCGGAGGCGTCCAGGTACACCGAGCACCACGGCCCGGGACGGTCGTAGAGCGGGCGCAGGAAGGACAGCTGCATGCTCGACCCCTTTCCAGCTCGGCCCCCCGCTTACCCGGGTCGCCGGGGATGTCACCTCGCGGCCGTGAGCCCGTGACCAGGTTTCATTCACGTCGTTCAACCGAGGACGTCGATACGATCTGTGAACACAAGCGGACTCTCGGTGGTGGAAATGGACAGCGGACTCGATACCCGACGGATCGTGCACCCGACGGAACGAATCGTCACCGGGCGGCTGATCCGCCTGCTCGACGGCTACACCCGTGAGGTGCGTATCGGTCAGCCGGTGCTGGTGGCGGTGCTCGCGGCGGCGGCCTTCGCCCGGCTGCCCGCCCTGCTGCTGCGCTCGCTCTTCTCGTTCGGCGGCGGCGGCACCCGCCGTCGCTGGAAGGAGCTGAAGCAGGGTCCGGAATACCTGGTCACCCCGGTGCGGCTACGTAACGCCGCCGGTCAGCTCTGTGAGGTGGAGCTGCACGGTCACCTGCCGCAGAGCGCCCTGCACCCGGCAGACCAGGTGCAGCTCACCCTGCGCCCGCAACGCGACCCGGAGCTGCCGCCCCGGATCGAGCGGATCGTCAACCTCACCACCGGGCAGCTGCTGACCCCGCGTACGGCGACGCTCTGGTCGCATCTCGGGCCGCCACTGCTGTTGCAGGCGTTCCTGGGCACGCTGCTGGTGGCCGGCATCGCGGCCTGCTCCGCGCTGACCTGACCGGCCCCGGAGGGTCGGTGGTTCAGCCGGCCGGGGCGGGTCGGTGGTTCAGCCGACCGGGGCGGGCTCGCGGGCCGGTTGCCGGTCGACGCCGAGCATCCCCCGGCGGCGGGCCCAGCGCTCGAAGGCCAGGGTGGCGAACGGCGGCACCGCGCTGGCCAGGGCCACCGCCGTGGCCAGCAGGCTCCACCGGTGCAGCCGGGCCACGGCAAGCACCAGCAGGGCGTACGCGACGAACAAGCCGCCGTGGATCGGCCCGAAGATCTTGACGCCCAGTTCGTTGTCCGGCGGACCGTACTTGACCAGCATGCCGACCAGCAGGGCCAGCCAGGAGCAGGCCTCGGCGATCGCCGCCGCGACGAACAGCCGGGTCACCTTCTCGCGCATCCGCACGCCACCACCTCTCGGCCCGCAATGCTATCGGTCCGCTCTGGCTGGGCTAACGGGGCGGGCAGTTGGGTAGGAAAGGGTCCTCGGGTCTTCCCCCGCCCGACGATTACGTGCGAGGTTAGGGGGACCAGCGGTGACGGGGTGGTGACCATGGGCGAGGACGTCGGCGTACGAACCTTCAGTCGAGAGGATCGAGCCCGGTACCGCGACAAGGTCCGCCGCTGCCTGGATGTCTTCGCCGAGATGCTGCGCGAGTCCCGCTTCGACGTCGACCGGCCGATGACCGGCGTGGAGATCGAGCTGAACCTGGTCGACGAGGCGTCGAATCCGGCGATGCGCAACGCCGACGTGCTGGCGGCCATCTCCGACCCGAGCTTCCAGACCGAGCTGGGCCAGTTCAACGTGGAGATCAACGTCCCGCCGCGCCGGCTGACCGGCACCGGCACCGCCGACTTCGAGGAGTACGTGCGGGCCAGCCTCAACGCCGCCGAGGTGAAGGCTCGGGCGATCGGCGCGCACATGGTCATGATCGGCATCCTGCCGACGCTGCGGCCCGAGCACCTGACCGCCGAGACGCTGTCGGCCAACCCCCGCTACAAGCTGCTCAACGAGCAGATCTTCGCGGCCCGCGGCGAGGACCTGCCGATCGCCATCAGCGGGGTGGAACGTTTGGCGGTCACCGCCGACACGATCACCCCGGAGGCGGCCTGCACCAGCACCCAGTTCCATCTTCAGGTCAGCCCGGCCCAGTTCGCCGACTACTGGAACGCCGCCCAGGCGGTGGCCGGCATCCAGGTCGCGGTCGGCGCGAACTCACCGCTGTTCTTCGGCCGGGAGCTGTGGCGCGAGACCCGCATTCCGCTTTTCCAGCAGGCCACCGACACCCGGTCGGAAGAGATCAAAGCCCAGGGGGTACGCCCTCGGGTCTGGTTCGGCGAGCGCTGGATCACCAGCGTGTTCGACCTGTTCGAGGAGAACGTGCGTTACTTTCCGGCGCTGCTGCCGGTCTGCGATCCGGAGGATCCGGCGCAGGCCCTCGCGGCCGGTGAGGTGCCCAATCTGGCCGAGTTGCGCCTGCACAACGGCACCGTCTACCGGTGGAACCGCCCGGTGTACGACGTGTCACGGGGCCGGCCGCACCTGCGGGTGGAAAATCGGGTGCTGCCCGCCGGCCCGACCGTGCTGGACACCATCGCCAACGGCGCCTTCTACTTCGGGTTGGTGCGCGCCCTCGCCGAGTCGGACCGGCCACTGTGGTCGCAGATGTCGTTCAGCGCCGCCGAGGAGAACTTCACCAGTTGCGCCCGGCACGGCATCGACGCGCAGGTCTTCTGGCCCGGTCTCGGTTACCTGCCCGTCACCGAGTTGGTGTTGCGCCGGTTGCTGCCGATGGCGCATCACGGCCTGGACCGGTGGGGCCTCGACCCGGCCGAGCGTGACCGGTTGCTCGGCATCATCGAGCAGCGTTGCCTGACTGGCCGCAACGGGGCGACCTGGCAGGTGGAGACGCTGCACCGGTTGGAGTCGGCCGACCACCTGGACCGGCCGGAGGCGCTGCGCGAGGTGGTCCGACACTACGTCGACCTGATGCACAGCAACCGGCCGGTGCACGAGTGGCCGATCCCGTGAGGACACCGGACGGGTGGCCCGATCGGCGCGGGGCTCAGCCTCGCGGGGTGGGAACACCGAAGAGATCGATGATGCCGCCGGGAAGCTGGGCGAGCAGGTCGTTCCGCTCGTCGTCGTTCAGCGCCTCGGCGACGGTACGCAACACCGCCTGGGCGTGTTGACGCACGTGGTCCGCGTTCGCGACCTGTTCGCGGTCCCCGACGTTCTTCAGGAACTCGCCGACGTCCCACCGGCGGCCCTGCGGGTTGCGGGTGACGGACCCGTTCAGCCGCTCCGGTAGCTGCGCCGCCAGGTTGTCCGCCTCCTGTCCGGCAAGCCGTTCACCGAGCACCGACAGGACGGCCTGTATGGACCGCACGGCTTCGTTCTCACCGAGGCCCGCGCGCTGTCGTACCGTGGCGATCATCTGCTCGTACTCCATGCCCCGCTCCTTCGGTCTCGTCGGCATGCCGTCAGGCCTGCCTGCGGACGAACGGGACGAGTTCCCAGGCTCCCCGGCGACAAACGGGGTCGCGCGCGGACCCGGACTTTCCCGTCGTCGGCGGGCGGGGCCGCGCAAGCCGGCGCGAACCAGGCGTCACTTGGTTGCCAGCTGGGCCAGGTCGGCCGTTATGGGAAGCGCGTCCGCTGGTGCAGGGGCACCGCGCGCGTTCGCCCGGGCGGAGAGTTGTCCCTTGTGGACCCCTTCTGGCATTGATGATTGTCGTAGGCTGTGGCAGCTCGCACACATCGTCTGATCACGATGAGGGGACGCCGGTGGCCACTTCTGGAACAGACCCAGCCGCGATCCAGGGGCCCGCGCGGGTGCCCCTGTCCCGTCGACACATGCTGCGGATGGGGGCGGCGGCAGCCGGTGGCGCGGTGCTCGTCGGCTCGGCGGAGGCCGCGTCCGCGCAGGCCGCGCCGGTCGGTGCGAAGCGCGTCCTGCGGGCACCGGCGCTGGCACCCGGTGACCGGGTCCGGGTCGTGTCGCCCGGCAGCGCGCCCGACCCCACGAACATGGCCTGCGGCATCGAGATCCTGCGGAGCTGGGGTCTGGAGGTCGAGCTGGGCAGGCATGTCTTCACCAGATACGGCTATCTGGCCGGCACCGACGCGCAGCGGCTGGCCGACCTGAACGCCGCGCTCACCGACCCGGGCGTTCGTGCCGTCTTCGCCGCCCGAGGTGGTTACGGCACGCAGCGGATCGTCGATCAGATCGACGTGTCCGTTCTGCGCCGGGATCCCCGGGTGGTCGTCGGTTTCAGTGACATCACCAGCATCCACGGCAAACTCTGGCGCGAGACGGGCCTGGTCACCTTCTACGGCCCCATGGTCAACTGGAGTGACGCCCGTACCGGCCCCGAGTCGGCCGAGGCGCTCCGCAGGGCGGTGATGACCACCGCACCGGTCACGATCTCCCGGGATCCGGCCGAGACAGCCGCTTCCGTGGTGGTGCCGGGGCGGGCGTCGGGGCCCCTGCTCGGTGGCTGCCTGACGCTGATCTCGACATCGCTCGGCGCGGAGGACTCCCCGAAGTTCGACGGCGCGATCCTCTTCTTCGAGGACGTGGACGAGGCTCCGTACAGCATCGACAGCATGCTGACCGAGCTGCGCCGGGTGGGCGTGTTGCGCAGGGTCGCCGGTGTGGTCATCGGGCAGATCACCAACAGTGTCGGTGAACCGGGCGAGTGGGACGCGGCGGCGGTGCTCAAGGACCGCCTGTACGACCTTGGCGTGCCGGTCCTGGGCGGGCTACGGCTGGGGCATGGCGACGGGCAGCTCACCGTGCCGCTGGGCTCGCGCGCCACGATCGACGCCACGGCGGGGACTCTGACGGTGGAGCCGGGGGTCCGCCCGCGCCAGGCCTAGAGCTCAGACCTGCGGCGTCTGGTCCCAGGGGGAGGGGTCGTCGCGCAACCGGCTGTACAGGTAGCCGTCGCGCCACTGGCCAGCCCGAAACTCACCGGCCCGTACGACGCCCTCGAGTTGGAAGCCGGCTTTCTCCAACGCTCGTTGCTCGGCGACGTTCTCCGGGTGCGTGCCGGCCTGGATGCGCTGGGCCGGGCTGTGGTGGATGCCGGCGGCGGCCTGCTCCTGCTCGACCTCCACGACGAGCCGTCCGTCGTCCTCGCCGAGGTAGCCGTCGACGGCGAACCGCCGCGCCGGCGCCCCGGCGTCGCTGAAGCCGGCCCAGTCCAGACCGATCAGGCCCGGCTCGGTGCGGAGCCGCCGGAAGATCGCCAGGTCGGGCTCGGCAACCGGCCGTAGCCGGACAGTGAGATCGGCCGAGACAGACATCGACATGTCACCACTCTCCATGGCGACACGCTAGCTTGCGCAGATCCAGGGCTGGGTTCGGCGCCGTGTGCACGCAGGCGGGCTGAATCGTTTGCGACATCAGCTCCACAGGCAGCGCGCGAAGAACTCCCCCGCCGGCAGACCTGGCCGCCGGTCAGACCTTGAGCAGCACCTTCGTACAGTCGTCCTGCTTCTTCTGGAAGATCTTGTAGCCCTTCGAAGCGTCGCGCAGCGGCATCCGGTGGCTGACGATGAAGCTCGGGTCGATCTCGCCGCGCTGGATGCGCTCCAGTAGCGGCCGGGTGTAGCGCTGGACGTGGCACTGACCGGTCCGCATGATCAGCGAGCGGTTCATGAACGCGCCCATCGGGAATTTGTCGACGAAGCCGCCGTACGCGCCGACGACCGAGATCACCCCGCCGGAGCGGCAGGCGAGGATCGCCTGTCGCAGTGCGAACGGCCGCTCCGTCTCGACTCGCGCGGCCTGCTTGGCCCGGTCGTACGCGTACATGGCGGCGTTGCCGTGGTGGCCCTCCAGGCCCACCGCGTCGATGCACGCGTCGGGGCCCCGGCCGGCGGTCATCTCGTTGAGGGTGTCCAGCACGTCGGCTTCCTCGTAGTTGATCGTCTCGGCGTCGATGTGCTCCTCGGCCAGCCGCAGCCGGTACGGGAACCGGTCGATGACGATCACCCGCTCCGCGCCGAGCAGCCGGGCGCTGGCCGCGGCGAGCAGCCCGACCGGCCCGGCGCCCCAGACGGCGATCACCTGCCCGGGTTTGATGTCGCACATCTCGGCGCCCATGTAGCCGGTCGGGAACACGTCGGCCAGCATGACCGCCTGGTCGTCGCTGATCTCGTCGGGCACCTTGACCGGGCCGACGTCGGCGAACGGCACCCGGGCGTACTCGGCCTGGCCACCGGCGTAGCCGCCGAGCAGGTGCGAGTAGCCGAAGATGCCGGCCGGCGAGTGCCCCATGATCTTCTCGGCGATGCCGGCGTTCGGGTTGGAGTTCTCGCAGACCGAGTAGAGGCCGCGTTGGCAGGACGAGCAGTGCCCGCAGGCGATCGGGAAGGGCACCACCACCCGGTCGCCGGGGGCGAGGTTGCGGACCTGTGGGCCCACCTCCACCACCTCGCCCATGAACTCGTGGCCGAGGATGTCGCCCTTGCGCATCGCGGGGATGTAGCCGTGGTAGAGGTGCAGGTCGGAGCCGCAGATCGCGGTGGTGCTGATCCGCACGATCGCGTCCCGGGCGTTCATGATCTTCGGGTCGGGTACGTCGATGACCTTGACGCTGTCGGTGCCCATCCAGGCGGTGGCCTTCATTCTCGGTCCCTTTCGGAGAGCTCGGGCGGTCAGCGGCGGGACGCCGGCAGCGGCTGGGCGGGTCGCTGCATGGCCTGTTGGCGTACGGAGATGCCGTTGGGGCTGCCCTCGGAGCGGACGACCTCGCCGGTCTCCAGCACCTGCTTGAACCGGCGCAGGTCGTCGCGGACCTGCTGCTCGGGTTCCTCGCCGAAGAGCTTCGCCACCGCTCGGCCGAGCGCGCCGGCCGGCGGCGCGTAGCGCAGCTCCACCCGCACCTCGGTCCCCCGGTCGCCGGGCGCGGGCACGAACCGGACCCGGCCGGCGTTGGGCACCCGGGTCCCGGGCAGCGACCGCCAGGTGATCGACTTGTTCGGCTGGTCGTCGATGATCTCGGCGTCCCACTCGACACGGTGCCCGGCGGGGCCACGGGCGATCCAGTGCGAGCGGCGCAGGTCGTCGGCGCGGACGGACTCCAGGTGCGCCATGAACCGGGGCAGGTTCTCCATGTCCCGCCAGAACCGGTACGCCTCGGCGGGCGACCGGTTCACCGTCACCGCGATCTGCATCCGGATCACCCGGGCGCGGGCCCGTCGAGCCCGCCCGACGCGCACGGCGGCGAGCACGTCGACGGCGGTGATGCCGGCGATGGCGAGGGTGGTCAGCGCGACCCGGCGGCGGCGATCACCGCTGCGGTCGGCGAGGGCCCGCCCGAGCAGGGTGAGGTCCATGGCGTCGCCGGCCACCCGGCTCCAGGTCCAGCCGGCCGGGCGGCGGCCGCTGAGCAGGCCGGCGGCGCTGCCCAACTCTCGTAGGCCGATGGCCGGAAGCACGGACCGCGCGGCCGGGGAGTCGTCCAACCCGGCCAGTCGCGCGACGGGTCCGGGTGCGATCAGCGCGCCCACTCCCAGGGCCAGGCTCAGCAGGCCGAGCGCGCTCGGCAGCGTCGCCGGCACCGGCCCGTCCAGCTCCGACAGGAGCACAGTGTCGACACTACTCATGTCCGATCCCTCCCGGTGGGCGTCGCCGCTGGTCCGCCGGCGGGGGCGGCGGTGGTCCCCGCCCCGTGACGCTATGTCGAACAGGTGCCGCGCGCGCCGGGTTCGGGGCAGAACGTCCGATGCGGGCGATGTGGGCGGGAACGCCTGCGGCAACGGTCGACATCGCGACATTGACCGATTTGGATCACTTGAGCGCCGTTACGGTCAGGTCAACCCGCCGCGCCGCCGGAAGGACATCCCCGTGAGCCGTGCTCTGCTGCGCCACCTGACCGTTGTCATCGCCGCCGCACTGCTCGTCGGGGAGGCCGCCGCACCGGCCGCCGCGCGTACCCCCGGGTCGCCCGCGCCCGGCGGTGTCCGCACCGTGGTGCGCGACGCGGCAACCGGCGCACCGGTCCCCCGCGCCTGCGCCGCGCTCGTCCCGGTGGACGCCGCGGCGTTGGCGACGGTCACGCTCGGCGAGGACCAGCTCGGACGGTACGGGGGTTGCGCCGACGAGCAGGGCGTCCTGATGGCCGGGAACGTCGCCCCGGGGAGGTACCGGCTGCTGGTGCGCCCCTACGACACGACGGCGCACGGCTGGCAGTGGGTCGGCCGGCACGGCGGCACCGGTGAGCGTGAGCGGGCCCGGGTGGTCCAGGTACGCGCCGACGCGGTGACCGGCGTGCCGGAGGTCCGGCTCGACCCGCCCGGCACCGTCGTCGGAGTGGTGACCGACGCGGCGACGGGCGCTCCGGTCCCCCGCGCGAGGGTCATGGTGGTGCCGTACGTGCCGGATCCGAAGTACGGCGACCACGGCCCGACCACCGACGACGACGGCCGCTACACGATCACCGGCCTCGGCCCGTACCACTGGCCCGTGCAGTTCGCCGCCGCCGGGCTGGCGACCGTGTGGTCCGGTGGGGTGGGCGGTCGGCAGCAGGCGCGGCCGGTGCGGGTCCGCGCCCAACAGACGGTGACCCTGAACCAGGCGCTGCCCGCCGGGACGCCGCTCGGCGGGGCGGTACGGGTCGACGAGCTGCTCACCTACGCCCAGGTGATCGCGTTCGACGCGGCCACCGGGGACCTGGCCGGCGTCGCGGACGTGGGCAGCGGTTACGCCCTGCGCCTTCTCCCCGGGCAGCGGGTGAAGCTGCGCTGCGACTGCGCGTACGCCCCGCCGGTCTGGCACCGCGACGCCGCCGGCTTCGACGCCGCGACTGCCGTGCGGGTCCGACGGGCGCCGGTCGTGGTGGACTTCAACCTCGACTGACCCGGATTCTGGCCGGCCGTCGCAACCTTCTTCCGGGCCCGTTGGTGGGAGTGGTGAAGAAGGGGGTGACGGTGTCCGACGGCGATCCGATCTCCGAGCTCTACGCCAGCTGTTTCCGACGCCTGGTCGTCCAGCTGTACGCGGTGACCGGCGACCTGACCGAGGCGCAGGAGGCGGTCCAGGAGGCGTTCACCCGGGCGCTGATGGCTCCAGGGCGGTTCGCCGGGCTGGAGAACCCGGAGGCCTGGTTGCGTCGGGTCGCGGTGAACTGGGCCCGCAGCCGGTACCGCCGCCGTCGGATGCTCGACGGGCTGCTGCGCCGCATCGGTCCGCCGCCGGCCGTCGCCGACCACTCCCCGGAGCACCTCGCCCTGCTCGCCGCGCTGCGCGTGCTGCCCGAGGGGCAGCGAGATGCGCTGGCCCTGCACTACCTCGTCGACCTGCCGGTGGACGAGGTCGCCGCGACGCTGGGCGTGTCGTCCGGGACGGTGAAGTCCCGGTTGTCGCGGGGCAGGGTCGCCCTGGCGGCGCTGCTCGCCGACACCGACGCTACGGAAACCGGGAGGATCGATGTCCGGTCGTGAGTTCTCCGGGTTCGACGTCGACACGGTCACCGAGGCCGTGTCGCAGCCGCCCCTCGACGAGCTGCGAACCAATGCCCGATCCCGTCGGCGCCGGTCGGTCGCGATGGTGACGACCGCACTGGTCGTACTGGCCGGGCTGACGGTCGTACCGCTGGTGGCCGAGCCGGACCGGGGCACGCCGACCGACCCGCCGACACCGTCAGGTGCACAGTTCAGCCAGTTCACGCTGACCGGGCCCGATTCCGGGGTCGACGTGCGGCAGGACGGCTGCGTCGTGCGCTTCGCGTACACCGGCGACGACGGCCGCGCCTGGTCGGACTGGGACGCGGCGCGCTTCGAGGGCACCCGATGTGCGGCCGACACCGCCGCCGGGACGCCGAGCAGCGGTATGGGCTTCTCCGTGCTCGGTGAGCGGTCCTACCTGGTCACCGACTTCGGCCTGGCCCACCTCTCCACCGACTACGGCCGCACCTGGCGGGTCGCGGATTCGGCGATCGTCGCCGTGCCCACCTTCCCGGCGACGGCCCGACCGGTCTCCTGCGGATTCGGCTGTGCGCCGGTGTCGGAGCCGCTGGCGGTGGACCCGTCGAGCGGAACGGTGTACCGCCTGACCACCCCGGCGCCCACGTTGCTTCCGCTGTTCAGCCTCTACCCGGCAGCGGACGGCAGCATCTGGGCCACGTACCGGACGGGCGTCGGCCAGGGGTCGACCGTCGCGCGCAGCGCCGACCGAGGCGCGACCTGGACCACCTGGGAGGTGGGCGACGGTGGCGGCGTGATCACGGCGGTGGGGCTCGACGACCGGGAAGGGTACGTGCTGACCGAACCGTCGACGGCGGGTGGCGGTATGCGGCTGCTGCGGACCACCGACGGCGCGAAGACCTGGACGGACACCGGTGCCGAACTGCCGACGCACGTGCACTACGACCTCACGGTGGGGTCGGACCGGTCCCTGCTGGCGATCACTGCCGGTGGGGGCACCGAAGCCGACCGCCGCGCGCGGCTGCTGGTCAGCCGGGACGACGGGCGGACCTTCACTGTCGCCCGGGAGCACGGCCGGCTCGTCGGCGCGGTCAGTGTCGCGCCCGGCTACGCCTGGCTCTTCGGGCGTGACGACGGCTCGACGGGCGAGCCGGACCACGTCCTGGTCACCACGGACGCCACCACCTGGGCCCGCTTCTCGCTCGCACCCTGAACAAGGGGGAACCACCCGGCGTTAGGAGTGCGCGGCAGCGGGTAGCCGGCATCCGCTCTTACCAGCGGCCGGGGAGGTGGGATGTCGGAGACCAGCGCCTTCTTCGAGCGGTTGACGGTCGCTGGCCGGGATCCACGGTTCAGCAAGGTCTGTGGCAGCGTGCGATTCGACATCCGCGACGACGGCAACCTGGAGCAGTGGCTGCTCGAAATCGATCATGGCCGGATGCGGGTGACCCGAAGCGGTGCCCCCGCCACCACCGTGATCAAGGTGTCCGCGCAGCTCGCCGACGCGATGGCGCGGGGCGAGGTGAACGGGCTGGCGGCGATCACCCGCGGCGAGATCATGGTCGACGGTGATCTCGCCCTGGCGTTGCGCATCGGGCGGCTGTTTCCGCGAGAGCCCGGGCAGCTTCAGCGCGAGGATCCGACAGTGGGACGTGACCGATGAGGGACATCGCGGGCACCGTGGCGTGCATCGACGGGAACACCTTCATGGTGTCCGACGCCAGCGGCGACGTGAAGTCGTCCCCGAGCACCCCGGTCGGCCTCTTCGCCGCTGACACGCGCTTCCTGTCCCGCTGGAGGCTCACGGTCAACGGCGAGTGCATGACCGCGTTGTCGGTGGACGACAGCCAGTACTTCGAGGTGACGTTCTTCGTGGTGCCGGGCGCGGCGGTGGACTACGTGGAGGCCGACGTGTCGGCCATTCGGCGCAGGCGCATCGGCCCGGACCTCACCGAGTCGCTGACGATCTTCAATTATGGCGAGCAGGACATGACGCTCGACGTGCGTCTGGAGGTGGCCGCCGACTTCGCCGACATCTTCGAGATCAAGTTCGACGTCGGCGAGAAGAGCGGCGCGCACTACACGCACGTCGGCCCGAACGAGTTGCGCCTGGGCTACCGGCGCGGCACCTACCAACGTGAGGTCGTCGTGTCGGCCAGCGAGCCCGCGGAGTTCGGCCCGGACGGCCTTGCCTTCGCGGTCCGGCTGCGCCCCGGGCAGCAGTGGTCCACCCGGTTGCAGGCCGTCATGTTGGCGCTGCGCCCGGACGGCGTCGACCTGCGCTCCGCCCTGCGGGCCCTACGGCCGGACGACTCCACCCTGCCCACGAGCATGCAGGCCTGGGTCGCGGCGGCCCCGACCCTGGACACCGACAGCGTGGGTCTCCAGCAGGTCTACCACCGCAGCCTGGTGGACCTGGCGGCGCTGCGCTTCGCCCCGCTCTCGCTCGGCGGGGCGAGCGTGCCCGCGGCCGGCCTGCCCTGGTTCATGACCCTGTTCGGCCGCGACAGCCTGTTGACCTGCCTGCAGACCCTGCCGGTCGCCCCGTCGCTGACCCCACCGACACTGCGGATCCTCGCGTCGTTGCAGGGCGTCCGGCCCGACGACGTGTTGGAGGAGGACCCGGGCCGGATCCTGCACGAGCTGCGCTACGGGGAGTCGGCCGCGTTCGAGGAGCAGCCACACTCCCCCTACTACGGCACTGTGGACGCCTCGCCGCTGTTCGTGGTGCTGCTCGACGAGTACGAACGGTGGAGCGGCGACACCGCGCTGGTGACGGAGCTGGAGCAGGAGGCCCGCGCGGCCCTGGCCTGGATCGACCTGTACGCGGACCTGAACTCCAGCGGCTACATCTGGTACCAGCGACGCAACCGCGCCACCGGGCTGGACAACCAGTGCTGGAAGGACTCCTGGGACAGCATCTCCTACGCCGACGGCCGGCTGCCGGGCTTCCCGAGGGCCACCTGCGAAACCCAGGGGTACGCCTACGACGCGAAGATCCGAGGGGCCCGACTGGCCCGTACCTTCTGGGGTGATCCCGCCTTCGCCGATCGGCTGGAGAGCGAGGCGGCGGCCCTGTACGAGCGGTTCAACCGGGAGTTCTGGCTGGAGGACCGCGGCTTCTACGCCCTCGCGCTCGACCACGACGGCACCCCCGTGGACAGCCTGTCGTCCAACATCGGGCACCTGTTGTGGAGCGGCATCGTGCCACCGGAGCGGGCGCCTCGGGTGGTCGAGCACCTGATGGGGCCGGCGCTCTTCTCCGGTTGGGGGGTGCGGACGTTCGCCGAGGGGCAGCGCCGCTACAACCCGCTCGGCTACCACAACGGCACGGTCTGGCCGTTCGACAACTCGTTCATCGCGTGGGGTCTGCGCCGCTACGGGTTCGGCAACGAGGCGGCCCGCATCGCCGAGGGCATCCTCTCCGCCGCCACCTACTTCGAGGGTCGGCTACCCGAGGCGTTCGGCGGGTTCGACCGCGACACCACCAAGTTTCCGATCCGGTACCCGACCGCCGGCAGTCCGCAGGCGTGGTCCAGCGGAGCCTGCATGCTGCTGATCCGCACCATGCTCGGCATCAACCCGCACGACGATCACCTGGCCGTGGACCCGGCGCTGCCCGCCACCTTCGGACGGATCGCGCTCCTGGACATCCCCGGTCGTTGGGGCAAGCGCGACGCGTTCGCCCGTCAACGCCCCGACCAGCACTGACGGAACGGTCAGCCGACGGCTGGCCCGGTGGCCCGGAAGGTGCGCCGGTACGCGTCCGGCGGTACGCCGACGGTGCGGTGGAAGTGTCGACGCAGCGTCGCGGCGGTGCCCATGCCGGCCGCCTCGGCGACGGCGTCGATGCTGTCGTCGGTCTGCTCCAGCAGCTCCTGGGCGCGGCGGATCCGCTGCGTCGACAGCCACAGAAGTGGAGTGGTGCCGGTGGCCGACCGGAAGTGGCGGGCCAGGTTGCGGGAGCTCATGTTCGCCTGCCGGGCCAGGTCCTCGACGGTCAGCGGCCGGTCCAGGCGGGCCAGGGCCCAGGGGAACAGGCTGGCCAGCGGGTGGTCGTCGCGGGCCGGCACCGGGGTGGTGACGTACTGGGCCTGACCACCGGCGCGGTGCGGTGGCACGACCAGGCGGCGGGCGACGGCGTTGGCGACGGTCGAGCCGTGGTCGCGGCGGATCAGGTGCAGGCACAGGTCGATCGCGGCGGCCTTGCCGGCGGAGGCGAGCACGGTGCCGTTGTCGACGTAGAGCACGTCCGGGTCGACCCGTACCCGGGGATAGCGGGCGGTCAGCGCCTCGGTGTGCGCCCAGTGCGTGGTGGCCCGCAGCCCGTCGAGCACCCCGGCGGCGGCCAGCACGAACGCGCCGGTGCACAGGGAGACCATCCGGGCGCCGGCCCGGTGGGCCGCGCGGACGGCGTCGAGCAGGTCGGGGGGTACGTCCGCGTCGACGTCCTCGACCGACGGGACGATCACGGTGTCGGCTCGGGCTAGGCGGTCCAACCCGTCGTCGGGCGCCACCAGGAAGCGGCCGACCCGGACCGGGCCGGGGCCGCAGATCGCCACGTCGTACCAGGGGTCGGCCAGGCCGGAGGGGTCGTGGGCGAAGACCTCGCAGGCCAGGGCCAGCTCGAAGTGCAGCATCCCGTCGGTGGCGGCGATCGCGACAAGGGCCATGTCCGAAACTGTACGGGGGTTGGCGTTCCCGACACTGGTCGGCCGCCGACCGCTGCGAGAGGCTGGTCCCAGTCGATCTTCGAGGGGGCAGCGATGGGTTACCGGGTGGCGGTGTTCGGGGCGTACGGGCACACCGGGCGGTTCGTGATGGCAGAGCTGCGCGAGCAGGGGTTCGATGCTCTGCCGGTGGGCCGCGACCCGCGCCGGTTGGCAGCGTTCGGGCTCGGCTACCGGGTGGCCTCGGTCGACGATCCGGCCTCGCTCGACGTGGCGTTGACCGGCGTGGACGCGGTCATCAACTGCGCCGGGCCGTTCGCGTCGACCGCCGCCGGGGTGATCGAGGCCGCGTTGCGCGCCGGGATCCCGTACGTGGACGTGGCGGCCGAGATCGAGGCCAACCTCGACACGTTCACGCACTTCACCGAGCGCGCCCGGAGGGCGGGTGTCGCGGTGGTCCCGGCGATGGCCTTCTTCGGCGGGCTCGGTGACCTGCTCGCGACGACGGCGATGGGCGACTGGACGTCGGCCGACGAGGTGCACGTCGCGTACGGACTGAGCAGCTGGCACCCGACGGCCGGGACGGTGGCCGCGGGCGTCGTCTCCCGCGAGCGCCGCGCCGGCCGCCGGGTCCGCTACACCGGGGGCCGCTTGGAGTACCACTCCGGCGGGGAACTGCCGAGGGTGGACTGGGACTTCCCCGCGCCGCTGGGCCGGCGCACCGTCCTCGGGGAGTTCACCATGGCCGACGTCGTCACCATCCCCCGTCACCTGGGCATTCCCGAGGTCCGGACCTACATGACCGTCGACGCCACCACCGACCTGGCTGCCGCGGCGGCGCCGGTCGCGGTCGACGGGCTGGGCCGGTCAGCGCAGACGTTCACGGTCGACGTCATCGTGCGTCGCGGCGACGCGCGCCGCCGCGTCGTGGCCAGTGGCCGGGACATCTACGCCGTCAGCGCGCCCCTGGCCGTGGAGGCGGTTCGGCGCGTCCTCGATGGTCGGACGAGGACCAGCGGCGTCGCCTCCGCCGGCGAGATGTTCGACGCGCCCGACTTCCTGCGCGCGCTGTCGCCGGCCATCCGCGTCGAGCCGGTCAGCGACTGAGGCCGTTAATCTGGCCACCCAAAGCGACGGACGGCCCCCGCTCAGGCGTGGGGGCCGTCCGTCATCGCATCACGTCGGTCAGAGGATCACATTGATCCCGGCGGCCTTGCACGCGGCGCTGACGTCCTTGCCGGCCTTCTCGAAGGCCGGATTGTCGGCGGCGGTCGCGGGATCCGCCGCGGCCGCGGCCTTGGCCGCCTCGGCGCCGAACGTCCGCAGGGCGTCGGCCAGCTTGCCGTCGCCGGTCGCGGCGACCGTGGTCACTTCCTGCTCCAGCCCAGTCAGGATCTTCTTGAAGTCCGCCGCGGACGCGTCGCCAGTGGTGGCGACCTTCACCAACTCGGCCCTCATCTTGTCGTTGGCCTTCTTCACCGCCGCGCAGAGCTGCTTGTCGGTCGCCGCGCCCGCAGCGGGTGACGAGGCCGACGTGGCGGCGGCGGAGGTGGCCACCGCGGACGGGGCCGCGGAGGTGGGAGCGGGCGTGGTGGATCCGGCGGTCGTCGCCTTGTCGGTGTCGCCGCAGGCGGCGAGGGCCGTCGAAACGGCAAGGATCAACATGGCTGAGGCAAGACGGGAAGCTTTCACGGACGCGGACGATAGCCGATGTCCAGATGACGATCAATTTGCCCGGCGTCTCGCACGCTCTGGGTCGCTCCACAGTGTCCGGTCATGGTGAAGCCGCGTCACGGAGCGCGAGGATGGAGGTCGCCGTCAGTGCGACGGCGCGGTCCTCGTCGTGCGACAGCTCGGTGAGCGCACGTACGGCGGCGCCTCCCGGGATGTCCGCCAACGCCTCGGTCAGCCGTCGCCGTGCAGACGGTACGACGCCGCTCTGCCCGAGGCAGGCAACGAGCCGGTCCGCTATCTGGTCTGCCAGCGCGGGATCGGCCGCCAGCAGGCTCAACGCGTCGGCCGCGTCGGCATCCCTGGTTTCCGCGACAACCATGTCGATCAACGTGGGAAGCGCGTCCGCCACTCCGCGCGCGCCGAGCGCCAGAGCCGCGTACCCGCGGACCACGATGTCGGGGTGCGCGAGGGCGTCGCGCAGCACGTCGGTCGCGGCGGTGTGCGGGATCTCGGCGACCGACTGGACGGCACGCTCGCGTACCTCGGCATCTGGTGAACCGAGGCCCTCGGCCAGCAGCGCCAGCCCACCGTCGCCGGACTGCGCCAGCGCCCAGCGCAGGGCTCCGGCGACGTTCGGGTCCGATTCACTCAGCACCGCCTCGACAAGTGCCTCCACCGGCACCGGGCCCTCGCCGACGGAGGACAGGGCGGCGCGTTGGCGGGTGCCCGCGCTGTCCGACCCCAGCGCCCGCAGGAGTGTGACGACATGCAGGACGTCCTCCCAGTCGGCGGGGTCCGCGGCACCGATCCGACGGAGTCGGGTGAGCAGCTCCATCTCGTCCGCGATGCGGAGTCGCGTCCGCCGGATGAGGTCGTTGACGAGTTCGGCAGGGGTGAAGCCGGGATCGTCGAGCGCGCGGCGGACGTCACGGAGCGACAAACCCAACGACCGCAGGCTCTCGACGTGGAAGATCAGTCGGATGTCCTCGCCGGTGTACTCGCGATAGCCGGAACCGGTGCGACCGGTGGGCCGGATCAGCCCGAGCGCGTCGTAATGCCTGAGCATGCGCGCGCTGACCCCGGACCGTCGCGCCACCTCACCGATCAACACCTGGCGTCATCCCTTCTCGCCCGTCGGGCCGAGGGCGACGACACGCTTCGCCGCCTCGATCGCGAACTCGAACCCTGCATCCGGGTCCTGCATCAGCCGTTGTGTGGCGACCGCGTGCGCGCGTACGCGCGGGTCGAGATCCGCCATCGCGGCGTGCAGGATCGGCATGATCACCTCGCCGAGCGCGATCAGCGCCCGGCTGAGGCTCAACTGCATCTCACGCCCGCCCCGCCCGAGCTGCGTCGACAACACCGCGGCCAACCCGGGCTCCCCACCGGGGGGTACGAGCACAACCGCCGCGCGCCAGGCGCTGCGCGCCACCTCGTCGTCGGTGTCGGTCAGCAGCGCCCGGGTGATCGCCGGCCAGGCTCGCCGGTCCCCGATCTTGGACAGGGTGTGCAACGCCTGACTTCGGGCCTGCGCACGCTCCGAGTGGAGCTCTTCGGTGAGCTTCGCAACGGTCAGGTCCGGTGGGTGGCGCAGGAGGGCCCAGGTGAGCATCTCGCGTACGGAGAACTCGGGCTCGACCGCGCATCGCTCGATGAGTGTGTCGATGAGCTGCGGGTCGGGGGCCGTGCCGACCGTCAGTGCCGCGCGCAGCCGCACCGACGAGTCGCTGTTCTCCAGCCCGCGGAGAACCCTCACCGCGTTCATGTCCTGTTTTGGCGTGGCCATCGGAAACACCCCTTTCCACCCCAGTGAAGACCTTGTCACTGTGTCAAGGTCAACCCGTCCTCGCTGCTGCTCACGCAGGGATGGTGTCGTTTCGTCACGACGGTCCGTGTGACGAAACCACTTCACGGGGGCGGGTCACGCTCCGGAGGCTGGACATCATGAATGTGACCCGGCTCGACCGACCAGGCGACGGCCACCCAGAGCCCTCGCCCGGGGACACCCTCGCCCGAATCACCGTCGTGGACGCACTGCGCGGAAGCGCGCTGCTGCTCATCCTGCTGGTGAACATCGCGTTCTTCAGCTCCGGCTACGACTTCCACCTGGTCGACGATCCGACGCACGACGCAGTCGACCTGCTGATCGCCGGCGCGGTGGAGCTGTTGTTCGCGATGAAGGCGTACCTGCTGTTCGCCTTTCTGTTCGGCTACAGCTTCACCCTCCAACTCGACTCCGCGGCTCGGCGCGGAGTGGCGTTCCGCCCGGCGTTCCTGCGCCGGCTCTGCGGGTTGTTCGTTCTCGGCGTGCTGCACGCGGTGCTGCTGTTCCACGGCGACATCCTCACCACGTACGCACTGCTCGGCCTCGTGCTGCTCGCGGTCCGGCGGATCCAGCCCCGCACCGCGCTGGTCGCGGCGGCGACCATCATCGGCGGCGTCGCCTTCGTGGTCGGGATCGCCGCGGTCCTCGGTGCCACAGTGGTTGCGGACGAGGCCGCCGCGGTCAGCGCCGGTGCGCGTTCGACGCTGGCCCTGGGCGGCGGCCTCGGCGATGTCGTCCTGGAGCACCTGCGGTCGATGCCGGCGATGATCGGCGGTCTGGCCGTGCAGGGGCCCCTGGCGTTCGCGGCGTTCCTCGTCGGCCTCGCCGCCGGCAAGCACCGGCTGCTCGCCACCGTGCCCGCCCACGAGGATCTGCTGCGCCGGTGCGAACGGGTGGGGTATCCGATCGGTCTGGCCGGCGCCGTCGTGTTCGCGGTCGGTGGCTCTACGGCCGACCTGACCGGAGTGATGGTCAGCATCGTCACCGCGCCGTTCCTGGCCGCCGCCTACGCCGCGACCCTGCTGCGCCTGTTCACGCGGCGGCCGCGCCTCGCGGGCGCGTTCGCACCCGCTGGGCGGATGGCCCTGACGAACTACCTGGCCCAGTCGCTCATGTGCGTGCTCGTCTTCACCGGCCTCGGGTGGGGTCTGGTCGGCCGTACCTCGCCGGCACAGACACTGCTGATCGCACTGGTGATCTTCGCGGTGCAGCTGATGGTCAGCTCGTGGTGGCTGCGGCGGTTCCGGTACGGCCCCGTCGAATGGGCGCTGCGCGCCTGGACCCACCGGAAGCGCCGCCCCAACTAGGGTGCTGACATGGTCGATCGGCACCAGGTGATGAACTTCCGGGTCCGGGCCCAGCAGCTCGACCGGGACGAGGGCACGCTCGCCGACACCGCCGTCCTGGACCTCGGCGTGCAGAACACCGGCCCGGACGGCGCGCGGTGGGCGCTGGCGGTACGCGGGGTCGACGTGACCGCCGTGTCCGACACGGATCTGGTCCTGCTGTGGACGGTACGGGGCGCTCCCCACCTCTACCGCCGGGCCGACGTGGCGAAGGTGGCAGCCGCCGTCGATCCCTTCTCCGAGGCCGACGCGGGCAAGCGCATCTACGACGCCGCGAAACCGTTGAAGGCCGCCGGCATCGACACTCTCGTGGCCCTGGACGAGATCGCCGACCGGATGCGTGCCATCGTCAGCACGCCGACGGTCAAGGGGGACGTCTCCGGCCGCCTGGCCACCATGCTGCCCGAGCCCTATCTGCGGTTCTGCCGTCCCTGCGATGCCACGCACCTCTACGAGATGCCGTTCCGGCTCGCCGCCGTGCGGGCCGGACTGGAGTTGCAGCTCGGCACCTCACCCCCGGTCCTGCGGCGCATCACCGGGTTCAGGAAGGCAGCCGCCGCGGGCGACCGCTTCGACCTCATCCGCGCGTATCTTCGCCTGCTCGGTCCGGCCACCCCGAAACAGGTCGCCGACTACCTCGACGCCCCGGTGAAGGACGTGAAGGCGCACTGGCCCGAGGATGTGATCGAGGTGACGGTCGACCGCGAGGCACGCTCACTGCTGGCCGCCGACGAGGAGTCGCTGGAGTCCGCCGACGGCAGGGTCACCCGACTGCTCGGCCCGTTCGACTTGTTTTTGCAGGCCAAGGACCGGGCAACGCTGGTGCCGGACACCGCCCACGCCAAGGAGCTGTGGCCGGTGTTGGGTCGCCCCGGCGCCGTCCTGGTCGACGGCGAGTTGGTCGGCACCTGGCGTCCCCGCAAGTCCGGCAGGACGTTCACGGTCGCCGTCCAGCCGTGGCACCGGTTGTCGGACGCCACGCGTAAGGCCATCACCACGCAGGCCGAACACCTCGCCGCGTACCGCTCCGTCTCCCTCAGCGGCGTCGACTTCGGCAGCTAGCCTTCGGCTGCACTCACTCCACCGCCCAGGCGACGGCGGGCGGGTGCACCCGAGCGCAGATCGGCCCACCGGCGGCATCGGTCAACCCGATCCGGCCGACCAGCGTCCCGTTGCCCTCGTGGGCGGCGCGCAGCAGCTCGGTCGGCACGTCGGTGAACATCAACTTGGCTCGTCGGAACATCGCGAAGCCGTCCTGGGTCACCGCGCCCCAGCTGAGATAGAGAAACCGCGCCCCGGGGCGGCCATGCACCCAGGGGCCACCGACGTCGAGTGCTCCATCGATCTCACGGCTGGACACCTCGAAGGACCAGGTGGCGCTTGCCGCGTCGGCCGGCACCTGATCGACGACCTCGACCTTGCGTTGAACCCCGACGTGCACGTTGCCCAGCCGCAACGCGTCGGCCTCCGCGCCGGGACGCCGACCTGGGAGATCGCTGCCGTCGATCCTGATCCGCATTCCGCCGACTCTAATTCAGACGGCCGGTTGCTCGGCGGTGTCGTCGTTCTCGCCGTACTCGCCGCGGATGGGCAGGTAGTAGGCGGGCAGGAAGGCGGCAATGATGGCCACACCGGCGATCGCCATGCCCGCGAGTCTGCCAGCGCGGCGATGCCTCTTCTACGCCTGCCCGACAGCCTGAGCGATGGCGAGGGTGTGCTGATACTCGCGCCAGTGGGCAAGTTTGCCGTCTCGGCTCCGCAGCACCCCGATGAACGGCGCCGAGGCGGTCAGCCCGGTCGCCGTGTGGGTGCCGACCAGTTCGTATTCGACCACGATCACCTCGGGATCAGCGGTCTCGTGCAGGACCACGTTGCGGCAGTCGTCGAACCGGACCGGGAACATCGCCCGGCCCGCCTGCGTGTGTTCAAGAACCCGTTGCTTCCCTTCAATACGGGTAGGGCGGCCGGGTACGGCGAACGGCGTCTCAAGCACCACGTCGTCGGCGAGCGAGTCGGCCTCGTAGGTGGGCAGGTTCGCGAGCCACCGGGCGCGCATGCTGTCGAAGATCTCGCTTGGTGTCACGTCGTCCTCCTGGATAATGAGTCGTGACTCGACTTACCCGTTCGATAATAATGAGTGGAGACTCACTTTGATAGAGGGGTCGCCGCTGCGTGCCGACGCGCAGCGCAACCGGGCACGCATCCTCGACGCCGCCGAGGTGATCTTCGCCGAGTTCGGCACCCGCGCGTCCACCGAGGAGGTTGCTCGGAGGGCCGGCGTTGCCATCGGTACGGTCTTTCGGCACTTCCCCACCAAGGACGACCTGCTCGCCGCGATCATGAAGCGACTGCTCGCGCAACTCGTCGAGGAGGCCGGGAAACACGACCTCTTCACGTTCTTCACCCACCTGGTGGCGCAGGCCGCCGCGAAGAAGACCGTCGTCGACCTGCTCGCCGGGTCCGGGGTGGACATCCGGCTTCCCGACGCGGCAGGTCACCTGGAGGAGGCGGTGGGCAGGCTGCTGGAACACGCGCGGGCCGCCGGAGCCGTCGCCGACTCGGTACGGCTGCCCGAGACGATGGCGCTCCTTACCAGCCTGTGCCAGGGCGCTCTGCATGGCGGGTGGGACCAGCAGTTGCAGGCCCGTACGCTCACGGTCGTCTTCGCCGGCCTGAAGCGCGACTGACCGCAGCGGACGGCGCGCTCCACGACGGACCGGCGGCGAGGCCGGGGAGGGTTGACCCGTCCGCGCCCGCACGCGGGAACGCCCGATCCGCCGATCCGGACGAGTACGACATGAAAGACTCGCCCGGCTGGCGGAAGGGGCGGGGATGCAGCCAACCTGGCTCGTAGCGCTCTCCTGGGCTTCGCTCGCGGTCGGCGTCGTCAGCTTCGCGGTCGTACTGGCTGACACCTATCTGCGCGGACACCGTCAGCCGGTCCGGGTCATGGAGATCGTCTGGCTGGTGACCGTCCTCTACATCGGCCCGGCCGCCGTCCGCCTCTACTGGAACTGGGGCAGGCCCGAGGCGTTCTCTCGACGGCGGCAGGAGGGGCACCCGCGACGGCCTCGCCGGGGCATCGTCGTCACCCATGTGTCCCGCTGCGGCGCACACTGCGCTCTCGGCTTCGTCGTCGCCGAGGTCGCCCTGTACGCCGTGAGATTCGACCCGGCCGAGGACCCGCTGTGGGTCGGCTACGCCGGCGACTATCTGACGGCGGTGACGATCGCCGTTCTCTTCCGGTACTTCGCCGGGCCGGGTCGCAGCCTGGGGAAGGTCTGGCACGCGCTGTCGAACGTCGGCAGGATCGAGCTGCTGACCATCACCGTGTTCGAGGTGGCGTTGTTCGTGTGGCTGACCCTCGCGCATCGCGTGGTCTTGCCGGAGCCACACCTGCGACCCGACAGCCCCACGTTCTGGTTCGCCGGTCAGGTCGGGCTGATAGCCGGCTTCGTCGCGGCCTGGCCCACCGCCTCCTGGCAGCTCGGCCGAGGGCTGAGATTCGAGCCGCGCCGACTCCCCTACGACTGAACGGGGCCCATCGCCGGCTCGACAAAAACAAGCGGCAAGGAGATCACTCTCCCTGCCACTTCTAACGTATACCGCACCTGGGGGCTTGCGGCAAGACCCCGGTCGTGGCGCAGAATCGGCGGCCGGACCAGCACGAACGAGGTAACGGGGGCGCGACGTGGGTGTGTTGTCGATGGACGGGGACCGCGGCGACCAGGCACCGCTGTTGGATCTTCGAGAGGTCGACGAGACGCAGGTGTCGGTCGTCGGCGGCAAGGCCGCGCACCTGGGGGCGCTGTCCCGGATCGACGGCATCCGGGTGCCGGCGGGGTTCTGCGTGACGACGGCAGCCTTCCGGAAGATCATGGCGCAGACGCCGTCGATCGACGATCGGCTCGATCAGCTGTCGCAGCTGAGCCCGGACGACCGGGAGGCGATCAGCACGCTCAGCGCGGAGATCCGCCACAGCGTCGAGGAGACACCGGTTCCGGGCGACCTGGCCGCCGCGATCACCGGCGCGCTCGCCCGGTTCGGCGAGCGGACCGCCTACGCCGTGCGGTCCAGCGCGACGGCGGAGGACACGCCCACCGCGTCCTTCGCCGGCCAGCAGGACACCTACCTGAACGTGGTGGGGCCGGAGGCGGTCCTGCGGCACGTCAGCCGGTGCTGGGCGTCACTGTTCACCGAGCGGGCCGTCATCTACCGCCTGCGCAACGGCATCGACCACCGCACCGTCCAGATGGCTGTCGTCGTACAGCAGATGGTTCTTCCGGATGCCTCCGGCATCCTGTTCACGGCGGACCCGGTGACGGGCAACCGAAAGGTCGCGACAGTGGACGCCAGCTTCGGCCTCGGCGAGGCCCTGGTGTCCGGCCTGGTGAACCCGGACGTCTTCACGGTGCGCGACGGTGAGGTCGTCGCCAGCACGGTCGCCGCGAAAGAGCGTGCCGTCGCCGCGCTGCCGGAGGGCGGGACGCGGGAGGTGGCCATCGACCCGCAGCGGCAGGAGCAGCCGGCGCTGACGCAGGCTCAGGCGCTGCGTCTGGTGCGGCTCGGGCGACGGATCGAGGCGCACTTCGGCCGCCCGCAGGACATCGAATGGTGCCTGGTCGACGACGACTTCCAGATCGTGCAGAGCCGGCCGATCACCACGCTGTTTCCCATCCCGGCGGCTGATGACCAGGAGAACCACGTCTACCTCTCGGTCGGTCACCAGCAGATGATGACCGACGCCATGCGGCCGCTGGGGCTCTCCATGTGGCAGCTGACCGCCATGGCCCCGATGCTGGCGGCCGGCGGGAGGTTGTTCGTCGACGCCACTCGGCTGTTGGGCTCCCCCGCCAGCCGCGCGGGCTTTCTGAAGATGGCGGGGCGCGTCGATCCGCTGATGCGCGACGCGCTGGAGACCCTGCTCGACCGCCGGGACTTCGTTCCGACGCTGCCGGACCAGGCCGGTCCGGGTGGGCCGACGACCGGCGGCCCGTCCACCTCGGGCGAGGCCGACCCGGCCATCGTTCCCCAGCTGATCGAGCGGAGCGAGGCCTCCATCGCCGCCCTGCGACGCGACATCGCGACGGTGACCGGTACGGCGCTGTTCGACTTCCTGCATGAGGCGTTCCAGGAGCACAAGCGGGTCCTCAGTGATCCGTTGAACATGCAGGCGATCATGGCGGGCATGGAGGCCACCTGGTGGCTCAACGACCGGCTGCACGAGTGGCTGGGCGACAAGAACGCCGCGGACACCCTCACCCTCTCCGCCCCCGGCAACGTCACGTCGGAGATGGGGCTGGCGTTGCTCGACGTCGCCGACGTGATCCGTCCGTATCCGGAGGTGGTGGCGTTCCTCCAGGACGTCGCGCACGACGACTTCCTCGACGACCTGCCGAAGGTCGCGGGCGGGGCCGAGGCGCGCGCCGCCATCGAGGCGTACCTCGACCGGTACGGAATGCGCTGCGTCGGCGAGATCGACATCACCAGGCCACGCTGGAGCGAACGCCCCGGCACGCTCGTGCCCGTGCTGCTGGACAACGTCAAGCTCTTCGAGCCGGGCGCGGCCCGGCGGCGCTTCGAGCAGGGCCGGCAGAAGGCGCGGCAGCAGGCGCAGGAGGTGTTGACGCGCCTGCGGGCGCTGCCGGACGGGCAGCAGAAGGCCGACGAGACCGCGCGGATGATCGACCGGGTGCGAGCCTTCATCGGCTATCGGGAGTACCCGAAGTACGACATCATCAGCCGCTACTTCGTCTACAAGCAGGCCCTGCTGGCAGAGGCCGAGCGCCTGGTACGCGCCGGGGTGCTCACCGAGACCGAAGACGTCTTCTACCTCACGTTCCAGGAGTTCCACGAGGTGGTGCGCTCGCACCGGGTGGACGACGAGCTGATCCGGCAGCGCCGGGACGCCTTCCGGTCGCACCAGGCGCTCACCCCGCCTCGGGTGCTGACCTCCGACGGCGAGGCGATCACCGGGTCGTACCGACGCGACGACGTGCCGGCCGGCGCCCTGGCCGGTGTGCCGGTGTCCTCCGGGACGGTCGAGGGACGTGCCCGCGTCATCCTGGACATGGCGCAGGCCGACCTCGAAGCGGGTGACATTCTGGTCACGGCCCACACGGACCCGAGCTGGACGCCGCTGTTCGTCGGCATCGCCGGCCTGGTCACGGAGGTGGGCGGGTTGATGACGCACGGCGCGGTGATCGCGAGGGAGTATGGCCTGCCGGCTGTCGTCAGCGTGCTCGACGCCACCCGGCTGATTCGCGACGGGCAGCGGATCCGCGTGCACGGCAGTGACGGGTACGTCGAGATCCTGCCCTGACGGCACCCTCAGGAGGAGTGACATGGCGGTCCCGGTCCGGCGTCTGGCGACAGTGGTGGCCGCGGCGGCGACAGTGGTGTCGTTGGCGGGGTGCAGCAGCGGCGGCGGCCGCGACTCCACCGAGTCGCGGACGACGCCGAGCCCGGAGGTGACGTTCGCACCGTCGCCGGCCGCCGATCAGGAGTTCCGCCGGCTGGAGGAGCAGTTCGGGGCGCGGCTGGGGATCTACGCCGTCGACACGGGCACCGGTCGCACTGTGGAGTACCGCGCCGACGAGCGGTTCGCGTACGCCTCGACGTGGAAGGCCCTGGCTGCCGCCGAGGTGCTCGACGGCACCACCGACGCCCAGCTCGATCGGGTGGTGCGGTACCCGGCACGGGACCTGGTGGCGCACTCCCCCGTCACCGAGAAGCACGTCGGCGAGGGCATGAGCCTGCGCGCCCTCGCCGACGCCGCCGTGCGTTACAGCGACAACACGGCCGGCAACCTGCTGCTGCGCCACCTCGGCGGGCCAGCGGGGTTCGAGTCGAAGCTGCGCGCGCTGGGCGACACGGTCACCGACGTGGCCCGGTACGAGACCGCGCTGAACGAGGGAACACCGGGCGACAAACGGGACACCAGCACGGCGCGGGCCCTGGCCGGCGACCTCCGGGCGTACACAGTGGGGGTTGCCCTGGAACCGGCGGACCGTGACGTGCTGATCGGCTGGCTGCGGGGCAACACCACCGGCGCGGCGCTGGTCCGCGCCGGGGTGCCGGCCGGCTGGGTGGTCGGGGACAAGACCGGGACCGGCGGGTACGGCACCCGCAACGACATCGCGGTGATCTGGCCGCCCGACCGGGCCCCGATCGTGCTGGCGGTGTTGACCAGCCGCGACACCAAGGACGCCACCCCCGACGACGCGCTCATCGCCCAGGCCACCCGGGCGGTCGTCGCCCAGCTGTGAATGCCGGGGCGCAACACCACCGATGTTAGGTTCGCGGCCATGACTGCGCAGATCAGAGCCGCACATTTCCACGCGGCCGACGGAGTCGAGGACTGGCGCTCCCTCTACCACCTTGTCTCGGCCCACTTCCCGACCGGCTCGCTGGCCAAGGGCATCGCGCTCGTCGATGAGATTGGCCGACTCACCGACGAGACCCAGCAGCAGTACCTCAGCATCGACCTGCGCGGCACCGGCGTCACCGTGAGCCTGACTCGGCGCGACATCACGTTGGCCCGGCGGATCTCGGCCGCCGCCAAGGAGCTGGACATCCGCGCCGACCCGACCGCCGTGCAACTCATCAACATCACCCTCGACGCACTCGCCAGCGCGGACGTGCTGCCGTTCTGGAGAGCGCTGCTCGGCTATCGCCAGATCGGCGACGACTACCTGTTCGACCCGTCACGCCGCGGCCCGGGCTTCGGGTTGCAGCCAATGGACGAGGAGCGCCCACAACGCAACCGCATGCACCTTGACATAGCCGTCCCGCACGATCAGGCAGAGGCTCGCATCGCCGCTGCCCTGGCCGCTGGTGGCCATCTGGTCTCCGACGCGCACGCGCCCATGTGGTGGGTCCTTGCCGACCCCGAGGG
Source organism: Micromonospora arida (assembly GCF_042873195.1). Taxonomy (NCBI): domain Bacteria; kingdom Bacillati; phylum Actinomycetota; class Actinomycetes; order Micromonosporales; family Micromonosporaceae; genus Micromonospora; species Micromonospora arida. The sequence continues at coordinate 65,343 of NZ_JBIALC010000001.1, read as the reverse complement.
CAACGAGGCGTGCGTTGCCACCTGGGTCGGCCGCGACTAACAGAATCTCGAGGCCACCCGCCCACCCTCGGCACGGTCACACCGCGACGGCTGCCTCGCCCACCGGGAACCGCACGCCGGTGAGGTCTTCCGAGACGGCCCAGAGGCGTTGCTGCACGCTCACGTCGTAGGAGTCGGGGCTGGAAGTGACCAGCCTCGGGTAGCCGCGCGCCTCGCCGAGGCCGTCGGGGCCGTAGTACTGCCCGCCGAGGACCGACGGGTCGGTGGCGGCCCGCAGGGTGGGCAGTGCGCCGGCCGTCGCGGGCTGGGTGATCACCGGGGCGAGCCAGGTGATCGGTCGGCGGACGGCCGCCGGGGCGTTGCGGATCAGTTCGGTGTTGGAGACGCCGGGGTGTGCGGCCACCGCGACGGTGGTGCCGTGCGCGGCGAGCCGGCGCTGCAACTGGTAGGTGAACATCAGGTTGGCGAGCTTCGACTGGCCGTAGGCGCCGACCCGGCTGTACGAGCGCTCCCACTGCAGGTCGTCGAAGTGGATGGCGGCGCGGATGCGGTGGCCAACGCTGCTGACGGTGACAACCCGGGAGCCGGGCACAGGCAGAAGCAGGTCGAGCACCAGGCCGGTGAGCGCGAAGTGGCCCAGGTGGTTGGTGCCGAACTGCATCTCGAAGCCGTCGCGGGTGCTCTGCTTCGGGGTGTACATGACGCCAGCGTTGTTGATCAGAAGATCGATCCGCGGGTGGGAGGCGCGCAGGCCGGCCGCGGCGGCGCGCACCGATTCCAGCGAGGTCAGATCCAGCTCCCGTACGGAGACGTCGCCGTTGATGCGGGCGGCGGCCGCCTTGCCCTTCTCCGTGTCGCGCACGGCCAGCACGACCGACGCCCCGCGCTCGGCGAGCCGCCGGGCGGTCTCGAAGCCCAGCCCGGTGTTGGCGCCGGTGACCACGGCCACCCGGCCGTCCTGGCGCGGGATCTGCTGCTCGGTCCACTTCATCTCAAGCTCCTTAGGTACCGCCGGTAACTTATGCCTGAAACGGTAAGGTACCACCGGTACGCTGTCAAGGGACCGCCGGTACCTAAGCTAGGATTGGCGTCATGACGTTCCAGCGGGCACGCAGCGAGGAGCAGCGTGAGGTCCGACGCCGGGCCATCCTGGAGACGACCTCGGCGATGCTCGACGAGATGCCGGTGGCCGAGGTGACCCTGAACGAGCTGAGCCGGCGGGTCGGCCTGGCCAAGACGGCGGTGCTGCGCTATTTCGAGTCCCGCGAGGCGATCCTGCTCGACCTGTTGGACGACCGGACGACGACCTGGCTGGCCGAGCTGGAGCAGGAACTGGCCGACGGTGTCGACCTGAGCCGGCCTGCGGTGGAACGGGCGGAGCAGACGGCCGACGTGCTCAGCCGATCGCTCGCCTCCCAGACGGTGCTCTGCGATCTGTTCGGCGCGCAGGGCGGGGTGCTCGAACACAACGTCTCGGTCGAGGTGGCCCGCCGGCACAAGCGGGCCGCACTGGGCCAGCTGGCGGTGATGGCCGACCTCGTCCGGCGGCACCTGCCCGAGGTCGGCGACAACGCCGAGCTGTTCTGCCTGCACACCCTGATCATGGGTGGCGCGCTGTCCGCCTACACCACACCGCCGCCGAGCCTGCTCGCCGTCTACGAGTCCGAGCCGGCGCTCGCGGTCCACCATGTCGACCTGCGGACAGCCCTGCGGCTCGCCATCATCACCTCGCTCGTGGGCATGCTGCCGCGCTCCTGAAGCCCCAGTGCGAAACTCGGTGGCCATGAGGCTGTTTGCGGTCTACCGTGGCCCGCCGTGCTCTCAAACGAACAGATGATCGGGCAGGCCCTGGACCGGATCGAGGCAGGGTACGTCTTTCCTGAGAGGGTCGCGGACATCGACGCCGCGATCCGGCGCCGCCTCGCGGCAGGCGAGTACGACAACCTCGACGGGCCGGCGCTCTGCGAGACGGTGACCGCTCACCTTCAGGAAGTCTGCCCGGACAAGCATCTGCGGCTGCTGTGGTCGGACCAGCCGCAGTCGCTGGATCCAGCCGACGAAGACGGCGGTCGGGCCGCCTTCCTCGCGCTGCTCAGGGCGGAGAACCAGGGGATCCGCCGGGTCGAGCACCTGGACGGCAACGTCGGGCTCGTCGACGTGCGGCGCATCGCGTACGCCGACGAAGGCGCCGCCGCGATCGGCGCGGCCATGCAACTGGTCGCCCTCAGCACCGCGCTCATCCTGGACCTGCGCGCCTGCTCCGGCGGAACACCGGAGGGAGCCGCGATGTGGTGCAGCTACTTCTTCCGCGACGACCAGGTGCACCTCAACGACTTCTACGAGCGGTCCACCGGCGCCACCCGCCAGTTCTGGACGACCGCGCACCTGCCCGCGCCGCGCTACACGGACCGACCGGTGCACGTGCTCACCAGCGCGGTGACGTTCTCCGGGGGCGAGGACGTGGCGTACACCCTTCAGGCGCACGGCCGGGCCGTCGTCGTCGGTGAGACGACGCGTGGCGGCGCGCATCCGACGGCCCGCCACCCGATCACCGAACACATCCTCGTGACCGTGCCGACCGCCCGGACCATCAACAGCGTCACCGGCACCAACTGGGAGGGCATCGGAGTGGTCCCCGACGTACCCGTCCCGGCGGACCAGGCACTCGACACGGCACTCACGGCCATCTCGGGCGGATAGGCGCGGCGGCGTCGACGGCCGTTCCCCCGAACGCGGTGCTCGGGTCGGCGGGATCTCCGGAATCCGCCGCGGTTCCACGTCCCGGCCGTTGGCGATGATCGACTCGGGTTTCATGAAGTCGGGGTGTCCACGGAGCCGGGACACCCCGATTTCCGTGAAGGCGAGTGGATCGTGCCACCGAGCCGTGATCACGATCCCCGCGCCCTGGGCTCGTAGCGCGAGCCGTCGTGGTGACCTCAACCGCGAACCCGCCCGTCCATCCCGCCACCACCTCCAGGCAGGAGCCTTGATATTAAAAATATCAAGGTTGTCCCCTTGGCAGCTTAAGATTTCTAAGTTATAAATTGTGTATGACAGAGCAGGCGATGGACTGGCAGGAGCTCACCACCCTGACCCGAGGGCAGCCGTTCGTCGTCGAGCGGGTGCGCCTGGCGAGCAACGGCGTCGCGATCGAGGGCGAGTTCGAGCCACCGCAACTGGCTCAGCTCAACGTCGATGATCAGGTCTTCGTCACGGCGTTCGTGCGTTGCCACGGTTCGATCAAGGAGATGGAACGCATCTTCGGGGTGAGCTACCCGACGATCAAGTCACGACTCAACCGGATCACGCAGATGCTCGACTTCGTCGAGACCGACCCGGCACCCTCACGAGCCGACATCGTCGACCGGTTACGCCGCGGTGAGATCACCGCACAGCAGGCGTTGGCCGAGCTGGAGGGCCGGGCGTGATGCCGCAGCTGGTGACCGTCAAGGTCAACCGCCCGGACCACCGGCCCATCCGCTTCTGGATTCCGGTGCTCCCCGTGGTGCTCGTGCTCTTCCCGGTCGTGGTCCTGGTCGTGCTGGCGGCGATCGTGGCCTGCGTCGTGTTCCGCATCGGTGTGGTGCGGGCACTCGGCGCCGCTTGGCGTGTCATCTCCGCGCTGCCCGGCGCCCGCTTCGACATCGAGCAGGGCCGCACGGCCGTGCTCGTGGCCATCCGATAGGAGAGGTTCGAATGACCGAACAACGCAAGGACATCCTCGACATGCTGGCCGCCGGCAAGATCACCGCAGAGGAGGCGGAGCAGCTCATCGCCGCACTCGAACGGGACCAGGCACCGGCGACGGTGGGTCACGACGCCCGACCGAAGGGCAAGGTGAAGTACCTGCGGGTGGTGGTGGACGCCACCGACAACGGCGAGCCATCGCGGGTCAACGTGCGGGTGCCACTGCAACTGCTGCGGGCCGGTGTACGGCTGGCGGCGCTGATCCCGCCGCAGGCCCTGGTCAAGGCCAACGCCTCACTCAGCGACTCGGGCGTGCCGATCGACCTGACGCAGCTCAAGCCCGAGCAGTTGGAGGCGCTCGTGGAGCACCTCGACGAGGTGACCGTGGAGGTGGATTCACCCGATGCCACAGTGCGGGTCTTCTGCGAGTAGCCGCCGTCTGATGGGACGGCCCCTCGGAAGGGTGCTGGAACACCCTCCCGAGGCTGCGCCCGCCGCAGCAGAGCACAGGAACTGCCAACCTGAAGTTTAGCCACTGATCGGCACACCAGCGGAGGGACCACTCGGACGGGTGGTCCCTCCGCTGTGTCCCGCGGCCGCATGTCGCTCGCCTACCCGGGCGGCGAGTCGGTGCTCGACTGAGCCCGGTCAGGGGTTGATCAATTCCCAGTCGCCTTCGGAGATGACGTCAACCCTGCCGTCGACCACCTTGATGGCGGTGTTGTCGTCGATGGCGTAGGTCGGGACCGGGATTCCGGACGCCCACTTCTGAATGTGGGACAGCTCGGTGTCCTCCATGTCCGGATGGTTGAGGTGGGGGTACAGCGTGAAATCCACCAACCCCAGCGCCCGGTCGGCGTCCTGCGCCATGTCGCTGCCGTCGGGGACGAATTGACTGTCGAATTCGGCGTCGCAGTTGTACTGGGTGACCGCGATGCTCCCGGCGCTGACCCCCACATAGACCGTGTCACTCAGCGACGGCAGGAGGTTGGCCAGGCCCGACTGGCGCAGCCAGTAGGTCAGGTACAGCACGTCGCCGCCCCAGACCAGCAGGGCGTCGGCCTCCCGGACCGCCGGGGCCCAGTTCTCTTCTCGAATGGTGGGCAGCGCGGTGAGCTCCAGCACCCCCAGGGACTTCCAACCCAGCTGGCACAGGGGGATGTCGGGTTGGCCGTGAATCGCCTTCCACGCCTTCTCAGCTCCGCCGGGGAAGGGGTAGACACCGGTGGGAACGAACAGAGCCGTGGACTCGGCGAGCGGCTTGCCCAACAGGTCGACCAGCGCGTCGGAGATGCTCGGGTTGCTGATGCCCCCCGACGTGAGAAGAAACTTCATGGAAATTCGCCCTTCTGAAGCTAATCTACAAAGGTCAATGCTTGCTGCCGGCTCCTCCCGAGGACAGGATCCCGATCGTGACCATCGGAAACCGAACCCTCCCACGAATCCTCGCCGCTCTGCTGGCCGCCGTGCTCGCCACCGGCCTGTCCCTGGTTGGCGCCGGACCGGCGACGGCCGGGCAGACCAGCCTGCGGGCCGCCGACCCGAGCGTGATCCGCGTCGGCGGCACCTACATCTCCGTCCAGTCGCTCAACGGCGGGATCGCCGTTCGGCAGGCGGCCTCCCCGGACGCGCTGGCCGCCGCAACCGCGCGGCAGGTCTGGACGGACAGCCGCAACCTCGGTGAGGTCTGGGCCCCGGAGATCATCACCGACGGTGGCCGGTACTACATCTACTTCTCGGCCGGGCGCGGCACCGCCCACCGCATGTACGCGATCCACTCGGCGTCGCCGGCCAGCGGCTACACGGCCGAGCGGCAGCTCGCGCTGCCCGACGGCAAGTGGGCGATCGACGGCAGCCTGTTCACCTTCAACGGGCAGCGGTGGTTCGTCTGGTCCGGGTGGGCCGGCGACACCAACGTCGAGCAGAACATCTACCTCAGCCGCATGAGCGACCCGCTCACCCCGACCGGCAACCGGTACGTCATTTCCCAGCCCCGCGAGAGCTGGGAGCGCGTCGTCGGTAACCCGTTCATCAACGAGTCCCCCGAAGCGATCAAGGACCCGAACGGGCAGCTGCACATCGTCTACTCCGCCAATGGCAGTTGGAGTGACCAGTACTGCCTCGCCGACCTGCGACTGCGCGCCGGCGGCGACCCGACGTACGTGTGGGACTGGTACAAGTCGAACGGCTGCCTGTTCGGCTCGAACCGGGCCACCATGATGGCCGGCTGGGATCCCACCCTGCACGTCAACGGGCCTGGCCACCACAGCTTCGTCCTGCTCAACGGCGACATCGCCACGAGCCCGCCCGCCGGGCCGAGGTTCCCGTTGATGTACCACGGCGTGCCCAAGGGCACGGCGTACTCCTGGGCGAACCGGCACTGGTACACCGGCACCTTCTGCTGGTGGGGCAACACCACCTACCGCCGCGCCAACGTGCCCGGCCCGACTGCCGACACCGGGTTCAGCATCAAGTTCTTCGAGTGATCCGGGCGCGCCTGCGGCCGACACCGAACCGCAGCCGGCGTCACACTGTGGACGCTGCGGGTGCACCCGCTTCCGGCGCTTGCGGCCTGTGACCGGGGTCTACCCGACGTCGGCGGTGGCGGGTTGCCGTTCGGCGGGGCGCTGCAGCCGGACGGAGCGCAGGCCTACGTAGGCGACGGCACCGGAGGCCAGGTACAGCACGGCCTGCACGTTGAGCACGAGCACGACGCTGAGCACGTCGCCGAGCAGGCCCGCCGCGGCCATGCCCAGCCCCTGTGCGGCATTGAAGATCGCGAAGTAGGCGCCGAAGGCCCGGCCCAGCTCGGTGTCGGGCACGCTCTGTTGGATCTGCGCGAAGGCTCCGCTGGCGTACGCGATTCCAGGCGCGCCGACCAGGATGAACAGCAGGATGTACCACTCGGGTTGACGGGTGACCGCCGGCCCGTTCCAGATGACCAGGCTGATCAGGGCGAACGTGGTCGCGCCGAGGCTCATCAGCAGCCGGGGACTGAGCCGCGCGCCCAGCATGCCGACGATGAGCCCGCCCGCCACCCCGCCAATCGCCTGGACGCCGCGCAGCACACCGGTGAGGGTGCCGTCGGCATCCAGCGCACGACTGACGAAGACGACAAAGAGCACCACGAACAGGCCCTGCGCGATGCCGCCGAGCGCCATGCTCAGAATCGTCACCCGCATGACGCGGTTGCGTCGTATCGCCGTGAGCCCGGATCGCCAGTCGGTGAGGAACGACGACGTACGGTCCGGAGTCGCCTGTCCTGCGGCGTGGTGGCGCGCGGCGCGGCGGCCGGCGGCGATCAGGGCTGCCGCGATCACGAAGGCCACGGCGCTGCCGACAGCCAGGTAGCGGGTGCCGTCACGGGTGATCGCGAAACCGCCCAGCGAACCTCCGATGAGCCGTCCCACACTGACGTTGAGCGCCACCGCGCTGTTGGCGCGCACCAGGTGCGCGGGCTCGACCAGTCCCGGCAACGCGGCGTTGCGGGCGGAGTCGAACGTCTGGGTGAGCACCGCCTGGGCTCCGGCAACCAGCGAGATGACCCACAGGTGGTGGTCGGGTTGACCGAGCAGCGGGATCACCACAGCGGCCTGCAGCGCGGCGACGCCACTCATGAGCCGGAACCGGTCCACACGATCGGCGAGAGCACCGGCGAACGATCCCAGCGTGATGCCGCACAACAGTTCGACGAGGAAGACGGCGGAGGTGGTGAGCGCAGAGCCGGTCACCCCGAACACGTAGATCGGCAGCCCGGTGAGCAGCAGCCAGCTCGCCACGCTGGAGAAGAGCCCGGCAGCCCAGATCAGGACGAACCCGCGGTGTCGCAGCAGCGTCACCATGTCAGATGAACTCCGGCGTGGGGTACGCCTGAAGGTTGAGGCTGACGGGCCGGGCGTCGCTCGGGGGCGCGGTGCGCAACGGGCGCAGGTACGGCCGGATGACGGCGTCCAGGGTCAGCGTCAGGTGCCGCAGTTCCTCCGGAGTGAGCGAGAGCGTGTAGCTGTGGAAGGTGGCGCTCTCCCGCCACTCGTCGGTCAGTTTGTGCTGCTGATGCTGGTAGCGCTGCAACGATCGGAACACCTCGTCGAGCTCGATGGCGGTCAGCGCGTCGGTGATCTGCTGCCCCTCGGCATCATCGGGATCCGGGCGGAGTTCGAGCCCGGTGGCGGCGGCGCGCCACGGTCGGTCACGCCGGTTGGACCTCTCGGCGGGGACCCGCTCGATGAGGCCGTGCCGGGCCAGTTGACGCAGGTGATAACTGCAGTTCGATCCGGTGTCGTCCAGGGCGTCGGCGCACTGCGCGGCGGTTCTCGGGCCGGCGGCCAGCAGATAGCGCAGCAGCCGCAGGCGCAACGGGTGCGCGAGGGCGCGCAGCTTGGTCGCGTCCTGGACACGCAGCCGGCGTTCCGGCTCGTTCAGCTCCATCAGCACCCCTAAACGAAAGACTCCTTTCGTTTATACGCCCTAGCGGCACGTTCTCGCAAGAAGTCTTTCGAAAGCAGTAGCGGCCAGTGAACCTGAGACGCCGCAGCTGTCCCACGTGGACTTTCTTACGAGGGCTGGGCTCCCGGGGTGAATAACATCCCCTTCACCATCCACTTCCCGCTGAGCTCGCTGTACTGCCCAGGCGCGTTGGGGCCGGGCCGCCAGCCCGGCCCTCGACGCGTTCACCACGAAGGACCACGAACCCATGACCTCTGAACCACCCGCGTACGCGGTGCCGGGCGTCGAGTCCGAGGACCCCACGAACACCCCGGGCTACTTCCTCTACCGTGTGGACCGACTCGCCGGCTTCCCCCCGGTCGCCGCGGCCATCGACCGCGCCCCGAGCGTCCTGCCGGCGATCTGCTCGGACGACAGCGCGATGCGGGAGGCTTTCACCCAGAGCCGTGGCGCGCTCTGCCGGCAACTCTGGGTCGGCACCGACGACGGCCTGCACTGGGAGTTGAGCTTCGGCGACGGCGTGAAGTTCATCGTCGACGCCGGGGACGAGCCCGTGGATTTCCTCCGGGACGCTCTCATGGCGCAGCCGGGCGTCAGCTCAGCCGAGCACTACTGCGACGAGAACTTCAAGGTCGAGACGACCCGGGTGCTGCGCGCCGACGAGATGGCCGCCAACTTCATCGACACGGTCGTCACCGCCCACCGCGAGTTCGCCCGCAGCCAGGGCATCGACCTGCCGTACTGAGGCCAGCACGCCCCCCGCACCCAAGACGTCAATCGGTCCGGGTGCGGAGGCTCCGCGCCAGGGTGGGGATCATCACCGCCGCGGGGACGAGGTGCAGCCCGAGGAGGGCGGTGATGGTGGCGGTGTTGGCCCCGAGAGGAAGGGCGGGACCAACGAGATCGCGGTCAGCGACACTGCCGTCCACACGAATCGCTCGGCGGGGCGAGCACTCCAGCGCAGAAGAGCGACGGCGATGACGATGCCCACGACCGAGAAGACGCCGGTCACCACGGCGAACCCGGCCAACGGGATCGTCTCGCCACCATCGGGGATCTCGAAGTCGACGCCAACGGCCCGGGCGAGCGCGGCGGCGAGGGTGGTGGCCACCATCGCCGCGAGCGTGGCAATCACAACGGTGACGACGAGCCCGCGGAACCGGTGGGTGTAGCTGGTCTGGCCCGGCACCGGGCCTGCGGCGACTCCGGTGTCATTCATGCTGTTCATAGCGTTCCTCCATCATCGGCGACTGCGAGCGTCCACACGGGCACTACTCCGTGCCGTCCGCCGGCAGGCGCTCCGGCAGCCCGAGCCGCGGGAACTGGTCGTCGTGGAAGATGACGATCTCGGTGATCGCCCCACCGGTGACGCGCAGGACGTCGATCGTCAGCGGCAGGTACGCGCCCTCCCGCTCCTGCCAGAGGTAGAAGGCGATGGCGGGCTGCCGGTTCACGGAGGTGAGGACGGTGCGCAGGCGTCCCAGGCCCTCGAAACCGCTCTCCACCCAGTCGTTCACCACCGCGTCGCGGCCGGCGTGCAGGCCCGGCGTGGGTGGCATCGAGCAGCGGACGTCGTCGCGCAGCATCGTGGCTATCCGGCCGGTGTCCGTGGCGACGCCGGCCTCGGTTAAGCGGCGCACCAACTCGCGCGTCCCCCGCCGCGCAGCAGGTAGGCCCGGGTGTCCGGGCAGGTGCTCCCGCATGCCGGCGCGAGCCCGCTGCAGCGCGCTGTTCACCGAGTTGACCGAGTCCCCGAGCAGCTCCGCGACGTCCCTGGCTGGCCAGCCGAGCACGTCCCGCAGGATCAGCACGGCCCGTGGACGCGGCGCGAGGTGCTGGACCGCGACCAGGTACGCCAGCTCGATCGTCTCCCGCCGCCATCACCAGGGCGTTGCAGCACCAGCTGTCGGTCAGTCGACCGTGGCCGATCCCGCGTTCAGCAACGCTGGATCATTCCCTGGCCTGGGGTTCCGACGGGTGTCCCAGAACGCGGTGAGCCAGTGTTTCGAGGGCGGTCTGGACATCGTGGCGGCTCTGGTTGCGGTCGCGTAGGTGCTGGTACAGCTCGCCGGCCAGAGGCGCGAGGAGCACGTCGGCGAGGATGTCGCCGGCATCATCGAGGCCAGCTTGGCGGATTAGCACGCGGACGTGGACGCGCCAGAAGCCGTAGGCGCCGCTCTGGTAGCGAGCCGCGCCACCCTCCCCGGCCAAGGCCAGCTGCAGGTGTTGGTCGAGCAGGTCGAGCATGGCGGAGTAGAACGCGGCCAGCCGTTCAGCCGGTGTCGCGCCGGGGCCCAAGGGCGGAGCACCGGCGAGCAGCTGCTGCTGCAGCCGCCTTTCGTGCTCGTCGAGCAATGCCACCGCAAGGGCGGCCCGGTCGGGGTAGCGCCGGTAGAGGGTGCCCTTGCCGACGCCGGCGGCGCGGGCGACGTCTTCCATGCTTACGTTCGTTGCTCCGTGCTGGGCGAACAGTGCCTCCGCGGCGGCCAGCACCCGGGCCCGATTCCGGGCGGCGTCCGCACGCTCCGGACGCGGTGATGGATTGGCGAGCGGTAGCGGCATACCTCATCCTAACGTAACTGGACGTGCGTCCACTTCCGTTCTATCGTCGAACCGGAACCGGACGCACGTCCGGTTCGTGCTGCTGGAGGCGGACATGCAATTTTGGGCGATCCCGCTGTTGATGACTGTGGGTGCGATGCTGGCGGTTCAGGCTGCGGCGAACGTGCAGTTGAGCACCGCGATGCGCAGCCCAATGGGTGCCTCTACGCTGCAGCTGGCGATCGGGTCGGTGCTGCTGCTGATCGCCACCGCGGTGGTCGGCACGACTGTCGCCTTTGGGCACCTCTGGAACGTAACGCCGTGGCACCTGCTTGGCGGGCTCGGCAGCGCGATCTACATCACGGCCGGGATCCTGTTATTCCCGCGGCTCGGGGCGCTGACCACTGTCGGGCTTATGATCACCGGGCAAATGCTAGCCTCGCTGCTGCTGGACACCTTCGGGCTGCTGGGGCTTCCTACCGAGCCGTTGCAGATGGCATCGCTTGTCGGCGTACTCGCTGTACTGACCGGCGTGACCCTGATCGTGCGCTCTCAAGCTTCCGGAACAGATGCATCCGCGGTGGCCCCCCAGAAGGCCACTCGGACCGTGAGCACGCCGCCGTCTCGCACCGCGGTCGGCGCAGTCGCAAGGTGGCCCGCGTCGGGATCGGCTTCGATGGCCGGCTCTGCTGCATCCGCCAGGGTCGGCGCGGCAGCCGTGTCGGCTGGCCCGACTAACCGAAATCGGCTGAGCTGGCTGCTTTTCGCGATGCTCAGTGGCGCGGTGCTCCCCGTACAGGGCGCGGTCAACGCTCGGCTTCGCGCTGACCTGAACGCGCCGATCACCGTCGCGGCGTTCTCGTTCTTGCTGGCCACCGCCGCAATGGGGTTGGCCCTGGCAGTCGCGCTGAGCGTGGCGCGCACACCTGGGCCGCAGCTGAAGCCGCTGCGCACCGTGCCGTGGTGGGGCTGGCTCGGCGGACTGGCCGGCGCCATCTACGTCACCTCGATGTTCCTGTTCATCCCCCGGATTGGCGCCGCCCCGACCGTCGCGCTCACCGTCGCCGGGCAACAACTCGCCAGCGTCGCCGTCGACCATTACGGGCTACTGCGCCTGCCCCGCCGACGCGTCAACGGCCGGCGCCTGGCCGGCGTGGCGGTGCTGCTCGCTGGCGTCGCTCTGCTCCAACTCACCCGGTGACGTCGCCATCGACAGATCTGTGGAATTCACCTGGGCGTGGGAACGGCGGCGGCTGAGCTCGTCAGCCGCGGCGGACTCAAACGCCGACGAACGGAAGCTGGCCTGCTCGTCCTGCATTTCGCCGGCTACCTCGGGGCCGTGTTCCTGGTCCTGAGCGTTCCGCAGGCGATCGTGTTCATCCGACAACGTCGACTACCTACGCCGACAGGTCCTCACCTCCCGCAACGTGCGCGGCGGCCCGCTCCCCGACGCACTACTCGGTGGGCTCAACTACCAGATCGAACACCACCTCGTCCCCAGCATGCCCCGACCCAACCTTCACGACGCCCAGCCGCTGATCCGTCAGTTCTGCAGGGAACACGAGATCGCCTCCCACGAAACGACCCTCATTCAGTCCTGGGCGCAAGGGCTGGCATACCTACGGGCAGTGGGCACCGCATCGACCCGACCGAGCAACCGCTGAGACTGGTTCGGCAAGCTTGGTTACCGATCGCTGGCCGCTCGGCTGCTGCGGCCGGCGAGGGGAACCGGTTGCGGTGCGCTCAGGCCGGTCAGCGCGTGAGGCCGACGAGCGTCGCCAGCCGCGCCACGCCGGCCGGTGCCGGGTTCGCGCGGGCGGTCTCGGCGATCACCGTACGCGCCAACGGCCGGCACCGAACCTCAGCCGGCGCGACGCTGTCCGCGTCCACCAGGGCCCGTGCGGCGCCGCGCAGGTCACCCACCTGGAGGTACGCCCGCGCGACATCAACCAGGTACGCGCCCCGGTACTCGGCCGGCAGCCGCCGCCACCCCTCCCGCCGCACCACGCATGAGTGCCTTCGTAGCGCCTCGGCAGCCTCACCCCGTTGCGCAGTCACCAGAACCCGGGCCAGCTCAACGGCGACCGGCCCGAAGCTGGTGCGGTGCGTGTCGTCGTACCCCCGAAGGTTTGCGGCGACGCCCGCGGCCCGGTCGGCAAGCTCGTCGGCGCGGCGGTGCTCGCCGCAGCCGGCGGCAGCCAGCGCGGCCTGCACCAGCAGCGCCCCACCCACCGCCCACTCCCCCGCCGACCGCCCCCGGCCCTCGCCCCCGTGATCATGAGGTTGGCCGGTCGTTTGATCTCCATTCGGCCCGTCAACCTCATGATCACCGGAGCGGGATGGGGTCGGGTCGGTGGTGGGCGGGAGGAGGCGGTTGGCTGCACTTTGGGTTGCTGTCAGGGCCAGGCGGTCGCGGTTTGACGCGCGGAGCGCCTGAGCTACCGAGATGGTTGACGTTGCCGCGAGGAGCGGGTCATCGCCGGCGGCGGCCATCGCGCGGTCGGCGGCCAGCCAGGCGAGGTCGGCCTCGCCGAGCTTCACCAGCAGGGACGAGGTGATCCGGTACGCCGGCACCAGCAACTCCGCCGACCGCGCGCCCTGGGCGGCGTCGAGCAGACCCGGCAACACCCGCGTCAACTGCCCGTAGTGCGCGTGCTGGTAGGTCAACCAGGCATGCCCGACCTGCCTTCTCAGCTCGTCCGTCTGCGGTGGAGCCTGCGGGATGTCGTAGCGGGCGAGCGCGGCCCGGATGTCGTCCACCCCATCCGGCGTGCCCGCCGGTGTGCCCTGCGGCTGGCCGAGCAGCACCTCCGGATCGACCCGCAGGACGTGGGCCACCTCCTGGATCACCGAGTACCGGTCCAGGGCGCGGGCACCCCGCTCGATCTTGTCCACCCAGGACTTCGACCTGCGCAGCCGGTCGGCGAGCATCTGCTGCGTCATCGACCGCCGCACCCGCCAGCTCGCCACCCGGCGGCCGATCGGGAGGTCATCGCTGGTCACGCCGCCACCGCCGGTCCGGGACCGCGCGGGTCGTGTCGTCCACGGGTACGCGCTCCGCCTCGGCCTGGGCCAGAAGGCGCTGCTTGGCAGCCTCCCGCTCGGCCGCCTCGCCGTTGCTCTCCGGAGCGTTGTCGTCCCGACCGCTCATCCCGCCTCCTCCGGTGGAGGCCCAGCAGCTCAGGATCGACCATCGCCGCGCTGGGCCATCAGGACGTGATCACGTCCCAAACCGGACAGTAGGGCCGATTGGTGATGCCCTAATTACTGGCAGTTATGCGGCCAGGTTGATGCCGATGCGACCGGCGAGCAGGCGCAACTCGTCGGGGATGGCTCGTCGCTGGGCACGCTGCGCGAGGGTCACTACGGCATCGCGAGCGAGGGGATTGATGGCGAACGGGATCGGTGCGGCGCGCTCGGCCTGCACGAATGCGGCGAGGGCTTCGACGTCTCGGCGACCGCCTTCCGCCACGGCGCGGCCGAGGTCGAGCCAGTAGGACTGCTGGCGGATCGACGCTGCCAGCACCTGCGGCCGGACCATCCGAGACAGCTCAATGACCCGGCCGGACTCGCCCTGCTCGGCGGCGATGGACATCTCCCAGAGCCCGACGTTGGTGGGTCCGAACCCACAACCGTTGAAGCCCGCGCCATCGGCCGGATCCCCGAGGGTTGCCGCCTCGCGGGCCGCCTCTGCGAGGTGATCGCGGGTGACGTCCAGGCGACCGCTTACCGCCGAAGTCAGCGCTGCGGAGAGGTGGAGTTGCCCGAGCATCTGTCGGACTCGTTCGTCGGCGGCGTCGGCTTGAAGTTCGGCCAAAGAACGGTCAGCAGCGCGGGCCGCGACGGCGGCGGACTCGATCGGCAGGCTCTGCGCGTACGCGAACCGAGATGCGGCGATCCACGCTGGATCCTCAGCCTGCTCGGCGACCACCCCGGAGAGCCGGGCAGCATTGAGAGCCAGGTGGCGGTATCCGAGGTTCCGCAGGCAGGTGGCGGCCTGGTAGGCCACCTGAACGAGCGTGGTGCCGCCCACAGCGGCTGCTTCAAGCAACAGGCCGGGGAGCAAACGAGCCATAGCTGAGTAGTTGCAGGACGTGCGGAGCTGCTCGGCGCGGGCGATCTCGGCCGTCAGACGTTCGGCTGTGTAGGTCGACGCGCGGCGCTCGCCGTCCTCAATCTCGATCAAGGCTGACCAAATCGCCGGCACGCACTCGGCGGCGCTCTCACGGGCCGGGTCGCCGGGCTCCGTGCCCTGGCCGAGCAGGTCGGCCACCGTGACCTGGAGTGCGGCGGCCAAAGCGACCAGAGTGGAGCGACGGTCGATGGCCTTCCGGCCCGACTCGACCTGCGACACGTACGACTGGGTGACGCCGGCGAGCCCAGCGAGAACGGTCTGCGTCATGCCGCCCCGGCGCATCCGCCAGTACCGGATCCTGGCACCAATGGTGTCCGGCTTCATCACCATGCCTTCGCCCACCCCCAGGTAGAGGACCAGGACAGCGGCCGCGCCCTGCCGTCCCGCCCGTTTGGACGGTACACCGACGGAGCATCCAAGTGACGACGCCGAGCGCCCCGAGAGGCCTCGCAGGCCCAGTCATACTTGGCACATCCCCAGCGTCAGAAGCTGGCTATGGTTCGCCGGGCGACCTGAATGAGCCCGACAAGTGACTAGGTGTGGTGCCCGTACGGCTTTCGGATCTGCCGAATTGAGCACACCGTGCGGCGGCCGACTCTGGACCTGCTCTGCGTCGAAGTCTTCGCTCTGCCCGCCGTTCATGCGGCGGACACCACCGCCACGCCCACCCGCTGAACGTGTCGGCGAATACGCGAAGACGCGGTTTGACGGCGGGCAAGCTTTACTGTTTTACTACGCCCCTAGTAAAGCAGGGAGGCTCGATGTTCCACTTCCGGCTCGACACCGGCTCCGGCGTACCGCCGTACCTGCAGCTGGTCCAGCAGGTCCAGCAGGCGGTCCTGCTAGGTTTCCTCCGGCCCGGTGACCGCCTGCCCCTGATCCGGGAGGTCGTCGAGTCCCTGGCCATCAATCCGAACACGGTGGCGAAGGCATACCGCCAACTGGAGCAGGAGAACCTCGTCACCGGCCGGCCAGGCCACGGCACGTTCGTCAACGACAAGCTGCCGGCTGCGGTGCCCCCGGCCACCTACACCTCCTTGCGAGGCGGCCTGCAGACCTGGCTGCGGAGGGCGTATGCCGCAGGGCTGGACGATCAGGCGATCGCCGCCCTGTTCGCCAGCGTCCACCACCAGACCAAGACGAATGCGGAGTCAGCATGACGGCCCAACCCGCGCTGCGTACCAGCAACCTCGGCAAGCGATACCGCAAAGCCTGGGCCCTGCGCGACTGCACCCTGGAGCTGCCCCCCGGCCGCGTCAGCGCCCTGGTCGGCCCGAACGGCTCCGGCAAGACCACGTTGCTGCGCCTGGCGGTCGGGCTGCTCACGCCCACGACAGGATCGGTCGAGGTGTTCGGCGAATCGCCCGCCACCAACAGCGTGCGGGCCCTGACCCGCATCGGTTTCCTCGCGCAGGACCACCCGCTCTACCGCCAGTTCACCGTGGCGGACCTGCTGCGCTTCGGCCGCTCCTGCAACGTGCGCTTCGACCACGAGCTGGCCGCGCGGCGCCTGACCCAGCTGGGCATCCCGCTGCACGCCCACGCCGGCGCGCTCTCCGGCGGGCAGCAGTCCCAGGTGGCGCTAACGCTGGCGCTGGCCAAGCGACCCGGCCTGCTGGTCCTGGACGAGCCACTGTCCAGCCTGGATCCGCTGGCACGGCAGGAGTTCCAGCGGACCCTCATGGGCGCGGTCGCCGACAGCCATCTGACCGTGTTGTTCTCCTCCCATGCCGTCCACGAACTGGAACGGGTCTGCGACCACCTCGTGGTGATCAACCACGGCCGGGTCGTGCTCGACGGCGACATCGAGTCGCTGCTGGCCGAACACCGGCTGCTCGTAGGTCCGCGGGTCGGGACGGACCCCCGCGGCTCGTCCGTGATCGAGGTCAGGCACAGCGACAGGCATACCACCATGCTGGTACGCCAGGCGGCAACGCCAATCATGCCCGGCTGGCAGGCGAACCCCGTCGGGCTGGAAGAGCTCGTGCTGGCCTACCTGCGTCGACCCGCCGACCTCGACGCCGAATACCAGGAGCAGACCGCATGACATGGACGATGTGGCGCCAGCACCGTACCGAGGTCCTGGCACTGACGGTCTTCGTCGGCATCATCGCTGTGGCGCTGTTCGTCCTCGGCCGGCCGATGCACGCCCTGTTCCCGATGGGTCCAACACACTGCCTGGTGCCACCGCTGGACCAGGGCTGCCGATCCGCGCTGGCCCAGCTTCAGCAGGACTACGGCTACAGCACCACCGTGCTGATCCTGCTCAACTTCGCCCCGTACACGATCGGCGGTTTCATCGGCGCGCCGCTGCTCGCCCGGGAACTGGAGACGGGCACCTGGCAGCTAGCCTGGACCCAGGCGGTGCCCCGCAGGCGCTGGCTGACCGTCAAGATCCTGGTACTCGGCACCGTCAGCATCCTTCTCGCCGCAGGACTGTCCGCAGTGGTCGCCTGGTACCGGCAGCCACTCGACCTGCTGGGCGGGTTCGACATCACCGGCTTCGACCTGACCGGAGTCGTGCCCATGGCGTACAGCCTGTTCGCGTTCGCGCTGGGCGTCGCCGCCGGAGCGGTGCTGCGCCGCAGCCTGCCGGCCGCCGCCGTGGCGTTCGTGGCGTTCCTGGCCGTACGCTTCACCATCGCCGGCTGGATCCGCCCGCACTTCCTCACGCCGGTCACCCACGTCCAGGCCTTCGTACCGGGAGCGGGCGACATCACCGACGGCACGACCAGCGCCCGGGACATGATCCTCGACCAGGGGTTCGTCGACGCCAACGGCCGCCACATCACCGGCCTCGACGCCGTGATCATGGAGGGAAAGGCCCGGGAAGGGGGCGGCGACCCCACCATCTACCTCCACGACCACGGCGTCCAGCGTTGGGCCGTCTACCAACCCATCGAACGCTACTGGGCCTTCCAGGCCATCGAGACCGTCACGTTCGTCGCGCTGGCCATACTGTTGCTGGCACTGGTCTTCTGGCGGATCCGCCGCCCCACATTCTGACCAGATGGACCCACAGCGAACGCCAGCCGCCACGCGGCACCCAACAAGCCACCCATCGCGTTGATCATTCCTAAGCTCAACGTCCGCTCATGCCGCGATCCGCGTGCATCCGCTTCAAGCGATTCAACATCAACGTCACAGCGCCACGATCGCCGCAGTCTCCGCAGGCAGTTCGATCCGGTCACGCATCACCGTGACTCCCTCCCCGGTAGCCAGGAGCACCCGACGCGCCACCCCAGGCAGCGACACCCCCTGCCCCCGCCCAGCGAAGTTGGCCACGACAAGCGTGTCCCCCCGCCGCATCACCAGGAACTGGTCCCCGTGCTGCACAGACACCTCGTGCATCCGAGGATCCGACAGGTCCGGAGAAGACCGACGCAGGGCGATCAACCGCTGGTAGAACGACAGCATCGAAGCATGCTCAGGCTTGTCCAGCTCCGCCCAGTCCAACCGCGACCGTACGAACGTCTCCGGGTCCTGCGGATCGGGCACGTCCCCCTCCGGCCACCCGTGCGACGCGAACTCCCGCCGCCGCCCGGTGCGCACCGCAGAGGCCAATTCCGGCTCCGGGTGCGAGGTGAAGAACTGCCACGGCGTAGAAGCAGCCCACTCCTCCCCCATGAACAGCATCGGAGTAAAGGGCGCGGTCAGCAGCAACACAGCGCCAACCCGCAGCAGCGAGGGTGAGAGAGAAGCCGAGATCCGATCCCCGGTAGCCCGGTTCCCGATCTGGTCGTGGTTCTGTAGGTAGGCCACCAGCCGATGCCCAGGCACCCGCGAATCCAGAGGTCGCCCATGGTGCCGGTTACGGAAGCTGGACCAGGTCCCCGCGTGGAAGAACCCACCCGTCAGCACGTCCGACAGCGTTTCGAGGGAGCCGAAGTCGCCGTAGTAGCCGTGCCGCTCCCCCGTCAGCAACGTGTGCAGCGCGTGGTGCGCGTCGTCGTTCCACTGCGCGTGCAGCCCGAACCCACCCGCCTCCCGGGGCGTGATGAGCCGCGGGTCGTTGAGATCCGATTCGGCGATCAGCGACAGCGGCCGACCCAGGTGCGTCGACAGCGACTCGACCTCGATGGCCAACTCTTCGAGCAGAGGCACCGCCCGGGTGTCCGGCAGCGCGTGCACCGCATCCAACCGCAGCCCGTCGACGTGGTAGTCGCGCAGCCACATGAGCACGCTGTCGATGATGTAGCGGCGTACCTCGTCGGAGTGCGGGCCGTCCAGGTTGATCGAGCGGCCCCAACTGTTGCTCTGCTCGGCGAGGTACGGACCGAACTGCGGCGCGTAGGCCCCGGAGGGCCCGAAATGGTTGTAGACAACGTCGAGGATCACCCCCAACCCGCGCTCGTGGGCGGCGTCGACGAACCGTTTCAGGCCGTCGGGGCCGCCGTAGGGCTCGTGGGGGGCGTACCAGCAGACGCCGTCGTACCCCCAGTTGTGTTCGCCGTTGAAGGCGTTCACCGGGAGCAGTTCGATCAGGTCGACACCGAGCGACACGAGGTGGTCGAGGCGGTCGATGGCCGCGTCGAAGGTGCCTTCCGGGGTGAAGGTGCCGATGTGCAGCTCGTAGAGGATGCTGCCGGGCAGCTGCCGGCCCGTCCAGGAGGAATCGGTCCACTGGAACGCAAGATGGTCGTAGCGGCGGCTCGGCCCGTGCACTCCCGCAGGCTGCCACGGTGACCGGGGGTCGGGCAGTGGGGTTTCGTCGTCGTTCAGCAGAAAGGAGTAGTCGGCGCCGGCGTCGGGCACGTCGACCTTCCACCAGCCGTCGGTGGCGGCGCGCATCTCGTGGTCGGTGTCGCCGGCCAGACGCAGCCGCACCCGGGTGGCGTCCGGTGCCCAGACGGAGAATTCGGTCATGAAACGGCCTCCTCGGCAGCGGTGGGAGGAGCCAGCAGAGCGACGGGGTAATCGGCCAGGAGGGTGTCCAGCGGCGTCTCTCCGCCACTGTAGACCCGCCCGGTGAACAGGTCCTTCATCTCGTGAACGGGAAGTGACAGGGCTGTGTCGCACCACCCACCGACACGTGCCAGTTCCAGCGGGAGCCGGGTCGCCACGGCGATCACCCCGCCCCGGTCGAAGGACACCGCGTGCCGGCTCACCGGCCCCTGCGCGGGCACCGGCCGGTAGGTGGTGAACAGCTCCGGGTGCGCCCGCCGCAACCGCAGGGTCCGCGACACGACGAGCAGCTTCGCCGCTCCGTCGGTGTCGACTGGGGGACGCCAGCCGCCGTCGATGCGTGCCAGCATTTCTCGGCGTACGTCGAAGTCGACCGGGCGGCGGTTGTCCGGGTCGACGAGGGAGTTGTCCCACAGCTCGGTGCCCTGGTAGGTGTCCGGCACCCCGGGCATGGTGAGTTGGATGAGCTTCTGCCCCAGCGAGTTGGACCAGCCGGCGGGGGTGATCGCGGCGGCGAGTTCGCTCAGCTCGTCGTGCAGGCTCGGGTCGTCGTACATCAGGTCGACCAGGGTGTGCAGGGCCTGCTCGAAGGCCGGGTCGGGGTCCGCCCAACTGGTCGAGGCCCCGGCCTCCCGGGCGGCCTTCTCGGCGTACGCGTGCAGCCGTTCCCGCTCGATCGGCCACGCGCCGACGGCGGTCTGCCAGAGCAGGTGGGCGAAGGCCGGGTCGGGCAGCGGCGCGTACTCCATCCATGCCTTGACCTGCTCGGCCCAGCGGGCCGGCAGTTCGCTGAGCACGGCGAGGCGGGCGCGGACGTCCTCGCCGCGTTTGGTGTCGTGGGTGGAGAGGGTGGTCATGCTGGCCGGCCAGCGGACCTGTTGGGCGGTGGCGAAGCGGTGGAACTCCGCGGGTGGCACGCCGAAGCGGACCGGGCTGTCGCCAACTTCGTTGAGCGCCACGAACCGGGTCCACCGGTAGAAGGCGGTGTCCTCCACGCCCTTGGCCATCACCGCGCCGGTGAGCTGCGGGAACCGCATGCCCAGCTCGTCGTCGGGGTTGCGCAGCCGGCGGGTCACCGCGTCCAGGGCGCCGGCCAGGTCGGGGCGGCGGCGACCCGCCTCGGAGCGGGCGGCGGCGAGCAGCCGGGCGCCGTGCGGCGGGTAGCCCCGGTAGACGGCGAACGCGGCGGCCAGCTCGGCGAGCGCCGCGCGGGCCTGCTCGGGCGGAACCTCGGGGGCGAGGGCGGCCAGCCGGGTCAGCTCGGCGGCGAGCAGCCGGGTGGCGGCGGCCAGTTTGGTGGCGTGGGTCAGGTCCTCCCAGGAGGTGTGCCGGCCGGTCACGTGAGTGTCGAGCACGGTGAAGTCGCCCTCGGCGTCGATGTCGATGAAGAGCCCACCGACCATGGCCAGGGCGTCGTAGCCGGTGGTGCCGTCCACCGGCCAGTCCGGCAGCTCCTCGCCGTACTCCAGGATCTTCTCCACCACGAGCCAGGTGTCCGGCGCGGCCTCCCGCAGCCGGGCCAGGTAGCCGGCCGGGTCGCGCAGGCCGTCCGGGTGGTCGACGCGGATGCCGTCGACCTCCCCGGCGGCGGCCCAGCGCAGGATCAGCTCGTGGGTGGCGGCGAAGACCGCCGGGTCCTCCACGCGCAGACCCGCCAGGCCCGCGATGGCGAAAAATCGGCGGTACGTCAGCTCGGCGTCACCGCGCCGCCAGGAGACCAGCTCGTAGTGCTGCCGGTCGTGCACCTCCCGGGCGCTGCCGTCGCCGGTGCCGTCGGCGACCGGGAAGCGGTGCTCGTGGTAGCGCAGCTCCCCGTCGACCAGCTTGAGGTCGTCCAGGGCGGCCGGGTCGTCGCCCAGCACCGGCAGCAGCAGCCGGCCCCGGTCCCAGTCGATGTCGAACCAGTCGGCGTACGACGAGTCGCGCCCCCGGCGCAGCACGTCCCACCAGGCGGGGTTGGCGGCCGGTACGGCGACCCCGGCGTGGTTGGGCACGATGTCGACGACCAGGCCGAGCTGCTTGTCGCGCAGGGCGGCCAGCAGCCGCTGCCGGGCGGCCTCCCCGCCCAGCTCCGGGTTGACGGCCCGGTGGTCGACCACGTCGTAGCCGTGCTGGGAGCCGGGGGTGGCGGTCAGCAGCGGGGCGCTGTAGAGGTGGCTGACGCCGAGGTCGTCCAGGTAGTCGACGATCGCGGCGGTGGCGTCCAGGTCGAAGCCGGGGCGGACCTGGATGCGGTAGGTGGCCTTGGGAGGGGTGGCCGGCATGTCAGATCGTCCTCTCCAGCACGACGAGGGAGCGGTCCGGCACCCGGATGGTGCCGCCCGCGCTGATCACGGCGGCGTCGTCCGGCTCGGGTTCGGCGGTGCTGATGACCCGTTCCCACTTCTGGCCGTACTCGCTGCCGGGCATGGTGAAGTCCAGTGGCGCGTCGTGGGCGTTGAAGCAGAGCAGGAACGACGCGTCGTGGTGCTTCTGGCCGTACTGGCCGCGCTCGCGGATGCCCTCACCGTTGACGAAGAGCGCCACCGAACGGCCGAAGTCGTTGCCCCAGTCCTCGCCGGTCATCTCCCGCCCGTCCGGGGTGTGCCAGGCCAGGTCGGGCAGCGGCTCGTCGATGCCGCGCCCGTTCACCGGCAGGCCGGTGAAGAAGCGGCGACGCCGGAACACCTGGTGCCGCTTGCGGAACGCGGTGAGCGTCTGCACGAACTCCAGCAGCTGCTCGTCGACGTTGTCCCAGTCGACCCAGGCCAACTCGCTGTCCTGGCAGTAGACGTTGTTGTTGCCGTGCTGGGTGCGGCCCAGCTCGTCACCATGACCGATCATCGGCACACCCTGCGACAGCATCACGGTGGCCAGGAAGTTCCGCCGCTGCTTGGCCCGCAGGGCGAGGACCGCCTCGTCGTCGGTGTCGCCCTCGACCCCGCAGTTCCAGGACCGGTTGTGGCTCTCGCCGTCCCGGTTGTCCTCACCGTTGGCCTCGTTGTGCTTGTCGTTGTACGACACCAGGTCGTTGAGGGTGAACCCGTCGTGCACGGTGACGAAGTTGATGCTGTGGAACGGCCGGCGGCCGTCGTCCTGGTAGAGGTCGGCGGAGCCGGAGATCCGGGACGCGAACTCGGCGAGGGTGGCCGGCTCGCCGCGCCAGAAGTCCCGCACGGTGTCGCGGTACTTGCCGTTCCACTCCGTCCACAACGGCGGGAAGTTGCCCACCTGGTAGCCGCCGGGGCCGACGTCCCACGGTTCGGCGATGAGCTTCACCTGGCTGACCACCGGGTCCTGCTGCACCACCTCGAAGAAGGTGGAGAGCCGGTCCACCTCGTAGAACTCGCGGGCCAGGGTGGCGGCCAGGTCGAACCGGAAGCCGTCGACGTGCATCTCGGTCACCCAGTAGCGCAGCGAATCCATGATCAGTTGCAGCGAGTGCGGGCTACGCACGTTGAGGCTGTTGCCCGTGCCGGTGTAGTCGACGAAGTAGCGGCGGTCCTCCTCGCTGAGCCGGTAGTAGCTCGGGGCGTCCACGCCCTTGAAGCTCAGCGTCGGCCCGAGGTGGTTGCCCTCGGCGGTGTGGTTGTAGACCACGTCGAGGATGACCTCGATGCCGGCGGCGTGCAGCGCCTTGACCATGCCCCGGAACTCCTGCACCTGCTGGCCGAGTCGGCCCAGCGCCGAGTAGCCGTGGTGCGGGGCGAAGAAGCCGATGGTGTTGTAACCCCAGTAGTTGCGCAGCCCCAGATCGACGAGGCGGTTGTCGTGGATGAACTGGTGCACCGGCATCAGCTCGATCGCCGTCACCCCGAGCCGGGTCAGATAGTCGATCATCGGCGGGGAGGCGATGCCCGCGTACGTGCCGCGCAGCTCCTCCGGGATGTCCGGGTGGCGCATGGTCAGCCCGCGCACGTGCGCCTCGTAGATCACCGAGTGGTGGTAAGGGGTGCGCGGCGGCTTGTCGTTGCCCCAGTCGAAGTACGGGTTGACCACCACCGACTTCGGCATGAACGGCGCCGAGTCGGTCTCGCTCATCCGCTCCGGCTCGTCCATGTCGTAGTCGTAGACCGCCGGGTCCCACTCCACGTCACCGTCGATGGCCTTGGCGTACGGGTCGAGCAGCAGCTTGTGCGGGTTGCAGCGCAGCCCGTTCGCCTGGTCGTACGGGCCGTACACCCGGTAGCCGTAGCGCTGGCCCGGCTCGATGCCCGGCAGGTACGCGTGCCACACGTAGGCGTCCACCTCGCGCAGCTCGACGCGGCGCTCCGCGCCGGTGTCCCACTCGTCGAAGAGGCACAGCTCGATCCGCTCGGCCACCTCGGAGAAGATGGCGAAGTTGGTGCCCATCCCGTCGTAGGTGGCGCCCAGGGGATACCGCTCGCCCGGCCAGACCTGCATCTCGCTCCTTCAACCCATGGTTATGTGCGCACCGGCCGATCGCTGCCCGCACGCATGCAGGTAGTGCCCCCGGCCCAGGCGCACCAATCCATCCTTCCAGGCGCTGCCCGGAAAACACCTGTCTGATGCGCGCTTTGCACCTCAGGTGTCCTCCGTCACGATCACCCTTTTGAAGGTGCGTTCTTGGGGCCGATGGACTTTCCTTGATCGGGGACAAGCGTCCGCGCGTGCCCGCCAGGCCCTCGGCCACCCCTTACACCTCTCGCTCCGCCGCCACTGACGCCGGCGCGTACCACCATGCATGGACGGAGATTGATGTGACGACCCTGCGGGTCGACGAGCAGCTCGCTGCCACCAAGGACCGGGCCCACCGGCCCACCGTGACCTCCCGGCCCCCCGCGCAGTCCGGTCCCACCGCGCAGCCCGGCACGCCCGTGCCGGCGCAGTCCGGCCCCGGGGTGCCCCCGCAGACCCGCCGCATCCTCATGCTGTCCTGGGAGTACCCGCCGGTGCTCGTCGGCGGTCTCGGTCGACACGTGCACGCGCTGTCGGTGGCGTTGGCCGCCGCCGGCCACGAGGTCACCGTCGTCACCCGCCACTCCGAGGGCGCGCCCCTGGAGGAGTACGCCGACGGCGTGCGCATCCTGCGCGCCCCCGAAGACCCGGTGGCCTTCCCCCTCGCCACCGGCTCACTGCTGGCCTGGACCATGGCCTTCAACCACACCCTCACCCGCACCGCCCTGCGCGCCACCCAGGCCGGCTCCTACGACGTCATCCACGCCCACGACTGGCTCGTCGCGCACACCGCGATGACGTTGCGCGACCACCTGGACATCCCGCTGGTCACCACGATCCACGCCACCGAGGCCGGGCGGCACCAGGGCTGGCTGCCGGAGGAGATGAACCGCACCATCCACGGCGTCGAGCAGTGGCTCAGCAGCGAGTCCAACCGGGTGATCGTCTGCTCCGGGTACATGCGCGACGAGGTGAACGCGCTGTTCGGCGTACCCGCCGGGCGGGTCGACGTGGTCGCCAACGGCGTGGAGCCGCGCCGCTGGCGGGTGCCCGCGCGGGCCGTGGCCGCCGCCCGAGCCCGCTTCGCCGGGAACGGCCCGCTGGTCACCTTCGCCGGCCGCCTGGTGTACGAGAAGGGCGTCCAGCACCTGATCGCCGCGCTCCCCCGGCTGCGCGAGCGGCACCCCGGGCTGCGTGCCGTGATCGCGGGTGACGGCCCGTACCGCGCCGAGTTGGAGGCCGAGGTGCACCGCCGCGGCCTGGGCGGCATGGTCACCATGCCGGGCTTCCTGGGCGGCACCGACCTGCCGGCGCTGATGGCCGCGTCCGACTGCTTCGCGGTGCCGAGCATCTACGAGCCGTTCGGCATGGTGGCCCTGGAAGGCGCCGCGGCCGGCGCTCCGCTCGCCGTCGCCGCCACCGGTGGCCTCGGCGAGATCATCGAGCCGGGCGTCACCGGGATGACCTTCCGTCCGCACGACCCGGACAGCCTGACCGACGCCGTGGACGCGCTGCTGTCGGACCCTGACCGTTCCCGCGTCATGGCCCGCCGTGCCCGCCGGATGGTCCACGACCAGTACGGCTGGGCCGCGATCGCCCAGCGCACCGCCGCCAGCTACGCCGCCGCCATCCACCACGACGCCGCGTTCACCGCCGAACGCGCCGAGCAGCGGATGTCGCAGGGTCGGGCCCTCCCGGCGCTGCCCGAGGGCAACCTGCTCGCCGCCGCCGGCCTGCGCTGACCCTCGCCGTCCGGCCCGCTTGCGGTTGATCGACTCGGCTTTCTTGAAGTCGGGGTATCCCGGCGCCGGAGACCCCCCGACTTCCGGAAATCCGAGTAGATCATGACGTGAGGAGCGCACCGCACAGCTCGGCGCTGGGCCGCCGGGCTACGCTGCCGGGCGCGAGGCGCCGGGGCGCCGGCCGGGTAGCTCGCCGCTGGGCGCCGGCCGCGCCACTCAATGTCGGGACCGTCCGGCCGGGGCCGCTCAGCGCGCCCTCGGCGCACCAGTCCCGGGCCGTCGGGCCGGGGCCACTCAGCCCGCCCTCGGCGCACCAGTCCCGGGCCGTCGGGCCGGGGCCACTCAGCCCGCCCTCGGCGCACCAGTCCCGGGCCACCGGGCCGGGGCCGCTCAGCCCGGCGCCGGTCGGCCGTGGCTGTCAGAATGTGCGGATGTCTCGTCCTGTCGACGCCCTGGATGCCAGCTTTCCGATCGCCGCCTCGATCGCGCTGGACCTGATCCGACGCCCCGAGGTGACCGAGCAGTGGTCGAGCCCGAGCGCCCTGCCACACCTGTCGGTGGGTGGGCTGGCGTGTCACCTGGGACGTCAGGCGGTCCGTGCCGCGGAACTGCTGCCGGCCCCGAGCGATCTGCCCACCCTGGAGTCGGCCGACAACCACTACGAGCGGGCCGCCTGGGTCACCGAGGGTTCCCCGGACAAGGACTCCGTCGCCTCCGGCCCCGACGAGGCCGACGCCGTACGCGGACCGGCCGACCTGCACGCCCGTTCCGCCCAGGCGCTGGAAGAGGTCGGCGACCTGCTCTCCCGGGGTGCCGCCCGTGACGTCGTGCCGATTCCGTGGCAGGGCTGGGCCCTTCCGCGCAGCGAGTTCCTGCTCACCCGTCAGCTGGAGATCGTGGTCCACTCCGACGACCTCGCGGTGAGCGTCGGCGTGCCCACGCCGGAGTTCCCGGCCGACGTCTTCGACCCCGTACGCGACCTGCTGGTCCGCCTGGCCGTGCGTCGTAACGGCCAGTCCGCGCTGATCAGCGCACTGAGTCGCAGCGAGCGATCCCGGAACATCTCCGCCTTCTGACCGCCCGCCCCGTCGCCGACCACCCGGGGCTCGGGGCCCAGGACCGCCCGGTGCCGCTCAGGGCCCAGGACCGCCCGGTGCCGCTCAGGGCCCAGGACCGCCCGGTGCCGCTCAGGGCCCAGGACCGCCCGGTGCCGCTCAGGGCCCAGGACCGCCCGGTGCCGCTCAGGGCCCAGGACCGCCC
>NZ_JBIALC010000001.1:0-38132 GCF_042873195.1 Micromonospora arida | reverse complement strand
CCCGGTGCCGCTCAGGGCCCAGGGCCGCCCGGTGCCCGCCGCCCGGTGCCCGGGGCTCGGCGCCCGGGGCCTCCCGACGCCAAGGCTCGGGGGCCTGCCCCCGGCGTCACCCCGCCCGTGATCGACTCGACTTCCTGAAAGTCGGGGTGTCCCGGCACGAGGAACACCGCGCCTTCAAGGAACTCGAGTCGATCACGGGCGTGACGGGGCAGCTCGGAGCGCGGAAACGCGGCAGGCCGCCGACCCCGGAGGGGTCGACGGCCTGCTGGCGTAGCGAGGAGCGGGTCAGCGCTCGCCGAAGGGGACGTAGTCCCGCTCGGCGGAGCCGACGTAGACCTGCCGCGGACGGCCGATCTTGGTCTCCGGGTCGTTGATCATCTCGCGCCACTGGGCGATCCAGCCGGGGAGCCGGCCGAGCGCGAAGAGCACGGTGAACATCTTGGTCGGGAAACCCATGGCCTTGTAGATCAGGCCGGTGTAGAAGTCCACGTTCGGGTAGAGCCGACGGGAGACGAAGAAGTCGTCGGCGAGGGCGATCTCCTCCAGCTCCATGGCGATGTCCAGCAGCGGGTCCGGCTTGGCCATCCGGCCCAGCACGTCCTGCGCGGCCTTCTTGACGATCGCCGCCCGCGGGTCGTAGTTCTTGTAGACCCGGTGGCCGAAGCCCATCAGCTTGACGCCGTCCTGCTTGTCCTTGACCTTGCGGACGAAGGACCGGACGTCGTCGTCGCCGGCGTGGATCTGCTGGAGCATCTCCAGCACCGCCTGGTTCGCGCCACCGTGCAGGGGGCCGAACAGCGCGTTCACGCCGGCCGAGACCGAGGCGAACAGGTTGGCGTTGCTGGAGCCGACCAGGCGGACGGTCGACGTGGAGCAGTTCTGCTCGTGGTCGGCGTGCAGGACGAAGAGCATGTCCAGCACCTTCGACATCACCGGGTCGACCTCGTACGGCTCCGCCGGCACGCCGAACGTCATCCGCAGCAGGTTGTCCACGTACCCCAGCGAGTTGTCCGGGTACAGCAGCGGCTGACCGATGGACTTCTTGTACGCGTACGAGGCGATGGTGGGGACCTTCGCCATCAGCCGGACCGTGGAGATCTCCACGTGCTCGGAGTCGAACGGGTCCAGGCTGTCCTGGTAAAAGGTGGACAGGGCGCTCACCGCGGACGAGAGCACCGCCATCGGGTGGGCGTCCCGGGGGAAGCCGTCGAAGAAGCGACGCATCTCCTCGTGCAGCAGCGAGTGCCGCCGAATCCACTCGGTGAACTCGGTCAGCTGCTGCTCGGTCGGCAGCTCACCGTAGATGAGCAGGTAGGAGACCTCCAGGAAGGAGGACTTCTCGGCCAGCTGCTCGATCGGGTACCCCCGGTAACGCAGGATGCCCGCGTCGCCGTCGATGTAGGTGATCGCGGATGAGGCAGCGGCGGTGTTGACGAAACCGGGGTCGTACGTGGTCATCCCGGTTTCCTTCAGCAGCTTGCTCACCCCGACACCGGCGGGGCCCTCGACCGCAGGATGCACCGGCATCGACAGCTGCCCACCGGGGTGATCGAGCTTGACTTCCGTCATGTGGTTCCTCGCTTCGCCGGCAGATCTACGTTGAATTGCCTTCGCTTCTACCGTAATTGCGGCTCGGGGGACAACGCCCGCCGTGGTTCGGCGGTGAGGTATGCGTCACCCGATTCCCGACCGGGCGGCCGGGAAACCCGGTATCCCGCCAGACGGGACCGGACCGCACCGACCCCGGGAGCCAGGCCGGACCAACCCCGGGAGCCAGGCCGGACCAACCTCGGGACCGGACCGGACCGACCCTGGGAAGCCAGACCTGACGACCCCGGAAGCCGGGCCGGACCGACCGGGAAGCCGGGTCACGACAGGCTGAGGCGTCGCAGCGTACCGTCCGTCGCGACCTGGAAGACGGCGAGCTGGTTGGTGCCGGCGCGGAACAGCTTGTCGTCGGCGAGCAGCGCGGCGAACCGGCGTCCGCCGGGGTCGGCCGGCACCACCGGGACGACGGCCCCGATGCGGCCGTTGACGGCGACGGCGAGGAGGGTGCCGTCCGGGATCCGGTCCGGGACGTCGCCCCAGACCAGTGCCGGGAGGGCGCCGGTGTCCGGGTCCGTGGCGGTGAACGCCGCCAGGTCGGCGACGTGGGCGCTGCCGGCGGCCGGGCCGGTGCGTACCTCGGTGCCGACCAGGGGGTGGGGTGTCGGCAGGGGTGGTGGTGCGGGCACGCCACCGGGGAAGGTGACCGGTTCGCCGGGGCGGTCGTAGAAGTGTTTCGTGCCGTCGGTGCGGGGGGCCTGCCGGGCGGAGCGCCCGTCGACCCGCCAGGGCAACCGGACGCCGGCCTCGTCGGCCACGGTCGGCAGCAGGTCGACGTGTTCCCAGTTGCGGTCGTCCACCCGGCCGGCCTGCTGCCGGGGTTCCTTGACGAACGTCGGCACCCAGGCGACCTCCCCGGCGGCGGCTTTGATGGCGTCCATGCCCCGGCCCTGCGCGCCGGGGCGGAAGCTGACCCCGTGGTCGGCGGTCACCACGACGAGGGCCTGGTCGTAGAGGCCGTTGGCGCGCAGCGTCCGCAACGTCTCGCCGATCAGCCGGTCGGTGTAGCCGAGCTGGGCGAGGTGCCGCTGCCGGGCCAGGTCGACCCACCCGGCGCCGTCGTTGGGCAGGTCCTCGGGGGCGTCGTAGCGCGCCCCGGACGGCAGGTACGCCCACGGTGAGTGCGGCATCAGCAGGTGCAGGAAGTGCAGGGTGGGCCGGGTTGTCGGCTTCAGCCCGGCCAGGAAGCTGGTGAACCGGGCCGGTTGGTTGTCGTCCAGGCTGTCCCAGCGGAACTTCGGGTCGGCCGGCACCGGTTCGGCGGCGTCCAGGCCGGCTTCGGCGCGGGTCTGCTCGCGGTAGGAGTCCTCCGGGTCGACAGCGCTCTCCGTCGGCCCGGCGACCCGGCCGAGCAGCTTGCCGGTCTCCCGGACCAGCACGCCGAGCCCCTGTTCCGGGGTGACCGGCTGTTCGCAGCGGCTGGGTGGGCAGAGCCGGGTGATGCTCTCCTCGGCGCGGATGTCGTACAGGCCGCCGAAGGCGGTGAAGATGTTGTCCGGGTACTGCGAGTAGTGCGGGGCGACCGGCTTGGCCGGGTAGCGGCCGGTGAGCATCGCCGGGAGCGCGTTGGGCGTCCACCCGCTGACCCCGGTGGAGTTGCGGTACCAGGTGGAGCCGCCGGCCAGCTCGGCGAAGTGCGGGTACCGCCCGGCGTCGATCTTCCCGTCCGCGCCGAGCAGGCTGACCAGTGGCAGCTCGTCGAGGATCAGCATGACCACCGGCGGGTGCACGGCCGAGCCCTGCGCGGTGCCGGCCGCACCGCCGTCGCCGCGCGGCAGGACCACCGCCGAGGTGGGCGAGGCGAGCAGGAAGAGCGCCACGAAGGCCACCGGGCCGGCGGCGGCCAGTCGCAGCACCCGGCCCGGCGCCCGCCACCGCCGGTGCGCGGCCGCGCCGGCGGCTCCGGCCAGCACTGCCACCAGCAGCAGCGGTACGCCCCGAAGTGGCGTGACGTGTCGGCCGACCTGCACGGCGAGGGCGGCGACCAGCAGCCCGACCAGCCCGGTGTGGGTGAGGGCGCGGGTGGTCCGGCCGGCCAGTCGGCTGAGCGCGCCGAGCAGCGCCACCGCGATCGTTGGCAGCAGCGCCACCAGGGCGACCAGCAGCAGGATCTGGGCCGGGTCGGCGCGGTGGAACAGGAAGAAGTCGGGGCTGCGGCCGAGCACGTCCAGCAGTGGCTGGGTGACCACCAGGCCGACCAGCGCCGTCACCTCCAGCAGCCGGCCCAGCTCGCTCCGCCAGCCCTGGTACCACCGCGTGGAGGCCGCTGGCGACCGCTCGTCCGGGGTCGGCGGGTCGGCTGCGGGTTCAGCCACCCATCACCGTCCGGTAGAGCGTGCGGGTGCCCGAGGGCAGTTCCAGCCGGTCGGTGATCCGCCCTCGGGCGGCGAGCAACGTCTCGAAGGTGTCGCGTCGGTAGTCCGGGAAGAGACCGGCGGGCTTGTTGGCCAGCAGCCGGGTCGCCATCGGGTCCTCCGGGTGGACGAACTCCACCACCACCGCGCCGCCCGGCGCGGTCAGTCCGGCCAGCCAGTCGATGACCTCCGACAGCGGTACGTTGCGCCCGATCGCCAGGTGGTGCACCACGGCCAGGGCGAGCACCACGTCGGCGGACGCCCGCTCGGCGAAGCCGGCCCGCTCGACGCCCCGCCAGCCGCCACCCGGCGAGGGGTCGGCCAGGTCCAGCACCAGCGGCAGGATGCGGCGCTGCCCCTCGGAGCGCAGCTGTCGGTACAACTCGTCGACGACAGTGGGGTCCTGCTCGACGGCGACCACGTAGTCGGCGTGCCCGGCTGCCAGCCGCGAGTACCGGCCGTCGTTGGCGCCGAGGTCGAGCACCAGGCGAGGGCGGGTGCCGGCGGCGACCGCAGCGGCCACGAACTGCTCCTTCGCCACCCGGTCGCGGGCCGAGTAGCCGCAGGTGCGTTGGTAGTCCGACCAGTGGCTCTCGGGCGGACGGCGGTCCAGTTTGCGGACCAGTTTCTCGATGCCGCGTACGGTGGCGAGCAGCAGCTCCCGGGAGAAGCCGGCGGCGCGCAGTTGGTCGCGTACCTCGGTGGTGCTGGCGGCGGCGTTGCGTTGCTGCATGGCCCCGTGCAGGTGCAGGTGGGTCAGCACGCCGGGGCGCAGCCGGCGGGCCCCGCCGAAGAGCGGGCGCAACTCGTCGGCCTCGATGCCGTCGACGCGGGCGCGCAGCCACGGTTGGAAGTCGACGCCCAGGTGGGCGGTGAGCATCAGCGGGTAGAGCACGGTCTGGCAGAACTGCCGGTAGCCGGCCCAGGCTTCGCCGTCGCGGACCGGCTCGAAGGAGCCGATGTCGATGAAGACCGGTTGGGCGCCGCGCCACTGGAGGTTGTACGCCGAGCCGTCCTTCGTGGTGAAACCCTCGCCGAGCGCGGCGGTCAGGATCTCCAGGTGCAGCAGGGCGGCGTCGCGCAGCATGCTGAACGACCACTCGTACGGGTGGGAGACGAACGGGATGCGCTCGTGGCGCAGCACGGCCGCCCACGGCGTTCCGGTCGCGGCCGGCACCAGGGTGGGCGGGGCGTCCTCGGTGGCGCAGACCTTGCGCGCGGCGACGAGCGCCGGGAAGAACGTGCTGCCGGTCAGTGCCCGCCAGTGCTCGGCGGCCTGGGGGTCCAGCCCGCGCAGCACCTCGTCGCCGACGTGGAAGACCCGGTTGGCGGGGTCGCGGAAGGAGGCCGGCTCGGGCCGTACCTCGGTGGGTGAGATCGCCATCGTCGGGCTGGCCCGCTCAGCGCTGGTCGGTGGGTTGCCGGCGGAACCGGTCGACCAGCCGTCGCCAGTAGAGTTTTGCGGCGACCGCGGCGCCAGCCACCCCACCGACGACCGCCTGCACGATCAGGCTGCCGGACCCCGCGTCCAGGTAGGCCAGATGTTCCACCGATCGCTCCTTGCCTCGCCGCCTCGACACCGGCCTCCCAGGGCGTACACCGATGAGGCTTTTGACCCAGAAAGCCGGACTTGTCCCTCACCGTACGCCGGTCGTCGTCGCTGTCGCGGGCACATCGGCGTACTCCCAGCCGCACCACGGAATGCGGCCGTGACGGCCGGCCGCGCCGGTACGCTGCGGACGTGCGCTGGATGATCGTGGACGCGCCGCTGGACTCCTCCGGAGCCGGGCGCGGCGAGGAGCGGGCCCCGGCCGCGCTGCGCCGCGCCGGCCTGCGCGAGGCCCTCGCCGCCGACGACGACGGACAGATCGACGAGGCGCGGTTGCGCGACCCGAACCGCGACCCGGCCAGCGGGGTGAGCGGCGCGGCGGACCTGGTCCGGGCCGGCGGCGCCATCGCCGCGCGAATCGGCGCGCTGATCGCGGACGGCCACCGACCACTTGTGCTCGGCGGCGACTGTGCGATCCTGCCCGGCGTCTGCCGGGCCCTGCCCCCGGCGACCGACCTGTGGTTCGTCGACGCCCACCCGGACTTCCTCGACGGCGCGACCTCACCGACCGGTGAGGCCGCCGACATGGACCTCTCGGTGGTCACCGGGCACGGCCCCGCCGCCGCCGTCGGCCCCGGCGGCGCGCTGATCGAGCCGAGCCGCGTCCATCTGATTGGGCACCGCCCGGCCACCGACGAGAGCAGCCGGGTCGAGGCGGCCCGGATCGACCCGGCGATCCACCAGATCAACGCCGCCGAGTTACGGCGCCGGGGCGCGGCGACGGTCGGCGCGAGCCTGGCCGTCGACGGGGACGGACCAGCCTGGCTGCACCTCGACCTGGACGTGGTGGACCCGCGCGACCTGCCCGCGGTGACCTACCCCGAACCGGACGGGCCGCGCTGGGCGGATCTGATCGCGCTGGTCACACCGTTGGCCCGCGCCGACCGGCTGCTCGGGATGAGTGTGACCGACCTGAACACGGACGAGGACCCCGACGGGCGGCACACCCGACGCGTCGTCGAGGTCCTCACCGAGATGCTGAGCGGCTGACGTCTCAGCTGCGCCGGTGGTGCATGCCCAGGCGCAGCAGCACGAACCGCAGCACAGTGGCGGCCAGGTTCGCGGCCACCAGCACGGCCAACTCCACCGGCCGGGCCGGCATGGCGGAGACGACATGCAGCACGGCCAACGCGCCACTGGTCAACGCCAGACCGAGGGCGAAGGCCAGCAACCCCTGCGCGTGATGCCGGGCGGCGTGCTGGCGTCCGCTGATGCCGAACGTGAGCCGACGGTTCGCTGCCGTGTTCGCCACCGCGGTCACCAGCAGCGCCAGCAGGTTCGCCGGCTGCGCGCCGAGCACGCCCCGGGTCGCCACGAACAGCAGCAGGTAGGCGAGGGTGCTCGCCACCCCCACCGCCGCGAACCGGACCAGCTGCCGCGGCAGCCCGACCGGCACGTACCCCGGCAGCGCCTGGCCGGGCTCGACCGGAGGCACCTCGCCCGACTGCGCACGGAGCCCGGTCAGCGGTGCCCGGCCGAGCTGTGCGCGCAGGTCGGCCAGGGGCAGCGCGCCGGTCAGCAGCGCCCGGCCGAGCCGACCCACGCCGCGCAGGTCGGCCAGGGCGGTGGCGACGATGTCGACCCGGCTGTCCGGGTCGTCGACCCAGTCCACCGGCACCTCGTGGATGCGCAGCCCGGCCCGTTGGGCCAGCACCAGCAGCTCGGTGTCGAAGAACCAGCCGGTGTCCCGCACCAACGGCAGCAGCTCCGTGGCCACGTCGGCGCGGATCGCCTTGAACCCGCACTGCGCGTCGGAGAACCGCGCCGCCAACGCGCCGCGCAGCAACAGGTTGTAGGCCCGCGAGATCACCTCCCGTTTCGTGCCGCGCACCACCCGCGAGGTACGCGCCAGCCGGGTGCCGATCGCCAGGTCGGAGTGGCCGGAGATGAGCGGCGCGACCAGCGGCAACAACGCCGCCAGGTCGGTGGAGAGGTCCACGTCCATGTACGCCAGCACCGGCGCGGACGACGCCGACCAGGCGGCGGAGAGCGCCCTTCCCCGCCCCTTCGCGTCCAGGTGCAGCACCTCGACGCCGGGCAGCTCAGCGGCGAGGCCGTCGGCCACCTTCAGGGTGTCGTCGACGCTGGCGTTGTCGGCGACGGTGATCCGGAACGGGTACGGGAAGTGCGCGCTCAGGTGGGCGTGCAGCCGCCGTACGCACGGCCCGAGGTCGACCTCCTCGTTGTGGACCGGGATCACCACGTCCAGCACGGCGGCGGTGGGCCGGGCCTGGACCGCAGCCCGTGGACCGCCCAGCGCGGTCACGACGCCTCCGTACCGGCGTTGAGGTCGTAGACGGTGACCCCGTCGACGGTCTGCGCCAGGAACGTCTCCGCGACCCAGGCGGCGATCTCCTGGGAGGCCGAGCTGCCGCCGTTGGCCCGGAAGCCACCAGCACCGACGAAGTAATGGATTTTCCCGTCGGCCACGTACCGCTGGAACTGCGCGAGCGTCGGTGACGGGTCACTGCCGTTGAAGCCGCCGATCGCCATCACCGGTTGGCCGGTGGCGAGCTGATAGCCGGAGGCGTTGTTCGAGCCGACCGTCGCCGCCACCCAGGTGTAGTCGGCGCTGTCGCGCTCCAACAGCTGGCGCAGGGCGGCGCTGGGCTCACGGGCGTCCAGCAGCCCGCCCATTCCCCCGCCGGCCGAGCGCCCCTGGCCGCCGTCGGCACCGGGGAACTGGCCGCCACCCGGGAAGCCGGGCGCGCCGGTACGACCACCGCCCGGGAAGCCGGGACCCGGACCGCCGTTCTGACCGCCACCGGGGAACTGGCCGCCACCCGGGAACTGGCCGCCACCCGGAAGTTGACCGCCGGCCGGTGGTTCCATGCCGCCGGGCGGCCGGCCGCCGGGGAAGCCTCCCCGGCCGAGCCCGCCCGCCACGAACGGGCCGGCGCTGGGGATCGACCCGGTGTGCGGGGTGGCGGCGGTCTGCACCGCGTACGCCACCGGGCCGGCGAGGACCGCCGCTGCGCCAAGGCCCAGCACGACCGGCACCAACCGGCGGGGCAGCCGGGTGACCAGCAGCAGCAGCGCCGCACCGACCAGGCCGGCCACGAGCACGGTGGTCCGCAGCCACGGGTACCAGTCGGGGCTGCGTCCGAGCAGCACCCACGCCCACCAGACGGTGAGCGCGAGCGTGCCGGCGAGCGTCGCCGTGGCGGCCAGCGGACGCCACCGCTGCCAACGAGTACGGACAGCGGCACCTTCGCCCGGGGCGGGCAGCGGTCGGCGTTGCCGCCAGAGCAGCGTCACACCGATGCCGACCAGCGCGCCGATCGCCGGTGCGAGCGCCACCGTGTAGTAGGCGTGGAAGATCCCGGACATGAAGCTGAAGATCAGGCCGGTGACCAGCAGCCAGCCGCCCCAGAGCAGCAGCCCGGCCCGGGTGCGGTCGGTGCGGGCCGCTCTCCCGGTGAGCAGCAGGCCGACCACCAGCAGGATCAGCGCGGCCGGCAGCAACCAGGAGACCTGACCACCGATCTCGCCGCCGAACATCCGCAGCACGCCGGTCTGGCCCGAGAAGGGGCCGCCGCCGCCCGGCCGCGCGCCACCGCCGCCGACGCTGCCGACCTCCTCGCCGGTGATCCGGCCGAGGCCGTTGTAGCCGAGGGTCAACTCCAGGATGCTGTTGCCCTGCGAGCCGCCGATGTAGGGGCGGGCGCTGGCGGGGACCAGCTCGACGAGCGCCACCCACCAGCCGGCGGAGACCAGCACCGCCAGCCCGGCCAGCAACAGCTGCCGGACCCGTCGCCACAGCCCGGTCGGCGCGGCCAGCAGGTACACCCCTGCGAAGACGGGCACCACCAGGAACGCCTGGAGCATCTTGGTGAGGAAGCCGAAGCCGACCAGCACGCCGACCAGCACGATCCACCGGGTGCTGGCCGTCTCCAGCGCCCGCACGGTGGCGTACGCCCCGGCGACCAGCAGCAGGACGAGCAGCGCGTCGGGGTTGTTGAACCGGAACATCAGCGTCGCCACCGGGGTGACCGCGAGGACCGCTCCGGCGATCAGAGCGGCGGCCGGCCCGTACCAGCGCTTCACTGTCGCGTGCAGCACCCCGACCGAGGCGACCCCGCAGAGCGCCTGCGGCACGAGCATCGCCCAACTGTTCAGCCCGAAGATCCGTACGGAGAGCGCCATCAGCCACAGCGACGCGGGTGTCTTGTCGACGGTGATGGAGTTGGCCGCGTCCGACGAGCCGTAGAGGAACGCCTTCCAACTCACCGACCCGGCCTGCACGGCCGCCGCGTAGAACGAGTTGGCCCAGCCGGAGGCGCCCAGGCCCCACAGGTAGAGCAGGCCGGTGGCGAGCAGCAGGACCGTCAGCGCGGGTGTGGCCCAGGCCGGGGAGCGGCGCGTCGGCGGCGGGTGCTCGTCGGGGCGCGGGGCCGTCGGCGGCTCGGGCTCGGCGGATGCCGTAGGCGTGGTCTCGGTTCTGTCCATGCGGCCAGCCTCGACGGCCGGGCTGGCGCGACCCCATGCGCCGACTATGCGTCAGCTGTGGGATTCGGCAACCGGACGGTGAACATTGTCCGGCCTGGACGGCTCTGCACCTCCACAGTGCCGTGGTGGGCCTCCACCACCGCCGCGACGATCGCGAGGCCGAGGCCGGTGCTGCCATGTTCGCGGGATCGGGAGCTGTCGCCCCGGGCGAACCGCTCGAACATCTCCGGTTGCAGCTCCTGCGGCACCCCCGGCCCGTCGTCGGCGACGGTGAGCACGGCGCTGGCGGCGTCGACAGCCAGCGTGGTGGTGACAGTGCTGCCGGGAGGGGTGTGCACCCGGGCGTTGGTGAGCAGGTTCGCCACCACCTGGTGCAGCCGGGCCGCGTCGCCCGGCACCCGGATCGCCACCTCGGGCAGTTCGAGCTGCCAGCGGTGTTCGGGGCCGGCGACGTGCGCGTCACTGACCGCGTCCACCACCAGAGCGGTCAGGTCCACCGGTTCGACAGCGAGCGGCCGGCCGGTGTCGAGGCGGGCCAGCAGCAGCAGGTCGTCGACGAGGCTGGTCATCCGGGTGCTCTCCGACTCCACCCGGCGCAGCGCGTGCGCCACGTCGGGGGGAACCTCGTCACGGCCACGCCGGGCCACCTCGGCGTAGCCGCGAATCGCCGCGAGAGGCGTCCGCAGCTCGTGGCTGGCGTCGGCGACGAACTGGCGTACCCGGGTCTCGCTGGCCTGCCGGGCGGAGAGCGCGTCGGCGACGTGGCCCAGCATCCGGTTCAGCGCCGCGCCGACCTGACCGACCTCGGTGCGTGGGTCGGTGTCGGCGGCCGGGACCCGGACGGCGAGCGCCACCTCGCCCCGGTCCAGGGGCAGCTCGGTGACGCGGGTGGCGGTGGCGGCCACCCGGTTGAGCGGTCGCAGGGTCGCCCGCACGATCAGCGCGCCCGCCACACCGGCGAGCAGCAGCCCGACCGCAGCCACCCCGGCCTGCGCGGCGACCAGCGCCCAGATGGTCTCCTGGACGCCGGAGAGGGGGATTGCGACGACGCGTACGCGGCCGTCCCAGTACTGGCGGGCCACGGCCCGGTAGTCACCGCGATCGCCGAGGTCGACGGTGCGCGGTCTGGCGTCGACCGGCAGGTCCGCCAGCGCCGCGACCTCCCCCACCGCGACGGTCTGCTCATCGGGGAACGGATCGGCGCTGGAGACGCTGTTGGTCAGGGTCCGGGCGCTCGTCACGCGACCATCGGTGATCTCGGCGACCACCACGCCGGACGGCAACCCCTGCGGGACGCCCGGTCCGTTGCCGGGAAAGGCGGGTCGCCCCGGACGGTCGCCCCGCATGGCCGTCGCGGGGGCCAACTGGGCGTCGAGCCGGTCGATCAGGAAGTGCCGCAGCGCCACGGTGGTCAGGCCACCGATGGCGACGCTGACCAACGCCAGCAGCGCGAGCAGGGCGAACACCAGTCGGGTACGCAGGGAGCGCCCGGCCAGCCACCCGCGGGCGGCGCGCAGCGGGCGGCGCCTACTCGGCGGGTTTGAGGACATAGCCCGCGCCGCGCAGCGTGTGGATCATCGGTGCCCGGCCGGCGTCGATCTTCTTGCGCAGGTAAGAGATGTACAGCTCCACCACGTTGGCCTGGCCACCGAAGTCGTAGTTCCACACCCGGTCGAGGATCTGCGCCTTGCTGAGCACCCGACGCGGGTTGCGCATCAGGTAACGCAGGAGCTCGAACTCGGTCGCGGTCAGGGTGACGAGCTGGCCGGCCCGCCGGACCTCGTGGCTGTCCTCGTCGAGGCTGAGGTCACCGACGGTCAGCACCGCCTCCTCCCGGGCGGCGATCGCCAGCCCGGAGCGGCGCAGCAGCGCGCGCAGGCGGGCGATGACCTCCTCCAGGCTGAACGGTTTGGTGACGTAGTCGTCGCCGCCGACGGTCAACCCGGCGATGCGTTCCTCGACCGCGTCGCGGGCGGTCAGGAAGAGCACCGGCACGGTCGGAGCGTGCTCGCGCAGCCGTCGCAGCACCTGGAAGCCGTCCAGGTCGGGCAGCATCACGTCGAGCACCACGGCGTCCGGTTGGAACTGTCGGGCGGTGCTCAACGCCGCCATGCCGTTGCCGGCGGTGCGGACCTGCCAGCCCTCGTAGCGCAGGGCCATCGACAGCAGGTCGGTGAGCGTGGGTTCGTCGTCGACCACCAGCACCCGGACGGGTTCACCGTCGGGGCGACACAGCTCGATCCGGCTCGGCGCGGCCTGCCCGTTCATGACCATGGGCCCCATGGTGGCCGCCACGCCTGTGCCACGCCCCTGCGGAAGCTGTGCGCGAGCTGTGCGGGCGGGCCGACGCGACGCCGGCGACGCCACCGGTCAGCCCCGCCTCGTGGTCACTCGGACACCCCGTACGCGTCCGTGCGCACGAACCGCATGCTCCAGCCGCCGGCCTCGTCGGGCCGGTCACGCTCGTAGAGGTGGTCGGGGCCGGGCTGCACCGGGCCCGTGCCGTCCGGGTGACGCATGATCCAACGCTGGGGCGGGGCGCCGTCCGACCCGGCCGGCAGCAGCCGGACCAGGCCGTCCGCGGGCCCACCGACGAAGCGTACGGTGACCTCGCTCATCGCGGCGTCCCCTCGGGTGACCGTGCCGGCACAATCGGTGACACCGGCTCTGGCTCGCAAGCTACCGCACCCGCCGCCGTGGCGCAGCGAGGTGCGCGGGGCCGTCCGCACGGAATCGGGCTCCGGTTTGCCCAGCTCGGCACCCGGGTACCGGCACCTGTGCACCCGCCGCCGGCGGGGCGAGGACGAGGAGCGGTCGATGCGGATGCTGGACGGGCGGTACCGGCTCGAACAGCGCATCGGTGTGGGCGGGATGTCCGAGGTGTGGCGGGCCTACGACCAGGTGCTGGACCGGCCGGTCGCGGTGAAGCTCCTCTCGCCCGGCCGTGACGATCGGGACGGCCCGGTGGACCGGATCCGGGCGGAGGCCCGGTCGGCGGCCCGGCTGGAACACCCCAACGTGGCCAGCGTGCACGACTTCGGCACCTCCTCGACGTGGCCCGGCCGACCGGTGCCCTACATCGTCATGGAGCTGGCCGAGGGTGAGACGCTCGCCGTGCACCTGCGCGCCGGGCCGCTGGACTGGCAGATCGCGGTGCGGGTCTGCGCGGAGGTCGCCGCCGCGCTGGCCGCCGCGCACGCCGAGGGCATCGTGCACCGGGACGTCAAGCCCGCCAACATCATGCTCACCCCGGCCGGGGTGAAGGTGCTCGACTTCGGCATCGCCATCGCCGCCGGCGCGCCGGACCCGATGCCGACCGGGATGGTGCTGGGCACCCCGGCGTACCTGGCACCCGAACAGCTGGACGAGGCGCCGGCCACCCCCGCCGCCGACATGTACGCCCTCGGCGTGCTGCTCTACTACAGCCTCACCGCCCGCCTGCCCTACCGCGCGGCGACCGCCAGCGAACTGCTGCTCGTCCGCCGCCGTCGGCCACCGGAGCCGCTTCCCGACATCGCCGGGCTCCCGCCGGAGGTCGCCGACCTGTGCCACTCCTGCCTCGCCGACGACCCCGAGCAGCGTCCGACCAGCCTGGTCGCCGCGCTGCTGCTGGCCGAGGCGGTGGACGCCCGGGTGTACGTGCCGATGACGATCGCGGCGACCCGCCGGCCGGCCCCGACGTCGCCGTGGACCGAACGGGCCGCTGCGGAAGCCACCGAGGCGGTGGTGCTGGTGAACGAGTCGCACCTGCCCGCCGGGCGCTGACCGGAAGACCCGCGGCGTTTCGCCGGGCGGCGAAGGGGTAGCCGGCCTGGTGAGCGACGGGAGAAACGCGATGCCGGATCAGAGTTCCTGGCTGCGTGAGGCCACAGCGACCGCCGAGGGCGGTCACGTACGCACCGACGATGGCGGGCTCTCCACCGCGCTGGCCTCACCGCTGGCGCCGCACTGCACCGGATTGACCCCGGAACAGTTGCTGGCCGCGGCCTTCGCCTCCTGCCTGCATCACGCGGCGGTGGAGGTGGCCGGGGAGATCACCGACGAGGCGCACACCGTGCAGGTGCGGGCGGAGGCGAAGCTGGGGCGGGACAACGACGGCCGATACCGGGCCGACGTGCACGCGGAGATCTCCTCGGCTGGGCTGAGCCGAGATCAGCTGGCCGACCTGGTCGAGTACGCCGACCGGCTCTGGCCGTTCTCCAGCGGCGACGCCAGCCGACACCGCCTGACCGTCACCCCAGCCGAGAACGGCCGACACTGACTCCACGCTCCAGGTCGTCGCCCGCCACCCGCCACCCGCACGCCCCACCGCGCCGATCTTGCACTTTCGGTCGTCGATATGAGGCGTAGTGCCCCCTATGCCGCGACAGCAAGTGCAAGATCGCCGAGGTGGGGGGCTGGGGGGCTGGTTGGTGGAGGCGTGCCTCGGTTGTTCGGCTGAGTCCTGAAGGTGGCCGGAGGTGCGGCCGGCAAAGTGGCGGGGGGACCGCATTCGCCCGGCAATTCGGGAATAACCGTCTGGAGCGGTCTGCGAGGTTGATCTACTCCACTCGCGTTTTGCCCGATAAAGTCGGCATGATCAGGGCAAATTGTGGCGCATGCCACCGTACGGGCTGATGGCATCGGGCATTCAGCTCTTTAGCCTCGTCAGGTGCATCCCGACGACCCCTCCGCCCAGAAGCTGACCGACGCGCGCCCGAGCACCCCCTCGGACGACGCCGCATCAACCGAACGGACGATCGGCCGTCACCGCGCTTCCGAACCGTCGCGGCGTGCCCTGCTGGGCTCGACCCCGGTGCGGGTGGCGCTGGCCACCGGTGTCGCCTGCTGCCTCAGCCTCGTCGCGGTCGCCACCGCGCGAGGCAACGACGACACCCCCCGTACGGTCGAGCCGCTCGCCGAGGCGGTGGCCGAC
This sequence comes from Micromonospora arida, assembly GCF_042873195.1. Lineage (NCBI taxonomy): Bacteria > Bacillati > Actinomycetota > Actinomycetes > Micromonosporales > Micromonosporaceae > Micromonospora > Micromonospora arida. The sequence goes on along the minus strand of NZ_JBIALC010000001.1, from coordinate 23,200 downwards.
CGCGCCGCCATCGCCAACGAGCGCGCCTCCCGGTCGCTGGACCGCGACGCCGCCCCCGCCCGGATCCTGCCCAGCCCGACGGCGAAGCCCACGCCGACTCCCACCGCAGTCCGCAAGGCACCCAAGAAGCCGGTCAAGCCCCGCCGCCCCCGGCCGGTCGCCGGCCTCGACCAGGCACAGATGGACAATGCGAAGATCATCGTGGACGTCGGCCTGGAGATGAAGATGCCGCGCCGCGCCCTGGTGGTGGCACTGTCCACCGCGATGCAGGAGAGCAACCTCTACAACCTGGCCAGCGACGTCCTCCCGGAGTCGGCGGAGTACCCGAACCAGGGCAGTGGCTCCGACCACGACTCGGTCGGGTTGTTCCAGCAGCGGCCCAGCAGCGGCTGGGGCACGGTGGCCCAGCTGATGCGCCCGTCGTACGCCGCGCGGGCCTTCTACACGGCGCTCAACGAGATCCCAGGCTGGCAGGACATGAGCGTCACCGCCGCCGCCCAGGCCGTGCAGATCTCCGCCTACCCCGACGCGTACGCCCAGCACGAGGACCGGGCGACCACCGTCGCGGCGGCGCTCACCGCCTGAGCCGGGCACCCACGCCCGCGCAGTCTCAGCGACGGCCCGGCGGTGGCTCCGCGCCCGCGTCCGGGCCCCCGACCCGGCTGCCCGGCACCGCGGCGGCTGCGGTGGGGGTATCGGCGGGCACCTGGTCGACCGTCACCTGGCTGAGGATCTCGTCCACCCGCACCTCGCGCCGTCGGCGAGCGTCCAGCGCCGCCTCGAAGTCACGCCGGGCCTGCACGGCCTCCGCGTACGCCCGCTCCCGCACCCGCCGTGCCTCCTCGCGGGCCTCGTCCAGCTCGGCGCGGGCCTGGGCCAGGATGTCGGCGGCCTCGCGCCGCACCGCGTCACCGGCGTACCGGGGGGCACCGACGTCGCCCAGGTCGAGCCGCTGCAGGAGCCCACTCAGCCAGGCTGCCTCCTGGCGGATCTCGTCCCACTCCCGGCCTGCCCCGGCCGTGCCCTCGGCCCGCGCCGCGAGCCGGGACAACCGGATCCCCAACTCGTCCAGGCAGTAATCCACCTGCCGCTGGTCGTAACCGGTCTCAACGACGGAGAACCTCATACTGTCGCCCCCAGGCAGCTGCTGTTACTTCCCCACCTGGATCCTCGGCCGCGACCGCTCGCGCCGAGGGGGTTCGGGAAAATTGTTCAGCATGCGCGCAGGCGGCGCGGGGCGTCAGGCGCGCTTGGGCAGCACGACGACCCGGCCGAAGAACTCGTCAATGCGGCGCACCACGTCGTTGAAGTCGTCCAGGTCGATCGGCTTGGTGACGTACGCGTTGGCCTGCAACGTGTAGCTGCCGACGATGTCGGTGTCGGCGTTGGAGGTGGTCAGCACGACGATCGGGATTGTCCGCAGATCCTCGTCCTGCTTGACCGCACCGAGCACCTGCCGACCGTCCATCCGCGGCATGTTCAGGTCCAGCAGGATCACGTCCGGGCGGCGGGCCTGCTCGTGTCGGCCCTCGGCGCGGAGAAACTCCATCGCCTCCTCGCCGTCACTGACCACGTCGATGATCTTGTCGACGTCGGAGTCCGCCAGCGCCTCCTCGATCATCAGCACGTCACCCGGGTCGTCGTCGACCACCAGGATGCGTACCGGCTGCGGGCTGTCTGCGCCCATCACTACCTGCCTCAGAGTTGGCGAAGACGGGACCCTGACGGTCACCGCGCTGGCGGGAAAATGCTGGCGGGGAAATCTAGCCCATCAGGACGCACTGCGGGACGCGGGGTCGACCGGCTCCGGTTCGTAGCGCAACACGTCGGCAAGACCGGTCACCCGCAGCACCCGCTCGACCCGCCCCTGGGCGCCGGTGAGCCGGAGCCACCCCCCGTCGGCCGCAGCCTGATTGTCGCCCCGGACGAACACGGCCATCCCGGTGGAGTCACAGAACGTGAGGTCGGTCAGGTCGAGCAGGATCCGGGTCTCGCCCGCCGCGGTGAGCCGGTTGATCGCGGCGGTCAACTCGGGGGCGGTGCTCAGGTCCAGCTCGCCTGCGAGCCGCAGACAGGCGCCACCACCGTCGCGCTCGACGTAGTTGACGCTGAACGTCACCGTTCTCCCCCTCGCTCCACCCTCGGTGGGACGTTTGCAGTGCGGCAAGTATACGCAGAGCTGAAACGTTCGCCTCCGAGCGCGGTGATCAATCCGGATGCCACCGGCGGGTCGGTCAGCGGGCAGTGGCTGGCAGTGCCGCGCATCCCAGCGCCAGCGCCCGCGCCGCCCTGGGGAAGTCCCGCAACGCGGCGGCGTAGTGCTCCAGCGGCAGCACGACCGCCCCGGCGGGCACCCCACGACTGCCCAGGATCCCCGACAGCCACTCCACGAACTCGGTGAACAACGAGGCGTCGTCGACGTAGACCGCCGCCGCCAGGAAATCCACTATGTGGCCCAGGTCGCTCACTGTCGCGTCGAGCTGAGCGGCGGTGTACTCCCGTGCCGCCGGCACCCGCTCCCGCAACTCCGCCAACGCGCTGTCGATCAGCTCACCGCGACGTCGCACCAGGCTGGCGTACTCGTCGTCGGCCAGGTGGACCAGTCGGGCCGGCGGCGCCCCGCGCAGCGCCCGCTCGTCGGCGATCAGCTCGGCCGCCGAGGGCGCGTCCGGCGCCCAGGCCACCCCGAGCCGGCGCGCCCACCGGCCGTCCGCGCCGAACCCGCGCCCGCCGACCACCACCGGCACGTCCGAGCGGCGGCAGGCCTCGATCATCCGATGGGCGTACGGCAGGCGCATCGGCAGCGCGCACGCCAGCGCGACCGCGTGCGCGTCATAGCGGTGCAGGTACGACACGAGGTGCGCCGCTGGCACGCTGGCACCCAGGAAGGTCACCTGCCACCCGCGTAACCGCAGCACCTCGGCCACCAGCCGAGGCGGCAGCGCGTGCCACTCGCCGTCCATGCAGGCGACCACGACCCGCCCGCCGGTCGGCCGCGGTTTGGCGTACGCGGACACCGCCGCCACCACCTGCTCGCTGATGTGGGTGGCCGCGTGCTCCTGGGCGACGCTCCACTCGTTGCGCGCCCACCGCTCGCCCACCTCGGCCTGGGCGGGCGCGACCAGGTCGAGCAGCACCCGCTCCGCTGGGACGCCCGCGTCGAGCAGGCCGATCGCCATCTCGGTCGCGCCGTACTCGTCGGCGTCGGCGAGGCAGTCCAGGTAACCGGAGTACGCCTCGCCGAGGTCGGTGGTGGCCGTGGCGGCGGTCACGCGTCAACTCCCTCTGTCTGGTCGGTGCCGGTGGGCACCGAGTGCAGGTGCCGCACCCCGCGCCCGCTCGGGCCGGCCGCCCGCAGCGCCAGCACGGCGATGTCGTCGTGGTCGCCCTGGCCCAGCCAGTCGCAGGTGATCTGCTCGACCCGTTCGGCCAGGGCCGGCGCGGGCATCCGCTGGCAGCCGGTCAGCGCGGCGACCAGCCGCTCGGGGCCGAAGTGTTCGTCGCCGCGCCGACCGCCCCGGGCCTCGGTCACCCCGTCGCTGTAGAGCAGGCAGGTCTCGCCCGGCGCCAGCCGCACGGTCACCTCCCCGACCCGGGGGTCGGGCACCACCCCGATCAGCATGCCGCGCAACGGCACCGTCTCCACCTCGCCGGAAGCGCGCAGCACCAGTGGTGGCAGGTGCCCGCCGCCGGCCATGGCGAGGGTGAGGCCACCGTCGCGCTCCGGGCGGGCCACGCCGAGCACGATCGTGGCGAAGCGGCCCTGACCGTGCGCCTGGGTGGTCTCCAACAGCGCGTCGTTGAGCAGCCGCAGCAACCGCGCGGGGTGCGACTCCAACCGGTGCAGCGCCTGGAGGCACTGGCGCAGTTGGCCGGTGAAGACGGCCGCTTCGACGCCCTTGCCCGACACGTCGCCGAGGAAGAACACCGAGCCGCCGTCGGGAAGCCGGTGGGAACCGTAGAAGTCGCCGCCGATGCGCAGCCCCGCCTGCGCGGGCCGGTACGCGGTGCCCCACTGCACGCCGGCGGCCTCGACCGGTTCGACCGGCAGCAGGCTGGCTTGGAGGGTGTCGGCCACCTCCGCCTGGTCGCGGTAGAGCAGCGCGGTGGTCAACGCCGCGCCGGCGCGGGCCGCGAAGGCGCGGACCAGTTCCACGTCGTCCTCGTCGTACCAGCGGGTGGCGCGACGGGCCACCAGCAGCACACCGACCGGCGCGTCACGCCCCGGCAGCGGGACGACCCGGGCGGCGCTCTCGGTGCCGGCCAGCCCCGGCAGCCAACCGGCGTCGACCGCCTGCTCGACCAGCCAGTCCACCGCGTGCGGCTCGGCCCCGGTCAACCCGTCGGCGATGGCGGTCGGCAACTCGCCGCCGGCCAGCACGCCGCTGTCCACCGTCGGCACCTCGTCGTCGGTGCGGGAGGCCCGCCACCAGCGGGCGCGCCCGGCCCGCGGGGCGATCACCAGCACCGCCACCTCGGCCAGGGTCGGCACGGCGAGTCGGACGACCGCGGCGGCAGCCCGGTCGGGGTGCAGTGGGTTGCCCAGCTTGTCGCCGACCACGGCCAGGAACGCCGAGCGGGCCCGTTCGGCGAGCAGCGCGTCGGCGCGGCTGACGCTGTCGGTGACGTCCTCGACGTACCAGCAGCAGCGGTCACCGGAGAGCGGCACCTGGCGCGCGGTGAGCCGGCGCCCGCGATGGGTGAAGCTCCCGGGGACGCCTTCGCTCAACCCGGGCACACCGGCAGCGCTGAGCAGGTCGCCGGACGTCACCTCGGGCAGCAACCGCTCAGCCACCGGGCTGACGTGCCGCACGACGCCATCGGCGTCGCAGACCACCAGGCCTTCCCGGAAGTGCTCGACGACCTCTAACCAGTCGGGCGTGGCCTGCCCCCGGTCGGGGGCCAGCGGCGGCAGGGCAGCGGTGGGGCGGCGAACGTCGGCGGACCACGCCGAGGGTCGTGTCGTGCTCGGCGTGGAGAGCCGTCCGTCGCCCGGGTCCCAGTCCCTGACGTCGGAAGCAGTCACCAGCTGAGCCTCACTCCTTCTCGTTCACCGAGCCCGTGCCGGAACCGGCGTATACGCTCAGAACTCTCCGGCCACCCTACGCCGGAACCCGGAAAGCGGCATCTCACAGCAGGTGGCGGGCACCGCCACGGCGGGGGCACGGACGAGGGCCACGCTGCGTGTCATCGCCCCCCGCTTTGCGTTTCGTCGCTCCACAAGGAAAATGGTGGGATGCCCGACCAGCTGTTGACCATCGAGACGACCCGGCTCGCCGCCGGGAACGTCCGACTCCGGCTGACCGGCGACCTCGACTACGACACCGCGCCCGAGCTGATCGCCGCGACGGCCGAGCTGCGCGGCGACGGCGACGCCCCGGTTCTGGTCGACCTGACCGGGGTGACCCTCTGCGACTCCTCCGGGCTCAGCGCGCTGCTGGTGGTGCACCGGGCCGCCGGGGCGATCCGCCTGACCGGGGTCAGCCCCCAGCTTCAGCGGATGCTGGACCGCACGGGCATCAGTGAGTTGCTCGCCGAGGCGTACGCCGATGACGACGTGCGCGCCATCGGCTGACCCGTAGGCCACCCCCGGAAAGCGAAACGGGGTGGCCCCCGACCCTGGGACCTGGGGTCGGGGGCCGGAGGAATGTCTAGGGTGCCGTCATCGGCTGAAGCCGGGGGCCGTCCTCACGCCGCTCGCCGATCGGGGCCGGGTCCACGTCCTCGGGCTCCCCCGAATCGGGCGTCTGGTACAGGTAGCGGACGAACTGCCCACCCGCCTCGTTGTCGTCCGCACCGGGCCACTGCCCGATGCAGTCCATTCCGATCACCTCGCGGCCCGTTCCGTCAGCCTCCTCCAGCAACGCCCACAGGCTCACCGGGTAACACCTGGTGACCTCGGGTGTGAGCTGCCAGCGGGCGTACCAGCCGGGTCGAGCGGGGACGATCTCGACAACTTCCTTCATGACGACCTTCCTTCCGCGTACCTCGGAAGAACTCCGGTCCTGACCCGATCGTGCGGGCCGTGCGGGTGAGCACCCCTCACCCCCGCCGGATGAAGCGTGGCGCGGGCCGCTCCGACCCGGCCGGCGGCCTCCGTTTCCTTCTCCGGGACGACGGGAAGGCGACTGGCGCAGCCACGATCCCCAGCGGAAGGGATGCCACCATGCGCAAGCAGATGGAGGGCGACAACCAGCGGCGCCGGGCACTGGCCCGGCAGGCCCGCGAGCAGAATCGCCAGCCCAGCGAGATCGGCGCCAGCCTGAGCGCGTCCAAGCAGCTCACGAGCCTCGATGCGGGTAAGCGGGCCGGCCCAGCAGCGGCCGGAACGCACAAGTCGGACAGCACGCGCGGCGGGCCGGCACCGCCGCCGGTCGGTAGCGCCGACAACCCGCGACCGCAGCCGTCCCCGCCGAGCGGCGCGGCCGGTGTGAACAGCATGGGCTACCACGACCTGGTCGACGAGGTCCGGCGTCGCGCCGGGGTCGACTTCAAGACCGCCAAGGTGGGCACCGAGGCGACCGTGCTGGTCCTCGCGTTCGCCCTGGAGGCCGCCGAGCGGCAGCGGCTGCTCGCCGCGGTGCCGGCGTCGCTGCACGACGTGCTGCCGGTCGACGGCATCGAGCGGCACCAGGACCTGCCCGGCTTCCTGGCCGAGGTGGGCCGGATCAGCGGCAACACCCCGGAGCAGGCCCGGTACCAGGCCGAGGCGACGATCGCCGCGCTCGCCGAGCAGGACGGCGACCTGGTCGAGTCGTTGCACGTACCCGACGGGTTGCGCGACCTGCTGAACCCGCCGGAGGCCGGCGGCGGCCTGGTGGGCGCCTCCACCACCACACCCACCCTGGACGCCGACGAGATCAGCGCTGCGCTGACCGACCTGCCCTACTGGGCCGGCGACAGCCAGGGCCTCTACCGGGTGGTCGCGCTGCCGCCCGACAACCTGGACCGGGTGCTCGCCCGGCTCGACCGGCTGCGCCAGGACAACGGCCGCGGCCCGAGCATCGGACGTCCGGGCGACACCGCCGCCGTGTTGACAGTGCGGACCAGCCAGGCCAACGGGGTCACCGCGCTCGACGTGGACCTCGCCCGCCAGATCGACGACGCGATCGACGAGGTGGGGGCCGGGATGGCCGGCGGCTGACCGGGCACCACGACCCCGTCGGGCCGGCGGACCGGGGGCGACCCCGCTCCGCCGGCCCGTCCGCCGTGCCGGGTGGGCCGTGGCTCGGCTAGCGTGCCGGACATGAACCGCGCCGCCGACCGGCTGGAGCTGGTCGCCGACCCGGTCCGCCGGACCGGGCGGACGCTGCTGTCCGCCGGGGTCGAGCAGTCGTACGTGGATGTCGAGGATCCCCGGCACCTGCACTTCGAGTACGTCCGGCGGATCGCCTCGGCGGTGGAGGTGGCGGCCCCGGCCGGCGCCCCGCTGAACGTCCTGCACCTCGGCGGCGGCGCGTTGACGCTGCCCCGCTGGCTGGCCGCCACCCGGCCCGGCTCCCCGCAACGGGTCGTCGAGCGGGACGCGGCGGTGGTCGAGCTGGTGGCCCGGGAGTTGCCGCCGCTGCCGCCGGAGGTGCGGGTGGAGGTCGCCGACGCCCGGGACGCCCTGACCGGCACCCCGGACCGCCGGTACGACCTGGTGATCGCCGACATCTACCGCGCGGCCCGGATGCCCCGGCACGTGCGCACCGTCGAGTTCGCCGCCGAGGTGGCCCGCGCCCTGCGCCCCGACGGGTTGTACCTGGTCAACGTCACCGACCTGCCGCCGCTGGTCGGTACCCGGGTGCAGGTGGCCACCTTGCGGGCGGTCTTCACCGACGTGTGCGTGGTCGGCGACCGGCGGATGTTACGCGGCCGCAGGTACGGCAACCTGGTGCTGGCCGCGACCTCGCGCCCGGGCGGGCTGCCGGTGGCCCGGCTGGCGGTGGCCGCCCTGCGCGACCCGGTGCCCGGCGGGCTGCTGCATGCCGCCGCGCTCGACACGTTCGTCGCGGGCGCCCATCCCGTCACCGACACGGACGACAACTCCCGCCACTGATCGCCGTTGTGCCCGCAATGCCGGTTTCCGACGACGCGCGCGGGGAAGGCCCGCCGGATGAGCAACGTCGACGATCGGGCGACCGGCCGCCGAACTCTGATCGTGATCGGTCTGGTGCTGGCGACAGCGCTAGCGCTGGGCTTCGTGTACGCGACCCGGCGGGTGCTGGTCTGGGCGGTCGTCGCCGCGTTCTTCGCCGTCGCGCTCAAACCCCTCGTCGACCGGCTGCAACGCCGCTTCGTCCGGCGTCGGACGCTGGCGACCCTGCTGGTGTTCCTCGCCGCGTTCGTGCTGCTGACGATCCTGGCAGCGCTCATCCTGGTGCCGCTGTTCGGCGAGTTGGGCCGCTTCGCCGACCGGGCACCCGAGCTGCTGCGGGAGGCCCGCGCCGGGCGGGGCCCGGTGGGGCAGCTACTGGAGCGCACCGGGGCGCGGCGCTACGTCAGCGACCACTCGGGGCAGCTGCGCGACCTCGGCGGCCGACTGCGCCAACCCGCGGTCGGTGTGCTCCGCGGCGTCGTCGAGTCGGTCGCCGGGCTGGTCACGGTCATCGTGCTCGCGTACCTCATGGTGTTGGAGGCGCCGCGGATCACCCGCGGCCTGCTCGCGGCGGCCGGGGACGGTCAGGGCGAGCGGCTGCGCCGGGTGGGCCGGGAGGTGTCGCGCACCGTCACCGGCTACCTCACCGGGAACCTGCTGATCAGCGTGATCTGCGGGGCGTTGACCTACGCGGTGCTGGCCCTCACCGGAGTGCCCTTCGCGGCCGTGATCGCCCTGCTGGTGGCGGTCGCCGACCTGATACCGCTGGTCGGGGCGACACTCGGCGCGGTGATCGCGGCCGGCGCCGGCTTCCTGCACTCCCCCACCGCCGGGGTGGTGGTGCTGGTCTTCTTCGTGGTCTACCAACAGCTGGAGAACCACCTGCTCCAACCACTCATCCTGTCCCACGCGGTCCGGCTGAACCCGTTGACCGTGCTGGTCAGCCTGCTGCTCGCGGCGGAGCTGGCCGGTCTGCTCGGCGCACTGCTCGCCATCCCCGCCGCCGGCATCGTCCAGACCCTGCTGCGCGAGTACGGCCCGCGCCGGCTGCGACCCGCCCCGCCGGCCGGCCCGGCCGCGCGGTCCGGGCGACCGGGCGGCCCCACGGACTGACCGTCGCGGCCGGCCTGCTCCGCGACGACCTGGCCGGGCCCGCTCAGCGGGCCCGGGTCGCGACCTCGGGTGAAGTGCTCTCCAACGGCACCGCGTTGGCGGGTACCAGCCCCAACTGGACCGCGGACCGGGTCAACGCGGCGTCCAACGCCCAGTCGGCGCTCACCCGCGTGCGGTTTCCCGGCATGGCCATCAGGTGGTACGCCCGGGTGACCGCCTTCGCCGGCAACCCGGCCAGGTTGACCTGCAACGGGTTCGCCGCCGCGTCCTTGCCACCCAGGTCGACGACCCAGCCCAGGTCGTGGTGCTTGTACGGCTTACGGCGGCCGAAACCGTACGACGCGGCGATGTTGTACGCCGCGCGCTTGCCCTGCCGCTGCGCGTGCTGGGCGGTCATCCCGCACACCTTGCCCGGATTGACCAGGTCGGGCACCGCGGCGGCGTCACCGCACGCGTACACCTCCGGATAGCCGGGAACGTTGAGGAACTCGTCGGTGACCAGTCGACCCCGGTCGGTCCGCAATCCCAGCTCGTTGACGAACGGGTCGGGGCGCACCCCCACACACCACACCAGGGTGCAGGTCGGCACGTACTCGCCGTCGGTGAGCTTCACCCCGTCGCAGGTCGCCTCGGCCACCGAGGTACCCATCCGCACGTCCACCCCGCGCCGGTTGAGAACCTTGTGCGAGGTGTCCGACATCCGCTTGTCCAACTCCGGCAGCACCCGGGACGCCACGTCGAGCAGCATCCAGCGGGGGCGGACGGTGAGCCGGGGTCGCTGGGCGTGCAACGCGTCGGTGAACAGTTGCCCGTGTGCCGCGACCTCGGTGCCGGTGTAGCCCGCACCGACCACCACGAACGTGGAGCGGGCCCGCTGCTCGGCCGGGTCCTCGGCCTGCTCGGCCAGCTCCAACTGCCGGACGATGTGATCATGCAGGTAGACGGCCTCGGGCAGGCCACGGAAGCCGTGCGCGTACTCGGTCACCCCCGGGATGGGCAGCAACTTGTTGACGCTGCCCACGGCGAGCACCAACCGGTCGTACGCCAACCGGTTCTTCTCCCCCTCGGCCTGGGTGAAGCCGACCCAGCGGTTCTGCAGGTCGACGTGGTCCGCCTCGCCAACCACCACCCGTACGCCTTTGAGCGTGCCGGTCAGCGGCACGGCGATCCGTTTGGGCTCGACCACCCCGGCCGCCACCTCCGGCAGCAGCGGCAGGTACAGGAAGTAGTCGGTGGAGTTCAGCACCACGATCTCGGCCCGGTCCCGGGCGATCCGGCTCAACGTCTTCGCCGCGTGGTAACCGGCGAACCCGGCCCCCACGATCACCACACGAGGTTTCGTCATTGCGGGCCGTTTCCCGTCGAAGGCCGCGACAAACGTCGGACGCGCCAGCCGTGCTCAGCTCGGCTGGAGCCGGACGTGGCCGCTGTGACCCACCGCCTCCAACTCCCACTGTTGGCCGAACGCCCGGACCCGCTCGGCGATGATCCGGCCCAGTTCCGCCGGGACGTCCGGGTCGAGGACCAGGCGGCCGTTGACCGGGTTGACGCCGAGCATGGCGGATCAGGGCCAGCGGCGTGCCGGCCGCCCACGCCTGCGGGCTGCACGCGGTCGGGTATGGCACGGCGAAGAGCAGCCGCTCCCGATCGAACCCGCTGAGCGCCTCCGGCAGCCGGTGACCGAACTCCTCGGCCGCCTCGAACATCGCCAGACTGATCCGGTTCGACTCGGCCCGGTAGCCGTACCGGGCCAGGCCGAGCGCGGCGATCGAGTTGTCGTGCGGCCAGACCGTGCCGAGGTGGTAGCCGAGGGCGTTGTAGAGCCGTTCCTCCCGGGACAGCGTGCGGATGCCCCAACCGGAGAACATGTCCGGTGACATGAGTTGCCGCACCACCGCGTCGGCGCGCTCCGGGGGAACGATTCCGCTCCACAGCAGGTGACCCATGTTCGAGGTCTTGGAGTCGACGCGGTTCTTGTCGCCGTCCAGGGCGACCGCGTAGTAGCCGCCCCGTTCCTCGATCCAGAAGTCCTGGTTGAACCGCTCGTGCAGGGTGTCGGCATCGTCGCGCAGCCGGCGCGCCAACGTGGGATTGCCCAACGGCCCGTCGAACAGTTCGGCCAGCCGCATCTTGGCGTCGTAGGTGTAGCCCTGGAGGTCGCAGGTGGCCAGCGGGAGCACGGGGATCCGTCCGTCGGCGAAGCAGACGCCGTCCGGCGAGTCTCGCCAGCACTGGTTACCCAGCCCTTCGGGCGAGCGGGTGGCGTACTCGACGTAGCCGTCGCCGTCCCGGTCGCCGTACTCGTCGATCCAGCGCAACGCTGCCAGCGCGTTGTCCCGCAGGCGCCGGACGGTCTCGTCGTCGCCGGTCCAGCGCCAGTACTCGGAGAGCAGGATCAGCCAGAGTTGGGTGGCGTCGGCGCTGCCGTAGTACGGCCCGAACGGCTTCTCGCCACTGCGCGTCAACTCGCCGCTGCGAACCTCGTGCAGGATCTTGCCCGGCTCCTCGTCGGTGAAGTCGTCGCACGTCTCACCCTGGAGCCGGGCCAGGGCGAGCAGCGTGCCCTTGGCCAGCGCGGGCCCGGCGACCAACGTCTGATACGCGGTGATCAGGGTGTCCCGACCGAAGACGGCGAGGAACCAGGGCAGCCCTGCACCGGGCAACATGATCCGCTGGCCCTTGACCTCCAGGTCGAGCCGCAGCGCCGACAGGTCGTCACGGGACTGGCGTATGGTGCGCTCCAAGGCCACGTTGTCGCTGCGCAACACCGCGCGGTCCTCGGTCCACCGGCGCAGCGGGTCGTCGGCACGGCCGTGGATGACGTCGGCGATGTCACCCCGAACCGGCTCGACCACCCCCATGCCGTCCGGCAGCGGCACGTGCAGGTCGACCTTCCATTCCTCGCCCTGGCCCAGCTCCAGGTCCCAGACCAGGTCGTCGCCCTCGATGCGGTCGGCTGGCTTCGCGCAGCACACCCGGGTCTGCGCGGAGAAGCCACCGCGCTGGTAGGAGAAGCGCAGCTCAGACCCGTCGTCGGCGTGGTCACGGCTGATCTCGGCGGAGCGGTCCCGGACCCTCGACTTGACCTCGAACAGGTCGGCGAAGTCGACGGCGACGGCCAGTCGCAGCTCCACCCGGACCGGCTCCCGCCGGAAGGAGACCAGTTCCACGCGCTCGTGAAAGCCGTCGCCGACGTAGCGCAGGCGCCGCAGGCCCAGAGTGTTCGGCGGCAGCCCGGGCAACTCCGGATTGGTGAGCACGTACTGCGCCGAGTAGTGGTCGATGGTCTCGGCGCGCAACAGCAACAACGCGCCGCCGTTGACGGTCAGGTTCCAGCCACTGAGCAGGCGGGTGTCCAGGTGGACAAGCCCGCCGATGCTGCCCGGCGGCACGTCCCCCTGGGCGTTGGAGTACAGGAAGGTGGGCCCACTGAGCACCGCGAGAGAGTCGGGTCCCAGCTCCGGCGGGATCGCCCGCTGATCGCCGTTGTCCGACTCGTCGATGGACAGACTGGGGAAGGGGTGGGCAGGGGTCGCGCGAACGGCAGCCATGACACCCACCGTAGGAAGCGGGGAACTGAGCGTCATCACCCGCTGCGGGTGAAAGCTCCGGTACTCCGTCGGCCCGGGGCGGCGGGCCGACGGTCAGGCGGGGGCCGACGCGGTGATCGCCCAGCGCTCGTGGTCGCGCCAGGCGCCGTCGATGAACAGGTAGTCCGGAGAGAAGCCCTCCAACCGGAAACCCAGCTTGCGGGCCACCCGCCGGGACGGCTCGTTGCCCGGTTGGATGTTCGCCTCCAGCCGGTGCAACCCGACCGAGGTGAACGCGTGGTCAATCACCAGGGCGACGCCCGCCGAGGCGTGCCCGGTCCCGCTGTACGGCAGGAACGCCGCGTACCCCAGGAAGCCACCACGCAGCGCACCGAGCACGATCCCGCTGATGTTCACGTAGCCGGCGATCTCGCCGCTGGCCCGGTCGCAGATCAAGTAGCCGGCGCTGTCGCGGCGACGGATCCGACGCAGATAGAGCTCGTACTCCTCCGGGTTGGCCGGCGCGTTCAACCACGGGTGGTGCAGGTCCCGACTGCGCCGCACGGCGGCGACGAACTCGTCGGAGTCGGTGGGCCGGGGTCGCCGGATCGCGGCGGGACCACCGGTACGCAGGTATCTCACGGCGGACCACTCTGACCGACCGGTGCCGCCGTTGTCCAACCGGCCGCCGGGTGGGTGGGCGCCGGCCGGTTTAGCGGCACGTCAACAGGCTGAACTCCTGACCATCGGGGTCGGCCAGCAGCAGTCGGCCCGCCGCATCCTGGTCGGTGTCGACCCGGGTCGCCCCGAGCGAGAGCAGACGGTCGACCTCGGTCTGCCAGTCGCCGTCGACAGCCGGGGCGAGGTCGAAACGCACCCGATCCCTGCCGCCGTTCGGCATCAGCGGTGGGCCACCCCAGCTGATCTTCGTGCCGCCGTGCGGCGACTGGATCGCGGTCTCCTCACCCTGGTCCCAGACCAGCGGCCAGCCCAGCGCCGCCCTCCAGAAGTAGCCGACCGCCTGCGACCCGTCGCAGGCCAGCGCACCGACGAAGCCGCAGCCGGCGAGGAACTTGTTGCCCGGCGCGATGACGTCGAACTCGTTGCCCTCGGGGTCGGCGAGCACCACGTGATCGATCTCCGGGCCCTGCCCGATGTCGGTGTGCCGCGCACCGAGCTCCAGTGCCCTGGCCACCGTCTGCCGCTGGTCCTCCAGCGAACTGCTGGTCAGATCGAAGTGCATCCGATTCTGGACCACCTTCGGCTGCTGGTTCGGGGCGAAGCGGATGTGGTACCCGTTGTCCTTGGCGGGTGCCAGCAGGACGCCGTCGTGTGGATCGTCGACGATCTCCCGCCCCAGGAGCCCGGACCAGAACTGCGCGAGCCGCAGGGGCTCGCTCGCGTCGAAGCTGATCGCGAACAGGTGTGCAGTCATCGCTGCGCTCATCTCCCATCGGACCGGACGCCGTGACAGCCGTCGGAGCGGGAGCCTAGGGCTGCGCCAGATCGACCGCACCCGAGTTTCAGGTCACGCGGTGAGGTGCGCTGCGGCGGTGCGGGCGAGGTCGGTTGGCGGGATGCGGTTCATCCCCGGTAGTGCGGGGCCGCACCCCACCCCCGCACCGGCCCCGCAGCAGGTGAAAGCCCGTCGCCGGGACGTGCGGCGTTGTGATCCACTGGCCCGGTGAGCCGAACCCCCTCGATCCCCCCGGCCGACGTCCAGGAGCGACTGTCGCGGGAGCTGAACGTCTGGCTCTGCACAGTGCGGCGCGACGGGTCCCCGCACCTGACGCCGGTCTGGTTCGTCTACCTCTCCGCGACGTTCTGGGTCGGTTGCGAAAGCCGCAGCGTGAAGGCCCGCAACGTCGTGGCCGACCCACGGGTGTCCCTGGCTCTGGAGAGCGGCGACGCGCCAGTGGTGGCGGAGGGCACCGCCCACGTGCACCGCAGTGGATTCCCGAGCCCGGTCGTCGAGGCGTTCGCGCGCAAGTACGACGGCTGGGACGTCGGCCGGCAGGTCGACCCGGACGGCGAGCGGGTGCTGCTGGAGATCCCCGTGCGGCGGTGGCTGCTCGCGGGCACCGCCCGGTGAGCCGTCGATGTGAGAATCGGCCGGTGCAGAACGAGCTGACGACGGCCCTGGCGGACGTACGGGACGCGTTCGCCCGGTACCCGCGCCGTGCGGTGCTCGACGGCTGCCCGCACTGCCGGGGCTCGGTGCTGGTCGACGAGCACGACCTGTACTCACTGACCATCAGCCTCGGCAACACGGTCGGCAGCCGGGCGGACGTGAAGGCCCTGCTCCCCGTACTCCTTGAGCGCCTGCTCGGGTCCGACGACCTGGAACCGGCCATCGTCCTGGGCAAACTCCCCCGTCAGGAGTGGCGCACCTGGCCGAGGGTCGAGCAGGAGGCCGTCGACGCGTACCTCGACGCGGTGTGGCGGGCGTTGCTGGCGGACCCCCCGCCGCGACTCGGGTCGTTCACCGATCCGGCGACCTTCCTCGACGCGGCTCGGGAGGCCGGCGAGCGCGTCGAACGATTCCTCGATCAGAGCGGGCCGGGGAACGTCTGCTCCATCGGCATCGGCACCTGGAGGTAGGTGGTGCCGCGCATGTCCAGCCAGGCCCGGTCCGGCCCGCGCACCAGGCGCACCATCACCTCCTCGCAGGAGGGGCAGCGGGCGACGAGGCCCGGGGCGTGCGAGTAGACGTGCAGGCTGGCCATCGACCCGGTCGTCCCGCAGTTCTCACAGCGGCCCATCGCGCTGCTCAGGTCGACGGTGAACAGCTCACGCATCGGGCCGTCGAGCATGTTGCCGTCCAGGTACGACATCTCGGTCATCGAATCTCCTCGACACTGCGTGAGTGAACGGGTGGTCAGCCGGTGGGGCCGAAACGTTCGGTCTTGACCCGGCGCGACGGGTGACCCAGCCCCACCAGCAGGTCGGCCACGGTCTCCACGAACGCGGTCGGGCCACAGACGTAGGTGAGTGGTTCCAGGTCCGGTGGCCACCCGTGCGTGTTGACGTCGGCGAGCCCGATCCGGTGCGGCTCACCGCGCCAGCCCTCGGGCGCCTCACGGGTGTAGACGTACGCGACGTCCAGCCCGAAGTCGTCGCGGACCCGGCGGCGCAACTCGTCGGCGTAGATCACGTCGCCGGGGGTGCGCACCGAGTAGATCAGCCGGAACGGCGCCTTGCTGCCCACCGCCCGCCGCGCCCGGATCATCGCCATCAGCGGCACGACGCCGGAGCCACCGGCGACGAGCTGCACCGGCGCGGTCTCCTCGGGCCGCCAGATGAACCACCCACCGAGCGGTCCGCGTACCTCGATCGGGTCGCCGGCCCCGAAGACATCAATGAGGTACGGCGACACCTCGCCGTCGTGCACCCGCTGCACGGTCACCTCGATGCGCGGTCCTCCCGGCCCGTCCACGGCCGGCCCGGCGATCGAGTACGACCGGGCCGCCTGGTAGCCGTCCGGGGCGGTGAGCCGCAGGTCGACGTGCTGCCCGGGCAGGTGCCCCGGCCAGTCCGGCACCTCCAGCACCAGGGTCTGCGCGGTCGGTGTCTCCACCCGGCGCTCCACCAGCCGGCCGACCTGCCAACGGTTGGGCGTACGGCGTTGGGTGCTCGTCGCCACGGCGCGCTCAGTCACCCTGGTACCGCTGTTCGCGCCACGGGTCGCCGTAGTCGTGGTACCCGGCGGTCTCCCAGAAACCCGGCTCGTCCATCGTCTTGAGTCGGAGGCCCCGCACCCACTTGGCGGACTTCCAGAAGTACAGGTGCGGCACCAGCAGTCGCGCCGGCCCGCCGTGCTCAGCGGGCAGCGGTGCGCCGTCGAAGGTGTGCACCACCCAGGCCTGGCCGCCGCGCAGGTCGTCGAGCGGCAGGTTGGTGGTGTACCCGCCGTAGGAGTGCGCCAGCGCGAAGTGCGCCCCCGTGTCGACGTCGGCGAGCAGCGTGTCCAGTGAGACGCCCTGCCAGTTGGTGCCGAGCTTGGACCAGCGGGTGACGCAGTGGATGTCCACCATCGGCGTCTCCTGCGGCAGGGCCATCAGCTCCTGCCACGACCACCGGTGTTCGCTGCCGTTCTCGGCGGAGATGACGAACTCCCAGGTGTCCAGTGACACCCGGGGCGTCGGGCCGGCCGAGAGCACCGGAAAGTCCTCGGTCAGATACTGACCGGGTGGCAGGGCCGGCTCCTGCGTTCGGGGCCGACCCTGAAAGCCCGGTGACACGATTCCCATTGCACAGTCGTACCACCCGCGCCGGCCGGGGCGAGAGCTTTCCCGCGTACCCCGTCGTCAGCCGGCGCGGCGCGGTCAGTGCCGTTCCGCGACGACCTCGCGGTCCCCGGGCAGGTTGCCACCCCGGGTGGCGCGCAGGCTGGTCACCGTGACCACCACCAGCACACCGATGATCACGCCGAGCGAGGCCAGGGTGGGGATCTGCGGCACGCTGTCCCAGATGCCGTGCGCCCAGTGCAGACCCAGCTTGAGGCCGATGAACGCCAGGATGATGGCCAGGCCGTAGCTGAGGTGCACCAGCCGGCTCAGCGCCGCGTGCAGGACGAAGTAGAGCGCCCGCAGGCCGAGCAGGGCGAACGCGTTCGTGGCGAACACCAGGTACGGGTCCTCGGTGATGCCGTAGACCGCCGGCACCGAGTCGACAGCGAAGACGACGTCGGTGGCGAGCACCGCGACCACCACCAGGGCGAACGGCGTGAGCGCCCGCTTCGCGCCCTGCCGGACGGTCATCTTCGTGCCGTGGTAGTCGTTGACCACCGGCATGACCTTGCGCAGCAGCTTCACCGAACGCATCTTGTTGATGTCGACTTCCTGCTGATGCCCGGACAAGGCATCACGCAGCAGCTTCACCGCGGTGGCGAGGAGGATGATCGCGAAGAGCAGGAAGGCGAAGTCGAGGGTCTGCAACGCCGCCGCGCCGAGGGCGATGAAGACGGCCCGCAACACCAGCGCGCCGGCGATGCCGTAGAGCAGCACCCGCTGGGCGAGCACCGCCGGCACCGCGAACGCCGCCAACAGCAACATGAAGACGAAGAGGTTGTCGACCGAGAGCGACTTTTCCACCAGGTAACCGGTCAGGTATTCAACGCCCTGCTGGGAGCCGAAGCGGGACCAGATCCAGGCGCCGAACGCCAGCGGCAGCGCTATGTAGAACGCCGACCAGCCGACGGCCTCCCGCATGGAAACCTCGTGCGGGCGACGGGTGACCAGGAAGTCCAGCACCAACAGCAGGAGGACCCCGAGGATGGTGACCGCCCACAGCGTGGGCGTGCCTACCGACGACAGGTCACTGGCGGCAGACAGATACAACACGTGGTTCATGTGGGTCTCCTCGAACACCGTCATGTTCGAGGTCTCCTTCACCCACCACCTGGTGGGCAACCACCCGAGGCGCGCCGGGCGCGCCGTACTGACCGGAATGGTTCGTGGGAAGTACTCCCCTCGCACGACAAGGTTAGGCCAGGTGGAATCGCCACGCCAAGCGGGACATCGATGGTTGCCCTGGTAAACCGCTGTGTGTGCGTGGTACGAGCGCTGTCAGCCGCGGCGCAACGTCGCGCCCGGGGCCATCGCCTGCTCGACCAGGCCCCGATAGTCACGTGGCAGTTGCGTCGCCACGTCATCGAACTCACCGCCGGTGATCGCCTCCCGCAAGGTGGTGAAGACCGCCCGGCTGGCGTCCTCGGCGGCGCGCTCCCGAACACCGGCGCGCAACGCGACCCGGGCGACGAACTCCGCCGCGCCGAACCGGTCCGCCTGCTCGGTGCTCGGGCTCGGTTTGAGCACGAGTTGCAGCGGTTGGGGCAACTGGGCGGCCAGGTCCAGAACCTCACCGCCGGTCAACCGCTCGGCGAACGTCTCCAACACGGCCCGGGTCAGCTCGACCGCCCGCTCGGACGACGTGGCGGTGCGCTGGGAAACCTGGTCGATGAAGGTGTCGTAGTTCATCGCGTACTCCCTTGGACTCGCGTCGGCGTCTGCGGGTACCCGCGGCGGCCGAGGAGAAACGGCGCCGGTTTCCTCCGCCGGGCGGGCGTGACCGGCCGGCGGGCGGGTAACCGCCGCCGGTCGTCACCACACCGATGCCCGAGGGAGCCCACGCCATGGCGAGCTACGCCGACGTCCTGCAGTACCTGTCGAGCCTGGACTACCCGGCCGAGAAGGACGACGTGGTCCGCGAGGCCGAACGGGAGGGTGCCCCGCCGGACGTGCTGAAGGCGCTGCGCGCCCTGCCGCCGGTCGACTACGCCAACGGGACCGAGGTGGCCCGGTCGGCCGGGATCGAGGCGGCGCCCGAGGTCGGCCCCGCCCAGCGGGCCGAGCAGGCCCGGGACAAGAAGCACAACAGGGTCTCGCAGCACCTGCGCGGCATCTGACCCGGCGGTGACGCCCACCGCGCGGCGAAGGGATCGTCGCCGATGACCTACACCGGCGGCCCGTCCCGGCCAGCGGACGTGCGTTTTCCGGCCGCGGTGGTGCAGCTCGCCGTGGTGGCGGTGGTCGGCATCATCGCCGGCTGCGTCTTCGCGCTGCTGCTGCCCCTGCCGCTCGCCGCGCTGGCCGGCTGGGACGTGGGCGCGCTGAGCTGGCTCGTGCTGGTCTGGCACAAGATCTGGCCGATGGACGCCGAGCGGACCGCCCAACTGGCCGTGCACGAGGACCCGAACCGGGCGATCCGGGACGCCCTGCTGCTCGTCGCCTGCCTGGCCAGCCTGCTGGCAGTCGGGTTGGTCGTGGCCAGCGCGAAGAGCGCGCCCCCCGGGGTTGCCCGGGAGTTGCACAGCGGCGTGGGCGTGCTCAGCGTGGTGCTCTCCTGGTTCGTGGTGCACACCGTGTTCGCCGCCCGGTACGCCCGGATCTACTACACCGGCCCGGACGGCGGGGTGAACTTCAACCAGCCCGAACCGCCGCGCTACTCCGACTTCGCGTACGTCGCGTTCACCATCGGGACGACGTTCCAGGTCTCCGACACCAACCTGACCAGCAACGAGATGCGTCGTACGGTGCTGCGCCACTCGATGGTGTCGTACCTGTTCGGCGCGTTCATCATCGCCGTGACCGTGAACCTGCTGGCGGGCCTGGCGCGGTGAAGGCTACTTACGCACCAGGCCGCACAGTCCCCCGGAGCGCGACACGGGGCGGGGCCGATCGAAGGGCCGGGACAGGCGGGCGCCCCTGGTCACGAACCGCGACCCAGGGCGCCACGCAAGCCTGCCCAGGCGGTGAACCGCATCCGAACCGGTCGCGGTCACCAGGCGGTGGAGGCCCGCTCGAACCGAGCGGCCAGCACTGCCGGGTCCAACCATACGGCAGAACATCCTCCGTTTGGTCAGAATTTGGGGAAGTGTGGGCCAGGGCACGTCACGGCCGACCGGTCACCTCCGCGTACCGATGCTCCAGGTCGACCCGGGCCAACGCCCCCACCAGCCAGGCCAACTGCTCGGACTCGCCAGTGGCAAGGCCGGCCAGGTCGTCCGCCGACCTGCCCAGTCCGAGCCGACGCGCGGCAGCCAGCGCCCGCCGGTCGGCGACCGGGGCAACCTCCCGCCACAACGCCTGCGCCTCGCGGAGAAACAGGTCGACGACCTGATCGTCCACGCCCGGAAGCTCGGCCAGCAGCGCCCGCTCCCGGACCGGGTCGTGGTGCGCCACCGCCCGCAGCCGGCGCAGATCACCCCGGTACCTCTCGACCACCGTCCGAGCCAGGTCACCCAGCACAGCGGCCAGCGCGTCCACGTCGCCGCGCTGGCCGCTGGCGCGCAGCACCCGGACCCGGTCCTCGTGCAGCGAACGCGCCAACCGGGCCGCGCTGTCCCACCCCTCGTCGCGCACCGCCCGCGCCCCGTCCAACGCCCGACGGAAGTCACCGCGACGGGCCAGCAGCACCGACAGGTACAACACCTGGAACAGGCTCGCCGGATTGTTGGTCACCCGGAACCCGTACTGCTCGGCGAAGCCCCGCCCGCTACCGGCGAGCCGGCGCGCCAGACGTTTACGGTCCTCCACCGGAGTGATCAAACTGGTCGCCATGCCGGCGACTACCCGCGCCATCACCGGCCACACACCACCACCCTGGGCGGGCGTTGTCGTCAGCCGTGCAGGCCGCCGGTGCGATCGCGGGCCTTGAGGCGGGTCGTGGGCAGGGCGGGCGCCGGCAGCGGCGGCGCCGAATCGTCGGCGACCACACCGAAGCGCCCGTCGCCGGCCATCCAGTCCTCCCGGGCGGCGGCGATCTCCTCGTGTGACCGGCCCACGAAGTTCCACCACATCACCAACGGCTCCTCGAACGGCGTACCGCCCAGCAGCAGCAACCGGGCCCCGGCCCCACCACGCACTGTCAGCTCCCGGCGTCCCGAGCCCAGATACAGCAGCGCCCCCGGCTCGAACCCGACCCCGGCCGCCTCCGCGGAGCCGGACATCGCCAGCACGGCGTACTCGAAATCCGGCCGCAACGCCATCGTCGCCGGCGCCTCGCCGCCCAACTCCAGCTGCACCCCCACCAGCGGGGTGTGCACCACCGCCGGTGACCGCTCCCCGGCGAACTCGCCGACCAGCAGGGTGACGTCCAGATCGCCGTCCCGCCAGCGCGGCAGGTCGGCGTGGTGCGCGAAGTCTGCCGCTCCGGCCCGCGCCGGGTCCGGCAGAGCCACCCAGAGCTGCACACCGTGCATCACCGGCGGGTGAATGGCCGGCGAGCGCTCCGAGTGGGCGATACCGTTCCCGGAGGTCATCACGTTCAGCTGGCCGGGCACGATCGGCTGCACGTTGCCGAGGCTGTCCCGGTGCAGAATCTCGCCGTCGAGCAGCCAGGTCACCGTCTGCAGCCCGGTGTGCGGGTGCGGCGGCACCTCCATACCGGGCCGCTGCGCCACATCGTCCGGGCCGAAATGATCCACGAAACACCACGCGCCGACCATCCGGCGGGCGCGCTGCGGAAGCAGCCGCCGCACCGTGGTGTACCGACCCAACGGCACGTCGTGGCCGGGCAACAACACACTGCCGGGATCGACGTCGGCCACGCCAGGCGGTCGGGTCTGCGCCAGCATTGATTCAGTACGCTCCACCGCCCGACTGTACGCGCACGCCCATTCGCGACCGCGGTGCTTCCAGCCAGGGCGGCCGGGGTTCACCAGCTCGTGGCTGTGGGGCTGGCCCGGCGTGGGCTGGCCCGGCGTGGGTTACCGGTGGCTGGAGGAGACCAGCACGCTGTTGGCACCGGCGACCAGGTCCAGGTACAGGCGCTCCGCCGACCGGTCCCAACCCGGCGTACCCAGCACCGAGCCCGCGGCCACCCCGTCCCAGCGAGCGTCGCGTACCACCACCGAGCCGGCACCGGCTCCCGCCCGAACCCGTACCGGAGTCTCCCCGGGGACCCGGACGTCGAGCTGGCTGGTCCCACCGGTGAGTCGTACGGTCAGGATGCTGGCGGGCTGGTCTGCGCGTGGGCCCGTGTGGTCGCCGGGGCGCGCAGGAGTGATCGGTGGCAGGAGAATTTCGGTACGGCTGGAACCGCCGGCGAGTTCCACGCCCAGCAGCCGGGCCCGGGTCAGGTCCAGCACCTGACTGCTCACCCCGCCAACGAGGTGGAGACGCCAGGCGACCCGCTCGTTGAGCAGCACCCGCACGGCCCGTGGCCCGCGCGTCCCGGACTCCACGAGGTCGAGCCGCACGGTCTCCCCCCGTACCGCAGGTCTGCCCGCCACACCCGAGCCGGCCGGGATACTGATCCGGTACAGGTCGTCGCCCAACTCGGCCACCCGCAGCTCGAACGAGGACAGCCCATCCGCGAGAACGAAGGTGCCCTCCTGCCGACCCGCCAGCGGGGCTGTCAACGTCTGCTCGGCAGCAGCACCCGCACCACCGCGGCGCCCCTCAGCCGCGTCCGGGTCAGCGACGCCCCCCGGACGGCCGCCGTCATCGGGGCCAGTGCCGTCCGGGCGAGTGCCGTCCGGGCGAGTGCCGTCCGGGCCAGTGCCGTCCGGGCCAGTGCCGTCCGGGCCAGTGCCGTCGGGGCCAGTGCCGCCGGGTTGACCGGAGTAGGTCGTGCCGAGGTGGTCGGGATCGGCAACGATCACGGCCACCGCTGCCGCGCCCAGGAGCAACACGACGGCGGCAGCGGCCACCAACAGGCGAGCACCCGTGGACCACCGTCGCGGTGCGGCCGCACCGGACGGTTCCGGCTCCGACTCCGGTTCGCGATCCGCGCCGTACCCCACTGCGGCCATGCCTGTGTCCCTCCGCCGGTCCCCGTCCAGGGGTACGTACCCGCCGGCCGATCGGATCACTCGGCGCCGATCACGTCACTCCGCTACGTCGCCAACGTAGATCTTGGACAGTTTCCGTTCGCGCGGAACTGTGCTGTCCCGAGACATGTGTCAAGGGGAAGTCCCGATAGATGTGTCAGGTGTTGTTGATCAGGTTGTTCGGGTGAGGCTGATGTAGGTCCG